>NZ_JAHCDA010000001.1 GCF_018413645.1 Roseococcus pinisoli
CCAGGCCTAAACCCAGCAGCGCCAACCACGCATCCCAATCCAGAAAGATATCCGTCAGTCACCACTCACATGGTATAACCAAACGCGCACATTTCTCTGCATCAACAGATTTAACTGTGAAACAACATGGCCGGACTTTCGTCCGGCCAGATTACCACTAGGGCAACCCTCTCAGCGAGGCGGGCTTTCTAGCCGATCAACTCGGCCTCGTCAACCCGTCCGCCTCACCGTGGAGCAGCACCCCGTCGGTGAAGGGGCTTTTATGGGGATGGCCGCCCCCTGTAAACCCCAGTTTCATGCGCTCGTAACATGACACCCATGAGCAGCTATGCGCTGGCATCCTGCTTGACCTGGATCTCCAGACCGTCCTCGGAAGCGCCCACCGAGATCGAGTCGCCACTGCGCACCGTCCCCTCGAGCAACTGGCTCGCCAGGCGGTCCTGCAGGCTCCTCTGGATCACGCGCTTCAGCGGCCGTGCGCCGTAGATCGGATCGTAGCCGGCCTCCGCCAGCCAATTCCGGGCCGCGGCGTCCAGGTGCAGGTCGATCTTCCGCTCCTCCAGCAGGCCGCGAAGCCGCTGAAGCTGCATATCGACGATCTGGCCCATGTCCTCCCGCGCCAGGCGGCGGAACAGCACGACCTCGTCCAGCCGGTTCAGGAATTCCGGCCGGAACCGGTCCCGCACCGCCCGCATGACCGCGGGGCGCGCCATCTCGACATCGGCGTCGTCCGGCAGCTCCGAGATCGCCTGGGAGCCCAGGTTGCTGGTCAGGACGATGATGCAGTTGCGGAAATCGACCGTCCGCCCCTGCCCGTCCGTCAGCCGCCCGTCGTCCAGCACCTGGAGGAGGATGTTGAACACGTCCTCATGCGCCTTCTCGACCTCGTCGAAGAGGATGACCTGGTAGGGGCGCCGGCGCACCGCCTCGGTCAGCGTGCCCCCCTCCTCGTAGCCGACATAGCCCGGAGGCGCGCCGATCAGGCGGGCCACGGCGTGCTTCTCCATGAATTCGCTCATGTCGATACGGGTCATGGCGCGGTCGTCGTCAAATAGAAACGAAGCAACGGCCTTTACGAGCTCAGTCTTCCCGACACCGGTCGGCCCCAGGAACAGGAAGCTGCCGATCGGCCGATTGGGATCCTGCAGGCCGGCACGGGCACGCCGCACAGCCTTGGCCACGGCCTCCAGCGCTTCCTCCTGGCCCACGACACGGCGTCGCAGGTCATCCTCCATGCGCAGGAGCTTGGCCCGCTCGCCCTCGAGCATCTTGTCGACGGGCACCCCGGTCCAGCGGCTCACCACCGCGGCGATGCCCTCCTCGGTCACCGCCTCGTTGACCAGCTTGGCGCCACCCTGGCCGGCCTCGGCGATCTGCTTTTCCAGCCCCGGAATGGTGCCGTAGCGCAGCTCCGCCGCCTTGTTCAGGTCGCCCCGCCGCTCCGCGAGATCCTGTTCGGTGCGAGCCTGGTCCAGCTGCTCCTTGAGCTTCTGGCTCTCAACCACCTGGCTCTTCTCGGCCTCCCAGCTCGCCGTCAGCGCCGAGGACTTCTCCTCGAGCTCGGAGAGCTCGGCCTCCAGCTTGTGCAGCCGATCCTTGGAGGCCTCGTCCTCCTCGCGCTTCAGGGCCTCGCGCTCGATCTTGAGCTGCAGCACCCGCCGGTCGAGCTCGTCCAGCTCCTCGGGCTTGCTGTCCACCTGCATGCGGAGCCGGCTGGAGGCCTCGTCCACGAGGTCGATCGCCTTGTCGGGCAGGAAGCGGTCGGTGATGTAGCGGTTGCTCAGCGTCGCGGCCGCCACCAGCGCGCCGTCGGTGATCCGGACGCCATGGTGCAGCTCATACTTCTCGCGGATGCCGCGCAGGATGGAGATGGTGTCCTCCACGCTCGGCTCGCCCACGAAGACGGGTTGGAAGCGCCGCGCCAGGGCCGCGTCCTTCTCGATGTGCTTGCGGTACTCGTCGAGCGTGGTCGCGCCGATGCAATGCAGCTCGCCGCGAGCCAGGGCCGGCTTCAGCAGGTTGGAGGCGTCCATGGCGCCATCCGCCTTGCCCGCGCCGATCAGCGTGTGCAGCTCGTCGATGAAGAGGATGACCTGGCCGGCCGCCTCCTCGACTTCCTTCAGCACGCCCTTCAGGCGCTCCTCGAATTCGCCGCGATACTTGGCGCCGGCCACCATGGCGCCGAGATCGAGCGACATGACCCGCTTGTTCTTCAGCGCCTCCGGCACGTCGCCCTTCGCGATGCGCAGCGCCAACCCTTCCACGATCGCGGTCTTGCCCACGCCGGGCTCGCCGATCAGGACCGGGTTGTTCTTCGTGCGGCGGGCGAGCACCTGGATGGCGCGCCGGATCTCCTCGTCGCGGCCGATGACCGGGTCGAGCTTGCCGTTGCGGGCCGCCTCCGTGATGTCGCGGGCGTATTTGTTCAGGGCGTCGAAGCTGTCCTCGGCCGCGGGGGCATCGACCTTTCGGCCCTTGCGCAGGCGGTCGATCGCTTCGGAGAGAGCCTCGGGCGTGGCGCGGCCGGCCTTCAGCGCCTGCTGCGCCGGGCTGGCGGCGATGGCGAGGCCGAGGAGCATGCGGTCCTGGGCCACATAGGTGTCGCCGCCCTTGGTGGCAGCCTGCTGCGCGGCGTCGAGCGCACGGACCAGCTCGGGCGTGAGCTGCGGCGCCTGGCCGGCATTGCCGCCCTGGACGGCGGGGAGCTTGCGCAGCTCGGCCTCGACCGCGCCGCGCACGGCGTTCACGTCGCCGCCGGCGGCCGCGATCAGGCCGGAGGCCGCGCCTTGCTCATCGTCCAGCAGGGCCTTGAGCAGATGCTCGGGCGTGAGGCGCTGGTGATATTCGCGAATGGCGATGGTTTGCGCCGCCTGAATGAAACCGCGGGCGCGTTCAGTGAATTTTTCCAGATCCATAGGTCGTTCTGTCCCTGCTGGAGGCGACGGGGGGCGATGCATCCCTTTCAGGCAACGCATCGCTCCTCATTGTGGTAACGGGGAATGCGCGAATTCAAGATGAGTCGGGAGCTAACATGCGCGTCGAGCACATCTATCGGTATCCGGTGAAGGGCCTCTCCGCCGAGGCGATGGAGGAGGTCCAGCTGAAGGAGGGCGAGTGCCTGCCGCACGACCGCCGCTTCGCCCTGGCCCAAGGGGACTCTCCCTTCGACCCCGCCGCGCCGGCCTGGCTGCGCAAGACGAATTTCGCCTGCGTGGCCGCCAATGCCCGCCTCGTCCGGCTCACCACGGCCTATGACGCGAAGACCGGCCAGTTGGTGATCCGCCTGCCGGAGGGCGAGCCGCTGGTCGCCAATATCTCGACGCCCGAGGGCCGCGCGGAGGTCGAGGATCGGCTGACGGCGTTCCTGGGCGAGGAGGCGCGCGGCCGGCTGCGCTTCGTCGAAGCGCCCGGGCACAACTTCACCGATATTCCGCAGAAATCCGTCTCGATCATCTCGCTCGCGAGCCTGGCCGCGCTCGAGCGGGCGGCGGGGATGCGCCTGCATCCGTTGCGCTTCCGCGCCAATATATATGTGTCCGGCGGGCCCGAATGGGGCGACTTCGACCTGATGGGCCAGGAGATCCAGCTGGGCCAGGCCCGGCTCCGGGTCTGGAAGCGCATCGTGCGCTGCCCCGCGACCGAGGTGAATCTGGAGACCGCCGAGCGCGACAGCCATCCGCCCCGGGTGCTCCGCCAGCATTTCGGCCATGCCGACCTGGGCGTCCAGGCCGAAGTGCTGGAAGGCGGCCGCGTCTGCCTTGGCGACGCGCTGGAGCGGCTGGCCCCCGCCTGAGGGAATGCCGCCGCCCCTCCGCTGCGCGGGTTAGGTCTTGCCGCCTCGCTGCGGGCCACGCCCCTGCCCGGGCGGGTCATTCGGATCATTGTCGGTCGGGCCCTGAGGCCGCTGGCTGCCGCGGCCCCGTCCGGGAGGGTCGTTCGGATCATTGTCCGTCGGGCCCTGGGGGCGTTGGCCGCCGCGTCCCTGTCCGGGAGGGTCGTCCGGGTCGTTGTCCGTCGGCCCCTGAGAACGTTGGCCACCCCGGCCCTGTCCAGGAGGGTCGTTCGGGTCGTTGTCGGTGGCGCCACGCTGGCCACCACGGCCGCGCCCAGGCGGATCATTGGGATCGGCATCGCTCTGGCCCGTGGAGCCGCCGCGGCCGGGAGGATCGGTGGGATCGGAATCGCCCAGGCCGCCGCCCGCCCCGCCACGGCCGCGCCCGGGCGGATCATTGGGGTCGTTGTCGCTGACGCCGGGGCGGGAGGGCGCCTGCGGAGGTCCGATCTTGGTTCCCTGCGCAGAGGCGGCGCCCGTGGTGGCGGCGCCCCCCAGGGCAGCCAGGTTCAGCACCAGCAGCCGGCGGCGAAGCCTCGGATCGAACGTCATCTATCTTCTCCTCATCGGTGCCGTCGCTGCGAGGGCCGGGCGAGGATCACACCATCGCCGCCGGACCATCCAACGCTTCCTTCACCGCCCTTAGCTTCCGCGCAACAGACCCGTGCCGTCGGTCAAAAGCCGGCGAACCGGTCCCGGCCGCCTGCTCGCACTTCGGGCATGAGTTCACCTTGGCATGGCAGAACATTCGTTCCCACGCCTATGTTGAGATACCCCCGGAAAAACGGATCGATACAGCAACGGCATGCCGTAGATCAGCCGGGTATGCTGCGTGGCGAGCGGGCCTAGGCGGAAGGGACGACCTGATCCTGGCCTGCCAGGAAGCCGTCCAACCCCGCCAGCTCCACCCTCCCCTGCAGGCCGAGGCAGGCCCCCAGGATCAGCCCGCGCGCCAGCAGCCGTTCCGCGCAGGCCAGGCCGGAGGCCAGCGCTGCCTCCACCACCTCGGGCGGGAGCTCGCCGACCGCGACGGTGACCGGCAGTTCGCCGAGGTCCGTGGCGGGGTCGAGGCTCTCCGCCGGCCGGCGGATCACGGCGCCGTGCTCGGCATCCACCGCATTGGCGATCATGCTGGCCGCGGCCGCCGCCTCCGGCGCGCGCTCCGCCAGCACCGTGACGGCATCGGCGATGCCCAACGAGAATCCCCCGCTCCGCCAGCCCGCTGTCGCGAGGCCCCTGACGCCGTCCCGCCCGCGGATCACGGCCATGCGCCCTGTCCCTGCCGCGCCCTGCCCCGCTTCCAACCCGACCCGCAGCGTGCCGGAGGCCGGGAGATGCAGGGCCACGTCGCCGCCCTGGCTCACATGCGCCAGGGTGAGGTCCTCGATGGTGGCGAGGGCCTGCATGACATGCTCGGCACAGGCCCCCGACATTGCCACCATCGGCGTCACGAATTGCGCGCGGTGCGGCCAGGCGGCCTCGGCCATGCGGCGCGCCACCGGATGGCGGAGATCGGGCTGGCGGCCGAACAGGGGCGCCCGCAACGCCGTCATCTCCAGCGAAAGGGCGGGAAGCACGCCGTGCAACGCGCGCCAGGCAGCCTCGCGCGCTTCCATGATGGCGCGGCGGGTGCCCTCGAGGCCGATGACGAGATCGATCGGCCCGTCCTGAAGATGCAGCCGCCCATCCGGCAGCAAGGCGCGCCGGGGAGGCTCCCAGCCAAGGCCGCCACTCATGCCGCCGCACCGAATCGGGGCGTGCCGGTTCCTGCCGCGATGGCGAGCTCATCCACCATGATGGTGATCCCTCCTGTCCGGAAGGGATAACAGAGCAAGCCGCCCAAGGTCACCTATCCTCCTGATCCGGCCCGGTTCGCGCTCCCCATTCAAGCGCCGGCGACAGGGAGCAGGGAATGCTTGCATGCCCCTCCGGCGCTCGTCATACAGTTGGGCAAGGCCGGGTCAAAACCGGCCAACAGGGAACTTCCAAGGGAATCGGGCTGAGTGAGCGACACCATCCTGGAGACGCGGGGACTGACCAAGGAGTTCTTGGGCTTCCTTGCCGTTCAGAACGTCAACCTTTCCATTCGCCGGGGCAGCATCCATGGGCTGATCGGGCCCAATGGCGCGGGCAAGACGACCTGCTTCAACCTGCTGACCAAATTCCTCCAGCCCACCCGCGGCACCATCATCTATGACGGGCGGGACATCACGAACACGAAGCCGGCCGAGGTCGCGCGGCTCGGCCTGGTCCGTTCCTTCCAGATCTCCGCCGTCTTCCCCCATCTCTCGGTCCTCGAGAATGTGCGCCTCGCGCTGCAGCGCGCGCGGGGGGCCAGCTTCGACTTCTGGCGCTCGGATTCGACGCTGAAGCAGTACGACGCCCGCGCCCGCGAGCTGCTGGAGGATGTCGGCCTCACCGAATACGCCGCCCTGCAGGCGGGCCAGCTCCCCTACGGCCGCAAGCGCGCGCTGGAGATCGCGACGACGCTGGCGCTCGAGCCCGTGATGATGCTGCTCGACGAACCGACCGCCGGCATGACCAGCGACGACGTCGACCGCATCGTGACGCTCATCAAGCGCGTCTCGGTCGGCCGGACCGTCCTGCTGGTGGAGCACAACCTCAAGGTGGTCGAGGGTCTTTGCGACCGCATCACCGTCCTCGCCCGCGGCGAGGTCCTGGCCGAGGGCGACTACGCCTCCGTCAGCCGGAACCCGGACGTACAGGCCGCCTATCTCGGCACCGACCCCGCCAGCGTCGGCGTTCCGGAAAGCGCGCTTAATGTCTGAGCCCATGCTCAAGGTGAAGGGCCTGGAGGCCTGGTACGGCGAGAGCCACGTGCTGCACGGCGTGGACATAGAGATCGCCGAGGGCGAGGTCGTGACCCTGCTCGGCCGCAACGGCGCGGGCAAGACCTCGACGCTGCGGGCTATCATGGGCCTCATCGGCCGGCGCACCGGCTCCATCCGCTTCGAGGGCACGGAGCTGATCGACCTGCGCCCCGACCTGATCGCCCGCACCGGCATCGGCTACTGCCCGGAGGAGCGCGGCATCTTCGCCTCGCTGGACGTGACCGAGAACCTGATGCTGCCGCCAACGCTGCGGCCGGGCGGCCTCTCGATCGCCGAGATCCACACGCTCTTCCCGAACCTCAAGGAACGCGCGCGCAGCCCGGGCACCAAGCTCTCGGGCGGCGAGCAGCAGATGCTGGCCATCGGCCGCATCCTGCGCACCGGCGCGAAGCTCCTCCTGCTGGACGAGCCCTCGGAGGGGCTGGCGCCGGTCATCGTGCAGCAGATCGGCCGCACCATCCGCGAGCTGAAGACGCGCGGCTTCACCGTCCTGCTCGTCGAGCAGAACTTCCGCTTCGCCCAGACCGTGGCCGACCGGCACTACGTCATGGAGCATGGGCGGGTGATGGACATGGTGCCGAATGCCGAGCTCGGCGCCTCGCTGGACCGCCTCAACGAATATCTGAGCGTCTGACCCCCACGGACGCGACAACGGAGCAAACGAAGCCCATGACCCTTCAACGCCGGACCCTTCTTTCCGCCGCCGCGGCAGCCCCCCTGGCGGGCGCGCTCTCGCACAAGGCGCGCGCCCAGGCGAACACCATCAAGATCGGCGTGCTGACCGACATGTCCGGCCCCTATCGCGACCTCGCGGGCCCCGGCTCGCTGAAGGCCGTGCAGATGGCGGTGCAGGAAAGCGGCATCGGCCAGCGTGGCGTGACGGTCGAGATCGTCTCGGCCGACCATCAGAACCGCCCCGACGTGGGCTCCACCATCGCCCGGCAGTGGTTCGACCGCGACGGCGTGGACGTCATCGTCGACGTGCCGACCTCCTCGGTCGCGCTCGCCGTCAACGGCATCGTGCGCGAGAAGAACAAGGTCTACCTCAATTCCGGCGCGGGCAGCGCGGATCTGACGGGCAGTGCCTGCTCGCCCAACACCATCCACTGGCCCTACGACACCTGGATGCTTGCCAATTCCACCGGCGGCGCCATGGTGCGCTCGGGCGGCGACAGCTGGTTCTTCATCACGGCCGACTACGCCTTCGGCCATGCGCTCGAGCGCGACACGTCGGAATTCGTGCGCGGCGCCGGCGGCCGGGTGCTGGGCTCGGTCCGCACACCCTTCCCGGGCACGACGGACTTCTCCTCCTTCCTGCTGCAGGCCCAGGCCAGCCGCGCCAAGGTGATCGGCCTCGCCAATGCCGGCGCGGACACCATCAACACCATCAAGCAGGCGGCCGAGTTCGGCATCACCCGCGGCGGCACCAAGCTCGCGGGGCTGCTGGTCTTCATCAGCGACATCCACTCGCTCGGGCTGCAGACGGCGCAGGGCCTGGTGCTCACCGAGACCTATTACTGGGACCTCAACGACAAGACGCGCGGCGTCTCCACGCGCATGGCGCTGCCGGGCGGCGCCAAGCCCACCATGGTCCAGGCCGGCTGCTACTCGGCCGCGCTGCATTACCTCAAGGCGGTGGCCGATATGGGCGTCGCGGCGGCCAAGGCCAGCGGCACCGAGACCGTCAACAAGATGAAGGCCATGCCGACCGAGGACGACGCCTTCGGCACCGGCAGCATCCGCGCCGACGGCCGCAAGATCCACCCGTCCTTCCTGTTCGAGGTGAAGAAGCCCGGCGAGAGCAGCAACCCATGGGACTACTACAAGCTCGTCAGCACCACCCCCGCCGACCAGGCCTTCCGGCCGCTCGCGCAGGGTGGCTGCTCGCTCGTGCGTTAAGCGTCGCTAAGGGCGGAAGGCGCGATCGGGCCGGGTTCTCCCGGCGCCGATGCCTTTCCGTCCGCGGATCGGGAGCCGGACTGCAATCGGGAGCGAGGTGGCGAAGACCGCCCGCCCCACCAACAGGGAGATTCGACGAATGAGCAGGATTCAACGTCGTGCCGTGCTCGCCGCGGCGGCTGGTGCCGCGACCTTCGGCGCGGCGCCCGCCCGCCGCGCGCGGGCCCAGGCGAACACCATCAAGATCGGCGTGATGAACGACCAGTCCGGCCCCTACCGCGACATCGGCGGGCCGAACGGCGTCATCCTCGCGCAGATCGCCGCGCAGGAATTCGGCAACAACCGCGGCTTCAACGTCGAGGTCGTCTCGGCCGACCACCAGAACCGGCCGGATGTCGGCGCCAATATCGCCCGCCAATGGTACGACCAGGGCGTGGACATGATCCTCGACGTGCCGACCTCCTCGGTGGGCCTCGCGGTCAACTCCGTCGCGCGCGAGAAGAACAAGGTCTACATCAATGTCGGCGCCGCGACGGCCGACCTCACCGGGCCGCAATGCAGCCCGAACACGGCGCATTGGGTCTACGACACCTACATGTTGGCCAAGTCCACCGGCGGCGCCATGGTGCGTGCGGGCGGCGACAGCTGGTTCTTCATCACGGCCGACTACGCCTTCGGCCATGCGCTGGAGCGCGACACCTCCACCTTCGTGCGGTCCAATGGCGGCCGCGTGATGGGCAGCGTGCGCTACCCCTTCCCCGCCACCTCAGACTTCTCGGCCTTCCTGGTGCAGGCGCAGGCGAGCCGCGCCAAGGTGATCGGCTTCGCCAATGCCGGCGCCGACACCATCAACTGCATCAAGCAGGCGGCGGAATTCGGCATCACGCGACGCGGCACCAAGCTTGCGGCGCTGCTGATGTTCATCGCCGACGTCCATGCGCTCGGCCTCGAGAGCGCCCAGGGCCTGGTGATGACCGAGAGCTTCTACTGGGACCTGGACGACCGTACCCGCGCCTTCAGCCGCCGCGTCCAGCCGCGCCTGAACAACCGCGCCATGCCCAATATGGTGACGGCCGGCAATTACTCGGGGACGCTGCACTACCTCAAGGCGGTGGCCGATATGGGCGTCGCGGCCTCCAAGGCCTCGGGCATCGAGACGATGAACCGCATGAAGCGCCTGCCGGTCGAGGACGAGGCCTTCGGGCGCGGCACGCTGCGGGAGGACGGGCGGATGCTCATTCCCTCCTACCTCTTCGAGGTGAAGACCCCGGCGGAATCCCGCGGTCCCTGGGACTATCTCAAGCTGCTGCAGACGACGCCCGCGGACGAGGCCTGGCGTCCCCTCTCCGAGGGCAACTGCCCGCTGATCCGCAGCTGATCCGGCCGGCGAACGCGACCTTGGAGCTCCTCGCCGCCCGACCTTCCGCCGACTCACGACATTTCAGGAGCTCGCACATGAACCTGTCCCGCCCCCCGTCGCCCGCCGCCCGTGGCGGGCCCGATGCGAGGGCGGTGGCCCTCCCGGCCGGAAGTGCTTCCCGGCCGGGGCAGCGCGGCGACCGCCCCTTCGCCCGAAGCCCCTTCGTCGAAGGATCTACCCGGCATGGATGAGATTTTCGGCATTCCCGCGCCGTTGCTGTTCGGCCAGCTGCTGCTGGGGCTGATCAACGGCGCCTTCTATGCCTTGCTGTCGCTCGGCCTCGCCGTCATCTTCGGCATGCTGAACGTCATCAACTTCGCGCATGGCGCCCAGTTCATGATGGGCGCCTTCGCCGCCTGGATGCTGCTGGAATATGCCGGGCTGAACTACTGGTGGGCGCTGCTGCTGGCCCCGCTGCTGGTCGGCGCCTTCGGCGTGATTCTCGAACGCACGATGATCGCGCGATTGTACAAGCTCGATCACCTCTACGGCCTGCTGCTGACCTTCGGCCTCGGCCTGATCATCGAGGGCGTATTCCGCAACCAGTATGGCAGCTCGGGACTGCCCTACCGCATCCCGCCGCAGCTTTCGGGCGCCTGGGACCTCGGCTTCATGTTCATGCCGGTCTATCGCGGCTGGGTCGTCGCCGTCGCGGCGGTGATGTGCCTGGCCACCTGGCTCGTCATCGAGAAGACCAAGATCGGCAGCTACCTCCGCGCCTCGACCGAGAATGCGGCGCTGGTGCAGGCCTTCGGCATCAACGTGCCGCGCCTCATGACGCTCACCTACGGCGCGGGCGTGGCGCTGGCCGCCTTCGCCGGCGTGCTGGCTGCGCCGATCTATTCGGTGAACCCGCAGATGGGATCGAACCTCATCATCATCGTCTTCGCCGTCGTCGTCATCGGCGGCATGGGATCCATCCTCGGCTCCGTCATCACGGGCTTCGGGCTCGGCATCATCGAAGGGCTCACCAAGGTGTTCTATCCGGAAGCCTCCTCCACCGTGATCTTCGTGGTCATGGCCATCGTGCTGCTGGCGCGCCCCGCCGGTCTCTTCGGGAGGGCCTGAGCCATGGCGGCCCCCGGCGGCTTCAGCGGCACCGATTTCCGCAACGAGGAAGCCTATTTCCTCGGCTTCACGCAGGCGCAGGTGATCGCCTTCGTCCTGCTGATCGCCCTGCTCGCGATCGGCCCCTTCTTCCTCTACCCCGTCTTCCTGATGAAGCTGCTCTGCTTCGCGCTCTTCGCCTGCGCCTTCAACCTGCTGATCGGCTATGTCGGCCTGCTGAGCTTCGGCCATGCCGCCTATTTCGGCATGGGCGGCTACATCACCGGCTACACCGCGAAGATGTGGGGCCTGCCGCCGGAACTCTCGATCCTGCTCGGCGGCGCGGTCGGCGCGGCGCTGGGCCTCGTCATCGGCTGGATCGCGATCCGCCGGCAGGGCATCTACTTCGCCATGATCACCCTGGCCTTCGCGCAGATGGTCTATTTCTTCTGCGTGCAGGCGCGCTTCACGGGTGGCGAGGACGGCATCCAGTCCATCCCGCGCGGCCACTTCCTCGGCATCGTCGACCTCAGCCGCGACATGAACATGTACTGGCTGACGGCGGGGGTGTTCGTCGTGGGCTTCCTGCTCATCCACCGCATCGTCCATTCGCCCTTCGGCATGGTGCTGAAGTCGATCCGCGAGAACGAGCCGCGCGCCACTTCGCTCGGCTACCGGACGGACGACTACAAGCTGATGGCCTTCGTGCTCTCGGCCGGGCTGGCGGGCGTGGCCGGCGGGCTCAAATCCCTCGTCTTCGGTATCGCCACGCTCACCGACGTCTTCTGGACCATGTCGGGCGAGGTCGTGCTGATGTCGCTGGTGGGTGGGCTCGGCACCATCTTCGGGCCCTTCGTCGGCGCCGCCGTCATCATCACCATGCAGAACTACCTGGCGGAGTTCGGCGCCTGGGTGACGGTGATCCAGGGCGTCATCTTCGTGCTCTGCGTGCTCGCCTTCCGCCGCGGGCTGGTCGGCGAGATCGGCAACTGGCTGCGCGTGCGCCTGTAGGGCTGATAGGATGAAAAGGGCGTGCGGAGGGCCGCGCGCCCTTCGCGCGCTCAGCCGGCCACGTAGCGCGTCACGAAATGCTTGCGGATGGTCTCCACCACCTCCCAGGTGCCGCTGAAGCCCACCTCCATCGTCGCCGCGTCCCCGGGCCCGAGAAGCAGGGGCTCGCCGCCCTCGGGCGTCAGCCGCAGCACGCCGCTGAGGAGATGGAAGAACTCCCAATGCTGGAAGCGGAAGGCGAAGGTGCCCTCGGTGCATTCCCAGAGGCCGGAAGCCAGCAGCGCGCCCTCCTCCTCCTTCGCGAAGTACCGCCAGGTCCGCGTCACAGGCTGGCCGGCAATGACGGTGAAGCCGCGGGGATGGGGATGCAGGACCGGGCCCTGCTCCTGTCGCGGGAATACCGTCAACAATTTCTGTTCCATCTTGACCGTTCCTCCTCCCCGTCCTCAGAGTAACTGCAAGCCCGAGAACCGGGATCATCTTCGGCGCCAGGCTGCCTGTCACCCCTGTTGCTCTGCGATATTTGCTTCTGGAGCGGCCGGCCGAAACGTAGAGCCATCGGCCGCGCCCTGGTCGATGTCCGTCGGAGAGGCCTCCATGATCCAGCGCCGCACCCTGCTGACCCTGTCCTCCGCCGCGCTCCTGCCGGCCCCCGCCCTGGCCCAGCCGGCCCGGGCACGGACGCTGAGGCTGGTGCCGCAATCCACCCTCTCGACGCTCGACCCGATCTTCACGACCGACGCCGGCACGCAGAACCACGGCTACGCCATCTTCGATACGCTCTACGGGCTGAATGCGGCCTTCGAGCCGCTGCCGCAGATGGCGGCCGGCCACAACGTCTCCCAGGACGGGCTGACCTGGGAGATCACGCTTCGCGAGGGCCTGAAGTTCCATGACGGCAGCCCGGTGCGCGGGGTGGACTGCATCGCCAGCCTGAAGCGCTGGGGCGCGCGCGACGCGCTGGGCCAGCTCCTGCTCGCCGCCGTGAACGAATGGCAGGCCAAGGACGACCGCACCTTCGCGATCCGGCTGAAGGAGCGCTTTCCCTTGATGCTGCAGGCGCTGGCCAAGCCGGCCACCAGCGTGCCCTTCATCATGCCCGAGCGCCTGGCCGGCACCGACCCCAACCGCCAGCTCACCGAGATGGTGGGCTCCGGCCCGTTCCGCTTCCTGGCCGACGAGTTCATGCCAGGCCAGCGCGCGGCCTATGCCCGCTTCGCCGACTACCTCCCCCGGCAGGAGCCGCCCGAGCGCACCTCGGGCGGCAAGGTCGCGCATTTCGATCGCTTCGAGTGGCAGACCATCCCCGACGGCGCCACCGCCTTCGCGGCGCTGCGCAATGGCGAGGTCGACTGGTGGGAGCAGGCGCTGGCCGATCTGGTGCCGGCCCTGCGGCAGTCGCGCGGCATCTCCGTGGGCCAGGGCGACCCGAACGGCTATCTCGGGCTCATCCGCTTCAACAGCCTGCAGCCGCCCTTCGACAACGCGAAGCTGCGGCTGGCCGTGCTGAGCGCGGTGCGCCAGGTCGACTACATGTCGGCGATCACGAACAACGATCCCGCCTCCTACACGCTGTGCAATTCCTTCCTCCCCTGCGGCACGCCCTATGGGCGCGCGCCGGCGAGGCATCACTTCTCCGACTCCCCATCGATCGAGGCCGCGCGGGCGCAGGTCGCGGCCAGCGGCTACCGGGGCGAGAAGGTCGTCATCATCAACCCCGCCAACTTCCCCACCATCCGGCCCATGGGGCAGATCACGGCCGAGCTGCTGCGACAGATCGGCCTGAACGTGGAGCTCGCGGAGACGGATTGGGGCACGGTCCTGCAGCGCCGGTCCAATCGCCAGCCGGTGGAGCAGGGCGGCTGGAGCATCTTCCACACGCAGTGGCAGGCCATCGGCATCACCAGCCCCGCCACCGCCGGCCATATCCGCGGCCAGGGCGCGTCCGGATGGTTCGGCTGGTACGGCAGCGAGGAGGTGGAGGCGGCGACGCGGCGCTGGCTCTCCGCCGAGACGGAGGAGGAGCGCGTGCGCCTGGCCGGCGAGATCCAGGGCATCTCCGCCGTCGATGCGCCTTCCGTACCCTTGGGCGTCTTCCGCATCCCCACCGCCTATCGCAGCGGCCTGACCGGTCTGGTCGAGGGCTGCGCGCCCTTCCCCTGGGGAATCAGGCGCGGCTGACGGCTTATTCCCGCTCGGCCACGAGGATCTGGGTGACGTAGATCTCGCACCGCTTCACGTCATAGGCACCGAGCGGCATCAGCCCGCCATTCAGGCAGAGGCGGCTGATGCGGTAGCCCTGCAGCACCTCGTAGAAGTCCCGCATCGCGACGCGGGTGCCGATATTGGCCGGGATGAATTCGAACTGGATCCGATGGATGCGCCGTTCCTGCAGCGCCCGGCTCGCGCCCTTCAGCACGTTCAGGTCGTAGCCTTCAGTGTCGATCTTGAGCAGCGCGATCTCCTCGAGGCCCTGGGCGGCGAGCCATTCGTCCACCGTGCTCACCTCCACGTCATGGGTCACGACACGGCCGCTGTAGAGGCCCACGCTCTCGGCGCTCAGGCTCGCCTGGGTTGATCCATCGCCATCGGCGAAATCATGGAGTTGCATCCCGCCGGCCCTGTCGCCCAGGGCGAGCTGCTGAGTCTCGATGCCGAGGGGCCGGGCGCTCTCCTCCAGCGCGCGATAGGTCACGGGATGCGGCTCGAAGGCCCAGATCCGCGCGGTCGGGGCGAAATGGCGGACACAGCGGGCGTAATGCCCGGCATTCGCGCCTACATCGAGCACGACCTGCCCCGCGAGCTCCGGCGCCAGGGCCTCGAGCAACCGCTCCTCGGCCCGACCCAGGTGATGCCGCCCGGGGTAGTTGATCGCCATGCCATTCAGTCTCAGCGCCAGGTCATAGAGAGCGCGGTTGAGGGGCGCCGCACCCGGCCGGTTCAGCGCCCAGACCAGCGGATAGGCGAGGCCGGACAGGAAGCGGCGCAAGGCGTTCGGACGCCAAATCTCCATCGTGGTCCTGGGCATGGCGGCTCCTGCGCGAAAGGCATGGATCGTCGCGGGTCGACGATGCCCGAATGGGCGTGAACGCATTCTCAAGAATGATTGACCTTGCCGCCAAGGGCGAGGGTTAACGTGCTCAAGCCCGCTCGCCGGGAGCAACCACTCAGGATCATGCCGCGTTTCATGGCCCGTGCGGCAACCGCCGGCATCGCGGGCCGCCCCCACCGAGCCAAGGCATGACGCGCATGATCCAGCTGAACCCGCCGCTCCCGATGACGACGCCTCATGGGCCAGGATGGGCCCATTTCATGATCGACTACGGCGTGGAGAGCCACCTCATGTGGGTCGTGTTCATGGATGCCGACGGTGCCTGCTGGACCGTTCCCAACCCCGAGGTCCGCATGCAGGCCAATTGGAGCCTAGGCCGACGCCCGAAGAAGGGCCCTGCCCCCCTGGCCGCAGTGGGTTGACCGCCGATCGGCACCCGCCGTGACACGCCAGCCGTCGAAATCGGCGCGGCGAAAATCGTGCCGACCGCAACTGATTCGCCAATAAAATGAAGTAGCTTCCAAGTGAAGTAACCTCTTAGACAAATATTTTATCGCATTATTCGGCATCATGGAAAAACGAGAGGCCACGTCGGGCGTTTAACCGGCACGAGGAAGCTTAAGCCTCGCAAGCCATTTCGGAGAAGATACCATGCGAAACGCTTTCTCTGCCTTGCTCATCGCCTCGGCTTTTGGTGCCGTGTCTGTCGCCCATGCCCAGGCTCCCGCCGCGCCGGCCCCCGGCGCGACCACGCCGATGGCGCCTTCGACCTCGAGCTCGCCCCCGGCCATCGGCACGGTTCCCGCCTCGGGCGCCAACAGCTTCACCGAAGCCCAGGCCCGCTCGCGGATCGAAGCCGCCGGCTTCACGAACGTGTCGGAGCTGCAGAAGGACGACCAGGGCGTCTGGCGCGGCCGGGCGGACCGGAACGGCGCCACCACGCAGGTGGGCGTCGATTATCAGGGGACCGTCGTCCTGGGCACGGCGCCGGCGCCGGCGCGCTGATCGCGGCACCGAGCGCAGCCCCTCAACGATAAGGAAACACCATCATGGCTACCAAGACGATTTCCCGCCTGTTCGACACCCGAGAGCACGCCCTGGCCGCCGTCAGGGACCTCGAAGGCGCCGGCTTCTCGCCGGCCGATATCGGGATCGCTTCCGCCAATGCGGATAATACGATCGACACGACCGCCTCGCCGGTCGTGAACGAGGATCACGCGAAGTCCGGCGCCGGCACAGGCGCCGCCGTGGGCTCGCTCGTCGGTGGCGGCGCGGGCCTTGCCGCGGCGCTGGGTGCGCTGGCGATCCCCGGATTCGGCCCGATTGTCGCGGCCGGCGTGCTCGCGGCGACGCTGACCGGCGTGGGTGCCGGTGCGGTGGCCGGCGGCCTTGTCGGTAGCCTCACGGGGCTCGGCGTCAGCGAGAAGGACGCCCATGTCTATGCCGAGGGCATGCGTCGCGGTGGCAGCCTGGTCACCCTGCGCGTGGACGACAGCCGCGAGCTGGAAGCCCGCACCATCCTCGACCGCCACACGCCCGTGGATCTCGCGGCGCGCGAGGCCGATTACCGGTCCGGCGGCTGGGGCGGCTACGTCGATAAGGCCGAACGGCCCATCGGCCGCTGACGAGAAAGGGGTGCGGTCCCGTGGGACCGCGCCTCTCTGATCGCTTTTCCGGCGGCGTCCCTTTCGAAGAGGGGGCGCCGTTTGCCGTGCGCGCGGAAAAAACCGTAAGCGGCAACGGTGAAGGCGTCGAGAATAAGATGGGAAAGGCCCGGGGCGGCCTCGCTCCCGGCGCTGGGCCGAGAAATGGTCGGAGTGGCGGGATTCGAACCCACGACCCCTTGTCCCCCAGACAAGTGCGCTACCAGGCTGCGCTACACTCCGATGGCCGCTGCCTTAGCATCCGCGGCGCTGATGTCAAAGGGGGGTGTCGCGCAGGATGGGCGATGCGTAGAGGTCGTCCCTCGTCGGCGGCAGGCCCGAAGCCCCCCTGGCCTTCTTCGTCGCCACCGTCTGGAAGATGCCCACGCTGCCGCGCTCGAAGGCCAGGGCGCAGCCGGCCAGGTAGATCAGCCAGATCCGCGTCTTGGCAGCGCCCACCTCGGCCTCGGCGGCGGCGCGATTGGCCTGGAGCGCCTCGGTCCAGAGGCGGCAGGTGCGGCCGTAATGCTCGCGCCAGCCTTCGGTATCATGGATCTCGAAGCCGTTGCGCTCCATCGCGTCGGTCGTGCCGCCGATGTGATCCAGCTCGCCGCCGGGGAAGATGTAGTTCACCAGCGCGGCGAATTCGGGCCGCTTCTTCCGGAACTCGCGCTCGTTGCGCTTCATCGACCGGGCGATGGCGTGGTGCAGGTAGAGGCCCCGCGGCCGCAGCAGCGATCTGATGTGACGGAAATAGCCGTCCCGGTTGTCGAGGCCGACATGCTCGAACATGCCGATGGAGGCGACCTTGTCGAACTCCAGCCCCGCCAGGCTGCGGAAGTCCCGGAGCTCGATCGTCACGCGGTCCTCCAGGCCCAGCCGCTTCACCTTGGCGGTGGCGAAATCGAACTGCGCCTGGCTGAGCGTCACGCCATGCGCCTGCACGCCATGGTGCTGCGCCGCGTGGCAGACGAGGCCGCCCCAGCCGCAGCCGATATCCAGGAAGCGCTCGCCGGGAGCCAGCCGCAGCTTGCGGCAGATTATCTCGAGCTTCGCCTTCTGCGCGGTGGCGAGATCCGCCTCCCAATCCGGGAAGTAGGCGCAGGAATAGACCATCTCGGGGTCGAGGAAGAGCGAGTAGAATTCGTTGGAGAGGTCGTAGTGGAACTGGACCTGGGCCTTGTCGTCGCGCCCCGCCGCGGCCCGCGGCTTCTGGTCGCCGGCATAGGCATGGGCGCCGGCCGAAGCGCCGGGGCCAAAGAGGAAGGGCAGCACAGCACGCGCGGCAGCCAGCTTGTTCACGCCGCGCGCCAAGCCGCGCGTCCCCCGCTCGCCACGCCGGGCCGCGAGGTCGAGCAAGGTGCCGCCCTCGATATCGACCACCCCCTCCGCGAGGAGGTCGATCAGCGTCGGCAGGCGCGGGCGGCGGAGGAGGCGCGTGATGGCCCGCGGATCGCGCAGGGCGAGGGCCAGATCGCCGCTCCAATGGGGGCCGAGCGGCACCGCCTCGCCGTCCCAGAAGCGAAGGGCGATGTCGAGGTCGAGCTTCGGCGCGACGCCGGCGACGAGCGCCTTCAGGCGCGCCAGTCGAGGATCGGATGACATGTTTGGAAGCTTGGCACAGGCCGAGGCGCGTCTCCACGCCCCTTTTGCCTGCTGCCCCTCAGTCCCCGCGGCGGGCGATCAGCAGCGTCGCCGTCGTCGCGAGGTCATGCGGATCGCGATCCGCGAATTCCGGCGCCAACTCGCCGGCCTCCTTCATCCGCAGCACGTCGCGCAGGATATCGGGCGGAACACGCCCCGACTCGCTCACGATCTCCCAGCCGGCTTCGCGGGCGAGGGCCAGGTAGTCGGAATGCCGGAAGCGGTTCATGCGCCCCTGCGTATTCACCTGGGAGAGGCGCCAGCGCAGGCTGTCGGTCGGGTAGCGGAGGAAGTCCACGAGACTGCCCTTGCCGTCGCCGTGCTGCCAGTGATCCGTATTGTCGATGGAATGGCACATCAGCCCCCCAGGCCGGACGATGCGCCGCAACTCGCGGAAAAGCTCCGGCACCTCCCGCGCGGGGACATGCTCCATGACCGCGCGGGAGATCGCGATGTCGACGCTGGCCGCCGGGTGTCGGTCGGCCCGCCAGGGGCAGACATAGGCCGGCCGGAAGTGCGGAAGGCGCGCGGCGAGCTGGTCCACCTCCATCCCGAGCACCTGGGCCACGCCTCCCAGCCGGGGGTGCACGAAGGCCATGGCCGTGGGCACCGATGTCTCGTCGAAGAGCCGCTCCAGGTCGGTCAGCGTGACGCTGCGCGCCCCGGCGAGATGGAAGAGCAACGGGACAACAGGGGTCCAGCCGCTGCCGACCTCCAGGACATCGCCGCTCAGATCTGCGCCGATCTGCCGGAGGGCGTGCAGAAGGCCGATGCCGTCATCGAAGCTGAAGCCGGTATGGATGGGGTTAGGGACGTAGGGTTTCAGGCGGCGCTTCATGCGGCGCGCGGTATCGGCGAAGGGGATCGATGCCTTGAGCAGGCTTCGAGCCAGATCGACATTCCTCATCCGGGCGATCCCACACCTCTGGAGATATCTGGAATATCAACAATGAATTAGTTTTGTCATTACATATCGATTCAGATGACAAGCAAAAACAATCGCCATCATATCAAGTAAATATATTTATTTTATGGATATTATTGTTCCCTGCGATCAAAAGCTCCCGAATGGCCTTGGCCCAGGGGGCCGCAGCTGCCCGGGAACTGGCGCCGCCAGAGCGCTACTCGCCACCCTTCGCCGCCCCGCCATCTGGACAAGATCGCCGTCGCGCTTCACCTCGCTTTCGCGTTCAACACAGGAAGTTCAATGACCTACATGGCCAAGCCCGCCGCCTCGGCGGCGCTGCCCACCGTCCGCCCCCTGCTGGCGGGCCGCACCCCGCTCATCGCCATCCTCCAGGTGGACCGGGTCGAGGACGCGCTGCCGCTGCTGGAAGCGCTGGAGGAATCGGGCGTCCCCGCCATCGAAGTCACGCTCCGCACGCCGCAGGCCCTGGCCGTCATCGAGACCATGGCCAAGCATGCCCGCCAGGCCGTCATCGGCGCCGGCACGCTGACCCTCCCGGCGCATTTCGCCCAGTCGCGCGATGCCGGCGCCCGCTTCCTGGTGGGGCCGGGCTTCTCGCCCGCCCTGGCCGAGGCCGCCTACCAGACCGGCCTGCCCTTCATCCCCGGCGCCGTCTCGCCGAGCGAGATCCTCGCGGCGCGCGAGCATGGCTTCCACGAGCTGAAGTTCTTCCCGGCCGAGTTGCATGGCGGCCCGGCCTGGCTGAAGCACATGGAGCCGCTCTTCCCGGATGTCGTCTTCTGCCCGACCGGCGGCGTCACCGCGGCCAATTCGCGGGACTTCCTGCAGCTTCCGAACGTCTTCGCCGCCGGCGGCGTCTTCATGGCGCCGCGCCAGAGCGTGCTGGACCGCGACTGGGCCGGCATCCGCGGCCTCGCCACCACGGCGCTGAAGCTGGCCGCGGCCGCCTGACCGGACGGAGGCGCCCTACTCCCGGGGCGCTTCCTCCCGCAGGGCGCTGGCCTTCCGGCGCCCCGCATATTCCGCCGGCGGCACGCCGAAGCTGCGACGGAACATGGCCGTGAAGGCGCTCGGGCTGTCATAGCCGAGGCTCAGCGCCGTCTCCGTCACGGTGACGCCCTCGCCCAGCCATTCCATGGCGCGCAGCAGCCGCATGCGCTGCCGCCACCCCGAGAAGCTGAGCCCCGTCTCGTCGGCGAAGTGCCGCGTGGCGGTACGGCGCGAGAGGCCGACCGCATCGGCCAGCTCGGCCAGGGGCCGGTTATCCGCCGGGTCGCGCATGATGGCATCGGCGATCTGCCGCGTCTGGTCATGGGCCGGCATGGGCAGGTAGGCCGCGCCGAAGGTCAGGGCCTTGATCTCGTCGAGGATGACGGCGGAAAGCCGCTCCTCCGCCGCATGGTCGGTGGCCTCGCCGGCGCGCTGGGCGCAGCGGGCCACGGCTTCCCGCAGCAGGCTGCTGGCGCGGGCCACGCTGATCACCTGGGGCAGGCCCTGGCAGGCATCGGCACGCACATAGGCGAACCAGCCATCCGTCCCCGCATGGACGTTGATCGAATGCTCCAGCCCCGAGGGGATCCAGGAGGCCGAGCCCGTGGTGGCCACCCAGCTTCCTGCGGACGTCTTCGTCACGGCCAGGCCGCTCGAAACGATCAGGAGCTGCCCGCGCTCATGGCTGTGCGACCGAATCCTGGCGGCTTTCCGCGTGCCCCGGTGGAAGGCGGCCACCGTGGGCTGGTCCGAGGCATCGATATCCTCGGGCAGGTTGATCGGTCGCGCCATGGCCTCTCCTCGACAATCGGCGTCTCAACCAAGGGAGCGAGCCACGAGGTGTCAATGATAATCGTTCTTATCTTGATAGCCCGACCACCGGGGTTGGGGCAAAGGGAACCAGAATGAGTCGTCACTCTCGTCGCGCCGTCCGCCTCCTGGCCGTCATCACTCCCCTTGCCTTAGCCTTACCCGCCGGCGCCCAGACACCAGGCTCGGTGGAGCTTCCCCAGCTCGACGTGCAGGGCCAGGGCGCCGGCCTGCGTCCCTCGCCCCAGGCGCCGGACGTCCAGGGCTACGTCGCCGTCAATGACGACACCGCGACCCGCACCGGCACCTCGCTCCTGGAGACGCCGCAATCCCTGCACGTCGTCTCGCGCGAGGAGATGGACCAGCAGAACCCGCAGACCGTGCGCTCGCTGCTGCGCTTCCTGCCGGGCGTGAACTTCAGCAACGACGCGAACAACCGGCTGGACGGCTTCCAGGCCCGCGGCTTTGCGCCGGACCAGTATCTCGACGGGCTGCGGTTGATGGGCGGCACCTGGGCGGTGCCCAAGGTCGAGCCCTTCATGCTCGACCGCGCGCAGCTGCTGCTCGGCCCCGCCTCGGTCCTCTACGGCCAGGGCTCGCCGGGCGGCCTGCTGAACATGGAGAGCCGCATCGCCGGCCCGGGGATCAGCAATCAGATCCAGCTGCAGGGTGGGTCCAACAACTTCGGCCGCGCCAGCTTCGACTTCAACCGGCCGCTGAACGAGAAGGGCACGCTCTTCGGTCGCGTGACCGGCACCGCCTATACAAACGACACCCAGGTGGACCACCAGCACGAGCGGCGCATCGCCATCGCCCCCTCGGTGACCTGGCGCCCCGATGCGGATACGAGCCTCACCTTCCTGGGCAGCTACCTCTACGATCCCAATGCCGGCTTCTGGAATCAGCTGCCCCTGCAGGGCACGCTGCTGCCCAACCGCTACGGCCCCATCCCGCGCAGCTTCTTCGTGGGCGACAACCAGTACGAGCATTTCACGCGCGAACAGGTGATGCTGGGCTACCAGTTCGCGCACCGCTTCAACGACGTCTGGTCGGTGCGGCAGAACCTTCGCTACACCCAGATCAACACCGACTACCAGGAGGTCCAGGGCTCCGTGCTGGGCGCCGACCAGCGGACGCTGGCCCGCAACGCCTATTCCTCGCGCGAGAACCTCAACACGCTGGCCATCGACAACCGGGCCGAGGCCCGTTTCACGACCGGCCCGCTCAGCCACACGTTGCTGCTCGGCCTCGACTACCAGCACAGCCATTGGCGGAACTTCACGCGCTACGGCAATGCGCCGTCGCTCGACATCCTGAACCCGGTGCCGAGCCAGGCCGCACTCGGCGCCTATCTGCCGCCGCCGCTCTTCCAGAATGCGCGCCAGGTGCGCAACCAGCTGGGCGTCTACGCACAGGACCAGATCCGCTGGGGCGGCTGGACGCTGCTGCTGGCCGGGCGGCAGGACTGGTACGAGAGCCGCACGCTCAACCGCATGACGGGCGTGACCACGGATGAATCGGCGCGGCACTTCTCCGGCCATATCGGCCTCAACTACGTCTTCCAGAACGGCATCGCGCCCTATGTGAGCTACGCGACCTCGTTCCAACCCGTGAGCGGCACCTCGCGCACCGGATCGAGCTTCACGCCCACCACCGGCGAGCAGGTCGAGGTCGGCATCCGCTACCGGCCCGCGGGCTTCAACGCGCTCTTCACGCTGGCCGCCTTCGACCTCCACCAGAACAACGTGCTGACGCCCGATCCGGCCGATGTGCGCTTCAGCGTGCAGACCGGCCAGGTGCGCTCGCGCGGCGTGGAATTCTCGGTGGTGGCGAGTCCGCTGCCCGGCCTGAATCTGCGCGGCGCCGTGACGCATCTCGACACCGAGGTCACGCGGAGCAACACGCCCGGCACCGTCGGCCGCCGGCCGACCAACACGCCGCAGGACATCGTGGCGGCCTGGGCGGCCTATACGATCCAGGGCGGCATGCTGCGCGGCCTGACGATCGGCGGCGGCGTGCGCTACGTCGGCTCGGCCTATGCCACGGCGACCAACTCGCAGACCATCCCGTCCTACACGACGGGCGACGCACTGGTGAGCTACGACCTCGGCGCCGTGTCGGAGCGGATGGCGGGCGCGACGATCGCCGTGAACGGCTACAACATCACCGACAAGCGCTACGCCTCCACCTGCGGCGCGCTGGGCTGTTACCTCGGCCTCGGGCGCACCGTCCTGGCCACGCTCGACTACCGGTTCTGACCGGCCGTTCGCCACGGCCGGCAGCAGGGGCGATGGCGCGAACCGCCATCGCCCGCCGCAATCACTGAATGGGCGCCCCGTACATCAGCCCGCCCTGGGTCCAGAGGCGGTTCAGGCCGCGCGGCGTGGGCGTCGCGCTGGCTTCGCCGAAATGCCGTTCGAAGATCTCGCCGTAATTGCCCATGGTGCGGATGACGTTGAACGCCCAGCGGTTGTCCAGGCCCATGAAGCGCCCATGGTCGCCCGTCACGCCGAGAAGGCGCTGCACCAGCGGATTCTGGCTGGTGAGCATCTGCTCCACATTGGCCTGCGTGACGCCCAGCTCCTCCGCATTGATCAGCGCATGCAGCGTCCATTTGACGATATCGAGCCACTGCTCGTCGCCCTTGCGGACATAGGTCCCAAGCGGCTCCTTGCTGATGCGGTCGGCGAGAAGGACATGGTCGTTCGGCACGCGCAGGCGCGAGCGGATGCCCATGAGCAGCGTGGCGTCGTTGCTGATGGCGTCGCAGCGGCCGGCCTCGTAGGCGGAGATGATCTCGTCCGTGCGCTCGAAGATCAGCGAGGTGAACTGCACCCTGTGGGCACGGCCCCATTCGGCGGCGTTGATCTCCGCCCGGCCGCCCTGCGGCAGGCAGATGGTGGCGCCCGACAGGCCCGTGGCGTCGTTCAGGCCGAGGGCGCGCCGCACCAGGAAGCCCTGCCCGTCGTAGAAATGGGTCCCGGTGAATTCGAGGCCGTTATTGGCCTCGCGCGTCTGCGTCCAGGTCATGGATTGCGCCACGAGGTCCACCGCGCCGGATTGCAGGCTGACGATGCGCTGCGGCGCCGTCTGCACGACGTAGCGCACGCGGGTCGGGTCGCCGAAGACGGCGGCCGCCACCACGCGGCAGATATCCACGTCCATGCCCCGCAGCTCGCCGCGGGAATCCGCGAGCCCGAAGCCCGGCGCCATGCCGCTCGCCCCGCAGGTGACGACGCCGCGCGCGCGGACGCCCGCCAGCGTCGGTCCCGCCGCCGGCTGCGCCGTCGCGAGGGGTGCGGCGAAACAGCTCGCCGCCAGCAGGGCACCAAGGCCGCCCCTCAACATCTTCCACGTCATCACGAATATCGCTCCAATTCCGGTCGTTCCTCATCCAGGCCGGCCCTCGCCTTGTTCCGGGAGTTGCCGGGCCTGGGATCCTCAACGCCTGCCGCTCCTCGCGGCAGGCGATCTCATCGGCACGCCCCGCAGGATGGGGGCGCGCCTCATTCTCTCTGGGCGGATGCCGCCGCTCAGGCCGGGCGCACGCCCCAGGGATAGGGCATGCTGCCCTTGGCCAGGCCGGTGATGCGGCGGCGATAGGCCGTGCGCACGACGAACTGGCCGAGCGGGATGGTCGCCACATCGTCCTGCGCGAGCCTGTTGAGCTCGTTCGCCAGGCTCTGCTGCCGGGCCGGGTCCACCTCGTCGAGCCAGGACTGGACGAGTTCCTGCGCGCGCGCGCTCTCGTACCAGCCGAACCAGCCATTCGCGCCCGGGCCCTTCACCAGCGAGGAGACGCCCGGGTTGAGATAGGCCAGCGAGGAGCCGAAGGTGTGGAAGATGCTCCACCCGCCCTGCTCCACCGGCTCGCGCCGGACGCGGCGCTGCACCACCGTGCCCCAGTCGGTCTCCACCAGCTCGACGTTCATGCCGATGCGGCGCAGGCGGTCCGCCGTGATCTGGCCGTGCGGGCCGATCAGCGGGAAGTCCGTCGGGTTGATGATGACGACCTTCTCACCCTTGTAGCCCGAGGCCTGCAGCGCCGCGCGGGCGCGATCCAGATTGCGCGGGGCGGCGTTCAGCGGCGACAGGTCCTCGATGCCGAGCGGCGTCCCGCAGGGGAAGAGGCTGCGGCATTCGCGCCAGACGGAGGTGTCGTCGCCCAGGGTGGAGCGCATGTACTCGCTCTGGTCGACGGCGAGCGCCACGGCCTGCCGCGTCCGGACGTCGTTGAAGGGCGCCTGCAGGTGGTTCAGACGCATGAGCGACATGATGCCGACGGGGTTGAGGATCTCCAGCGCGATCTGCCGGTTCCGCTGCAGCGTTGGGATCAGGTCGGAGAGCGGCTGCTCCAGCCAGTCCACCTCGCCGCTCTGCAGGGCGGCCGCCGCGGTGGCGGGGTCGGGCAGGATGTGCCAGTCGATGCGCGGGAAATGCGCCACCTTGCCGCCGGACGCCCAGTCGGAGGCCTCCTGCCGCGGCACATAGGCCTCGTTCTTCGCATAGGCGACGCGGCTGCCCGAGACGAATTCGTCCGCCAGGAAGCGATAGGGGCCGGAGCCCACCATCTCCGAGACCTGCACGCTGGCATCGGTGCGCGCCAGGCGCGCCGGCATGATGACGGGCACGTTGGCATCGGGCTTGGCCAGCGCCTCGAGCAGCTGCGGGAAAGGCCGCTTCAGCCGGATCTCGATCGTCCGGTCGTCCGCGGCCACCCAGCGGTCCACCACCGCCGCGAGGATCTGCCCGAAGGCATCCCGCTTCGACCAGCGCTCCAGGCTGGTGATGCAGTCGACGGAGCGCACCGGCTCGCCATCATGGAAGCGCAGCCCGTCGCGCAGGCGGATGCGCCAGACGCGCCCATCGTCGCTGACCGTGTGCCCCTCCGCCATCTGCGGCATCGGCCGCTGCTGGCCGTTCACGGCGAAGAGCGTGTCGTAGACGTGATAGGCGTGCATCTGCGTCACGATCGCGCTCGTCCAGATGGGATCGAGGGCGGTGAGATTCGCCTGCGGCACGAATCGGAGCGTGGCGGTGCGGGCCGGCTGCGCGACGGCGGGCGCGGCCGTGGCCAGGCCGCCAGCCGCTGTGGCTTGAAGGAGCGTTCGACGTTTCATGGAGCCCTCGGTCATCTTGTCGTTGGGGCGCAGGCTGACAGCTTTCGCCGGCAGCGGTCAAAGCCTCTGGCCGCGGAAACCCGCGCGCATGACATCGATGGCCTGGGAGAAGACGGTGCCGCGGCCCATATCCCGGTCCGCAGCTTTTCCGGCGGCCCGGACGGCCGCCGGTAGTTGGAACCTAGACGTCCAGGTTCGCGACCTTGAGGGCGTTGCCGACGATGAATTCGCGGCGCGGCTCCACCACGTCGCCCATCAGCGTCGAGAACACGCCCTCGGCATCCTCCGCATCGTCCACGCGCACCTGCAGCAGAGTCCGCACGGCCGGATCCAGCGTGGTCTTCCAGAGCTGATCGGGGTTCATCTCGCCCAGCCCCTTGAAGCGCTGGATGGAGAGCCCGCGCCGGCCCTGGCCGAGAATGCGGTCATAGGCGGCGAGCGGGCCGCGGACACCGGCCTCGCTGCTCTCGAAGATCACCTTCGCGCCGTCGGCGAAGTCGCGCTGCAGGAACTCGCGGCGCTCGTCCAGCCAGCGGGCCTCGGCGCTGCGCAGCGCGGCGGCGCTCAGCGTGTAGCGTTCCGCCACGCCACGGACCATGCGGTGCATGTGCACGCCCTGCTCGTCGACCAGCACCTTCCAGCCGCGCTCGGCCGGGGGCGCCAGCGCATCGAGGCGCGCGGCGAAGGAGGTCGCCGCCTCCATGCCGCGCTGGAGATCGGGCGTCAGGATGCCCGCCATCGCGGCCTGCTCGACGATCTCGACGGGGATGTTCACGGCGAGGCGCCGGATCCGAGAGGTCGTCTGGCGCAGCGATTCCACGATCGCCATCAGCTCGTCGCCCGTCGCCTCGCTGCCGGTGGCGAGGAGGATGCGCGCATTATGCGTCGCCTTCTCGATCAGATAGTCCTCGAGCGCGCGATCGTCCTTCAGGTAGCGCTCCTCCTGGCCGCGCTTGGCGCGGTAGAGCGGCGGCTGCGCGATGTAGAGGTAGCCGCGCTCGATGAGCTCCGGCATCTGCCGGAAGAAGAAGGTCAGCAGCAGCGTGCGGATGTGGGAGCCGTCGACGTCGGCGTCCGTCATGATGATGATCTTGTGGTAGCGCAGCTTGTCGGCGCTGAAGCCGCCCTTGGCCGGCTCGCCCGTGCCGATGCCCGTGCCGAGCGCGGTGATGAGCGTACCGATCTCGGCACTCGCCAGCATCTTGTCGATGCGCGCGCGCTCCACGTTCAGGATCTTGCCCTTGAGCGGCAGGATCGCCTGGTTCGCGCGGTTGCGCCCCTGCTTCGCGGAGCCGCCTGCGCTGTCGCCCTCGACGATGAAGAGTTCGCTCTTGGTCGGGTCCTTTTCCTGGCAATCCGCCAGCTTGCCGGGCAGCGTCGAGAATTCGAGCGCGTTCTTGCGCCCCACCTTCTCGCGCGCGAACTGCGCGGCCTTGCGCGCCACCGCGCTCAGCACGACCTGGTCGAGGACCTGGCGCGTCTCCTTCGGGTGCGTCTCGAACCAATGCGAGAGCGCATCCGCCACAGCCATCTGCACGACCGGCTGCACCTCGGAGGAGACCAGCTTGTCCTTGGTCTGCGAGCTGAACTTCGGGTCGGGCACCTTCACGGAGAGCACGCAGGTCAGGCCCTCGCGCATGTCGTCACCGACGAGCTCGACCTTCTCCCTCTTGGCGAGATCCTCGGCGTATTTCATCACCACGCGCGTCAGCGCCTGCCGGAAGCCGGCCTGGTGCGTGCCGCCGTCGCGCTGCGGGATGTTGTTGGTGAAACAGAGCATCACTTCGCGCGGCGAGCTGGTCCACCACATGGCGAGCTCGACGCGGATGCCCTCGCTCTCCTTGGCCATGACGGCGATGGGCGGCTTGAACAGCGGCTCCTTGCCCTTGTCGAGCCATTCCACGAAAGCGGTGAGCCCGCCGTCGAACTTGAACTCCGCGGTCTGCGCCGGCACGTGCCGGTCGTCGCGCAGCGTGATGGCGAGGCCCGAATTCAGGAAGGCCAGCTCGCGCAGCCGGCGCTCCAGCACCGCGAAGTCGTATTCGACCTGCGTGAAGGTGCCGGAGGACGGCTTGAAGCTGACCTCGGTGCCCTGGGTATGCGCGGCCGGCCCCACGATCTTCAGCGGCTGCACCGCATCGCCATGCTCGAAGCGGATGAAGTGCTCCGTGCCGCCGCGCCAGATGCGGACTTCCATCCACTCGCTGAGCGCGTTCACCACGGCCGCGCCCACGCCGTGCAGGCCGCCCGATACCTTGTAGGAATTCTGGTTGAACTTCCCGCCCGCATGCAGGCGCGTCAGCACCACCTCGGCCGCGGAGACGCCTTCCTCCGCGTGGATGTCCACCGGGATGCCGCGCCCGTCATCGGTCACGGTCACGCTGCCATCGCCGTTCAGCACGACATCGACGCGCGAGGCATAGCCGGCCTGCGCTTCGTCCACCGCGTTGTCGATGATCTCAAAGGCCATGTGGTGCAGGCCCGAGCCGTCGTCGGTGTCGCCGATGTACATGCCCGGCCGTTTCCGGACGGCATCGAGGCCGCGGAGGACGGTGATGGAGGCGCCGGTGTAGTCCGCGTCGGAGACCTGGTTCGGGAGGTCGCCGCCAGTCGGGGAATCGCTGCTCATCGGTAAATGAAAAACCTCAGGAAAGACCACGCATATATGGCATTTTTCCTGCCGTTACGGCAGGGGGATTCGACAGGCCAGCCCTGGCGAGACCGACCAATGCTCCGCCGCCCCGCCCAGGGGGGCGAATACCTCGGAATCGGTGCCCGTCAGGAAGCTCTGGGCCGGCAGGGCGGTCAGGGCGGCGAAGAGCGCGGCCCGGCGCCGGGCATCCAGATGCGCCGCCACCTCGTCCAGGAGCAGCAAGGGCGCGAAGCCCCGGGCGGCGGCGATCAGCCCCGCATGGGCCAGGACGGTCGAGACCAGCAGCGCCTTCTGCTCGCCCGTGGAGCAGAGGCCGGCGGCGATACCCTTCTCGGCATGGGTGAAGAGCAGGTCGGCGCGGTGCGGCCCGGTCAGGGTGGCGCCGGCCGCAGCGTCGCGGGGGCGGCTCGCTGCCCAGCCGGCGCGCAGGGCCTCCTCGGCGGCCAAGGCGGGCATGCCGTCCAGCAGGTCCGCCGCGGGATCCTGCAGGGCCAGCCCGGCGCGGGGGAACTCGCCGGCGGCGCCCGCCTCCAGTGACGCATTGAGCCGCGCCACCAGGGCCCGGCGCGAGGCCGCGACGGCAATGCCGTGCCGGGCCATCGCATCCTCGAGCCCCGCGATCCAGGCCGGCTCCACGCGCCGGCCTTCCCTTCCCTGCGCCAGCAGGCGGTTGCGGCTGGCCATCGCCGTCTCATAGGCCGAGACCTCGCGGGCGAGATGGGGCTCCAGCGCCATCGCAAGCCGGTCGAGGAAGCGTCGGCGCCCCCCCGCGCTCTCCTGGAAGAGCCGGTCCATCTGCGGGGTGATCCAGACGGCGGCGACGCGCTCGGCCAGGTCGGACTGGACGCGGAGGCGCTCGCCATCCAGGCGGAAGGTACGGCGGTCCGGCCCGCCCTCCGGCGCCGTGCCGGTGCCGACCTCGAAGCCGCCCAGGCCGTCGTCGAAATGGCCGGAGACGGCCCAGGGCGGCTCGCCGCCGGTCGCCACCTCGGAAAGGCGCGCGCCGCGCAGGCCACGGCCGGGCACGAGCAGGCTGATCGCCTCCAGCAGGTTCGTCTTGCCCGCCCCGTTGGGGCCGGCAAATACGACGAGCGGCGCGGAAAAGCGCAGATCGGCTTCGAGATAGGAGCGATAGCGCGCGAGGCGCAGGCGGGTCAGTCGGAGCATGAAACCATCGGGGCGCTCTGCGCCCCGGCCCGCCGATGGGAGGCCCCGGCGGGAAGCAGGGCTTCCCGCGCCTTCGAAAACAAGGAGCCCGCCGTCAGACCCGCATCGGCATCAGGACGTAGAGTGCGCCCGGATCCTTGGAATCGGCGACGACCGTGGGGGCGCTGCCGTCCGAGAACCGGAACTCCAGCTCCTCGCCGACCTGATCCGTGATGTCGTTCAGGTAGCGCGCCTGGAAGCCGATCTCGATGGGCGAGGAGGCATAGGTCACCGACCCCTCGTCCAGCTCTTCCTGGGCCTGGCCCTGCTCGGCGCTGGAGGCGGTCAGCAGCAGGTGGTTGCGGTCGATCGACAGCTTCACCGGGCGCGAGCGCTCGCTGGAGATGGCGGCCACGCGGCCCACCGCCTCGGCGAATTCCTTCTTCGAGACCGTCAGCACCTTGTCGTTGCCGCGCGGGATCACCCGCTCGTAGTCGGGGAAGGTGCCGTCGATGAGCTTGCTGGTCAGCGTCACCGTGCCGATGCTGAAGCTGATCTTCGTTTCGGAGAGGCGGAACTCGATCTCGTCGCGCGTCTCCTCGGCGAGCTTGTTCACCTCGTTCACCGTCTTGCGCGGGATGATCACGCCCGGCATGCCGCCGGCGCCCTCGGGCAGGTCCTCTTCCACGCGCGCCAGGCGGTGGCCGTCCGTCGCGGCGGCGCGCAGCACCTTGCGGCCATCGACCTCGGCCGTGTGGAGGTAGATGCCGTTGAGGTAGTAGCGCGTCTCCTCCGTGCTGATGGCGAAGCGCGTGCGCGAGATCATGCCGCGCAGCTTGGGCGCTTCCAGCTTGAACTGGTGCGGCATGGAGCCCTCGGTCATCGAGGGGAAATCCTCGACCGGCAAAACGGGCAGGCTGGTGCTGAAGCGGCCGGCGCGGAGCGCCAGCGGGGCGTCGCCGCCCTTGTGGTCGAGCTCGACCATCGCGCCTTCCGGCAGCTTGCGCACGATCTCGTAGAGCGTGTTGGCCGGCGCCGTGGTGCGGCCCGGCCGCGCCACCTGGACGCCCGGGACCTCCTCGACGATGGCGATCTCCATGTCGGTCGCGGTCAGGCGCAGCACGCCGTCCTTCGCGTCCAGCAGGATATTCGCGAGAATGGGGATGGTGTTCCGGCGCTCGACCACGGACTGCGTGTGCCCGAGAGCCTTGAGCAGAATGGCGCGCTCGACGCTGAACTTCATCTCCCGGTCCCTTGCTATCCGAAGGCGCTGCCACGATTCGCCGCGCAATACCGCCGAAGCTCTAGCATCCCGCCCGGCCCCGGCAAAGGACAGGCGGAACTTGGCGCCCATCGCGACGCCCTGTGGGGTTCCGGCCGCGCTCCCGGCGCCGGAGAGAGGGAGGGAGGCCCGCCGGCGGGCCTCCCCTCGCCTCACATCTCCAGCATCTTCCGGAGCAGCGTCACGTCCTCGGCGAAGGCGGGATCCTCGCCCATCAGCTCGGTGATCTTGTTCACCGCGTGCAGGACCGTGGTGTGGTCGCGGTTGCCGAAGCGGCGGCCGATCTCGGGCAGCGAGCGCGAGGTGAGCTGCTTGGCCAGGTACATCGCCACCTGCCGCGGCCGCGCCACCGCGCGCGAGCGCCGGGCCGAGGCCATCTCCGTCAGGCGGATGTTGTAGTGCTCAGCCACCTTGCGCTGGATGTCGTCGATCGAGAGGCGCTTGTCGTGCGCGCGCAGGATGTCGGAGAGGACCTCCGGCACCGTGTCCAGCGTGATGGGCCGGCCGAAGAGCTTGGCATGGGCCACCAGCCGGTTCAGCGCGCCCTCGAGATCGCGCACGTTCGACGCGATCTTACGGGCCAGCAGCTCCTGTACGCGGGACGGCACGTCCACACCCGCCGAATTGGCCTTGGCCTGAAGGATCGAGAGGCGCAGCTCGTAGGTCGTGGCATGCAGGTCGGCCACGATGCCCGCCGAAAGGCGCGTCCGCAGCCGGTCCTCGATGCCCGAGAGATCGGTCGGCGCCTTGTCGGCCGAGAGGATGATCTGCTTCCCCGCGTCGATCAGGGCATTGAAGGTATGGAAGAATTCTTCCTGCGTGTTGTCCTTGCCGATCAGGAACTGCAGGTCATCGACCATCAGCACCTGGACGGAGCGGAGCTGCGTCTTGAATTCCATCGTGTTGTGCGAGCGCAGCGCCGCGATGAAGCGGTACATGAACTTCTCGGCCGACATATAGGCGACGGAGAAATCCGGGGAGCGCTCGCGCAGGGCCCAGGCGATGGAATGCATCAGATGCGTCTTGCCCAGCCCGACCCCGCCATAGAGGAAGAGCGGGTTGAAGCCGGCCTGCGCGGGGCTTTCGGCCACACGGCGGGCGCAGGCATGGGCGAATTCGTTCGGCTTGCCCACCACGAAGGTGTCGAAGGTGAAGCGCTGATCGAGCGGCACGAGCCAGTCGTTGCGCAGCAGGCCTTCCTGGGCGGGCGTGACCGGCACGGCCGTGCCAGTGACCGCCACCTGCGGCGCCACGGTCACGCTCTCGGCCAGGGCCGGCGGCTCCTCGACCTCATCCTCGACCGCCGCCTTGGCGGCCGCGGCCTGCACACGCAGCGTCACCTGGCGCATGCCCGGCATCTCGGCCTGGCAGGCCACCCGCAGGCGGTCGCCGTAATGGTCACGCACCCAGTCGCGGAGGAAGCGGGTCGGCAGATTGACGAGAACCGTCTCGCCCTCGACGCCGGCCAGACTCATCTGGCGCAACCAGTTCCGGTACTCCACGTCGCCAACCTCCTGGCGGAGGCGGGCGCGCGCACGAGCCCAGCTGGCGGCGGTTTTTCCGGCATTTGGCGGAAGAGTTTCGCCGGAATCCTGATCCATCCCTGTCCTCAGTCTCTCAACGCCTTCGACACGAAGACGCCCTGGTGTGCCACTTGGGAGGGCAGAGGCGCCCCAACTCTATGTCTTTGAGAGAAATCAGCAGCTTGTCGGTTCGAAAACCCGGTATGGGCCGGCCGTCAGGCGAGTGTAGCGGGAGCAACACTCTGAAATAAAGCGGCCTGATGCCCCAATCCGAAAACTCCGACTCCATGTGACCGACAAGCCGCGATCAGCACCCACAAATATAAAACGCGCGGCGACGGCGAGAGTACATGAGTACTCCCGGCCGGGCCGCGCGCCATTTTACCGGTAGGTGTTTTTTACTTAGGCGCTCAGCGCCTTGATGCGCGCGGAGAGGCGCGACAGCTTGCGAGCCACCGTGTTGCGGTGGAGCACGCCCTTGGTGACGGCGCGCTGCATCTCGGGCTGCGCGCCCTTGAAGGCCTCGGCGGCCTGGCTCTTGTCGCCACCCGCGATGGCCAGTTCGACCTTGCGGAGGAAGGTGCGCACGCGCGAACGCCGCATGCGGTTCCGCTCGGTGCGCTTCTCGGTCTGACGGATGCGCTTACGCGCCGACGCGTTGTTGGCCATGGCTTCTTGTATGCGATCTCTATAGGAACGGGCGGATGGCCCGCCACAGGAGGCAAGGGTCTAGGCCGCACACCCCATCATCGTCAAGTCGGCAGATGGGGAATGCGAGTCATTCGGCCGGTTAGCGGTTGGTGAAGGCCGGCTTCCGCTTCTCGGCGAAGGCCGACATCCCCTCCTTCTGGTCCTCCGTCGCGAAGAGCGAATAGAAGACCCGCCGCTCGAAACGTACGCCTTCCGTCAGCGTCGTCTCGAAGGCGACATTCACCGCCTCCTTGGCGATGGCGACCGAGGGCGCCGAAAGGCTGCCGATCTTCTCCACGACCTTCAGGGCCTCCGCCAGCAGCTGGTCCGGCGCCACCACGCGCGCGACAAGGCCGCTGCGCTCGGCCTCGGCCGCATCCATGAAGCGCGCGGTCAGGATGAGGTCCATCGCCTTGGCCTTGCCGATCGCCCGCGTCAGGCGCTGCGTGCCGCCGGCGCCCGGGATGATGCCGAGGTTGATCTCCGGCTGGCCGAACTTCGCGTTCTCGGCCGCGATGATCATGTCGCACATCATCGCGAGCTCGCAGCCGCCGCCCAGCGCGAAGCCCGCGACCGCGGCGATGACCGGCTTGCGGATGCGCGTGACGGATTCCCAGTTCGCGATGAAGTCCTCGAAATAGACGCCAGGGTAGGAGCGCGCCTGCATCTGCTTGATGTCGGCGCCGGCCGCGAAGGCCTTCTCGCTGCCGGTGATGATGATGCCGGCGATGGCCGGGTCGGCGTCGAAGCCGGTCAGCGCCTGGTGCAGCTCGGCCATCAGCTCGTCGCAGAGGGCGTTGAGCGCCTGCGGCCGGTTGAGCCGGATGATGGCGGCCCGGCCCTGCGTCTCGGTGAGGATCATCTCGTAGGACATGGCATTTTCCCGAAAATCTGGCGCGGCGGCGGATCGGACGCCGCTACCGCTGCGTTCTCGGGCAATAGAAGGTGGATCGGCCCGACTGCACAAGACGCAGGATCCCGGGGCAGCCCTTCGGGCCCGAGCAGGCCCGGCAGCGCTCGCCCTCGCGGTCGTAGACGTCGAAGCGGTCCTGGAAGCCGCCGATCTCGCCATCGGCGCGGACATAGTCGCGCAGGCTCGACCCGCCGGCCTCGATCGCCTCCGAGAGCACGGTCTTGATGGCCGGCACCAGCCGCGCGGCCCGCGCGCCCGGCAGCGTCCCGGCCAGCCGCAGGGGCGAGATGCCGGCGCGGAACAGCACCTCGCAGACATAGATATTGCCGAGCCCCGCCACGACCTTCTGGTCCAGCAGCGCCGCCTTGATCGGCATGCGGCGCCCCACCAGCGCGCGTTCCAGCACCGCGACGGAGAACCCTTCCTCCAGCGGCTCGGGCCCAAGACCCGCGAGAAGCCGGTGCGAATCCTCGGCGTCGCGCGCCACCAGGTCGACCGCGCCGAAGCGCCGGGGATCGACGAAGCCCACGCGCCAGCCGCCCTCGGTCTCCATCACCAGATGCTCGTGCAGCTCGGGCGGCTGGTTGTGGCCGCGCGCATCGCTGGCAGCGCCCTGGGGGCCGAGACGCGGGACGAAGGGCGCATCGCGGTGCCGCGCCACCATCCGGCCGGACATACCCAGGTGGAGGAGCACGCTCGGCCGGTCGGCCAGCCGCATGAGCATGTACTTGCCGCGGCGGCGGAACCCGTCCACCCGCGTGCCGGTCAGCGCGCGCACCAGCCCGGCCGGGAAGGGCCAGCGCAGCCCCTCGCGCCGGATCTCGGCATGGCGGATCACCTCGCCGTCCAGCACCTTGGCCAGGCCGCGCATGACCGTCTCGACTTCCGGAAGCTCGGGGATGGCGCGCTCCTTCCTCGCTGAATTCCTTCGCCCGCCCGCATGGCAGATTCCCGGGCGCCGGGCTATAGTTCGGCGGATGAAGGAAAGCGCCGACCGTACCGCCGATTTCGGCTTCCGAACCGTGGCCGCCGAGCAGAAGGCGAGCATGGTCCGCGAAGTCTTCGACAGCGTGGCGCCCCGTTACGACCTGATGAACGACCTGATGTCGCTCGGCCTGCACCGGGTCTGGAAGCGCATCTTCCTCAACGTCATCTCGCCCCGGCCTTCCGACACGCTGCTCGACCTCGCCGGCGGCACCGGCGACATCTCGTTCCTGGCCCTGGAGCGCGGCGCCGGCCGTGTCATCTGCTCGGACATCAATGCCGAGATGCTGCATGTGGGCCAGTCCCGCGCCCTGGATCGCGGGCTGGCGCGCGGCCTGTCCTTCCTCTGCACCGACGCCGAGCACATCCCCCTGCCCGATGCCTCGGTCGAAAAGGTGAGCATGGCCTTCGGCCTGCGCAACTGCACCGACAAGGACGCCGTGCTGCGCGAGGTGCGGCGCGTGCTGAAGCCGGGCGGGCGCTTCCACTGCCTCGAATTCTCCCGTCTCGAGATCGCGGCGCTGGCGCCGCTCTACGAGGCCTGGTCCTTCAAGGCGCTGCCGGCCATCGGCGGCCGCGTCGCGCAGGACGCCGAGAGCTACCGCTACCTCGCCGAGAGCATCCGCATGTTCCCCGACCAGGCGACGCTGGCCGGCATGATGCGCGCCGCCGGCATGGAGCGCGTGTCGCACCGCAACCTCTCAGGCGGCATCGTCGCCATCCATACCGGCTGGAGATTCTGAGATGGCGTCCCCCGGGCTGCAGCAGCGGATCGAGGCGAGCTTCGCCCTCCAGGGCCTCATGCGCGTCATCGAGGCGCGGATCACCGAGGTCGAGCCGGGCCGCTGCGTCATCGAGGCGCCCTTCCGCAAGACGCTCACGCAGCAGCACGGCTACCTGCATGCCGGCGTGCTGACCACGCTGGCCGACAATGCCTGCGGCTATGCCGCGCTCAGCCTGCTGCCGCCCGGGCAGGAAGTCCTGACCGCCGAGCTCAAGGTGAATTTCCTCCGCCCCGCGCGCGGCGTCCTCGCCATCGCGCGGGCCGAGGTGCTGAAGCCCGGCCGCACGCTGACCGTGGCGCGCGCCGAGGTCTGGATGCGCATGGAGGACGGCGCCGAGACGCTCTGCGCCGCCATGCAGGCCACCCTGGTCCCCTCGCTGACGCAATGACGCTCTCCGGCAAGGCCATGCTCGCGGGCGTGACCGGCTGGCCCGTCAGCCATTCCCGCTCGCCGCTCCTGCACGGCACCTGGATCGCACGGCACGGGCTGGACGCGGCCTATGTGCCGCTGCCCATCCATCCCGACGATTTCCCGGCCGCCATCCGCGGCCTGGCGAAAAGCGGCTTCCGCGGCGTCAACGTCACCATCCCGCACAAGGAGGCGGCCTTCGGCGTCTGCGACGAGGTCTCGCCCCGCGCGCTGCGGGCCGGCGCGGTGAACACGCTGATTTTCCGGGACGGCCGCATCGAGGGCGACTGCACGGACGGCTTCGGCTTCCTGGCCTCGCTGGGCGGCTACGATCCCGCTTCCGGCCCCGCCGTGGTGCTGGGCGCGGGCGGCGCCGCGCGCGCCATCGTGGCGGCGCTGCTGGATGCCGGCTGCCCGCGCCTCATCCTGGTCAACCGCACGCCCGAGCGGGCCGAGGCGTTGGCCAGGGCGCTCGGCGGCCCCATCGAGGTGCGGGACACCGCGCCGCTGGAGGGCGCGGCCCTGCTCGTGAACACCACCAGCCTCGGCATGGCGGGCCAGCCGCCGCTGCAGATCGACCTCGCGCCGCTGCCGGCCCATGCCGTGGTGGCGGATGCCGTCTACGTGCCGCTGGAGACGCGGCTGCTCGCCGCCGCCCGTGCGCGCGGCCTGCGCGGCTCGGATGGTCTCGGCATGCTGCTGCACCAGGCGCGCCCGGGCTTCGAGGCCTGGTTCGGCGTGATGCCGGAGGTCGACGAGGCCCTGCGGCGGATCGTGGCGGCCGATATTCCACCCGGATGAAGATCTGGGGCCTCACCGGCAGCATCGGCATGGGCAAGTCCACCGCCGCGGGCGCCTTCCGGCGCCTCGGCGTGCCGATCTTCGACGCGGATGCGGCGGTGCATGCCCTGCAGTCCCGCGGCGGCCGCGCCGTTCGTCCCATCGAGCGCGCCTTCCCCGGCACCACGGGCGAAGGCATCGTGATCCGCGAGAGGCTGCGCCAGGCGGTGCTGGGCGACCCGGCCGCGCTGAAGCGCCTCGAGGCCATCATGCATCCCCTGGTGCGCGACGAGCAGAAGCGCTTCCTGGGGCGCGAGCGCGGCCGCGGCACGCGGCTGGTCGTGCTCGACATCCCCCTGCTCTTCGAGACGCGGCGGGACCTCTCGGAGTTCGACCTGATCGTCGTCGTCTCCGCGCCCGCTGCCGTGCAGCGCAAGCGCGTGCTGGCCCGCCGGGGCATGACCGCGGAGCGCCTCACCGCCATCCTCGCCCGGCAGATGCCGGATGCCGAGAAGCGGCGCCGGGCGGACGTGATCATTCGCACCGGCCTCTCCCGCCGTTATGCCGAGGCCGCCGTGCGCCGGCTCGTCCGGAGGCTGCGCGATGCGTGAGATCGTCCTCGATACCGAGACCACGGGCTTCGAGCCGAGCGAGGGCCATCGCGTCCTGGAAGTCGCGGCGATCGAGATCGTGAACCTCATGCCCACGGGCAAGGTCTTCCACACGCTCATCGATCCCGAGCGCGACGTGCCGCCCGAGGCCGCGCGCGTGCACGGCTTCACCCGCGCGGACCTGGAGGGCAAGCCGCTCTTCGCCGCCATCGCGCCGGGGCTGCTGGAGTTCCTGGGCGACTCTCCCATCGTCGCGCACAACGCGCCCTTCGACTTCAAGCAGCTCGACGCGGAGTTCTTGCGCTGCGGCCATCCGAAGCTCGACATCAAGCGGATGGTGGACACGCTGGCGCTGGCGCGGACGGCCTATCCCGGCGCGCAGAACAGCCTCGACGCCCTGTGCCGCCGCTTCGGCGTCGACCTCTCCCAGCGGACGACGCACAACGCGCTGCTCGACGTGAAGCTGCTGGCCGAGGTCTATCTGGAGCTGCGCGGCGGGCGGCAGCCGGGGCTGGTGCTGGGCTCGGCGCCCGTGGTGCAGGCCATCCTGCGCGAGGAGAGCGCGCCGCGCACGCCGCGCCCCATGCGCGTGACGGACGAGCAGCTTGCGCGCTTCGACGCCTTCCTGGCGAAGGTCAAGGATCCGCTCTGGAAGAAGCTGGAGCCGTAGACGGCGTCGCGCTCCCGGTGTGATGATCCCGACGAAGAACAGGGAGAACGAGCCATGAGCGCCACCGAATATCCGCCCGCCCCCGGGCTGATGAAGAGCCCGTCCTACTCGCATGCCGCCGTCGCCTCGGGCACGCGGACGATCTACACGGCCGGCCAGGTCGCCATCGACGAGAACGGCGCGCTGGTCGGCGGCAACGACCTCGCGGCCCAGACGACGCGGGTGATGGAAAACCTCGGCAAGGCGCTGGCCGCCGGTGGTGCGAGCTTCGCCGATGTCGTGAAGATCACCACCTATGTCGTGGACTACAAGCCGGAGCACCGGGTCGTCATCGGACAGGCGCGGGCGAAGTTCTTCGCCGGCCGGACGCCGCCGGCCAGCACGCTGGTCGGCGTCTCGGCGCTGGCCATGCCGGAATGGCTGGTGGAGATCGAGGCCATCGCCGTCGTCGATTAGAGGTTTTGCGCGAGCCTCCTCGCTCTAACCGCCATCGTCGAAGCGGGCCATGGTGGCGTGGCCCGGCATGCTCGCCCCCCTGCCCCTCAGCAGCAGGCGCGCGCAGCGCAGGAGGATGCGGAGGTCGCCGGCCAGGGTGATGCGCTCCACATAGCGCGCATCCCATTCCAGCCGTTCCCCCCACGGCACGAGGTTGCGCCCCCTGGACTGCGCCAGCCCGCAAAGTCCCGGCCGGACCGCGAGCCGGCGCGCTTGGCGCGGCGTGTAATGCGCCGCGTATTCCGGCAGCAGCGGGCGGGGGCCGACGAGGCTCATCTCGCCCCGCAGCACGTTCCAGAGCTGCGGCAGCTCGTCCAGCGCCGTCGCCCGCAGACGTCGGCCGAGAGGCGTGAGGCGCTCCGCATCCTCGCCAGGGCCCGCGCGCATCGTTCGGAACTTGTGGATCAGGAAGACCTCGCCCTCCCTTCCGGCGCGGGCCTGCCGGAACAGCACCGGCGGGCCCAGCCGCACGCGCACCAGCAGCGCGACCAGCACCAAGGCCGGTGACGCCAGCATCAGCAGCCCGACTGCACCGGCCACGTCGAAGCACCGCTTGCCCCAGCGCCTATACACGCCGCGCCTCCACCCCCAGCGAGAGCCCGAGGCCGAGCGCGAACCACACCATGCGGTTGCCCAGATCCGTCGAGACCATGGCCGTCAGCGCCATCGGCAGCGTCAGCGCCAGGATGACCGCCGCACGCTCGGGACCCACCCGCGGCAGCCGTGCCAGCATGAGGAGCGCCGCGCCGCCGAAGGCCGCCAGCCAGAGCACCAGCCCCACCGCGCCACCCTCGACCAGGGCCTCGATCGCATGGTTGTGCGGATGCAGGCCCCGGACCTGCCCGACACCCGCCGCCACCGGAAAGCCGCCCGGCCCGAGGCCCGCGAGGCCACTCCAGCGCCAGGCCTCGGACCAGAGGATTTCCCGCGCGGAATCCAGCCCGCCGGCATCGCCCATCAGGCGCTCCAGCGTCGCCAGGGCGCCCGCGCGCTCCGGATCGAGCAGCAGCAGGCCGAGCCCGGCCGCGGCGCAAAGCGGCACGGCCAGCATCCAGGCCAGCCCCGCCCCAGCGCGTCCCTGCAGGAACCAGCGCACGGCCGGCGCCACGGCGACCGTCAGGCCCAGCGCCAGGAAGGCGGCGCGACCGCCCGGCAGCAGTACCGCCACCGACAGCGAGGCGAGCGCGCCGGCCCAGGCGAGGCGCCGCCATCCCGCCCCCGCCGTCGCCCGCAGCGCCGCGATGCCTGCCGCGCAGGCGATCGCGAGGCCGGCGACCTGGTACTGCACCCGCACCCGCGTCGAGTCCGCGCCGACGCGGCCGCCCAGCACCACCGCATCGGTCGCAAGACCCCAGGCCACCGAGCCGGCGACGAAGATTCCCAGCCAAAGGACGGCCGTCGGAAGGACGCGTCGCGCGGCCGGGTCGGCGCCGATGACCAGACCCGCCGCCAGCATCAGCGGCCCGGCGAGCACGATTTCCGGCAGGCGATCCGCCACGCCCAGGCTCCAGGGGCTCCCCAGCGCCGCCAATGCCCACCAGCTCCAGACCAGCCCGCAGGCTGCCAGCGGCAGGCCCAGCCCGGGCGCCAGCCACCAATCCCGGCCGACGAGCAGAACGGGCAGCGGCGCGAAGACGCCGAGGGCAGCGAGCAGCGTCACGTCGAAGGGCAGCGCGGCCAGTATCGGCGTGGATTTCAGCGCGCCGGCGAAGTGCATCGCCATGGCCGAGATGCCGGCCAGCGCACCCAAGGCGGCCGGTGGCGCCCTCAGCATGCGCCCTCGTCGCGCGGCGGCGCCGCGGCGAGCAGCAGCCGGCAGGCGGCCAGAAGCACCACGGCCGCAGGGATGGCGCAGGCCAGCAGGATCAGCAGCAGCGGCCGGTTCGGCACGGAGGGGCGCAGTTCCACCACGGGAACGGAGACGAGCCGCGCCGCCGCCGCCTCGTCCGCCGCGACGACGAGCGCCGCGCGCTGCTGCTGCGCCAGCAGCTCGTAGAGGGTGTTGCGCAGGAAGACGTCGGGCTCGGCACGCAGCCGCGCCTCCAGCGCCAGGATGCGCCGCTCGGCGAGCTCGGCCAGCGTCTGCCGCACGCGGCTTTCGGCAAGGGCGTGCAGGCGCTCCAGGACCTCCAGCGCCGTGGCGCGGTCGCGATGGACCAGCGCCAGCGTCCAGGTGACCGAGCTCAGCGAGGGCGTGGCGGCGAAGTTCCGCTCCAGAAAAGCCAGCACGTCGTCGGCATCGGCCGCCATGCGCAGGCCGAAGAGGCGGCGTAAGGGGCCGAGCGGGGCCGCAGCGCGGCGGGCCTCGAGCTCGGCAGCAAGGCGCGTCTCCCGCACCAGCGCGGCCGCCGCCTCGGGGGCACGGAGCGCGGCGAGATAGACGGCGAAATTCCCGCCCGGCCGCTGGTCGAGCAGCGAGGGCTGCAGGAAGGGCGCCGGGGTGAGCAGCGCCGAGGTCGCGATCCCCGTGGTCTCGGCGGGTGCCACGATGGCCGAGGCGACGTAGCTGCGCGGCCAGTTCCAGACCAAGGCCGCCGCGACGGCATAGAGCAGCAGGATCGCGAGGCCGAGACGGCCGGCCTGTCGCCGGAGGCCCCGGAGAAGCTCCCCGAGGCTCATCGCAGATCCAGCCGCGTGACGAGGCGGCGGGCCTCCGCGCCGACCGCGACCTCAAGCACGGGCAGAGGGCTCGCCTGGCCATAGGCGAGGCTTTCCATCCCTTCGACGAGGTTGAGGCGGAAGGGAGCGTCGGCCTCGACCGCGAGGCGCATCCGCCCCTCCACGCCTTCGGCCTTCAGCCGCCAGGCGCCGGGTGCGAGGCGCCAGCGCAGCACGGCCTCGGAAAAGGGGCCAGCGATGCGGTCCTCGACGCGGAAGCCCCTCGGTGTGGCCTGCAATTCGCGCGCATGGAAGCGGCCGCGCCGGTCCCGGACCCAGCCGCCGTTGGGCAGGACACCGGTCTCCGGCCAATGCGCGAACAGGAAGGGGCCCAGGCGCGGCATCTGGTCCTCGCCGTCGAAGCCGATGGTGTTGTGCGCCTTTGCGCCCTGAAAATAGAGGAGCCAGGCTGGGTCGGCGGGGTTGTAGGCGCCGGTGCCGCCGTCGCGCAGCAGGTTCTCCGGACCGTCCCAGAGGTCGAGATGGAGCAGGTCGGCATGGGCGGGCCGGAAGCGCAGCGGCCCCGTGCGGAGAATGGCGCGGGCCCGGCCATAACGGCGGCCGAGGAAGCCGAGGCTGGTCCAGTCCCCGGCTTCCACCAGAAGTTCAACCGGCCCCCCAAGACCCATCGCCGCGCAGCCGGGATCGGCAGGCCAGCCGGCCGAAGCCCCGCAAAAGAGCCGCGCCGCCCTTTCCAGGCTGGCGCGGGCGTCGTCGGGCCCGGCGCCCGAGAGGTCGGCGAAGCACGAGCCGTCCTGATGGCCGAGGCGCGGCAAGGCGCCGGTCTCGGCGCAGGCCAGGCGATGCAGCCAGCGCGTCGCCGCCGCCATCAGTGCCAAGGTAAGCGGCGCGGCAGAGGGGCCGGACCAGCGCCGGCGCAGCCATTCGGCGGTGGCGACGACGTCCAGCAACAGGCGGTGATAGGCGGGACTCGGCTGGGCGAAGCTGCCGTCGGGCGCCACGAGCCGGGCGATCGCCGTGTCCAGCCGCCGCGCGCCCCGCCGCGTCATTCGCGTCTCACCCAGCGCCAGGCCGCAGACCAGCAGTCCCGCGGCCTCGGAGACGGGATGGTTGTTGTCCTGCGCCAGCGCATAGGCGGGGTTGGCCGCGATGCGCCGGGCCAGCAGCCGCATGACCGCCACGTCCGGCCTGCCGCCGCCCAAGGCCGCGGCCAAGGCGAGGTGCAGCGCGCGCAACGCCGCCTCCTGGCCGCAGGCCCAGTTCGGGCCACGATAGGGCGGATTTGCCGCGAACCAGTCGGCGAGGAATTCCGGGAGGCGCGCGCCCTCCTCGGCCAAGGCGAGCCGCGGCAACTCTGCCCAGCGGTTGGCTTCCCAGACCGGGCGGATGTCGGGCCCGCCCATCGGCCGGAGGCGCGCCGCGGGCAGGTGAGGATCGAAGCCCTCGGCCGGCGGCGCCGCGATCCGCGGCACAGGAAGCGTCGGGGGGAGCGGCCGGTCCCGCAGCCGAAGGCCCGTCCGGAGGCGGGCCAAGGGTCCGCGCCCGATCAGCGATAGCACGACGGCCCTGGCCCCCAGCCGCCGCGCCACATCCAGCCAGGACTTCGCTTTGCACGAATGCACGCGAGTAATCATCGATCCATATTGAAACTATTCGCCCGTTAAGTTCACATAAATAAAATAACGAGGGAGAATATTAGTGAGATATAATAATATTCCCTCGATTTATTTTCATGTTGCCTGCCTTTTGGCCCCATTGCTTGGCCTTCCAACCTCCGCCCTGGCCCAGCCTCCCTCCACCACCCTGCTGGCTCCCCCGACCCTGCCTTCGATCCTCCCGGGCGGCGGCGCCATTCCGACCCTCCCGCCCAGCGCCCAGCAGGAGATCCTGCAGCGGCTCCTGGATGCCGGCGCTGGCCGGCCGCTCGGTGGATCGCCCGGCACGAGCTGGCCATTACCCCCTGCCGCCCAGGCGCCTTTGCCATTGCAGGCCCCTGCCCTGCCCGCGCCGTCGATCGAGGAGCCGCTCTCGCCGGTCGAGCGCTTCTTCGCCAATCGCCTGACACAGCCCCTCCGCCAGTTCGGGTACGAGACCTTCCGCTCCGGCCCCGGCAGCGGCCCGGTCGGCAATGCCTTCGGCAGCGTGCCCGAGGACTACATGATCGGCCGCGACGACGAGCTGGTGATCGCGCTCCGCGGCCGCGCGCGGCAGAACCTCACCCTGCGCGTGACGCGGGAGGGCCTGCTCCTCCTGCCCGACCTTCCGCCCATCGCCGCCGCCGGCCGTACCCTGCGCGACCTGCGCGCGGAGCTGGAGCAGCGGGCCCAACGGGAGCTCGCCGGCTCCGAGGTCTTTGTCTCGCTGGGCCAGATGCGGCAGGTCACCGTCTTCGTGGGAGGCGAGGTGACGCGCCCTGGCGTCGTCACCCTCTCGCCGCTGGCCAATGTGCTGGACGCGCTGGTGGCTGCGAGCGGCGTGCGCAAGTCGGGAACCTTGCGCGCCGTCCGCGTCGAGGGCCCGAACGGCCGCCGCAGCGTGGACCTCTATCCCGTCATCGCGGGCGAGGGCACGGCCCCCGATCTCACCCTACGCGAAGGTGAGCGCATCCTGGTGCCACCGATCGGCGGCGTCGTCGCGCTGGGGGGCGAGGTGTCCCGCCCCGCGATCTACGAGCTCCCGGCCGGGGGCGCGCCGGCGCCGCTCGGCACCCTGCTGCGCCTGGCCGGCGATGCGCTGCGACCCAGCGGCAACCGCTACCTGCTGGAAAGCACCGATGCCGAAGGCCGCCGCGCCTTCCGCGAGATCTCGCTCACCACGCCGCTGCGCCGGGGCGACGCGCTTCTGGTCCAGCCGGGCTCCGACGTGCAGTCCCAGCAGCTCCGCCTCTCCGGGCATGTGGTGCAGCCGACGACCCGCGCGGCCGGCGGCCGCGGCTCCACGCTGCGCGGGCTGCTGGCGGATTCGCGCCTGGTCCGCCCCGATCCCTATCCCCGGATGGGCGTGGTGCTGCGGGTCGAGGCGCGCAGCCGGGGACGCAGCTTCCAGCCCTTCGACCTCGCGGCCATGCTCCAGGGCCGCGCCAACCTGCCGCTCGCCGAGGGGGACGACGTCATCGTCCTGGCCCTCGCCGATATCCACTGGCTTTCCGGACCGACCGTGCAGCGCGCCCTGCGGGGCGAGACGGAGGGCGCCGCGTTGCAGGCCGCGCTCCCCGTCGCGCTACCGCAGCCGCGCGGCGCAGCACCGATCGCGCCGCCCCAGGGCTTTGCGGGCCCGCCCGCCGCGAGCGGCGCCGGTCCCTCGGCGGGGCTCGACTGCCCGGCCCTGACGCAGCTCGCGACCGCCGCGCGCTCCTCGCCGCAGCGCTTCGGCCATGCGCGCATCGCCGGCTTCGCCGATCTCGGCGCCACGCCCTGCCCGCAGGTCTTCCTCGACTATCCGACGCTGCTTGCCTTCCTGCTCGACCATGCCGTGATGCTGATCGGCGAGGCGCGGCTGCCCGGCCTCTACCCGATCATCGACGATACCGGGCTCGACGCCGTGCTGGCGGTCGCCGGCGGCGTCACCGACACGGCCGACCTCTCCTCCGTCGAGCTTTCGCGCGAGCCTACGGAGCAGGCGGCCGCCATCCCCCTCAGCCGCAGCCTGCTTGACCTGCGCAGCCGCAACTTCGCCGCCGTGCGCCTCTCGCCGCGCGACGGCATCCGTATCCCGCGCGGCTTCCGCGACCGCGATACGGGCGCCGTCTCGTTGCTCGGCGAGTTCCAGCGGCCGGGCAGCTACGACATCCGCCGCGGCGAGCGCCTGTCGGAGATCATCGCCCGTGCCGGCGGCCTCACGCCCCAGGCCTATCCCTATGGGGCCGTCTTCACGCGGGAGAGCGTGCGCAACCGCCAGCAGGAGGGCTTCCAGCGCACCGCGCGCGAGATGGAGCAGGGGCTGATGCAGGTCGCGGCCGGGCAGGCGGTGGTCGGCACGCGAGGCGGCACGGATATCTCGGGCGCCGTCGCGGCCGGGCGCGAGATGGCGGCCGCGCTGCGCGAGGCCCGCGCCGCCGGACGCATGGTGGTGGAGGCCAATCCCGTGATCCTGGCCGGGCGCCCGGAGCTCGATGTCCTGCTGGAGCCGGGCGACCTCATCCTCATGCCCAAGCGCCCGAACGAGGTGACGGTGGTGGGATCCGTCCAGAACCCCGGCAGCCTGCAATTCACGACGGGCTGGCGCGCCGGGCACTACGTCCAGGCCTCGGGCGGGGCGCAGCGCTTCGCCGACCAGGGGCGAGCCTTCATCGTCCTGCCCAACGGGACCTCCGCGCCGGCGGGGCTCGGCGCCTGGCAGCAGGGCGGGCCACCCGTGCCGCCGGGCAGCCTCGTGATCGTGCCGAACGATCCCTCGCCCTTCGAGCGCTGGGGCTTCCTGCGCGACATGACGCAGCTGGCCAGCCAGGTCGCGATCTCGGCCGCGGCGCTGGCCGTCATCGCCCGCGGGAGCGGGAACTGAAGAGGCCTTCCGCGCCCGCGATGCCGCCCCTCGACCGCCTGGCGATGCCCTTCTTCCTGGCGTCGGCGCTGGCCGCCGCGCCGGCCTGGGCCTTCGACGAGGTTCCGGCCACCGGCTCCAATTTCGGCCGCGTCGGGCTGATCGAGATGCCCAATGCCCGCTTCCGGCCGGACGGCACGATCGAGGCCGGCCTCGCCCTGCGGCGGCAGCGCAACTTCTGGTTCGTGAACTTCCAGGCCCTCCCCTTCCTGGAGACCACCTTCCGCATCACCGACCGGCTCAACGGCACCACCGGCCGGGGCACCACCACCGACCGCGCCTTCGACCTGAAGCTGCGTCTCTGGGAGGAGAATGCCTGGCGCCCGGCGCTGGCCGTGGGCCTGCAGGACGTCATCGGCACGGGCCTCTACCAGGGCGAATACCTCGTCGCCTCAAAGCGCTTCTGGTCGGTGGATGCGACGCTCGGCCTCGGCTGGGGGCGGCTGGCCACCGGCAACGATCTCCGCAATCCGCTGAGCTACGGCAATTCCTACTTCCGCTCCCGCCCGCGCGAGGTCGGCCAGGGCGGCACCGTCGCGCTGAACAGCCTGTTCCGCGGGCGAAGCGCCGGCATCTTCGCCGGGCTCGAATGGTCCGTCCCGCCCATTCCCACGCCGCTCGGCGAGATCGAGGGGCTGCGCGCCAAGATCGAGTATTCGGCCGACCGTCTCCGCGACGAGCGCGGCGGCTACCCGGCCCGGATCGCGGGCCTGCGCGGCGAGGCCGCGAGCCGGGTGAATCTCGGCCTGAACTGGCAGCCCAACCGGCATGTCGATGTCGGCCTCTCCTTCGTGCACGGGACGGACCTGCTGCTCCGCGCCTCGCTGCGGCTGCATCCCGACGCGCCGCCGGAGCTGCCGCGCCAGCCGCCGCCGCCGATGTACCCGCGGCCCAATCCCGTGGCGGAGACCCTGGATCCCCCGCCCTCGCCGCGCCCCACCCTGCGCGAACGCGTGATGCAGGCCGCCTTCGGCTACGAAGGCACGCTGCGCCCCGGCACCGACGATCGGGAGGGCCGGGCCGGCCGCAACGCCGCCCTCGCCCGACACCTGTTCCCCGCGCTGCGCGCGGCGGGCTTCCTGCCCATCGCCTTCGACCTGCGCGGCGCCGAGGCGCATGTCACCGTCTCCGGCGGGCGCTACCGCACGCTCGCCCAGGTGACCGGGCGCGTGGTGCGCGCGGCCCAGCCCCTTCTGCCCCCGGAAGTGGAGCGCTTGCACCTCACCTGGAAGCGCGACGGCGTGGTGGTGGCGCGGCTCGTCACGCTGCGCGAGGCCTTCGAGAACCAGGCCCGCCATCACGGCAGCGCGGAGGAGATCCTGCAGGCGACGCAGCTCCTGCCCGCCTTTCCGGAGGCGAGCGGCACGGCGATCCGGACCGTGCCGCCCCGCCTCTCCTGGGGTATCGCGCCGACGCTGAACCTCCAGGTCGGCGATGCGCAGACCTCGCTGCGCTGGCAGGCGGGCGTCGCCGCCGGCGGGCGGCTGGAGTTCGGCTGGAACACCGCCCTGGCGGGCAGCGTCGGGCAGAGGATCGCCGGCAATCTCGACGGCGGCCTGCCGAGCGACAGCCGGCTGCCGCATGTCCGCAGCGACTTCGCCCGCTATGCCCGGACAACCCAGCCCACAATCCCGGCGCTGTATCTGGAGCGGATCTGGAACCCGGTGCCCGACCTCTTCGCCCGCGTCACGGCCGGCCTGCTCGAGCCCATGTTCGGCGGCGCCTCGGCCGAGTTGCTGTGGCGGCCGTACAACCGCTCCTGGGCGATCGGGCTCGATGTGAACTACGTGGCCCAGCGCGACTACAAGCAGCGCTTCGGCGCGCTGGGCTATTCGGTCGCGACGGGGCATGCCTCGCTCTATGCCGACCTGCCGGTCTGGAACCTCTACACGGTGCTGCGCGCGGGGCGTTACCTGGCCGGCGACTGGGGCGGGACGATCGAGGTCGGCCGGCGCTTCGACAGCGGGATCGAGGTCGGCGGCTTCGCGAGCTTCACCAATGTCCGCAGCCGCGACTTCGGCGAGGGAAGCTTCGACAAGGGCATCTATATCCGCATCCCCTTCGACTTCTTCGGCATCGGCACGCGCAACCGCGCCTCCGCCAGCTTCCGGCCGGTGCAGCGCGACGGCGGCCAGCGGCTCGCGGTCGACAATCCGTTGTGGGAGGTGTCGCGCGACGGGCGCGACGACGCCCTGCGGCGCGGCTACGAGTGGTTTGCAAGGTAGAACCGATGCCTTTGCGGCCTGGGACGGATTGACCGCCCCCACCCGACCAGGACCATTCTGCGTCATGCGAATCCTGCCGCCTCTCCTGCTTGCTTTCCTGATGGCCGGGTCGGCGACGGGCGGTGAGTTGCCGCGGGACGTCGCCGATTTCCTCGCGCGCCGCGACCGATGCGATCATTTTCGCGGCGAGGATTCCGTCGACCCGGCCCGGGCGGCGGACATCAGGCGGGCGCTGGTCGCGAATTGCCGTGGCACGGATGCCGAGCTGGCTCGCCTCAAACGCCGCCATGCCCGCGACCCCGCCATCCGCGCCCGCCTCCAGGCCTACGACCCTCGTGTGGAATAGGCCCGCGCGCAGCGCCCGCCTTCCTTCAGTCCACGACCTCCGGATGGAGATGCATCATTTCCACTGAACCTCGTCCCCTGCGCGCCGCGCTCGGGCTCATCGCGCTGACCGTCCTGCTGCCGCTCGCCGTCCTCGGGCTGGGGCTGTGGGAGCAGCGGCGCAGCCAGGACGACCTGGCGCATTGGGAGATGCTGGTGGTGGGGGCGACCAAGGCCGTCTTCACCCTGGAAGCGCGGCCGCCCTCCGGCGATGGCAGGTTCGACAGCGGCACGCAGTTCCGTCGCAACGGCCACAACTATGTGGGTCCGATCGCGATTGCCCAGGCGCGCAAGGAGCTCGAGGATGTGGAATCGACCGCCTCGCTGATGCGCTGGCGCGCCGTGCTGCCGCCGGTCGTCATCCTCTGCGCCAGCCTCACGGCCGGGCTTTCGGCCTTCGTGCTCGTGACCACCGCGCTGCTTGGCTGGCTGGGCCGCCGGTCGCGCGACACGCTGGTGCGCGGCTTCTCCTTCGTCCGGCACATCCTGCCGCCGACCATGGGCGCGCAGGTGGTGCTGGTCGCGGTCGGCTTCGTCGCGGTCCTGCTCTTCGAATCCTCCGCCCTCCTGGCGGGTGAGGCCCTCTCCTCCGGCGGCGCCAAGGTGCTGGGCCTCGTGGTGGTGATGGTCGGCCTCAGCCTCTGGGGCGCCGCCAGTGCAGTGCTCCAGCTTCGCCGGACGATGGGTCTCTTCACGCCGGATCCGCTCGATATCCTCGGCCGGCCGATCTCGCCGGAGGAAGCGCCGGGCCTGTGGCACATCGTGGACGATCTGGCGAAGCGGCTGGGCGCGCTGAAGCCGGACAATGTCGTGATCGGCCTGGATGCCGGCTTCTTCGTGAGCTCCGGCCCGAAGTTGCTGCAGCCGGGCGGCGGCAGCCTGGGCGGGCGCACCCTTTATCTGCCGCTTCCCTACCTGGCGCTGCTGCGCCAGGACGAGGTCAGCGCCATCATCGGCCATGAGCTGGCGCATTTCGCCGGCGGCGACACGGAGTACAGCCTGCGCTTCCTGCCCATCTATGCGGGCGTCGGCCGCTCCCTGGAAGCGGTGGCATTGGCCGGCCTCGGCGCGGACGGGCGCATCTCGCCCCTGATGCGCCCCTCCCTGCGCCTCGGCGCCTTCGCGATGGACCGCTTCCACCTGGCCGTCCGGCACTGGAGCCGCCTGCGGGAATTCGCGGCCGATGCCGCCGGCGCGCAGGTCGTCTCCAACGCCGCCGCCGCGAGCGCCCTCGTGCGGAGCTCGGCGGCGGCACCGCGCATCGACGCCGCGCTGGGCGAGGCCTTCGGGCGTCCCGACGCCGCGCCGCCGGACCTCGTGGCCGCCATCGTCCGCGACAGTTTCGAGCACGGCCTGGACGACCCCTCGCCGCATCTGGAGGAAGCGCAGCCCCACCCCACCGACACCCATCCCCCGACGCGCCAGCGCATCGAGGCACTCGGCCAGAAGGCGGAGCCCGGCCTGCTCGCCGCCGCCGCCGCGCCGCCGCCACGGGATGCGCTCTCGCGCCTCGGCGCCTATTTCGCGGCGCCGGAGGCGATCTGCCGGGCCGCGACGGCGGATTACCTCCGGGTCGCGCGCGACGATGCCTCGGCACACCGCCAGGCGCTCGAGGCCGCCGTGGCGGAGGTGAGCCACGAGCCGGTCGTGCTGCGCGAGAACACCCGCCCGGGCGCCATTTTCCTTTTCGTCTTCGGCGGCATCCTGATCGCCATCGCCCTGACGCTGCTGGTCCTCGGCGTGCCGGGGACCACGGCGACGGAGGTCCGGTGGATCGCGGGCAGCGCCCTTATCCTGGGGCTCGTCTTCGCCGGGGCGGGCGTGCCGTATCTGCTGCGGGGCAGGAAGCCCTTCCTGACCCTCCGCCCCGACGACATCTCCATCGTCGGCCTCGATCGTCCGATCGCCTGGGAGCATGTGCTGCATGTCGAGATGACGCTGGGCCGCGGCGGCGTGGTGGCCCGCCTGCTGCTGCGGCGCGACGCCGCCCTGCCCGCCCGGCTGCCCCGCGCGCGGCGCGTGAAGGTGGATGCGGGCCATTACAGCGTGACGCTCACGGCCGTGCCGCCGCGCGACCTGAAGGCGGTGGGTTTTGCGGAGCTCATCGGCCGGTACCGGCAGGCCTATGAGGCGCGCCGCCTGCTGGCGTCGGTGCCGCCGAAGGGCGGCTCCCCGTGGGGCGTCGACGAAACGGACGAAACCCGGAAGATCAGCCCCTATTTCGGCGGCGGCCCGCAGGGCTGAGCCCTTCCGCCGCCGGGCGGCGGAAGGGAACAAGGTCCGGGGGCAGCGCCCCCGGCCCGGTCAGCCCGGGAAGGCCTTCACTTCCGTCTCGACGAAGTGAAGCGGGGCGGTCCCCGAATTGATCACATTATGCTCGGCGCCCGCGATGCGGTGATAGGCCACGCCGGCCTTCAGCTCGGACGTGCTGGTCGTGCCGTCCGGGTATTCGATCAGCAGCGTGCCATCCATCATCGGCACCACGACATAGAGCCAGCCGTGGCGATGAAAGCCGGTCTCCGCGCCGGGCTCGAACTCCCAGCGGATGACGCGCACCTTGTCGTCATCGATCAGCTGGACCGGAACGGCGGGGGCGCGGCAGCGCAGGGAGTCCGACATGCCGGTTACTCCGCCGCCTGCGCCGCAGGGGCGAGGCCGGGCAGCGGGATCGCGCCGGTCGCTTCCCAGGCGGCCCAGCACTTGTCGGCCTGCTCCTTGGAGAGCGGCAGGTGCGGCGGGCGGATGTTGCGGTAGCCGTCGTCACCCGTGCTGCGCGCGATCACTTCGCGCAGGTTCGGGATCAGCGGGAAGGAGGTCGCGGCCTTGCGGGTCGCGGCCAGCATCGCCTGGGCGGCATCGGCCTCGGGGCCGGTGCGCTTCGCGTAGACGATGGCGCCCCAATGGCTGTTGGCGTTGCTCGCCGCCGTGATGCAGCCCGCGCCGCCCTCGGCCAGGATCTTCTGCAGGTACTCGTCCGAGCCCGTGTAGACCTCGAAGCCCTGCGAGGCGAAGGCGTCGATCATCGCCTTCATGTTCGCGTAGTCGCCCGAGCTGTCCTTCACGCCGCGGAACACGCCCGGGAAGGCGGCGAGCAGGCGGCCGATCAGGTCGAGGCTGAAGGGCACGGCCGACTGCTGCGGGAAGTTGTACAGGTACAGCGCGATGCCGGGGCCGACGCGCTTCGCCACTTCGGAGAAGTAGGCGAAGAGGCCGTCATCGGACGGGGCCTTGTAGTAGAAGGGCGGCAGGAGGAGCACGCCGCGGCAGCCCTTCTCCTTCGCATGGATCGTGAGCTCGACGGTGTCGGCCAGGCTGGCGCAGCCCGTGCCCGGCATCATCACGCTGGCCGGCACGCCGCGGGCGATGAGGCCCTCGAGGATCTGCTTGCGCTCGTGCAGGCCGAAGCTGTTCGCCTCGCCGGTGGTGCCGAGGACGCCGAGGCCGTTGCAGCCATTGGCCAGCAGCCACTTCGCATGCTTCGCCATGCGGTCGAGGTCGGGCGCGAGGTCCGGCGTCATGGCGGTGAGGACGGCAGCGTTCACGCCGCCGAACAGGGCATTCTTCATGGCTTGCTTCCTTGCAGTGATCCGACGGCGGGGCGCGTGCCCGCCCGGCGGGGCCAACTTCCTGGCCAGGTGACGATGTGATCCTCGGTGGCGCCCGCCTCGCGCTCATTGACCACGCGGCCGCGCACGGAGACGCCGGCACGGACGACGCTGTCGGGATCGCCGGAGATCAGGGGGTGCCAGAAAGGCAGGTCCCGTCCCTCGGCGAGGAGGCGATAGGCGCAGGTGGGCGGCAGCCAGTCGATGTCGCGCAGCCGCTTGGCCGTCAGGCGGATGCAGTCGGGCACGCGGCGCTTGCGGTTGGCGTAATCGGTGCAGCGGGCGGTCCCGGAATCGAGCAGCCGGCAGGCGACCTCGGTGTGGTGCAGCCGGTCCGTCTCGTCCTCGCGGAGCTTATGGAGGCAGCACCGCCCGCAGCCGTCGCAAAGACTCTCCCACTCGGCGGCGGTCATCGCGTCGAGGGTTTTGGTCTTCCAGAATGGCGGGTCATCCGGCACGCGGTCGTCATAGCGCAACTCGCGTGCCGGGGAAATCTCAGCGATACGTGGGCGACGGCGGGGGCGGGGGAAGCGTCGAGCGGCCGACGCCACCGTTGCTGCGCGCGGAGGGGCGGTACGGCGAGGCCACCGGCGGTGGCTCCCCGACGGCGGCCGGGGCCGGCGCGGCGGCGGCGGCCGGCGTGCCGCCGAAGCGCATGAGGGCGGCCCGCAGCGGGTCGGCGCCCGGATTGTGCACCGTCATGTTGATCACGATGTCCTGCGGCTCCACCGGGCGCCCGTAATAGGCGGCGTTCCAGTCGGGGCGCGGGTCCATCACGGTCCCCTCCAGCGAGAGGCCGGCGAAGAGGCCGCGCGAGCGGGAGAAGGCCAGGATATCGGCGCCCAGATTGGCGGTCGTCGCCGCCTCCACGGAGCCGCCGATATGCGCGACGGCGAGCGAGGCATCGGCGCCGAAGCGGAACTGGCTGCGGATCACGGCGGCCATGGCGCGCTCGTTCATCAGGAACAGCAGGGTCTGGCTGTCGCGGATGCCGGCCTGCAGGCCGAAGCTGCCCGAGCCCACCGCGAAGAAGGCCGGCGAGGACCAGGAACCCGCGGCGTCGCGGCCGACCAGCACGCAGTCGCCGCCCTCACCGCCGGCGAAGAAGGCCGCGCTGAAGGTGCGCGGGCAGACGAGCGCGCCCTTCGCCCGGCGCAGGATGGCGGTGGCGTTCAGGCGGTCATTCTCTTCGGTCAGGATCTCCTGGACCGTGAGGGCGGAGCGATCGACCAACGCCTGCGGCGCGTTCCCCGTGGGCGCACCCGCGCAGGCAGATAGGGCCGCCAGCGCGGCCAGGATGATAATGCGCATGAGCTTCCCCCGATAACCCCAAGCAATCGCGGGATTCTAACCGAGGATGCGCCGCACCGGAAGGGAAAAGCCGTGAGGGCCTCGGCGGGAGCTCCCGCCGAGGCCCTCAATCCACGTCGGGGAGGATCCAGGGCTCCTCGTTCACCGCGACCACGCGCCAGTCGGCGCCATGCTTCTCGATGCGCGTGAGGGAGAGGTTCTTGATGGAGAAGGTCAGCGCCTGGTGCGCGGTGATGCCTAGTGCGTGGGCCAGCGCCGCGCGGATGCTGCCGCCATGGGCCACGATCACCACGTCCTGGCCGGCATGGTCCCGGGCCAGCCGCTCCATGACGGGGCGGACGCGGGCGCGCATGTCCTCGAAGCTCTCGCCGCCGGGCGGGCGCTCCTCTGCGCCGTGCGGCCAGAAGGGATGCGCGGGGTGGCGCAGCCGCTCGACCAGCGCCTCGTGGCTGATGCCCTGCCATTCGCCCAGCGACTGCTCCGCGAGGTCGGGCTCGATGGCGAGCTCCCGGTCCGGATAGCCCGCGGCGAAGATGGCGGCCGCCGTCGCCTGCGTGCGCACCAGCGAGCTCGCCACCCAATGGGCGGGGCGCGGCAGGCGGGCGGCGAGCCAGCGGTAGAGCGCGGCCTCCCCCTTCAGGGAAAGGTCGCAGAGCGGCACGTCCATATTGCCGTAGAGCGTGGCGCGCGCGGTCGCCTCCACGAGCGCATGGCGGATCAGGAAGAAGCGGGCGGGTTCCATGCCCCAAGCGTGTAGCCGCGCGGCGCGGGGGCTGATAGCCATTCGGCCATGCAGATCGCGAAACTGCTTCAGGACCGCCGATTCATCGTCATGCTGGCGCTGGGCTTCTCGGCCGGCGTGCCGCTGCCGCTCACGGGCTTCGTGCTGCGGCAGTGGTTCTCCGAGACGGGGATCTCCCTGGCCGCGATCGGCTTCACGGCGCTGATCGGCCTGTCCTACTCGCTGAAATTCCTCTGGGCGCCGGTGATCGACCATGCGCGGCCGCCGATCCTGGCGCGGCTCGGGCGCCGGCGGGGATGGCTCGCCAGCATCCAGCCGCTGCTGATCCTCTCGATCCTCGCCCTCGGCCTGACGGACCCGACCCAGTCCGCCGCGGTGACGGCGGCGGTGGCGGTGGCCGTCGCCTTCCTCTCGGCCAGCCAGGACATCGTGGTCGATGCCTATCGCATCGAGATCCTGGAGGAGGAATCCCAGGGCTACGGCTTCGCCTGCTACGTCTGGGGCTATCGCTTCGCGCTGCTGGCGGCGAGCGGCGGCGGCCTGGCGCTGGTGAGCGTGATCGGCTGGTCCGGCGCCTTCGCCTATTGCGCGGCGCTGGTCGGCATCGGCTTCATCGCGACGCTCTGCGCGCCCGAGCCGGCCGCCGCCCCGTCCGAGCCGATGGGCTGGAGCCGCCGCATCCGCACGGCGGTGATCGACCCCTTCTCGGACTTCATGAAGCGCCGCTACTGGCTGGCCATCCTGCTCTTCGTCGGGTTGTTCAAGCTGGGCGAGGCACTGGCCGGCATCATGACCGCCCCCTTCTACCGCGAGCTTGGCTTCACCCGGGGCGAGGTCGCGGCGGTGGGCAGCGTCTTCGGGCTGGTGATGACGCTCTTCGGCGTTCTGGCGGGCGGCTGGTTCGTCTCGCGCATCGGCACCGGGCGGGCGCTGGTCATCACCGGGCTGCTGCAGATGCTGTCCAACCTCATGTACCTGGCGCTGTATTCGACCGGGCGGGACATGGCGATGCTCTACGCCCAGGTGGGCGTGGAGAACTTCACCGACGGCCTCGCGGACGCGGCCTTCGTCACCTACCTCACCGCGCTCACCAACCGGGCCTTCAGCGCCACGCAATATGCGCTGCTCTCCTCGCTCGCCGCGGTCCCGCTGCGCTTCCTGGGCGGCTGGTCCGGCCAGCTGGCCGAGGCGATGGGTTGGCGCAACTTCTTCCTGCTGACGACGTTGGCCGCGCTGCCGGCGCTGTGCATCATGCTCTGGCTGCTGAAGCGGCTTCCGCCCCCGCCGCGGAAGCAACCCCCGGCAGAACCCATTCCGTTGGTGGCATGAGATGAGCGCTTATTGGCTGACGCCGCTGCTGCTCGTGGGCAGCAACATCGTCATGACCTTCGCCTGGTACGGCCACCTCAAAGCGCCGTCCTGGCCGATGTACGTGGCGATCCTGATCTCCTGGGGCATCGCCTTCTTCGAGTATTGCCTGGCCGTGCCGGCCAACCGCCTGGGCTACGGCACCTTCACGGGGCAGCAGCTCAAGATCATGCAGGAGGTCATCACGCTGGGCGTCTTCGCCGTCTTCAGCGTGACCTTCCTGGGCGAGCAGCTTCGCTGGACCTATTTCGCCGCGATGGGCTGCCTGGTGATGGCCGTGGTCTTCATCTTCATCCCGGTCGATTAGGGCCTCCGACGAGACGAATATTACCGCTTCGCGGTGGTATCGCAGTGCCACGAGGCAGTTATTCACAGCTTCTTCGCATTTGCGGGACTTGCGACACGGGATTTCGCTCGCCTAGCCTACCGGTGGTGGTGATTCGCGTGGCACACCCCAATCCCTGGGGCCTAGGGGAGGCCAAGGGAGCGTCACGCGGGATTGGGCGATGACGTCCCTCCACCCGCGAGTCGCGCCCGCCCGGGGCGGTTTCGCGAGGCCGGGCCGGGCTTTAAGGGGAGTGCCACATGTCCGTAATGCTGGCAGAGGTTGCCGACGACGAGCGCGCGACCAACCCGCTCGATGTGCTGGAACAGATCGTCATCGCCAATGATTGGGTGTTCGAGCGCCGCTCGGACGGCGAGATGGCCGCGGAAGCGCCCGGCAAGTGGTGCAACTATACCCTCTTCTTCTCCTGGTCGCCCGAGATCAGCGCCATGCATTTCTCCTGCGCCTTCGACGTGAAGGTGCCGGACCAGCGCCGCGGCCCGCTCTTCGAGCTGCTGGCCCTGGCCAATGAGCGCCTCTGGATCGGCCATTTCGGCCTGGAATCCGACGAGGGCGTGCCCGTCTTCCGGCATGCGGTGCTGCTGCGCGGCGCGCCGGGTGCCTCGGCCGAATCCCTCGAGGACATGGTCGACATCGCCATCACGGAGTGCGAGCGCTTCTTCCCTGCCTTCCAGTTCGTGCTCTGGGGCGGCAAGGCGCCGGGCCAGGCGCTGGAAGCCGCCATGCTGGACTGCGTCGGCGAGGCTTAGTTCTGCCCTAGACGCCGGGCGCCGCCTCCGGCGGCTTGGCTACGCCGCGCCGCTGGTGCGCGGGATGCAAGGTCAGTAGGGCGGCGCCGGCCGCGTTGCGGCCGGATCCTCGATGGGATCGCGTCGTCCGGGGCTCGCCTGACGGGCAAGGACCGCTAGACTGCGGCGAAACCCGACAGGAACCGCGGCATGTCCCTCCCTCCCCTCCTCCTCATCGGCTGCGGCAAGATGGGCGGCGCCATGCTCGCCGGATGGCTGGAGAAGGGCCTGGCCCCGGAAACCGTCGTGGTCGAGCCGCATGCTGCCGGCGTCGCCGCCTTCGCCGGCCGCGTCCGCCATGTCGCGACCCTCGCCGATATCCCCGCCGATTTCGCGCCCGCCGCCGTGATCCTCGCCACCAAGCCGCAGGAAGCGCCGAACGCCCTGCCGGCGCTGGCGCATCTGGTCCGGCCGGAAACCGTCTTCCTCTCGATCATGGCCGGCAAGACCATCGCCGGGATGCGCAAGCTGCTGGGCGGCGAGGCGAATGTCGTCCGCGCCATGCCGAACACGCCGGCCGCCGTGCGCCTCGGCTTCACCGTCGCCTGCCCCGGCCCCGGCGTGACCTCGGCCCAGCGCGAGCTCTGCGACAGCCTGCTCACCGCGATCGGCGAGGCCGCCTGGGTGGAGGACGAGGCCCTCATCGATCCCGTGACGGCCGTCTCCGGCGGCGGCCCCGCCTATGTCTTCCTGCTGGCAGAGGTGATGGAGAAGGCCGCCCTCTCCCAGGGCCTGCCGGCGGACCTCGCCCGCCGCATGGCCCGCGCGACGGTCGCAGGCTCCGGCGCGCTGCTGGCCGCCAGCACCGAGGACGCCTCCACGCTGCGCGTCAACGTGACCAGCCCCAAGGGCACGACCGAGCGCGCCCTGGCCGTGCTCATGCGCCCCGAGAACTGGCCCGCCATCATGGAGGAAGCCATCGAGGCGGCGACGGCGCGCTCCCGCGAGCTCGCGAGATGACGACGGCCGTCGCCACCATCGGCTTCACGAAGACCAGCGCGGAGAATTTCTTCGCGCGGCTTCGCAAGGCCGGGGTGAAGCGGGTGGTCGATGTGCGGCTGCACAACACCTCGCAGCTCGCCGGCTTCGCCAAGGCGGACGACCTCGCCTATTTCCTGAAGACGATCAACGGCATGGACTACGTGCCTGAGCCCCTCCTCGCGCCCACCGAGGAGCTGATGAAGTTCTTCAAGACCGAGAAGGGCGACTGGGACGTCTTCGCGCGCGACTTCTCCGCGCTGATGAAGGAGCGGAAGATCGAGAAGGCGCTGAAGCCCGCCCTCCTCGATGGCGCCTGCCTGCTGTGTTCGGAGGCGACGGCGCATCGGTGCCATCGCCGGCTGGTGGTGGAGTACCTGAACGAGAAATGGGGCGGGACGCTGAGCGTCGCGCATTTGTAGAGCCTTTCGCGCATCACCCGAGATGTAGATAGGCTGCTTTTCGTCGTGAACGCATTTCCGATGCGTCCCTCCCCTGGATGAGGACTCGATGTATCGCCTCTTCTATTCCCCGGGCGCCTGCTCGTTGGCACCGCATATCGTGCTGGAGGAAGTATGCCGTCCCTACGAGCTGGAGCTCTGCTCCGCCCGCAACAATGGAGAAGGGACAGGCGCACCCGCCTACCTGTCGATCAATCCCAAGGGGCGCGTCCCGGCGCTTGCGGGTGTCCCAGGACGATCGGGCGGCACGGAAGGTCTTCTGACCGAGGCCTCCGCCATTCTGCTTTATCTCGGGAGGCGCTTTCCTGAGGCCGGCCTGCTGCCAGCGGATCCATCAGCCGAGGCCCGATGCCTAGAATGGCTGAACTGGCTGTCGGACACGGTTCACAGCATGTCGCTGGCGCAAATCTGGCGACCGCAGCGCTTTGTCTCGGACCCGGCGCTCTTCTCGGCCGTGACCGACAAGGGCCATGCGAATCTGAAGGAACAATACGCCTTCATCGAAAGCATCCTGTCGGATGGACGGCATTGGGCCATTCCTCAGGGCTACAGCGTGGCGGACCCATTCCTTCTGGTTTTCTGGCGGTGGGGCGGAAAGGTCGGTCTCAATATGGCCAAGAGCTATCCGGCCTGGACCGCATTGACGGCAAAGGTTGTCAGGCGGCCACCCGTTTGGCGCGCCCTGGAGCAGGAGGGCCTGCATGCCGAGCCAGAGCTGGCGGGTCTTCGGGACCTGCCCCCCTGACGCCGTCCTACGCCGCCTCGCCCGCCGCCCAGCCGCTCGCCCAGGCCCACTGGAAATTGTAGCCGCCGAGCCAGCCCGTGACGTCCACCGCCTCGCCGATCACGAAGAGGCCGGGGACCTCCTTCGCCATCAGGTTCTGCTGCGACAGGCCGTCGGTATCCACGCCGCCCAGCGTCACCTCGGCCTTGGCATAGCCCTCGGTGGTCGAGGGCGTCAGCACCCAGGCCTTGAGCAGATTGGCCAGCGCGATGAGCGCCCGGTCCTGCAGGTCGGCCATCCGGGCGCCGGGCAGGTGCCGCTCGGCCAGGGCCTGGGCCAGCCGCGCGGGAAGGAACCCGCCGAGCACCGTCTTCGGCTCCGCCTTGGGCCGTGCCCGCTTGGCAGCCAGCAGCAGGGCGACCGCGTCCTGCCCTGGCAGGAGGTCCAGCGTCACCGCCTCGCCCTCGCGCCAATAGGAGCTGACCTGGAGGATCGCGGGGCCGGAGAGGCCGCGATGGGTGAAGAGCATCGCCTCGGGGAACTTCGCCTTGCCCGCCTTGGCGATCACCGGCAGCGAGACGCCCGCCAGCGGCTGCATGAGCGCCAGCTGCTCACCGCCGAAGGCCAGCGGCACCAGGGCCGGCCGCCGCTCGACCAGCTTCAGGCCGAAGCGCGCCGCGGCGTCATAGGCGAAGCCGGTCGCGCCCATCTTAGGGATGGAGATGCCGCCCGTCGCCAGCACCAGGGATTCCGCCGCGATGACCTCGCGGTCGGTCGCGACCCGGAACTCGCTGTGGCGCGCCACCTCGGTCACGCGCTGGTTCAGCCGCAGCTCCACGCCCGCCGCCTCGGCCTCGGCCAGCAGCATCGCGACCACCTGCCGCGCCGACCCGTCGCAGAAGAGCTGGCCCAGCGTCTTCTCGTGAAAGGCGATGCGGTGCTTCTCGACCAGGGCGACGAAGTCCCGCGCCGTGTAGCGGGAGAGCGCGGAGCGGCAGAATTGCGGATTGGCGGAGAGGAAGCGCTCCGGCCGGACGTCGCGGTTGGTGAAGTTGCAGCGCCCGCCGCCGGAGATGAGGATCTTCTTCCCCGCCTCCTCCGCATGGTCGATCAGCAGCACGCGCCGGCCGCGCTGGCCGGCGCGGATGGCGCACATCAGCCCGGCCGCGCCGGCGCCGATCACCAGCACGTCGAAGCGGGTCACGGCGCGCTCGGCGGAAGGCCGGGCAGCCCCGGCCGGGTATGGAGAAGCACCCTCAGAGGCCGTGCATCACCCGCCGCGTGTTGGACGCGCGGAGGTTGCGCAGGCGCGCCAGGGCCCAGAGCGGGAAGATCCGCCGATAGCCGTGGTAGCGCAGGTAGAAGACGCGCGGGAAACCCGTGCCCGTATAGTCCTCCTCCGGCCAGTCGCCGTCCTCCTTCTGGTTCTGGACCAGCCAGGCGGCGCCGCGCTGCACGGCGGGATGATCCGCCTCGCCCGAGGCCATCAGCCCCAGGATCGCCCAGGCGGTCTGGCTCGCCGAGGAGGGCCCCGGCTGCCAGCCCTTGGGGCGCGTGCCGCCGCCCTCGGGATAGGTCATACCGTCCTCGCCCCAGCCGCCATCCTCGTTCTGGTGCTGGACCAGCCAGGCGACGCCGCGGCGCACGGCCTGGTGCTCGGGCGCCAGGCCCGCGGCGTTCAGCGCCGTCAGCGCGGACCAGGTGCCGTAGACGTAGTTCACGCCCCAGCGGCCGTACCAGGAGCCGTCGGCCTCCTGCTCGCGCAGCAGGTATTCGATGGCGTGCTTGGACGCCGTCTCCTCCCCGCGGCCCAGCTGCGCCAGCATGGCGAGGCAGCGGCCCGAGACGTCGGCCGTCGGCGGATCCAGTAGCGCGCCGTGGTCGGCGAAGGGGATGTGGTTCAGGTAGTGGAAGGTGTTGTCGGCGTCGAAGGCGCCCCAGCCGCCGCCCTTGGACTGCATGCCCACGGTCCAGTCGGTGGCGCGCCGGATGGCAGGGTCGTACTTCGCGTCCCCGCCCGCCTCGCGCCGGTAGCGGTCCATGGCCAGCACCACGACGGCGGTGTCGTCCACATCGGGGTAATGGGCATTCTCGTACTGGAAGGCCCAGCCGCCGGGCTTGAGGTTCGGCCGCTGCCAGGACCAGTCGCCCTGGACGTCCGTGATCTCCTTGGTCATCAGCCAGTCGAGTCCGCGCCCGACGGCCGAGCGTTCCTCGCCGCCGCCCGCCTCGAGCAGCGCATGGCTCGCCAGCGCCGTGTCCCAGACCGGGGAGAGGCAGGGCTGCACATAGGTCTCGACCTCGCCGTCCGGGGCGGTCCGGTCCTGGACGAGCTTCTCGATCGACGACCAGGCGGTGAGGAGCCGCGGATCGTCCGCCGGCACGCCCATGCAGTGGTACATCATCACGGCATTGGCCATGGCCGGGTAGATGGCGCCCAGCCCGTCCTCGCCGTTCAGGCGCTCGGTGACGAAACGTTCGCAGGCCGCCTCGGCGCGCGCGCGATGGGTGCGCGGGAAGAGCTTGCGGGCGCGGTGCAGCGCGCCGTCGAGGCCCTTGAAGAGCGTGGCCCAGGGCTCCGCCTGATGGGCGCCGCCCGCCCATTCCTTCACCTGCTCGGGCGGGGTGAGGAAGATCTCCTCGATCGTGGCGCCGGTCGGGTTCTGCGCCTGGGGGCGGTTGGCGATGACGACGGTCAGCGGCACCAGCACCGTGCGGGCCCAATAGCTGATCTTGCTGATGTGGAAGGGGAACCAGCGCGGCAGCAGCATGATCTCGGGCGGCATCATCGGCACGGCGCGCCAGGGCACGGCGCCGAAAAGGGCCAGGGTGCTACGCGTGAAGACGTTGGAGCGCTCGGCCCCGCCGGCGGCCAGGATCGCCTTACGGGCGGCCAGCATGTGCGGCGCCCCGGCGTCGTCGCCGATCAGCTTGAGGGCGAAATAGGCCTTCACCGAGCAGGAGATATCGAGCGGCCCGCCGTGGAAGAGCGGCCAGCCGCCGCCGCAATTGTCGAGCTGCTCGGCCTGCACGCGGCGCAGGTAGCGCGCGATCCGCGCCTCCTTCTCCGGCTGGATGCGGCCGAAGAAGTGGTGGAGCATCACGTATTCGGCGGGGATGGTGCAGTCCGCCTCCAGCTCGAAGACCCAGTGGCCGTCCGGGCGCTGGTGCGCGAGCAGATGCTGCGCGGCGGCATTGACCGCCTGCTCCAGTTCCGGACTGCCGGGACCGGGGGAGCCCTTCAGAGCGGCGAGATCGGCGCTACCGGAAAGGCTCGGCATCTTGATCAACTCAATACACCCCTTGATTCAGTACAGAAATCCGAATTCCGACCCGAAGGGATAGACCATTCCGGCAAGGTTCCGATAGGCCCGACCCCGACGGCCTGATCGGGTCAGCTCAGCCGCGCGAGAGGGTCTCGCCCTTCCAGAGGCCGCCCTTGCCGGCCCATTCGGCCCGGGCGGAATCCAGCGTAAAGAGCAGATAGATCGTGGCGACCAGCGGCAGCGCCAGGCCCCGCAGCGGCGACAGCCCGAAGCGCCGCAGCATGGGGGCATAGGCCAGCACCATCCCCGACCAGGCGAGCAGGCCGAGCCACCTCGCCCAGCCCCCGCCCAGGATCGCGAGCAGCGGCGGCGCCAGGAAGACGAGGCTCAGCGCCGCCACCATGCCGATCAGGACCAGCGGGTTGTAGAAAAGCTGCGCATAGGCGGTGCGGACCACCATGGCGCGGATGGTGCCGATATCGTCATAGGCGCGCAGCGAGCGGACGCGCTCGGTCAGTCCCAGCCAGATCCGCGAGCCGCCGCCCTTCATCAGCCCGGCCAGCGAGCAATCGTCGATGATCCGGCCCTTGATCGGCAGCAGCCCGCCGCGCGCCTCGAAGGCCGCGCGGCGCAGCAGCACGCAGCCGCCGGCCGCCGCGGCCGTGCGCGCCTTGGGCTGGTTGGACCAGCGGAAGGGGTAGAGCATCTGGAAGAAGAAGACGAAGGCCGGGATGAGCCAGCGCTCCCAGAGGCTGTCGCAGCGCAGCCGCGCCATGAGGGAGACGAGGTCCCGGTCGTCGGCCAGGGCGCGCGCGACGAGGCGGCGCAGGCTGTCGGGGGAATGCTCGATATCGGCATCGGTGAAGAGCAGGAATTCGTGCCCCTCGCCCTTCACGGCCTCCAGCCCCTGCTGCAGGGCGTAGAGCTTGCCCGACCAGCCCGGCGCCTTGCCCGTGCCGGTCACGACCAGCAGGCGATCGTCGCCCGCGCCCCGGGCGAGATCGCCCGTGCCGTCCGAGCTGCGGTCGTCCACCACGACGAGGCGGAAGGGGCCGGGATAGTCCTGCGCCGTCAGGCCGCGCACCGTGGCCGCGATGGTCTCCGCCTCGTTGCGGGCGGGCACGATGGCGCAGACCGCGGGCCAGCGCGCCGGCTCGGGCAGGCGTTCCGCGTCGGAATCGTCGTCCCGCGCGCGCCAGAAGAAGCCGCGGCCGAGGAGCAGCACCGCCCAGGCCAGGCAGGCGGCAAGCGCGATCCAGATCACCGGCGCAGCATCCCCGCGCGCTCGTACCAGTGGATGGCGTCCATCACCCCCTCCTGCCAGGGCCGCACCTGGTAGCCCAGGACGCGCTTCGCCTTCTCGGCCGAGAAGAACATGTGGTGCCCCGCCATGCGCAGCCCGTCGAGGGTGAGCATGGGCTCGCGGCCGGTCACCCGCGCCGCCATCTCCGAGAGGAAGGCCAGCGGATAGAGGGGTGCACGCGGCAGGCGGAAAGGCTTCCGGTGCCCGCATTCCAGGGCGATGAATTCCAGCATCTGCGCCAGCGTCACGTCCTGCCCGCCGAGGATGTGCCGCTCACCGACCACCCCGTGATCCAGCGCGGCGACGCAGCCGGCCGCGCAATCCTCGACATGGACGAGGTTGAGGCCGGTCTCCACATAGGCCGGCATCTTTCCCCGCGCGGCCTCAAGGATCACCCGGCCGGTGGGGGTCGGGCGCCGGTCATGCGGGCCGATGGGGGTGGAGGGGTTCACGATCACCGCCGGCAGGCCCTCGCGCCGCACCAGCTCCTCCACCACGCGCTCGGCCTCGGTCTTGCTGGACTTGTAGGGGCCGATCGCCTCCTGGGGCGTGGCCGGGTCCTCCTCGGTGGCGGGGCTGCCGTCGGCGCGCGGCTTCAGGGTGGCCACGGAGGAGACATGGACGATGCGGGGCACGCCGGCCTCCAGCGCCGCGCGCATCACGGCCTCGGTCCCGCCGACATTGGTCGCGCGCATGCGCTCGGGGTCGGGGACGAAGATGCGGTAATCCGCCGCGGCATGGATCACCCCGCCCACGCCCGCCATGGCATAGGCGAGGCTCTTCCCGTCCGTCACCGTGCCCAGCGCGTAGGAAATATCGAGCTCCGCCAGGGATTCGCGGGCCGCCTGCGGGCGGACGAAGGCGCGGACGGCATGCCCCTGAGCCAGCAGGGCGCGGGCCAGGGAGGCGCCGAGGAAGCCGGTCGCGCCGGTCAGCAAGATCGTCGTTGGACGCATGGCCGTCTTGTGACCGACCCGGGGGCCATGGTCCAGATCGAGAGAAGTCTTATATGGGGCCCATGCACACGCGACGCCTCCTCCTCCTCGCCCCCGCGCTGCTGGCGCCCGCGCTGGCGGCCCTCCCGCGCCCCGCCTCGGCGCAATCGGCCCCGACCGAGGTGGTCGAGCGTTTCCACGCCGCCCTGCTGGGGGTGATGCGCAACGCGCAGCGCCTCGGCATCCGCGGCCGCAACGAGCAGCTGACGCCCGTCATGGACCAGGTCTTCGACCTGTCGGCCATGACGCGGATCGCCGCCGGCGCCAATTGGGCGAATCTCTCGCCCGACCAGCGGAACACGCTGACCGACGCCTTCCGGCGCTGGTCCATCGCGACCTACGCCTCGCGCTTCGACGGCTATTCCGGCGAGAGCTTCCAGACCGTCGGCACGCAGACCCTGGCGAATGGCGACACCCTGGTGCGCACGCGACTGAACCGCACGGATGGGGATCCGGTGGTGCTGTCCTACCTGCTGCGCGGCCAGCCGCCCCGCGTCGTGGATGTCTACCTGACGGGGACGATCAGCGAGCTCGCCTCGCGCCGGTCGGAGTTCGCGACCCTCATCCGCGAGGGCGGCGCGCCCCGCCTGATCCAGGAACTGCAGTCCCGGACGAGCCGCCTGCTGGCCGCCTGAACGGCCGCAGGCTTCCCCGGCGCTCCGGATGAGCGCGGGGAGGCGCCCGCCTCAGCCGAGGTCGAGGCTGTCCGGATAGCCGAAGAGGCCCACCGAGCCGCCGGTGTGAAGGAAGACGATGTTCTCGCCCTTCTTGAAGTGGCCCTTGCGGATCAGGTCGATCAGCCCGGCCATGCCCTTGCCGGAATAGACCGGGTCCAGAATGATCCCCTCCTTCTCCGCCACCAGCTTCACGGCCTCGATCATGCCCTCGGTGGGAATGCCATAGCCCTGGCCGACATAGTCGGTATTGGCGACGACATGCTCGGCCCGCACGATGCCGGGCAGGCCCAGATGCGTGGCCACCTTCTCGGACAGCGCCAGCACATTGGCCTCCTGCTTCTCCTTCGGCGCGCGCACGCCGATGCCGAGCACGGGGATGCCGGAATTCAGCGCCACCAGCCCGGTCACGAGCCCCGCCTGGGTGCCGCTGCTGCCGGTGGCATGCACCACATGGTCGATCCGCAGGCCCATCTCGGCCGCCTGGTTCACCAGTTCGAGCGCCGCGTTGACGTAGCCCAGGGCACCGACCGCGTTGGAACCGCCGCCGGGGATGCAATAGGGCTTGCGGCCCTTGGCCTTCAGCGCCTCGGCCTGCTTCTCCATCTCGGCCTGCATGTCGGTCCCGCCCGGGTGGCGGGTAATGCTGGCGCCATGCAGCTTGTCCAGCAGCACGTTGCCCGACTGGTTATAGGCCTCGTCCGCATAGCCGGTGCGGTCTTCCAGCAGGATATGGCATTCCAGACCGAGCTTCGCGGCGGCCGCGGCGGTCTGCCGGGCGTGGTTGGACTGCGTCGCACCCTGGGTCAGCACGGTGTCCGCGCCCTGGGCCAGGGCCTCGGCCAGCAGGTATTCGAGCTTGCGGGTCTTGTTGCCGCCCGAGGAAAGCCCGGTGCAGTCGTCCCGCTTGATCCAGATATCGGGCCCGCCCAGCAGGCGGGAGAGGTTCTCCATCGGCTCCAGCGGGGTCGGCATATGGCCGAGGCGGACGCGGGGGAAGCGGGCGAGGTTCATCAGGACATTCCTCTCTGCCGTTTCAGGCAAGACTTTGGGACGGGCTCCGCGCGGAGCTTCGGTCCTGCCGCCGCTTCCCGCAAGGGACGGGCCCTCCCTTGGAAGGAGCCGCCGTTAGCTCCTAGGCTCCCGGAAACAACACGGGAGAGAAGCCATGGACCAGTCAGCCGCGCACGAAGCCCTGCGCGGAAAGGGCCGCGCTGAGATGCGCGAGATCCTCGGCGCGGAATACACCGAGGCCCGGGACCGCAGCACCAACCCCTTCAACGCCGCCGTCCGCGCGCTGTCGGAGGAGATGGCCTATGCCACGCTCTGGACGCGGCCGGGCCTCGATCGCAAGCAGCGCAGCCTCATCACCCTGGCCATGATCTGCGCCCTGAACCATCCGCATGAGCTGCGGATCCACCTCGTCGCGGCGCTGAACAACGGCTGTACGGCAGAGGAGATCAGCGAGGTCTTCACCCACGCCGTCGCCTATTGCGGCTTCCCGGCGGCGATCGACGCGCTGCGCCTGGCCGAGCAGGTGCTGAAGGAGCAGGGCGCGCTTCCCGCCTGACCCGGCGCGAGGGCCCCTTCCCAGGGCCCTCCGGGCGCGACACCCTGCCCGGATGGCCCCGCCTCCCCGCCCCCGCCTCGTCGTCTTCAGCGGCCTGCCGGGCACCGGCAAGACGACCGTCTCGCGGAGCCTCGCGGCCCGGCTGGGCGCGGTCTACCTGCGGATCGACGCCATCGAGCAGGCCATGAAGGCGGCCGGAGCCGAGAAGATTGGCCCCGCCGGCTACGCGGCCGCCAATGCGATGGCCGAGGCCAATCTCCGGCACGGCCTCACGGTCGTGGTCGACTGCGTCAATCCGGTGCGGGAGAGCCGCACGGCCTGGCGCGGCATCGCCGACCGCACGGGCGCCCACCTGATCGACATCCTCCTTATCTGCGGAGACCCCGCCGAGCACCGCCGCCGGGTCGAGACCCGCACGGCCGATATCGCCGGCCATGTCCTGCCCAGCTGGGACGACGTCATCCGCCGGGAATTCGCCCCCTGGGAGGGCGAGCACCTGCGCCTGGACACGGCCGCCGCTCCGCCAGAGGAGCTCGTGGAGCGGTGTGTCGCCGCCCTCGGAAGCACGACCTTCCCAAGCTAGACGGCCGATCTCCGCAACCCTGGCCTGACCAATTTGCCATGCACCTTCATATTGCGAACGCGTCGCAATTGCCCTAGTGCAACGCACAACCCACAGAGAAGCCCCCAAGATGCCCCGCGCGCAGCGCCAAAGCCCTGGAAGGCTCGCCGGGGACATGTCGGTATCGATCGCCCGCCCGTCCGACTTCCACCCCGGCGATGCTGGGCCGCTGCCCGCTGCGGACAAGGCCAGCTCAGGAAAGTGACTGCCGTGCTCAAGCGCCCCCTCTCCTCCCTCCTCGCCCCGGCGGGACTTTTCCTTCTCGCCGCCCAGGCGCATGCGCAGGGCGACCCCGCGGCGACCGGCGCGCCCGCCGACGCGGCTGCGGCCGCTGCCCCGCCGCTGGCCGCGGCCCCGGCCGCGCTGCCGGCCATCCTGCCGCACGACCTTTCGCCCTGGGGCATGGTCGCGCATGCGGACATCATCGTTCAGTCGGTGATGGGCGGCCTCGTCCTCGCCTCGGTGCTGACCTGGACCGTGGCACTGGCCAAGACCTTCGAGCTGATGGGCGCCAACCGCCGTGCGCGTGAGGGCCTGGGCATCCTGGCCGGCGCCCTCAACCTCGGCGAGGCCGCGCGCGGCCTGGCCGGCAAGCCGGGCGCTGCCGCCGCCCTTGCCCGCACCGCCGCGGCCGAGCTCGCCACCAGCGACGGCGCCCAGCGCGAGGCCGTGCAGGAGCGCGTGGGCTGGCGGCTGGAGCGCATCGTCGCCAATGCCGGCCGCCGCCTCTCGCGCGGGACCGGCCTGCTCGCCTCCATCGGCTCGGTGGCGCCCTTCGTCGGCCTCTTCGGCACGGTCTGGGGCATCATGAACAGCTTCATCGGTATCTCGCGCGCCCAGACGACCAATCTGGCCATCGTGGCGCCGGGCATCGCCGAGGCGCTGCTGGCCACCGGCATCGGCCTGGTCGCCGCCATCCCGGCCGTCATCCTCTACAATGCCTTCGCCCGCGCCATCACCGCGCACAAGGCGCTGCTCTCCGACTCCGTCGCCGAGACGATGCGCCTGCTCTCCCGCGATCTCGATCACCCGAACCGCGCGCAGCTGCGGATGGTGGCGGAGTAAGCCTGATGGCATTCCAGCTCGGGGGCGGCGACGACGATCTCGTCGAGACCCATGACATCAACGTCACGCCCTTCATCGACGTCGTGCTCGTGCTGCTCATCGTCTTCATGGTGGCGGCGCCGCTCGCCACCGTGGACGTGCCGGTGGACCTGCCCTCCAGCACGGCCACGCAGCAGCCGCGGCCGGACAAGCCGATCTTCCTGACCCTGCGCTCGGACCTCACCCTCGCCCTAGGCGAGAATGCCGTCGCGCGCGAGGGGCTGCGCGCCGCGCTCGACCTGGCCTCCGGCAATGATCGCGAGCAGCGGGTCTTCCTGCGCGCCGACACGACCGTGCCCTATGGCGAGCTGACCGAGGCGATGAACCTGCTGCGCGCCGCGGGCTATCTGAAGCTCGCGCTCGTGGGCCTGGACGCGAGCCAGAACCCGTGAGCACGGCCGGCCTCTCCTGGAGCGGCGTGGGCCCCGGCGACACGCGGCCGCGCTGGACCGCCGCGCTGGTGGTGGTGGTCGGCCTGCATGGCGCCGCCGCGGCCGGCATGCTGACCTATCATGTGCCGGTAAGCCGCCCCTCGGCGGCGGAGGCGATCATGATCGATCTGTCCCCCGCACCGCCGGCCGAGGAATCCGCGCCCGAGCCCGAGCAGGCCAACGCCGCCCCGCCGCCCCCGCAATACGAAGAGCCACCGCCTCCGCCGGAGCCGCCGCCGCCCGTCGTCGAGCCGGAAGTGGTGCTGCCCACCCCGCCCCCGCCGCCCACGCCACCCCCGCCCCAGCGGCGGCCGCCCCGGCCCCGGCCACCCACGCCGCAGCCCGTCCATAGCCAGGCGGCGCCTGCCGAGGAGCCGACCGCGCCTGCCCCCGTGGCGGCGCCGGCTGCCCCCGGCACCGCGCCCGCCCATCGCGGCGGCAGCGGCGGCATCGTGAGCTGGCAGGGCCGGCTCATGGCGCGGCTGCAATCCCTGCGGCGCTATCCCGAGATCTCGCGCTCCCGGCGCGAGGAGGGCGTGGTCCATCTGAATTTCTCGATGGATCGCGAAGGCAATGTGCTGAGCGCGCGCATCGCGCGGAGCTCCGGCTACCCGTCGCTGGACCAGGAGACGCTGGAGTTGGCGCGGCGCGCCTCGCCGCTGCCCGCGCCGCCGGACGACGTGGCCGGAAACCCGCTCAGCCTCACCGTCCCGGTCCGCTTCTCCCTGCGCTGACCGGCGGGCCTCGGCCCGGATCCTGCCCGCGAAAGCGGGTGGTGGTCCGGGCCCGAGCCGCCCCGGCGTCCCTTCCCCCTGCCAGGCCAAAACCTGCGCGAAGCCGCGGCCGCCCCATGTAGGCTGCCGCCCATCAAACGGAGGGGCACCGATGAGTTCCATGTACCATGACGGCATGCGCGAGCTGCAGGACGCCTTCGACGGCCGCCGCGTCGCCGATGCGCTGGAGAGCCGGCGCAAGCATCGCGAATTCTGGCCGGAGGAGATCGAGCTCTTCACCTCCGTGCCCTTCTTCTTCATCGCCACCGCGCATGGCGAGGCCGTGGATTGCAGCTTCCGCGGCGGCGCGCCCGGCTTCGTGAAGGTGGCCGGCCCCTCGGCGCTGGAATGGCCGGAATACGACGGCAACTCGATGTACCGCACCGCCGGCAACATCCTGCGCAGCCCGAGGATCGGCCTGCTCTTCATCCGCTTCGACGCCACGGCCAACCGCACGCGGCTGACGGGCGAGGCGACGCTGCTGCGCGACCCGGAAGCGCTGGCGCGGCACGGCGGCGCGGCGGCCGGCATCAAGTCGGTGATCCGCTTCGAGGCCGACTACGTCTATCCCAATTGCCCCCGCTACATCCCGGAGATGCGGCTGGTCACGCCCAGCCCGCACCCGCCGGCGCCCGGCCACGCGCCGCCCCCGCCCGCCTGGAAGGCCCGCGACTATATCCGCGACGCCCTGCCGCAGGACGACGCGCATCGCGCCGTGGTCGGCAGCCGCGAGCCGCCGCGACCATGACCGAAGCCGCCGGATCGCGCCCGGAATGGGCCGGCAACCGCCACAGGACCGCCGGGTTCCTGGGCCTTGATGAGACGCTGTGCCGCGCGGCCTTCGCGCCGGCCGGGGATGCGCTGCCCGCTTGGGGCGGAGAGCGGAGGTGACGCCTTTGTTGGTAAGATTTGCAAAGGGTAACAATAGCTGCGGCTTACGCCTGAACCCGCCATACAGGGCCCCGTGATGTCGTTCCGTTCCTCTTCCCGTCGATCCGCCCTGGCGTTCGCGTTGCTCCCGCTCGCCGGTTGCTCGACGTTCCGGCCCAATCCGGCCTCCGGCATCGACCTGCCCCCGCAGCTCGCCTCCGCGACCGGCGAGCCCGCCAACTGGCCCGATCCCCTCTGGTGGCGGGGTTTCGGCTCGCCGGAGCTGGACGCGCTGATGCAGCAGGCCGTGGTGGCCAATTTCGACATCCGCGCCGCCATCTCGCGCGTCCGCCAGGCCGATGCGCAGGTGCGCATCGCCGGCCAGTCGCTGCTGCCCACCGGCAACCTGACGGCCAGCGCCACCCGCACCCAGACACCCATCTCCACGGCCACGGCGGTGAATATCGGCAATGCCGCCCGCAGCCGCTTCACCCAGCGCGAGCTGTTCCAGACCGGGCTGCAGGCCAGCTACGAGATCGACTTCTGGGGCAAGAACCGCGCGGGCGTGGTCGCCGCGGAGCAGACGGCCCGCGCCAACCGCTTCGACGTCGGTGCCGTCACGCTCACGACGGAAGCCTCCGTCGCCAATGCCTATTTCCAGGTCCTGGCCTCGCGCGAGCAGCTCGCCATCCAGCAGTCCAACCTGGAGGCGGCGCAGCGCATCCTGAACCTGCTGCAGCAGCGGCTCGCGGCCGGCACCAATACCGGCCTCGACATCGCGCAGCAGCAGACGCTGGTGGAGCAGCAGCGCGCCGCCATCCCGCCGCTGCGGCAGTCCATCGACCAGAACACCTATTCGCTGGGAACGCTCACCGGCCAGACGCCGGAGCGGGTGGTGCGGCCGCAGATGGCCCTGGCCGATATCCGCATCCCGCCCGCCAGCCCGGGCCTGCCGGCCGACGTGCTCCAGCGGCGCCCCGACGTCTGGCAGGCCGAGGCCACGCTGGCCGCGGCGCAGGCCAGCGTCGAGCAGGCACGCGCGGCGATGTTCCCGTCCATCACCCTCACGGCGAGCGGCGGCTTCCAGAACCTGGCGCTGGAGAACCTGCTCCGCCCCGGCTCGGTGCTCTACTCCCTGGCATCGGGGCTGACGCAACCCATCTTTCAGCTGGGTCAGCTCCGGGCACAGTATCGCCTGACCCAGGCTCAGGCCGAGGAGATCCTCGAGAACTACCGGCAGGCGATCGTCGCCGCGCTGGTGGATGTGGAAAGCGCGATCGTGGCGCTGCGCGAGACGACGGATCAGGAAGCGCTGCAGGCGGCGGCCACCCGCAGCGCCGAACGCGCCTATGCGATCTCCGACGCCCAGCTTCGCGCCGGCACCATCGACCTCATCACCGTGCTGAACACGCAGCAGACCTTGTTCAATGCCCGCAACCAACTCGCGCAGGTGCGGCTCCTGAAGCTCCAGGCGGCGGTCGGATTGTTCCGCGCGCTCGGCGGCGGATGGTCCTGAGGCCGAGGGAAACGCATATGCCCGACACATCCCTTCCGATGGAACAGACCAAGGCGCTGCCCCCGCCCGCGGAGCGCCTTGCCCTGCCGCCGCCGCCGAGCGCCCCGGAGCCTGAGCCGCCGGCCCGGCGCCGCCGCTGGCTGGGCCGGCTCATCCTGCTTGCCGCGCTCGGCGCGGGCGGCGGTGCGATCTGGCACTACTGGCCGCAGCTCTCGGCGAAGTTCTCGGGCCAGCCCACCCAGGGCGGGCCGGGCGGTCCCGGCGGTCGCGGCCGTTTCGGCGGCGGTCTGGCCGTCCCCGTGACGGTGGCGCCGGCCGCGCTGCGGGACCTGCCCGTGATGCTCGACGCGCTGGGCACCGTCCAGGCGCTCAACACCATCACCGTGCGCTCGCAGGTGGACGGCATCCTGGTGGAGGTCGCCTTCACCGAGGGCCAGGAGGTCCGCCGCGGCGACGTGCTGGCCCGCATCGACCAGCGCACCTATGCCGCCGCCCTCGCCCAGGCCGAGGCGAAGCTGGCCCAGGACCAGGCGGTGCTGGCCAATTCGCGGCTCGACCTGCAGCGCTATGTCGACCTTTCGCGCAGCAACGGCGCCTCGCGCCAGCAGCTCGACACGCAGCGCGCCCTCGTCGCGCAGAACGAGGCGCAGCTGCAGGCCGACCAGGCCGCCATCGACACGGCGCGCACGCAGCTCGACTTCACGACCATCCGCTCCCCGGTGGATGGGCGCGTGGGCCTGCGCCAGGTGGACCAGGGCAATCTCGTGCGCTCGGGCGACGCCACCGGCCTCGTGGTCGTGACGCAGGTCGACCCGATCAGCGTGCTCTTCACCCTGCCGCAGCAGGACCTGCCGCGCATCGTCACCGCCATGCGCGAAGGCCCCGTGCAGGTGCTGGTGGTCGCGGCCGATGGCTCGACGCGCGCGACGGGCACGCTGCTGACGCCCGACAACCAGGTGGACCAGACCACCGGCACCATCAAGCTGAAGGCCACCTTCCCCAACCCGAACCGCGACCTCTGGCCCGGCGCCTTCGTGAACGTGCGCATGCTGGTGGCGACCATCCGCCAGGCCACGACCATTCCACTGGTCGCGGTGCAGCGCGGCCCCGACGGCCCCTATGCCTTCGTGCTCAAGGCCGACAACACCGTCGAGCAGAGGCCGATCGCGACCGGCTTCATCAACGCGACCGACGCGGTAGTGACGCGGGGCATCCAGCCGGATGAGCGCGTGGTGACCTCCGGCGCGCTGCGCCTGAATGCCGGCGCCGAGGTCCAGGTGATCGAGCCCGTGGTGCCGGCCTATGTGCCGCCCACCCGCACGCGGCGCCAAGGTGGTCCCGGCGGGCGTGGCGGGGACGGCGCGGGGCGCGGTGCTCCCAATGCGGGGGCGGCTTCCGGCGAGGCGCCGCGCGGCCCCCGTGGCGCCGCGCCCGGTGACATCCGGCCGTCGGGTCCGCCCGCCGCCGGGACAGCCGGGCAGCGCCCGGCCGCGGCGAGCCCCGCCGGCGCACCGTGAACGTCTCCGCCCCCTTCATCACCCGGCCCATCGCCACCTCGCTCCTCGCGGTGGCGGTGCTGCTGGCCGGCCTCTTCGGCTATCTCAAGCTCCCCGTCTCCGCCCTTCCGGAGGTGGATTTCCCGACCATCGAAGTGTCGACCCAGCTGCCCGGCGCCTCGGCCGAGACGATCTCCCTGCAGATCGCGGCCTCGCTCGAGCGGCAGCTCAACCAGATCTCCGGCCTGACCTCGATCAGCTCGGTCAGCGGGCCGGGCGTCAGCCGCATCACCCTGCAGTTCAACCTCGGCCGCAACATCGACGACGCCGCGCAGGACGTGCAGGCCGCGATCAACGCCGCGCGCGGCACGCTGCCGCAGAACCTGCCCTACCCGCCGACCTACGCGAAGGTGAACCCGGCCGATCCGCCGATCATGACGCTGGCGCTGACCTCGGATTCCATCCCCATCTACCGCGTCTCGGATTCCGCGGATTCGCTGCTCGCCCAGCGCCTGTCGCAGGTGACCGGCGTCGGCCGCGTGACCGTGCAGGGCAACATGCGCCCGGCCATCCGCGTCCAGGCCGATCCGCGCCGGCTCGCCGCCTATGGCCTCTCGCTCGAGGATATCCGCAGCACCATCATCGGCGCCAACCAGGCCGGTCCCAAGGGCTCGCTCGACGGGCCGCACCAGGCCTCGACGGTGATGGCCAACGACCAGATCACCACCGCCGCCGGCTTCAACAACCTCGTGGTCGCCTGGCGCAACGGCGCGCCGGTGCGCATCTCCGACGTCGGCGCCGCTGTGGACGGGCTGGAGAACACCCTCAACGCCGCCTGGTTCAACGGCCAGCGCGCCGTGCTCATCGACGTGCAGCGCCAGCCGGGCGCCAATATCGTCGAGACGGTCGACCGCGTGCGCGACCAGCTCGAGCAGATGCAGGGCGCGCTGCCCGGGGGCATCACCCTGACCGTCGTCGCCGACCGGACGGAGACCATCCGCGCCTCGGTGCACGAGGTGCAGTTCACCCTCGTGCTCTCGGTCGTGCTGGTGGTGGCGGTGATCTACCTCTTCCTGCGCTCCGCGCGCGCGACCGTCGTGCCCGGCGTGGCCCTGCCGCTCTCCATCATCGGCACCTTCGGCGTGATGTCGCTCTGCGGCTTCTCGATGGACAACCTCTCGCTGATGGCGCTCACCATCGCGACGGGCTTCGTCGTCGACGACGCGATCGTGATGATCGAGAACATCGTGCGCCTGATCGAGGAGGGCGAATCCCCCCTTGCCGCCGCCTATAAGGGCGCGAAGCAGATCGGCTTCACCATCGTCTCGCTGACGGTCTCGCTGGTCGCGGTCTTCATCCCGCTGCTGTTCATGTCCGGCGTCGTGGGCCGGCTGTTCCGCGAATTCGCGCTGACGCTGACCATCGCGGTCGTCGTCTCGATGTTCGTGTCGCTGACGCTGACGCCGATGATGACCGGCCGCATGCTGCGCCCGCGCGGCGAGGACAAGCCCGGCTGGGTCTCCCGCCAGTTCGAGCGCGGCTTCGACTGGATGCGCCACCACTACGCCTCCAGCCTGCGCTGGGTGCTGCGCCATGAGGGGCTGATGCTGGCCCTCACGGCCGCGACCATCGCGGGCACGGTCGGTCTCTACATCGTCATGCCCAAGGGCTTCCTCCCCGCGCAGGATACCGGCCTGCTGGTCATCACGACCGAGGGGCCGGAGGACGCCTCCTTCGCCCGGATCGTCGAGCTGCAGCAGCAGGTGGCGGCGGCAGTGCAGCAGGATCCGGACGTGGTGGGGGTCACCTCCGTCGCGGGCGCGGGCACCGTGAACACGGCCGCGAATTCCGGCCGCATCACCGCCATCCTGAAGCCCCGCGCCGACCGCAGCGCCAATGCGCAGCAGATCTCGGAGCGGCTGGCGCCGCGGCTGGCTGCCATCGTCGGCGTCGACACGCGCATCCAGTCCGTCCAGGACATCCAGATCGGGGCACGGGCCGCCAGCACGCAGTACCTCTATACCCTCACGGATTCCGACCCGGTGCAGCTGCGCCAATGGGCGCCGCGGCTCCTGCAGCGCCTGGCCGAAGCGCCGGCGCTGCGCCATCTGACCACCGACCAGCGCGATGGCGGGCTGCGCGTCCATGTCGAGATCGACCGCGACCGCGCGGCGCAGCTCGGCGTCACGGTCCAGGCCATCGACGACGTGCTCTACGACGCCTTCGGCCAGCGGCAGGTCTCCACCATCTACGCGCAGTCCAACCAGTACCGGGTGGTGCTCGAGGCGACGCCCGAGATCCGCGACGATCCCTCGCTGATCGGCATGCTGCGCGTTCCCGGCAACTCCAGCGGTCAGGGCGGCAGCACGGGCGCCACGCAGGTGACCTTGGGCGCGACCATCTCGGCGACTTCCGCCAGCGGCAGCGGCAACTACCAGGTGCCGCTCAGCGCCATCGCCACCATCAGCCGCCGCCCCGGCCCGCTGACCGTGACGCGGCAGGACCAGTTCCCCGCCGTCACCATCGGCTTTGACCTGGCGCCCGGCTATTCCCTGAGCGAGGCCGTCAGCGAGATCCAGCGCATCGAGCGCGCCATGGGCCTGCCCGACACCATCACGGGCGAATTCTCGGGCGACGCGGCCGAGTTCACGACCTCGCTGGCCTCCGCCCCCTATCTGATCCTGGCCGCGGTGGTCGTGATCTACCTGGTGCTGGGCATCCTCTACGAGAGCGTGATCCATCCGATCACCATCCTCTCCACGCTGCCCTCGGCCGGCATCGGCGCGCTGCTGGCGCTCTGGATGATGGGGCTCGACCTCTCGGTCGTGGGGCTCATCGGCATCGTGCTGCTGATGGGCATCGTGAAGAAGAACGCGATCATGATGATCGACTTCGCGCTGGAGGCGCAGCGCGACCACGGGCTGCCCCCGCGGGAGGCCATCTACGAGGCCAGCGTGCTGCGCTTCCGCCCCATCATGATGACGACCATGGCGGCCCTTCTGGGCGCGGTGCCGCTGGTGATCGGCAGCGGCCCGGGCAGCGAGCTGCGCATCCCGCTTGGCGTGTCGGTCATCGGCGGCCTGCTGCTGAGCCAGGTCATCACGCTCTACACCACGCCCGTCATCTACCTGGCGCTGGAGCAGCTGCGCACCCGCCTGGGCGGCCGGCCCGACGAGCTCCCGGCACCGGGCGCGCCGCGCGCGCCGGCGGAATAGGATGTCGATCTCCGCGCCCTTCATCCGCCGCCCCATCGCCACGGTGATGATGGCGGTGGGCCTCGCCCTGGCTGGCATGGTCGCCTATTTCGGCCTGCCGGTGGCGCCGCTGCCGCGCATCGACCTGCCCACCATCGTGGTCACGGCCAGCCAGCCCGGCGCAGACCCGGCGGTCATGGCCTCCTCGGTCGCGGCACCGCTGGAGCGCCGTCTGGGCGCGATCGCCGGCGTGTCGGAGATGACGTCCCGCTCCTCGCTCGGCAGCACCGCGATCGTCGTGCAGTTCGATCTTGGCCGTTCCGTGAGCGACGCGGCGAAGGACGTCATGGCCGCGATCAACGCTGCCGGGACCGACCTGCCCGCCGGCCTGCCGAACCCGCCGAGCTTCCGCAAGGCCAACCCGGCCGACGCGCCCATCCTCATCCTCGCCATCACCTCGGACACGCTGGCCCCGGGCGCGGTCTACGACGCGGTGGACAGCATCATCTCGCCCCGCATCGCGCGGATCGACGGCGTCGCGCAGGTGAATGTCAGCGGCGCCGAGCAGCCGGCCGTGCGCATCCAGGTGGACCCGATGGCGGCGGCCTCGGCGGGCATCTCGCTGGAGACCGTGCGCAGCACCGTCGCCGCCGCCAACGTCACCCAACCCACCGGCCTCATCGACGGTACGACCCAGGGCGGCGCCATCTCGATCAACGACCGGCTGGACCGGGCAGAGGACTACGGCAACCTCATCCTGCGCGCGCAGGACGGCGCGATCATGCGCCTCTCCCACATCGCCAATGTCGAGCTCGGCGCGCGGGACCGGCGCCAGGGCGGCGGCTTCAACGGCCGCCCGGCCGTGATCGCCGTGATCTACAAGCAGCCGGACGCCAACGTCATCGAGGTGGTGGACCAGATCCAGCAACTGCTGCCCGACCTGCAGCGCTGGCTGCCGGCGGGCGTGCACATCCACACCATCCGCGACCGGTCCGAGACCATCCGCGCGAGCGTGGACGAGGTGCAGTTCACCCTCCTGATCTCGATCGTCCTCGTCGTGCTGGTGGTGGCCGCCTTCCTCCGGCGCAAGGCGGCCGTCTTCGCCGCCGCGGTCTCGGTCCCGCTCTCGCTGCTGGGCACGCTCGCGGTCATGTGGCTGCTGGGCTACTCGCTCGACAACCTCTCGCTGATGGCGCTGACCATCTCCGTCGGCTTCGTCGTGGACGATGCCATCGTCATGATCGAGAACATGACCCGGCTACGCGAGAAGGGCATGGGCCAGATGGAGGCCGCGCTGGAGGGCGCGCGGCAGATCGGCTTCACCGTGGTGTCCATCACACTTTCGCTCATCGCGGTCTTCATCCCGCTGCTCTTCATGCCGGGCATCGTGGGGCGCATGTTCCGCGAATTCTCGGTCACGCTGGCCGTCGCCGTCGCCTTCTCGGCCGTCATCTCCCTCACCGTCACGCCCATGATCGCGGCGCGCCTGACCTCCTCGGCCGACCGGCGGCCCGGCTGGTTCGCCCGCACCTTCGAGCGGATGATGGACGGGATGATCGCGGGCTACATGTCGAGCCTGAAGGTCGTGCTCCGCTTCCGCGCCCTGATGCTGCTGCTGACGGTGAGCCTCGTGGGCGTCACGGTCTGGCTCTACATCATCGTGCCGAAGGACTTCTTTCCGTCGCAGGATACGGGGCTGATCGCAGGTGCCGTCGTCGCCGCGCCCGATACCTCGTTCCAGACGATGATGCGGCTGCAGGAACAGGCGGTCGACATCATCCTGGCCGACCCGGCCGTCGCCTCGCTCGGCGTCTCGGTGGGCGCCGGCAGCGGCGGCTCGGGCAGCATGGCGCGGATGTTCATCTCGCTGAAGCCGCAATCCGAGCGCCCCGGCGTCAATGCCGACATGGTGATCAACCGGCTCCGCATGCCGCTCAACCGCCTTCCCGGCACGCAGACCTTCCTGCGCGGCATCCAGGACATCAATGTGGGCGGCCGCGCCGGCAACGCCTCCTTCCAGTACGCGCTGCTGGCGCCGAATCTCGACGAGCTGGAGGACTGGTCGGAGAAGCTGGTGCGCCAACTCCGCACCGTGCCGCAGCTCGCCGACGTTTCCTCCGACCAGGAGCGCGCGGGCCTCGTCTCGCGCCTCGTGGTGGATCGCGACGCGGCCTCGCGGCTCGGCATCAGCATCCAGGCCATCAACCAGATCCTCAACAACGCCTTCTCGCAGCGCCAGGTCAGCGTGATCTATCGCACGCGCAACCAGTATCGCGTCATCCTGGAGGTGGATCCGCGCCTGACCGAGGATCCGCGCCAGCTCGACGACATCTACGTGTCCGGCGCCAACGGCCAGGTCCCGCTCAGCGCCGTCACCCGCCTGGAACGCTCCACCGCGCCGCTCTCCATCATGCATCAGGGGCAGTTCCCGGCTTCGACCATCACCTTCAACCTCGCCCCCGGCATCGCGCTGGGCGAAGCGGCGGCGCTGGTGGAGAAGGCGCAGCGCGACATCGGCATGCCGCCCACCGTGCGCGGCGAGTTCGCGGGCAATGCGCGCGTCTTCCGCTCCTTCCAGACCGGGCAGGCGCTGCTGATCCTCGCCGCCCTGGTCAGCATCTATCTCGTGCTCGGCATCCTCTACGAGAGCCTGATCCACCCGCTGACCATCATCTCCACCCTGCCCACGGCGGGCATCGGCGCGCTGCTGGCGCTCATCCTTACGGACACGCCCTTCACGGTCATCGCGCTGATCGGCGTGATCCTGCTCATGGGCATCGTGAAGAAGAACGCGATCATGATGGTGGACTTCGCGCTGGAGCATGAGCGCGAGGGCGGCGAGCCGGGCGAGCAGGCCATCCTGGAAGCCTGCCGCGAGCGCTTCCGCCCGATCCTGATGACCACCCTCGCCGCCCTCCTCGGTGCCGTGCCGCTGGCGATTGGCACGGGCCCGGGCAGCGAGCTGCGCCAGCCGCTCGGCATCGCCATCATCGGCGGGCTGGCACTGTCGCAGCTGCTGACGCTCTACACGACGCCGGTCGTGTACCTGGCGCTGGAGAGCCTCGCGGGCGGGAAGCGCCAGCGGATCGCGGCGCCGCCGCTGCCGGCGGAGTAGCACGGCATCGTTCAGGCCAGGCGGGCCTGAACGGTGCTCAGCCGGCCTTGCGGCGGTCGAACTCGGCCCGCGCCGCGTCGATGCTGGGGATATGCGCCTGCGCCCAACTGCCCAGCGCCATCACCGGCTCCAGCAGCGAGCGGCCGAGCGGCGTCAGCTCGTATTCCACCTGCGGTGGGATGGTCGGGTAGATGGTGCGCGTCACCATGCCGTCGCGCTCCAGCCCGCGCAGCGTCCGCGTCAGCATCTGCTGCGAGATGCCCTCGATGCTGCGCCGGATCTCGTTGAAGCGCTTCGGGCCGCCGCCGAGCATCATCACCACCAGCACGGTCCATTTGTCGCCGACCCGCGCGAGGATCTGGCTCACCTTGCTGCAATCCCCATGCGCCGGGTTGGGGCGCCGGGGGGCGGTCATATCCATCTGACTAAGTCCTGAATTTATGCGTTCTTGGTGGTTTAGCAGCAGTCCCATATCCGCACCTAGTCACAAATCCTGACCAGGACATCCACCATGAAACTGCTCCATATCGATTCCAGCATCCTCGGCGAGAATTCCGTCAGCCGCTCCATCTCGACCGCGGCGGTCGAGCGGCTGCGGCAGGCCACGCCCGGCCTCGAGGTCGTGACGCGCGACCTCGCCGCCGCGCCCCTGCCGCACCTGCTTCCGGCCGCCCTGGGCCTCGGCGGCACGCCCGATGCCGAGAGCCAGGCGGCGCTTCAGGAGTTCCTGGACGCGGATATCGTGGTGATCGGCGCGCCCATGTACAACTTCACCATCCCCACCCAGCTCAAGGCCTGGCTCGACCGTATCCTCGTGGCCGGCAAGACCTTCCGCTACGCCGAGAAGGGCCCCGAGGGCCTGGCCGGCGGCAAGCGCGTGATCGTGGCGGTCTCGCGCGGCGGCTTCTACGGCGCCGGCACGCCCGCCGCCGCGGCCGAGCATGCGGAGACCTATCTGCGCCTCGTCCTCGGCTTCGTCGGCATCGCCGATCCGGAGTTCATCGTCGCGGAGGGCATCGCGCTGGGCGCGGAGCAGCGCGCGGAAGCGCTGCGGGGCGGGTTGGAAGCGGCCGGGCTGCTCCGCGCGGCCTAAACCAAAGGGGTGCGCGAGGGGGCGAGCCCCCTCGCCCTCAGTGCAGCTTCACCGTCGGCGCCGGACGGTTGGAGAAGAGCGACAGCCAGTTCCGCCACAGCGTCGGCGCCTTCCCGTGCAGCGCCGAGAGATGCATCTGGTAGAGCGAGCGGTACATCAGCCGCGCGAAGAGGCCTTCGACGAAGAAGCTGCGGCCGAGCAGCCCGCCCATCAGCGTGCCGACGGTGCTGTATTCGCCGAGCGAGACCAGCGAGCCGAAGTCCCGATAGACGAAGGGTTCCAGCGGCCGCCCCCCCAGGATGCGCTCCATCTGGCCCACCATGTGCGAAGCCATCTGGTGGGCCGCCTGCGCCCGCGGCGGCACCGGCTGGTCGCGGCCGGGCTGCGGGCAGGCGGCGCAATCGCCGATGGCGAAGATCGCGGGGTCGCGCGTGGTCCGCAGCGTCTGCTCCACGACGAGCTGGTTGATGCGGTTGGTCTCCAGCCCGCCCAGCTCGTGCAGGAAATCCGGCCCCTTCACGCCCGCCGCCCAGACGATGAGCTCCGAGGGCATGACGCTGCCATCCGCGAGCACGAGACCGTCCTCGCGCACCTCGGCGACGCGCGTGCCCGTCCGCACCTCCACCCCCATCTCGCGCAGCAGGCGCAACGTCTCGTTGGCGATGCGCTCCGGCAGGGCCGGAAGGATGCGCGGCGCCGCCTCCACCAGGGTGATGCGGATGTCGCGCTCCGGCACGATGTGGTCCATGCCGTAGGCCACCACCGCCCGCACGGTACGGTGCAGCTCGGCCGCCAGCTCGGTGCCCGTGGCCCCCGCGCCGATGATGGCGACATGCAGCTGGCCCGGCCGCACCGGCTCCTCCTGGGCATTGGCGCGCAGGCAGGCATTGATCAGGCGCCGGTTGAAGCGCGCCGCCTGGTCGGGCGTCTCCAGCGGGATGGCGTGCTCGGCCGCGCCCGGCGTGCCGAAGTCGTTGGTGACGCTGCCGACGGCCATGATCAGCGTGTCGTAGCCGAGGCGCGTCGCCGGCGTGATGACACGCCCTTCCTCGTCATGGGTAGCGCCCAGCTCGATCTCCCGCGCCGCGCGGTCGAGGCCGGTCATCTCGCCGAAGCGGTAGGTGAAGTGGTGCCAGTGCGCCTGGGCGAGGTAGTTGAGCTCGTGCTGCGAGCGGTCGATGGCGCCCGCCGCCACCGCGTGCAGCAGCGGCTTCCACAGATGGGTGCGGGCGCGCTCCACGAGGGTGATGGCGGCGCGGTTGTCGCGGCCATACTGGTTGCCCAGGCGGGTGGCGAGTTCAAGGCCGGCGGCACCGCCGCCGACGATCACGGTCCGATGCATGCGGCACCTCCGTGTCTCACATGGCACCCGCGCGGGCGCAGGGAAAGGTCTTGACGCCGTCTCCCTCCGCCCCGCGGCTCAGCCCGCGCGCGAGGACATGCTCCAGAGCACGCCGAACGGGTCCCGCAGCTGGCCGTACCGCTCGCCCCAGAACTGCATCTCGAGCGGCATGGTGATCTCCATCCCGCCCTCGACCGCGCGCTTCCACCAGCGGTCCACATCCGCCACCTGCAGATGGAGGGTGGTTCCGTAGCGCTCCTTCATCCCCTGGCCGTGCTCGGGATAGGGGTCGCCCATCATGATCGACCCGCCATTGACGTAGATATGGACATGCATGGTCCGCCCCTTGTCGTCGGGCGGCATGACCATCGCCGTCTCGGCGCCCAGCGCCTTGCCGTAGAACTCCGCGGCCTTCACCGCGCCATCGACCATCAGATAGGGAACGACCCCGCCCTTGACCTCCGGCAGCTTCGGCATTTCGTCCATCATCTCGTCTCCTCCATCCCCGGGGTAGGATTTCCCCCTGACCCGAGGACGCGCGGCCAGGCCGCCGCCCGACACCGGCTCAGGAATTTCCGCGCAATTCGTCGAGATGCCGCCGGATATGGTCGGCCTCGGCCACGGTGCCCGCCAGCGCGATGGCCTGGCCGAAGGCGACCCGCGCCTCCGTGGCCCGGCCCAGCTCCCGGAGCAGCGCGCCCCGCAGGCCATGGAACGGGAAGTAGCCCGCGAGGCGCTCCGCCAGGGGCTCCACCATCTCCAGCGCCGCCCCGGCGCCCCGCGTCTTCGACACCGCGACCGCGCGGTTGAGCGTGACCACCGGGGAGGGCTGCAGCCGCTCCAGCGCGGCATAGAGCAGGTCGATCTGCGGCCAGTCGGTCTCCTCCGGCCGTGCCGCGCGGGCGTGCAGCGCCGCGATGGCCGCCTGGATCTGATAGGGGCCGGGCGTGCGGTGCCGCATGGCCTTGTCGATGAGGGCGAGGCCCTCGGCGATCATGCCGCCGTTCCAGCGGCCGCGCTCCTGCGCCTCGAGCAGGACGGTCGCGCCCTCGGCATCGAAGCGAGCCTCCCACCGGGCCTGCTGGAGCAGGAACAGCGCGAGCAGGCCCATGATCTCGGGCTCGGCGGGGAAGAGGCGCAGCAGCAGCCGCGCGAGGCGGATCGCCTCGGCCGCGAGGGCCGCGCGGTCCGGATCGGCCCCGGCCGAATAGCCCTCGTTGAAGAGGAGGTAGACCATGGCCGAGACCGCCTGGAGGCGCTCCGCGCGCTCCAGGGCGCCCGGGGTCTCGAAGGGCAGTGCGGCGGCGGCGATGCGCGCCTTGGCGCGGGTGATGCGCTGCTCCATCGCCGCCTCGCTCACCAGAAAGGCGCGGGCGATCTCACGCAGGGGCACGCCCGAGACGATGCGCAGCGCGAGCGGGATCTGCTGCGGGGGCGTCAGCGCCGGATGGCAGCAGATGAAGAGCAGCCGCAGCACGTCGTCACGGTAATCGGCCGCGTCCAGCCGCTCGGCCAGGGGCGCCTCCGCGTCGCCCAGGTCGGAGAGATGCTCCTCCTCGGGCAGCGGCGCCTCGCGGGCCTGGCGGCGCTTGCCGTCGATCGCGACGTTGCGGGCGACCATGATGAGCCAGGCCGGGGCGTCGCGGGGGGGGCCATTCGCCGGCCAGTGCCGCAAGGCCCGGAGCGACGCCTCCTGGAAGGCCTCCTGCGCCGTGTCCAGGTCGCGGAAATGGCGCAGCAGCGCCCCCACCACCTTGGGACGGGCGGAGACCAGCGCGGCGTCGATCCAGGCGAGGTCGGTCATCCCGCCACGGCCCCACCCGGGCGGAAGAGGGCCAGCGGGCGGATCTCGAAGGCGCCGGCGGTGGAGCTCGCGGCCGCCAGCTCCCGCGCCGTCTCCAGCGCCTGGTCCAGATCCGTGCATTCGACGATGTAGAAGCCGAGCAGCTGCTCCTTGGTCTCGGCGAAGGGGCCGTCGATGACCAGCGGCACCGCCCCCTTGCGCAGCGTGGTGGCGGAGGTGGTGGGCAGCAGCCGCGCGACGGGGCCGAGGCGGCCCTGCTGCGCCAGCTTCTCCTGGACGGCGCCGAGGCGCGCCATCGCGGCGGCCTCCTCCTCCTTGGTCCAGGACCAGACCACGTCCTCGGAGTCGTAGCAGAGAATGGCGTAGAGCATCGTGACAGGAACCTCCCGGCTTCAAGACGTTCGGGGACGCCGCGCGCCGACAGCAGGCGTGTGAATATAAGGCGTCGACGGCCCTTTTGCCCTGGGCCGGGCGGCACTGCCCGACCTAGTGGCGGTTCAGAATGGGGCCGGGCGGATTGGCATTCCCGGAAATCGCATCCTATGCTCTCCCCCGTGGGCAGCCGCTGCAATGTCGGCGCCCTGGGAAACGTTGAATGGATATCGGACCGCCCAAGCGCCCCGCGCAGGAGGGCGTCGGTCAGGTCAAGCGGGATAAGCCGCGACGACGCCTCTTCCGGATGGCGGCCTTCGTGGTGGTCGGGCTCGCCGGCCTCGGCCTGAGCTTCCGCTGGCTGCATTGGCAGTTCCACCACGTCGTCCTCGACGACGCGCGCGTGGCTTCCGACATGATCACCATGGCCAGCCGCGTGCCCGGCTGGGTCACCCAGATCCCCCCCGTCGCCGGCGACAGCGTGCCGGCCGGCGCGCTGCTGGTGCAGATGGATGCCCGCGAGTCGGCCCTCGCCGTCGAGGAGCTGAACGCCCGCATCGCCGGCATCGGCGCCCGCCGCGGCGAGCTGGAGGCGCGGCGCGCCATGGTGGACCGCACCAGCGCCAGCCAGCACGACGCCGCCATCGCCCGGCTCGATTCAGCGCGGGCGTCGCTGCCCGCGGCCGAGGCCGAGCGCGGCTTGGCGGAGGCAGAGCTGGCCCGCGCGCAGAGCCTCATCGCCAGCGGCAGCGGCACGCGCCAGAGCGTCGAGCGCCTGCGCGCCGGGCTCGACACCGCCCGTCAGCGCGTGATCTCCGCCGCCGCCGAGATCCGCAACGCCGAGGCGCTGATGGCCGGGGCCCTGGCCGCGCGCGAGGAGCTGCAGGTCATCTCCCGCCAGCTCGAGGCGCTCGGCCCGCAGGAGCGCGAGCTCGTCGCCTCGCGCGACCGCGCCGCGCTGGACCTCGCCGACCGCTCGATGCGCATGCCCTTCGACGGCGTGGTGGACCGCATCTTCGTGGATCCGGGCGAATACGTCCTGGCCGGCCAGCGCATCATCCTCGTGCACGACCCGGCGCAGATCCGCATCGAGGCCAATGTGCGCGAGACCGACCGCCGCTTCTTCGAGCCCGGCAAGCCCGTCCGGGTGACGGTGGATGCCTGGCCGGGCCGGGAATTCCCGGGCGTGGTGGACCGCGTCATCCAGGCGGCGACGAGCGAGTTCGCCCTGCTGCCGAGCCCCAATCCCAGCGGCAACTTCACCCGCATCACCCAGCGCATGCCCGTCCGTGTCCGGCTCGACCCGCCGCCGCCGGTGGGCCTCCTCCATCCCGGCATGCTGGTCCGCGTGGAGGCCGAGGCGCGTGAGTGAGGCCTTCCGCGGCGCCTCCATCGAGGCGTTGTTCGCGCGGTTCGGCCCCTCCTATCGCTGGTTCGTCACGCTCACGGCGCTGACCGGCACCGTCTCCTGCATCCTCTCCTCCACCATCGTCGTCGTGGCCCTGCCGGACATCATGGGCGCGCTGGGCATGGGGCATGAGGAGGGGCAGCTCCTCGCCACCGGCTTCCTGGCCGCCAATACCGGCTTCATGCTGGTGAACGCCTGGGCCGTGGACCGCTTCGGCTTCCGGATCACCTATGTCGGCTCCATCGCCGTCTTCGTCGTCAGCTCCATCCTGGCGGGGCTGGCGACGGAGGCCAGCGTGATGGTGGTCTGCCGGGTGCTGCAGGGCGCCTCGGCGGGGCTGCTGCAGCCGCTGTCGATGCAGATCATCTTCCTGGTCTTCCCGCCGGAGCGCCGTGGCACGGCCATGGGCCTCTTCAGCTTCGGCGTGGTGATGGCGCCGGCCATCGGCCCCACGCTCGGCGGCGTGCTGGTGGACCATTACTCCTGGCACGCGGTGTTCTTCCTCTCGCTGCCGACGGCCATCCTGGGCCTGGTGATGGGCATGGCCTTCATGCCGGGCCGCCTCTCAGCCGGCACCCGCACCTTCGACTGGCCGGGCGCCATCCTGCTCGCCGCCGCCATGACGACGCTGCTCTCCGGCCTCACCAACGGGCAGCAGCATGGCTGGGGCTCGGACCGCGTGGTGGTGGAGCTGGTGGTAGCCGCCGTCTCGACCGTCGCCTTCCTGGTCTGGCAGGGCTACGCCTCCTCGCCCCTCATGGACCTGCGGCTCTTCCGCTACTGGGGCTTCACGGCGGCGGCGATGGTCGCCTTCATCTACGGCGGGGCGATCTTCGGCTCGACCTACCTGCTGCCGCTGCTGGTGCAGACGGTGCAGGGCTACACCCCCACCCGCTCGGGCCTCATCCTGATGCCGGCGGGCTTCGCGGTGGCGCTGGCCTTCCTGATCGCGGGCCGGCTCGCGGATTTCCTCCCGCCCTGGCTGCCGGTCTGCTGCGGGCTGCTGCTCTTCGCGCTGTCGAGCTGGCTGATCGCGGGCGTCGGCACGGACAGCTCCTTCTGGCAGCTCGCCATATGGATCCTGGTCGGCCGGGTCGGGCTCGGGCTGACCATGCCCAACATGAATGTCGGCGCCATGCGCGCCTTGCCGATCACGCTGCTCGGCCAGGGCGCGGGCAGCATCAACTTCTGCCGCATGCTGGGCGGCGCCTTCGGCACGAACCTCCTGGCCGTCTACATGGAGCGGCGGACCCAGCTGCATGCCGAGGGCCTGAACGCCCGGCTGGAGGGCGCGCCCGCGGCGCTGGAGGCGCGCCGCCTGCTGGAGAACCTCTACGCGCAGGGCGGCCTGCCGGAGGTGATCCGGCGCGATTCCGCCTACGACTTCCTCTCGCGGATGGTGGAGGCGCAGGCGGGGCTGATGGGCTTCCGCGACGCCTTCATCGCCGTCGGCCTGGCCTGCCTGCTGGCGGTGCTGCCGGGGCTGACGCTGCGGCAGAAGCCGCCGGGCGCGCGGTAGCGCCTCGCCTTACCCCGCCGGCTCGCAGCGCAGCTCGAAGCGGCATTCGGGATGGCCGTCCGCCGCGCAGGCCACCTCGCGGCAGACCGGCACTCCCGGCCGGCCCGCCATCTCCAGCACGTAGCGCATCCCGCCGGCGAAGCTTCCCTCGAAGGTGTAGCAGACCGGGCGGCCCGTCGCCGGCCCGTAGCCCAGCGCGAAGGCCGAATGCCGCACCGTGACCGCGCCGGTGCCGGTGGCCTCGTCCAACGCCGTGATCTCGAGCTGGCCGTAGCCGCGCTGCGACAGCCGCTTCAGGTAGTGCCGGAAGGTCTCGACCGGCGCGAGGCCGTGGGTCCTGGCCTCCGCCCGGCACCATTGGAGGGCGGAAAGATCGCTCGATCCGTAGAGGATGGCGCGATAGGCCTCGGCCCCGATGGCATCCTCGATGGCCTTCTGCATGTTCACCAGGAAATGGCGCGGCAGGTAGATCATCGGCAGGCCGTCGGTGGTCCAGATGCCCGTTTCGGGATCGACCTCGATCGGAACCTGGGGCTGGACCATGCACGCCTCCGCTATCGGTGGAGCGGCGATTCTGGCCGGGGCAAGGTGGTCCCGCAAGGGCTCCTCGGGGTAGGCTGCGTGCCAATAGCGGAGGACGCGCCATGGAACCCACAATGCTGAGGCAATGCGAGACGCCGGACGGCCTGTCCGCGCCGCTCGCCGCGCTGTGGTGGGACGCGAGGAACGACTGGGCCCGCGCGCATGAGGCGGCGCAATCCGTCGAGACGGCGGAGGGCGCCTGGGTCCATGCCTATCTCCACCGCAAGGAGGGCGACCTGCCCAATGCGGACTACTGGTATCGCCGCGCCGGGCGCCGCCGCCCGGCCGTGCCGCTGGAGCAGGAATGGGCGGAGATCGCCGCCGCCCTGTAGACCATCGCGGCCCGCGGGCGTTGTAGCCGACACCACCGCAGGGAGATCCCGATGCCCCCCGCCCCGCCTCCTGAGATCCTGTATTTCGGCCGCAGCGACTGGGTGCCGAACAATGCCAGATTGCCGGTGCTGCTCTACCGCGCGGCCGTGCCGGAAGCCGCGGATCGCGCCGCCGCGATGGAGGCGCTCTTCGCGCGCAACGGCTGGCCGCCGCAATGGCGCAACGGCGTCTACACCTACCATCACTATCACTCGAAAGGGCACGAGGTGCTGGGCTTCGCGGAAGGCGAGGCGCTGCTGAAGATCGGCGGGCCGGACGGCGTGGAGGTGGAGGTCCAGGCCGGCGACGTCGCGCTGCTGCCGGCCGGCACGGGCCATCTCAAGCGGCGGTCGAGCCCCGATTTCCTTGTCGTCGGCGCCTATCCGCCCGACCAGGAGGGCGACATCCTGCGCGAGGAGCCCTCGCCCGAGGCGCGGCAGCGCATCGCCGCCCTGCCCTTTCCCGACACCGACCCCGTGCTCGGCGCCGCGTCGCCCCTCCGCAAGCTCTGGCGCGCGCGTTGATCCGCCCGCAATCTCCCCCGCCGAAAAGATGGAGGATGCGATGCCCGTACTGAAGCGCCCCGATGGCGAGATCCGCTACGAGACCTATGGCGCGGGCTTTCCCGTGCTGCTCTTCGCCCCGGGCGGCCTGCGCTCGCGGCTGGAGATGTGGTCCTCGCCGGCCGGAGGCCCGCCCCGACCCTGGGTGGACTGGACGCAGGCGCTGCCCGCCGCCGGCTTCACGGCCGTCGCCATGGATCAGCGCAATGCCGGCCAGTCCGTCGCCGATATCCAGGCCGATCACGGCTGGCACACCTATGCGGCCGATCACCTCGCGCTCATGGACCATCTCGGCTTCGGGAAATTCCATGTCCTGGGCGGCTGCATCGGCGGCAGCTTCTGCCTGAAGGCGGTGGGGGCCGCGCCGAAGCGCGTCACGGCGGCGGTGCTGCAGAACCCGATCGGCCTGAATCCCGAGCACCCGGAGTACTTCCCCGAGAGCCATGCGGAATGGAGCGCGGAGCAGCGCGCGGCCCGCCCGGAGCTCAGCGAGGAGGCCCTGGCCGGCTTCGGGCGCAACATGTGGGCGCACGACTTCGTCTATTGCGTGGACCGCGACTTCGTCCGCGACTGCCCCGTGCCCACCTTCCTGCTGCCCGGCACGGACATCCCCCACCCGGCCGCGACCAGCGCCGAGCTGGCCGAGCTGCTGCCCGGCGTGGAGGTGCTGACCGACTGGCGCGCGCCGGACCACGCCGTCGAGCAGGAGAAGCGCGTCGTCGCCTTCCTGCGCGCGCATACGCCGAAGGGCTGAACCGTCGGGCAAGCCGGCGCGGCGGGCAGGTTTTTCGCCGCGCCGGCTTCCCCTTCCGGCCTATCGCGGGGATGCTCCCTGACCGGACTCCGGCAGCCGAGCATCCGCCGGGGCTCCCCAGATCCTTATGAGGATCGCAATGGAGGGAACGACCCGCATGCCGAACTATTCGCCCAAGGAATTCCGTGCGCTGAGCTGGCACGACGCCACGCCCGCCTTCGCCCAGGGTTCCGACACGCCGCGCGCCTATCTCGAGCGCTGCCTCGGGACGATCGCGGAGCGCGAGCCGGTGGTGCGGGCCTGGGTCGTCATGAACGAGGCCGGCGCGCGCGAGGCGGCGGATGCCAGCACCGCGCGCTGGAAGGCCGGCAAGCCGCTCTCGCCCATCGACGGCATGCCCATCGGCATCAAGGACCTGCTGGAAACGCGGGACATGCCGACGCAGATGGGCTGCAAGGCCTATGAGGGGAACTTCCCGAAGCGCGACAACGCGGCGGTCTGGGCGCTGCGCGAGGCGGGCGCCGTCGTCCTCGGCAAGACCACGACGGCCGAGCTCGGCGGCTCGCATCCGCCGGCCACCACCAACCCCTTCGACCCCGCGCGCACGCCGGGCGGCTCCTCCTCCGGCTCGGCCGCGGCGGTGGGCGCGCGCATGGTGCCGGCGGCCATCGGCTCGCAGGTGGGCGGCTCGATCATCCGGCCGGCCGGCTATTGCGGGAATTTCGCCTTGAAGCCGACCCAGGGCGGCATCAACCGCGGCGAGCGCCAGTCGACGAGCATGAGCACGCACGGCCCTCATGCAGGCACAATCGAGGATATGTGGCAGGTCGCCATCGAGATCGCGACGCGCGCGGGCGGCGACCCCGGGCGCCTGGGCCTCTTCGGCCCCATGACGACGCCGGAGGCACGCAAGCCGGTGACGCTGGCGGTGATGGAGGCCGAGGGCTGGGCGCTGCTGGACGACACCAGCCGCAACGCCTTCGAGACGCTGCTGGAGCGGCTGCGCGCGCAGGGTGTGACCGTGCTGCGCAAGGGCGACAACCCGCAGGTCGATGCGCTGGAGGAGGCGCTGGACGGCATCCAGGTGCTCACCAACACCATCACCGCCTGGGAGAACCACTGGGCGCACCGCAACCTGGTGAACACCAACCCGGACGGCGTGAGCCAGCGCGCCAAGAACACGCTGGCCAATGCCGAGAAGCTGACGCCCGCGGACTACCGCTCCATGATCCTGCGGCGCGAGGAAATCCGCCTGCGCCATGCGGCGACCGCGCCCGTGGTGGACGCCTTCATCGCGCCGGCCTCGCCCGGCCCCGCGCCGCTCTGGCCGGGCGACGTGCCGGGCCAGCCGCTGGCGCCGCGCCCGACGGGCGATGCGGTTTACAACACGCCGAGCTCCGCGCTCGGCGCGCCGGTCGTCACCTCGCCGATGACCGCGGTGGGCGGCATGCCGATGGGCGTGCAGCTCATGGGCCAGCCGCATACCGATGCGGCCGTGACGGCGATCGCGCGGTGGATGGTCGAAACCATCGAACCGGCGATCGGCTGAGCGTTACCGCCAGCCGTAATACGGCCGGTGGTGATGAGGCCGGTAGTACCGCGGCGGCGGCGGGGGCGCGTAGTAGCCGTAATGCCGCGGCGGCGGCGCGTAATAGCGCGGCGGCGGCGGGGCATAGTAGCGCGGGCGGTAATGCGGCCGCGGATGATAGTGGCCGTAGTACTGGACCGGCGTCACGCCGGCGCCCAGCTCTACCCGGCCGGGATTGAACGGGGCGGCTTCGGCCGTCCCGGACGCCGCGCCGCCCGACAGGATGCCGAGGCCGAGCGCGGAGGCGATGAGAAAACGACGCATCGTGAGTTCCTCCCGTTGGGTTCCACACTCGTAATCAACTCACCATTCAAGGCGACGTCGCGGCGAAGCTGCCTTATTCCTGGGGCAAAATGTAACGTCGGTCGTGCCCGGCCGTTCCAGCTCACCGAAATTCCTTATGAAGAGACCGCTCCCGCAGGGTTGCGCGGCGGGGACGAATACGAGCACTCTTCGTCACTCCTGCTGATCCGACGAGGAGTATCTACCCCTTGCATAGACGCAGCCTGCTCGCGGCCTCCGGAACCGCGATCGCCGCCTCTCTCGCGGCCCCTTCCGGCCTTCGCGCCCAATCCGCCACGACGCTGAAATTCACGCCGCAGCAGGATCTGATCACGCTCGATCCCGTCACGACCACGGCCTATATCAGCCGCAACCACGGCTACATGGTCTTCGACACGCTCTACGGCATGGACGCCAATTTCCAGGCGACGCCGCAGATGGTCGATGGCCACACCGTCGAGAATGACGGCAAGCTCTGGAACCTTACGCTGCGCGACGGGCTGATGTGGCACAGCGGCGAGAAGGTGACGGCGCGCGACTGCGTGGCCAGCATCCGGCGCTGGGCCCGGCGCGACCCCTTCGGCGAGAAGCTGATGGAGACGACGGACGAGCTCTCCGCGCCGGACGACCGCACCATCCGCTTTCGCCTGAAGCAGCCTTTCCCGCACCTGCCCATCGCGCTGGGCAAGGCCTCGGTGCCGGTCTGCGCCATGATGCCCGAGCACCTGGCCAATACCGATCCCTTCCGCCAGGTGCCGGAGCTCATCGGCAGCGGTCCCTTCCGCTTCAAGGCGGATGAGCGCGTGCCCGGCTCGCGCATCGTCTACACCAAGTTCGAGGGCTACGTGCCGCGCCGCGACGGCAAGCGCGAATGGACCTCGGGCCCCAAGGCCGTGCATTTCGACCGCGTCGAATGGACGGTGATGCCGGACAGCGCGACGGCGACCAACGCGCTCATCGCCGGCGAGGCGGACTGGCAGGAATATGCCTATCACAGCCTGCTGCCGCTCATGCGCCGGAACCGCAACCTGCAGGTGAGGGTGCTCGACAAGTCGGGCTTCGTCGGCATGGTGCGCGTGAACCACATCCAGCCGCCCTTCAACAATCCGGCGATCCGCCGCGCGTTGTGGAGCGCCATCGACCAGGTGTCCTGCATGCAGGCGCTGGTGGGGCCGGCGGAGACCAGCCTGTACCACACGCCGCTCGGTTTCTTCGGCCCCGGCACGCCCATGGCCTCCGATGCCGGGCTGGCGCCGCTCACCGGCCCGCGCGACTACGCCAAGGCCCGGGCCGACCTGCGCGCCGCCGGCTACAATGGCGAGCCGGTGCTGCTGATGATCCCCTCCACGTCGGAGCCCAGCTCGCTGATGGGCGCGGTGGTGACGGACATGTTCAAGCAGGCCGGCCTGAACGTGGAAGTCTACTCCGTCGAGTTCAACGCGATGCTCCAGCGCCGCAACCGCCGCGGCACGATCGCCGAAGGCGGATGGAGCGCCTTCGTGTCCAACTGGGTCGGCACCGACTGGCTGAACCCGGCCGGCCACATCGCGCTGCGCGGCAATGGCGACGCCGGCTATGGCGGCTGGGCCACCATGCCGAGGATCGAGGAGCTGCGCGACGCCTGGTTCCAGGCGCCGGACCTCACGACGCAGCAGGCCATCTGTCGCGACATCCAGGTCGAGGCGATGCGCGAGGTGCCTTACTACCCACTCGGCCAGTACCTGCAGCCGACGGTCTTCCGGTCGAACCTCACCGACGTCAACGAAGGCTTCGCGACCTTCTGGAACGTCCGCCGGAACTGAGACACGAAACGCGATCCAGGAAAGCAAGAAATGAGCAACGACGCAGTGCGCCAGAGCGCACTCGACTACATCACGGCGAACGAGGCGCGGCTCTCCGCCTTCAACGAGAAGATCTGGTCCTATGCGGAGCCGGCCTGGCGCGAATACCGCTCCGCCCGCGACTATGTGGACCTGCTCCGCGCCGAAGGCTTCGAGGTGGAGGAAGGCTCCGGCCAGATGCCCACAGCCTTCGCCGCGACATGGACACAGGGCAGCGGCGGCCCCGTGCTGGCGGGCTTCTCCGAATACGACGCGGTGCCCGGCAACTCGCAGCAGGTCGTGCCCTATGAGGCGCCGCGCGAGGGGCTGCACCCCTACACCGCCGGTCATACCGACCCGCATTCGATGCTCGGCACAGCGGCGCTGACGGCGATGCTCGGCGCCAAGGCGGCGATGCAGAAGCACGGCGTCGCGGGCACGCTGAAGCTCTTCGGCGAGCCGGCCGAGAAGGTCTGCGGCTCCAAGCCCATCCACGCGGCGAAGGGCTATTTCGACGGGCTCGACGCCGCCGTGGTCTGGCACCCCTGGCCCTACAACACCGTCACCGGCGAGACGCATTTCGGCGCCTATTGGAGCGCGGTCATCAGCTTCGAGGCCGATGCGCCCGAGACCTGGATCGACCCGACGCTGGTGCCCATCGAGGGCGCGCATGCCCAGGCGCGCTGCCCCGGCGCGCTCGATGCCATGTGCCTGATGTACACGACCACGAAGTACACCAAGGAGGCGATGTTCCCGCATGCCGGTTCCTGGACGCTGAACGAATTCGTCCTCGGCGACGGTGGCGCGACGTCCGACAACCTGCCGCCGCGCTTCTCGCAGATCCAGTATTCCTGGCGTTCCTCCTCGCTTGGCATCCAGGAGCAGATCTGGCGCGTGCTGGCGAACAACGCGAAGCACGTCGCGGCCATGACGGGCTGCAAGGCCTATGTGCGCTGGGTGACCAAGACGCGCGTCGGCCTGCCCAACCAGGCGATGACGGACCTGACCTGGAAGAACCTGCAGGCCGTGGGGGCGCCGAAGTACGGCGAGGATGCGCTGGAATTCGGCCGCGCGATCCAGAAGAACCTCGGCCTCGAGCCGATGGCCGATCCCTTCATCGAGACCGTCAGCCGGCTGATGCCGCCGGAGGAGAACGAGGCGAAGCTGCGCGCCGGCCTGCCCGCCTGGCAGAAGCACCTCAGCGCCGACGACTATGTGGAATATTCCTGGCACGCGCCGACGGTGCGGCTGCTCGCCGCGCGTCCGCGGCTGCGTCCGCCGACCAAGGGCTTCGCCTATCCGAACTGGGCCTATAACGCGCTCGGCGGCCTTCCCGCCGCCGTGGATCCCGGCATGTTCGTGGCCGGCAAGACCATGGCGCTGACGCTGATCGACCTCGCGACGCTGCCGGAGGCGCTGCAGGCCGCGCAGGCCGAGTTCAAGGAGCGCACGGGCGGCGGCGTGGGCGGGACGAAGTGGGTCGGGCCGCTGCTGCCGGCGGATTTCGACCCGCCGGTGGATCTGCGCTGGCCGGAATACGTCTCGACGCCGCGCGGCGAGGAATGGTGCATCCCGACGCCGCATTCCGGAACGGGCGCCGGCGAACTGCTCTGAGACGAGGGGGCCTCGGCCCCCTCAAGCCCGGACGATCAGTCCATCCGCACGCCGGCGATGCGGATCACCTCGCGCCAGCGGGCCACCTCGCTGGCGACGAAGGCGGCGTATTCGGCCGGCGTCATGCTGCTGTCGGCCCGAAGGCCCAGCGTCTCGAAGCGCTGCTGCACCTCGGGCGTTCGCGCCATCTCGCCCAGCGCGGCGTTGAGCCGGGTCACGAGCGCGGGCGGCAGGCCGGCGCCGGCGCAAAGGCCGAACCAGGCGGAGGCAACGAGGTCCGGGAAGCCCTCCTCCGGGAAGGTCGGGACCTCGGGGAAGCTCGGGTTGCGGGCGGCCGCGAAGATCGCCAGCACCCGCAGCGTGCCGGAGCGGATGAGCGCCGCATGCCCGGCGAGGTTGTCCACGATCACGTCGATGTTGCGCGCCACGAGGTCCGCCTGGGCCGGCGCGCTGCCGCGATAGGGCACATGCGTCATCTCGATGCCCATGCGCCGGTAGGCGAGCTCGCCCGAGAGGTGCCCGAGCCCCCCCGTGCCGCCGGAGCCGAAGGTCATGGGCGTGCCGCGCGCCTTCGCCGCCGCGACGAATTCGGCCAGCGTGCGATAGGGCGACTGCGCATTGACCAGGAAGGCCATGGGCCCGACGCCGATCAGCCCGATATGCGTGAAGTCCCGCACGGCGTCATAGGGCTGGTTCGGATAGAGGCCCGGCCCCACGCCATGCGCGGCCGAGGAGGTGACGAGCAGCGTGTAGCCGTCGCCCGGAGCCTTGGCGACGAAATCCGTGCCGATCTGCCCGCCGGCGCCGGCCCGGTTGTCGACCGGGAAGGGCTGGCCGAACTGACGCTCGAGGCTGGAGGCCACGATCCGCGCCACGAGGTCGGCGGGGCCGCCCGCGGCGAAGGCCACGACGGTGCGGACCGGCCGGGTCGGCCAGGCGGCGGGCTGCGCCGACGCGGCGAAGGGCAGCGCGGCGGCGCCCAGGGCCACGGCACGACGGGAGAAATTCGGCATCACTACGCTCCAGCTCGGCGGATCAGGACAGGCACGCCTTCCCCCGGCGAACAGGCGCGCGCAGGCGCGGCCGAGGGCAGACATGGCGCTGTGCATTCGCGGAGGTTCATGGGGGACGGTCCTGCAATGGACCGCGTGAAGGGCGTTGGCGCGGAACTTATGAGGGGTGTTGGGCAGTGACAAGTCACCCGATCGGGGCGATCCACCGGGGCTGGATCACCGAAATCGTGAATCGTCGCCGCGAGGGGCTCCAGGTGGGATCCAGGGACGCGGATATCGTTTTAGGCTCGGGTGCATGAGCACGAACATCCGCCCCGACATCGCCCTCGCCTCCCACCTCTTCGACACGCTGAGGGAAAAGACCTTCGACGGGGTCGGCGTCACGCGCGAGGCCTATGGCCGCGGCGAGGAGATCGCCCATGCCCTGGTCCGCGCGGAGGCGGAAAAGCTGAACCTGGAGATCCAGGTCGACTTCGCGGGCAACATGTACATGACGCTGCCCGGCACGGACCGCGCGCTGCCGCGGATCATCCTCGGCAGCCATCTCGATTCCGTGCCGCAGGGCGGCAATTTCGACGGGGCGGCGGGCGTGATCTGCGGCATGGCCGTGGTCGCGGGCATGCGGCAGGCGGCCTTCACCCCGAAGCGCGACGTGACGGTGATGGCGATCCGCGCGGAGGAGGGCGGCGCCTGGTTCAACGGCTTCCCCGGCAGCCGCGGCGCGCTGGGCAGCTTCCTGCCCGCCAACCTCGCCAATCTGCGGCCCGATACCGGCCTCTCGCTCGAGCATCACATGCGCGAGTTGGGCTTCGATCCCGAGGCACTGCGGACGGGCAGGAAGGTGCTCAGCCCCGAGAACGTCCACGCCTATGTGGAGCTGCATATCGAGCAGGGCCCCGTGCTGGACGCCGAGCAGATCCCGGTCGGCCTCGTCACCGCCCTGCCCGGCAACCGCCGCATCCGCGCGGGCGCGGTCCATGGCGAATGGAACCATTCCGGCGCCACGCCGCGCGGCTATCGCCACGACGCGGTGCTGGCCTTCGCCGAATTCGCCCAACGCCTCGACAGCTTCTGGGGCGAGCTGGAAGCCGAGGGCGTGCCCCTGGTCTGCACCTTCTGCACGCTGGCGACCTCCGACCAGGCGGGCTTCGGCAAGGTGCCCGGCGAGGTCTGCTTCACCCTCGACGTCCGCGCGCCCGAGCCCGCGACGCTCGACCGCTTCTATGTCGAGGTCGAGCGCTTGGCCGCCGAGATCGGGAAGAGCCGCGGCGTGACCTTCGAGGTGCCGTCGCGCCAGGAATCCAAGCCCACGCCGATGGATCCCGCCCTGCGCGAGGCGCTGCGCCAATCGGCCGAGGTGCTGGGCATCGGGCACAAGGTGATGCCCTCGGGCGGCGGCCATGACGCGGCGGCCTTCGCCCAGGCCGGTATCCCCTCGGCCATGGTCTTCGTGCGCAACCAGAACGGCAGCCACACGCCGCTGGAAGCCATGCGCATCGAGGATTTTGCCGAGGCCGCCACGGTCATCGCCGACTGGGCGATGAAGGCGTCGGCCTGAAACAGGGCTATTCCTGGCGTTCCTTCAGGAAGCGGGCGAAGGCCGCCAGCGTGGCGTCGCTGACGTGATGCTCCAGCCCCTCGGCATCCTCCTCCGCCGTGGCGGGGTCGAGGCCGAGGGAGAGCAGGAAGCGCACCACCAGGTCGTGCCGCGCGCGCGCGGAGGCGGCCATGGCCTCGCCCGCCTCGGTGAGGAAGATGCCGCGATAGGGCTTGGTGGCCACCAGCCCGTCGCGCTGCAGCCGGGTCACGGTGGCCGCCACCGTCGCCTGGGCCACGCCCATGCGCCGCGCGATCTCGACCGAGCGGGCCTCACCCTCCTCGCGCAGCAGGTCGGACACGAGCTCCACATAATCCTCGGCGACGGCCATCCGGTCGCCCTCGCGCTGGCGGGCGAAACGGGCGGCGTGGTCCTCGGCCGGCGGAAGGGGGCGTGGGGCCCGTTTGGTGCGCATGACCATGCAAGGGTATCCGGCATTGATAGAAGAAGTTTCAGATATTAGCATCGACTGAACTTCCAAGCCATGCATGGTGACCCGTGGTGCCTGACCTGCCCACAACGTCCTTCCCGCTTTCCGGCGCCCGGCCGCCGGCGGGGCCCGCCATGCCCCACAGCCTGCCCGAGGTAAATCGCAGCGTCCCCGTCCCCAATGCGGGCGGCTTCATGCGCAAGCTCTTCGCCTTCCTGGGACCCGGATACCTGGTGGCGGTGGGCTACATGGACCCCGGCAACTGGGCGACCTCGCTCGCCGGCGGATCGGCCTTCGGCTACACGCTGCTCTCCGTCGCCCTCATCTCCTCGCTCATGGCGCTGCTGCTGCAGGCGCTCTGCGTGCGCATCGGCGTGGCGACGGGGCGCGACCTCGCGCAGCTCTGCCGCGAGCGGTTCCCGAAATTCATGGCCTACCCGCTGTGGTTCCTCGCCGAGATCGCCATCTGCGCGACCGACCTCGCCGAGCTCATCGGCACGGCCATCGCGCTGGAGCTCCTTTTCGGCATTCCCCTGCTCTACGGCGTGATGCTGACGGCGCTGGACGCCTTCCTGATGCTCTGGCTGCAGAACAAGGGCATGCGCTGGCTGGAGGCGCTGGTGGTCGGCATGATCGCGCTGATCTTCGGCTGCTTCGCCGTGCAGATCGCGCTCTCCGATCCCAATTGGGGCGAGGTGCTGCGCGGCTACGTCCCGGCCGCCTCCATCGTGACCGACCGGACGCAGCTCTACATCGCCATGGGCATCCTCGGCGCCACGGTGATGCCCCACAACCTCTACCTGCACACCGCGCTGGTGCAGTCGCGCGCCTGGACACCCGACGAGAAGGGCCGGCGCGACGCCATCCGCTACGCGACCATCGACAGCAGCATCGCCCTCACCTTCGCGCTGCTCATCAATTCGGCCATCCTCATCACCGCGGCCGCGGTCTTCCACACCTCGGGCCATACCGAGGTGGCCGAGATCGGCGATGCCTATCACCTCATGGCCCCGCTGCTGGGGACCGGCGTGGCTGCGACGCTCTTCGCGCTCGCATTGCTGCTCTGCGGCCTGAACGCCACCGTGACGGCGACGCTCGCCGGCCAGGTGGTGATGGAGGGCTTCCTGCGGTTCAAGCTGTCGCCGGTGCTGCGGAGGCTGGTCACGCGGCTGGTCGCCATCGTGCCGGCGGTGATCGTCACCTGGCATTACGGCCCCAGCGGCACGGCGCGGCTGCTCGTGCTGTCGCAGGTTATATTGTCACTTCAGCTTCCCTTCGCGGTGATCCCGCTGATGCTTTTCGCGCAGGATAAGGGACGCCTGGGCGCCCTTGTCGCGCCGCGTTGGCAGGTGGCGCTGGGCTGGGCCTGCGCGGCGCTGATCCTGGTGCTGAACGTGACACTCCTGGCAGACTTGGCCTTCGGTCCCTAAGTGAAGGCCGGCCTGGATTTCCTGGAGTCTGCCTGATGTCTGAAAAGCTGGTCTGGCGTGTCGAAGGCATGGATTGCGGCAGCTGCGTCGCAAGCCTGACCCGCGCGCTGGAGAAGATGCCCGGCATCGCCGACATCGAGGTGAACCTGATGGCGGAGCGGCTGACCGCCTCGCTCTCCACCGCCAGGCCCGAGGAGGTCGAGCGGCAGGTCGCCGCCCTCGGCTTCACCGCGACCGCGCTCTCCGCCGCAAGCCCGGAGGCGCCGGCCCAGGCCCATTCCCACCACGACCATGACGATCCCGCCGATGCCGAGAAACCCTGGTGGGCCACCGGCAAGGCGAAGCTCACCTGGCTGCTGGGCGGGCTGGTCGGCGCGGCCTGGGCGCTCTCGCTGGTGTTGCCGGAGACGCTGACCTACCCGCTCTTCCTGGTCGCGACCGGCGTGGCGCTGGTGCCCTTCGGCCGCCGTGCCATCGCCCTGGCCCGAAGCGGCAGCCCCTTCTCCATCGAGACGCTGATGTGCACGGCCGCCATCGGCGCCGCCCTCATCGGCGCGGCCGAGGAAGCGGCGGTGGTGGTGCTGCTCTTCGCCCTCGGCGAGATGCTGGAGGGCGTGGCCGCCGGGCGCGCGAGGGCGGGCATCCGGGCGCTGGCCTCGCTCATGCCGCGCACGGCACTGCGCGTCACGGCCGGCGGCACCGAGGAAGTGCCGGCCCAGCGCCTCGTCCCCGGCGACCTCGTGCTGATCCGCCCCGGCGATCGCGTGCCCTGCGACGGCAGCATCGAGGAAGGCCGCTCGGCGCTCGACGAAAGCCCCGTCTCCGGCGAGAGCGTGCCCGTCGCACGCGGCCCGGGCGAGCTGGTCCGCGCCGGCAGCATCAATGCCGACGGCGCGCTGCGCGTGCGCGTCACCCACGCGGCCTCGGACAACACCATCGCGCGCATCATCCGCATGGTGGAGGAGGCCACGGCCTCGCGCGCGCCGGCGCAGCGCTTCATCGAGCGCTTCGCCGCCTGGTGGACGCCATCGGCCATGGGCGTCTCGCTGCTGGTGATCCTGGGGGCGCCGTTCCTGCTCGGCTGGGACTGGTCCACCAGCCTCTATCGCGGCCTCGCCGTGCTGCTGATCGCCTGCCCCTGCGCGCTCGTGATCTCGGTGCCCGCCGCCATGGCCTCCGGGCTTTCGGCCGGCGCGCGGCGCGGGCTGCTGGTGAAGGGCGGCGCCGCGCTGGAGACGATCGGCGCGGCCCGCCACATCGCCTTCGACAAGACCGGCACGCTGACCGAGGGCCGCCCCCGCGTGACGGACCTCATCCCCGCCGAGGGCCGCTCGGAGAGCGAGCTGCTGGCGCTCGCCGCCGCCGTCGAGCAGGGCAGCGCCCATCCTCTCGCGCGCGCCATCCTGGCCGAGGCCGATGCCCGCGGGCTGAGCCTGCCGCCGGCGCGCGATGCCGCCGCCGTTCCCGGCAAGGCCGTGCGCGCGCAGGTGGCCGGGAGGGAGATCGCGGTCGGCAGCCCGCGCCACGCGGCCGAGGCGGGTGCCGCGCTCGGCGCCCTGGCCGGCGAGCTGGCGCGGCTGGAGGCCGAGGGCAAGACGGTCTCCGTCGCGCTGATCGACGGCGCGCTCCTCGGCCTGATCGCGCTGCGCGACGAGCCGCGGGCCGATGCGGCCTCCGGCATCGCGGCGCTGACCGCGCTCGGCGTCCGCTCGGTGATGCTGACGGGCGACAATGCCCGCACGGGCGCGGCCATCGCCTCGGGCCTCGGCCTCGACGTCCAGGCGGAGCTCCTGCCCGAGGACAAGCTGCGCGCGATCGCGGCCCTGGCGGCGGAAGGCCCCGTGGCCATGGTGGGCGACGGCATCAACGACGCGCCGGCGCTCGCCGCCGCCACGGTCGGCATCGCCATGGGCGGCGGCACCGACGTGGCGCTGGAGACGGCCGACGCCGCCGTGCTGCGGGACCGCGTGACGGGCGTGGCGGAGCTGATCTCGCTCTCCCGCGCCACCATGTCCAACGTGAAGCAGAACGTGGCGGTCGCGGTCGGGCTGAAGGGCGTGTTCCTGATCACGACGCTGGCAGGCGTCACCGGCCTCTGGCCCGCGATCCTGGCCGATACGGGCGCGACGGTGCTGGTGACGCTGAACGCGCTGCGCCTGCTCGGGTGGCGGCCGGCGGCGTAGCCGGCCGGTCGCGGGCCAGGGCGGCCCGCTGGCAGCTCGGCTAGGCCATGTGTTCGCGGAACCAGTCCGCCGCATGACCGACGGTGCGGTCCACGACGTCGGGCTGATCGTAATACTGGAAATGGTTGGTGCCGTTTTCCCAGATCAGCTTCTTCTGCGCCGTCGGGATCGACTCGAAATGCCGGCGCGCCGCGGCCGGATTCATGCAGCTGTCGGAATGGATGACGAGCGCAGGCTTGTTGAGCTTCGCCACGCCCGGCGCCGTCGTGTAGTCGAAATGGTCGAGGTCGCTCATGATGGCGTAGCGGTTCGCCCAGCCCTTGAGCGTCCAGGAACCGTACCAGCTCCAGACCAATGGGCCGGGCAGGCCGGCATCCGAGCCGGTCTTGCGATCGCCGAGCCTGGGGTCGACGAGGGGGGCATAGACGACCTCTCCCGTCGCCTCGTAGCGGGCCTTGGCATCGCGGGCGCGCTCGAGCCGGGCGGCGAGCAGCGCTTCCAGCTCCGACAGGGTCGGCGCCGTCGCGGTATCGAAGGGGTTCTCGGTCACGCCGGCGGCGATCATGAACAGGTCGGTTTCGCGGTCGCGATAATAGCCGGTCACCGAGGCCACCGCCTTGATCCGATCCTCGTAGGAGGAGATGTCGAGCATCTCGGGGCCGCCCTGGCAGACGCCGAGCGCGAAGACCCGCCCCGCATCGACATCCGGTCGCGCCAGCAGATAGTCGAGCGCCGAGACGACGTCCTCGTTCTTCATCTTCGGGTTTTCGAGCCTGCGCGGCTGGCCGCCGCTCTCGCCCACCGTGCGGGGATCGAAGGCCAGGGCCAGGAAGCCCTCATCGGCCAGACGCGTCGCATAATGGGTCGGCGCCTGCTCCTTCTCGAAGGAATAGGGCCCGAGCAGAACGACGGTCGGGAACGGGCCGTCGCCTTTCGGCCGATAGACGACGCCGGCGACATCGTCGCCATGCGAGGGGAAGGTCACCCTTTCGGGCAGGTAATTGCCGTGCTTCGCCATGGCGCTGGTCTCCTCCATCGTGCCGCGTCCAGATGTGGCCTTCTTGAATGTCGCGACAATCGCGCCAATTCTTGCCGTCGTGATGAAAGACGCTCACCAATCCCGGAATGGGGACCTGCTGGCGTTCAGCGTCTTCCTCGCGGTCGCGGCGCATCGCAATTTCCGCGCGGCCTCCGTCGAGCTCAATGTCACCCGATCGGCGGTCAGCCACGCGGTGAAGAGCCTGGAGCAGCGTCTGGGCATCCGGCTGTTCAACCGCACGACGCGCAGCGTCTCCCTGACCGAGGCCGGTGAGCGGCTCGCCGCGAAGCTCCGCCCCGCCCTGTCCTCCATCACGGAAGCGCTGCAGGAGGTCGATGCCCTCCGCGAGACGCCCAGCGGCACCGTGCGGATCAACGCCAGCGACGCCGCCCTGCGGCTGATCCTGCGCCCGCTCCTCGGCGGCTTCCTGCGCGACCATCCGCTGATCCATCTCGACATCGTCACGGACGGAAGACTGGGCGATATCGTCGCCGAGGGCTTCGATGCGGGCATCCGCCTGGCCGAGGCGGTGCCGCAGGACATGATCGCCGTGCCGCTTCTCGACGCCGTGCGCTTCGCGGCGGTCGCCTCGCCCGGCTATCTGGCGGCGCGCGGTCGGCCGGCCGTCCCGCAGGACCTGTACCAGCACGACTGCATCCGTTTCCGCTTCGAGAGCGGCTCGATCTACCGCTGGGAATTCGAGCGCCACGGCGTGGCCGAGACGATCAACGTCGCCGGCCGGCTCACCCTCACCGACATGTTCCTCATGGTGGATGCGGCGATCGACGGCATCGGGATCGCCTTCGTCCCCGACTTCCTGGCCACGGAGGCCCTCGCCGACGGCCGGGTCGAGCGCGTGTTGGAGGACTGGTGTCCGTCCTTCCCGGGGGTATGCCTCTACTACCCGGGGCGCCGGCACGTGTCGCCCGGCCTTCGCGCCCTGATCGAGGCGATCCGCGGCCGCCGAAAGTGACCGCCTGATCCTGGCGCCTGATCCGGATGCCTAGCCTGCCGCGTTCATCCCCTCGTCCAGCAGCGTCATCGCCGCCGCCGCGAAGTCCAGCATGTTCCGCCAGCGGTCGGCCGAGCCGGTCTCGAGCGTGCGCACCATTTCGATCGGGCCCGAGATGGCGAGGCAGCTATGGCCCGCCGCATCGCCGTACCGGTTGCCCGTGGGGCCGGCCGCGCCGGTCTCCGCCAGGCCCCAGCTGGCGCCCAGGCGCTCGCGCATGCGGCGCGCCAGCAGCAGGGCATAGGGTTCGCTGGAGGAGCGCATGCCCTCCATGTCCTCGGCCGTGATGCCGACCAGGCCGAGCCGCGCGGGCTGCGTGTAGGTGACGGCGCCGCCGAGGAAATAAGCGGAGGCGCCGGGCTGGGCCAGTAGTGCCGCCGCGATCAGGCCGCCGGCGGAGGATTCCGACACGGCGACCGTTTCCTTGCGGCGGCGCAGGTGCTCGCCGAGCGGGCCGGCGATCATCAGCAGCTTTTCCATGGGGCGCGTTCCTCTTCACCGCGAAGTGTGCGGCGGCCCGGCCCCATGGACAACCATCCTGAGGGGCAACCGCCCTCAGTCGAGCTTCGCCGCCCGCAGCCGCAGCGCATTGCCGACCACGCTCACCGAGGAGAGCGCCATCGCCGCCGCCGCGAAGACCGGCGAGAGCAGCAGGCCGAAGATCGGGTAGAGCACCCCCGCCGCCACCGGCACGCCCGCCGCGTTGTAGATGAAGGCGAAGAACAGGTTCTGCCGGATGTTCGACATCACCGCGCGCGAGAGGCGCCGCGCGCGCAGGATGCCGGCGAGATCGCCGCCCAGCAGGGTGATCCCCGCACTCTCGATGGCAACGCCGGTTCCCGTGCCCATGGCGATGCCGACCTCGGCCGCGGCCAGGGCCGGCGCGTCGTTCACGCCGTCACCGGCCATGGCGACGTGCCGGCCCTCGGCCTGCAGCCGCTCGACGAGGCGCTGCTTGTCCTCCGGCAGGGCCTCCGCATGCACCTCGGCGATGCCGAGCTTCCGGGCCACCGCCTCGGCCGTGGCGCGGCTGTCGCCGGTCAGCATCACCAGGCGCACGCCGTCGGCCACGAGCCCGGCGACGGCGGCGGCCGCATTCTCCTTCAGCGGGTCGGCGACGGCGAGGAGCCCCGCGGACCGGCCGTCGATCGCCACGAAGACGACGGAGGCGCCCTCGCCGCGCAGGCGCTCCGCCTCGGCGGCGAGGTCTGCGAGCTCCACGCCCCGCTCCCCCATCAACCGCGCGCTGCCGATGACCATGTCGCGGCCCTCGACGCGGCCGAGGACGCCGCGGCCGGTGGGCGCGTCGAAGCCCTCGACGGCGGGCACGACCAGGCCGCGCTTCTCCGCCGCGCGCACCACCGCTTCGGCCAAGGGATGCTGGCTCGGCCGCTCGAGGCCGGCGGCGAGGCGCAGCAGCTCCTCCTCCGCGAAGCCGCGCGGCACCACGGCCACGACCTCGGGCCGTCCCTGGGTCAGCGTGCCGGTCTTGTCGACGACCAGCGTGTCGATGCGCTCCATCCGCTCCAGCGCCTCGGCGTCACGGATCAGCACGCCGGCCTGGGCACCTCGGCCCACGCCCACCATGATCGACATGGGCGTCGCGAGGCCCAACGCGCAAGGGCAGGCGATGATGAGCACGGCCACCGCGGCCACCAGCCCATGGGCGAGGCGCGGCTCGGGGCCCCAGAGGCCCCAGGCCGCGAAGGCCAGCAGCGCCACGGCCACGACCACGGGCACGAACCAGCCGGCCACCTGGTCGGCCAGGCGCTGGATCGGCGCGCGCGAGCGCTGCGCCGAGGCCACCATGCGGACGATCTGCGACAGCACCGTGTCCTGCCCCACGCGATCGGCCCGCATGACGAAGCCGCCCTGCCCGTTCAGCGTGCCGCCGATGACGCGCGCCCCCGGCGCCTTGGCCACGGGCACGGATTCACCGGTCACCATGCTCTCGTCGAGGTAGGAATTGCCCTCCAGCACCTCGCCATCCAGCGGCACCTTGTCGCCGGGGCGGACGCGCAGGCTGTCCCCCACCTGGACCTCCGCCAGCGGCACCTCGGCATCCGAACCGTCGGGCGCGACGCGGCGCGCCATGGCGGGCGCGAGGTCGAGCAGCGCGCGGATGGCGCCGCCGGTCCGCTCGCGGGCGCGCAGCTCCAGCAGCTGGCCGACCAGGACCAGCAGCGTGATGACCGACGCCGCCTCGAAATAGACCGCGACGGTGCCGCCATGCCCTCGGAAGGCGTCTGGGAAGATTCCCGGCGCCGCGGTGGCGACCACGCTGAACAGCCAGGCGACGCCGGTGCCCAGCGCGATCAGCGTGAACATATTGAGGTTTCGCGTGATGAGGCTCTTCCAGCCGCGCTCGAAGAAGGGCCAGCCCACCCAGAGCACCACGGGCGTGGCGAGGACGAGCTGGATCCAGTTGCCGAGCTCCGGCGCCACGAGGTGCCGGCCGATGAGGTGGCTGCCCATCTCCAGAACGAAGACCGGCAGGGTCAGGACCAGGCCGATCCAGAAGCGGCGGGTGAAATCGACGAGCTCGGGGTTGGGGCCGGCATCGGCGGTCGGCACCTCGGGCTCCAGCGCCATGCCGCAGATCGGGCAGGTTCCGGGCCCGACCTGGCGGATCTCGGGATCCATCGGGCAGGTGTAGATGGCGCCGGGATCGACCGCGACGGCCTCCAGCTTCGGCTTCGGATTCAGGTAGCGGCCGGGATCGCCGGCGAACTTCGTGCGGCAGCCGGCCGAGCAGAAATGGTATTCCTTGCCGGCATGCTTCGCGTGGTGCGGCGTCTTCGCCGGGTCCACCGTCATCCCGCAGACCAGGTCCTTCACCTCGCCCGCGGCCGGGCTGGCGCCGTGGTGTCCGCCGCAGCAGCCCCCAGCCTTGGCCGGCTCCAGGTACTTCGCCGGGTCCGCCTGGAACTTGGTCCGGCAGCCGTTGCAGCAGAAGTGATAGGTCTTGCCCGCATGCTCCGCGTGATGCGGCGTCTTCGCCGGATCCACCGTCATGCCGCAGACCGGGTCCTTCGCCGTCGCCGCGACGGGCGCGGCGTCATGCCCGCCGCAGCAGGCGCCCGCCTTCGCGGGAGCGGCCTCGTGGCCGCCGCAGCAGCTGACCGCTTCCTCCGAAGCCACGTACTTCCCGGGATCGGCCTGGAACTTCGTGCGGCATCCGGCCGAGCAGAAATGATAGGCCTTGCCGGCATGCTCCGCGTGATGCGGCGTCTTCGCCGGGTCCACCGTCATCCCGCAGACGGGGTCCTTCACCGTCGCCGTCGCACCAGACATCTCGCACTCCTTGCCCTCGATGCAGCAGGAGGTGGCCCCTGACCCTATGGGAAGGTCAAGCCCACCTGGAGCACGATCGTTTTCGCCGGCTATTCCGCCGCGAGGGCCGGCGTTTCCGTGGCCTGCGCGGCGATGGCCCGCATCCAGACGGCCGTGTCGTGGAAGACCGCGCCGCCGGCCGGCGGCGCAGGATCGTCGCTGGTGAGGGCGTTGATGCCCATGCCGCCCTCGAAATCGGCATGGGGCCAGACGCTTTCCACGATGATCACACCGGGCTGAAGCCCATCGAACAGCTTCGCATGGACGATCACCTCGCCCCGGCCATTGCCGAGGCGGACGCGCCCGCCCTCCTCGATGCCGAGGCGCGCCGCATCCTCGGGATGAACCATTGCGGTGGGGCGGCCCTCGCGCTTCCGCGCCGTCGGCGTCTCGGTGAAGCTCGTATTGAGGAACTGCCGCGCCGGCGCCGTGACCAGGCGGAAGGGATACGCCGCGCTCGCCTCGTCGATCGTGGCCATGTGGTCCGGCAGCTTCGGCATGCGGGCGTGATCGGGGCCGATGGCGGCCCAGTCGGGGCGGAAGTGGAAGCGGCCGTCCTTGTGGCCGAAGCCCTCCAGGAAGTGGCTCGCCGTGAAATCCGGCTGCGCGTCGACCCAGCGGCCCGCCATCACCTCCTCCACGCCAGGCCAGCCGGAGGCACGCAGCGTGGCGTCGATCACCTCCCTCGCCGTCATGCCGAAGCCCGGATGCTCGGCGCCCAGGCGCTTCGCCAGCGCGGCCGTGACCTCATGGTTGGACAGGCAGTCGCCTGGCGCCTCGATGAGCTTGCGGCCGATCTGGATGTGGCTGTGGCCGCCCGCCTGGTAGAGGTCGTCGTGCTCCAGGAACATGGTCGCGGGCAGCACGATGTCGGCCATGCGGGCCGTCTCGGTCATGAACTGCTCGTGCACGCAGGTGAAGAGGTCCTCGCGGAGGAAGCCGCGGCGCACGCGGTTGCTGTCGGGCGCGACGGTCACGGGATTCACGTTCTGGATGAAGAGCGCATGGACCGGCGGGCCGTCGCCGAGTTCCTTCCGGTCGCCGGTCAGCACGGCGCCGATGCGCGACATGTCCATCTCGCGGATGGAGGTGTCCTTGCGGTCGAGCCCTTCGATGAGCGTCTTGTTCCAGTGGTAGATGCCGCGGTTGTTCCAGAAGGCCCCGGCGCCCTCGTGCCGCCACTTGCCGGTGACGGTGGGCAGGCAGGTCACGGCATGCAGCCCGGCCGCCCCGTTGCGCGAGCGAGAGAAGCCGTAGCCGCAGCGGATATAGGCGCGCTCGGTCGCGCCATATTCCCGCGCGAAGGCCTCGATGAGCTCGACGGAGAGGCCGGTGATGGCCGAGGCCCATTCGGGCCCGCGCTCGGCCAGATGCGCCTCCAGCCCCGGATCGGCATCGGAGTAGCGCGCCATGTAGTCGCGATCGCAAAAACCGTCGCGGAAGGCGACGTGCATCACCGCGCAGGCCAGCGCGCCATCCGTGCCGGGGCGGATCGGCAGGTGCAGGTCGGCCGCCTGGGCGGTGCCGGTGCGATAAGGATCGACGACGATGAGCCGCGCGCCGCGCTCCTTCCGGGCGCGGGTGACGTGGGTCATCACATTCACCTGCGTCGCCACGGGGTTGCCGCCCCACATGACGATGAGGTCGGACTTCGCCATCTCGCGCGGATCGGGGCCGGTAAACTTGCCCACGCCGGCCATCCAGCCGGACTCGCAGACCGTACTGCAGATGGTGCTGCGCTGGCGGGAATAGCGCATGACGTGGCGCAGGCGGTTGATGCCGTCCCGCTGCACGAGGCCCATGGTGCCGGCGAAGTAATAGGGCCAGACCGCCTCGGCGCCATGCGTCGCGGCGACGTCCATGAGGCGCTCCGCCACGCGGTCCAGCGCCTCCTCCATGCCGATCTCACGGAACTGGCCGGAGCCCTTGGGGCCGGTGCGCAGCAGCGCCTGCGTGACGCGGTCGGGGTGGTGCACGCGCTCGGAATAGCGCGCGACCTTCGCGCAGATGACGCCGGCGGTGTAGCTGTTGGCGGCCGCGCCGCGCACCGCGCCGATGCGCCGTGCGCCGGGCATCACCTCGACCTCCAGCGCGCAGGTCGAGGGGCAGTCATGGGGGCAGACGGAGCTTTCGAAGACGCCCCGCCCCTCGGTCTTGGTACTCATGCGGGCACCTCGGTCATGGTGCCCGCCAGACTGCCTGCTCAGCCGGTCTTGATCCAGACCGACTTCACGTTGAGGTACTCCTCGACGTGCTGCTTGCCGCTTTCGCGCCCGTAGCCACTCATCTTGTAGCCGCCGAAGGGCACGGCCGGGTCCATCGCCTGGTAGCAGTTGATCCAGACCGAGCCGGCGCGGATCGACTTCGCCAGCTTGTGGGCCTTGGTCACGTCACGGGTCCAGAGACCCGAACCGAGGCCGAAGCCCGTGTTGTTGGCGCGGGTGATGACCTCCTCGATGTCGTCGAAGGGGATCGCGGAGATCACCGGCCCGAAAATCTCCTCCTGCGCGATGCGCATGTCGTCCTTCACGTCGGCGAAGACGGTCGGCGGCACGAAGAAGCCCTTGGACAGGGCGCCCTCGGTCAGCCGCTCGCCGCCGGAGAGCGGGCGCGCGCCCTCCTGCCGGCCGATGGAGAGATAGCCGGTGACACGATCGAGCTGCTCGACGGAAACCAGGGGGCCGACCTGCACGTCGGGGTCGCGCCCGTCGCCCACCTTCAGCGTCTTGCCGAAATCGGCGACGCGCTGGGAGAACTCCTCGTAGATCTTGCGCTCGACGAAGAGGCGCGTGCCAGCGCTGCAGATCTGGCCGGAATTGGCGAAGACCGCCATGGCCGCGCCGGGCACCGCCGCGTCGAGATCGGCATCGGCGAAGACCACGTCCGGCGACTTGCCGCCGAGCTCCAGCGAGACGCGCTTGAGGTTACCGGCCGAGGCCTGGATGATCTTCTGGCCCGTGACGTGCGAGCCGGTGAAGGCCACCTTGTCCACGTCGCGATGGGCGGAGAGCGCGGCGCCCGCCGTCTCGCCATAGCCGGGGACGACGTTCACGACGCCCGGCGGGATGCCCGCCTCCATGCAGAGCTCGGCCAGGCGCAGCGGGGTGAGCGGCGCCTCCTCGGCCGGCTTCAGCACCACGGTGCAGCCGGTGGCGATGGCGGGGCCGATCTTCCAGATCGTCGCCGTCAGCGGGCCGTTCCAGGGGATGATGGCGCCGACGACGCCGACCGGCTCCTTCAGCGTGAAGGAGGTGACCTCGCCGGGCAGCGAGTTCTCGATGGTCTCGCCATGGATGGCCGTCGTCTGGCCGGCATAGTAGCGCAGCATGCCGACGGCGCGCAGGCGACTGCCGCGCGTGCGGCTCATCGGCGCGCCCATGTCGAGCGTGTCGAGGTCGGCCAGCTCCTCGAAATGCTTGTCGACGAGGTCGGCGAGCTTGAGCAGCAGGTTCTGCCGCTCGAAGGGCTTCACACGGGACCAGGGCCCCTCGAAGGCGCGGCGCGCGGCCGTGACGGCGCGGTCGATATCCTCGGCATCGCCTTCGGCGACGGTGGCCAGGAGTTCGCCGGTGGCGGGGTTGAAGGTCTCGAAGGTCTTCCCGGAGGCAGCCTCCAACCACTTCCCGTCGATCAGCATGCGCTTGAGCTTGCCGTCCAGGAAGGGGTGACGAGTCACTCGGACATCGACGTTCATGCTTGAACCTCCTTCGTTATATTTTTCCCTTTATAACGCGATGACGGCCGACCGTCCATCCGCCAAGGCTGACAGCGGCGCGCAGGCAGGCTTCAATGGGCCGGTGTCCGATCCTGCCACCCTTCCCTTCCGCGTGAGCATCCGGCTCGACCTCGCCTCCGGCGGCAAGGTCGGGCCCGGCAAGATCGCGCTGCTCGAGGCCATCGCCGAGACGGGCTCGATCGCCGCCGCGGCGCGGGCGCTCGGCATGTCCTATCCGCGCGCCTGGGGGCTGGTCGAAGCGCTCGACGTCGCCATCGGCGCGCCGGTGGTGACGCGCACGCCGGGCGGCCAGCGGGGCGGCGGCGCCACGCTCACCGAGACGGGGCGCGCGCTCATCGCGCGCTACCGCGACGTCGAGGCCGCCGCGCAGCGCGCCGCGGGACCGCCGGGCGACTGATCGCGCGGCTTGTCGTCCGCTATAGTTCATGGGCTATAACGATGGCTCCAGGTGGAGCGGCCCATGACCCATCCGACCGCAAAGACCGTCGAACTGTGCGCGAGCGCGCTGCCGACGGTGGCGGGAAGTCGGGTCCGGCACGCCTGCGCCTCGCCCCCTTCTTCCTGACCGGCCCGACGGACGATGGCCCCGCCATCCGCTTCGCCGCGCCTGCCTTTACGCCGAACTGAGTCCAAGGAGCCCCAGATGCAACGCCGCTTTCTCGCCGCCCTCGCGGTCCTTGGCCTGCTGGCCGCCCCCGCCATGCCCCGCGCCCAGGAGGCGCCGCTCACGGTCTTCGCCGCAGCCAGCCTGACCGATGCGATGCGCACCCTCGCGCAGGAATGGCAGAGCCGCGGCAATCCGGCGCCGCGCCTCTCCTTCGCGGCCTCCTCGGCCCTGGCCCGACAGATCGAGCAGGGCGCGCCGGCCGAGCTGTTCATGAGCGCGGACGAGCCTTGGATGGACTACCTGCAGGAGCGCAACCTGATCGTGAACGCGACCCGCGTGAGCCCGATCAGCAATGCCCTGGTGCTGGTGGCGCCCTCCAACGCGGCCCAGCCCGTGGAGCTCACGCGCACGACGAACCTGGCGGCCCTGCTCGGCGCCAATGGCCGCATCGCGACCGGCGACCCGGCGCATGTGCCCGTCGGCCGCTATGCCCAGGCCGCGCTGACCTGGATGGGCCAGTGGGACGCGATCGCCCCGCGCCTCGCCCGTGCGGACAATGTGCGCTCGGCGCTGCTGCTGGTGGAGCGCGGTGAGGCGCCCTACGGCATCGTCTACGCCACGGATGCGGCGGCGAGCACGGGCGTGCGCGTGGTCGGCACCTTCCCGGCGGAGAGCCACGCGCCGGTCACCTACCCCTTCGCGCTGACCCGCCGGGCGGAGGGCAGTGCCCAGGCCCGCGCGCTGCTGGCCTATCTGACTGGTCCCGAGGCAGCGCCGGTCTGGCAGCGCTACGGCTTCGGGCTGACCCGCCGCTGAGGCTTTTGGTTCCGGAGAACCCGATCATGCGAGGCCGCATGATCGGGATCCGCGCCGCCCTCAGGACAGCAGCGAGACGACGCCGCCGATCGCGAGGTTGACCACCAGGGCCACCACGAAGACCGCAATCGTGAAGACGACGGCCCGTTGCGCCGGTATCCGCGCCACGATCGGCGCGCCGAGGTAGAAGAGGTAGACGCTGTACAGCGCGCCCACGAGCGAAAGCAGCGCGCCCACCACCGGTATCAGCAGGAAGATGCCCGCGACCCAAGAAGCGGTGGGCGCGTAGGCCGCCAGCTTCATGGCCGCCAACCCATCCTTCGGGGCATCGAAGGTCGGCATCAGCAGCTCGATGATCTTGGCCAGGATGAAGATGCCCACCAGGCCGAGCACGTAGCTGATCACCGCGCCGGTCAGGAGCGCGCCCGTCGACACCAGGCCGCCGATCATCAGATAGGCGCCGACGAAGCCGGCGATCGCCGGGATCGCGGAAAGCGGCATGACGTAGCCCGTGAAGAGGCCGCCCACGCTGGCGGGCTCCGCCGCCACCGCATTCCATTCGACATGCGGCTGGGCCAGCAGGCCCTTCACGCGCGACACGATATCCATTCGCGGTCTCCCCTTCTTCCGCGCCGGACATGGCGCGGCGCGATACTGCGCGGTGACCTTGCGCCGAAGCAAGAATTGCCGCCGCCCGGCAGCCGATCAGGCAGGCCCGAGGCGATGGCCCGCCACTTCCTCCTGCTCCGGCACGACGTCGAGCAGCGCCGCCGCATCCCCCGCCTGCAGCACGATATTCCGCCGCGCACGGCCCGAGGCATTCATGCCGCCGCCATGCAGCACCTTGGGGTGAATGACGACGAGATCGCCCGGATCGCAGAGCACCGGCACGGCCTCGTGCAGCTGCGCCTCCTCCGGCCGGGGATGCGCGCGGGCCGCGGCATCGTCGATCAGATGGGAGCCGGGGAGGAAGGTCGTGGCGCCGCCCTCCTCCGTCATGCCGTCGAGGCAGAGCATCACGCGCACGAAGCTCGGCGTCGCCGGGCAGGCATAGCGATTCGGGAAGTCGCGATGCCAGCCGATGCGGCGCCCGAAGCGCGGGTGCTTGATGGTGACGTTCATGAAATGCGCCACCACCTCCGGCACGCCGACGGCATCGCGCACGGCGCCCCCGATCGCCGGCTCCCGCAGGACGGACCAGAAGACATCGTCGAAGGCGACGGGATCGCCGAGGATGAAGATGGCATCGCCCACCTCGGCCGCGGCGATGCCGCCCCGATGTGCTTCCGGCAGGTCGCGCTCGAAGGTCAGTCGCGCCAGCAGGGACGGCGGCAGCCCAGAGACCGTGGCCTGGACGCGCCGGACCGCGCCGTCCAGCGCCGACAGGAGCGGTTCGGGCACGGCGCGGCGAATGACGGAAAACCCGTCCCGGGCGAAGGCCTCGCGGTCCAGGACGGCCGCCATCCCGAGCTCAGCTGCCGGGCGTCCAGTACCGGCTGAAGGCCTCCGGCGCGGGGCGGATCGGCCGCGGGCGGTCGCCCTCGGGCGTGCCGACATAGATCCAGCCCAGCAGGGAATCGCCCGCCGCGAAGCCGAGGGCGGTCAGCACCGCCGGATCCTTCAGCGACGGCGACGACAGCCAGCAGCCACCGAAGCCCGTCGCGTCGAGGGCGTGCAGGAAGTTCATGATGCCGGCCGCGGCCGAGGCCTCCTGCTCCCAGGGCGGAACGCCGGGCCGGTCATGGTTGATGGCCGCGCCGGCCGCCACGACCAGGGGCGCGCGGAGCGGCTTGCCGCGCTCGATCTCCAGGCGCTCGGCCGGCGTGTCGGGCGCGCGGGCCAGCAGCGAGGCGGCGAGGAGGTCGCCCAGCGCCCGCCGCGCCTCGCCCTCGATGAAGACGAAGCGCCAGGGCCGCAGGCCGCCATGGTCGGGCGCCCGCAGCGCCGCGGACACCGCGAGGTCCAGGGCCGCGCGGTCGGGCACCGGGGCGCGCAGCAGGCGTGGCGGCACCGAGGCCCGGCCCAGCAGGGCGTCGAGCGCGGAAGGGGGAGGAGCGAGATGATCCGGCATGGGGTCAGTTTCCGACATGGGAGGACCGGGCGAAAGGGACGTCTGGTCCGTGAGGTGAAATTCTAATTGCGAATCACTCTCAATCGCAATAGATTTGCGCAGCCAGTCAGGAGACATGACGATGCGCTGTGCCCCGCTCTCCCCCTTTCTCCTCGCCACGCCGGGCGCCGTCTCGCAAACCATGGCCGAAAAACCCCTGCCTGGCCCGGGACCTCTCCAGGCCCCGCCCCCGCCCGCCAATTCGAACTGAGGTCCCGTCCCCGATGGAGCCCTGCAATCCCGACCACCATCCCGCCCCTGGCGAGCGCGCGCTGCTCGACCTCGGACCGGAGGAGCTTTTCGTCGTCGCCGCGCTGCGCGCCTGGGTCGCGCCGCTGATGCGCCCCGGCACGCCGCACCCCGACTGGCGGGAGATGTTCCGCCTGGCGGGCGTCGCCTCGGCGGGTGCCGTGGGCTTCGATCTGATGATGTCGGTCGTCGGCGAGTCCGCGCAGCGGATCATCGAGGTCCGCTGCTGCCGCTGCCCCTCGCTCGGCGCGGACGAGGTCGCCATGCTGCGCCTGGTCGAGGCCCTGCAGAACGACGACACACTGTCGGCGCTCGACGTCATCTCCGACTGGGTGCCCCCTGGCTCGGTGGCACCGGCGCTGCGGGGTGCGGAGCGCTTCACCGCGATGATGTCCGCCGCCGGCCACCGGCTGCCCGCCCAGGCCATGCCCGCCCAGGCGATGGAACGGCCGGCCGGGATGATGCTTCATTAATGCAGGACAGGCGCCCAGGCTGGGCGTCGAGTGAAATCACGCGGATTCTGCCGGCCAGCAAAGCGCCGCAGGAAACCGCCACGACCCATTACATCATGGGCTGATATCCGTGATTCCGGGTATTCGCACACCTGATTAATGACAGTTATTCGGGAAATTTTCTGAACCTGTCACAGAATAGGTGAAATTTCATAAAGTATTGACATATCTCCGGACCCACCAGGATCATCTGTTCGTCAAACAAGTCGGATCGCGGACAGATGACCAAGATTGGCTACCACGGGACCAGCCGGCGTCATCACAGCTCACTGGATAAGGGCATCAAGCCCGTCGCCAGCGATTGGGACGCGAATTCGGGCGGAGAGCTGGGGCAAGGATTCTACGTCGCCAACAATATCGAGGCGGCAACAATTTATGGCTATGGGGTCTGCACAACCCAGGCCCATCCGGTCGCGGAGGACAACTACATCGATATCTGGGCGGTATACAGCTCTGTAGAGCTGGACCAGTTAAATCACTTCGCCGTCAGTTCCCAGCAGACCTGGTCCAAGTTCCCCAAAAGCTATTTCGATAATTTTCATTTCGTCTATCTGTACAATGATCCTGGCTTCAAGGCCGCGCTGAGCCCACCGCGCAAGGCCACCAAGGCAGAGATTCCCGAGATCACGCAGATCAAGTTCAACCCGAATATCTTTCCTTTCGGCGTGCTGACCCTGGCCTTCCATAAAAAGATCGCGGTCAACGACGCCCTGGGATAGCGGCCCATCGGGCCGGATCATCGGCACGGCACCAGTTGCCGCGCCGCGATGACCCGGAAAGGGCCCGCCCCTAGCCGCCGGCGGGCAGCTCCGACGGGGGCACCGTGCCGGGGCGCGGATCGATCGGCACCAGGGCGGCGAGGCCGCTCGCGCGCTCGAACAGGGCCGCCGCCTGCAGCGCGATGTCGTCCCGGCGCGGCGGCGCGGCCACCTGCAGGCCGACCGGCCGGCCGTACTGGTCGAAACCGCACGGAACGGCGACGGCGGGGCAGCCCGCCAGCGTGATCGCCGCATTGATCATCGAGCCCGCCATGTAGTTTTCCAGCTTCACGCCGGCGATGGTGTCCGGGTTGCGGAGCATCACGTCGAAGGCCGGCGTGGCGGCGCCCGGCGTCACGAAGACGTCGTACTTCGAGAAGAGTGCGACCATGCGGCGATAGAAGGCCGCGCGCTCGCGATCCGCCCAGGCCAGCTGGCTCGGCGTCGCCTTCAGCCCGCGCTCGGTGTTCCAGATGATGTCGGGCTTGATGAGGTCCCGATGCGTCTGCAGCTGCGCCTCGCGGTCCACGACGAAGGACTGGCTGCGCAGGATGAGGAAGGCCTCGCCAAGCTGCGCGAGATCGGGCGCGAATTCCTCCACGATGCAGCCCGCCGCCTCGAAGGCGCGGACGGCCTTCATGCAGATCTCCCGCGTCTCGCGGTCCACCGGCAGCTGGCCGTTGAAGTCGGCCGTGAAGGCGATGCGCTTCGGCCGCTCGGCCTCGGCCGCCGCCACGGCCTCGGCGTAGCTGCGGGCCGGCGCGTCGTAGGTCAGCGGGTCGGCCAGGCACCAGCCGGCCATGCTGTCGAGGAACAGCGCGAGGTCGGGCACGTTGCGCGCCATCGGCCCCTGCACCGAGAGCGGCGAGAAGGTGTTGTTCACCGTCCCCCGCGTCACCCGGCCCGGCGAGGGGCGCAGGCCCACCACGCTGCAATAGGTGCCGGGCCGGCGCAGGCTGCCGCCATGATCGGTGCCCTGGGCGAGCCAGACCTCGCCCGTCGCGACGGAGACCGCGCCGCCGCCCGTGCTGCCGCCGCAGGTGAGGGAGGTGTTCCAGGGATTACGGGTGCGACCGAAGACCTCGTTGAAGGTGGAGCCGCCGGCGCCGAATTCCGGCGTGTTGGACTTGCCGACGACGATGCCGCCATGCGCCTCGATCCGCTTCACCACGGGGTGCGAGGCGGAGGGCACGTGATCCTTGAAGATCGGCGAGCCGTAGGTGGTGCGGACTCCGGCGACGTCCGTCAGGTCTTTGATGCTGACCGGCAGGCCGCCGAGCCAGCCGGCCTGGCCCTCGAGCTCCCGCCCCTGCCCCGCCATCAGCCGCTTCGCGTGATCGCGCGCGCGGTCGAAGCAGAGGGTCGGCATCGCGTTCACCTCAGGCTCGACGGCGGCGGCACGCGCCTCCGCGGCATCGATGAGCTCCAGCGGCGAGACCTCGCGGCGCTGAAGGCGGGCCACCGCCTCGGTGGCGGTCAGGCGGATCAGATCGTCATGCATGGCGCGAAGTCTGGCACCGCTTCGCGGGGCCGCCCAGCCTGCGCGGCGGCTCTTGTGCGAGAGTCCTTGTAAGCAATTTGCGCGGGCCCTCCCGGGAGCCTTGCGACGCCCGCCCCCGCATGCTGCATTGCAGCATCCGTCAGCCGGAAGCTTCTCCCATGTCCAAGCCTGCCCTCCTCTTCGCCATGCCCATTCTTCCGAAGCTGCGGGAGCGGCTGGCGGACCGCTTCGAGATCTTCGGGCCGCTCGACCGCGACAACCCGCTGCCCGTGCCGCCGGGCGCGGAGAAGGCGCGGGCGCTGATCACCCTCGGCAGCCTCCGGACCGATGCCGCGCTGATCGAGGCGCTGCCGGAGCTCGGCCTCATCTCCTGCTACGGCACGGGCTTCGAGGGCGTGGACCGCGCCGTGGCCGCGCGCCGGGGCATCGCGGTCACCCATGCGGGCGATGCGAACGCGACCTCCGTCGCGGAATTCGCCATGGGCCTCGTCATCGCGGCGGGGCGCGGCGTGGCGCGCGGCGACCGCGTCGTGCGCTCGGGCCAATGGGCGAATCTCGCGCTGGATCGCGTGCCGATGACGCCGGGCCTCGCGGGGCAGCGGCTGGGCATCTACGGCATGGGCTCCATCGGGCTGAAGATCGCTCGCCGCGCGGCCGCCTTCGAGATGGAGATCGGCTACCACAACCGCTCCCGCCGGGCGGAGGCGGAGCACGCCTATTTCGGCAGCCTGCACGAGCTCGCGGCCTGGGCGGATGTGCTGGTCGTGGCCGTGCGCGCGAGCGCGGAGAACCGCCACGCGGTGAATGCGGAGATCCTGGAAGCGCTGGGGCCGCAGGGCGTGCTGGTCAATATCGCCCGCGGCAGCGTGGTGGACGAGACGGCGCTCTGCGAGGCGCTGGAGACGGGGAAAATCCTCGCCGCCGGCCTCGACGTCTTCGAGAACGAGCCCCAGGTGCCCGAGCGCCTGAAGGCGCTCGAGAACGCGGTGCTGACGCCGCATATGGCGGCACTCTCGCGCGGCGCCCAGCGCGACCAGCAGAAGGTGCTGATCGACAATCTGGACGCCTTCGTCGCGGGGCGGCCGCTTTCCTCGCTGCTGCCCGAGGCCTGACGGCTCAGCCGAAGAGCTTCGCCGCCGTCTTCGCCACCAGCTCGCCCTGGTGGCGCGCGCCCTCCAGCTCGATCGCGCTGGGCTGGCGGGAGCCGTCGCCGCCCGCGATGGTCGTGGCGCCGTAGGGCGCGCCGCCGACGACCTCGCCCAGCGCCATCTGGCCCTGGTGGCTGTACGGCAGGCCCACGATCACCAGGCCGAAATGCAGCAGGTTGGTGATGATCGAGAAGAGCGTCGTCTCCTGCCCGCCATGCTGCGTCGCGGTCGAGGCGAAGGCCGCGCCGACCTTGCCGTTCAGCGCGCCGCGCGCCCAGAGGCCGCCCGCTTGGTCCAGGAAGGCCGCCATCTGCGAGGACATGCGGCCGAAGCGCGTGCCCGTGCCGACGATGATCGCGTCGTAATCCGCGAGGTCGGAGACCTGGGCCACGGGCGCGGCCTGGTCGAGCTTGAAGTGCGCGCCCTGGGCGATCTCCAGCGGCACCGTCTCGGGGACGCGCTTGATGTCGACCTGCGCGCCGGCCGCGCGCGCCCCCTCGGCGACGGCGCCGGCCATCGTCTCGATGTGGCCGTAGGACGAGTAGTAGAGCACCAGAACCTTTGCCATGTCGGCCTCCTGAATGGTTCGCCTGATGTGAGGCCACGGGAGCGGGCCGGCTTGGCGAAAGAGATCACCCGGCGTGGGGCTGGGCTTCGAATTCCATCTAGGCCCCGGCACATTTTCAGAAAACCAGGATAATATTGTCCAGAACATTCGAGATTTTAGAAATGTCGGAGCCCGGCACCCCCACCCTCGATCAGCTGAAGGTTTTCCTCGCCGTGGAGGAGGCCGGCAGCTTCGCCGGCGCCGCGCGCCGCCTCGGCCGCGCCGTCTCCGTCGTCAGCTATTCCATCGGCCAGCTAGAGGCGCAGCTCGGCGTCGCGCTCTTCGACCGGGAAACCACCCGGCGTCCCCAGCTGACCGAGGCCGGCAAGGCCGTGCTGACCGAGGCGCGTGCCATCGCCAATGGCGTGAACGGCCTGCGCGCGAGGGTGAGGGGCCTCCGGCAAGGGCTCGAGGCCGAGGTCCACCTGGCCCTCGACGTCATGCTGCCGGCGGCGCGGGTGGTGGATGCGCTCAGGGCCTTCAGCGAGGCCTTCCCGACCGTCACGCTGCGCCTCTACGTCGAGGCACTGGGTGCCGTGGCCCAGATGGTGCTGGACCGGCGCGCGAGCCTCGGCGTCAGCGGCATGCTCCTGCAGCCCCTGCCCGCGCTGGAACGGGTGGCGCTGGGGCATGTGGAGCTGGTGCCCGTCGCGGCGCCGGACCATCCGCTGGCCAAGGCGGGCCGCAATCCTGTCGGCGCGGGGCGCGATCACGTCCAGCTGGTGCTGACCGACCGCTCCCCGCTCACCGAGGGCCATGACTTCGCCGTGGTCGGCGTGCGGACCTGGCGCCTGGCCGACCTCGGCTCCAAGCACATGCTGCTGCGCGAGGGCATCGGCTGGGGGAACATGCCGCTGCCCGTGGTGCGCGAGGATCTGGAAGCCGGGCGCCTGGTCCGGCTCGACATGCCGGACTTCCGCTCGGCGGAGTACCCGCTCCAGGGCATCTATCGCGCGGACGTCCCGCCGGGCCCGGCCGCCGCTTGGCTCATCGCGCGCTTCCAGGGCCAGGCCTCGGACACCCCCTGACCGCGCGGGGCCCAACCGCCCCTTCGCCTGCGGATTCCCAGCCCGCCCGGCCCCACGCCAGCGGGTTTTTTCATGTCCTCAGCCCGCCGGTTGCGGACGCCCCCTGAATCGGCTTCTTTACATAAGTTATTGTTTTTATTTGATTTACTGAAGATCTCTACAGCTCTACCGATGAAGAGGTGAAGAATGGTGCACATATTGATGCGCGGGTTGCCCCTGGCCCTCGTCCCCTGCCTGGCGGCGGCGCAGGAAGCGAGCCCGGTCATCGAGCTCGACCCCATCGAGGTGCAGTCCTCCCGCCTCGACACGGCGCGGACAGGCATCGCCCCCTCGCTCGGCGCCAGCGTGACGCGCATCGACCGCGACACCATCGAGCGCCTGCCCCAGGGCGGCGGCGCCTCGCTGAACCAGGTGCTGCTGCAGGCGCCCGGCGTGGTGCAGGAGGCGCAGGGTGACCTCCATGTCCGCGGCGATCACCGGAACCTGCAGTACCGCATCAATGGCGTGATCATCCCCGAGGCGATCAGCGGCTTCGGCCAGCTCTTCGATGCGCGCGGGTTGCGCGCGGTGGAGCTCGTGACCGGCGCCCTGCCGGCGCAGTTCGGCTACCGCACGGCGGGCATCGTCGATATCGGCCTGCGCTCCGGTGCGCAGGATCCCGGCGGCAGCGCCAGCCTCTATGGCGGCAGCTTCGGCCAGTTCCAGCCGAGCCTCGCCTATGGCGGCGCGGTCGGCCCCTTCGAATACTACGTGACCGGCAGCTACCTGCGCAGCGATCGCGGCTTCGAGAATCCGACCAGCGCGCCCCAGGCCATCCACAACAGCACCGAGCAGGTGCGCGGCCTCGTGAACATGGCCTGGCTCCTCGACGACCGGACGCGCCTTTCCTTCATCGGCGGCACCAACCAGTCGCGCTTCCAGATCCCCAACGTCCCCGGCCAGGCGCCGCAATTCACCGCCTTCGGCCAGGACAGCTATGACAGCGCAAGCCTGCGCGCGCGGCAGTGGCAACGCTCCAGCTTCGGCCTGCTGGCCGTGCAGCATTCGCACGGTGCGCTGGACGTGCAGGTCTCCGCCTTCATGCGGCAGACCTCGATCAGCTACGTGCCCGACACGGTGGGCGAGGTGATCCTCTCGGGCGTGGGGGCCGAGACGCGCAAGCGCAACACCTCCATCGGTCTGCAGGGCGATGCCTCCTGGCGGCTCGCGGAGGCGCATACGCTGCGCGCGGGGTTCTTCGTCTCCGGCGACGTGACGCGCAACATCGCCAACAGCACCGTGCTGCCGCTGGACGCGCAGGGCGCCACCTTCGACGCGCCCTACACCATCCGCGAGCGCGGGCGCATCGAAGGGCAGCTCTACGGCGTCTACGCGCAGGACGAATGGCGGATCACCGACCAGCTGACGCTCAACTTCGGCGGCCGCTTCGACGTGATGAACCAGCAGGTGAACGCCTCGCAGCTCAGCCCGCGCGCGAACCTCGTCTGGCGGCCGAGCGACGCCACGACCGTCTCCCTCGGCTATGCGCGCTACTTCACGCCCCCGCCCTCCGAGCTGCTGACGAGCCCGGCGCTGTACCGCTACGTCGGCACGACGCTGGCGCCCGAGGTGCTGCAGGCGAGCCCCGCCCGGCCCGAGCGCGCGCACTACTTCAACCTCGGCCTGCGCCACCGCATCGGCGAGAACCTGACGCTGGGCGCCGAGGCCTATTACCGCTCGGTCCGGGACATGCAGGACCTCGGCCAGTTCGGCAGCGCCTATATCTTCTCGCCCTACAATTACCGCGAGGGCCGGGTCTTCGGCACGGAGCTCTCCGCCCAATGGCGCCGCGGCGCGCTGCTGGCCTACGGCAACCTGACGCTGTCCCGCTCGGAGGGGCGCGGCCTCGTCTCCAACCAGTATTTCTGGAGCGAGGCGGAGCTGGCGCAGGTGCAGAAGAAGTTCGTCCGCACCGACCATGACCAGCTCATCACCGGCTCGGCGGGCGTGGCCTATAACGTCTGGGAGGGCGGCAATATCTCCTCGACGCTGCTCTATGGCAGCGGCATGCGGCGCGGCTTCGCCAACAGCCAGGTCGTGACGCCCTATGTGACAGTGAACCTGGGCCTGAGCCAGGAATTCACCATCGCCGGCGGCGGGAAGTGGACCGCGCGGCTGGACGTGCTGAACCTCTTCGACCGCAGCTACCAGCTGCGCGACGGCACCGGCATCGGCGTCGGCGCGCCGCAATACGGCATGCGGCGCGGCATCTTCGCCGGCCTCTCCCGCACGCTCTAGGACCTCTGTTCGTCGTCACCCGCTCCCGCCGTTTGGCGGGAGCGGGGAGGCTTCAGAAGCGCGCGCCGGGGGGCATGTTGCGCGCCCAGGCGGGGTCGGGTTCGCCGGGCGGGGGCGTGATGTGGATGCCCGGCAGCTCGGCCGGCGCCGCCGCCGGGGTGCCCGGCATGGCAGCGGGCGTCGCCGCCCTGCCGCCCGCTTCGTCGCCCGGATCGTCGAGCGGCACGATGGCGTCGGTTTCGCTGCCGCTGCGCCCGAGCTCCGCGTCGCGGCGCTGGCGGGTGATGCTGCGCAGGCGGGCGTAGAAGTCGAGGCTGTCGGCCCGCAGCGCATCCAGCGTGTCGATATTCTCGGCCCGCAGGTCGATGCCGCTGAGCGCGCCACGGCCGACACCGATGATATGCGCCGTCGCGCTCGAGAAGATGGAGCCCGTCAGCAGGCCGATCGGGTTGGCGGCCGCGTCGATGCCGTCGCCGATCGCGTCGCGGACCACGGTCGGGCCCATGATGGGGAGCATCAGGAAGGGCCCGTCGGGCACGCCCCAGGAATGGAGCGTCTGGCCGAAATCGCCCGTGCGGCGGACGAGGCCGTTGGGCGTCGCGATGTCGAAGAAGCCGAGGCCGCCGCCCACCGTGTTGATGTAGAAGCGCATCAGCGTGTGGCCGGCATCCAGCAGGCGCAGCTGCAGGATGTTGTTCGCGAAGACCACCGGTTCGTTCAGGTTGCTCAGGAAGTTGCGGATGGCGGTGCGCATGCCGTCGGGAACGCCGTCCCGATAGGCGACGGCTGCCGGCCGGATGGCCGCATCATCGAGTCGCAGGTTGAAGTCGAAGATCTGGCGGTTGGTCGCCTCCCAGGGATCCCGGGGATCCGTGGCCGGCCGGCCGTCGGAGCTGGCGCAGGCGCCAAGGGCGAGGCCCAGCGCCAGCACGGGCGCGAGCAGCAGGGTCGAGCGTGTTCGTTTCACGGGGGGACACTACCGCACCCCGCCGTGCTGCGCGATATGAGGCCCGTGTCCTGGATCGCGATCCCCTTCCTGCTGCTGGCGCTGGCCGGCGCCGGCCAGGCGCTGGCCGCGCGCCGCGCCCTCCGCCGCCTCGCCACGACGCCCCCGCCGCGGGGGCCCGCGCTGGCGGCCAGCATCCTCAAGCCCCTGCACGGCAACGAGCCCGGCCTGGCCCGCAACCTCGCCGCGACGCTGGGGCAGACCCATGCCGCGCCCTGGGAGGTGCTGTTCGGCACCGCCGACCCCGCGGATGCCGCGCGGCCGGTCGCCGAGGCCGCGATGACGGCCAGCCCGACGCCAGCGCATTTCCTCGCCGGGGGCGCGGTGCTGGGCGCCAACCGCAAGGTCTCGCAGCTCGTGCACCTGGCGGCCGAGGCCCAGCACCCGGCCCTCGTCGTCGCCGATGCCGACATGCGCTGCGCGCCGGACTGGCTGACCGCGGTGACGGCGCCGCTGGCCGATCCCGAAACCGGTCTCGTCACCTGCCTCTATCGCGGCGAGGCCGCCGATGACGGCGCCTGGTCCCGGCTGGCCGCGCTCGGCATCGACTGGCACTTCCTGCCCAATGCCGCGCTGGGCGAGAGCCTCGGCAAGGCCCAGGGCTGCTACGGCGCCACCATGGCCCTGCGGCGCGACGCGCTGGAGCAGATCGGCGGCTTCGAGCCGCTGCTGCCCTTGCTGGCCGACGATCATGCACTGGGTGCCGCGGTGCGCCGGCTCGGCCTGCGCGTGGAGGTTTCGCCGTCGATCCCCGTCCATGTGATGCACGAGCCGAGCCTGGCTGCGCTCTGGGCCCATGAGCTGCGCTGGGCGCGGACGCTGCGTCTGCTGAATTTCCCGGGCTTCCTGGGCCTAGGCCTGACGCATCCGCTGCCCTGGGCGCTGCTGGCCTTCGCCCTTTCGCCCAGCGACTGGACGGTCGGCGCCCTGGCCATCGCGCTGGGCGCCCGCTGGGCGCTGGCCTCGGGCGTGGATTCCGCGCTGGGCGTGGCCGGCGGCTGGCGGCGCTGGGCCTGGCTGCCCGTCCGCGACCTGCTCTCCTTCGCCATCTGGCTGACGGCCCTGGCCCGCGGCCAGGTCGTCTGGCGCGACCGCCGCTACCGCATCGGCCCCAATGGCGAGATGGTGGAGGAGGCCCGGTGAGGCGCCTCATCCTCAATGCCGACGACCTCGGCCTCGCCGCCGAGACCAATGAGGGGATCGAGCGCGCCCATCGCGAGGGCGTGCTGACGGCCGCCAGCCTCATGACCGGTGAGGCCGGCTTCGAGGAGGGCGTGCGCGTGGCGCGGGCCAATCCCGGCCTGGCGGTCGGGCTGCACCTGACGCTGACGGATGGCGTGCCCACCCTCCCCGCCGCGCAGCTCCCGTCGCTGACGCAAAGGAACGGCCGCTTCCGCGACGACATGGCGGGCATGGGGCTGACGCTCGCCGTCTCGCGCGAGGCCCGCGCGGAGCTGGCGGCCGAGGTCGCGGCCCAGATGGCCCGCTTCGCCGAGACCGGCCTGCCCTGCGACCATGTGAACGCGCACAAGCACTATCACCTGCATCCGAACATCGCGGCCGCGCTAATCCGCGCCGCCGCGGCGGCGGGCATGCGCTGCCTGCGGCTGCCCTGGGAGCCAGGCACGCTCGTCCGCGCCATCGAGGCCGAGGCGCCGGGCACGGGTGAATGGGCCATCCGCCCCTGGTGCCGCTTCCTGCGCCGGCGGGCCGCGCGCCACGGCCTCGTGGCGCCGGACCGCGTGGTCGGCCTCGCCTGGTCCGGCCATTTCACGGCCGACCGCCTGCTCGGCGTGCTGCCGCACCTGCCCGACGGCGTGACGGAGCTCTACTTCCACCCGGCCACGGCCGGCGGCTTTTCCGGCAGCGCCCCGGGCTACGACTACCCGGGCGAGCTCGCCGCGCTGATCGACCCTCGCGTGGCCGAGGCGCTGGCCGGCACGCCCCGCGGCGGCTACGCGGCCATGCTCTTGCCGAACGCCGCCTGACGCCTCAGGAAGGCCGGGTGAGCCCGTTTCCGATTTCCGAGCAGATTCCGCGCGTCGCCCTCGTCACCGGGGGTGCGAAGCGGCTCGGCCGGGCCATCGCCCTGGCGCTGGCCGGGGCGGGCTTCGACGTCGCGATCCACTACAACGGCTCGGTCGGCGAAGCCGAGGCGCTGGCGGCGGAGATCACGCGGCTCGGCCGCCGTGCCGCCGCCTTCCAGGCCGATCTCACCCAGGAGGCCGAGGTCGTCGGCCTGCTGCCGGCCGTCCGCGCGGCGCTCGGGCCTGTCGGCGTGCTGGTGAACAATGCCAGCACCTTCGAGCGTGACGAGTGGGACGATGCCACCCGCGCCAGCTGGGACCTGCACCTGGAGCCCAATCTCCGCTCACCCTTCGTGCTCATGCAGGATTTCGCCCGCGGCCTGCCCGAGGCGGCCGAGGGCGTTGTGATCAACATGCTGGACCAGCGCGTCCTGTCGCTGACGCCGCATTTCGTCACCTACACCGTCTCCAAGGCCGGCCTCTGGGCGCTCACGCAGCAGATGGCCCTGGCGCTCGCGCCCCGCATCCGCGTGAACGGCATCGGCCCCGGCCCGACCCTGCCGAGCCCGCGCCAGACCGCCGCGCAGTTCGAGCGGCAATGCGCCTCGGTGCCGCTGCGGCGGGGCAGCTCCCCGGAGGAGATTGGTGCGGCGGCGCTGGCGCTGGTCGCGCTGCCCTCGGTCACCGGCCAGATCCTCACCCTCGACGGCGGCCAGCATCTCCAATGGGCCCCGGGCGGCGGCGCAGGGGGGATGGCCGAATGACCATCGCGGACTATGTTGCGCCGCCCCGCACTTCGGCGCCTCGGAACCCCGACATGACCAGTGTCACCCCGCCTGCCCCCCTTCCCTCGAACGGGACCCTGAAGCTCCGCCAGGTCTTCGTCCGTGGCCTCGAGCTCCAGGCGCGCCTCGGCATCTATGCGCACGAGAAGGTCGGGCCGCAGCGGATCCGCGTGCATATCGACCTGGCCGTGGTGGACGAGAGCGCAGCCGTGGGTATCGGGCCCGACGACCTCAGCCGCGTCGTGAACTACGAGCGCGTGGTCTACGCCGCCCGCGAGGCGGTGGCCCGGGGGCACGTCCTGCTGGTAGAAACCCTGGCTGAGACGATCGCGGCCGCCGCGCTGGAGGATCCGAGGGTCCGCACGGCGCGCGTCTCCATCGAGAAGCCGGACGCCTTCGCCGATGCCGAGACGGTGGGCGTGACGATCGAGCGCACGCGGGATCAGACGAACCTCTGAGGTCCTTCTATCGGAACTGACTATCGCCCGCTGCGCCTTGGGGTGCGGGCGGAGTCAAGCTTGTTTTCGCTGTCGCGAACGAATCATCCACCGCTCGGCCCGGAATCCCCAGGTGCCTTGATTCGGCAACATTTTTTGAAAATCGGCCGACGCAAGCAAGCTTTCATCGAAAAAATCCCAATGAAATCAACAGATTTCCCGGATGCCTGAAATATGGTCAATTCGACGGAAATCCAGCTTAGACGCCGTGTAAGAGCCTGTCCGCACCAAGTACCCCACAGCCTTATCCACAGGCCCCGGGGATAGTTGGAAGGTCGGTATAGGTGGGTTCGGAGACGCTCGCGCCTCCTCCAGAAAGAGGCGCGGCGACGGCCCATGCGCTGCCGCAAGAGAGCGCCAGGAGCCCTCTGGAGCCATCACCACCCGACGGAGCCACTTCCCTCACCGGACTTCATGAGGCGCCTCGCACCAGTATCGTGCCGGCGCCTTCCGGGAAGGCCCGTCAGCCCAACCATTCGCACCGCTATCCTGGCAAAGGGCTTGGGGAGGCCTGGCCAGCTCAAAGTGAGCTCTTCCAGGCCAGACCGACGACGGAACACGCAAGCCACCCGCTTTCCGGCCAATTTTCGAGCGTGTTCGATTCGTCAACACTCACCGTGTCATGGCAGGCAGCGTCAGAAATTCAACAGAATAATAAGAAGCAAAATCAATACGTTGAATAATTGCCTCAATTTCAGTCAATTCGATTGAACGCAAGGTTAAACGCCGCGTGAAGGGCCATGCCCACCTCCTCTCCCACAGTGTTTTCCACAGAGTCAGGGGATAGTTGCAGCCTTGAGCGATCCGAAGCCGGCGGGTATGCCAAGGCCCGTCCACCGAGAGCTGATTTTCCTCGGTTCATCAGACTTGTGCCACGGCCTCATTCACCCGCGGCCGGCACGGTTTGAGGCGATGGGGCGGGGCTTTCCCCTTGCACGTCATGTCGATTGCGGTTCGCCGATGTTCTATTCGCCAGAGGCGATGGTCCGGAGCCCCTTGCTCACCGGACGGCTCTTTGTTTGCCGAGCTGTCCACGCGCGGCCGGAACCGTCCCACCGCACAGGTCGTCCCCCAGCCAGGCTCCCGCAATCACCTTAGGCACCCCAACGCAGGCCAGTACGGCACATGCAGTATGGACCTGGCCGCCGCTCCCTTCCGAATCCTCATCACCCCTCCCTCGCCGGGAAGACAGGTGAGATCCCCTTCGCCTCTTCACCGGAAAGCCGCAGTCATCCACCGCTTGGCGCGACCAGCCGCGGCGCATTGATTCGTCAATATTTTCTTCATCATGGCTGCCTTCATCCGAGGAACGTCAAAATAAAATTCAATAAAATCAATACCCTGAATATCTGCCCTAAATTAAGTCAATTCGACTAAACCCCAGCTCATACGCCGCCTGAACGCCCGTCAGCACCATCTCTCCCACAGCCTTATCCACAGGCTCCGGGGATAGTTGGAAGCTTGAGCAATCACACGCCGAAGGTTATGCGGGGGCCCATGCAACATGAGGAACCGCCGGGGGATCCGCCGGGGGAACCGCAGGCCGAGCCGACCAGCGGCCTCGCCGTGCTGGAGGCCGTGCTGCCCTCCCTGCCGCTGTCGCCGGGCGTGTACCGGATGCTCGATGGCAAGGGCGACGCGCTCTACGTCGGCAAGGCGCGCGCGCTGCGGAAGCGCGTCACGAGCTACACCCAGTTCTCCCGCCTGCCCGAGCGCCTGCGCCGCATGGTGCACGAGACGCGCCGCGTGGAGGTCATCACGACCTCTTCCGAGGTCGAGGCGCTGCTGCTCGAAGCCAACCTCATCAAGAAGCTGAGGCCGCGCTACAACATCGTCCTCAGGGACGACAAATCCTATCCGTGGCTGCTGGTCAGCGACGACCATCCCTTCCCGCAGATCGCCAAGCACCGTGGCGAGCGCCGCAAGGGCGCCGCCTATTACGGCCCCTTCGCCAGCGTCTGGGCGGTGAACCAGACCATCACGGCGCTGCAGCGCGTCTTCCTGCTGCGCACCTGCCGCGACACCGTCTTCGACACGCGCGACCGGCCCTGCCTGCTCTTCCAGATCAAGCGCTGCTCGGCCCCCTGCGTCGACCGCGTCTCGAAGGAGGAGTACGGCGCACTGGTCACCGAGGCGAAGCAGTTCCTCGCCGGCGAGGTCCCGACCATCCAGAAGCGCCTGGCCCGCGAGATGGAGCAGGCCGCCGAGGCGCTGGAATTCGAGCGCGCGGCCTCGCTGCGCGATCGCATCCGCGGCCTCACCCAGATCCAGGGGAACAGCCGCATCAACATGGACGGCGTGGGCGATGCCGATGTGGTGGCGCTGCACATGGCGGCCGGACAGTCCTGCGTGCAGGTCTTCTTCTTCCGCGGCGGCCGCAACAACGGCAACCGCCCCTACTTCCTGACCCATGCCCGCACGGACATCACGCCCGAGGAGGTGATGGGCAGCTTCCTCGCCCAGCTCTACGACGACCTGCCGCCGCCGCCCCTCGTCCTGCTCAGCCACGAGGTCGAGGAGGCCCCGCTGATCGCCGAGGCGCTGGCCGTGAAGGCCGGCCGCAAGGTGGAGCTCCATCGCCCCCAGCGCGGCGACAAGCGCGAGGTCGTCGTCCATGCCGAGACCAATGCCCGTGAGGCGCTGGAGCGGAAGCTGGCCGAGACCACCGCGCAGGGCCAGCTGCTGGACGGCGTGCAGAAGCTCTTCGACCTGCCGGAACGGCCCGAGCGGATCGAGGTCTACGACAACAGCCACATCATGGGCACCAACGCCTATGGCGCCATGATCGTCGGCGGCCCCAACGGCTTCGCGAAGGGCGCCTACCGCAAGTTCAGCATCAAATCCGCCCTCACCCCCGGCGACGACTTCGCCATGATGCGCGAGGTGCTGGAGCGCCGCTTCGGCCGCGCCCTGAAGGAGGACCCCGCCCGCGCCGAGGAAGGCTGGCCGGACCTGGTGGTGATCGACGGCGGCCAGGGGCAGCTCAGCGCCGCGCGGGAGATCATGGCCGGCCTCGGCCTGGACGACATCCCGCTGGTCGCCATCGCCAAGGGCGTGGACCGCGACGCCGGTCGCGAATGGTTCCACCTGGCCGGCCGCGAGGCCTTCCAGCTGCCGCCGCGCGATCCGGTCCTCTACTACCTCCAGCGCCTGCGCGACGAGGCGCACCGCTTCGCCATCAACACGCACCGCGCCGGCCGGGCCAAGGCGCTCACCCGCTCGGAGCTGGACGACGTGCCGGGCGTCGGCCCCAAGGTGAAGCGGGAGCTGCTGAACCACTTCGGATCGGCCCGCGGCGTGCGGAATGCGGGGGAACAGGACCTCGCCCAATGCCCCGGCGTGGGCCCCGCCTTGGCACGTCGGATTCACCAGCATTTCCACCCGGGCGCAGGCCAAGCTACATAGGGGCGTGCCGACCGATCTGCCCAACCTCCTGACCGTCTCGCGGATACTCGCGATCCCCCTGCTCGTCCTTTCCGTGGCCCTCAGGGAGCCATGGGCGGACTTCGCGGCGAGCATGCTGTTCTCCGCAGCTGCCATCACCGACTACTTCGACGGGAAGATCGCGCGCGACCGCAAGATCGTCTCCGATTTTGGTCGCATGCTGGACCCGATCGCCGATAAACTGCTGGTGGGCGCCGCGCTCATGCTGCTGGCCGGGTTCGACCGGCTGCCCAACTGGGCGCTGCTGCCGGCGATTGTCATCATGCTGCGCGAGATCCTGGTCTCGGGCCTGCGCGAATATCTGGCGGGGCTGAATGTCGGCCTGCCGGTCACGGCGCTGGCGAAGTGGAAGACGGGCTTCCAGATGGGCGCTCTCGGCCTGCTGCTGGCCGGCGAAAGCGGCGCCCGGGTTGTCGGCCTCGACTTCCTGCCAATATCGCTGATCGGCGAGATCATGCTCTGGACGGCAGCGGCACTGACGCTGGTAACGGGTTGGGACTATTGGGTGGCGGGGCTGCATCACGTGAGCCGCGATACCCCCCATCTCGAATCGACCAAGCGGCCTTGAGAACGTAGGAACCTCGGCGCATGTTGCGTCGCGACAGGTTGCGGGAGTCGAATATGCGTTTGAACAAGTCGGGGCCCAAGGTGCTTCTGCTGCTCGGGCTGGGCGCGGCGCTGTCCGGCTGTTCGAGCCTGGAGTCGGGATTCGCCTCGACCACCGGATGGATGTCCGACCGCTACGGCCCCAGCTGGGGCGGCATGCGCCCGGCCGTGCCGGCCGACAGCCTGACGGTGCAGCGCATCCAGAATCGCGGCGAGGCCGCGGCGCTCCCGCCCCTCACCACCGAGCCGGGCGATGTCTGGCCGCGCGAGGAAGGTCCCCGCGCCACCCTCGCCAACCCGGACGAGGCCCTGCGCGGCCTGCGGCCGAGCGAGGACACCCCGCCCCCGCGCCGCCGTGGCAGCGCCGCCCCGGCCGATCCTGTCGTGACGGGCGTCCCGCCCATGCGCGCCTTCGATGCGCCGCCGCCGGCCCCGCCGCGCGCGGCGCGCACCGATACGCCGCGGAACCAGGGCCAGGTGATCTTCACGCCGCAGGGCCCGGTGAACACGACCGGCGGAACCGACAGGGTGCAGTCCACGATCTCCCCCCAGGGCCCCGGCGTCGCCATCCGCGACGGCAACATGACCACCATCATCGGCCCGGGCGGCGACGTGCAGCAGGTTCCGACGCCGCGCTGACGTCATGCAGATCCTCTATTTCGCCTGGGTTCGTGAAAAGGTCGGGGCGGCAGGGGAGGACATGGTGCTGCCGGAGGGCGTGACGGATGTCGGCGCCCTGATGCGGCACCTGGGATCGCTGAGCCCCCGCCATGCGGAGGCCTTCGCCAATCCCACGGCCATCCGCGCCGCCGTGAACCAGGACTTCGCCACGCCCGGCACGCCGGTCTCGGATCGCGACGAGGTGGCCTTCTTCCCTCCCGTCACGGGGGGCTGAGGATGGGCCGCATCGCCGTGCAGGAGGCGCCCTTCGATGCCGCCGCCGAGAGCGCGGCGCTGAGCGCGGGCCGCACGGATATCGGCGCGATCGCGAGCTTCGTGGGGCTCTGCCGCGCGGATGACGGCCTCTCGGCCATGGTGCTCGAGCATTATCCCGCGATGACGGAGCGGGCGCTCGCCCGCCTCGTCGCCGAGGCGGAAGCGCGCTGGCCGCTGACGGGCTGCACCGTGATCCACCGCGTGGGCCGGCTGGAGCCGGGCGCGCCCATCGTCCTGGTGCTCACCGCAAGCTCCCACCGCGCGGCCGCGCTGGAATCCTGCGCCTTCCTGATCGACTGGCTGAAGACCAAGGCCCCCTTCTGGAAGCGCGAGGAATTCGCCGCCGGCGGCGCGCGCTGGGTCGAGGCCAAGGCTGGGGACGACGCGGCGGCGGAGCGTTGGTGAAAGGCCAGCGCTGGTGAGGCGCGCGCTCGCCGTGATCGCCGGCGGGCTGCTGCTGATCTGGCCGGCCTTCCTCAACGGCTATCCCCTGGTCTTCAGCGACAGCACCGCCTTCCTGGCCCAGACGGTCGAACCGCTGATGATCTGGGACAAGCCCTGGATCTACGGCCCCTTCGCCTGGGTCTTCCATCAGCATGTGACGCTCTGGGGCACGGTGCTGGCCCAGGGGCTGATCGTCTCGCACCTCGTCTGGCTGCTGGCGCACGTGCTGGGGCAGGCCCGGCCCTGGCGCCACCTCGCCACCTGCGCGGCGCTCGCTTTCTTCACCGCCGCGCCGTGGTCGGCCGCCATGGTGATGCCCGACATCCTCACCCCCGTCGCCGTGCTCTGCGTGGCGCTGCTGGGCTGGGGATGGGACCGGCTGGGCCGCGCGGAACGGGCCTGGCTGATCGTGCTGGGCAGCCTCGCCACCGCCGCGCACCTCTCCAACCTGCCGGTGATCTTCGCGCTGGTCGTGCTGGCCGCGATCCTGCGCGCAGGCTGGGGCACGGTGCTCCGCGCCGGGATTCCGTTGGCTGGGGCCCTGGCGCTGCTGCTCGCCACCAACCTGGTCGGGCATGGGCGGCTGGCGGTCTCGCCCTATGGCAGCACCTTCTTCCTCGCGCGGCTGATCGCGGATGGGCCCGCCGCCCGCACCATCGAGGCGCGCTGCCCCGAGGCCGGCTGGTATCTCTGTGCCTTCGCCGGACGGCTGCCCACCAATTCGGACGTCTTCCTCTGGACCCCCGACAGCCCCGTGAACCGCCGGCCGGACGGCACGCCCATTTTCCTGGGCGGCGTGCTCCTCGCCCCGGAGGCCCGCATCATCGTCGCCGAGACGCTGCGGCGGGAACCGCTCGCGGTGCTGGGCGACGCGCTCTCCAACTTCGTGGCGCAGCTCCGCCGCAGCCAGATCGGCGACACCCTTTCGCGGCACGATGCCGGAACAGGGGTGGAGCGGGAGGTCGCGAAGGGCTTTCCGCCCGCCGAGCTGGCTCGCCTCGAGAATTCCCGGCAGATGCGGGACGAGCTGAAGCCCATCGGGCGCCGCTTCAATCCGCTCTTCTCGATCGCCCTGCTGCTCGCGGTGCCCTTCGTGCTGCTGGCCTGGCGGCGGGCGCATCGGTCGGGCGACCTGCGCAGCCTCGGCCTGCTGCTCTGCCTTCTGGTGGGGCTGACCGGCAATGCCCTGGCGACGGGCGTGCTCTCCATGCCGCATCACCGCTACCAGGCGCGGGTCGTCTGGCTGCTGCCACTGGCGGCGATGCTGTTCGCGGGGCGCCCTGCAGTCCCGCCGGCCTCCCGACGGATCGAGGCCTAGAGGCGCGGCGCCAGCCCGTCGACGCCGGTCGCGAATTCGAGCTGCGCGAGGGCGGTGAGGTAGGAAGAGCGCGCGTTGTTGGCCGCGACCCGCGTCGCATTCAGCGTGCGTAGCGCATCCAGCACGTCGAGCAGATTGCGGCCGCCCGCGAGATAGGCCTGCTCGGAGCTGCGATAGGCCTGCTCGGCCCGGGTCAGCGCGCCGCCGGTGTAGAGGCGCAGCAGGGCCCGCGCCTGCTCGTAGGCGGACCAGGCGGTGGCGAAGTCGGCACGGGCCTGCAGCAGCGCGTTGCGCGCCTGCGCCTCACTCGCCGACTGCTCGCCCTGCGCCACGCCGATATTGCCGCGCGTGATCCGGCTGGTGAACAGCGGCACCGAGAGGTTCATCGTGAACTGGTTGTTCGCGATCAGCGGCTGCGACGAATTGGGAAGATCCTGCGACAGCTGCGTGCGCGTCCAGCCGCCATTGACCGTGACGTCGCGCCAGCGCTGGGATTCCGCCAGCGTGGTATTGGCCCCGGCCGCCGAGGCCTGGCGGGAGGCGACCACGACGTCAGGCCGGCTCTGCACCGCATCGCCCAGGGTCCCGCGCGAGACGCCGATATCGGGCGCCGTGTCGAAGCGCCCGCGCACGTCGATGGCCAGTGCCGGCAGCGCCACGCGCGTCGCATCGCGGGAGGGCGCCGCGGCCGGGACCGGCGCGGCGGCATCCAGCGCGAGGGCGACGGCCACCTGCGCGACGGCCGCGACATAGGCCTGGGCCGCGGTGGTGACATCGGCCTCGAAGGGCACGCGGCTGGCCTGGAAGCGCAGCAGGTCGCCCTCGGGCAGGGCACCGTCGCGGACCTGGCGCCGCAGCAGGTTCTCGGTGCGGTCGAGGCTGCCACGATTGGCGACGGCCACTTCGAGGTTGGCCCGAGCCGCGAGGGCAGCGATGAAGTTCTGCCGCAGGTTGAAGATCTGGTTGCGCAGCGCGTCCAGGACCTGCGCCTCCGCGACGGCGATGTTCTCGTTGGCATAGCGCGTGCGCAGCTCACGCTTGCCGCCGAGCTCGATGACGGCGGTGAGACCGATATTCACGTTGTTGTTCGGGCCGTGGAAGCGCGCGCCGCGCACACCGGAATAACGGGTCTCGTTGAACTCGCCGATCATATTGCCGGCGCTGAGCTGCATTGGCGGGATGGAGGAAGCAACGAGGCGCTGGGCGCGGGCGATGTCGATGCCGCGCTGGGCAGCGATGACGGTGAGGTTGCGCTCGATCAGCAGGCGCTCGGCCTCGCCGAGGGTCAGCACGCGCGCCTGGCCGGGCAGCGGCAGGGGCTGCATGCCGGGACCGGCCACACGTGCCGGCCGCGCGGGCGAGGCGGGGGTGGCCGGCGCCTGGGCCAGCGCCGGAAGCGCGGTCGCACCGGCGAGGGCGAGGACCGGAAGCGTCAGGAGAAGGGAGGACCTCATGCCGTCAGCCCCGCGCGTTCGCGGCGGGCTGCCAGGGTCGCCTCCTGCCGCGCCAGATCCCGCGGCCGGCCGAAAAGGTCGATCAGCGCCGGGAAGATCACCAGGATGAAGATCGGCACCAGGCCGATGCCGCCGACCACCACGATCGCCAGCGGCTTCGTAACGTCGGCGCCGATGCCCGTCGCCACCGCCATCGGCGCCAGGCCGAAGAAGCTCGCGAAGCAGGTCATGAAAACCGGCCGCAGACGGTCCTGGCCCGACTGATCCAGCGCCGCGCGCCAGGTCATGCCCTCATGCCTCAGGTGATTGAAGTGCGAGAGCATGATGATCCCCTCCATCACCGTGATGCCGAAGAGCGCGAGGAAGCCGATGGCCGCCGGCACGGAGAAGTTCAGCCCCGCGACCCCCAGCGCCATGATGCCGCCCACCAGGGAGAGCGGGATCATCGCCATCACCAGCAGCATTTCCCGCAAATTCCCGAACTGCACGTAGAGCAGGACCATGATGATCATCAGCGCCACCGGCACGATGGTCAGCAGCCGGGCGACCGCGTCCTGCAGGTTCCGGAACTCGCCCAGCCAGTCGAGCCGGTAGCCGGGCTCGAGCTGCAGCTCCCGGTCGATGAGGGACTGCGCCTCGATCACCGCGCTCGCCGGGTCGCGGCCGCGGACGGAGAAGCGGATGGGCACGTAGCGCGAGCTCTCCTCGCGATAGACATAGGCCGTGCCGGAGACGATCTCGATATCGGCCACGTCGGCCAGCACCGCGCCGCGCGGTCCGCCGACGGGAATGCGGCGGATCGCGTCCACATTGTCGCGCTCCGAAGCCGCGAGGCGGATCGTGATGGGGAAGTTTCGGTCGCCGCCGGGCTCGTAGAGCCGCCCGGACTCACGCCCGCCGATGGCCGCCTGGATCACATCGTTGATGTCGCTCACCTGCAGGCCGAATCGCGCGGCCCGCGCGCGGTCGATCGTCACGGAGACGGTCGGCTGACCCAGCGTCGGGAAGATCGCGATATCGGTCAGGCCGCGCACCTGGTTGAGCAGGCCGCGGATCCGCTCCGCCTGCCGGGTCAGCACGTCCAGGTCGGGGCCGTAGACCTTGATGGCGTTCGCGCCCTTCACGCCCGAGGCCGCCTCCTGGACGTTGTCGCTGATCGCCTGGGCGAAGCTGAACTGCACGCCGAGGAAGCGCTCCGACAGCCGCTCATTGATGGCGGCGACGAGGCCGTTGCGGTCGCGCGCGGTGGTCCATTGCTCGGGCGGGCGCAGGGGGACGAAGAATTCCGCGTTGAAGAAGCCGGCGCTGTCCGTGCCGTCATCGGGCCGCCCCTGCTGGGACGTGACGGTGATCGCCTCGGGGAACTCCATCAGCGTGGCCCGGATGCCGCGGACCGTGGGCTGCCCTTCCTCGAGCGAGATGGTGCCCGGCATGGTCGCGCGCACCCAGAGGTTGCCCTCCTCCAGCGTGGGCAGGAACTCGGCGCCGAGATGCGACAGCACGAAGAGCGAGATCGCGACCAGCACTGCCGCGAGGGTCAGCGCGAAGGCCCGTGCGGCCATGGCGACGTGGTAGAGGCGGCCATGGGCCCAGCGCAGGAGGCGGACCAGCGGCGTGTCGCGCTCCTGGCTGTCCTCGCGCAGCAGCACGGCGGAAAGGGCCGGCACGATCGTGAAGGCCGCGATCAGCGAGCCGCCGATGGCATAGGCGTAGGTCTTGGCCATCGGGCCGAAGATGCGCCCCTCGATCCCGCCCATGGTGAAGAGCGGGATGAAGGCGACGATGACGATGAGCAGCGCGAAGAGGATGGGCTTGGCCACCTCGCTGCCCGCCCGCAGCACCGTCAGCGAAATGCCGGAAAGCCCGCCCGCCGCCTGCGGGTTGGCGTAGAGCTGCGGGTTGCGCCGCGCCAGCGCCAGGTGGCGGTAGATGTTCTCGACCATGATGATGGTCGCATCCACCAGCAGGCCGAAGTCCAGCGCGCCGATGGAGAGCAGGTTCGCGCTCTCGCCGCGCGCCAGGATCACCAGGACGGCGAAGAAGAAGGCGAAGGGGATGGTAGCCGCGACGACCACGGCGCCGCGCAGGTCGCCGAGGAAGAGCCACTGGATCGCCAGGATCAGCAGGACGCCCACGATGATGTTGTGCACCACCATATGGGTGGCGACCTTCACGAGGTCCTCGCGGTCGTAGAGCGGCACCACGCGCACGCCGGGCGGCAGCACGCCGCCGGCATTGATGCGCTCCACCTCCTGCTGCACGCCGCGGATGGTGGGCAGGGTCTGCTCGCCGCGGCGCATTAGCACCGTCGCCAGCACCACGTCATCGTCGTTCTCGTGCCCGGCGACACCCAGGCGCGGCAGGCTGCCCACCTCGACCTCGGCGATGTCCGAGAGCAGCACCGGCGAGCCGTCGGGCGAGGCGGCGAGGACGATGTTGCGGATGTCCTCGACGCGACGGATGAGGCCGATGCCCTGCACCACCGCCGCCTGCGGCCCGATGTTGATGGTGCCCGCGCCGACCGTGTTGTTGCCCGCGCGCACGGCCGCGATCACGGCCGGCAGCTGCAGCCCGAAGGCGTTCATGCGGGCCAGGTTGACCGTCACATTGTAGGACTTGCTGCGGCCGCCGAAGCTGGTGACGTCCACGACGCCGGGCACGCGCTTGAAGCGGCGCTCCAGCACCCATTCCTGCAGCGTCTTCAGCTCGTCCGAGGAGAAGCCCGGCGGCCCCACCACGCGGTAGCGCATGATCTCGCCGATGGGCGAGAGCGGGCTGATCTCGGGATGCACGCCGTCCGGCAGCTCGTTCAGCTGCGCGAGCCGGTTGAGCACCTGCTGCAGCGCCTGCTCGTAGGTATAGGCGAAGGTGAACTGCACGCGCACGTCCGAGAGGCCGAAGAGGCTCGTCGAGCGGACGGAATTCAGATTGGGCAGGCCCGCCATGGCGAGCTCGACCGGGATGGAGACGTAGCGCTCGATCTCTTCGGCCGAGGCGCCCGGATTCTGCGTGATGATCACGACCTGCGGCGGAACCGGGTCGGGATAGGCCTCGATGTTCAGCTTCAGGAAGGCGTAGGCACCCACCGCCACGAAGACGACGAACATGAGGATGACAAGCGCCCGCTGCTGCAGCGAGATGGCGACGAGCTGGCGCATCCGTCGTTCCTCAGTCGATGCGCGAGGCGCGGTCGATGAAGAGCGCGCCTCCGGTGACCACCCGGTCGCCGTCGGCGAGCCCCTGGCGGACCTCGATCAGCTCGCCCGACCTGATGCCCGGGGTGATGCGCCGCATCACGAAGCGCCGGTCAGGCAGCGCCACCCAGACATCCGCCTCGGAGCCGCGGAAGATCACGGCACTGGCCGGCACGGCGGGGGCGCGGTTGGTCTCGCCCACTTCGATACGGAAGGTCGCGAACATCTCGGGCCGCAGCTCGTGGCTCGGATCCTGCACCTCGGCCATCACCGTCAGGCGGCGGGTCGAGGGGTCGAGCCCCGCGGCGGTGCGGACGATGCGTGCCTCGAAGCGGCGGCTCGGCAGGGCGCCGACCGTGACATCCACGCGCTGGCCCACCTGGATCAGCGGCACGTCGAGCTCGCGGACATTGGCGACGAGCCACATGGTCGAGAGGTCGGCGATGGTGAAGACGGGATCGCCCTGCCCGGCCGTCAGCCACTGGCCCGGGCCGGCGCGGCGCTGGGTGATGGTGCCGGCGAGCGGCGCGGTCACGGTGATGAGGCCGCTGACCTGGCGCGTGCGCTCGATCTCGGTGATCTGCTCGGGCGTGCGGCCGAGGACGCGCAGGCGGTCGCGATTGGCCTCGGCCTGGGCATTGGCGCTGCGCAGATCGGATTCGGCGGCGGCGGCGGCGGCGCGGGCCTGCTCGACATCGCGCTGCGAGGCCGCGCGGGCGGAGAAGAGGGACGCCTGCCGGGCATCCTCGCGCCGGGCCTGAGCGAGGGCGACGGTGTTCTTCTGCACGTTGTCGAGGGCGGCCAGCAGGTCGTTGGCCGCGCCCGTGACGTCGGGCGTCTCGATCTCATAGAGCGGCGCGCCGGCCTCGACCTGGTCGCCCACGCGGGCGAAGGCGCGCATGACCCGCCCCGTATAGGGCGAGAGCATGGGGGTGGAGCGGTCGTCGTTATAGGCGATGCGGCCCTCGGCGAGGCGCTCGGGGCGGAATTCCCGCATGGCGATCGGCTCGATGCGCAGGGCGCGGATCTCGTTCTCGCTCAGCCGGAACTCGCCGGCGGGCAAGCCCGCCTGGGCCGGCGCCTGGGCGGGGGCCGGCTTCTCGACGTGGTTCACGTAATAATAAGCGCCTGCGCCCAGCACCAAGGCCAGGCCGAGCCAGGGCAGGAACCGGCGGCTGGTCCGCGGCGGGGTTGCCGGCTCCGAAACGGGCGCAGACGTCGCCGGCGCAGCGCGCTGATCGGGCTTTGCCGGATCCTGGTGAATCACGTTCATGAATGTCCCGAACCATTCGCGCGAAAATCAGGCCAGCAGGTCGAGGCTCGCCCGTTTGTTCACATTAACTGAAGCTGAACAAGATGGCCAGGGAGGCCCGGTGAATTTCTATCCACACCGTCCCGCGCAGGGTCCGTGCCGGGGGAGAACCCCCACCCGTCACGCCGGCAGGAGCGGCTGCGGATCGAGCCAGAGCGTGTACCAGCTCAGGCCGAAATGCAGGTGCGGCCCGGTCACCCTGCCGGTGGCACCCATCGCGGCGATGCGCTGGCCCGCCCGGACCTCCTGCCCTTCCCGCACGTCGATGGCGGACAGATGGGCATAGAGCGTGTTCACGCCGTGGCCGTGATCTAGCACGAGCACTTTTCCGAAGAAATGGAATTCAGCGGCCAGGGAAACGCGGCCCGAGCACGCCGCCGCGATGGGCGTGCCGACCGGCCCCGCGACGTCCAGCGCGTAATGCGGCTGGCGCGGCTGGCCGTTCAGGATGCGCTGGCTGCCGTAAATGCCGCTGATCCGGCCGCGAGCCGGCCAGACGAAGCCGGCGGCGAAGTCGGTGCGGGGGGTGTCCAGTCCGCGCGCGGCCGCCAGCCGCTCCCGTTCCACGCGGATGCGCTCCAGGATCGCGGCATCGGGCGTGACCTGGCCGGGCGGCAGACCGTTGATGCGCTGCACATCCCATTGCCGGGGCGCGACCTCGATGGTGCGACGGGCGCCGTTCTCGGTCAGCGTCGCCTGGGGGCCGTGGTCGCGCCCGAAGCCGAGGACGAAATAGCCCTCCGGCGAGACGCGCACCGCCCGCCCATCCAGCGCCAGCCGCGTGCCGGCTGCGCCGCGGCCGAGCAGAAGGGCGCCCTGGCTTGGGGCGCCGCGCCATTCCAGCGCGGCGGCGGGCCGGGCCAGCGCCAGGGCCGGCAGAGCGAGGAGCGCGCGGCGCTTCAAAACAGCGTTCCCTGCACGAGCTTGGGCGGCGCGGCCGTGGCGGCCACCTGGCCGTCCTGGAAGGTCAAGGTGAGCTTCGCGCCGGGCGTGACCTCGGCGGCGGCGGTGATGGTCTGGCCGCCGGCGCCCTGCACCAGGGCGAAGCCGCGCGCCAGCACGGCATTGTAGCTCACCGCCTCCAGCCGGGCGGCCAGCCCCTCGACCTTCGCCGCGCGCTCGCGGATCAGCCCGAGGACCGGTGCCGGCGAGAGCCGCGCCAGGGCCGGGGCGCCCTGGCGCTTCGCCAGCGCGCGGGCCCAGGCAGCGCCCATGCGGTGGTCCAGCGTGCCCACCGCGCTGCGGCCGGCGGCGATGGCCTCGCGCGGGTGGCGCAGATGGGCGCCGAGCCGCGCGACCTCCTGCCGCTTGGCCTGCACGAAGCCGGGCAATGCGACGCGCAGCCGCTCGCCCCGGTCGTCCAGCCGCTGACGCAGCTGATTCACCATGGCGGGCAGGTCGGGCAGGCCGCGCTCGGCACGGTGCAGGTGCAGCCGGCTCTCGCGCAGCAGGGCGGCGATGCGCTGGGCGATTCGCGAGCCGCGCTGGGCGATGTCGGCGGCCAGCTCCACCCGCGAGGGCACGGCCAGCTCGGCGGCGGCGGTGGGCGTGGGCGCGCGGCGGTCGCTGGCGAAGTCGATGAGGGTGGTGTCGGTCTCGTGCCCCACGGCCGAGATCAGCGGGATGGTGCATTCCGCCGCCGCGCGGATGACGACCTCCTCGTTGAAGGCCATCAGGTCCTCCAGCGAGCCGCCGCCCCGGGCCACGATCAGCACGTCGGGCCGGGGGACGGGCCCACCAGGCTTGAGCGCCGAGAATCCGTTGATGGCGGCGGCGATCTTCTCGGCCGCCCCCTCCCCCTGCACCGGGACCGGCCAGAGGATCAGGCGCCGGGGAAAGCGGCGGGCCAGGGTGGTGCGGATGTCCTGGATGACGGCGCCGCGCTCGCTGGTCACCACGCCGATGACCTCGGGCAGCAGCGGGAAACGGCGCTTCCGCTCGACGTCGAAGAGGCCTTCCTTCAGCAGCGCCAGCCGCAGCCGCTCGATCCGCGCCAGCAGCGCGCCCTCGCCGGCATACTCCAGCTTCTCGATGATGAGCTGGTACTTGGAGCGGTCGCCATAGGTGGAGACGCGGCCGGTGGCGATCACCTCCAGCCCGTTCTCCGGCTTCAGCCCGAGTCGCGAGACGGCGCTCTTCCAGACGACGCTCTCGATCTTCGCATTCTCGTCCTTGAGGGAGAGGTAGATGTGGCCCGAGGGATAGGGCTTCACCTCCGTCAGCTCGCCGCGCACGCGCACGCGCTGGAAGGCGCCTTCCAGGGTGCGCTTGATGGCGCCGGCCAACTCGCCCACACCGTATTCGGGAATGTTGTTGCCGGGTCCGTCCATCCTCTCAGTATAGGACGGATCGCGGCGTTGCGGAGGCGCCCCCTCTCAGGGGGCCAGATCAGGGTGCGATCGATGAAGGTTCTGGTGGTGGGCGGCGGCGGCCGCGAGCATGCGTTGTGCTGGGCGATCGCGGCGTCGCCCCTGCTGACGCGGCTGATCTGCGCGCCCGGGAATCCGGGCATCGCCGAGATCGCCGAGTGCTTTCCCGTCGGTGCGGAGGATATCGCGGGCCAGGTGGCGCTGGCGAAGCGGGAGGGCGTGGACCTCGTCGTGGTCGGCCCCGAGGTGCCGCTGACGCTGGGCATGGCCGATGCCTGCGCCGAGGCCGGCATCGCCTGCTTCGGCCCCCGCAAGGCGGCGGCGCTGCTCGAGGGCAGCAAGAGCTTCTTCAAGGAAATCGCCAATGCCGCCGGCGCGCCCACCGCCGCGCATGGCCGCTTCACCGACGCCGCGGCGGCGAAAGCCTACATCCGCGCCCAGGGCGCGCCGATCGTGGTGAAGGCCGACGGGCTCGCCGCCGGCAAGGGCGTGGTCGTCGCCACCACCGTCGAGGAGGCCGAGCAGGCCGTCACCGAGATGATGGAGGACGCCATCTACGGCGCCGCCGGCTCCACCCTCGTCATCGAGGAATGCATGGTCGGCGAGGAGATCAGCTTCTTCGCGCTGTGCGACGGCACGCATGCCGTCCCGCTCGGCGCCGCGCAGGACCACAAGCGCGTGGGCGACGGCGATACGGGCCCGAACACGGGCGGCATGGGCGCCTATTCCCCGCCCCCCGCCTTCACCGAGGCCCTGCAGGCCCAGGTGATGGAAAGCTGCATCACGCCCGTGCTGGCCGAGCTCGCGCGGCGCGGCACGCCCTTCCAGGGCATCCTCTTCGCTGGGCTGATGCTGACGGCCGAGGGCCCGAAGCTGCTGGAATTCAACGTCCGTTTCGGCGATCCCGAGTGCCAGGCGCTCATGCTCCGCCTGCGCAGCGACCTGCTGCCGGCGCTGCTGGCCGCCACCCAGGGCGAGTTGAAGGATTTCGACCTGCGCTGGGAGAAGTCCGCCAGCCTGCTCGTGGTGATGGCCGCCGAGGGCTACCCCGCCGCGCCGCGCAAGGGCACCGAGATCCGCGGGCTGGAGGCGGCGGCCCAGGTGCCGGGCGTGCAGATCTTCCACGCCGGCACGGCCCGCGATGAGGATGGCCGCCTCGTCGCCAATGGCGGCCGCGTGCTGGGCATCGGCGCGACGGGCGCCACCCTCAAGGAGGCGCGCGACGCCGCCTATGCCGCCGTGGCCCAGGTGGATTGGCCCGAGGGCTTCTGCCGCCGGGACATCGGCTGGCGCGCGCTCTAGCGCCGCCGGTGTCCCGCGCCGGGGCGGGGTGATAGAGGGGGAGGACACGGTCGCCTCCGGGAAGGCCGGGCAACGAGGAAAAGTGAGCCAGGAATGACCCAGAACCCGCGCAAGGCCGCGCTGATCACCGGCGCCGGGCGCAATATCGGCCGCGCCACCGTCCTGATGCTGGCCGGCGAGGGCTTCGACGTCGTCGTCAACGGCTCCTCCGACCGCGCCGCCGCCGAGGCCGTGGCGGCCGAGGCACGCGCCCTCGGCGTGCAGGCGCTGGTGGCCATGGGCGATGTGGGCCGGCGGGACGAGTGCCGGCGCCTCGCTGCCGAGGCTCTGGCCGCCTTCGGCACCATCGACGTGCTGGTGAACAACGCCGCCCTGCGGCCGCAGAAGCCCTTCCTGGAGATCGGCCCCGAGGACTGGTCCCGCGTGATGGCGGTGGATCTGGAGGCGGCGGTCTGGCTCTCCCAGGCCGTGCTGCCGGGCATGATCGCCCAGGGCTGGGGCCGCATCGTGAACTTCACCGGGATGAACGCCATCCACGGCTATGCCGGCCGCGCGCCGGTCTCCGTCGCCAAGCACGGCGCCTGGGGCCTGACCAAGGCGCTGGCCAAGGAATTCGCGGCCCAGGGCGTCACGGTGAACGCCGTCTCGCCCGGCCCCATCGCGGCCGATGACGACGAACCCGGCGTGGAGAATGCGCGCTCCGGCTATGTCGCCAAGGTGCCGAGCCGGCGCATGGGCACCCCCGCCGAGGTGGCGTCGGTCGTCCGGCTGCTGGTCAGCGAGGGCGGCGCCTATGTGAACGGCCAGATGCTGCAGGTGAATGGCGGCGCGGAGACCTGACGCCCCGCTCGGGCGGCATGCCATCCTTCCGATCGGAACCGGCACGCCGCCTTCCCTCACGCGACGGGAAATGTCATTCTTCATCGTAGATTGGGAGTTCCACAATGAGTCAGTACAAGCACCCTGAGACCATCGCCCTGCATGGCGGCAGCCACCGGGCCGATCCCAACACCGGCTCCGTCGCGGTGCCGATCCACCAGACGACGAGCTTCCAGTTCCAGGACACCGGCCATGCCGCGCGCCTCTTCGGCCTGGCCGAGCTCGGCAATATCTATACCCGCATCATGAACCCGACCTGCGATGCGCTGGAGACGCGCATCGCGCAGCTCGAGGGCGGCGCCGCGGCGCTCGCCGTGGGCTCGGGCCAGGCGGCGACCACCTTCACGGTCATGAATCTCTGCGAGGCCGGCGACAATATCGTCAGCAGCACCGACCTCTACGGCGGCACCTACAACCTCTTCGCGAACACGTTGAAGCAGTTCGGCATCGAGGTCCGCTTCGTGGACCCGGCCGACCCCGAGGCCTTCGCCCGCGCCACCGACGCGCGCACCCGCGCCTATTACGCCGAGACGCTGCCCAACCCGAAGCTGCAGGTCTTCCCGATCGCGGAAGTCGCCGCCATCGGCCGTAAGCTCGGCGTGCCGCTGATCATGGACAACACGGCGGCCCCGGTGATCTGCCGGCCCTTCGAGCATGGCGCGGCCATCGTCATGCATTCCACGACCAAGTGGATCGGCGGCCACGGCACCAGCATCGGCGGCATCGTGGTGGATGGCGGCAACTTCGACTGGGAAGCCGGCGGCGACCGCTTCCCCACGCTGAACAAGCCCGATGCGAGCTATCACGGCGCGGTCTGGAGCCAGGCGGCCAAGCCGCTCGGCCCCATCGCCTATATCCTGCGCATGCGCACCTGCCTGCTGCGCGACATCGGCGCGCCCATGGCGCCCTTCAACGCCTTCATGTTCCTCCAGGGGCTGGAGACGCTGCCGCTGCGCATGGAGCGCCATTGCAGCAACGCCGTGAAGGTCGCGGCCTTCCTCGCCGGCCAGCCGAGCGTGACCAAGGTGATCCACCCCTCCGTCATGACGGGCGAGGCCAAGCGCCGCGCCGACGCCTATCTCAAGGGCGGCTACGGCAGCCTGATGGGCATCGAGCTGAAGGGCGGCAAGGAAGCCGGACAGGCCTTCATCGAGAAGCTGAAGATGTTCTACCACGTCGCCAATATCGGCGATGCGCGCAGCCTCGCGATCCATCCGGCGACGACCACGCACAGCCAGCTCAACGAGGCCGAGCAGGCGGCGAGCGGTGTGACGCCCGGCTACATCCGCCTGTCGATCGGCATCGAGCATATCGACGACATCCTGGCGGATCTGAAGCAGGCCCTGTCGTAAGCATCCTACGCGCGGGCCCTGGGCATAATGCCCAGGGCTCCCGGCATAGGCGTGGCGCGCTGCCGCTCCTATAACGGCCTCCGACGACGTTCCGGCCATCGGAGGCCCCATGAACTTCTACGGTTCCTTTCCCACCACGCGCCTGCGGCGCAATCGCCATGACGCCTGGACGCGCAAGCTCACCGCCGAGAACCGGCTGACGCCGGCCGACCTCATCTGGCCAATCTTCCTCACCGAGGGCGAAAACAAGGTCGTGCCGGTGGAGAGCATGCCCGGCATCGTCCGCGTCTCCGTGGACCGCGCGGCGGAGCATGTCGCCGAGGCGGTGGCGCTCGGCATCCCGGCCGTGGCGCTCTTCCCCTACACGCCGGTCGAGGACCGGGACGAGGAAGGCACCGGCGCGCTGAACCCGGACAACCTGATGTGCCGCGGCGCCCGCGCGCTGAAGGCCGCGCACCCCGACCTCGGCCTGATCGGCGACGTCGCGCTTGATACCTATACGAGCCATGGGCATGACGGCGTGCTGCGCGACGGCTACGTCCATAACGAGGACACGGTGGAGATCCTCTGCCGGCAGGCCGTGGCGATGGCGGAAGCGGGCGTGGACGTGATCGCGCCGTCCGACATGATGGATGGGCGCGTGGGCACCATCCGCGCCGCGCTGGACGCGAAGGGCCTGATCCACACGCGGATCATGAGCTACGCCGCGAAATACGCCTCGGGCTACTACGCGCCCTTCCGCGACGCGGTGGGCAGCACCGGCGCGCTGATCGGCGACAAGAAGACCTATCAGATGGACCCCGCCAACAGCGACGAAGCCTTGCGCGAGGTCGCGCTGGACATCGCCGAGGGCGCGGACATGGTGATGGTGAAGCCGGGCCTGCCCTATCTGGACATCGTCCATCGGGTGAAGACCGAATTCGGCATGCCCACCTATGTCTACCAGGTGAGCGGCGAGTACTCGATGATCATGGCCGCGGTCGAGCGCGGCTGGCTCGACCACGACCGCGCGATGATGGAGGCACTGATCTCCTTCAAGCGCGCGGGCGCGAACGGCGTGCTCAGCTACTTCGCGCTGAAGGCCGCACGCCTGCTCAAGGCCGGCTGAGGGCTACTTCCGGGAGCCGCCGCCGCCCGTACCACCGCCTCCGCCTGCACCGCCACCGGTGCCGCCGGAGCGGAAGGCGTTCATCATCGCGGTGACGTCGGAGGAGACCTCACCCGAGGTGTTGCCGGCGCCGACGAAGATGGCGACGTCGTTGGCGGGGATGCAGTAGATCGTGTAGATGCGCCCGCCCTCGCGCTGGCCCCAGGCGGCGGATTGCGTGGTGTTGAGCGGGCTCAGCCCGCTCGAGGCGATCGCCACCGCCGCGCGCTGCAGGCAGGTCGCCATCGTGGTCCCTTGCGGGAGCCGCAGGTGGTTCACGACGGTGCCGGTGGCGAGAGCCGGCGTGGCGGCCAGGGTCGCACCCAGCAGGAAGGCCGTGCCGGCCAGTCCCTGAATCGCGAGTTTCGGAATCGCAAGCATCTCTTCCTCCGCTTTTGCTGCGGCGATCCTCGCAAATCGAGCCGGATCAGGGAATAAGAAGGCGGAGACATATTTCCCCGCCGTCTCGAAGGGCCGTGCTCAACCTTCCAGGAAGCGGAGGATCAGGCCGATCTGCGCGGGGTCCATCAGGGCGGGCGCATGGCCGCAGCCGGCGATGGTCTCCACCGTCACGCCCGGGCTCTGGCCCATGCGCGCCGCGGTCTCGGCCAGCAGCAGGTCCGAGCTCTCGCCACGCAGGACGAGCACGGGGCGCCGCGCGACGTGTTCCCAGAGCTGCCAGAGATCCACGTCGCTCAGCGGATTGGCCATCGGCGCCGCGATCGCCGGGTCGTAATGCAGCACGAAGCGGCCCGCCGCCGTCACCCGCGCGCTGTGCCGGGCGAGGTGCGCCCATTCCGCATCGCTCAGCGGCCCGAAGGGCGCGTGGACGCGGCGCAGCTGCGCCTCCAGCTCCGCCAGGCTGCCGAATTCGGGGAAGGCATCGAGATAGTCGCGGATGCGCTCCAGCGAGGCGACGGGCACGAAGGGCCCGATATCGTTCAGCACCATCCGCTGCAGGCCCACGCCCGGGATGGCGCAGAGTCCCATGCCGATGAGCCCGCCCATCGAGGTGCCGACCCAGTCGTATTCGCCGAGCTGCGTCAGCAGCGGCACCAGTGCCGCAGCATAGGTGGGAACGGCGTAGAGCGCGCCGTCGGGCAGCCAGTCGGAAATGCCGCGCCCCGGCACGTCGGGGCAGATGACCCGCCGGCCCTGGGCCGCCAGGGCCTGGGCCAGCGCGTCGAAGTCGCGGCCGTTGCGCGTCAGGCCATGGACGCAGACGACGGGCCGGCCGGAGACAGGCCCCCATTCCGTCCATCGCAAGGTGACCGCCCCGAAGTCGAACGTGCCACGCAGCGCGCCGATCCGGGGCGTCTCCATCTCAGACGATCCCCTGGTCCTTGAGGCCGGCGATCTCCGCCTCGCTCATGCCCAGCAGGCCGCCCAGCACTTCGTCGTTATGCTGGCCGAGGACCGGCGCCGCGATGCGGTAGGTCGGCGGGGTGGCGGAAAGGCGGACCGGATTGGCCGTCACCTTCACCGTCTCGCCGGAAGCATGCTCCATCTCGATGACGCAGCCGCGGGCCTGGACATGCGGGTCGGCGAAGACGTCCTTCAGCGTGTTGATCGGCCCGCAGGCGATCTTCAGCGCCTCCAGCGCCTCCACCCATTCGGCCGTGGTCTTGCTCTTCATCAGCGGCGTCAGCGTGTCGGTCACCAGCTGGCGGTTCGCGACGCGCTTCGGGTTGGTGGAGAAGCGCTCGTCGGCCAGCAGGTGCTCCTGGCCGAAATTCTTGCAGAAGCGCTCGAAGGTCGGGTCGTTGCCGACGGCCAGGATCAGGTAGCCGTCCTTGCTCGGGAATTCCTGGTAGGGCGCGATGTTCGGGTGCTGGTTGCCCAGGCGCACCGGGTTCTCGCCCGTCGAGAGGAAGTTGGAGCCCTGGTTGGCCAGCCAGGCCACATGCGTGTCCAGCATGCCGATGTCGATCTGCTGGCCTTCGCCCGTCGCGTGGCGGTGGTTCAGCGCGGCCAGCAGGCCGATGCAGCCGTAGAGGCCGGCGAAGAGGTCGGCCACCGGCACGCCGGACTTCTGCGGGGAGCCGCCGGGCTCGCCGGTCAGCGACATGATGCCGCCCATCGCCTGGATCAGCGCGTCGTAGCCCGGGCGCGGCGCGTAGGGGCCGGTCTGCCCGAAGCCGGTGATGGAGCAGTAGATCAGACGGGGGTACTTGTCCTTCAGCTTCTCGTAGCTGAGGCCGTACTTCGCCAGCGCGCCGACCTTGAAGTTCTCCACCAGCATGTCGCAGCTCTCGAGGAGCTTGTGGATGATCGCCTGGCCTTCCGGCTTGGAGATGTCGAGCGTGACCGACTTCTTGTTGCGGTTCACGCCAACGAAATAGGCGCTCTCGCCGCTCTTCGGCCAGACGGGGGGCGCGAAGCCGCGCGTGTCGTCGCCGGCTTCCGGACGCTCGATCTTGATGACCTCGGCGCCCAGGTCGCCCAGCATCTGCGTGCAGGTGGGGCCCGCGAGGACGCGGGTCAGGTCGAGGACGCGCAGGCCGCTGAGCGGACCGGGAGAAGAGGCGGACATTAAGGACATTCCCTGAAGGCCAAACGGACCCCTTGGGATTAGACGCGCCCCGGCCAGGGCGCAATCCGCCGCCCCTTAACCGCCCTTGAAGCGCACCTTGGCGTTCTCGCCCGTCTCGGGCGTCTTCCCGGCCACCAGCGCCTTCACGTAGCCATAGGCGAAGAGCACCTTCGAGCCTGGGCTGTCCCAGTATTCGGCGCCCAGCATGTCGACCTCGATGAGGGCGAGGTTCTCGCTCTTATGCCCCTTCGGGAACCAGAGGCGCGCGCCCTCGCTCCAGAGCTCCTTCTGCTTCGCCTCGTCCTGCAGCACGCGGGCCCGCCCGCTGACGGAGACGAAGGCCTGGCCGGAGGGGTTGGCGCAGGCCAGCAGCACCTCGTGGTCGCGGCCGATCTCCATGGTCTTGGGGCTGTTCGCGTCGGTGAAGAACCAGACCTTGTCCCCCTCCACCGCCATGACGGCCATGGGCCGGGAGCTGAGGGAGCCTTCCTGGTCGGTCGTGACGAGCATCACGAAGCCGATATCCTTGATCAGTTCCCGGACCTTGATCCGGGCCTCGTCGTCAGAGATGTGCTGGGTCATGGGGGGTCCTTCCGGCCTTGCCCTTTCAACGGCCCGGGTGGCCCCCGGTTGCCCCAAGGGTTGCCCCCGCCCCCCCAACCGGTTCATGGTCCCCTGGAACCAGCCTTCAGGAATGCCCGATGCTCGAAACGCCGCACGCCACCCCCTCCGCCCCCGAGCTCGACTGCTTCGCCCTCGCCAAGCAGCTGTCCGGGCTTCATTTCATCGGCGGCCGCTATGTTCCCGCCCTCAGCGGCAAGAACTTCGCCGTCGTGAACCCGGCCACCGGCGCCGAGGTGGCCCAGGCCGCCGAGGGCGACGCGGCTGACGTCGACGCCGCCGTCCGCGATGCCGCCCGGGCCCAGAAGGAATGGGCCAAGGTGCCCGCCCGCAAGCGCGGCGCCCTCGTGCACCAGTGCGCGGCCGTCATCCGCGAGCATCAGGAGGAGCTGGCCCGCCTCATCGCGCTCGAGACCGGCAAGGCGCTCCGCACCGAAAGCCGCGTCGAGGCCGGCACCGTCGCCGACATCCTGGAGTTCTTCGGCGGCCTCGGCTCCGAGCTGAAGGGCGAGAGCGTCCCCTTCGCCCCGAACGTGCTGAGCGTGACGGTGCGCGAGCCGCTGGGCGTGGTGGGGGCGATCATCCCCTGGAACGTGCCGATGCTGCTGATGACGCTGAAGGTCGCGCCGGCGCTGGTCGCGGGCAACTCCGTCGTCGTGAAGTCGGCGGAAGAGGCGCCGCTCGCCGTGCTGCGCATCTGCGAGCTGATGAACCGGGTGCTGCCGGCCGGCGTGTTCAACATGGTCAGCGGCATGGGCCCCGAATGCGGCGCGCCCCTGGTCGAGCATCCGCTGGTCCGCAAGGTGACCTTCACCGGCTCGGTCGAGACCGGCAAGATCGTCGCCAAGGCCGCTTCGCAGAAGCTCATCCCGGTGACGCTGGAGCTCGGCGGCAAGTCGCCGATGATCGTCTTCCAGGACTGCGACTTCGCCAAGACGGTCTCCGGCGCGCTGACCTCCATGCGCTTCACGCGCCAGGGCCAGAGCTGCACGGCCGCCAGCCGCATCTATGTCGAGCGGCCGATCTTCCAGCAGTTCGTCGACGAGATGAAGAAGGCCGTGGACGCCATGGTCATGGGCGATCCGCTCGACGAGAAGACCGACATCGGCACCATCATCAGCGAGGGCCAGTTCGAGAAGGTCCAGGGCTTCATCGACGAGGGCAAGAAGACCGCCGGCGCCACGGCGCATGAGTGCTCGGCCATGCCGAAGGACTCCGCGCTGAAGAAGGGCCTCTTCATCCGCCCCGTGATCTTCACCGGCCTCGACGGCAATTCTCGCCTGGTGCGCGAGGAGATCTTCGGGCCCGTCACCGTCATCCAGCCCTTCGACGACGCCGAGAAGGTGCTCGCCGAGGCGAATGACAGCGAGTACGGCCTCGCCGCCAGCCTCTGGACCAACAACCTCAAGGTGGGCCTCGACCTGGCGCACCGCCTGGAGGCCGGCCTCGTGCAGATCAACCAGAACCTGGTCGTCCAGGCCAACCTGTCCTACGGCGGCGTGAAGAGCTCGGGCCTCGGCAAGGAGGCCTCGCTGGAGGCCATGCTCGAACACTTCACCCACAAGAAGACCATCATGGTCAACATGGCGTGAGCAACTCCCTGGACAGCAAGACGACCGCCGAGCTCAAGGCGATGGTGGCCAATGCGGAGGCCATCCTCGCCGGTCCGAACGCGAAGCTCCACGCCAAGGCGACGGAGTTCCGCGACGCCGCGAAGCTCGCGCTCGACGCCCGCCGGGTGATCCCCGTCGGCGCCCGCGCGGCTGTGGACCCGGTACTGGAGGCCGCCACCAAGCGGATCCTCGAGGTCGCGGCCGAGGCGCAGGCGCGCTTCGACCTGTCCTCCGAGACGGCCAAGGCGCGGGGCGTGAAGCAGCCGCACGCGCTGCTCTCGAAGGATGGCGGCCCCAAGACCGGCGGCGGCGTGCGCACCAAGAAGTACCGCCGCTGCCCCTACATCTCCTACCGGGGGCCGGCCGGCATCGGGATGCTGCAATACGCGGTGCCCGCCGACGGCGCGGAAGGCTTCTGGACCGGCGGCCTCGTTGCCGTGGGCGCGCCTGAGCTCGACACGCCCATGTCCGAGGAGGAGGCCGTGGCCGCCTTCCTCAAGGCCCTGGCCGAGACCGCGCCCGCCCGCCCGTGAGCCGCGACGTCAGCGTCGTCATCGTCGCCTATAACTCGGCGGCGCTGCTGCCGGCTTGCCTTGCTGCGATCCCGCCGGAATGCCCGGTGGTCGTGGTGGACAATGCCAGCCCGGACGACAGCGCGCTGGTCGCGCTGGCGGCGCGCCCTGGTGCGCGCGTCATCCGGGCCGAACGCAACCTCGGCTTCGGGCCCGGCGCCAATGCGGGCTTCGCCGAGGTCGTCACCGAATTCGGCCTGCTGCTCAATGCCGATGCCAGCCTGGAGCCCGGCGCCGTTGCCGGTCTCGTCGCGGCCGCGCGCCGCTATCCGGGCGGGGCGATGTTCGCACCCGAGATCATCGCGCCCGACGGCCGCATGCAGTTCGGCCACGACCTCCCCTTCCGGCGGCTGCGCGGGCCGGTGGTGGAGCCCTCGGGAGATGCCTGCTGCTGGTATGTCGGGGGCTCGGCGATGTTCCTGCGCATGTCCGCCTTCCGCGCGCTCGGCGGCTTCGACCCCGGCATCTTCCTCTATTTCGAGGATGACGACCTCTGCCTGCGGATGCGCGCCGCGGGCCATGCGCTGATCCATGTGGAAGGCGCCCGCGTTCGGCATGAGGGCGGCGCCAGCAGCGCACCCTCGGAGACGCTGAACTGGTGGAAGGCCTTCCACCAGGGTTGGTCCCGCCTGCATCTGGAGGCGAAGCACCATGGGCAGGCGGCCGCCTGGCGCCTGGCCCTCAGCGAAGCGCCGGGCCTCGGCCTCAAGGCGCTGTTCCGCCGGCAGGATCCGCGGCGGGAGAAATGGTCGGGCCGCGCGGCCGGAATGCGGGCCTGGATCACGGGACGCAAGGCGACGGAGATCGCACTGGGCCGGCGACGGCAGGGCCCTTCGGGCACATAGGCTTCCTCGACCAGGGCCGCGGTGCCCCTTTGCCGCCCTCCACTTGATCGCGGACCGGATGCCGTCTACCCCTCGTCGCGGCTGATGCTGCCTGCCGCTCGCACCCCTCAGGGGATGGTGAAAGCATCGAAACCACCCTTCCGCACCGCAACCCTCCTGGGCGGCGAATGCGTCAGCAACGCGAGCCCTGACGAGCCATTCGCCGGATGACCATAGAGGGTTTCATGCGACCTGTTCCCGATCCCAAGACCATGGCGAAAGCCCTGCGCAATGCCCTGCGGCAGCGCCAGATCGAGATTCCGCACTCCGCCGCACTGGAAATCGTGGCGGCCCAGCACGGTGCCGACAACTGGAACGTCCTGGCGGCGATGACCCCCGATACCGGCAATGAACCGGGTATCGGGTTCCGGCAGACCTGCCCGATCCTGCGCATCTTCGACCAGGAGAAGGCCAAGGAGTTCTATCTCGGCTTCCTGGGCTTCGATCTCGACTGGGAACACCGCTTCGGCGCCAATTTCCCGCTCTACGCCCAGGTGTCGCGCGCCGGGCTGGTGCTGCATCTCAGCGAGCATCACGGGGATGCCAGCCCGGGCTCGACGGTCTTCGTCCGCATGGAAGGCATCAGGGCCTTCCATCAGGAGCTGACGCAGAAGGCCTATACCTACGGCAAGCCCGGGATAGAGGATCAGCCCTGGGGCCTGGTGATGACGGTGACCGATCCGTTCAGCAACCGCATCCGCTTCTGCCAGGACAAGCCCTAGGCATGAGGTCATGGCGGCGGGCCATCCCCGCCGCCATCACGGCAGCCGCGCACCATTCATGATGCGCCCGGCGATGACGCCCTATTCGGCGGCGCGGCCCATCGGCGCGGCATGACGGCTGGCTGGGCGCGCTAGGCCGAGATTCTCGCGCAGCGTCGTCCCCTCGTATTCGCGGCGGAACAGCCCGCGCTCCTGCAGAATGGGGACGACCTGGTCCACGAAGGCGTCGAACTGGGTCGGGAAGAAGGGCGGCATGAGGTTGAAGCCGTCCGCCCCGCCCTCGACGAACCACTGTTCCATCGTATCGGCCACCTGCCCGGCGGTACCCACCACCAGCATATGCCCGCGCGAGGCGGCGGCGCGGTGGCAGAGCTCGCGCAGCGTCAGCCCCTCGCGCCGCGCCGTCTCCAGCAGCAGCAGGGCGCGGCTCTTGAGCTGGTCACTCTCCGGCAATTCGGGCACCGGCCCGTCGAGGTCGTAGCCGGACATGTCGGTGCCCAGCCGGTCGGAGAGCACGGTATTGGCCTGCCGCATGTCGAGCTTGCTGCTGAGCTCGGCAAAGAGCTCCTTCGCCTCGGCCACGGTGCGGCCGATCACGGGCATGAAGCCCGGCATGATGTGCAGATCCTCCGGCCCACGCCCGTGCTGGGCGAGCTGGCCCTTCAGGCTGCGGTGGAATTCCTGCGCATCGCCCAGGTGATTCTGCGCGGTGAAGACCACGTCGGCCGTGCGCGCCGCCAGCGCCTGGCCCGGGCCGGAGCTGCCGGCCTGGATGATGACGGGCTGGCCCTGCGGGCAGCGCGGCAGGTTCAGCCCGCCCGCGATGTCGAAGTACTTCCCGTGGAAAGCGGCGGGGTGCAGCGTGCCCGGCCGCACGAAGGTCCCGGCCTCCTTGTCCATGACGAAGGCGTCGTCGTCCCAGCTGTCCCAGAGCTGGCGGCAGGCCTCCACGAATTCCTCGGCGATGGCGTAGCGCTCGGCATGGGAGGGGTGCTGGCGGCCGAAGATCGCGCCGTTCTTCGCGTAGGAGGTCGTGACCACGTTCCAGGCCGCCCGCCCGTCGGAGAGGTGGTCGAGCGAGGAGAAGGCGCGGGCGATGTGATAGGGCTCGGCATAGGTGGTCGAGGCCGTGGCGGCCAGGCCCAGATGCCGCGTGGTGGCCGAGAGCGCCGAGAGCAGTGTCAGCGGCTCGAACCGGCCGATGGTGGAGGGATGCTCGCCGTAGCCGGTGGTGAAGTTGTCGGCCAGGAAGAACAGGTCGAACTTGCCGCGCTCGGCCGTGGCGGCGAGGTGCTGCATCAGCCCGAGATTGGCGCCGCCCGGCATGGCGTCGGGGTGGCGCCAGCCCGCCACATGGTGCCCAGCAGCCTGGACGAAGACGCCCATCCGCATCTGCCGGCCCGCATTTCCTGTCTTCATGGCGCTTACTCCCTTCGCCTTCCCCAGCAAGGCGCCGCCCTCCCGGCGGCGTCAAGTCATCCCGCGATCGGCGGCCCGCCCTCAGCTGCGGGTCAGCCACATGCCCAGCGCGAAGGCGGCGAAGCCCAGCGTCAGGGACAGCGCGACATAGGCCGCCCCCTCCCAATGCGCGCGCGACCAGAGGGCCGCCGTCTCCAGGCTGAAGGCCGAGAAGGTGGTGAAGCCGCCCAATACCCCGGTCATCCAGAACAGCCGCTGCATCGGCGAGAGGCCGACCCCGGCGAGGAGACCCATGGCGAAGCTGCCCAGGATGTTCACCAAAAGCGTGCCCCAGGGCCAGCCCATGCCCATGAAGGCCAGCGACGCCAGGTAGCGCAGGACCGAGCCCGCCGCCCCGCCGGCGGCGACGAGGGCGAAGTTCAACCGCGCATGGGCCGCATCAGGCCGCTCCCTGTCGTCACGAGGACCTCCTGGAGGCCTTCTGCGCCGCCCAGTAGTCGAGGCGCTTGCGGATGTCGCGCTCGAAGCCGCGCTCGTTCGGCCGGTAGAGCTCCGGCGTCCCTCCCCGGCGGGCTTCTTCGGGGAAGAACTCCTGCCCGGCATAGGCGTCGGGATAGTCGTGGTCGTAGCGGTAGCCCGAATGGTAGCCGAGCTCCTTCATGAGCTTCGTCGGCGCGTTCAGGATGTTCAGCGGCGGCGGGACGTGGCTCGTCTCGCGGGCCAGGCCCGTGGCGGCCTCGAAGGCCATGTAGGAGGCGTTGCTCTTCGGCGCCGTCGCCACGTAGCTGATGGCCTGGGCAAGGAAGAGCCGGCCCTCCGGCCAGCCGATGCGCTCGAAGGCCTGCCAGGCGGTGATGACCTGCACCATGGCCTGCGGATCGGCCATGCCAACATCCTCGGAGGCCGCGCAGGCCAGCCGGCGGAAGATCGCCTCGGGCGATTCCCCGGCCACCACCATGCGCGCCGCGTAGTAGTGCGCGGCATGGACGTCGCTGCCGCGCAGCGACTTGTGGAAGGCGGAGAGCAGGTCGTAATGCCCATCGCCCGCCTTGTCGTGCGAGGGCAGGCGCCGCGTCAACACCTGGCCCATCGCCTCGACGTCGAGCGCGCGGCCGGAGCGCACGGTGTAGACCTGCTCGACCAGGTTCAGCAGATAGCGGCCGTCGCCGCCGGCCAGGCCCCGCAGCGCCTCGCGCGCATCGTCGGTCAGCGGCAGCGGACGGCCGACATGCGCCTCGGCACGCTCCAGCAGCACCGAGAGCGTGCCGTCGTCCAGCGCCTTCAGCACGAAGACCTGGCTGCGCGAGAGGATGGCGCCGTTCAGCTCGAAGGAGGGGTTTTCCGTCGTCGCGCCGATCAGGACGATCGTGCCGTCCTCCATCACGGGCAGGAAGGCGTCCTGCTGGGCGCGGTTGAAGCGATGGATCTCGTCGACGAAGAGTAGCGTGCCCTTCCCCATGGCCCGGCGCTCGCGCGCCGCATCGAAAACGCGCCGCAGATCCGCGACGCCGCCCTGGATGGCCGAGAGCGACTCGAAATGCAGCTCCGTCTCGTGGGCGAGGAGGCGGGCGATCGTCGTCTTGCCCGTGCCCGGCGGCCCCCAGAGGATGAGGGAGGAGAGCGTCCGGCTCTCCACCATCCGCCGGATGGGGCCGTCGGGGCCCAGGAGGTGGTCCTGCCCGATGACATCCGCGAGCGAGGTGGGTCGGAGGCGGTCGGCCAGGGGGCGCGGCGCCTCGGCCTCGAAAAGGTTGCCGGAAGCCGGCTCGGAACGGGGCCGGCGCATCAGGCTTGCTCGGGGAGGGCGGGGCGGGGGGCCATGGCCGCAGTCTATTCCTTTCGGGCCAGGAAGGGCACGGGGGCCCACCCGGTTTCACGAAACCGAAGCTTGACGCGAGAGGGTGGCGGCGCGACGCCTCGAGGCATGTTCCGCCGCGCGCTCCTCCTCGCTGTCCCTTCGCTGGCCGCCTCTCTTCGGGGCGCCCGGGCGCAGGAACGGCCTGTCCGGCTGGTGGTCGCCTATCCGCCCGGCGGCAGCACCGACCTCCTGGCGCGCCTGATCGCGCCGCGACTGGGCGAGCTGCTGGGCTCGGTGGTGACGCCCGAGAACCGCAGCGGCGCCTCGGGCGCGGTGGGGGCGGGCGTGGTCGCGCAGGCCCCGCCCGACGGCGCGACGCTGCTGCTCGATTCCGGCGGCCAGGCCGTGAACCCCTTCCTGATGCACGGCCTCGGCTTCGACTATCGCACCGCCTTCGCCCCGGTGACCCTCCTTGCGACCCTGCCTCTGCTGCTGGTCGTGCGGGCCGATCTCGGCATCAGGACCGTGGCCGGACTACTGGACCGCCTCCGCGCCGAGCGGCGCCCGCCCGCCTATGGCAGCGTGGGCATCGGCTCGCGCACGCATCTCGCCATGGCGGCGCTGCTGCGCCGGGCGGGCATCGCGGCCGAGCACATCCCCTATCGCGGCGGCGCCGACCAGATCACCGGCCTGCTGCGCGGCGACGTGGCGATGGGCTTCACCTCCATCGCCCTGGCCGCGCCCCTGCTGCGGGAGGGGCAGATCCGCTCCCTCGGCAGCTCCCTTCCGGGCGCGGCGGACAGCCTCGCGGCGCAGGGATTTCCGGGCTTCTCCCTCGGCGACTGGTTGGCACTCTTCGCGCCGGCCGGGACCGGGCCGGCCGCGATCGACCGTGCCGCGGCCGCGGCCGCGGAGGCCGTGAACCAGCCCGCCTTGCGCCCCCGCCTGACCGAGCTGGGCCTGATCCCCGCGGCGGAGGGGCCGGCGGCGCTGGCCCGCTTCCTGGAAGACGAGCGCGCGGCCATGGGCGCCCTCATCGCCGCCGAGGGCATCCGGCTGGACGGCTGACCCCTGAGCCCTCGGTTGGGCCCCGGCGTCCCGCAACCGACGCGTGCGATCTCCGGACTTGCCTCGCCCCACGGCTCTGTGCTCTTCGCGGGCCAACCGGCGTCGTCGCCGCGCCCATTCCCTGGGGCGGAATGCCCATCCCGCCTTCAGGGCCGCTTTCTTCGCGGCCCGCCGCCCCGGCAAGACGTGGCGGGCCGCGCCCCTGATTCGACCGGAGAGTAAGCCATGTTCCGCCGTTCCCTGCTGGCCACGCTGTTCGCCACGCCGGCCTTCGCCCAAGGGGGTGCCGCCCCCTGGTCGCCCGCGCGCTCCGTCCGCCTCATCGCCCCCTATGCCCCGGGCGGCGGCGTGGACACCTCGGCCCGCCTGCTGGCGGTGCCCATGACGGCGGCGCTCGGCCAGTCGGTGATCGTCGAGAACCGGGGCGGCGCGGGCGGCGCCATCGGCGCGGCCGAGGTCGCGCGCAGCGCGCCGGACGGGCTGACCGTCATGATCGACGCCCTGGCCCATACGGTGAACCCCACCCTGATGCGCGGCCTGGCCTTCGACTACGCCACCGCCTTCACGCCCATCACCCAGGTCCTGGTCTGGCCGCAGATCATGATCGTGCCGGCCAGCCTGCCGGTGCGGACGCTGGAAGAGTTCATCGCCTATGCGAAGGCCCGCCCGGGCCGGCTGACCTACGGCTCCTCGGGCAATGCCACGGCCGCGCACCTGGCCGCCGCGCTGCTCACCAACCGCGCCGGGATCGACGTGACGCACGTCCCCTATCGCGGCGGCGCCCCGGCCCTGCAGGACCTGATGGGCGGCAATCTCAGCTTCGTCTTCGCCACCGTCGCCTCCTCGATGCAGCTGGTCCAGGACGGCCAGGTCCGTGCGCTGGCGGTCAGCTCGGCCGAGCGCCTGCCCGCCCTGCCGAACGTGCCCACCGTCGCCGAGCAGGGCTTCGCGGGCTACGAGCTGAACGAGTGGAACGGCCTCTACGGCCCCGCCGGCCTGCCCGCGCCGATCGTCGCGCGCTGGCTCGCGGCGACGAAGACCGCCCTGGCCGATCCGACGGTGCGCGCGCGCCTCGAGACGCTGGGCGCCGTCCCCGTCGGCAGCGAGCCGGGCGCCTTCGCCGAATATGTCCGCCAGCAGCGCGAGGCCATGGGCCGCATCGTGCGCGAGACCGGCATGGAACTCGGCTGAATCGAAAACGGCGCGGGGGACTCCCCGCGCCGTCTCGTCATCCGATCCGTTGGAGGGGCCGGAAATCGGCCCTCGCCTCAAAACTCGCGGCGCGGCGGCCGGCGGTCACGCGGCGGCGGCGGCGGGGCCGCGAGCTCGGATTCGAGCTCCTTGATCTTCGCCTTCACGGAATCGCGCAGCGCGGGCGAGGCGTGGGCCTTCATCCCCGCGAGAACCTCCTTCAGTTCCCGCAGCTGCTTCTCCTTCTCCGGACGGGTGCGGGAGATCGGGCGGTTGTCGCTGAGCTGGCCTTCCCTGGAGCGCATCCTCAGAGGCCCAGCATCAGGCGGCGGGGATCCTCGATCGCCTCCTTCACGCGGACGAGGAAGGACACGGCCTCCTTCCCGTCGACGATCCGGTGATCGTAGGACAGCGCCAGGTACATCATCGGGCGGATCTCGACCTTGCCGCCGACGGCCATCGGACGATCCTGGATCTTGTGCATGCCCAGGATGCCCGACTGCGGCGGGTTCAGGATCGGGGTCGACATCAGCGAGCCGTAGATGCCGCCATTGGTGATGGTGAAGCTGCCGCCCGCCATCTCCTCCAGCTTGAGCTGGCCGTCGCGGACGCGCTTGCCGAAGTCACCGATGCGCTTCTCGATCTCGGCGAAGCCCATCTCGTCGGCGTTGCGCAGCACCGGCACAACCAGGCCCGAGGGCCCACCCACCGCGATGCCCATATGGACGGCCTTGCGGTAGATGACCGTGTCGGCGCCCTCGACCTCGGCGTTGACGGCCGGGAATTCCTTCAGCGCGGCCACGCAGGCCGAGACGAAGAAGGACATGAAGCCGAGCTTCACGCCGTGGCGCTTCTCGAAGGCGTCCTTGTACTCGGCGCGCAGCGCCATCACCGCGCCCATGTCCACCTCGTTGAAGGTGGTGAGCATGGCGGCGGTGTTCTGCGCCTCCTTCAGGCGGCGCGCGATGGTGGCGCGCAGGCGCGTCATCTTCACGCGCTCCTCGCCGGCATCCAGCGCGCGCTCGGTCTTAGGCGCGGCGGCCGGGGCCTGGGCGGCGGGGCGGCTCAGGAAGTCGAGCACGTCGCCCTTGGCGATGCGGCCGTCCTTGGCCGAACCGGCGCCGATCTGGGCGGGGGTGACGTTGTTCTCGGCCATCAGCTTGGCCGCGGCGGGCAGCGGCGTCGCGGCGGAGGCCTTGTCCTCGGCGGCGGCGACGGAGCCGGCGCCCGTGCCCGGGGGCTTGGCCGCAGCGGTCGGGGCCGCGGCGGGCGCCGCCGGCTTGGGCGCCGCGCCGGAGCCGGCGGCGATGCTGCCGAGCAGCGCGCCGGGTTCGACTTCCGCGCCCTGCTGGGCGGTGATGCTTTCAAGCACGCCGGCGGCCGGCGCGTTCACCTCGACGGTGACCTTGTCGGTCTCGAGCTCGACCAGGGGCTCATCCGCCGCCACAGCCTCACCGGCCTGCTTGAGCCAGCGTGCGACGGTCGCGGTGCTGACGCTTTCGCCCAGGGTGGGCACGAGAATCTCGGTTGCCATCGTCTTCACTCTATTCCTGGCGGGTTCTTAAAGCAGATGAAGCCAGGACGTCAGCCCGAACAGGGCCGGCGTCCCGTTTTTTCCTCGGATCCCCGAGGCCGCGGGCGCCGTCCCTCAGGCTCCGAGGGCGGCGCGAACCAGCGCATCCTGCTGGGTCTGATACACCTTGGCCAGCCCCGTCGCCGGGCTGGCGGCGGCGTCACGGCCCACGTAGTCGGGCCGCTTGGCCTTGATGTCGAGCTTCTTGAGCACGCCCTCGATCCGCCGGTCGACGAAGGTCCAGGCGCCGTTGTTCTCCGGCTCCTCCTGGCACCACACCACCTCGGCGTTCTTGTAGGGCGCCAGCGCCTCGGAGAGGCTCTTCTCCGGGAAGGGATAGAGCTGCTCGACGCGGATCAGCGCCACGTCGTCGATGCCCTTGGCCTGCCGCTCCTGCACGAGGTCGTAATAGACCTTGCCGGTGCAGAGCACGACGCGCTTCACCTTCTCGTCCGGCGCGATCGCCTCGACCTCGGGGATCACGTAGCGGAAGGCGCTGCCCGGACCGAACTCGGCGAGGCTGCTGACCGCCAGCTTGTGCCGCAGCAGGCTCTTCGGCGTCATGATGACAAGCGGCTTGCGGTAATTGGCCTTCAGCTGCCGGCGCAGCGCGTGGAAGTAGTTGGCCGGCGTCGTGAAGTTGCAGACCCGGATGTTCCGCTCGGCGCAGAGCTGCAGGTAGCGCTCCAGGCGGGCGGAGGAGTGCTCCGGCCCCTGCCCTTCCTGCCCATGCGGCAGCAGCATCACGAGGCCGGACATGCGCAGCCACTTCGTCTCGCCCGAGGCGATGAACTGGTCGATGATGACCTGCGCGCCGTTCGCGAAGTCGCCGAACTGCGCCTCCCAGAGCACCAGGGTGCGCGGATCGGCCAGCGAGTAGCCATAGTCGAAGCCGAGCACGCCGAACTCGGCCAGCAGGGAGTTGAAGGCCTCGAACTTGGCCTGCCCTTCCTTGATGTTGTTCAGCGGGACGTATTCCTGCTGGCCCACCTGGTCGACCAGCACGGCGTGGCGCTGGCTGAAGGTGCCGCGCTGCACGTCCTCGCCCGAGAGGCGGACGCGGTGGCCTTCCAGCAGCAGGGTGCCGAAGGCCAGGGCCTCGCCCGTCGCCCAGTCGATGCCCTCGCCGCCCTCGATCGCGTTCTTCTTGACCTCGAGCTGGCGGGTGATCTTGGGGTTGGCGCCGAAATCGGCCGGAACGCGGCAGAGCGCGCCGCCCACCTCGCGCAGCGTGTCGAGCGAGACCGCGGTCTCGTGGAGCTGCTCCACGCCCTCGCCGTTGCCGACGGCCTTGAGGCCGGACCAATGGCCTTCCAGCCAGTCGGCCTTGTTCGGCTTGAAGCTGGCGGCGGCCTGGAAGGCGTCCTCCATCTTCGCGTTGAAGCCGTCCAGGATCGAGGCCGCATCGGCGGCGGTCACGCTGCCCTCGGCGGCCAGGCGCTCGGCATAGAGGGTGCGCGTGGTCTTCATCGCGCGGATGCGGTTGTACATCACCGGCTGGGTGAAGGCGGGCTCGTCGCCCTCATTATGGCCGTGGCGGCGGTAGCAGACGATGTCGAGCACGACATCCGCCTGGAAGCGCATGCGGAACTCGGCGCAAAGGCGCGCGCACCAGACCACGGCTTCCGGATCGTCGCCATTCACGTGGATGATCGGCGCCTGCACCGACTTGGCCACGTCCGTGCAGTAGAGGCCCGAATAAGCGTGCACCGGAACGGTGGTGAAGCCGATCTGGTTGTTGGTCACGATATGGATCGTGCCACCCGTGCGGTAGCCGATGAGCTGGCTCATCGCCAGCGTCTCATAGACCAGGCCCTGGCCGGCGAAGGCGGCATCGCCATGCAGCAGGATGCCCATGACGCTGGTGCGCGTCTTCACGTCGCCCGCCATGTCCTGCCGCGCGCGGACCTTGCCGGCGACGACGGGGTTCACGGCCTCGAGGTGCGAGGGGTTGGGCTGCAGCGAGAGGTGGACGGTCTTGCCGTTGATCTCGATGTCGGTGGAGGTGCCGAGGTGGTACTTCACGTCGCCCGAGCCCTGGACGTCGTCCGGCTTGAAGCTGGAGCCCTTGAACTCCGCGAAGACCTGCATGAAGGGCTTCTTCACCACGTTCACGAGCACGTTCAGGCGGCCGCGATGGGCCATGCCGATGACGACCTCGTTCACGCCCTGCCCGGCGCCCGTCTCGATGGTGGCGAGCACGGCGGGGATGGTGCTCTCGCCGCCCTCCAGGCCGAAGCGCTTGGTGCCGACATACTTCTTGGCGCAGAAGGCCTCGAAGCCCTCGGCCTCGGTGAGCTGGCTCAGGAGCTTGCGCTTCTCAGCGGCGTCGAAGCTGCCGGCCCAGGGGGCGCCCTCGATGCGCTGCTGGATCCAGGACTTCTGGTCCGGATCCTGGATGTGCATGAACTCGACGCCGATATGGCCGCAATAGGTGGCGCGCAGGCGCTCCATGATCTGGCGGATCGTCGCCGTCTCGAGGCCGAGGACCTTGTCGATGAAGATCGGCCGATCGAGATCGGCCTCCTCGAAGCCCCAGAACTTGGGCGACAGCTCCGGATGCGGCGGCGTGACCTGCAGGCCCAGCGGATCGAGCTGCGCCTCCAGGTGGCCGCGCACGCGGTAGGAGCGGATGAGCATCAGCGCGCGGATGCTGTCCAGCACCGCGCGTCGCGTCGTCTCGGGATCGGCGGCGGGGGCGCCGCCCTTGCCGCCACCCTTGGCCGCCGGCTTCGCTTCCTCGGGAGGCGCGAAGCCGCCCCGCGGGCGCGGCGCCCAGGAGGCGCCCATCGCATCCGTCAGGACGGCGCGCGCGTCGTCGTTGAGGGCGGTGAACAGCTCGGCAAAGGATGGGTCGACCTTCGAGGGGTCCTCGATCCACCTGGCATAGGTGTCGGCGAGATACGCGGCATTCGCCCCGTTCATCGCGCTTGCGAGGATGTCCACTCCAGCCATGTCGTCGCTCCGTTCCACCCGTTCCGCGGATGAGAATGCAATCTTCGGACTCTAATAGCCCGTTCTCTAAAATAATATGAGCATTGGGGCGGGAATTTGGCCTCCCGCCCCACGCAGGTCAGCCCTTCAGTGCACGCACCATGGTCGAGCCCAGCGAGGCCGGGCTGTCCGCCACGAGGATGCCGGCCGCGGCCATGGCCTCCATCTTGGCGACGGCCGTGTCCTGGCCGCCCGAGATCACCGCGCCGGCATGACCCATGCGGCGGCCCGGAGGCGCCGTGGCGCCGGCGATGAAGCCTACCACCGGCTTGTTGGGCTTGCCGGGGCCGAAATTCTCGCTCTTCAGGTACTCGGCCGCGAGGATCTCGGACTGGCCGCCGATCTCGCCGATCATGATGAGCGACTTGGTCTCCTCGTCGGCCAGGAACAGCTCCAGGACGTCGATGAAGTCCATGCCCTTCACCGGATCGCCGCCGATGCCCACCGCCGAGCTCTGGCCGAGGCCGGCCGCCGTGGTCTGCGCCACGGCCTCATAGGTCAGCGTGCCGGAGCGCGAGACGATGCCGACCGAGCCGCGCTTGAAGATATGGCCCGGCATGATGCCGATCTTGCAGGCGTCGGGCGTGATCACGCCCGGGCAGTTCGGGCCGACCAGCGTCGAGGCCGAGCCGTCCAGCGCGCGCTTCACCTTCACCATGTCGAGGACGGGGATGCCCTCGGTGATGCAGATGATCAGCGGGACCTCGGCGTCGATCGCCTCCAGGATGGAGTCGGCGGCGAAGGCGGCCGGGACGTAGATGACCGAGGCATCTGCCCCGGTCGCCTCGCGGCACTCGGCCACCGTGTTGAAGACCGGCAGGTTCAGGCTCGGGTGCTGCGTGCCGCCCTTGCCCGGCGTCACGCCGCCCACGTAGTTCGAGCCATAGGCGATGCCCTGGCTGGCGTGGAAGGTGCCCTGGGCGCCGGTGAAGCCCTGGGTCATGACCTTGGTGTTCTTGTCGACGAGGATCGCCATGGTCAGGCAGCCTTCTTCACGGCGGCGACGACCTTCTGGGCCGCATCAGCCAGGTTGTCCGCGGGGATGATCGCCAGCCCGCTCTCGGCCAGGATCTTCTTGCCCAGCTCGACGTTGGTGCCTTCGAGGCGCACGACCAGCGGCACTTCGAGGGAGAGGTTCTTGCTCGCCTCCACGATGCCGGTCGCGATCATGTCGCACTTGGCGATGCCGCCGAAGATGTTGACCAGGATGGCCTTCACATTCGCGTCGGAGGTGATGATCCGGAAGGCCTCGGTGACGCGCGCCGCATCGGCCGTGCCGCCCACATCGAGGAAGTTCGCGGGCGAGGAGCCGTAGAGCTTGATGATGTCCATCGTCGCCATGGCCAGGCCCGCGCCGTTGACCATGCAGCCGATCTCGCCGTCCAGCGCCACGTAGTTCAGCTCGTGCTTGGCGGCATCGAGCTCCTTCGGGTCCATCTCCGTGTCGTCGCGGAGGGCCTCGAGGTCCTTGTGGCGGTAGAGCGCGCTGTCGTCGAAGGAGACCTTGGCGTCGAGCGCCACGATGTCGCCCGCGCCGGTCACGACCAGCGGATTGATCTCGACGATGGCGCAGTCCAGCTCCTGGAAGGCGCCGTAGAGCGAGGTCACGAACTTCACGAAGCTGCCGACCTGCTTGCCCTCGAGGCCGAGGCCGAAGGCCAGCTTGCGGGCATGGAAGCCCGAGATGCCCGAGGCCGGGTCGATCGCCGCCTTCAGGATCTTCTCGGGGTGCTTCTCGGCGACCTCCTCGATCTCCATGCCACCCTCGGTGGAGGCCATGATCGTGAGGCGCGAGGTCTCGCGGTCGACGAGCAGGCCGAGATAGAGCTCGCGCTTGATGTCGCAGCCATCCTCGACATAGACGCGGCTGACGACCTTGCCGGCCTCGCCCGTCTGCTTGGTGACCAGCGTCTTGCCGATCATCGCCTCGGCCGCCGCCTTGGCATCCGCCACGGACTTCACGACGCGCACGCCGCCCTTGCCGTTCGGATCCTCGGCGAAGCGGCCCGCGCCGCGGCCGCCCGCGTGAATCTGGGATTTCACCACATAGACCGGTCCGGGCAGCTTCTTCGCCGCGGCCTCGGCCTCGTCGGCCGTCCAGGCCACATGGCCTTCCAGCACGGCAACGCCGTAGCGGCGAAGCAGCTCCTTCGCCTGATATTCGTGAATATTCATGCGTGGGGGATCCTCAAGCTCGGTCCATTGTGCCAGTCGCGACGGATGGCGGCCAGCGAGAACAGCCCGTCTCGCGCCGCCTCCGCAAGCCGTCTTTCCTGTTGCATTCCGAAGCGTGGAATTTCGCGTTTCCAGCCTCGGCCGGAAACGGCGGCGCCGCGCCCGACCGAAAGGTCGAACGCGGCGCCAGGGTTCGGCAGGGCCATGCGGGTGCTTTGAACGCCGTCGATCAGCGTGACCCGCACGGGTCGTCTCAGACGCCCAGCGCCTTGAAGTCCTCGACCAGCTTCTTCACCGCGTCGCAGGACTTGTCGAAGGCAGCCTTCTCCTCGGGGAGGAATTCGACCTCGACGATCTTCTCGACGCCGCCGGCACCGATGACGACCGGCACGCCGACGTAGAAGTCGTTCTGGCCATACTCGCCGTTCAGCATGACGGCGCAGGGCAGGACGCGCTTCTTGTCCTTCAGGTAGGACTCGGCCATCGCGATGGCCGAGGCGGCCGGGGCGTAGAAGGCGGAGCCCTTCTCCAGCAGCTTCACGATCTCGCCGCCGCCATTGGCGGTGCGGTGCACGATCGCGTCGATCTTCTCCTGCGTCGTCCAGCCCATCTTGATGAGGTCGGGGACGGGGATGCCGGCAACGGTGGAGTAGCGGGTCAGCGGCACCATGGTGTCACCGTGGCCGCCCAGCACGAAGGCCGTCACGTCCTCGACGGAGACGCCGAACTCTTCGGCCAGGAACAGGCGGAAGCGGCTGCTGTCCAGTACGCCGGCCATGCCGACGACCTTGTTCGCCGGGAGGCCGGACTTCTGCTGAAGCGCCCACACCATCACGTCGAGCGGATTGGTGATGCAGATCACGAAGGCGTTGGGGGCGTACTTCTTGATGCCCTCGGCCACCTGGCCCATCACGCCCGCATTCTTCGTCAGCAGGTCGTCGCGGCTCATGCCCGGCATGCGCGGGAAGCCGGCGGTGACGATGATGACGTCCGCGCCCTCGATGGCGGCGTAGTCCGAACCGCCGGACATTGCGCTGTCGAAGCCGTCGACCGGGCTGGACTGCATGATGTCGAGGGCCTTGCCGGCCGCGACGCCGCCGAAGACGTCGAACATCACGACGTCGCCGAGTTCCTTCAGGCCGATCAGATGGGCGAGCGTGCCGCCGATGTTGCCGGCGCCGATGAGCGCGATCTTGCTGCGGGCCATGGGGCCTTCCTCTATGCAGTGGGGCAGGTTTGCGGGCGCATGGGTAGCCCCGTTGGCGCGGCCGGGCAAGGCGCGGCCGGGGATTCCCTGCGCCTGCGCAACGAGGCCGGCGGGCCGGGGCGGCACGGGCGCCGATCACACCAAATTCAAAAAGACCCCCGGACGCAAAAAAGGCCCGGGCACTCGACGTGCCCAGGCCCCCTGGAGGCGTTCCCCGACGGGGAAGCGGTGAGACGCCCCTGCGGCCGGCCCTAGAGCGGGACGCAGCGCGTGATGTCGTTATGGCCGACAGCCATGGTCGCCATGGTGCCGTCCGGGCAGGCCATCTGGCTCATGGCGGCGGGGGCGAGGCCACCGGTCCAGCGCAGCGGCTCGGCGCGCGAGGCGGTGGCGGAGCAGACGCGGCGGCCGCGGCGCACCGTGCAGGAGGCCATGGCGGTGGTCCGCATGTTGCGCGCCTGCGGCACGGCGGCCGCGGAGCGGCCATAGGGAACGGCGGCGGCCACGCGGCTGTTCACCGAACGGCTGCTGCGCGCCGGCGCGGCGGCGCGGCCACGGCCCCGGTTGGCGACGGCGACGTCACGCCCGCCCCGATTGGAGCGCGCGGCGTTGGCACCGCCGGTGTTGCGGGCCGCCGTCGGGCGGGAAGCGGTGGTGGCGCGGGCAGCGGGCCGGGCCGTGGCCTGCCGCGGAGCCTGGCGGGCCGCCGCGGGCCGCGAGGAGCTGGATTGGGCACTGGCCCGTGCGTCCGTGCGCGCCGAAGCCTCGACCGGCACAAGCGCGGCCATCAGGCATAGGCCGAGAAGGCCTCCGAACAATTTCCGCATGAATCCCCCGATTCCCCAATCGCCGCACGGGGCGGCGACACCAACGCGACGGTTGCGAGCGACACACGCGACCATCTTATTACGGCGTATTACGTCAAGGCAGGTGAGGCAACCCCAAATATTCCTGGCTTTGCATTTCCATCAATCGTGATGCAGTTCGCTCGAACATGGCGGCGTTCTCGCCCTGCTCATAGAGCAGGTCCGGCCCCGCCTCGGCCGAGGCGACCAGCTTGCAGCGGTGCTCGTAGAGGGCGTCGATCAGCGTGATGAAGCGGCGCGCCCGGTCGAAATTCTCCGGCCCGAGTCGCGGGATGGCGTCGAGCACCAGCGTGTGGAAATGCGTCGCCAGGGCCAGGTAGTCGGCGGGGCCGAGCGCCCGGCCGCAAAGCTCGTCGAAGGAGGTCCGCACCACGCCGCGCGCCGCCTCGCCGACCGGAACGGCGCGGCCCAGCACCTGCAGGCTCGCCGGCTCGCCCTGGGGGGTGCCCGTCAGCTCCAGGAAGGCGGCGTCCAGCGCGCGCTCCGAGCGGCCGTTCACCGGATGGTGCCAGGTGGGCAGGCCGCGGATACGCTCGCGCCGGTAGTCCTGCGCGGATTCCAGGTAGAAGACCTCCACCCGCGACTGGATGAGCGCGATGAAGGGCAGGAAGGCGTCGCGGCCGGGCTTGCCCTTGAAGAGGTCCTGCGGGGCCGTGTTGCTGGTCGCCACCATCACGACGCCACGGGCGAAAAGCGCCTCGAAGAGCCGGCCCAGGATCATCGCATCGGTGATGTCATGGACCTGGAACTCGTCGAAGCAGATCAGCGACGCCTCGGCGGCGATCTGGTCGGCGAGCGGCGGAATGGGGTCGTCCGCGCCCGGATTGGCCCGGCGCCAGGCATGGATGCGGGCGTGGGCCTCCTGCATGAAGGCGTGGAAATGGATGCGGCGCTTGCGCGGCACCTCGGCCGTGTCGAAGAACAGGTCCATCAGCATGGACTTGCCGCGCCCCACGGCGCCGACGAGGTAGAGGCCCTCCGGCGTGCCCTCGGGGGCCGCGAGGTCGCCCGAGCCGCGCTTGCCGCCGCCGAAGAGCTTGCCGAAGAAGCCCTTCGCCTCAGGCGCCGCCGGCTTCGGGTCGTAGCCGCGCAGGTTGCGCCAGAGCGTCTGCAGGATCTCGGCAGCATGGGCCTGCGCCGGGTCGGCGCGCAGCGCGCCCTCGGAAACGCGGGCGCGGTAGGCCGCGAGGGGACCCTCGTTCCGGGTGATCAGGGAATCCATGGGCGGGAGGGATAGACCGGGCGCGGCGCCGGCTCAACTCGCCCCCCCGGCCAGGGCGTCCCGGCGCCGGAGGGGCGCCGGGGCCGCGGCCCATGTCAGTCCAGCTGCGCGAGGTAATGCGCGATGGCGGCGATATCGCCGTTGGAGAGGCCGACGACGGCGCCGTTCATCTGCGTATCGGCCCCGGCGCGCCGCCCGTCCCGGTATTCCAGCATCGCGCGCTCCAGGAATTCCTCGCGCTGGGCGGCGATCCGGGGAATCTGCGCCCGGCCGCCGAAATCGGAGACATGGCACGTCCCGCAATGGCGCGGGCCGATCAGCGCCTGGCCGGCGGCGAAGAGGGCCGCGTCGCGCGGCCGGCGCTCGTCCGGCGGGCCGGGAGGCAGGCTGGCGAAGAAGGCGGCCAGATCCTCGATGTCACGGTCCGGCATATTGGCCGCGACGTCGTTCATCAGCTCCACATGCCGGATGCGCTCGCGGAAGAGGATCATCTGCAGCGTGATGAAATCGGCGGGCTGGCCGGCCAGGGAGGGGATGTCCTCCGTCTGGCTGCGGCCATTGGCGCCGTGGCAGGCGACGCAGCTCTGCGCCGCGAGCTCAGCGCCCCGGGCCGCGTCCTGCGCGAGCGCGGCGCCGGGAAGCGCGGCGGCCAGGAAGGCCGCCGCCAGTACCGAAAGCCGCATCACTGGCGATAGGTAATGCGGTAGATCGCGCCCATCTGCTCGTCGGCCACCAGCAGGGAGCCGTCGCTGTGCACATGGATATCTGCCGGACGGCCGAGGAAGCGCTGGTTGGCCTCATCGAGCAGGCCGGTCATGAAGGGCTCGACGCTGGTCACGTTGCCCTGCGCGTCCAGCTTCGCCATCACGACGTCGTAGCCGCTCAGGCGCTCCCGGTTCCAGGAGCCGCGGCGGGCGATGAAGATCTGGTTCCGGTAGGCCTCGGGGAACATCGTGCCGGTGTAGAAGCGCATGCCTAGCGGCGCGACATGACCGCCGAGCAGGGCCGCGGGCTGCGCGAACTCGCTGCAGTTGCGCCCGGCATTCTCCTGCGGATCGGCCCAGTTGCCGACGCAGAAGGGATAGCCGTGATCCTCGCCGGTGCGGCGAATGCGGATCAGCGTGTCGTTGGGCACGTCGTTGCCGGCCCAGTCGCGGCCGTGATTGGTGGCCCAGAGCTCGCGCGTCACCGGATGATGGGCCAGGCCCACGCTGTTGCGCACGCCGCGCGCCTCGATCCGCCGGTCGCTGCCATCCGGATTGAAGGAGACGAGCAGCGCGAAGCGGTCGCGATCGATGCTGCAGATGTTACAGGGCGCGCCGACATTGGTGTAGATTCGGCCGTCCGGGCCGAGCGACGCGACCTTCCAGAAATGGTTGCCGCCGTGATCCGCCTCGCCCGGCAGGCCGAAGGCCTGGGTCAGCTCCACCGGCGGCGGCACGTTGTCGAGATTGGCCTCGATATTGTCGTAGCGAAGCACCCTATTGAGGGCGAGCACGAAGAGGCTGTTGCCCACCATCACGATGCCGTTGGGGTTGTTCAGACCCTGGGCGATGACGCGGGTGCGCGTCGTGCCATCCGCGTTCCGGGTGATGGCATAGACCCGGCCGATCACGCGGCTGCCGGCGAAGATGGTGCCGTTCGGCCCCTCGGCCATGGCGCGGGCGCCGGGGATGCCATGCGCGAAGACCGAGGCCGAGAAGCCGGCCGGCAGGCGCAGCGCGGCGACGGGCAGCCGCTCGACCGGCGTGACCGTGAGCGTCGGCCCGTGCGGGGCAAGGGTGGAGCCCTCGGGCCGGCCCACGGCCCAGCCGGGGACGGCCGGCGCGGCCTGCTGCGCGAGGGCCGGGCCGGCGATCAGCGCCGCGGCCAGGCCGAGCATGAGGCGTTTCTTGATCATGATGTTTCTCCCTGCGCCCTTTGGGCTGCCTGTTGATGGAATGACGAATGGGTAACGGTTGCAAGCCCGGACTTGGGCCCCGGTCAGGAGAATTCGCGGTACCGGAAACGGGTCTCCCCGGCCTCGGCCACCGCGGCGGCGAGCAGCCCGTGATCGCGTGAGAGCGCGCAGGCCGGATCGGTCGCCGCGGCATCGCCGGTCAGGGCGAAGGCCTGGCAGCGGCATCCGCCCCAGTCGCGCTCGGCATGCGCGCAGCCCCGGCAGGGCGGCGCCATCCAGGCCGTGCCGCGGAAGGCGTTGAAGGCGTCGCTCCCCGTCCAGGCCGCCTCCAGCGAGGTGTCGCGGATATTGGGGAAGACCATGCCGGCGATGGACTTCGCCGCATGGCAGGGCAGCACCTCGCCCATCGGCGAGACGGCGAGGAAGCGCCGCCCCCAGCCGCCCATGCAGGCCTTCGGGCGCGCCGCGTGATAGTCCGGCACCACATAGTCGATGACGAGGCGGCCGCGATGCGCCTGCCGCGCGGCCTCGACGAGGCCCGTCGCCTCGTCGAGCTGCGCGCGGGTCGGCAGCAGCGCGTCGCGGTTCGCCAGGGCCCAGCCGTAATACTGCACATGCGCGACCTCGAGCCGCTGGGCGCCCCAGTCGAGCGCGATCGCGATGAGCTGCGGCAGGTTGTGCAGGTTCTGCCGGTGCACCACGGCATTCAGGGTGAGCGGCAGGCCCATCTCCCGGACCAGTGCGGCCGCCCGGCGCTTCCTTTCCTGGGCGCCGCGCAGCCCGCCGATCCGCTCGGCCCCCGCCTCGTCCGCGTCCTGCACGGAGAGCTGCACATGGTCGAGCCCGGCCTCGACGAGCCGCGCCAGGAGCGGCGCCTCCAGCAGCACGCCGGCGGTGATGAGGTTGGTGTAGAGCCCGGCCTCCCGCGCCGCCGCCGTGATCTCCACGATGTCGCGCCGCACGGTGGGCTCGCCGCCGGAGAGATGGACCTGCAGGCAGCCGAGCGCCGCCGCCTCCTGGAAGACGCGCGCCCATTCCGCGGTGGCCAGCTCGTCGCGCGCGCGCGCCAGCTCCACCGGATTGGAGCAGTAGGGACAACGCAGCGGGCAGCGATGCGTGAGCTCCGCGAGCAGGGCCAGCGGCGGCTCGATCGCGCTCATCCGCTGAGCGCGCCCCGGACGACGAGGTCGCGCAGCATCTCCGCGACGTCGGCCGCGATCTCCTCGCGGGGGGCCGCGAACTTCTCCGCGAGCAGCGCGACGATGGCCGCCTCGTCGCGCTGGCCGTCCACCAGGCGCAGCACCTCAAGCGCCGTCTCGTCCGGCACGAACATGCGCTCCGGCGCCATCACCACCCAGCGCGCGCGCGCCTTGTCCTCGTGCAGGCGGGCGCCGGGGGCGAATTTCGGGGTCATCGCGCGACCAACCACGGAGCGGCGACCGGCCGTGGTGCCGAGGCGCGCGGACTCATGGCCGGAAGGCGCCCGGCGGCGGCAGGCCCGGTGCCACATAGGCGAAGTGCAGCGCGTCGAGCTGCGCCCAGAGCAGGTCGCACTTGAAGCGCAGCGCGGCGAGGCAGAGCTCCTGCTTCTCGCGCGTATCGGCATGCTCCTTCACATAGCCCAGCGCGAAGTCCACGTCCTGCGGCGCCTGGGTGAGGCGCGGCGTGAAATAGGCCAGCGTCTCCGCGCTCACGAAGTCGTAGCCGCGCAGCATGCCGGCCACGCGCTCCTGGATGATGTTGGGCGAGAACATCTCGGTGAGCGAGGAGGCGACGGCCTCCAGCACGCTCTTCTCCCGGACGAAATGGACGTAGGCATCCACCGCGAAGCGCGTGCCGGGCAGCAGGCCGGCCAGCGAGACGACGTAGTCGCGGTCGAGGCCGAGGCCGTCGGTCAGCGCCAGCCAGCGCTCGACGCCGCCGGGCTTGGTGCCGTCACCGTCATGGTCCTCGATGCGGCGGCGCCATTCGCGGCGCAGGTCGGTCGTGGGCAGCCGCGCGAGGAGCGAGGCATCCTTCGCCGGAATGCTCGCCTGGTAGTAGTAGCGATTCAGCGCCCAGGCCTGGACCTGGCCCTTGTCGAGCTTCCCCGTGTGCAGCAGGCGGTGGAAGGGATGCAGGCTGTGGTAGCGCTCGGCGCCGATCGCGCGGAGCGCCGCCTCCAGCTCCTCGGGGGCCAGCAGCGCGCCCTTCGCCCCGGGCGGCGACGCAGGGCGGGGCTCGGCTTTTGGTCGGTCCGGCATGGCCAGGGTCAAAGCGCGATCTCCATCCCGTCCTCCGCGACCTCCCAGCCTTTCGCGGCGAGGTGCGCGCGCTCGGGGCTGTCGTCCAGCAGGGCCGGGTTCGTGTTGTTGAGGTGGACGTAGATGCGGCGCGCGACGCCCAGGCCCTCGAAGGCCTCGAGCGAGCCGCCCTCGCCCGAGATGGGCATGTGCCCCATGCGGCGGCCCGTCTTGGGGCCGGCACCGGCCGCGATCATCTCGTCGTCGGTGAAGAGCGTGCCGTCGAACATCACGCAGGCCGCGCCGCGCAGGCGGGCCGAGAGCACCGGCGTCATCATCGCGCAGCCGGGGACGTAATGCAGCGTGGCGCCGCCCGCGGAAATGGCGAGGCCCATCGCCTCGCCGTCCTCCGCCATGCCGGGATCCGCCCCGGCCTCGGCGAAGAGCGGAACCTTGCCCGGCACCGGATAGGCCTCGATGGTCAGGCCGGGAACCGGGGCGAAGGCGGTGCCCGGCACCATCTCCTCGCGCGTCACGAAGTCGGGGTTCAGGGCGCGGAAGATGGGATTTTCCGCCAGCACGGCGAGGCCCGGCGCGGCGGCGAAGAGGCGGAAGGCCTGGCGTTCGCGAAGCGTCAGCAGGCCGGCGAGGGTATCCACCTCCGCCCCCGTCAGCACCACCGCCGCGATGGGCGAGTTGCGCAGTGGCGCGGCCTGCGGGTGCAGCGCCGGCGTGGCGGCGATCTGCTGGCGCAGGTCGGGCGAGGCATTCACCACCACCCAGTCCCTGCCATCCGCGCTCACGGCCAGGGAGGCTTGGCTGCGCGGCTTCGCGGCCGGGTCACCGGCCCGCGCACGACGGCAGCCAGGGCCCGCCGAGTTCCATTGCGGGAAGCCGCCGCCGGCCCCCGCCCCCAGCACGATGGCACGCAGCACCGGCAAGACTCAGGCCCGCAGGGGCCTCAGCCGATCTCGGCGCAGGCGTAGCTGTTGATCTCGAGCGCGAGCGATACCTCGACGACGCGGGGCTTCTTCCAGGCCATGACGATACTCCCGATGTTGGCCGGCCCTTTGCCGGCCCTGAAAGGATGGCGACATTGCCGGCGCCCATCAAGGGCCGTGATCGCTGGACGCAGTCGAACCAGAGAGCGTAAAGCCCGCCTGTCGAGTTGCGGAGTGAGAATGCCATGGCCTATCGGGTCGCGATCGTGGGTGCCACCGGGGCGGTGGGCCGCGAACTGCTCAAGATTCTCGCCGAGCGGAAATTTCCCGTCTCCGAGGTCATCGCCCTCGCCTCGCCCCGCTCCGTGGGCCAGCAGGTCAGCTTCGGCGACGACCAGGTGCTGAAGATCCGCAACCTCGAGACCTACGACTTCACCGGTACCGACATTGCGCTCTTCAGCCCCGGCGCCGCCATCTCGGCGATCCATGCGCCGCGGGCCGCCGAGCAGGGCTGCGTCGTCATCGACAATACGAGCCAGTTCCGCATGGAGCCGGGCGTGCCGCTGGTGGTGCCGGAGGTGAACCCGCAGGCGCTGGCCCGCTTCCGCAAGCGCAACATCATCGCCAACCCGAATTGCAGCACCATCCAGCTGGTCGTGGCGCTGAAGCCGCTGCACGACCTCGCGAAGGTGAAGCGCGTGGTGGTCTCGACCTACCAATCCGTCTCCGGCGCCGGGAAGGAGGGCATGGACGAGCTCTTCAACCAGACCAAGGGCAGCTTCGTGCACGACATGCCGACGGTGGAGCAGTTCACCAAGCCCATCGCCTTCAACGTCATCCCCCATATCGACAAGTTCGTGGAGGACGGCGCGACGAAGGAGGAGTGGAAGATGTCGGTCGAGACGCGGAAGATCCTGGATCCCGACATCCAGCTCATCGCCACCTGCGTGCGCGTGCCCGTCTTCATCGGCCATGCCGAGGCCGTGCATGTGGAGTTCGAGAACCCGATCACCGTCGCGCAGGCCACGGCCGCGCTGAAGAAGGCGCCGGGCATCTCGGTCTTCGATAAGCGCGAGGATGCCGGCTACATCACGCCGGTCGACGCGGCGGGCGACGACGAGGTCTTCATCTCGCGCTTGCGCCGCGACCCGACCGTGCCGCACGGCCTGGCCTTCTGGTGCGTCGCCGACAATCTGCGCAAGGGCGCCGCGCTCAACGCGGTGCAGATCGCCGAGGAGCTGCACGCGCAGGGGCTGCTGAAGAAGCCGGCCGGCTGAAGCCGGCTTCCCTGGGGCCGCGTCACCCGATCATGCGAAGCGGCATGATCGGGATCGGCCTTACCGCTTGTAGTCGGCGCCGTCCCGGTCGATGCGCCGCAGCAGCGCCTCCCACTGCCGCACGCCGTATTCCGGCTGGTCGCGCAGGACGGAGAAGCGCTTGGCCGCGCGCTCGACGATGTGCGGCGCGATGAAGACCGGCTCCTCGTCCATGCTGCGGGCGATCATTTCCACCTCGCAGGCGCGCTCCAGCAGGTAGAGGCGGTTGAGGGTGGAGGGGATGGTCTTCCCGGCCGTCAGCAGGCCGTGGTTCAGCAGCACGAGGCAGCCGCCCTTCTTCGCGCTCTCGCCCAGCGCCTCGCATTCCTCGACCGAGGAGGGGATGCCGTATTCGTGGTAGACGACGTCGTCCAGCACATGCAGCGCGTCCTGGCTGATCGGGCGCAGGCCCTGGCGCAGCACCGAGACGCCGGCGCCGGCGCGGGTGTGCGAATGCATGATGCAGTTCACCTCCGGGCAGGCCTTGTAGACGCCGCTGTGGATGGTGAAGCCGGCCGAGTTGAACTTGGTGCCGCCGCCCAGGACGCGGCCTTCCATGTCCATCTTCACGAGGCTCGACGCCGTGATCTCGTCGAACATGTCGCCGTAGTTGTTGATGAGGAAGGTGCCCGGCTCGTCGGGCACGCGCACGGACATGTGCGTCTCGAGCAGGTCGGTCCAGCCCAGATGCTCCACGACGCGATAGAGGGCGGCGAGGTCGCAGCGGACCTTCCACTCGGCATCGCTCATGCTGGCGGGAGCGGGTTTGACGGCGGCGGACATTTTCTCATCCCGGGATCGTTTCGCGGGGGCCAGCTAAGACCTTTTGGGCTTTCGCGCCTAGGGGCATCGTGCGGCCCCTTCCCGCCGGGAGGCAACGCGGGGGGCGAGCCCCCCGCGCAGGAGCTCAGGGGAAGCTCACATCGGTCAGGTTGCAGGTGTTCACCTGGCGGCGCTCCTGGCTCCGGCCATTCGAATAGACCACGCGGATGTCGTTCACGCACTGGCCGGCCGGCAGCACGATCTCCAGGCTACGGCCCGGCTCCAGGACGTTGCGGCCCAGGCGGTCGCGGCCCCAGTTGTCGACCTGCGACGAGGACACATAGATCTCGTTGATGTCCACGTTGCCACGATTGCGAAGGCTGAAATCGGGGTTGTTGGACTGGGCGAGGGCCGGCATGGCCAGCACCGCGCCGAGACCGGCGAGGAGCGCGAAGCGAGAAACACTCATGAGAGATTTCCTTAAGTTCGACGCCCCTCATGGGCGCGAACGCGCGACGGATACGCGAATCATAACCGCTTCGCCAGGAGGATAGACCTAGGCCAAGGGGAATGCTTGCCCGCGCCAAGAAGAATAAACTCCTTGCAAATAAGAACAAAATAGGAACATATATCGCCTCCGCCTGGAGGTCTCCCCTTGCCCAGCTTCCTCGCCATCCCCCTTCGCATTCTTCTCATCGGCCTGTCCGGCGTCTCCATCCTCTTCTGCGCGCGCCTGGCGGGTCTCGGCCCCGGGCCGCTGCTGGAGGCGCCCGGCACGCTCGTCGCGCTGCTGATCTTCCTGGTCGGCCTCGGCTTCGCCGCCTTCCTCTGGTGGCTCGCGGCCCGCTGCTTCACCCTGCTGCGCGATCCTGCCACCACCCCCGAGCAGATGGCCGCCCTCCGCGACCTGCCGCTGGCCCTGCCCGAAGGCACGGTGCGTGCGCTGCTGGCGCTGATCGTCGGCATCGTCGGCCTGCCGCTGCTGCTCTTCAGCCAGAGCCTCGGACTCAACGACGCCATCGCGGGCTATGTGAACGGCATCATCGCGGGCGTCTTCGGCTTCTATTTCGGCGCCCGCTCCACCACGCCGGAGGCCCAGGCCGCCCGCCGCCTCGGCGATGCGCTGGAGGGGCAGCAGCGCGTGAGCGAGGCGCTCCAGGCCAGCGAGGCGGCCGCCCGCGAGGCCGCCACCCGGGCCACCCAGCCCTCGCGCCTCGCCGAGGCCATGGCCACGCTCGAGCGCCAGCTCGGTGTCGCGCGGCTGCTGGTGCAGCGGCTGGGCCCCGCCCTGCCGGCGGGCCTTCTTCCCGCCGAGGCCGAGACCTGGCTGGACCGGGCCGAGCAGGCGCTGGGCGCGGCGCGGGCGCTCGGCGGCCAGGCGGATCTCGCCGCGCTGCAATCCGCCACCGCCGCGCTGACCGGGCGGGACGGGCCGCTCGCCTCCGTCCTTCACGCGGCGGCGCCGCTCCTGCCGGCGACGGCCGCCGGGCCGCTCGGCGGCGTGGCGCTGCTGCTCGGCCTCGGCTGGAATCTGGGCTCCGCGGCCTGGCGGCGCTTCCGCGCACGGCTGCTCGACGCGCCCTACGACCCGGCCCTCTTCGAGCCCGGCACCGTCACCCCCGCTTCGGCCGAGCTCCGCCTCGCCGACGCACCGATCTTCGCCCGGCTCTTCACGCCGCGCCTGATCGAACCGGGCTTCCTGGCCGGCCTGCTCGACACCTGCCTGCGGGAGGACGCGGCCGATCGCCTCTGGGCGCGCTATCCCGGCTTCGCCAGCCCCGAGGAGGCGGCGCTGGGCCTCGCCGAATTCCGCCGCGCCCTGCTGGAGGAACGCGTGGAAGCCGACCTCGCGCCCGAACTGGTGGCCCGCATCGCGCAATCGCTGGAAGGGGCGGCCCCGGCGCTCCGCCCCGGCCCCACCGCGCGCCCTTCCCTCCCCGTCCCGGGCGACGAGACGGCACAGGCCGCGCTCCAGGCCCTGGCGCTGCTGCTGGGCGAGCTGCGCGAGAGCCATACGGACCCCGTTCCCCTGCTGGCGGAGCTGGCGCCATGAGGTCCGCCGCCCTGCTCCTTCTTCTCGCTGGTTGCGCATCGCTGGCGAGGGCGATCGACCCGCCCATCGCCCTGCTCGCGCGCTGGCAGACGGCGACGCCGGCCGAGATCGCCGCCGAGCCGGTGGCTTGCCCCGAAGGCCATCCCGCCTGTGCCCGGCTGCACGCACGGCATGGCGAGGCCTGCCTTTCCCTGGCCCTGGCCCGCCGCGCGCCCGGCGCCGCCTGCCCGGCCGAGGCCACGCATCTTCCCTGCGCCGCCGCTTCCTATGCCGCCGCGCGGGCGCTGGCCCCCGATCCGCGCCTGGCGGCCGGCGAGGCCCAGGCCCGCCTTTGCCTCGCCGAGCTCTCTCCACCCGCCATGGGCGCGGCCGAGGCGGCGCGGGCCGCGGTCGCCGCCGCGGCAGCCGGTTCGGCATTGCTCGGCGCGCGGGCGGCGCTGGTCGCCGCGCGTCCGGGCGCCGGCACCGATCTCCAGCGCTGCGCCGCCGCCCAGGCCGGGCTCGCCCTCGCGCCGCCGGCCTCGCGCGAGGCTGCCGATCTCGCTCGCCGCCTCGCCAGCATCCCCGCCTGCGGAGCCACGCCATGATCCTCGAGCGCCTGCTTGCCTTCCGCCTGCCGCTGGTCCGCGGTGAGGACGTCCGCCTCGCTCAGCTCGCGCTGACCCGCGCGGGCAGCCTGCGCGGCGACGCGGACGGCGTCTTCGGCCCCGTCACCCGCGACGCCGTCATTTCCTATCAGCGCCGAGAGCGCCTGGCCGCCGATGGCGTGATCGGGCCGCTCACCTGGGCGCGGCTCCTGGGCCAGCCCGCCCTGACCCGCGAGCGCCCCTGGCAGGAGGGGCTGCGGCCCTACCTCCCGGCCCTGCTGACAATGCACGGCGCGCCCCTGGGACCGGGCCGCCGCCGCTGGCGGCTGGCCCGCGCCGGCGTCGAAATCGAGGGCGAGGCCACCGCGCGGAAAAACCCCAGGCCCGAAGTCGCGGCGCGCTGCTGGGCCACCCATCGCGCCGCGCTGGAGGCGGCGGCCACCCGCTTCGCCGTGCCCGTCGAGCTCCTGCTCGCCTCGGCCTGCACGGAAAGCGCCGGCCGCGCCGATGCCGTGCGGGAGGAGCCCGGCTTCACCTCCGACGCCGCGACGCCGCACCGGGTCTCGACCGGGCTGATGCAGACCCTGATCTCCACGGCGCGCGAGGCGCTGTCCGACCCCTCGCTCGATCGCGCGCGGCTGCTGGACCCGGCGGTCTCGGCCCTGGCCGGCGCCGCCTATATCCGGCGCCAGGCACCAGGCATCACGCGCTTCGATCCGCCGCTGGTCGCCACGGCCTATAACGCCGGCAGCCTCCGCGCGGATCGCCAGGCCGACAATCCCTGGGGCCTGGTCCAGACGCGGCGCGGCAATGCCTGGCACGCCGACGTCTTCATCGCGCATCTGGGCGATGCCTATGCGCTCTTCGCGAGCGAACCGCCCGGTGCCGCCGTGCCGACCTTCCGGGACTGGCTGGCGTGAGCCCCTTGCTGCCGGCGCGCCGCCTCGCGAGGATGGGGGCCAAGGAGAATCCCATGCCCGTCACCATCCGCCCCGTCGCCCGCGAGGATTTCGACCAATGGCTGCCGCTCTGGCTCGGCTACAACGCCTTCTATGACCGCGAGGGCGAGACGGCGCTGGATCCCGCGATCACGCAGGCGACCTGGTCGCGCTTCTTCGACGGCTATGAGCCGGTCTTCGGCCTGGTTGCCGAGGAGAACGGCACGCTGCTCGGCATGACGAACTACATCTTCCACCGCAGCACGACCCTGCTCGGCCCGACCTGCTACCTGCAGGACCTTTTCACCACGCCCGCCGCACGCGGCAAGGGCGTCGGCCGCGCATTGATCCAGGGCGTGCACGACAGGGCGCGGGAGGCCGGCTGTGGCCGCGTCTACTGGCAAACGCACACGACCAACGCGGCCGGGCGCCTGCTCTACGACAAGGTGGCGCAGCACATGGGCTTCATCGTCTACACGAAGCCGATTTAGCGGAGCAGGCTTAAGGGGCGCCGCCCCTCAAACCCTCGGTAAGAACCTCATATTTTGCATCTCCATCGGCCAGTAGCTCTGGCCGGATAGGCTTCGGTTCCTCCCTTAAGCTCCCTGACGATCAGCGCCGGTTGGCAGATGGCCATCCATGGGGACCGACATCCTCAAGGCGGCCACCGCCAATCGCTCGCGCACCGCGGGAGCCGCCGGCATCACCATGTATCCAGTGGTCGTATTGCCCAGGATCAGCGATTCCTCCCTGGGACGAAGCCGCCAGCGCAGCGCGATCAGCAGGCATAAAACCGCGTCGAGGCGATCCTGATCCGCTTTTCTCGGCGCGTCCACGGACGCCGCGACGCGGCACCACTCCCCGATTTCATCGAATCCCATCGAAGCCGCCTCGCGCGCAGCCGCCTTCGCGACGCGCCTCCAATCCTCGATCCGAAATGTCCTGCGGGCAGGATTGTAGCGAGGGCCTCTGCGATATCCGAAGAAATCCGCATCCATCGCCGCCAATGAAATGGCGGGGAACACCTCCATGAGGTGCAGTCCGTCGGTGGCGATCCGTGCCAGTTCCGGATCTTCCATTGCCTTGAGCTGTCGGAGAAACCACCAGATCGGCGCGTCGTCGCAGAACATGCCGATGCGTCCGCGGTTGGACGGCTGCACCCCACCTCCCATCCAGCTGACGAGGGAGGCGGCAGCGCGTTCCACGGGCCGCATGCTCGTCAGATTCGGCACGACGGTGGGCTGGTCCAGGGCAACGAGGGTGGCCCCGGGCGACCGCACCTGCCGAATGAACTCCAAACCGCCGTCGAAGGACACGAGCCGAGGCGGATGAAACCGCACCGGACGCCCCTCCTCCAGGCTCACGGCGCAGATCGCACCCGGTGCCTTAGGGTTGTCCGTCCACGCTGAATCGAAGCCGATCAACGTATCGGAACGAGACCTCACCCATGCGCCTCGATCAGCGCCACCAGCCCCTCCATGATCTGCGTGGGCGAGGGCGGGCAGCCGGGGATCACGAGGTCGACCGGCAGCGCCGCCTCCACGCCGCCCAGCACGGCGTAGCTGCCCCGGAAGATGCCGCCATCCACCGCGCAGTCGCCCAGTGCCACCACCCACATCGGGTCCGGTGTCGCGGCGCGGGTGCGGAGCAGCGCCTCGGCCATGTTGCGCGTCAGCGGGCCGGTGACGAGCAGGATGTCGGCATGGCGCGGGCTGGCCACGAAGCGCAGGCCGAAGCGCTCCAGGTCATGCGCCACGTTCTGCAGCGCGTTGATCTCGAGCTCGCAGGCATTGCAGCTGCCCGCATCCACCTGGCGGATGGCAAGCGATCGGCCGAGACGCATCTGGGATGCCTCCTCCAGTCGGGCGCGCAGCTCGGCCACGATCTCGGGCGGGACGACGGGCGGCGGGTCGGTGACGGGGCGCGAGACGAGGCAGCGCGCGAGCTTCGGCCAAAGCATCAGCTCCCCCCTTCATCCGGGGTGAAGAAGACCAGCCGGTTATGGAACGGGTCGGTGACGGTGACGCTCTGCTCGCCCCAGGGCGCCTTCTCGAGGCCCGGCCGCGCAAAACGGTGGTTCTTCGCGAGGAGCTCCTGCTGCAAGGCCGCCGCGTCCGCCACCTGGATGCGGACCGCCGCCCCCGGACTTGCATCGCCGTGATGCTCGGAAAGGTGCAGCACCGCTCCCCCGCGCGAGACCTGCGCGTAGAGCGGCGCATTTTCCGAAAAGCGATGCTCCCAGTCCCAGGCGAAGCCGAGGAAGTCCAGGTAGAATTCGCGCGCCTTCGGGACATCGAAGATGCGGAGGATGGGCGTCACGGTCTGCGTCACAGGTCCACTCCGCTGTAGCTGCCGTTGATGCTTTTGTTGATCAACGGGAAGTCCGCGAGAATGTTGCCGATCACCGCGGCCTCCAGCAGCGGCCAGTGCAGCCAGGAGGGGTCGCGGAGATAGCAGGCCTCGATCAGGCCGCCATCGTCCAGCCGCATCCAGGCCAGGCATTCCCCCCGGAAGCCCTCGACGAGGGCGATGCCCTCGCCGCCCTTATGCGGCATGGGCGTGGTCAGCGCCTCGCCTGGCGGAAGGGCAGGCAACCACGCCTGGAGCAGCGCGATGGATTGCAGCGCCTCGGCATGGCGCTGGCGCCAGCGGGCATCCACGTCGGCGCCCGGCTGGGTGATCAGCTCGCCGGGCGGCAGCTCGCGCGAGAGCACGCGCGCGTCGAAGCCGCGCCCCGCCGCGCGGCCGACGACGCCGCCGGGCGCGAAGGCCTGGACGAGGCCGGCGCTCATCGTGCCGGTGCCCAGCACCCGGTCCTGCAGGCTTGCATGATCCTCGTAGTAGCGCAGCAGGACCGGCAGCTCCGCCGCGACGGCGCCGATCGCGCCGAGCAGGATCGCGACGCCGTCGGCCGTCAGCTCCTGCGCCACGCCGCCCGGCTGAAGCGCATCCATCATCAGCCGGTGCCCGAAGGCCAGCTGGTTGGCCCGCAGCAGCCCCTCGCGCAGCAGGCCCGCGCGCGCGTGGATCACGGCGAAGGCCGCGTCATTGGCGATGAAGCCGAGGTCGTTGAGATGGTTGTGCAGCCGCTCCAGCTCCAGCATCGCGGCGCGGATGGCCTGCGCCCGCAGCGGCACCTCCACCCCCAGCGCCGCCTCGGCCGCGCGGGCGAAGGCGAGCCCATGGGCGACCGTGCTGTCGCCTGAGAGCCGGGCGGCGAAACGGGCCGCCGCGCGCGGCGACTTCCCCTGGATGAGGCTCAGCAGGCCCTTGTGCAGATAACCCAGCCGCGTCTCCAGCCGGACGATGGTCTCGCCCTGGATATGGAAGCGGAAATGCCCGGGCTCGATGATGCCGGCATGGACGGGGCCGACGGGGACGATGTGGATCCCCTCGCCCTCCACCGGCAGGAATTCCATGGGATAGGGGTCCGGCTCGTGCCGCGGCGGCCGGCCGGAAAGCGGGCCCAGCAGCGGCCAGCGCCCGTGATCCAGCCAGGGGCGGTCGTCCGTGCCGCCCTCGGCGCCGAGGGCCCAGAGGTCGCGCATCGCGCGCTCGAACCAGGCGGCGGCGGGGCGAACGGGCGAAAGCGCGGGGAACCAGCCCTCCGGCGCGGCGACGGAGGCGAGGATCACCTCCATCCGCGCCTCGTCGAGGAAGGCGGCATGCGCCCGGCCCGGTTCGCCCCAGAAGGCCAGCAGCGCGAAGCCGGGCTCGGCCGCCAGGGCCTCGCGCAGCCGCAGCCAGCCCTCGGCGCTCAGCTCGTAGCGCGGCCAGGGGTGACAGCCGGCGGCGTGGCCGCTCTCGATGACGGCGCGCGGGCTCATGATAGGGACCTCGCGGCATCCAGCAGCAGCGCGGCCAACGGCGCGGGCAGGGCCAGCGCCAGCAGCGCGGCCAGGGCGAGATTGATCCAGAGCGGCACCAGCGTGGCGAGGCCCGCCCGCCCCGGCTCGGGCTCAGGGGTGGGCGCGCCGAAGCACAGGCGCTGCATGGCGCGCAGCAGCGCCGTCCCGGCCACGAGAAGCCCCAGGACGAGCAGCGGCAGCAGCCAGGGCTGCACACGACCGACCTCGGCCGCCAGCAGCACCTCGGAGGCGAAGAGGCTGAAGGGCGGCAGACCGGCCAGCGCCGCCATCGCCAGGACGAGGCCCCAGCCCAGCGCCGGATGATTGACCGTGAGGCCGCCGATCGTCCCGATGCCCTGGCCGCCCTTCAGCCGGGCCGCCCGGCCGATGGCGAAGAAGGCCGCGGGCTTCACCAGCGAATGCCCCCAGAGGTGCAGCAGCCCCGCCATGTGCCCCGGCACGCCGCCGATGCCGAAGGCGATGGCGACGATGCCCATATGCTCGATGCTGCTCCAGCCGAAGAGGCGCTTGGCGTCGCGCCGCCGCCAGAGAGAGAAGGCGGCCAGCAGCAGCGTCGCGAAGCCCAGCGCCAGCAGGAAGCCGCCGGGCGCGATGGCCCCCGGATGCGCGCCGACGATCGCCTTGCTGCGCAGGATCCCCAGCATGGCCGCGTTGAGCAGCAGGCCGGAAAGCACGGCGGCGATGGGCGTCGGGCCCTCGGCATGCGCATCGGGCAGCCAGGAATGCAGCGGCACGAGGCCCGCCTTGGTGCCGAAGCCCACCAGCAGGAAGACGAAGGCGAGGTTCAGCAGCCCCGGATCCGCCCGCGCCGCGACCGCGCGCAGCGCCCCGTAGGAGAGCTGCGCACCGCCCTCGAGCATGGGCTGCGCGGCCAGCGCCAGCACGATGATGCCGAAGAGCGCCAGCGCGATGCCCACGCCGCAGAGGATGAAGAACTTCCACGCGGCCTCGATGGCCGAGGGCGTGCGCGGCAGCGCCACCATCAGCACGCAGGCCAGCGTCCCGGCCTCGATCGCGACCCACATGACGCCGAGATTGTCGGACAGAAGCGCCAGGAAATGCGTCGCCATGAAGCCCTGGAAGGCGGCATGGAAATAGCGGGTGCGCCGCCGGTCGAAGCCCTCATGCGCGATGTCCTGCGCGGAGAAGATCGCGGTGCCGAGGCCCACCAGGGCCGCGACCAGCACCAGCGGCAGGTTCGTCGCATCCGGCCGCAGCAGCCCCTCGCCGCCCGGCCCGGCGGCCAGAAGCAGCAGCGCCAGCACCAGCGAGCCGGCGGAGGCCGCGATGTTCAGCCGGGCCGCCTGGGCCGGCAGCGCCGCCACCAGCAGGGCGGCCAGCACCGGCAGCAGCACCATGCCATCGGCGAGGGTCATGGCCCCTCCCCCCGGTGCGGATGGAGCATGTCGGTGTCCAGGCTGTCGAAGCGCTCCTGCAGGAGGCGGGCGAAGAAGCCGGCGATGACGATGATGACCAGAACGAGCCCGGCCGTGGAAAGCTCGATCACCAGCGGCATGCCGGTGACGCCGACCGCCGCCAGCACCAGCCCGTTCTCCAGCGTCATCAGCCCCGCCACCTGCCCCAGCGCGCTGCGGCGCGTGAGCATGGTCAGCATCCCCAGCAGCACGATGGAGAGCGCGATGGCCAGGTTCTCGCGCGCCAGGGCCTGGGCGCCGGTCGTGACCGGCAGGACGACGAGGATCGCGAGCGCGACCAGCATCACGCCGCCCAGCATGCTGAGGCCGATGCCGCGCGCCGGCTCGATGGCGCGGTCCGGCATCCGGCGCCGCATCAGGCGATGCAGGAAGACGGGGATCGCGATGCCCTTGGCCGCCAGCGCGATCATCCCGGTGACGTAGAGCTGCGGCGCGCCCTGGACGTAGCCCTGCCAGACGGCGGCGGCGGCCAGCAGCGTGCCCTGCAGCGCCAGCGCGTTCACCAGCGCGGCCGTGCGCCGCTGGTAGAGCAGCACGAAGGAGACGAGCAGCATGCCGCCGCCCAGCACATGCGCCATGTCGTAGGGGAGCTGGCCGAAGGTCATCGGGCCTCCGAGGGCCACGGGGCGCCAGGCCGGCCGCGCATCACGCCAGCCCCATGGAGAAGAAGATCAGCGCGGCCGCCAGCACGGCCAGCAGCAGCGCGCCGCCCAGGAAGTCCGGCACGCGGAAGACACGCATCTTGGCGATGGCGCTCTCGAAGAAGGCGAGGCCGAGCGCCAGCACGCCCATCTTCACGATCCACAGCGCCAGCCCGATGCCCCAGGCCAGCGGCCCGCCGCCCGCCGGCGCCGTGCCGAACGGAATGAAGATCGCGGCCAGCAGGGCGAACCACAGAGTCAGCTTCAACGCCGCCTGCATCTCCCAGACCGCGAGGTGCCGGCCCGAGGCCTCCAGCAGCATCGCCTCGTGCACCATGGTGAGCTCCAGATGCGTCGCGGGATTGTCCACCGGGATGCGCGCATTCTCCGCCAGCATCACCGCGATCAGCGACAAGGCGGCGAAGAGCAGCGAGATGCGCAGGCCGACCGCACCCTCCCGCAGCGTCGCGGCGATGGCGTCGAGGTTGGAGCCCCCGGCCAGCACGGCCAGGACCATGACGCAGACCAGCAGGGCGGGCTCGGCAAAGACCGCGAAGGTCATCTCGCGCGCCGCGCCCATGCCGCCGAAGGGCGTGCCGGCATCGTGCCCATTCAGGGCGAGGCAGACGCGCGCCAGGGCGAGCAGCCCGCCGATCAGCACGAGATCCGCCAGCGGCGCCAGCAGCATGCCCTGCGCGAAGCTCGGGATCAGGGCGGCGGCCAGCGCCGTGGCGCCGAGGGCGAGATAGGGCGTGGCCTGGGAGACCACGCTCGCCGTCTCGGCCATCACCGGGCGCTTGCGCAGCAGCTTCAGGATATCGCGCCAGGGCTGCAGGAGATGCGGCCCGCGCCGCCCCATCAGCCGCGCCTTCAGCCAGCGCACCACGCCGACCAGCACCGGCGCGACCGCCAGGATCAGCGCCACGTGCAGCAGCTGGGTGATGAGGCTGCCGAAGGCCTGGAGCATCAGCCGCGCTCCAGCCAGGCGACGAGGGACAGCAGGCCCAGCAGCGTGCCGAAGGCGATGCCGAGATAGGCGCGCAGGGTCAGGTTGCGCAGCCCCTCGGCCTCGCGGGAGAGGCGGCGCCGGGCGCGGGCCAAGGGACGCAACAGCTGCGCGACGCCCCGGTCCTCCGCCGTCACGCGCAGCGTCGCCGGCTGGGCCGAGCCCGGGGCGGCCGCGCCGTGCCGCTCATGGATCACCAGGGCGACGCCGCCCAGGCTGCGCCGGATGGGCTGGCCGAGGCCGGCGGCGCTGACCTGGCTGAGCGGGTCGCCGAAGGGCAGATGCGGCGGCGGTGCCATGAAGCCGCAGTCCCAGGCCGGCGCATGGACCGCCTCCAGCTTCGAGCGGCGTCGCACGGCGAAGACGAGGATGGTCACGGCGAGCGCCAGCAGGCCGGCCACCGCCCAGGGGGCGTAGCGCGTGCCGAGCTCACCCAGGGCAAGGTCGAAGCCCGCCACCGCGGGGCGGGCATTGGGGCCCAGCAGCACCTGGATCGCCCCGCCGGCCAGGGACAGCATGGGCGCCGCCAGCACGGCCAGCAGCGCGCTCGCCACCGCCGGGATCAGGAGGGAGGCGCGCATCAGCCCGGTCGCGTCCTGGGCGCCGGCGGCCATGGGGGTGCGGGGCCGCCCGAGGAAGACGAGGCCGACGAAGCGCACCATCGCCGCCGCCGCCAGCCCCACGGCCATGCCCGTCACCGCCAGGGCTGCGGCCGCGACGAGCTGGACCGACATCTCCGCCACCCGGAAGCCCTGGATCAGCGATTGCAGCAGCAGCCACTCGCTCGCGAAGCCAGAGAAGGGCGGCAGCGCGGCGGCCGAGGCAGCGCCGAACATGGCGCAGCCCGCCACCCAGGGCATGCGATGGATCAGGCCGCCCAGCCGGTCGGGGTCGCGGCTGCCGGCGAGGCCGACCACCGCCCCGGCGCAGAGGAAGAGCAGCGCCTTGAAGCCGGCATGGTTCAGCGCATGCAGCAGCACCGCCGCCAGCGCCAGCGCGGCCAGCGGCCGCAGGTCGGCACCCCGGAAGAGCAGCGCGAGGCCGAGCCCCACCGCCATCAGCCCCATATTCTCGAGCGTGGAGCAGGCCAGGGCCGCCTTGATGTCCTGTTCGAGATTGGCGCGCAGCGCGCCGAGCAGCGCCGTCGCCCCCCCCACCGCGACCAGCGGCAGGCCCCACCAGAGCGGCTGGGCCGGACCCGCGAGGTCCAGCAGCATCCGCAGCATGACGTAGAGCGCGACCTTCACCATGGCGCCCGACATGAGCGCCGAGACCGGCGTCGCGGCGGCGGGATGCGCCCGCGGCAGCCAGACGTGGAAGGGCACGAGCCCGGCCTTGGAGCCGGCGCCGAGCAGCACGAAGACCAGCACCGCGCCCGCCTGCCAGCCCTCGGGCGGCGTCGCGCGGATGGCGGCGAAGCCCAGCCCCGCCGGCGCCAGCAGCGCGAAGCCCGCGATCAGGCAGAGGCCGGAGAAGAGCGCGAAGCCGAGATAGAGTCCCGCCGTCCGCCGGCCCGGGCCGCGCGGATGCCGCGCCGCGATCAGGCCCCAGGAGGCGAGGGACATCACCTCGAAGCCCAGCAGCATCGAAAATCCATCGGCCGCGACCAGCGCCGCGGCCATGCCGGCCAGGAAGAGCGGGAAGGCCGCGCCTTCCGCCCGCGGCGGCGGGGACGAGGCGGCGGCGAAGAGCGAGGCCGGGACGCCGACCAGCGCCAGGATCAGCAGGAACCAGGCCGAAAGCGCATCGACCGCGACCAGCGCGGGCGCCCAGGGCGGCCCGAAGGGCAGCGGCGTGGGCGGCACCTCCCCGCCCAGCAGGGCCGAGGCGCCGACGAGGCCCATCGCGCCCATCGCCACGGCGCAACCGAGGAAGGCGATCCGGGGCGCCCGCCCCGTGCCGCCCAGGACTGCGAGGACCAGAAGCGCCAGGAAGGCAAGGCCGAGCAGCGTCAGCACCCGCCCGGTCCCCGGCCCTCAGCGTCGATTCGCGTCCCCATGTCAGGGAGTTTAGGCGTCCCCGACGCCAGGGGCGAGGTCGAGGCACTGGACATTCGCCAAATCATCTTTACGGAACGAAAAAGGGAGATGTCATCGGACCGCACCGCCGGACCGCCCATCGCGCCGCGTTCTGGAGGGTCATCGGGGATGAAGCTGCTTCTCGCCTTCAGCCGGGGCGTGGACTGGATGAACGAGAAGTTCGGCCGGGTCGCCGACTGGTGCGTTCTGCTGGCCTGCGCGGTCAGCGCCGGCAACGCCTTCAGCCGCTACGGCTTCAACCTCTCCTCCAACGCCTGGCTCGAGGTGCAGTGGTACCTCTTCGCCGCCGTGGTCATGCTCGGCGCCAGCTACACCCTGTACCGGAACGAGCATGTGCGCGTGGACCTGGTCTTCGGCTCGCTGGGCGAGCGAGGGCGCCTCTACGTGGATATCTTCGGCCTCGTCTTCTTCCTGCTGCCCGGCATGATGCTGCTGGCCTGGATGACCTGGCCCTACTTTCTCGACTCCCTCCTGCGCGGCGAGACCTCTCCGGCACCGGGGGGGATGCTGCGATGGCCCGCCAAGCTGCTGATGCCCCTCGGCTTCTTCCTGCTCGTGCTGCAGGGGCTCTCCGAGCTGGTGAAGCGCGTCGCGTTGCTGCGCGGGCAGCCCGGGCAGGTCGACATCGTCACCGACTATCACCGGCCCGAGCAATAACGCCATGACCCTCGATCTGATGCCGCCGCTGATGTTCGGCGGCCTGGTGGTCTTCCTGCTGATCGGCTTCCCGGTCGCCTTCAGCCTTTCGGCGGTGGGGCTGTTCTTCGGCTTCCTCTCGATCGAGCTGGGCTTCTTCAACACCGCCTATCTGGGAAATCTCCCGCTGCGGATCTTCGGCATCCTGTCGAACGACCTGCTGCTCTCCATCCCCTTCTTCACGCTCATGGGCGCGATCCTGGAGCGCTGCGGCCTGGCGGAGGACCTGCTCGAGGGCACGGGTCAGCTCTTCGGGAAGATCCCCGGCGGCCTGGCCTATGCCGTCATCCTGGTGGGCGCCGTGCTGGGCGCCATCACCGGCACGGTCGCGGCCTCGGTCATCGCCATGGGCATGATCTCCCTGCCGATCATGATCCGCTACGGCTACGACACCCGGATCGCCACGGGCGTGATCGCAGCCTCGGGCACCATCACCCAGGTCATCCCGCCCTCGCTGGTGCTGATCATCCTGGGCGATCAGCTCGGGCGCTCGGTCGGCGACATGTATGCCGGCGCCATCGGCGTCTCGGTGCTGCAGATCCTGATCTTCATGGCCTTCATCGCGGGCGTGGCGATCTTCGCGCCCCACAAGGTCCCGCCGCTGCCGCCCGAGGCGCTGGTCCCGCGCGGCTGGCCGCTCTACTGGCGGGTGCTGAAGGGCATGGTGCCCTCGATCGTGCTCATCCTGCTGGTGCTGGGCACCATCTTCATGGGCCTCGCGACGCCGACCGAGGCCGGCGCGATGGGCACCGCGGGCGCCGTGGTCCTGGCCATGATGAATGGCCGCTTCACCTGGAAGCTGATGCGCGAGGCGATGGGCAACACCATGCGCCTGACCAGCATGGTGATCTTCATCCTGATCGGCGCCACGGTGTTCAGCCTGGTGTTCCAGGGCGTCGACGGCTCGCATTGGGTCGAACACCTGCTGAGCCACCTGCCCGGCGGGCAGGTCGGCTTCCTGATCTTCGTGAACGTCTTCGTCTTCCTCCTGGCCTTCTTCCTCGATTTCTTCGAGATCGCCTTCATCATCATCCCGCTGCTCGCCCCGGTGGCGACCAAGCTGGACATCGACCTCGTCTGGTTCGGCGTGCTGCTCTGCATCAACCTGCAGACGAGCTTCATGCACCCGCCCTTCGGCTTCGCGCTCTTCTACCTGCGCAGCATCGCGCCGAAGTCGCTGCCCACGAAGGACATCTACCTCGGCGCGATCCCGTGGCTGTTCCTGCAGCTGCTGCTGGTGGCCATCGTGATCTTCTGGCCGCAGAGCGTGACCTACTTCGTGCACCGCGAGTCCGGGGTGGACCCGGCCAGCGTCACCATCGAGGTCCCTCCCTCGCCGCCGCAGGACGAGGATGCGATGCCGGTGTTCAGGTAGCCCCGGACGCCGACCGCTAAAGCATCGCCAGCGAGCGCTTGCGCCGCGGCGGCGGGAAGGCGGCATCCAGCGCCGCGTGTTCTTCCGCCGTCAGCACGATCTCGCGCGCCGCCGCGTTCAGCCGCACATGCTCGGGCCGCGTCGCCTTGGGGATGCTGATCACGCCCGGCTTCGAAAGCGTCCAGGCCAGGGCGATCTGCGCCGGGGTCACCCCACGCGCCTTCGCCAGCCGCACGAGCTCCGGGTGCCGCAGCAGCGCGCCGCCCTGCCCGACCGGGGAATAGGCCATCACCGGCATGCCCTGGTCGGCGCAGAAGGGCAGCAGGTCGAATTCCGGCCCGCGATGCTCGAGGTTCAGCAGCACCTGATCGGTGGCGCAGTCGGCCAGCGCCGGGCCCAGCTCCTCCAGATCGTCCACGTCGAGGTTGGAGACGCCCCAGCGCAAAATTTTTCCCGCGCTGCGCATCCGTTCCATGGCCTCGACCGTCTCTTCCAGAGGAACGGAGCCGCGCCAATGAAGGAGGTAGAGATCTATCGTTTCAGTTTGGAGGCGCTTCAGGCTGCGCTCGCAGGCCTGCGGCAGGCCGCGGCGCGAGGCATTGTGCGGATAGACCTTGGAGACGAGGAAAACCTTGTCGCGCTGACCCGCAATGGCCTCCGCCACCACTTCTTCCGCGCCCCCCTCGCCGTACATCTCGGCGGTGTCGACCAGCGTCAGGCCGAGCTCGATGCCCAGCCGCAGGGCGGCGGCCTCGGCCTTCCGGTCGCTGCCCCGCTCGCCCATATGCCAGGTCCCCTGGCCGAGGGCGGGGACCTCAGTGCCGTCGGGCCATCTCACAAGTGACATCGTCGTTCCTCCAGCCGGCTGGTAGACTAGCGCCCATGAGCAAGCTTGCCACCTTCCTCGCCCCGCCCCTGCTTTCCACGACCCTGCTGGCGGGCGCCGCCCTGGCCCAGCCCTCCGTCGAGGAGATCGGCAGCTGGCGCCTCAGCTGCGCGACGGACCGCATGACCGACCGCAGCGCCTGCACCCTCGCCCATCGCGACTGGGTGGAGCGGCCGACCGTCGGCGCCGGCCTGGCGCTCGAGATCCAGGATCGCGGCGGCAAGCTGGTGCCGGTGGTGACGGCACGCGACCTCTCGCTGGACAGCGCCTCGCGCGCCGTGCTGGCCGTCGCGGGCTCAGCCCAGCTGCGTTTCGACCGCAACGAGATGATGGAGCTCCCCTGCGGGCTGGAAGGCCGCAACCTCGTCTGCGCACCCCGCCGCGCCGATGTCGAGCGCGCCGCGCAGGAGCTTCCCTCCGCCGGGCGGGCGCTGGTCCGCATGGCGGGCCTCGGCAGCAGCACGACGGCGGCGACCGAACCGGCCGAGCTGCGCCTCGCCGGCACGGCCAATGCCCTCGCCCGCCTGCGCACGATGCAGCCCGCGGGCTCCGCCCCGCCGCCGGCCGAGCCGGGCCTCGGCCTGCGCGACATCTTCGACCGCCTGCAAAGCCTCGTGAGATGAGCGACACCGCCGCCCTGCTGGTCCGCATTGCCGGCGGCGACCGGGCGGCGCTGCATGCGCTCTACAAGGCGCAGTCGGTGCGCCTCTTCGGGATCGCCATGGCGATCCTGCGCGATCGCGACCAGGCGGCGGACGCGCTTCATGACGGCTTCCTCAACATCGCGCGGCGCGCCGCCTCCTTCGACGCCGCCATGGGCGCGCCCGAGGCCTGGACGGGCGCCGTCATCCGGCACGCGGCGCTGGACATCGCCCGCCGCCGGGGCCGCGAGATGCCGACCGACGACGCGACGCTCGGCGACCGGCCGGTCGAGGCGACGCAGCTCAGCGCCATCGCCGATGGCGAGGAGGGCGCGCGGCTGCGCTCCTGCCTCGAGCAGCTGCCCGAGAAGAATCGCCGCGGGATCCTCCTGGCCTTCGTGGACGGGCTGTCGCATCCGCAGATCGCGGCGCGGCTCGAACTGCCGCTCGGCACCGTGAAGGCCTGGATCCGCCGCGGTCTGCTCAGCCTCAGGGAGTGCCTGGCATGACCCCGGAGGAACGCGACGCGCTGGCCGGCGAATATGTGCTGGGCACGCTGGAGGCCCGGGAAGCGGCCGAGCTGCGCGCGCGAATGGAGACCGATGCCGAGCTGGCCGCCGCCGTCGCGGCCTGGGAGCAGCGCCTCGCGCCCCTGCTCACCCTGGCGCCGCCGGAAGCGCCGCCGCCCGAGCTCTGGGCGCGGATCGAGCGCGGCCTGGGCCTGGCCCTGGCCCCGGCCACCGCACGCCCCCGCTGGCGCTTCCCCTGGCCCGCGCTGGGCCTCGGCGCCAGCGCGGTGGCGGCCGGGCTCGCCGCCTTCATCCTGCTGCGCCCCGCGCCCCAGGCCCCGCTGATGACAGTGCTGCTGACCAGCAGCGACCAGCCCGCCTGGCTCGTCGAGGCGGCGGGCGACACCATTCGCCTCGCCGCGCTCAACCGGCGCGCGGTCGAGCCCGGGCGCGTCGCCCAGCTCTGGGCGCTGCCCCAGGGCGCGACGGCACCGACCTCGCTGGGCCTCGTGCCCGAGGCCGGGCGCTTCAGCGTGACGCCCACGACGCTCCGCCCCTCGCCCGGCATGCTGATCGAGATCACGCTGGAGCCGCCGGGCGGCTCGCCCACGGGCCGCCCCACCGGGCCCATCCTGTTCATCGGGCGGCTCAGCGAGGCCGGCGGGAGCTGAACTTCCGCCGCGTCGACATCAAAAGAAAAGAATCGCAGGCTTCGCTGCATCCATCCGGCAGCGCGCTCCGTAACGCAGGCAGCGAGGCGATCACGCCGCGCGACAACGGAGACGAATCGCCATGAAGCATCCCCTTCGCCTCGCGCTGCTCGGCACGGTCGCCCTGCTCGCCTCGACCGCCGCCCAGGCCGCCACGCTGATCGGCCTGACCGGCGACAACAAGCTCATCCGCATCGACAGCGAGACGCGCCGCGCGAGCCCCGCCACCGCCATCACCGGCACGAATGGCCGGGTGGTCGGCATCGACCAGCGCCCGCAGGATGGCCGCCTCTACGGCATCACCAGCCAGGGCCAGATCGTCACCATCGATGCCCAGTCCGGCCGCGCGACGCAGGTGAGCCAGCTGAACGTGCCCTTCCAGGCTGCCGGCCACGCCATCTTCGACTTCAACCCGGTGGCGAACCGCGTGCGCATCATCGGCATGGACGGCCAGAACCTGCGCGTGAACGTCGAGACGGGCGAGGCGGTGACCGACGGCCGCCTCAAGAACGCCGAGGGCAGCCCCGCCGCCGCGCAGATGCCCCGCGTCACGGCCGGCGCCTATACCAACAGCATGGCGGGCGCGACCGCGACGATGCTGCTGACCATCGACACCTCGACCCGCAGCCTCAACGTCCAGAATCCGCCCAATGACGGCGTGCAGAGCCCCCGCGCGCCCCTTTCCGCCCAGGTGCCGGCGAATGTCGCCTTCGACATCCTGAGCGACGGCACGAGCAACCAGGGCTTCGTGATGGCGGGCGCGACCCTGCATTCGCTGGACCTCGCCAGCGGCGCACTGACCCCGCGCGGCACGGTGACCCTGCCGCGCGGCACGAGCGTGATCGACATCGCCGCGATGCGGTGAAGAAGCGCGCCCCCGCGCGTTGACCAGGACTGCCGCGCCTGATGCCCCGGCTCCTCCCCGGGGCCTCTCCGGCGCGGGCGCGCGGGGGAAAGCGCCGCCGCCATTCGGGCTCCCCTGGATGGCGGCGTGCGCGTCTCCGGGCCCGCACCTCATGATTTCGGGGCCCGATGCTTCGGCCGCCGCCGAAACTGCGGCCGGGATTTTCCCGGCAAAGGGCGCTCCCACAACGAAGGAGCCTCCCCATGAAGCGCGAAGTCATCCGCGTCGAACCGCTGTCGACCTTCCTGGACCGGCGCCAGGCGCCTGTATCGGTGGTGGTGCGCGGCGCGAGCTATGTCCATGTCTCGGGCCTGCCGCCCTTCGACCTCGCCACGGGCGAAATCGCCGAGGTCCCCATCGAGCGTCAGACGGAGCTCGTGCTCGAGCAGATGAAGCTCTGCCTCGAAACGGCGGGCACCTCGATGGAGAACGTGCTGAAGTGCAACGTCTATTGCACGACGCCGGAGAAGTTCGGCGCGGTCAACGCGATCTATGCGCGCTACTTCCCGAAGGACCCGCCCGCGCGGATCTTCATCACCGTGCCCTCCTGGTTCGGGCCTTTCGACATCGAGATGGACTGCATCGCCGCCATCTAGAGCATTTTCCGTTCGCAAGGGCTTCACGGTAAACGCTCTACCCTTTGTTTTTCGAGCATCTTTACCCGACCAGATGATTCCATCTGATCGGGTGATGCTCTAGGCCGCGGCGGCAGGACGCGCGATGCTCGCCTCCTGTCGGGAAGGGGAATGTCATGCGGGTTCTGGTGCTGGGCGCGGGCGCGCTGGGGGGATATTTCGGGGGCCGCCTGGCCGAGGCCGGTGGCGACGTCACCTTCCTCGTGCGTCCCGGGCGCGCCGCGGCCCTGGCGAAGGACGGGCTGGCGATCGAGAGCCAGTTCGGCAACGCCAAGCTCGCCGTGAAGACGATCCAGGCCGCCAAGTTGCAGCCCGGCTGGGACGTGATCCTGCTGAGCAACAAGGCCTACGACCTGGACGACGCCATCTCCACCATCCGGCCCGGCGTGGATGGCCGCACCGCCATCCTGCCCGTGCTGAACGGCCTCTCGCACATCGACACGCTGAAGCGTGCATTCGGCGTCGAGCGCGTGCTGGGCGGCCTCTGCAAGATCCAGGCGACGCTGACGCCGGCGGGCGTGGTGAAGCAGCTCAACGACTGGCGCTGGCTCACCTTCGGTGAGCTGGACGGCGCGATGAGCCCGCGCGTGCAGGCGCTGGAAGCCGCCTATGCCAAGGCGATCGGCGTCGAGGCCAAGGCGGTGCCGAACATCAACCAGCGCCTGTGGGAGAAGCTCGTGCACCTCGGCACCAGCGCTGTCGGCACCGTGCTGATGCGCGCCAATGTCGGCGAGATCGTGCGCGCCGGCGGCTCACCCCTGCTGATCAGCCTGCTGGAGCGCAACGCCGCCATCGCCGCGCATCACGGCCATCCGATGCCCGAGGCCTTCATGGCCGAGTACCGCGCGCTCTTCAGCGACGGCACGAGCGCCTATGCCACCTCGATGCTGCGCGACGTGGAGGCGGGCAACCGCATCGAGGGCGAGCATATCCTGGGCTTCCTCGCCGAAGCGGCGAAGCGCGCGGGCGTGGAGACGGCGATCCATGAGATGGCCGCGCTGCAGGCCCGCGCCTACGAGCAGCGGCGCGCGGCCGGGCGCCTGCCCCACGGCTGAGCCGTTCAGTTGCGGGCGCGCTCCACCAGCGCCCGCAGCTTCTCCACCTGCACCTTGCCTAGCGCCGTCTTGGGCAGCTCGGCCACGCGGATCACGCCGCGCGGGTGCTTGAAGCGCGCGAGCTTGCGCTCGAAATGCGCGGCCATCGCCACCTCGTCGAACTCCGCCGTCGCGACGACGACCGCCACCGGCACCTCGCCCCAGCGCGGGTCCGGCCGGCCGAGCACGGCACAGTCGCAGAGGCCCGGGACCTCGCGCAGCACGCGCTCCAGCTCGGCCGGGTAGATGTTCTCGCCGCCCGAGATGATCACGCGCTTCAGCCGGTCGGTGAACCAGAAGCGCCCCTCGGAATCCTGCTGCCCGGCATCGCCGGTGCGGAACCAGCCGTCGCGCAGCACCTCTGCCGTCTCGGCCTCGCGCTGCCAGTAGCCGGACATGACGTTGGGGCCGCGGATCTCGATCTCGCCCGCCGCGCCGATCCGCGCCTCGCAGAGCGGCGCCGCCCGGCCGATGGAGCCCGGCGCCGCCAACGCCTCCGCACGGGTCTGCGCAATGGCGATGGGGCAGGTCTCGGTCATGCCGTAGACCTGCTGGACCGGGATGCCGCGCTGGTGAAACGCCTCGATCAGGGCGGTCGGCACCTCCGAGGAGCCCGCGCCGATGGCGCGCAGCGAGGAAAGGTCCGCGCCCACCCAGCGCGGATGGCCCACCAGCGCCGCCATCACCGCCGGCACCAACAGCGTCAGGCTGGGTCGAAGCGCTTCCACCGCGTCGAAGAAGGCATCGGGCTCGAATTTCGGCAGCAGCGTCACGCGCGCGCCAGCCAGCAGCGCCGGCACCGTCTCGATGTTGAGGCCGCCGACATGGAAGAGCGGCAGCACCGTCAGCACGTGATCCGTGGGTGTGAGCTCGAAGAGGCGCCTGGCATTCTCGGCATTGGCGCGCAGCGCGGCGGCGGAGAGCATCGCGCCCTTGGGCCGGCCCGTGGTACCGGAAGTATAGCCGATCAGCAGCGCCTCGCAGCGCGCCGCCGACGGCGCAGGGCGCGGCACGACGGCGCCGCTCTCCGGCCCCTGGCGCACCAGCCGCAACCCGGCGTCAGCGGCGATCCATTGCAGCTCCTCGGCCGCCAGCCGCCAGTTCAGCGGCACGAGCGTGAGGCCCAGATGCTCGCAGGCAAAGAGCGTCGCCAGCATCGCGGGATCGTTCAGGCCGATCCAGCCGATGCGGTCGCCCCTTTCGGCTCCGGCCTGCCGCAACGCCTGCTCTTCGGCGACGATCTGGGGCTGCAGGGCGGAAAGACAAAAGCTCATCGAGGGGCGTCGCCCCTCGAGCACCCCAGCAAGAACCTCAGGTTCTTGCATCTCCGGCCACGAGGCGCCTTCAATCAACTTCGCCCTTCTCGTAGAGGGCGTCGCGGCCGACGCGGTCGATGCAGAGCTCGGCCGTCCAGGGCAGCATCAGCGAGCCGCAGCGGCTGTCGCGATAGATGCGCTCCAACGGCAGCGACTTCAGCATCGCCTGGCCGCCGCAGGTGCGCACCGCCTTGGCGGCGATGGCATTGGCGTTCTCCATCACCGTGTTCTGCGCCGCCAGCGCGCGGAGCATCTGCTCCTTCGAGGGATCGGGACCCGCCTCGCTGACCGCCTGGAACCAGAGCGCCTTGGTCTGCTCCAGCATCACGCGCATCTCCGCAACGGCGATCTGCTTCGTCGGGTACATGCGGCGCTTCACGGGTGGCGTACCCGGCTGCTCACCGCGCAGGTAGCGCACGCAGAAATCATACGCCGCCTGGGCGAGGCCCATGTAGGTGGGCGTCAGCGTCATGAACATGTGCGGCCAGCGGCTCGCCGCCTGGAAGTAGAGGCCAGGCGGCATGAGCGCGGCCTCGGTCGGCACGAAGACATCGCGGAAGATCAGGTTGCGGCTGACGGTGCCGCGCATGCCCAGCGGATCCCACTCACCCTCGACGCTCACGCCCGGCGCGTCCTTCGGGATGGCGAGATACAGCGTGTCGCGCCGCGAGAGCCGTTCCTCGCCATGCACCTCGGTGCAGAGGATGCCGTAATAGTCGGCGTGCCCCGATAGCGAGGCGAAGATCTTCTTGCCGTTGATGCGGAAGCCGCCTTCGACGGGCGTCGCCGTCGTGCCGAAAGCGACGGTGCCCGCCGCCGCGGCACCGCCCTCGGAGAAGGGCTGCGAGAAGATCGCGCCGCGCTCCAGGATATTCGCGTAATGCCCCGCCCGGCGCTCGAGATGCAGCGCACGCGTGGCGGCGTCCATCTCCAGGTCGTCGATCAGCAGCCCGCTCCAGAGCGTGCTGCAGACATGCATGTTCCAGGTCAGCGCGGTGGCGCCGCAGTAGCGGCCGAACTCCGCGGCGGCGAGGCAATAGGCCCGAAAGTCGGCGCCCATGCCGCCCTCCCCGATCGGCACGCAGATGCCGAGCCAGCCTTCCTTGCGCATGTCGTCGTAATTGTCGGTGGGAAAGCTCGCCTCGCGGTCCCAGCGGGCGGCGCGCGGCGCCAGCACGCGCGCGCCGAACTCCCGCGCCCGGGCCGTCAGCTCCGCCTCGAAAGGCGAGAGGCGAAAGCCGCGCGGATCGAAGATGGGCGCGTCCGGCACCGGCGCGGAAGGGCCGCCCATGCCTCAGGCCTCCGCCAGGAACCCGCGCACCGCGGCGTGGAACGCATCCGGCGCCTCCAGCGGCAGCAGGTGGCCGACGCCGGGGATCACGGTCAGCCGCGCCGCCGGCATGGCATCGGCCATGCGCTGCATGCCGCGCGGCGGCGCCGTCGTGTCAGATTCGCCGCCCAGGAGCAGGCTTCGCTGCATGATGTTCGGCAGGTCGGCACGGCGATCGAAGGTCGTGAGCATCGCCAGCGTGGTGCGATAGGCGCCCTCATCCACGGTCGACATGGCGGCCGTCGCGGCGGGAAGCGCGCCGGGGTCGGCGTCGGGCCCCAGCATGGCGGGAACCACCATCCGCGCCACGCCGGCCATGCCGATCCCCTCGTCCAGCGGCTTCTGGCGCGCGGCGAGGAAGCCTTCGCGGAAGGCCGGGTCGCGGCTGCCGAAGGCCGGCGAGCTCGCGACGATCACCAGGCGCCGCACCAGCTCCGGATGGCGCACCGCCATCTCCAGCGCGACCATGCCGCCCAGCGAATGCCCGACGATGTCGGCCTGTCCGATCCCGCGCGAGGTCAGCAGCGCGGCCGCCGCATCGGCCACGGCGGCGAAGTTGTCCAGCGCCGGCGAGGCGCCGTCATAGCCCGGCATGTCCATCGCGATCACGTGGTGGTCGACGCCCAGCGCCTCGACCGTCGGCTGCCAGATGCTCGCCCTGCCGCCGATGCCGTGCAGCAGCAGCACGGTCCTTCCCTCACCCGCCTCGATGGTCACAGCAGCACTCCCTCGCGGACCACCGCCTCGCCGTCGAGGGTGATCGTGGTGTTGAAGATGGGGATGTCGAAATGCCCCTCGGTGAAGCGATTCGCGAATTCGTTCGCGCCGGTGGAGAAGAGGAAGTTGCCGGCGACGGCGCGCAGCTCGGTGCCGTTGGTGTCCTCGCGGTCGTAGAAGGCCAGCGCCTCGTAGCGCGCGCGCCGGTTGAGCCCCCAGCCGACATGCGAGACGGCATAGGCCGCGCGGTCGCCCCATGACTCGAGGTACCGGCGCATCATCTCGGCATCCGCGCCTGATCCCTCAATCCGGGTGATGTGGTCGTCCTCGATGGTGAGCGCGATGGGGCGCTCGATGTATCGCTTGAAGGTCAGGTTCACGTCGCCGGCATCCAGGACGAGGCGCCCCCGCACGCTTCCGGCGCGCGGGAAGCTCACCACGATGCCGCCGGGCCAATGCGCCATGGTGCCCGGCCGGTCGGTCCAGCCCCAGACGCCGACGGTGGGCGCGCCCTCCATCGTGACGTGCAGGTCGGTGCCGGCGGCGGAGGCGACGTGCATGCTTTTCGCCGCCCGCGCCCGCTTCACCGCGGCCTTCGCGGCCGATTCGTCCTCGTCGACGGGGACCAGGCGCTCCAGCGCGTCGGGATGCTCGTTGCTTACCATCAGCACCCGGCTGCCGGCGCCGAGGATCTGCTTGAGCTCGGGCGCATGCAGCAGCCCCTCCACCGTCAGGTCGACGATGAAGGTCGAGGCCGCCAGCCCCGCCAGCACCGCCGGATGACCCGCGATGGCGCGCGACGCGCCGGTCGAGCGCACCGGGACGGGGGCGGTCTGCCGCGGCGTCGGCAGGGTGCAGCGGTAGTAGCGGGCGCCGAGCCGGGCCAGCGCGGCTTCCGCGAGCGCGATGTTCAGCGGGCGGGAGCGGCTTTCGGCCAACAGGCAGACGGCCTCCCCCGGTGCCACGCGGCAGCGGCGGAACACCGACTCGAAGGCCTCGATCCACGAAGCTTCCAAATGAAGGATGGTCAAAAACGGCCTCCGGTTCGGACCCTGGATATCGCATGAGGTTTCATGCGTCGACGATCCGTAATTCCCCTTAATTGCATGCCAACGAACGTGACCATCAATCTCCCGAACGAAAACAACCGGGTTAGGGGATGCTTCATGGACGGGATCCTGCTTCGCGACACCGCCACTGCCACCGACGAACGTTTCGTCGACGATTACCTGCTCTACCTGATGGCGCGGGCCTCGCATGCCGTCTCGACCGAGTTCCATTCCGTCCTGCGCAAGGCGGGCGTTTCCGTGCCGGTCTGGCGCGTGCTGGCGACGCTGTCCGGCAGCCCGGGCGAGACGGTGACCGGCCTGGCCGAGGCCTGCCTGCTGCAGCAGCCCACCATGACGAAGCTGCTGGACCGCATGGTCCGCGATGGTATCGTCAAGCGCATGCCCGACCAGCGTGACCGCCGCGTGGTGCGAATCCAGATGATGCCGCGTGGCGAGCAGATCGTCCGCGACCTCCTGATCGCCGCCAAGGCGCACGAGGCGGAGGTGCTGTCCCGCTTCCCGTCCCTGGACCGCCTGCAGCTCAAGCAGCTGCTGCGCGCCATGATGACCAAGCCCCCGCGGACGCGCCGCAGCGCGACCGCCATCGCCGCTTGAAGCTGCCCGATCCGGACCAGCTGGGCCGGATCGCGCTGATCCTGGTCGCGCTGGCCGCGGTCGTGCAGATCCTCATCCTCATCCTGCGCTGAAGCGTCTCCGGTGGCGCCTCAGCCACCGGGTACCTCGCAACCGGGGACCGTCTGCATTATCTCGGGAGGCGTGACCCAATCCACGCCCCCCTTCCTCGACCATGACCGTCCGCCGGTCCCCGACCTGGTGGTTCCCCGCGGCGTCACCCCCTTCCACCTGGAGGGCAAGCCCGTGCGCGGCCGCCTCGTGCGCCTCGGACCGCTCGCCGACGCCCTGCTCACCCGCCATGCCAATCCCGACGCGGTCACCCGCCTGCTCGGCGAGGCCCTGGCGCTGACCGCGGGCCTCGCCGCCGCGCTCAAGTTCCGCGGCAGCTTCTCGCTCCAGGCCAAGGGCGACGGGCCGATCTCCATGCTGCTCGCCGACTGCACCGATACGGGCGAGTTGCGCGGCCATGTCCGGATCGAGCCCGAGAAGCTTGCCATGTACGGCAAGAATCCCTCGGCGCGGGCCCTGCTCGGCCGCGGCTACCTGGCCTTCACCTGCGACCAGGGACAGGACATGGAGCGCTACCAGGGCATCGTCGCCATCGAGGGCGTGGACCTGACGGAGATGACCGCCAGCTACTTCGCCTCCTCGGAGCAGCTGCGCACCCATCTGCGCCTCGCCTGCGCGAAGACGGACGAAGGCTGGCGCGCGGCCGCCTTCATCATGGAGCGCGTCGCGACCGAGGGCGGCCTCGGCGCCGAGCTCGACGCGATGGACGGGGAGGATGCCTGGACCACGGCCGTCGCCCTGGCCAGCACGCTGAAGGACGAGGAGCTGCTGGACGATGCCCTGCCGCCGGAGCGCCTGCTGCACCGGCTGTTCCACCAGGAAGGGCTGATGGTCGCGCCGTCGCGCGCCCTGGCCTATGGCTGCCGCTGCTCCCGCTCGCGCCTGGTGACGGTCCTCGAGGGCTTCCCCACCGCGGATCTCGACCACATGGCCGAGGAGGGGACCATCACCATGACCTGCGAATTCTGCAATTTCGACTTCAAATTCAACCGTGAGAGCATCGATCGCGCCGCCGGGCACGCCTGATGCCTGGACACGGCTGACACTCAGCGGCCAAATCGGCTCGCCCGGGCCCCGCCAGGGCCCGGACATGACCAAGGGAGACCCCATGCTGCCACGCCGCGCCCTGCTGATCCTGCCCGCCGCGCTGCCTGCCGCCCTGGCCGCGTGCTCCTCCGCGCCGCCGCCGCGGCTGGAGGGACCGCCGATCTCCTATGGCCATCTCACGCAGATCCGGCTCGACGTCTCCGCGATCGTGACGGAGGACCGCACGCCGAATGCAGGCCCGAACGACCTGGGCCGCGACCTGCAGCCCAGCGCGGCCGAGGCCGTGCTGGTCATGGGCCGCGACCGGCTGGCCGCCTTCGGCTCCCAGCACCGCGCCCGCTTCAGCGCGACGCGCGCCCAGATCCTGCGGAACCGCAACCCAAGCCGCGGCGGGGCCTTCGCCTCCGATCCGGGCGAGCAGCTCACCTGCCAGCTCACCGCGCGGCTCGAGATCCTGGGCGAGAACGACCGCCGGCTCGGCTTCGCCGAGGCCTCGGCCGAAAGGTCCCAGACCGCGCCGAGCACGCCGAGCGAGCGCCGGATCGTCGCCGAGTCGCTCCTGCGGCAGGCGATGTTCGATCTGAACACCGAGTTCGAGTATCAGATCCGACGCTCCCTGCGCCCCTATCTGGTGGAGGGCACCGCCGCCGCGCCACCCCCGCCGGTCAGCCGCGAGGCGCTGCCGTGATCACCTTCTCGAACCCGCCCGGCGCGCCGGTCCCCGCCTCGCGCTACTCCCAGGCCGCGCTGGTCGAGGGCCCGGGCAAGCGGCTCGTCGTCTCGGGCCAGGTCGGCATGGCGCCGGACGGCCAGGTGCCCGCGGAGGGCAAGGCGCAGATCCGCCAGGCGCTGGCCAATCTCAAGGCCGTGCTGGCCGCGCATGGCATGGGCCCGGCCCATCTCGTGAAGATCACGGTCTTCCTGACGGATTCCTCCCTCGTCGCCCCCTGGCGGAGCCTGCGCGACGAGGCGCTGGAGGGCGCGGCGCCGACCAGCACGTTGCTGATCGTGGCGGGCCTCGCCAGCCCGAGATTCCTCGTCGAGGTCGAGGCGGAGGCCTTCCTTTCGGCGTAGCCGGGCCGGCCTGGACCGGCTGGCGGAGGGAAGAAGAAGAAACAATACTCCCCGGGCGGCTGAAGCGAGCAAGACGAAACTCGCCCCGCATCGCTCACTGCTCGGGAATGTCCAAACAAATGAAAACAACGCGTCGCGGCCTTCTGGCCGCCCCCCTGCTCCTGCCCGCCCTGGCGCAGGCGCAGCCCGCCTGGCAGCCCACCCGGCCGCTGCGGCTGATCGTGCCCTTCGCGCCCGGCGGCAGCACCGATGTCGGCGGCCGCCTCATCGCCGAGCGCATGGGCGAGACGCTGGGCCAGTCCGTGGTGGTGGAGAACCGGACCGGCGCCGGCGGCGCGGTCGGCGCCGAGGCCACTGCCCGCAGCGCGCCGGACGGCTACACGATGATGGTGGCCACCAATGGCGGCTTCACCATGGCCCCGCATCTCGGCCTCATGCGCTCGGTCGACGTGCGGCGCGAGCTTTCCATGGCCTCGATGATCTTCACGACCGACGTCATCGTGGTGGTGAACCAGCGCATCCCCGTGAACACCATCGCCGAATTCCTGGCCTATGTGCGGGAGCGCCCGGGTCAGCTCTCCTTCGCGACCTCCGGCGTCGGCACCAGCACGCATCTCTTCACCGAGCTCTTCATGGCCGTCTCCGGCACGCAGATGGTGCATGTGCCCTATCGCGGCTCGGGCCAGGCCATGGCGGATCTGGTGAGCGGCACGATCCAGGTGATGATCGACCAGCCCGCCAGCTCCATCGCCCAGGTGCGCCAGGGCGCCATCCGCGCGCTGGCGACCAGCGGCGGGCAACGCCTTTCCCTGCTGCCCGACATCCCAACCTTCGCCGAGGCCGGGCTGGGCGAGGCGAGCGTGCAGAGCTGGGGGGCCATCGCAGTTCCCGCCGGCACGCCGCCGGCCGCCATCGAGCGGATCGGCGCCGCCGTCCGCGAGGCCGTGTCACATCCGCCGGTCGTCCAGCGCATGGCGGCCGCGGGGCTCGATGCCGTCGGCAGCACGCCGGCCGAGATGGAGCAGGTCATCGCGCGGGACTACGAGCGCTGGGGCCGGGTAATCCGCGAGCGCAACATCCGGGTGGAATGAGCCATGGGGCGCCGGCCACCCAGGCCGGCGTCCTGAACTGGTTGCAATACTCCCCTCCATCCGCATGATCCGGCCATGCGCCTCCACGACAAGAAGCGGCTCGCGGCCCTTCGTGCCTACGATCCCGCCGGCATGGAGCGGGATCACGGCCTCGACAGCCTTTGCAACCTGGTCCGCCTGACCCTGGGCGTGCCCATGGCCGCCGTCACGCTGGTGGACGACAACACGACGCATCACGTCGGCATGGCGGGGTTGGAGCTGGGCGGCCTGCCGAACGGCGTCACCTTCTGTTCCCGCACGATCGAGCAGGACACGCCCATGCTGGTCGAGGATGCGACGAAGGATGCGCGCTTCGCCGACAACCCCTTCGTGACCGCCAATCCGGGTGTCCGCTTCTACGTCGGCGCGCCGCTCGTGGCGCCGGACGGCTCGGCGCTCGGCGCCATCTGCGCGGTCGATACCGCGGCCCATGCCTGCTCGGAGTCCGAGCAGGCGAAGCTCGTCAGCCTGGCCAGCACCGCCGTCGAGATCCTGGAGATGCGCCGCCGCGTGCGCGAGGTGCGCGCCCTGGCGCTCAGCGACGGGCTGACCGGCATCGCCAACCGCGCGGCCATCGAGCTCGAGATCGAGAAGGCCATCGCGGTGGTCGAGCGGCACGGCCTGCCCTTCGGCGTGCTCTTCTTCGACGTCGACCACTTCAAATCCGTCAACGACCTGCGCGGCCACGAGGCGGGGGACGACCTGCTGCGGCTCATCGGCGAGACCCTGGCCGCCACCACCCGCCGGGAGGAAGTCTGCGGGCGCCTGGGCGGGGACGAGTTCGTGGTGCTCCTGATGGGCTCCGATCCCACGAATGGCCGCGGCGCCGCCGAGCGGATCAAGGCGGCGCTGGACGAGGCCGTCGCGCGAGAGGGGTTCGCCGTCAGCTTCTCCATGGGCCTCGCCTTCTTCCCGACGGCGCCGGCCGACGCGGAGGCCGCGCTGAAGGCGGCCGACCGCCTGCTCTATGCGGCCAAGCGCCAGGGCAAGAACCGGATCGTCGTTGAGGCCAGCGAGGGCTGAAGGCCGGTCAGAGCGCCGCCAGCACCAGCGTCACCGCGAGCCCGCCCAGCACGGGGAGCAGCAGCCCGCCGCGCCAGAACAGGATCGCGACCGCCGCGGCGAGGCCCGCCACCCGCGCGACCAAGGGCAGCGAGGCCATGATGCCGCCCGGGGCGATCACCGCCGCCAGCACGAAGGCGGTCAGCGTCGCCTGCGCCACCGATCCCGCCCAGCGCACGAAGGGATGATCCGGCTTCAGCCGGCCCGCCACCAGCAGCCCCGCCGCCCGCATGCCGGCGCAGGCGAGGATCAGCAGGATCAGCGCAAGGGCGGCACTGCTCACGGGCGCCGCTCCTTGGCCTGGCCCCAGAGGAAGGCGACCGTCCCACCCACCAGCCCGGCGCCGAGCAAGGCCCAGGAGGCCGGGAGCAGCAGCACCAGCGGCGTCGCCACCGCGCCGCAGAGCACGGCGCGCCGGGCCGGGGCGAAGCGCGTGTCGCCGGCCAGGATCGTGCCGAAGTAGAGCGGATTGACGAAGAGCAGCGCGGCCAGGATCCACCCGTCCAGCACCGGCGCGACGAGATGGCCGAGCCAGGTGGAAAGCCCCGCCACGGTCCAGGAGGTCAGGGCGAAGCCCAGGAACCAGGCGAGGCGGTCGGCCGGCGGAAGGTCGGGCAGGCGGCGCATCGCCATGGCCCAGGGGGTCACGGCGATGAACGGCATCGCCAGGAAGCGCAGCCGCACATGGGGGCCGAGCCAGGGGCCCAGCGCCACCGCCATCGGCAGGAAGCGGGCATTGGCCGCGACGGCGCCGAGCACCGCCGGCAGGGCGCCGCCCGGCGCGCCGACCGCCGCCAGCAGCACCATCTGCCCGGGCATGCCGTAAACGAGCTGGCCGGCCGCCAGCCCCCAGCCCATGCCGAGCCCGGCGGCCTGCACCGCCGCGCCGAAGGCCATGAAGGTCGCGGCCATGGCCAGCGCCGGCGCGCCAAGCGCCTCGCGGCAGGCGGAGCGGAAAATCATCGCCCGCAGGATCACCGCAGCGGCGCGCGCCGTCCAGATCGCCCCATTACGATTTTGTATTGAAGATGAATGCCAGCTGAATTATTTCTGAACCGAACCTGAATGAAACATAATGTAACTGAAACCTGAACGCAAGCTGAATGGCGTCATGTGGATGTCATCACCCGACAGGCCTTCCGCCATGCGTCACACCCTCGTGTCTTCGTTGCGGAAGCAGGCCCGGCCGGCCATGCCCTTCTCCCTGCGTCGGGCCAGCGGTCCCCTCGCCTCCGGGGCCTTCTCCACGCCCCCGCCGGCCGCGCTGAGCTAGGGCCGGGGCGCTAGCGCCCGAACCCGGTTCACCGCCGTCTTCCTCCGTCATCGCCGCCCGAACCCACGGGCCAGGAACGCCAGGCAACCGCCGTCCCCATCAGGGCGGCGCCCGCTGCTTGGCGCCCTCCCGGCCGTGATCGCCCGCACACGCCCTCCATCCGTCCTTCGGACACGCAGCAAAGATCCCCGCATGACCTCTCCCCATGTCCTCATCACGGGCGCCACTGGCCTCATCGGCGGCGCCGTGCTCGCCCAGGCCGCGCAGGCCTGGCCGGAAGCCCGCTTCACCGCCCTTGTCCGCGCGCGTGACGACAGCGAGGCGCGGTTCCGCCTCCTGACCCGGCTGCGTCGGCTGACCGACCTGCAGACCGCGACCGAGATCGCCGCCCGCACGGAGATCCTCTGCGGCGACCTGAAGTCCCTCTCCCGGATCCCCGATGGCCGCTTCCGGGACATGACCCATGTCCTGCATCTCGCGGCCGAAACCTCCTTCTTCGCGAAGGAGAGCAGCTGGCGGATGAACTTCGAGGGCACGATGGCGGTGGCCGAGGCCGCGACCGCCATGCCGCGGCTCGAGCGCTTCCTGCATGTCAGCACCGCCACCGTCTGCGGCAGCAATGCGCCCCGGATGATCCACGAGGATGCCTATCCCGACGCCGCGGCCATCCACATCGCGCCCTATACCTACACCAAGGCTTGCGCCGAGACGGCCCTGCGGGAGCGCTACTTCGACCTCCCGGTCGTCATCGCGCGGCCGTCGATCGTCGTCGGGCATTCGCGGCTGGGGGCCGCGCCGTCTTCCTCCATCCTGTGGTTCGTGCGGGCGGCGGATGCGATGCATCTCGTGAGCAGCGATCCGGAGGGGGGGATCGACTTCATCCCCAGCGACTGGACCGCCGATGCCCTGCTGCTGCTGCTGACCAAGCCGAAGCTCGCGCACGATCTCTATCACGTCTCGGCCGGCACCGGCGCGCGCACCTACTGGCCCGCGCTGCGGCAGGCCTTCGCCAACTGGCGCGGCGAGCCGCTGCAGCCGCTGACGCACCTGCCCGCCGGCGACCGTCAGCTGCTGAGCACGCGCTTCAAGGCGACCTTCGGCGGCGGGGATGCCCGGCTGACGCTCATGCATCGCGGCTGCCGGAAGTATTTCGAGTTCTGCGCGCTGGACGCGACCTTCGACAATTCGCGCCTGCTGGCCGAGGGCATGGCGCCGCCGCCGAGCCTGCCCGAATACCTCGTGCCCTGCCTCGAGAACCCCGGGGGCCTCGGCATCCTGGACGCCTTCCTGGACGACATGGACATGTTCGAGACGCCGGCGCCGGTCGCGGCGTGACCGCGCGCCTGTGCCATCTCCTCGCGGCGCTCCTCCTCTCCTGCGCCGCCGCCCAGGCGCAGGAGATGCCCACGCCGCGCCAGGGGCTGGAGGTCAATCTGGGCGCCGGGCCGCTGCTCTACCCGGCCTATCCCGGCGCGCGCGTCTCCCGCGTCTTCCCCTTCCCCGTCGTCAGCGGCGGCTACGGGTCGCGCGTGGAGTTCGACCTGCTGGACGGCCTGCGCGTCACCGCGCTGGAAGCGGCCGGCCTCTCCTTCGGGCCAGCCGCCCGCCTGCGCTTCGGCCGCCGGACCGCCGACGACCGGCGCGAACTCCATGGCCTGCGCAGCTTCTCCGACACGATCGAGGCCGGCGGCTTCATCGCCTTTGAGCGCGGCCCCTTCTACGCCGACGCGACGCTGACGCAGGACGTGGCGCAGGCGCATCGCGGCCTGGCGCTGGAGGCGCGGGCGTTGCTCTCCTTCCCGCTCGGGCCGCTGGGGGTGGAGGCGGGGCCGGAGCTTCGCGTGGTCAACCGCAGCTTCGCGCAATCCTTCTTCGGCATCGGCCCGATCAACGCCGCGGCCAGCGGGCGCCCGGCCTACAGCGCGCCTGGCGGGCTGGAGCGCGCGGGCGGCATCCTCAGCGCGGAATACCGCCTCGCCGATCGTTGGGCGCTGCGGGGCTTCGCCGAATGGGCTCGGCTCGGGGATGCAGCCGCGCGCTCGCCCCTGGTGCGGGACGGTGGCTCCCGCCAGCAGGTCTATGCGGGCCTCTTCCTGGTCTGGCGCGCCTGGTAGTCCGCATGGTCAGGCCCGAAGGCGGGGTGATAGAGGAGGCAGGCCATCACGAAAGAGAAGCCCCGATGACACGCCTGCCCCGCCGCGCCCTGCTCGCGGCCCCGCTGCTCGCCGCGCCGGCCCTCGTCCATGCGCAGGCGCCCGTCGTGAACCGCACGGTGCGCATCCTGGCCGGCTTCCCGGCCGGGGGCACGGTGGACGTGGCCTGCCGCCTCTTCGCCGAGCGGCTGCGCGGCGTCTGGGCGCCGCAGGTGGTGGTGGACAACCGCGTCGGCGCCACGGGGCGGCTCGCCATCGAGGAGTTGCTGCGCAGCGAGCCCGACGGCACCTCCATCCTCATCACCCCCGCCAGCATGGTGACGATCTACCCACACCTCTACGGCCAGCGCCTGCGCTACGACCCCATCGCGGACCTGCAGCCGGTGACGCCGGTCGTGCTCTATCCCTTCTCGCTTGCGGTCGGACCGGCGGCGCCAGGGGTGACGAACCTCGCCCAGTTCGTGGACTTCGCGAAAAGCCGCAACGGCATCGCCTATGCCTCGCCGGCCGCGGGCTCGGTGCCGCATTTCACCGGCGTGATGCTGGCCCGCGCGGCCGGGATCGAGCTGACCCATCTGCCCTATCGCGGCGCCGCCCCGGCCATCACCGACGCCATCGCGGGCCAGATCCCGGCCACCATCAACGTCATCGGCGACCAGGTGGAGCATCACCTCTCCAACCGCCTGCGGATGATCGCGGTGACCAGCGAACGGCGCGTGCCGCGCTTCCCCGATATCGCGACCTTCGCGGAGCAGGGCTACCCGGACCTCACGACCGACGAATGGTTCGGCGCCTTCCTGCCGGCCCGCGCGCCGGCCGCACTCGTCCAGGCGCTGAATGCGGCGCTGGTGACGGCGGCCCAGAATGCCGAGCTGCGGCAGAATCTGGAGGCGCGGGAGTTCGAGGCCTTCACCAGCCCCAGCGCCGATTTCGCGGCCCGCATCCAGCGCGAGACGACGAAATGGGGCCCGGTCGTGCAGGAATCCGGCTTCCGGCCGGAAGACTGATCGCCCCCGGAGGCGCCGCGCGAAAGCCCGGCGCCCCGAGGCGAGTCGTTACCAGCGCAGGCTGCGCAGCGCGGCGACCGGCGCCACCTTCTCCTCGGCCGCCACCTCGAAGAGATAGTCCGGCGAGGGGTCGGCGCCATGCGCATCGGCCGCGAGGCCGGTGAGCGCCCAGAGGCTGTCGATGCCGGCCGCCTGCGCGCCCGCGAGATCCGTGTGCGGCGTATCGCCCACGGCGACCACCCGGGCGCGATCGGTCATGCCGAGCAGCTCCATCACCGGGCCATAGACGGCCGGGTCCGGCTTGCCGACCTCAAAGATATCGCCGCCCCATTCGGCATAGACGTCCGCGAAGGCGCCGGCGCAGATCAGCCGCTCGCCCGCGACCATCACCGCGCGGTCCGGATTGACGCAGACCATGGGCAGGCCGGCCTTGAAGCAGGCCTCCAGGATCGGGCGATAGGGCTCCACCGACTTCGACTTGCGGTCGGGGTCGGGGCCGGTGTTGAGGAGGAAGTCGGCCTCCTCCGGCGTCGCCACCAGCTCGGCCGCGCCCTCCTCGACGACGGAGAGGTCGCGCTCGGGGCCGATGTGGAAAGCCTTGCGGCCCAGCTTCTCGAACCAGGGCTGGTCGCGCCGGCTCAGCCAGCGCCAGGCCACCTCGCCCGAGGAGATGATGCCGTCATAGAGGCCGCGGTCGATCTCCATGCGGTCCAGCATGCCCTGGATGAACCAGGAGCGGCGCGGCGCATTGGTGAGGAAGACGACCTTCTTGCCGCGAGCCTTCAGCTCGGCCAGGCAGTCGATCACGCCGGGATAGGGTTGCCTCCCGTCATGCACGACGCCCCAGAGGTCGAAGACATAACCGTCGTAACGGTCGGAGACGGGGGCCAGGCCCTCGAGGATCGGCAAGCTCATGCTTCGGTCCCTACCGCGTCCGCGACCGAGGGGAAACCATCCCGCGCCAGCAGGGCCGAAAGCTCGCGCTTGATCCGACCGATCAACGCCGGGCCGCCATAGGCGAAGGCCGAGTAGAGCTGCACCAGCGAGGCGCCCGCCCGGATCTTGCGATAGGCCTGCTCACCGCTCGACACGCCGCCGGCGCCGATCAGCACGAGGCGCCCATCGGCGATCCGATAGGCCCGCGCCAGCATCTCGGTGGAGCGCTCGAAGAGCGGCGCGCCCGAAAGGCCGCCCGCCTCGCCCTTCAGTGGCGAGCGCAGGCTGGCCGGGCGGGCGATGGTCGTGTTGCTGATGATGAGGCCGGCGACGCCGGCGGCCACGCAGACCTCGACGATCGGCGCCAGCGCGTCCTCGGCGAGGTCGGGCGCCAGCTTCACCAGCACGGGCTTGCCGACGCCGGGCGGGTTCACCGCGGCCAGGATGGCGGCCAGCCGCTCCTCGCCCTGCAGGTCGCGCAGGCCGGGCGTGTTGGGGGAGGAGACGTTGATCGTCACGTAGTCGGCATGCGGGGCGACGCTGCGGCAGAGGGCGGGGTAGTCCCGCTCGGGGTCCGCGCCCTCCTTGTTCACGCCGACATTGGCGCCGAGCACGCCCGGCAGCGGGAGGGAAAGGCCCTTCAGGCGGCCGAGATATTCATCCAGGCCCGCATTGTTGAAGCCCATGCGGTTGATGACCGCCTGGTCCTCCGTCAGCCGGAAGAGGCGCGGGCGGGGATTGCCCGCCTGGGGGCGCGGCGTGACGGTGCCCGCCTCCACGAAGCCGAAGCCCAGGCGCAGCAGCGGCAGGATGGCCGTCGCATCCTTGTCGAAGCCGGCGGCGAGGCCGATCGGGTTGGAGAAACCGAGGCCAAGGGCCCGCGTGGCGAGGTTCGGGGCGTCGGGCCCCGAATCCCGGCCGGCAAGGCCGAGCGCGAGAAGCCGGAGGGCAGCCCGATGCGCGGTTTCGGCGTCGAGGCCGCGCATCAGCGGCATGAGGGCGGAGGCGAGGGAGGGCGTCATGACCCGGCCTGGATAGGGCAGATCGCCCCGCGTTGACAGGCGGCCCGCCCACGGCGACACCAGGGAATTCCGGGAATTGGGGGAAAAGCTTTGCGCGGCCCGCTGCTGCTCATGGCAGGCATTGGCCTGTTCGGTCTGCTGGACGCCAACAGCAAGCTTCTCTCGGGCGGCTTCTCCGCCGCGCAGACCATCTTCCTCCGCTACGCGGTCCTGCTGGGGCTGCTCTTCCTCGCCCGCGGGCTGGTGCGCGGGGCGGGCGGGCCGCTCGGCACGCGCCATCCGGGGCGGCACCTGGCCCGGGCGCTCTCCATGCTCGGCGCCGCAACCTTCTTCTTCCTGGCCTTCCGCCACCTGCCCCTGGCCGACGGCTACCTGATCTTCTTCACGGCACCCTTCCTCACCCTGATCGGGGCCGCGATCTACCTGAAGGAACCGGTGCCCGGCCGCGCCTGGCTCTGGTCCGCCGTCGGGTTCTCGGGGGTGCTGCTGGCGCTCTCGCCGCATCTGGGCGAGGGCGAGCGCGGCAGCCTCTTCGGCTTCGCCTGCGCCCTGGTGGGCACGATCTGCTACACGACGAACGTCATCCTCAACCGCAGCCTGCGGGACGAGCGGGGCGTCGCGCGGCTGGTCCTATGGCCCGCGATCATCGGCGGCGCGGCCACCCTGCCCTTCGCGGCCTGGCACTGGGTGGAGCCCTCGGCGCTGCAATGGACCCAGCTGATCGTGAACGGCGTCATCGCCGGCACCGGCACGGTCATGCTGGCGCTGGCCTTCCGGGTCTCGCCGCCGTCCCGCCTCGCGCCCTTCGACTTCGTCGCCCTGCCCTGGGCCGTCGCGCTGGACTTCGCCATCTTCGGCAATGTGCCGACCCTGCCCGTCGTCGCGGGCGGCGCGGTGGTGGCGATGGCCTGCGTGATGAGCGAGCGCGCGGTGTCGCGCGCCGCCCGGCAGTCTCAAGCGATCCCGGCCGGGAACGCGTGAAGCCCCCCCGCATCCAGCGGCACATGGACCGCGCGGCGCACCGCCGATAGCGGCAGCGGGCCGTAGAGATGCGGGAAGAGGCCGGGCCGGCTGCCGCCCGTCGCCGGCTCCCAGCGCAGCGCCTCGCCGAGCGCCGCGGCCTCGACCTCCACCATCCAGAGATCGGCCTCGCCCGCACGGTGCTTCGCCGCGCTCGCCCGCAGCTGGGCGGCGGCCGAGAAATGCAGGAAGCCGTCGCGCCGGTCGTCGGCGCTGCCGTGATAGGCGCCGGCGGCCTCGGCAGCGCGCCAGTCCTCGCCGCGGACGAGGGTGTAGATCAGCGCGTCCATCGGTGCCTCCCGAGGCCGGCCATTCAGGCCGCGCTCTCGCGCGCCAGGATCTTCTTCACGCTCGGCCGCTCCGCCATGTTGGCGCGATGCGCGGAGAGGCGCGGGAAGGCGGCGAGATCCACGCCGTCGCCCTTCATCCATTGCACGATGGTGAAGAGGTAGGGGTCGGCGACGGTGAAGGCCTCGCCCATCACCCAGGGGCCCTTCAACAGGTGAGTCTCGAGGAGCTCGGCGCAGGCGCTCATGGTCTCGGGCACCTTGCGGCGCATGTCGGCGAAGGAGGATTCCTCATCGGCCCAGCGCGTGCCGCGCACCTTGTGCGCATGCGCGACGTGCACGGTCGAGCAGAGGTAGCTGTTGAAGGCCTGCATCTCCGCCAGGGCAAAGGCGTCGTCCAGCGGCGCCAGCCGGGCCTCGGGGAAGCTCTGCGCGATGAAGACGAGGATGGCCGGCGTCTCGGTCAGCACGCCGCGCGACGTCACCAGCGCGGGCACGCGCGCCTTCGGGTTCAGCGCCATGTAGTCGGCGGATTTCTGCTGCCCGGCGCCGAAATCGACGCGGCGCGGCTCATAGGCCGCACCGGCCTCCTCCAGCGCGATGTGCGAGGCGAGGGAGCAGGCATTGGGGGAATAGTAGAATGTGAGCATGGGGCGGCACCGTCGGGATTTTTCCAACCATCCCCGATCCGCCCCGGGCCGGCAACGCCATCAGCCCTCCAGCCGATAGAAGACGAGGCCGCCGAATTCCGCGCAGGGCACGCGGCCCAGGGCCCAGGCCGGCTGAAGCGTGTCCGCATGCCAATGCGTGGCGCCGCCGGCCGTGTCGCGCAGCGCGCCCGAGAGCGCCCGCTGGGCCACGCGCCGGCACACGGCCAGGAAGGGATCGTCGTCGCGGGGATGGGCGAAGCGCGCATGCCGGCGGTGGCGCGGATGCAGCACCGGGAACTGGAAGGGCGCGCGCAGCACGGCGATCAGCGCCCTCGGCAGGGTCTCGGGCGCGGTGCCGGCGGCGAAGCGGAGCCGCCCTTCCGGCGAGGCGAGGGCCGCGTGCGCCCGGTTCATCGCCAGGCAGGCCAGCCCCTCGACCGCCTTCACCGGCCGCCCCCCGGCCTCGGCATGGAGGATGCGGGCCAGCAGCTCGCCCGCGGCGCTGGCCGCCGGCAGGGGATGGGGCGCGCTCATTCGCCGCGATCCTGCCGGCGATGGACCTCGGCCAGCTTGCTCTCGATGCGCAGGAGCTGCTCGGTCAGGCGGCGGTCCACGTCGCGGATGAGCGAGAGGGGCACGTAGGTCCGCGCCACCTCCAGCTTGAAGGCCGCCAGGTCCTCGCGGGTGCGGCTGAGGCCGTCCTGCGGGTCGGGGCCGCCGCGCCGGTCCAGGTCGCGCCTGATGCCGTAGAGGAGCCAGTAGAGCGCGCCCATGGCGGGCGCCTGCGCGGCGTTGATCCACCAGAAGGTGGTGGGGTCGGTGGGATCCATGGGACCTCCTCGGGGCGCGCCAAACCGCGCCGCGCGTGGTAGAAGCGGGGAATGTGGAATGAGCCGTATCTGGAAACCTGCTGCCGCTCGGCGCTGCACCGGCTGACCCTGGTGCGCCGGCACGGGCGGCCGACCGGCCTCGCGGACGAGCCCTGCCTGAAACGGCTGGCCGAGATGGGCTTCGCCCAGCCGCGCGAGGATGGCCGCTTCGAGATCACCGCGGCCGGGCGTGTCCGCCACGCGAGCGAGATTCTGAAGCGCCCCGCCGCCTGACGGCAGGCGGGCGGCTCAGCCCGCCCCCCGCCAGGAGGGCCCTGTCACGCGCGACAGCGCGGGCAGCCGCACCGGCTCGGCCAGCAGGCAGCCCGAGACGGCGTCCAGCGCATCGTCGCGGGCGCCGCGGAGTTCGGGTCGCCATTCGGCCATCTCGCGCACGAATCCGGTGCGGAAGACGCTGTCATGCGCGTGCAACCGGCGCGCGGCCAGCAGCGGATCGAAGGCGGCGAGGATGCGGTCGGCCTTGGCGCGGTGGCTGGCATGCTCCACCACGACGCAGGCCGCGCCGGCCCGCGCCATCTCGCGTCTCAGCAAGGCCGGCAGGAAGCGGCCGAGGCCGTTGGTCTCGACGCGCAGCACCGGCAGGCGCAGCTCCTGCGCCAGAGCCGCGACCTGGCGGCACTGCTGCGTCGCCGGATCGTCGGGCGCGTCCTCGCGCTGGGTGATCCAGGCGAGGCGATGGAGGTAGTGCCCGCCCTCGCCATCCGTATAGGTCGCGGCCAGGACGGAACCGTCCCCGCCCTCCACGCGCCCGAAGGAGGGATCCCAGAAGCCGCCGCCCGAGGCCATGCGCCGCCCCAGCAGCCAGAGCTGCGCGCAGCCATTGGCCTCGCGATACTCCACCTCCTCGGCGTAGCGCAGCAGCAGCGCGGGATCGAGGCGCGCGGCCCCGGCGGCGATGGGCTGGAGCAGCATCTGGCGCTGGAAATGCAGCGGGCCGACGCGCCGGCGCAGCGCGGCGATGGCGGCCTCGGAAAAGCGTTCCGGCCAGGCGCTGCGGCCCGTTGCGTCCTCGATCGGCACCTCCAGGCGGCGGTAGCCCGCTAGGAAGGGGTCGCCCGGGCGGTAGAGGCTCTCCTCCGTGTGCGGCGTGCCGACATAGAGGATGGTGCCGCCCGGGGTCAGGACGAACTCGGTCTCCGCCAGCCGCTCCCGCAGGTCGAGCCGCTTGCCCGGCGTGTCGCAATTGCCCGCGACCTCCACATCGTCGCAGATCACGAGCTCGGCGCGCGCACCGGTGATGTTCCCCTGCAGGCCCTGCGCGAGCATCGAGGGATCGCGCAGCGCGCCGGGCCGCGCCACCGTGAAGCGGTCGGCCGCCCAGGCCTCGTCGCGCTCCGGCAGCAGCGGCGCGCAGAGGGGATGGCGCTCGATGATACGGCGGACATGCCCGACCATCTTGCCCGCCAGCGACTGCTCGGCCGCGAGCACCAGGATGCGCAGCTCCGGCCGCCGGTACAGCGACCAGGCGCAGAAGAGCCCGATCAGCGTCGATTTGCCGCAGCCGCGGAAGGCCATCAGCAGCCGGCGCTGCGACGGCGCTTCCTGTTCCAGCCAGCGGAGGATGCGGCGATGCACGGGCGGCGTGCCCAGGCCCTGGAGCCGGTTCCAGACCCAGACGAATTCCAGCAGGTCAGCCGGCGTCTCCGTCGTCATCGGGGGGCGTCTCCTCTGGTGGATCATCGGACAGGCCGCCGATCTCGCGGCGCGCCTCCCCCAGCGCGGCCCGGCATTCGTCGAGCGCCTGCGCCGCCTCGTCCTCCGAGGCTCCGGAGAGCTTGAGCAGCTGCTCGATATGCCCGAGCGCCGACTTCGCCGCGGCATGCCGGGCGCCGAAGGCCTTGGGATCGGCCTCCCCCTCCACGCGCGAGGCGCGGAGGAAGCCCATGTAATCGGCCATCACCTCGGCGACGGCGGGCGCGAGGTCGGGCTCGGCGACGGGGCGCGGCTTGCGGCGCTTCAAGACTTCACCAGCCGCACGCGCACCGTTCCTGGATTGAGGTCCACCCCGGCGGCGGTGCGGTTCCAGGCGGTGACGGACACCACGTCCTGCGCGCCCACCTGCGCCAGGAAGAGCACGCCCGAGGTCGCGAGGCTGAAGGCCGCCTGCACGAAGTCGCCAGGCCGCGCGCCGGGCAGCGGCACGTTGAGCTGCGCCGTGGCGCCGGCGGCGATCAGCGGCGCATCCCACTCGGCCTCGGCCTTCAGCTCGCGCGAGCCATGGCGCAGATCCGGCAGGCCGTAGAGCAGCGGCGGCGAGACGGCCGGATCGGTGCAGAGCCGCATGGCCCGCACCTCGTAATTCGCGCCGATCCGCGCCACGCCGATGATGGCAAAGGCCACCGCCGGTTCCAGCCGCACGACCTGCAGCCTGGTGAGATCCGCATCCGTCATATCGGCCGAGCCCTGCCACCATCGCGCGGACTCGCTCCAGGTGAGCGACATGCCCGAGGCACGCACGAGCTGGCCCGCGCCGCTGGTCAGCAGGTTCATGGCACCGTCGAAGCACTGCACGACCAGGCGCGGATTATCGGCATCCACGGCGAGCGCGAATTCCCGCGCGCGCCGCGCATCGACGACGAAGCCGAGCCCGCGGCCGCCGGGAAGGATCACCCCGCGATCGGTCAGCACGAAGCTCTCCAGGCCGGGAAAGGCGAAGTCGGCCAGCGTCGCCGCGCCGCCGCCGACATTGGAGGAAAGGCAGGCCAGGCGGTCGAAGCCTGTCTGCGTCGCCGTCCAGCGGAAGGCGGCGGCGCGCAGGCTCGGCACGCTGCCGACCTCGCGCGTGAACTCGCGATGCGCCGCCGCCTGGTGCAGCCCGCGCAGCACCGCGCCGACGCGCGTGGCGCCGGGACCATAGAGCACGTCGAGTGCATAGCCCTGGCTCGCCCAGGCGATCTCGTAGACGTGGTCCTGCGCATTGGCGGTGTGGTGCGCGGCATAGGGCGAGCAGCCCTCCATGCGCAGCCCATAGGCCATGACCGCGCGGCTGCTCACCTCCGACAGGAAGGGGATGCCGAGGATCGCCGGCCGGTCGCGGGCCTGGAGCTCGAAGGCCGGGCCGAAGAAGACGTGGCGGTTGTGCGCGACATAGGCGCCCGGTGCCGCCGAGAAGCGGACGCCGTAGCGGCTGAGGGTCGGATGCAGCGCGCTCGCCACCGCGAAATGCCCGCCATGGTAGCGCATGGAGGTGTTCCAGCCGGCCGCGGTCTGGCAGCGGATGTCGAGGCCGATGCAGTTGTTGACGATGCGGCCGAGGAAGAGGTTGCTGTCCTCGAAGCCGCGCTCCACGCCGAGCGTGCGGATGCCGACGGTGAAGCCCTCGGCGAGATGCACCTCGACCAGGCAGGCATCCATGTTGCGCAGCAGGATCCCGACATCGTCGAAATCGGTCCAGTCGCTGACCGTCGCGCGCGCCACACGCAGGCCCTTATAGGCCTTGGTCGCGTTGCGTATGGCGCCGCCATCGCCGATCGTCAGCGCCGCCCGGCCGCCGGGGCCCGCATAGAGCAGGCTGCCGCGCATGGTCAGGCCCGCGGCATTGCCGGACAGCGCCAGCGGCATGGTGGTGCGGAAGGTACCCTCGCCGATCACGAGGTAGCGCCCGGCGCTGCCCGCCGCGTTCATCGCCGCCTGGAGTGCCGGCCCGTCATCGGTGATGCCGTCGCCCACCGCGCCGAAGTCGCGCGCCGTCAGCGTCTCGGCCAGCTTGTCCTCGACGCTGCGCGGGATGGCGCCGGGAAAGGCCGCGGCCAGCACGCCGCTGCGGTCATAGACGGTGACCTCGCCCAGGGAGTTGAAGCCCAGCAGCTTGTCCGCGCGCGCCTGCCGCAACGGCAGCACGGTGCCCGACGGCGCCTCGGATAAGTCGAGGCGCAGGGTGCCGGAGACGTCGTCGCGCACCTCCTGCAGGGAGGCCATCTGGCTGTCCAGCTCGTCGTTGAGCGTGGCCGCGCGCAGCACGCCGTTCGACTGGAAGTCGGTGACGCGCGTGATAGGAAGCCGGCGCAGGATAGTGACGCGCGTGCCGGCCGCCGGTGCCTGGGCGAAGCGCAGCGTGCCGCCGCCCGAGCGGCCCGCGCCATCGACCGTGTAGCCGAAGCGCGCGGGCACGCTGTCGCGCAGCACGGCGATGTCGCCGGCCTGGAAGATCGGAAAGGGATAGGTGAATTCCGTCTGCACGCCGTCAGCGACGTAGTGCACGCGCGGCGCGATATCGCCGATGCGAATGTGCTCGGACATCGTTTGCTCCGAAGATCGTTGGTTGGCGGCAGGGATGTCAGTCCAGCAGGTTGCGCAGCGCGTTGCCGAAGGTCGGCGCCGCGCGCAGCCAGGTCGTCAGCGAGCCGTCCGGCTGAAGCAGGGAGGAGCGGCCGGCAGCAAGGCGCGCGCGAAACAGCGCGTCGCTGTCGGCCTGGCCGGCGGCGGCATCGGCCTTCAGCCCCTGCGTCACCACGGCGGCCGAACCGTCGTCGACGGAAAGGCCGCCGCTGGCCAGGCGCGCCCGCACCGAGGCGACGGTGCGCGCCACCTGCTCGCCACGCGCGCGCTGATCGGCCTGCTGCTGGAGCGTGAGCTGCTGCTGCCGCGCGACCTCCTGCTTCTGCGTCAGCTCGGCCTGCGCGCGCTGCGTCGCGGCGTTCTGCTGCAGGGCGCGGTTCTGCGCATAGAGGCCGACGCCAGCCGAAGCGAGCGTCGCGAGGGAACCCAGAGCGGCCATCAGTCGTTCGTCCTCATGTCGGTGGTGACGGAGAGCAGCGTGAGCGGCAGCGGCGCATCGCCCTGGATGCGCCAGAGCGGACGCATCGCGTCGCGCCGCCAGCCGAGCGCGGAGAGCCGCACGTCGCCGCTGAAAAGCGGCGGCGCGGCATCGAGCACCGGCGTGTCCAGCCGGCGGAAGGAGACCGGCGCCGGGCCGCGGCCGAGATCCACGTCCAGCGCCGAGGTCTCCAGCAGGCGGAAGCCGACCGAGACCAGGCGCAGCGGTGCCGCGCGCGCACCGGCGGCGCTGAACATCTCCGGCGGCAGCGGCTCGATCTCATGGGCGAAGCGCAGGCCGATCTGCGCGCTTCGCGCCGGAGCGTCGAGCGTCACGGCGCCGTGCGAGACGGTGGCATCGTCGCGCGGCGCGCCGTCCGCAAGGATGCCCGCCGCGGCCCCTTCGAGATGCGCGAGGCCACTCCAATGGATCTGGGCAACGGCTGCCATGCCGTCCAGCGCGGCGTCGAGACCGAAGCCCGGCTCGAAGCGTTCCAGCCGCGTGGTACCGAAGCGCTCCACCACGACGAAGACGCGCCCGTCGAGCTCGGCGACGCTGCGGAAAGCGCCGTGCGTCTCCTGTCGCGTCCAGGCCGTCACCTCCTCGTTGCGGAAGAGGGTGAGCGTGGCCATGCCGCCATCCTCCATGACGACGTGCAGCAGGCGCCGGGTCTGGTCGTAGGCCATGGCCACGGGCCCGCGGAGAAGGTGCTGCGCGACCATGCCGAGGTCGTTGGACTGGTAGGCCTGCTGCACGTCCGTATAGGCGAATTCGTGGATCGCGCTGCCGCTGCGCGCGGCGAAGATGGTGCTGCCGTCGACATCCACCGGCTGGATCAGGCGCGCGGGGCTGCTGCCGATGCGGGTCTGCCTATTGAGCTGGATGGAGGAAGGCGTCAGCGGCTCGCCCGTCACCATCCATTCGCCGCCCGTCGTGAAGACCTGCAGGTGGCGGCCGGAGAAGACGGCACGGATGGCGTTCACCTGGTCCGAGAAGAGGCCGAACTCGATGCCCTCGTCGTCGAGACCGCTGCCCTTGTCGAAGTCGAAGAGCGAGCCGGAGCGCGAGAGCCACAGGCGGTTGGGCAGGTCGCGTGAACCGCCGATGACGAGGCGGTCCTGATGGAAGCAGGCGGTGACGGGAAAGCCGCGCGCCCAGCTGAAGACTGCCTCCTCCCAATCGGCGCTGGGCTGCGTGTCCGGCAATTCCTCGGCCAGGGCCAGCGTCGCAGTGGTGGCCGAGGCGACGGCGCTGATCGTCCCCAGCCGGCCACGGAAGCGGAAGGCGGAATGCAGCTGCGCAGGGCTGAAGATGGGCGCCGAGGCCGTGACCGCCACATGGCCCGCAGTGCCGTCGGGCGTGAGCGTCACCTCCGGCGCGGCGAAGCGATAGGTGGGCGCGCGCGCCCAATGCCAGCCTTCCAGCGTCCAGGCGACGTGGCTCGTGCGCGTCAGCCGCTGCGGCGGCAGCTCGGGATGGCAGATCAGCAGCGTGTCGGCGCTCTGCGTGAAGGCGAGCTGCGGCAGCTGCGCCTCACCCCAGGGCGTGCCGCCCTGCGCGACCTGCGCGTCGTTCAGGAACACGCGGAAGGCGCCGGCGGTGAAGACGAGAAGGTAGGTCTGCTCCGTGTTGAACTCGAAGGCGAGGAGGCGCGCCGGGCCCGGCAGCATCGCGACATGGCGCAGCCCGGGCCGGCGCGTGACGCCGCCCGTGGGCTGGATGAAGACATTGCGCAGACGCCTGGCGCCATTCGCATAGGCGCGAAGATCGCCCCGGCCGAGCAGCTCGGGCGCGAGCTCGCCGGCCGTGAAGCTCGCCTTGAGCTGGCGGGTCGCGGCCATGGCTCAACCCCGCGCCGCGATGAGGGGAAAGCCGTCGAGCGCGCGCGTGGTGGCCTGCTGGCTGTCCGCGCGGCGGGCCGCGCGCAGCTCGGCTTCGGCCTGGCCGAAGAGCATGCTGGCCCGGGCGCTGCTTTCGGTCAGCGGGACGCAGAATTCGGCGGAGAGCCGCGCGACGAGGGCGGCGGCAAAGAAGGCTGGGAAGGTGCTTTCGTCCGGCCGGAAGATGTAGGTCAGCGTCACCTGCACGGCATCCGCGTGCAGCCGCCCCTCGAGCAGCCGATAGGACAGGCCACGCCCGGCCCCCGGCGTGCCCGCCGAAAGCGCGCGCAAGAAGCCCGGCGGCAGCTGGAAGGCGTGGCCGAAATCGGCCGTGGGCTGGGCCGCCAGGCGCGGCAGCGTGGCCTGGCCGGTCGCGAAGCTCCAGGGATGCATGGAGAGCAGCGCGTCGCGCGTGCCGGCATAGAGGCCGGAGGCGATCTCGGCCTCGGCCGTGCCTTCGTCCAGCGAGGCGATGGCCTGCGCGCCGATGCGCAGCAAGGCCCGCGTGCAGAGCTCGAGCGCGGTGAGCGCCATGGGGAACCTCCGGAGAAGGATAAGGAAAAAGCGGCACGGAAGACCCGTGCCGCCGAGCGCGCGCTGCGAGCGCGGCGAAGCCCAGGCGCGCGCCCGGCGCCTGAGACGGGCGAAAATTATTCCTTGCAGCGCATCCGGACGACGCCGGCGTCATCCACCAGGCACGCGCCCTGGCTCATCATGCTGTTGACGAAATGCGCCGCGCGGTCGCCATGCCAGGAGACGTCGGTGGAGATCTCCGCGCCCGCTCCATGGCCGATCGCCGTTCGGTGGTAGAAGTAGCAGCTGCGGATCGTGCCGGTGAGCGTGAGGCCGGTATGCGGAATCCAGGTCGCGCCCAGCCAGCGCTTGGCCTGCGTGCCCTTCCAGGGCAGCTCGTCCGAGCCGATATATTCGGCGTTGGAGAATTCCTGCAGCGTCAGCAGCTCGCTCCACTGCTTCCAGCCGACGACGGCGTAGCGCTGGCCGTCATCGGGCACCTCCATCGCGCCCAGCATCTCGAAGGCCAGCAGCACCTTCGCGCGCGTCAGCCCGTCGGCGTCGGTCTGGCCCGTGCCGGTGCCCAAGGCCTGGCGCGTGCCGAGGTCGAGCGCCGCGATGATCATCTCATCCGTCTTGCGGCCGAGCGCATAGGCGCCGGAAGCCGCCAGCACGGCGATCTCGTCCGCATTGGTCTTGAGGTCGTCGAGCTTGTCGATCCAATCGCCCGCATAGTGATCCTGCAGGAAGCATTCGACGGCCGAGTATTCGAGGTTCATCACCGGCACCACGCCGTTGCGCGCCTTGGAGGTCGCGGTGCCGCGACCCACGCGCTGAAAGACGGTGCTGGCGCCCTTGATGTCGGACTTGCTGCGCACGGTGGGGCGGAGCTTCGAGCCCTGGCGCTGATAGGCGAGGTGAACCTCGGCCTGATACTGCTTCACGAAAGCCTGATCGATCGTCCCGGACATGGGGTTCTCCAGAAGGGTGCTTTTGGGGAAGCGGGGCCTGCGGTTGACCGGGATCGGGGCCGCAGGGCGCCGCGCGGGCCCGCGCGCCCGAAGGCCAGGTTCTGCGCAGGCAAAGAGGACGCGCCCGCCGCGCGCGGCGGCAGCAGCGGCGGGCGCGGGCCGCCGGTTCCCGGGGAGGGAGGAACCGGCGGCCTCGCGGGGCGGGCGCGCGAAGAATCGCGCGCCGCTCGCCCCGGAACTGGTGAAGGAAGGTGCGGCTAGCCGCTCACCAGCTTGCGGAAGCCGTCCGTCACGCGGCGGACGAATTCCGGCTCGCGCTGCCGCCAGTAGCGCGCGTCGCGCATCATCCGGCGCAGCTCGCCCTCATCCATCGCGGCCGGCGCCGCCGCGTCGCGCACCAGGCTGGGCTCGCCGCCCTGCATCATCCGCTCGAGCGCGATCACGCCCTCGGAAGTCGCGGCCAGCGCCTCGAAGACCGCGGGTGGCAGGTTCGCGCGGCCCCAGGCGGAGACCTGCGTCGCCACGCGGCGGAAGCGTTCCTCGCCGCCGAAATGTGCGCGCAGCCGCTCCGTCTGGCGGTCGGCCTCGAACTGCTGCGCGGCCTCGGCGATCAGCGGCAGCAGCCGCTCGGAAGCGAGGTCGTAGACCAGCTGCACCTGCGCGCAGGAGAAGCCCGCCGCATGCAGCCGCGCGTTGATCTCCGGGTCGGGCCCGCAGAGTTCGTGCCGCGCCTCGATCGCGTAGCCCTCCGGACCTTCAGGGATGTCCAGCATCTCGCGCCAGCGCCGGCGCTCCTCCTCGTCGGCGCTCTCGGAGGGCGGGGCCAGGCGCTGGGAGAGGCGGCGCTCCAGCTCGCGATAGCTCTTCAGCAGCGCCTCCACGCGCAGCGCCCCGGCCTCGGCATCCCAGAATTTCTCCGGGATCTCGGACGGGCGGGCGGAAGCGGCGGGCGCGGCCTGCAGCAGGTTGTCGGGCATCGGGGACATCACTCCGGGCTGGGGACGGGAAGGAGGATCTCGGCGGGCGCGCCGAGCGTGCGGGCGAGCCAGCGCGCGGCCGCCGGCGCATCGACCTGCGCGGCGGCGACCGCGCCCATCTTCGAGACGGCATCGAGGAAGAGCAGCGTATTGGCCGCATCCGCCCGCCCCTGGACGCGGGCGAGCGGACTTTCGTAGCGCAATGCCACCTGGCCGTGATCGAGCAGCACGGGCGGTACCTCGCCCCGCCGCGCCAGGATCGCGAGGCTGCGCGCGACGAGCGGCGTCAGCAGCTCCGACTGCAGGCGCCCGTAGGTGGCGCCGAGCAGCCGCGCGGTCTGCGCGCTGCGCTCCAGCACCTCGGTCGCCGTCATCCGCGCGTCCTGCGGCGTGCCCAGCCGATCGGCCAGCAGCGCCGAGCGGATGCGCGCGCGTAGGTCGTTCAGCACGAGCTGCGAGACGTCGAAATTGCCCGGCGCGGCGAGCGGCGTGAGGCCCGCGCTGCCCGGCGCCTTGGGGATGATCGCACCCGGGATGAGCTGCACCGTGGCGGGGTTCAGCACGCCGTCATCCTCGGCCTGCCACATGCCCGTGGCGGCGATGGAGGCGTTCTTCAGCACCAGCTCCACCACGCGGTTGGCGGTGCGGATATCGGGCAGCGCCTTGATCACCGGACCGCGCCCATAGACCTCGCCCGGCGCCTTCAACCATCGGAACGCGATGAAGGGCCCATCGGCGAAGCGCCCCTGCGCGACGAAGACCGGCGCCTTCAGGGCCGGGGCGTCGAGCACGGCGGCGTAGCGATGCCCCGCACCATCGGGCCAGACGGCCTCGACTAGGCGATGGCGCGGCGGATCGGCCTCCTCGGCCTCCGCCTCGCGGAGCATGCCGCGCGGCAGCTCGGCGAACGGGAAGCGGCGCAGCAGCTCGGCCGTGGTCGGTCGCGCCTCGCGGAAGACGGTGTCGAGCCGGCCGGTCACCCCCTCCTCCAGGATGGCGGTGCGAACCGGCACGGCGGCGAAGCGCAGCGCGGAGACCTCGCCCGGCGGCGCCTCCTCGACGAGCATGATGCCCGTGCCGGTGATGACGAGGTCCAGGAAGGCCTGGTGCATCTCCAGCGCGAAGTTCGAGCGGTCGAGATGCGACTGCAGGACCTCGGCCGCGCGCTCCAGCGCGGCGGCCGAGGCGCGGCCTTCCTCGGTATCCTCGACCGCGCGGACCGGCGCGAGGCCGAACCAGCGCGACCAGGGAGGCGTGAGTTCGGCGAGGAGCGAGGCGGCCAGCTGCTCGGAGGCATCGGCGGCCGTGGCGTCATAGAGCGCGGCCCCCTCGGCCGCCGAAGGCAGGGCATGCGCATAGGCATCGGCCCAGCGGGCCTCATGCGGGCGGCGGGCGGCGACCGCGCGGTCGTGGCGGACGAGGATGCGCTCGGGGCTCATCGGGGGTGGGGCCATGGGCGTCACTCGCCGAGCAGCGATTTGCGCGGGGCGGCGAAGGGCACTTCGGCCAGCACGCCACGGGCCGAAGTCGCGATGGTGCCGGCGACGCCGCCCCGGGCACGGGCGCGGCCCTCCACACGCTGCGTTTCGGCTTCGGTGTCGCGGGCGGCGGCCGAAGCGGCCTCGGCGGCGGCAGGGGCCGGCGGGGGCGCGGGCGGCGCGACGATCACCGGCTTCGGGACGCGGAACAGGCCTGCCATGCGCGGCGACTCCTTCGAATCCTGGGAATGGACTCCCCGTCCCGCGCGACCATCCGAAGAAAAGCGCAGGCGCGCGGACAGCCGTCCGGCAAAACGCCATGCCTGAACGACCGAGAGACCGGGTCCCTGATGGAACCCGGTCTCTCGGCAACGCCAGTCATTCGGGAGAGGAGAGCCAAAGGACGCAATTCGCCCCTTGGCCTGAGTGTTTTAGGTCGGGATCAAAGGAATTGTCAAGAATTTTTTCCTATTTTCTTGACCCCGAAGCAAAGCTCGGAAAAGGCCATGTGGCGTCAGCGCGAAAGGGGCATGCGGACCCAGCGCCGCCCGGCAGACCGCCACGCAACTGAAAGGCACCCCGCGCAGCCCTGCGCCCCTCGCCGGCTCGTCCAGCGGAAAGGGGCCGACCGGCAGCAACCCTGCCCGGCGGTAGAATCCCGGCAGGTCGAAGCCCGGCGGAACATCGAGCCGCGCGGCGAGCAGCCGGCCCGTCAGCGGGTCCAGCACCGTCCAGCCGCACGCATCCTCGAGCGCGGCGAAGCAGTGCCGGAAGCCGCGCCGCAACAGGCGCTGCCAGGGGTGATCGGCGCGGCCGCCGAAGACGATCCAGGCGCGCTGCGCCTCGAGGTGGCGGCGGTGGGCGGGGCGCGCCACGGGGCGGCGCGCCGTCACGCACGAGAACCCGGAAACTCCAGTATTTCCGCGCCCTCCAGCCGTATGGACGGCGCACCGGCGACAATGCCCTTCACCCGCAGCGGCCATTCGAGGCGGTTCATCGCCTCGCGCCAAAGCCGGAAATCGCCGCGCTCCCGCAGATGCCGCGGGTCGGGCGCCGTGCCGCGCTCGCCCCAGATGCGCAGGATGCGCGCATGGGCCAGTTCGATGCGCCGCTGGCGGTAGAGGCGGTCGAGGCACTTGACCACGTCGTCGGGCTCGCAGGGACGCGGCGCGAGCCCCTTTCCGGCGACGATCCGCGCCCCCTCGCGGCGAGCGATGAGGGCGGACATGGTCCAGAACCAGGCCTCCTCGGCGGAGGTGAAAGCTTCGACCCGCGCGAGGCTGACGAGGGGACGGACATGGCGGGGGCTGGGCGACGAGGACATGGACGCTTCGTTCCTTATGGGCAGCTCAAATGAGAACATTAAGGGAACATAGCCATCCCACCACGCCGCCTGCAAGGAGTTTGAGCAACATATTCCTATTGCCTGCTGACCCAACACCTATGATGGTCCTAATCGCATGCGACACGACGACATCTGGCGGGCCATCGATTCGTTGGCTGCCGAGAACGGACTCTCGGCCTCGGGCCTCGCGCGCCGCGCCGGGCTCGACCCGACGGCCTTCAACCCGTCCAAGCGGATCGGGCCGGACGGGCGCGCGCGCTGGCCCTCGACGGAGAGCGTCGCCAAGGTCCTGTCGGCCACCGGAGCGGGGATCGAAGCCTTCGCCGCCCTTGTCTCGGGCCAGGTCGCGCTGCCCAGCGCCTCGCGCGGGCCACGCCCCGGCCGCCGCATCCCGCTGATCGGCCTGGCGCAGGCCGGCGGCGAGGGCTTCTTCGACGATGGCGGCTTTCCCGTCGGCGGCAGTTGGGACGAGATCAGCCTGCCGGAGATCGCCGATCCGAACGCCTATGCGCTCGAGATCGCGGGTGATTCGATGGAGCCCGTCTTCCGCGACGGCGATGCGGTGATCGTGTCACCGGCCGCGCCCATCCGGCGCGGCGACCGCGTGGTGGTGCGCACGCGGCTCGGCGAGGTGATGGCGAAGGAGCTGAAGCGGCAGAGCGCCAAGCGGATCGAGCTCGCGAGCCTCAACCCCGCCCATCCGGACTACAGCTTCGAGCTGCCGGACGTCGCCTGGATGCATAGGATCCTCTGGGCCAGCCAATAGGCTGGCCCCTCAGACGCCGGCGCGCTTCGCGCTTGGCTTCGCCGCGCCACTGACCCGCCGGTTGGAAGGTCGGTTGGGCGGCGCCGGCCGCTATGCGGCCGGATTCTTCAAGGATCTGCCGATCCTGTCAGCAGGCGGAGGCCCGTCGGGACTTACGCCGGATCGCCGGTGTCGGGCGCCAGGCCCGCCGCTTCGATGCCGGCGATGCAGCACTCTTCGTCCTTGGCGGAAACATCGCCCGAGATGCCCACGGCACCCAGCAGGATGTGGTTCGCGTCACGGATCAGCACGCCGCCCTGCGCCGGCACGGCCTTGCCGCCCGTGAGGTCGGAGAGGGCGTTGGTGAAGCCCGTCATGGTCTGCGCCCGCCGCGCGAGCTCGCGCGTGCCGAAGCCCATGGCCAGCGCGCCATAGGCCTTGCCCATTGCGATCTCGGGGCGCGCCAGGCTCGCGCCGTCCTCGCGCTTCGTCACCTTCACGTGGCCACCGGCATCGAGCACCTGCACGCAGAGCGGCAGCAGCCCCAGCTCCTTGCCCTTGGCGAGAGCGGCATCGGCGATGATCTCGGCCTGCGCGAGGGTGAGGCCGTTGACGGCGGCGGGATAAGCGGGCTGCGGCATGACGTTTTCTCCGTAATAGCCCGCGAAGAAGGCCCGGCCGGCGCGCTACGTCAAGCGCCGGCGCGCAGCCAGGGGCGCGGGTCCACCGGCGCGCCGCGCCGCCGCAATTCCATATAAAGAGTAGGCCGCGGCGAGCTTGGCAGCACGCCCACCGGCTCGCCCGAGCGCACGCGCTGCCCACCCGAGACATCCAGCCGGTCCATGCCCGAGAGCACGAGGTGCTGCCCGCCGCCGCAATCCAGGATCACCATGCGGCCATAGCTGCGGAAGGGCGCGGCGAAGGCCACGCTGCCGCTGCAGGGCGCCGTCACCCGCGCGCCCGGCTGGGCCGCGAAGGTCAGGCCACGCGCCGGCCCGCCCTCGCCCGGCGCGTTGAACTCGCGGACCAGGGAACCGGCCACGGGAAAGCCGCCGGGCCCCGATGGCTCGGGCGCGCGGGACGGCGCGGGCGCCGGCGCGACCGCACGGGGCCGGGCCGCGACGGCGGCCTCCCGCCGCGCCTGTTCCTCTTCGCGCCGTGCGCGTTCAGCCTCGCGCCGCGCTTGCGCGGCCTGCTCGCGCTCAAGCCGCGCAAGCGCCTCGGTGATCGAGCGCGCGCGCCCGACGGCCTGCTCCGCGCGTCGCGCGGCATCGCGTTCGGCCGCACTTCGCTCCGCGAGCAGCTGCCGCGCCTGCTCCAGCTGCCGGTCCAGCGCGGCCGAGGCCTGCCTGGCCTCGGCCTCGGCGGTGGCCAGGCGGCGTCGCTCCCGCGCGTGGCTCTCCGCCTCCATCTCGGCGCGCTGCGCCGTCTCGCGCAGCCGCCGCGCCTTCACCTGCGCGTCGCGCAGCATGATCTGCAGGCCTGCGAGGCCCACCGCCACATCCGCCGGCGCCATGGGCGCGGCGAGCAGCAAGGGGCCGGGCTGTGTGGCCAGCCGCATGAGCAGCGGCACCATGGGAGCGATCTCCGCCGCGAGGCGATCCCGCTCGGCCAGCGCCTCGGCGCTGGCGCGCTCGGCCTCCTCCACGCGCTCGACGGCGGCCTCGGCCTCCCGCTCGGCCCGCTGCACGCGCGCGGCACCGGCGATTCGCTCGGCGGCCAGCCGGGCTTCGTCCGCGGCGGCCTCGCGCGCGCTCTCGGCAGCACGGGCCGCGGCCGCGCGCTCCACCTCGGCGGCGCGGCGGGCGGCGGCGGCATCCTGGGCAAAGGCGGGGTCCGCCATGGCGATGCCCATCAGGACCGCCGAAAGGGCGAGGGCTCGAATCACAGGACGAGGTAAACTCAGAGGGGGGCGTGTCGCCAGCGCCGATTTGGCGTGCGAGAACCGACCCGGACGCATCAGGGAGTGATCGCCATGGCCGAAGGCCGCCTCGTGATCGGCAATCGCCGTTATTCCTCCTGGTCGCTGCGCGGCTGGCTGCCGGTGCAGCTCGCCGGCCTCGACGTCGACGTGGAGGTGATTCCGCTGGCCGGCGGCGCCACCCCCGCGATCAAGGCGGCGACCCCCGCCGGCTTCGTCCCCTATCTCGAGCATCGCGGGGCGCGCATCTGGGAAAGCCTCGCCATCGCCGAATACTGCGCCGAGATCGCGCCGAAGCTCTGGCCGGCCGATCGCGTGGTCCGCGCCCATGCGCGCAGCGTCGCCTCCGAGATGCATGCCGGCTATCGCGAGCTGCGCATGGCCATGCCGATGAATCTCGGCCGCAGCTTCCCCGGCCTGCGCCGCACCGAAGGCGCGCTGGCCGATATCGCGCGGATCGAGGCGCTCTGGGCCGAATGCCTGGACGCGCAGGGCGGCCCCTTCCTCTTCGGCGCCGACTTCACCATCGCCGATGCGATGTTCGCCCCGGTCTGCGCGCGCTTCCTCACCTGGCAGCCCGAGCTGACGGCCCGCAGCCGCGCCTATATCGACGCGGTGCGCGCGCATCCGCTGGTGGACCGCTGGTACCGCGACGCCCTGGCCGAGCCGGACGCCTGGAAACTGGAAAAATACGAGGAGATCGTCTGATGGCGGAGACCGCGCTCGCGCTTGACCATGTCGGCGTCTGCAACATGGAGCTGGGGCCGATGACGGCGGCCTATGAGGCGCTGGGCTTCGCGCTCTCGCCCATCGCGCAGCAATCCGGCCGCCGCACGCCGGATTCCGAGGTGGAGCTCTACGGCTCGGGCAATCGCTGCGCCTTCCTCACTCATGGCTATATCGAGCTGCTGGCGGTGCTGGACCCCACCCGCTACGACAACGACCTCGGCCGCTTCACCTCGCGCTACGGCGGGCTGCATATCCTGGCGCTCGGCGTCGATGATCCGGAGGCGAACCTCGCGCGCATGCGCCGCGCCGGCATTCCCATCGCCGGGGTCGCGCATCTGCAGCGCCCGGTGGAGGCCGGCGGGCCGATCGCGAAATTCTCCCGCCTGCCCTACCCGGATGCGCCGGAAGGCCGCGTGCAGCTCATCCGCCACCTCACGCCCGAGCTCGTCTGGCAGCCGCGCTGGATGGACCATGCGAACAAGGCCGAGGCGCTGACGGAACTGGTGCTGGTGAGCGCCGAACCGGCCGAGACGGCGGCGCGGCTCTCCAAGCTCACCGGCCTCGTGATCGAGCCGCGGGCCGCGGGCGGCTTCCTGCTGCGCTTCCCCGGCGGCGAGCGCGTGGCCGGCCCCGAGGCGCCGGCAATCGAGACCCGCGTCTCAATCCTCTCGCCGGAGGACCTGCCCGCGACGCTTCCCGGCGTCGAGATTCCCGCTTTGCCCTTCATGGCCGGGATCTACGTGAAGACCTCCGACGGCAATGCCGCGGTGCGACGGATCCTGGCGGGCAAGCCGGTCAAGGAGCTGCCGGGCGGCGCGATCCTGGTGCCGCCGTCGCTGGCGGCCGGGGCGGCGCTGGTCTTCCATCCTTGAGGGCTTTCGGCCGCAGCCTGCGCCTCTACCATGCGGCAGAGCGGCGGCCGGCCCTGGATGATTTCCACCGGCGCTTCCTGGCGCCGGGCGACCTCGCCTTCGACGTCGGCTGCCATGTGGGCGACCGCGCGGCGAGCTTCCGCCGCCTCGGCGCGCGCGTCGTGGCGGTGGAGCCGCAGCCGCGCCTGGCGCGGGCGCTGCGGCTGATCTTCCGCGCCGATGCGGACTTCACCCTCGTGCCGGCGCTGCTGGGCGCCAGCGAGGGCGAATCGCTGCTGCGCCTCAACAGCGCGAACCCGACCGTCGCCACCGCCAGCAGAGAGTTCGTCGCCGCGGCGCAGGGCGCGCCGGGCTGGGAAGGCCAGGTCTGGGATGCGGAGATCGCCCTGCCCCGCACCACGCTGGACGCGCTCATCCGCCGCCACGGCCTGCCCGACTTCGTGAAGATCGACGTGGAGGGCTGGGAGGCCGAGGTGCTGGCGGGCCTCTCCACGACGCCCCGCGCGCTGTCCTTCGAGTTCACGACGATCCAGCGCGAGGTGGCGCGCTCGGCCCTCGAGAGGCTGGTCGCACTCGGCTACCGCGTCTTCAACGCCTGCCTGGGCGAGAGCATGCGCTGGGAATTTCCCGCGCCCATCGCCGCCGAGGCGATGGCGGAATGGCTCGCCGCCCTGCCGGCCGAGGCCAATAGCGGCGACGTCTACGCCGCGTTGGAGGCGGGCCGGCTCGCGGCCTGAAGCTCCTCGGGCGTGGCGGCGAGGCCACGCGCCACGAGCCATTGCGCGAGGCGCGGCGAGGAGGTCCAGACGCAGAAGGGGATCGCGACGAGCAGCCCGCCCGCCCAGGGCAGCGCGAACCAGATCGCCCAGGGCGCCGTCGCCGCCAGCACGCCGAAGGCCAGCATGCCCCCCAGGGTCGGCAACCACAGCAGTCGCGCCGCATCGCCCCAGGAGACGCCGCGATCGGCGCGGTTCTGCGGGCTCCAGCCCGTTCGCGCCCCGAAGGGCAGGGCAAGCAGGAAGCGCGCGCGGTTGAAGGTGCCGAGGGGCGAGAGCAGCGTCGTGAACAGGATTTCCGTGGCCGCCCCCTTCAGCACGGCGCGCCGGCCGCCGTAGCGTGCGGCCTGTCCCGGCTGGAGCAGAAGCTGCAGGTAGCCGGCCAGCTTCGGCGCATGCTGCGCGAACCAGAGGGCCAGCATCAGCAGGGCCAGCCCCGCCACCGGCACCGCGTCCAGCCCGCCCGTCGCGGCCAGCGCCACGGCCAGCACGAAGGCCAGGACCCAGAGCGGCGCGCAGAGGAACAGCAGGATCGCCTGCAGCAGCTGGAAGCGCGACATGGCGTCCAGCCCCGGCTGCCGCAGCAGGGGGAAGTACTGCATGTTGCCGGCGGCCCAGCGGCGGTCACGCGCCATGAATTCGGGCAGCGCTGGCGGATTGCCCTCGAGGCTTCCTTCTTCCTCCGGCAGGCACCACACGCCCCAGCCCGCGCCATGCAGCCGGATGGCCTCCACCTGGTCGTGGCTGAGGATCGTCGAGCCGTCGGGCAGGAGCTCCAGCTTGCCGTGCTCGCGGAAGGGCGCGATGCGGATCAGCGCGTTATGCCCCCAATAGGGACCCTTGGCCCCCTGCCACCACCCCTGCCCCGTCGCCCAGGCGCGCATGCCCACCCGCATCCCGAACTGGAAAAGGCGCGGAAAGGGCGCGGCCACGGGCCGCCCGACGATGAGCTGCTGCAGGATCGCGATGTCGGGCGCGGCATCAAGGGCCGCGACCAGCTTCAGCACCGCCGCGGGCGTCATGACGGAATCGGCGTCGAGGCAGAGCAGATAGTCGTACTCCGCGCCCTCGGCCTCCAGGAACTCCATGACGTTGCCGGCCTTGAAGCCCGCATTGTCCGCGCGGCGGCGGAGATGGATGCGGGAGGCATCGGCGGGCCGCGCGGCGCGGAAGCCGGCGATGGCCAGGTCCTCGGCCTCGCAGAAGGCGGGCTCCCGCGTGTCCGACAGGAACCAGAGATGGAAGTGACTGCCGGGCAGGCCGTCGAGCATCTGGCCCAGGGGCGCGAGGACGGGCGCCATCTCCTCGTTGCGCAGGCAGAGGGCGATGGCCGTGCGCCCGCGCGGCGAGCCGGGCCGGAGCCCGCGCATCGCCGGCACCACATGCGCGGGCGGGTCCGCGGTGAAGAGCAGGATGGCGAGGCCGGTCAGCGCATTGCCGAAGGCCAGCGCGATCCAGGGGCTGAGGAGCAGCAGCGTCGCGAGGAAAGCGAGGTCGAGCCCGGAGAGGCCGTCCAGGGCCAGCAGCCGTGCGGCGGCCAGCACGGTCGTCGCGCAGAACAAGAGGCTGAAGAGAAGGAAGGCGATGCGTCTGGCCGGCATCGCGCCTGGATAGGGGAGATTTGTGCCCGAAGCACGGCGGGCGCGCCCTTCCGGTCCCGGGGACCGGAAGGATGTCCCGTTCAGGAGCCCGCGAGCTCCGTGCGGAAGATGTCCAGCAGCTTCAGCGAACCGTCGCGCTGCACGAGATGCCAGAAGGTCCAGCCGTTGCAGGAGGGCGCCTCCTGCACCGCGGCGCCGACCGCGTGGATGGAACCGCGCGCCGTGCCGCAGCTCAGCGTCCCATCCGCCAGCACCGTCGCCGTCCAGCGGCGGTGGCGGTCGGTCAGCGCCTCGCCGGCCGCGACGAGGCCGCGCTCCACGAGATTGCCGAAGGGAATACGCGGCTGCTCGCGGCGCGTGGGCGTCGCCATCACGGCCTCGTCGGTCAGCGGCTCGGTTTCGAGGATCCGCTTTTCCGCGGCGGCCGCATAGGTCGGGTCGCGCTCGATGCCGACATAGTGCCGCCCCAGCCGCTTGGCGACGGCCGCCGTCGTGCCCGAGCCCAGGAAGGGATCGAGGATCACGTCGCCGCGCTGCGTGCAGGAGAGGATGACGCGATGCAGCAGCCCCTCGGGCTTCTGCGTCGGATGCACCTTGTTGCCGGCCTCGTCGCGCAGGCGCTCGCCGCCGGTGCAGAGCGGGATGTACCAGTCGCTGCGCATCTGCAGGTCGTCGTTCAGGGCCTTCATGGCGGCGTAGTTGAAGCGGTACTTCGCCTCCTGCCCCCGCGCGGCCCAGATCAGCGTCTCATGCGCATTGGTGAAGCGCCGGCCCCGGAAGTTCGGCATCGGGTTGGCCTTGCGCCAGATGATGTCGTTCAGGATCCAGAAGCCGAGGTCCTGCAGCGCCGTGCCGAGCCGGAAGACGTTATGGTAGCTGCCGATCAGCCAGAGCGTGCCGTCCTTGCGCAGGACGCGGCGGCATTCCGTCAGCCATTCGCGGGTGAAGGCGTCATAGCTCGCGTAATCGGCGAAGCGATCCCAATCATCGTCCACCGCATCGACCAGACTGTGGTCCGGCCGGTGCAGCGAGCCGCGAAGCTGCAGGTTGTACGGCGGATCGGCGAAGATCGCGTGCACGGAGGCAGGCGGCAGCCCCCGCAACTCCTCGATGCAGTCGCCCACCAGAATTTTATCGAGCGGCACGTCGAGCCCAGCGCCCAAGAGACGGTTTTCCTTCGCGAATCGGGGAGCCGACAATGCGTTCGGCCGAGTCGCGGCGTCAACCGCCTCGGCATCGGATGAGCGCGCTTTCCGAAATTTGCCCCTGGGATGGCCGCTTCAGACGGCGGGCAGGACGGCCTGCAGCGCCTGTTCGACCGGCGCGAAGCCGCGGCGATGGTGTGGGCTGGCGCCGTGTTCCTGCAGCGCGGCGCGATGGCGGGCGGTCGCGTAGCCGAAATGCTGGCCGAAGCCATAGGCAGGCCAGCGCCGGCAGAGCTTGCGCATGCCCTCGTCCCGCACGGTCTTGGCGAGGATGGAGGCCGCGGCGATCGACAGGCTGAGGCCGTCGCCGCCCACCACGCATTCGACCCGGCAGGGCATGGGCGGCGGCCGGTTGCCGTCCACCAGCACGATCTCGGGCGCCACGGCCAGTCGCGAGACGGCGCGCCGCATCGCCAGCAGCGTGGCGCGCAGGATGTTGATCCGGCCGATCTCGGCGGTGGAGGCCGCGCCCACGGCCATCGCCAGCAGGCCCCGGGCGGCAGCCTCGCGCAGGGCCAGCACGGCCTGGAGCCTGGAGGCCTCGCTCAGCCGCTTCGAATCGTCGAGCAGGGCAGCGAGATCCTCCGGGCAGGGACGCAGGAAAAGGACGGCCGCGGCCATGACCGGGCCGGCCAGCGGCCCGCGCCCGGCCTCGTCGACTCCCGCGACCAGGCCGCCCAAGGCGGCTTCCAGGCTGTAATCAGGCATATCGCCGGCCTTTAGCGCGGAGGCCGGGCGGGAGGCCAGCGATTCGCCCCTCGCCGAGCCTCCCGCCCATGCCGGAGATGGGGCGTTTCATCGCCCCGCCCTCATCAGCTTCGATTTTTCCTGCCCGGAAGCGCGGCATCTTTACGAGATATTTATCCCTGCGGGGGAAGGTGGCGCACATGACCAGCATCTCTCCCTCCGCCGTCTTCACCCCGGACATCGCCCGCATCCGGCCGGGCCGGGAAACGGCGCCCGCCCAGGCTACCGGCAGATTCGATCCCCGGGAGGTCGAGGCCATCGCGCAACGCAAGCTGGAGGCCGTGCCGCCTCTGCCGGCCCGCCCCCTTCCGCGAGGGTCCCTTCTGGATTTGAAGGCCTGACAGCCAGTTCATCCCTGATGATTGGTCAGCAGAAAAGCATTTTCTGCACATATTTTGATCAATGTGTCTATTTATGTTGCCGTCGTGTGCCTTTATGCCTTCTTTATGCCCAACTAACTTGTCGTTGATGTGTCTTGCGGCCTTCATGATCGACATCGCGTCCGATCACGAAAGGCAGTCTCCGCATGCGCCAGCTCCTGCTCGCCCTTCCCGCCGTCGCAGGCTTAGCGGCCGCGACCCCGGCCACCGCCCAGATCACCCTTGGCGAGACCGGCCTGACCCTCGCCCCCACTGCCACCATCGCCAGCGACTATCTGTTCCGCGGCATCAGCCAGACCCGCTCCCGCCCCGCCTGGCAGGGCTCCTTCGAGCTCAGCCACACGAGCGGCGTCTATATCGGCGGCTTCATCTCGAACGTGCGCTTCGCCGGCACCGATGCCCGGCAGGAGGTCGACGTCTTCGGCGGCTACCGCTTCACGCTGGCCGGCGCGAATCTCGACATCGGCGTGCAGGGCTATCTCTATCCCGGCTACAGCCGCGCGCCCGGCACCTACGAGCTCGACTTCTTCGAGGCCTATATCAAGGGCAATTACGAGATCGGCCCCGTCACGCTGCTGGGTGCGGTCAACGTCTCGCCCAACTATTTCGGTCGCTCGGGAACGGGTGTCTATCTGGAGGGCGGCGCCGACTGGAAGACCGGCTTTCTCGACCTCACCCTCGGCGCCCGGCTTGGCTACCAGTGGATCGACCGCAACCCGCGCTGGGGCACGCCGGACTATGCCTGGTGGGGCCTCAGCGTGAGCCGGGACTTCGTGCTGCCTGTCGTCGGCACCACCGTCACCGCCAGCGTCGGCTACTACGACACCTCCATCAGCCGGGGCGACTGCATCTTCGGCACCAGCCAGAACATCTGCGGCGCCCGCGCCATGGGATATCTGACCTTCAAGTTCTGATCCGACCTCCGACATGCGGGCTCGCCGGCGGGTGGGCCGGCATGCCCAGGGACGGCGCCCGGGGCTCCCCTCCCCGCGGCGTCGTTTCGGCGTCGGGGTTGACCGGGAGGGCCTGTCCCGCCGAGGGTGCATGACCACAAAGAGGATGCGACTTCATGCGATATCTCCCGATGGTGCTGGCCTGTTCGCTCGCTGCCCCGGCCGCCATGGCTCAGACGCCCCCGGCGATCACGCCCACGCGCGACGTTGCGGTCACCTATCGTGTCACCGGCCAGGGCCCCGGCAACGGCACCGAGATGCAGATGTCCTGGCAGGCGTCGACCGGCCTCATGCGCGTCGACCTGCCGGGCGGCCAGGGCTTCATGGTCATCAACCAGCGGGACGGCATGACGGGCTTCGTCGTCATGGAAGCCCAGCGGATGATCATGGACATCCCCGCCGGCCAGCTTCCGCCCGCCGCCAACATGCAGCCTTCCGCCAATGCGCGCTTCACGCGTGAGGGCACGGCCCGCGTCGCCAATACGGATTGCACGGTCTGGCGCATGGAAGATCGCGGCCAGGCGGGCCGCACCTGCCTCACCGCCGATGGCGTGATGCTCCGCGCCCAGGCCGATGGGAACCAGCAGGCCCAGGTCGAGGCGACCGCGGTGAACTACGGCGCGCAGAATGCGGCGCGGTTCCAGCGGCCGGCCGGCTACCAGGCGCTGCAGATGCCCGCCGGCGTTCCGGGTGCCGCCGGCGGCCTGCCGCGCGGCACGGCCATGCCCCCGCCGGGCATGACGCCCCCCGCCCGCTGAGGCCCTGGCGCCCGGTCCATTCAGGCCGGGCGCCTCCCCGATATATTGAAAAATCTCCAGGGCCTTTCTTTGGCCCTGGAGCAGGCCCACAAACAGCGCATGAATCGCCGCACGCTGCTCGCCGCCCCCGCCCTCCTCGCGCCGTTCTCCGTCTCCGCGCAAAGCCAGACCGAGGCGCTCGGCCGCGTCGAAGCCTATTTCAACGCCATGACCACCCTGCGCGCCCGCTTCCTGCAGGTCTCGCAGGGCGGCGGCTCGGCAGAAGGCACGGCCTGGATCTGGCGCCCCTCGCGCATGCGCTTCGAGTACGATCCGCCGGAGCCGACGCTGCTGATCGCGGCGGACAACCAGTTCTTCCATTACGACCGCGAGCTCCGTCAGCCGACGGTGGTGCCGCTCTCCTCCACGCCGCTGAGCGTGCTGCTGCGCTCGCCGCTGCGCCTCGCGGGCGATGTCACGGTGGCCGGCGTCGAGCGCGGTCAGGGCCTGCTGTCGGTGACCATCTTCCGCACCGCCGCGCCATCGGAGGGGCGCATCACGCTGATCCTCGAGGACAACCCCATGGTGCTGCGCCAATGGGTGGTCGTGGACGCCCAGGGGCGGAGCACGCGCGTCACCTTGACCCAGATCGAGACCGGGCAACGCTTCGATCCGTTCCTCTTTGCCTTCAACGACCCCCGATTCCGCGAGCAATTGGAGCAGCGTTGAAGAAAAAAGCCCTCCACCCCGCCGGCCACGCCTTGAAAGCGCCGCAGCCGCTTGGTTTGTTGCACTCATGAGACCGCTGATCGGCATCTCCTGCTGCGTGAAGGCCTTCGGGGCTTTCAACACCCCGAACCACGCCGCGTCGGACAGTTATGTCCGCGTCGTGCTCGGGCCCGTCGGCGGGATTCCGGTGCTGCTGCCGGCCGCCGGTGAGGCGCTGGCACCGGAAATCCTGCCCCGCCTCGACGGCCTGATCCTGACCGGCAGCCGCAGCAACGTCTGGCCCGGCCATTACGACGGCCCGGCCCATGCCGAGGGAACGCCCGAGGACCAGCAGCGCGACTCGACGACGCTGCCGCTCATCCGCGCCGCCATCCAGATGGGCGTGCCCCTGCTGGCGATCTGCCGCGGCATGCAGGAGCTGAACGTGGCGCTGGGCGGCAGCCTCGACCAGCGCATCCAGGACCTGCCGGGCCGGATGGATCACTCCACGCCGTCCGACCAGCCGATACCGGCCGTCCGCACCGGCAAGGCGCATGGCATCCGCCTCGCGACCCAGGGGCTGCTGCATGAGCTGGCGGGCGAAACCATCGTCCCCGTGAATTCATTGCATAATCAGGGTGTTCAGAAGCTCGCGCCGCGCCTGGATGCCATGGGCTGGGCGCCGGACGGCACCGTCGAGGCCGTGAAGGTCCGCGACGCACCGGGCTTCGCCTGGGGCGTTCAGTGGCATCCGGAATATGACTGGGAGCGGGACGCCTTCAGTCGCCGCATCTTCGAACACTTCGGCGGTGCCTGCGTGGCCTGGTCACAGGCAAGGTATGCGCGTCACGCAGCCGAGTAACCAATCGAATACACTTTGCGTCCGGATTGCGGCTGCGCTATGCTTCCTACGCCGGTGGCGGTTCTCCATCGGCAGGACGCGTCGGTTCCCCCTAATCGGCTCGCCCGACCATTCCGATCGGAATTGAACTGTTGGGCGCCCGACCACCCCCCTGGTCGGGCGCTTTCCGTTTCAGGGGCATGCATCCCCTGCCTCAGGCGTTGGTTCCCCGGGCGGTACGAAACTGTCATCCGCTCCCAAGCCGGGTCAATAGCCAAATCCGCCCCCCGATTTCCCTCCGGGACAATCTGCTCTAGACGCGAAGACGGACCTGTCCAGGAGCGTCTCGTGCCCAATTACGTGATCACCCCGCCTGCCACTTCCGCCGTGCCCGTGAAGGGCACCGATCAGCTTTTCCCCGTTCGCCGGATTTTCTGCGTGGGCCGCAACTACGCCGAACACGCGATCGAAATGGGCAGCGACCCGACCCGCGAGCCCCCCTTCTACTTCACGAAGCCCTTCGACGCGGTGGTCACCGGCGGCGCCGACATGCCCTATCCGAGCGCGACCAAGTCGCTGCACCACGAGATGGAGCTCGTCGTTGCCATCGGGAAGGGCGGCAAGAACATCGCCATCGCCGATGCGCTGAGCCATGTCTGGGGTTATTGCTGCGGCCTCGACATGACCCGCCGTGACCTCCAGAACGAGGCCAAGAAGACCGGCCGTCCCTGGGACATGGGCAAGGGCTTCGACCTCTCCGCCCCCATGGGCGACCTGATCCCGGCCGCGGGCTTCGACCCGTCCAAGGGCAAGATCGAGCTGAAGGTGAACGGCAAGGTCACGCAGACCTCCGACCTCTCCAAGCTCATCTGGTCCGTGCCCGAGGTGATCGCGAACCTCTCCGAGCTCGTCGAGCTGCAGCCCGGCGACCTCATCATGACCGGCACGCCCGAGGGTGTCGCCGCCGTGGTGAAGGGCGACGTGCTGGAAGGCATCGTCGAGGGCGTCGGCGAGGTGAAGACCAAGATCGTCTGACAAGACGGTTGGACGAAGGCGACGGCCAACCCGCCGTCGCGCCGAACTCGGGGCGCGCATCCTGCTCGGCAGGGTGTGCGTCGTGAGGTCAGCGAACAATGAGCTTCCTGCGCCGTGGGGGCCCCGCGATCGCCCCTGCCCCGAGGCGCGCCCTCCCCGCTGGGCCATCGCCTGTTTCGATGAGAGCGGCGCAACGATGACGACGACAGGCGGGACACCCTCCGAATGACCACGCGCAGCCTCCGCATCGCGACCTGGAACATCAACTCCGTCCGGCTCCGGCTGCCGCTGCTGCGGGACCTGGACGCGCAGTTGCGCCCCGACGTGCTCTGCCTCCAGGAGACCAAGTGCCCGGACGAGCACTTCCCGCACGAGGACATCCGCGCGCTCGGCTTCGAGCACGTCGCGGCCCGGGGGATGAAGGGCTACAACGGCGTCGCCATCCTCTCGCGCATCCCCTTCACGCATCGCGCGGATGATCCCGACTGGTGCATGAAGGGCGATTGTCGGCACATCGGCGTCACGCTCGACGCGCCGGGCGGCCCCATCGACCTGCACGACTTCTACGTCCCGGCCGGCGGCGACATCCCCGATCGCGAGCTCAACGTGAAGTTCGGCCACAAGCTCGACTTCATCGCCGAGGCGACGGCCTGGTTCGCCGCGCATGGCGAGGCGAAGCGCTCGGTCCTGGTGGGTGACCTCAACATCGCGCCGCTCGAGCACGACGTCTGGTCGCACAAGCAGCTGCTCAAGATCGTCTCGCACACGCCGGTCGAGGTGGAGGCGCTGACGCGCTGGCAGAACGCGGCCAACTGGGTCGACGCGCTGCGCCATTTCGTGCCGGCCGACCAGAAGCTCTACACATGGTGGTCCTACCGCGCGAAGGACTGGGAGGCGGCCGATCGCGGCCGGCGCCTGGACCATGTCTGGGTGAGCCCGGATCTGCGCGGCAGCCTGGCGCGGCACCAGATCCTGAAGGCGGCGCGCGGCTGGGAACGCGCGAGCGACCATGTGCCGGTGCTGGTCGAGCTCGCGCTATGACGCCGCGTCGGCGGAGCCATGCGAAGGCGGTCGGCGCGCGGCGCTGATCCGCTCGCTAGGCTCGCCGCCATGAGCCGCACCTTCCGCTACGTCACCCTCGACGTCTTCACCCATCGCCGCTTCGGCGGCAACCAGCTCGCCGTCTTTCCCGACGCGCGCGGGATGACCGACGCCGAGATGCAGTCGCTCGCGGCCGAGATGAACTACAGCGAGACGACCTTCGTCCTGCCCCCGGCCGACCCGGCCCATACGGCGCGCGTGCGCATTTTCCACCGCACGGCGGAGATGCCCTTCGCCGGCCACCCCAATGTCGGCACCGCCTTCGTGCTGGCGGACCGCGCGGTGGACGACGTGCTGCGCTTCGAGGAGATCGCGGGCCTCGTCGAGATCCGCCTGACGCGCGACGCGGCGGGCGCCGTGACGAGCGCGACGGTCGCCGCCCCGCAATCGCTGAAGATCGGCGGGGAGATGCCCGTCGAGATCGCGGCCGCCTGCGCCGGCATTCCGCCCGAGGGCGTCGTTACCACGCGCCACGCACCGACCATCGCCAGCGACGGCGGCAATCCGCGCCTGGTCTTCGAGGTGACGCCGGAGGCCATGGCCGCCGCCTCGCCGGACATCGCAGCCTTCCGCCGCGCGGTGGAGACGACGCCGGCGCTCGGCGGCAAGCTCTCGCTCTACCTCTACCGGCCGGAGGGCACGGGGCTTCGCACCCGCATGTTCTCGCCGCTGGCCGGCACCTGGGAAGATGCGGCGACGGGCAGCGCGGCCACGCCGCTGGCAGGCTTCCTGCTGCATCTGAGTGGCGCCGAGAACGGCGCCTGGGAGATCACGCAGGGTGTCGAGATGGGCCGCCCCAGCGTGCTTCACACCACGGCGCGGCGCACGCCGGAGGGCATCCGCGCCACCGTCGGCGGCGGCTGCGTGCGCATGTTCGAAGGCAGCGTGACACTCTGATCGAAGCCGCCCGGCCCCGGGGCCGGGCGACGGGGCTCAGCCCCGCTTCTTTTCCTCGATCGCGTCCCAGATCGCCTTCTCCAGGTGCACGCCGTCGAAGCGGGCCAGCTCCTGCAGGCCGGTGGGCGAGGTCACGTTGATCTCGGTGAGGTGGCCGCCGATCACGTCGATGCCCACGAAGATCAGGCCGCGCGCCTTCAGCTCGGGGCCGATCCGCTCGCAGATCTCGCGCTCGCGGTCGGTCAGCACGGTCTTCTCCGGCTTGCCGCCCACATGCATGTTGCTGCGCGCCTCGCCCTCGGCCGGGACGCGGTTGATGCCGCCCATCGCCACGCCATCGACCAGGATCACGCGCTTGTCGCCCTGCCGAACGCTGGGCAGGTACTTCTGCACCATCAGCGGCTCGCGCGAGCGCTCGGTGAACATCTCCAGCAGCGAGTTGAGGTTGGAATCCTCGGGCTTCAGGTGGAAGACGCCGGCGCCGCCATTGCCGAAGAGCGGCTTCACGATGATGTCGCCGTGCTTCTCGCGGAACTTCCGGATCTCGCGCACGTCGGAGGAGACGAGCGTCTCCGGCATCAGGTCCTGGAACTTCAGGACGAAGAGCTTCTCCGGCGCATTGCGTACGCTGGCCGGGTCGTTCACCACCAGCGTCTTGGGGTGGATATGCTCCAGCAGATGGGTGGCGGTGATATAGGCCATGTCGAAGGGCGGGTCCTGGCGCATCAGCACCACGTCCACATCCTTCGCGAGGTCGAGCTCCACCGGTGCGCCGAAGGTGAAGTGGTTGCCGCGCTCGCGCCGCACCTCGACCGGATGGCCATGCGCGATGACGCGGCCGGCCTCCATCGAGAGGTGCTTCACATGATAGTGCCAGAGCGCGTGGCCGCGCGCCTGGGCTTCCAGCATCAGGGCGAAGGTGCTGTCGCCATCGATGCCGACGCTTTCCATCGGGTCCATCTGGACCGCCACGCGCAACGCCATGCCGTCAATCTCCGAGATCCTGCCCGAAGATGTTGCACGGGTCGCGCGTCAGGCCAACTGGCCCGGCGGGACCTCATTCCAGCAGGCTGATCCCGGTCATGGCGGCCGGCTGCTTCAGGCCCATGAGCTGGAGCAGCGTGGGCGCGAGATCGGCCAGGCGACCGTCATGGATCTTCGCGCCCGCCGGGCCGCCCATCAGCACGACCGGCACGGGGTTGGTCGTGTGCGCCGTGTGCGGGCCGCCCGTCACCGGATCCTTCATCAGCTCGGCATTGCCGTGATCGGCGGTGAAGAGCAGCGCGCCGCCGACCTCCTGCAGCGCATCGGCGATGGCGCCGAGGCCCTTGTCCACCGCCTCGCAGGCCTTGATAGCGGCGGCCAGGATGCCGGAATGGCCCACCATGTCGGCATTGGCGAAGTTCAGGACGATGAGGTCCTGCTCGCCGGACTTGATGGCGGCCACGGCCTTCGCCGTCAGCTCCGGTGCGCTCATCTCGGGCTGCAGGTCGTAGGTCGCGACCTTGGGCGAGGCGACCATGATCCGCGTCTCGCCCGGGAAGGGCGTCTCCTGCCCGCCGTTCAGGAAGTAGGTCACGTGCGGATACTTCTCGGTCTCCGCCATGCGGAGCTGCTTCAGCCCCGCCTTGCTGACCACCGCCCCCAGGATGTCCTCCATGGATTGCGGCGGGAAGATCGTGCCCAGCAGGTGGTCCAGCTCGGTCGAATACTGCGTCATGCCGAGCGCGGCCGCGAGCGTGACGAATTTTTGCCGCGCGAAACCGGTGAACGCCGGGTCCAGCAGCGCGGCCAGGATCTCGCGCACGCGATCGGCGCGGAAGTTGAAGGAGAGCAGCCCGTCGCCGTCCCGCATGCCCGCATAATCGCCGATGACGGTGGCGGGGATGAACTCGTCCGTCACGTCCTTGTCGTGCGCGGCCTTGATCGCGGCCTGGGCATCGGGCGCCGTCGCTTCGCCCTGCCCCAGCGCGATGGCGGACCAGGCCTTGGAGACGCGCTCCCAGCGGTTGTCGCGGTCCATGGCGAAGTAGCGCCCGGTGACTGTCGCGATCCGCGCGCCCGCCGGCAGCCCGGCCTCCAGCTCCGCGACGAATTGGGGGGCCGAGCGCGGCGGCGTATCGCGCCCGTCGGTGAAGGCATGCAGCGCGACCTTGATGCCCGCCTGCGTCAGCACCTTGGCCAGCGCCACCGCCTGCCGCTGGTGGCTGTGCACCCCGCCGCCCGAGACGAGGCCCATCAGATGCGCCGTGCCGCCGCTCGCCTTCATCTTCGCGACGAAATCGGTCAGCGGGGCCATCCGCGCCATGGAGCCGTCGGCGATGGCCGCATCGATCCGCGGCAGGTCCTGCATCACCACCCGGCCGGCGCCGATATTGAGGTGGCCCACCTCGCTATTGCCCATCTGCCCGTCCGGCAGGCCGACATCATGGCCCGAGGGCTTGAGGAAGGCGTGCGGGCAGTTCGCCCAGAGACGATCGAAATTCGGGGTATGTGCCTGGCGGACGGCATTGTCCGCCGTTTCCTCACGCCAGCCCCAGCCATCGAGGATCACGAGCATCACGGGGCGAGGTGCGGTCATGGCTATCCTTAACGCAGCAAAGCTGCGTCCGGTTTAGCCCCGAAGCTGAGGATTGTCGAAGACCGGCTCCCGGTAGCGATGGAGCACGTCGCCCAGCACGCGGGCAAGGTCCTGGCGCTCCTCCGGGGCCAGGAAGCGGCCGATCTCGATGACCTCGCTCCGCTGGCCGATGTAGAGGCGGCCGCCCTGCCAGCGCAGCCGTGCCCAGAAGGGATCGAAGCTCGCCTCCTCATGCCGGCGGCCCTCGCGCCGGCGGATGGCCAGCCGGCCTTCGGTCAGGGTGACGGTCTCGGCACTGCCACGCGCCCAGGTGCGATAGAGCGCCAGCATGCCGATGGCGAGGAGGGTCTCGACCCCGGCAAAGGCCGTCACCGGCCAGGCGCCCATGGCGATCACGGCAGCCCCGATGATCGTGAAGCCGAGCAGCAGCAGCCCGGCCACGATCCGGAAGCCGCGCGCATCCAGACTGCTGAGCGGCGCCGAGCGGGCCTCGAACAGGACGGGGGTTTCGGGCATCGACTCATCAGATAGGATGCTTCGCGACGTGAAAACCCCCAAACCCCTCCATGGCTCCGCCACCGAGCCCCGCCGCGCCCGGCTGATGTCGCGCGAACAGGTCGGCCATTTCATCCGCGCCATCGCGCAGGACAACCCGGCGCCGGAGACCGAGCTCCTCTACACCGACGCCTTCTCCCTGCTCGTCGCCGTGGTCATGTCGGCCCAGGCGACGGATGCGATGGTGAACAAGGTAACGCCGGGCCTCTTCGCCGCCGCCCCCACCCCCGCCGCCATGGCGGCGCTGGGCGCGGAGGGGATCGGCGCCCTCATCCGCCGGATCGGCCTCTGGCAGGGGAAGGCGAAGAACGTCGCCGCGCTCTCGGCCATGCTGGTCGAGCAGCATGGCGGCGAGGTCCCGCGCGAGCGCACCGCGCTGGAGGCCCTGCCCGGCGTCGGCCGGAAGACTGCCAATGTCGTGCTGAATGTGATGTTCGGCGAGCCGACCATGGCGGTCGACACGCATATCTTCCGCCTCGGCAACCGCACCGGCCTGGCGCCGGGCAGGAACGTCCGCGAGGTGGAGGACGGTCTCGTGAAGCGCATCCCGCCCGAGCTGCTGCGGGACTCGCATCACTGGCTGATCCTGCACGGGCGCTACATCTGCAAGGCGCGCGCCCCCGATTGCTGGCGCTGCCGGGCCGAGCCCTGGTGCAACTATCGCGACAAGGTGATGACCCCGCCGCTCCGGGCCTGAGCCCTCAGCCCTTCACGATGATGAGGGTGATGAGCACCGCCGCGACGCACACGAACATCACGCAGCCGACGATCACCGAGGCCGAGAAGTAGGAACCCGCCACCTTCCCGAGGGCGTCCAGCCGGCTGCCGCGACGCGCCGTGGCCAGCTCGGCCCTGAGCGCATCGATCTCGGCAGCCAGGTCCCTTTCCCTGGGCGTCGCCAGCGGTCGCTCGGTCATTCACGGCCTCCACATATCCATTCCCATGAATGCTACCGTGCCGATCCGAGGGTGCAAATCTTCGCGTTCCGGTCGGGGACGCGCCGATCGCATGCCCGGGCCTTCATCTTGGCCGGCGGGCCGGGCCGGGCCAGAATGCACCACCTGTGACGCTCGGAGTTCGCCGATGCCCTGCCCGCCTTTCGCCGCCTCTCCCACGCCGCGCCTGAACGGAGGGCGCCTTCCGCGGTTTGCGCTCGTGGCGGCCCTCGCGCTCGGACTGGGTGCCGCCGCGCCGCCTCCGCCTGTCCTGGCGCAGAATGCCGGCGATACTTCCGTGGTTCGCCCGCCCGCCGCCGAATCGCCGGTGCAGCGGACCGAGGTTCTGGACCGCGGCGCGCTGAACCGGCTCCGGCGGAACAGCGGCATGTCGCTGCAATGGATCTCCTGGGACAATTCGCGCGGGCATCTCCGCGTCGAGGAGCGCGACGGGTTGGTTCTGCTGCGCGGGACGCAGCAGCAGCGCAACGGCCCTGGCCGGCTGGAGATCGACGGCGTGGTCCTGCGCATCGACCGCACGAGCTTCGTGTTCCGTGGCCGGATCGACATCCACCAGGCACCGGGCGACCGGGCCGAATGCCCCCGCAGCGGCGACCTGCATTTCCGCGTCACCGGCAGCCGCCGCTACTGGCGAATGCAGGAGATGGAGACCTGCGGCCGGCTGACGGACTACGTGGACATCTATTTCTGAGCGGCCCCGCCGCGCTCAGAACTCCCGCACGCGCACGATCGTCACCGTGCAGGGCGCGTCGCGCGCCACCTCGCCGGCGATGCTGCCCAGCATCCGCTGGGTGATACCCGCCGTCTTCGCGCCCAGGATCAGATGGTCCACCCGGTTCTGCGACGCATATTCGAGGATCGCGCCGCCCTCGGTCACCGCCTCGAGCACGTGATGCGTCAGCCGGTATTCCGGCAGGGCGAGCGGCGCCGACCAGTGCCGGAGCTCGAGCAGGCGCTGCAGGTGCTTGTTCCGCCCCTCGCGATCGAGCGTGCTGTCGGGGCGCAGCAGGTTGGTGCGCAGCACGTTGAGGCAGGCGACGCGGGCATTGGGCCGGATCGCCAGCACCCGCCCCACCATGTCGAGCAGCGCCGAGGACATGGCCGGCGACATGGCCTCGAGGTCGAGCGCCACCGCGACGATAGGGGCGTCGCGCTGCGGCAGGGCGGCGGCCTTGCGGCGCAGCTGCGGCTGGAATTCCGGGTGGAAGCGGCGCTGGAGCCGGCGGGTCCAGGAATCGCGGCGCAGCCTTTCCGCCCGCGGCCCCAGCGCCACGGCGCCGGGATTGCGCAGGTCGAAGGCCAGCTGGGCCGCGCTGGCGTGGCGCTTCTCGGGCGAGGGTTCGAGGCAGCGCAGGATCACCTCCTGCAGCCAGGGCGGGCAGTCGGGCACCAGGGCGCGCGGCGGCGGCGGGTCCCACCACAGCCGCCGCTTCAGGTCCGACATGCGCTGCGGATCGCCGAAGGGGCGCCGTCCCGTCAGGAAGAAGTACATGAGCACGCCGAGGGCAAAGAGGTCCGAGGCCGGATCGCCGCGGATGCCCATGGCCTGCTCGGGCGCCATATAGGGGGCCGTGCCGTAGGGGAGGCGGAATTCCTCCTCCATCAGGTCGGGCAGCATCGCCGCGCGGGAGAGCCCGAAATCCACCAGCACCACCGGCCCATCCTCGCCGCCGCGGCGCAGGATGTTGGAGGGCTTAATGTCCAGATGCACCACGCCCTGCCGGTGCAGCCCGTCCAGCGCGTCGGCCGTCATGGCGCCGATATGCGCGACCTCGGCCGGGTCGCGCGGCAGGCGCTTGAGGTAGGGCAGCAGCGAGCCGCCATGGATGCGCTCCATCACGATCCAGGGCGTGGGCTCGTGGCCGGTGCCGTAGCATTTCGGCACATGCGGCCCGGTGAGGCGGGGCAGGATCATCTGCTCCATCTCGAAGCTGACGATGGCCGCCGGGTCCTCGCCCTCGGCGAGCTTGGGCATCTTCATCAGCAGCGGGCCGGGATGCTCGGGATGCGTCACCTCGCGCAGCACGGCCATGCCGCCGCGATGCACTACCGGGCCCAGGGTGAAGCCGGCGATGACCTTGGGCGCGCTCATGTCCCCGTGAAAAGCCGCTCGGCCAGGAAGTCCGGAAGCCCGGCCGCGCGGATCTTCGCCGCCGCCGTCTCGATGTCGTAGGGCACGCGCATCCAGCCGAATTCGCTCGAATCCGTGTCGAGCATGCCGTAGCAGGCGGCCGGATTGCCGTCGCGCGGCTGGCCCACCGCGCCCACGACGGCCAGCCAACGGCGGGGCTGCAGCAACGGCAGCATGAGGTCCGAAGCCGGGCGGTGCGCGACCAGCTTCTCGGTCGCCGTCAGGCCGAAGAGGGCGGGCACATGCGTGTGGCCGCAGAAGGTGAGGCGCGCATCGGTCGCCTCCAGGCTGGTGCGCGCGGCCGTCGCATCGGTGACGTAGAGCCAGCGCTCGGGGTCCGAGCCCTCGGAGTGGACGTAGAGGCGGTCCTCCTCCTCATAGGTCATGGGCAGGCCGGCCAGGAAGCGCCGCGCCTCGGGCGTGAGCTGCGTCGCCGTCCATTGGATGGCGGTGGCCGCGAGGCGGGAGAAGTTGCGCGGCCCGGTCAGCGCCGCCTCGTCGTGATTGCCGCGCAGGGCCAGCGCGCCGCGGCCCACCAGCTCCTCCACCCGCGCCGTCACCTCGGCTGGGTTGGCGCCATAGCCCACCAGGTCGCCCAGGAAGACGAGCCGGTCGGCCCGCTGGGCCGCCGCATGGGTCAGGCAGGCCTCCAGGGCCTCCAGATTGGCGTGGATGTCCGCCAGCAGGGCGATCCGCATACGATGTGCTCACTTGCTCGTCAGGCAGCGGCCCCATGATGCGCCAAGCGACCTCGCCGCGCACCCCCGCTGCCTCGACACCCATGCGCAGCTGCCGCAACATCGTTCCGCGCCCGCGCTGGAACCCTATTGATGCCCATACCCCTGCTCGTCCAGATCCCGCTGGACCCCCTGAGGCTCGCCCGCATCGCGGCCGCCGGCTTCGAGATCCATCACGCCCCCACCCCGGCCGAGCGCGCCGAGATGATCCCGCGCCTCGCGCCCGTGCTGCGCGCGGTGCTGACCAACGGCGCGACCGGCATGAGCGCCGAGGCCATCGCCACCCTGCCGAAGCTCGAGATCATCTGCTGCATCGGCGTCGGCCACGAGACGGTGGACCTGCGCGCGGCCAAGGCCCGGGGCATCCGGGTGACCAACGGCCCCGCCACCAACGACGTCACCGTCGCGGACCATACCTGGGCGCTGATCCTCTCCATCGCCCGCAACATTCCCGGCGCCGATGCCGCCGTCCGCCAGGGCGAGTGGATGAACGCGCGCGGGCCGCGCCCCATCGTCTTCGGCAAGCGGCTGGGCATCATCGGCCTCGGCAATATCGGCCGGCAGATCGCCGAGCGCGGCGAGCGCGGCTTCGACATGGAGATCGCCTACCACAACCGCGCGCGGCGCCCGGAAAGCCCCTATGCCTATCTTCCCTCGGTGAAGGCCCTGGCCGAATGGGCCGACTACCTGGTGATCGCCGCCCCGGGCGGCGCGGGCACGCGGCACCTGGTGAATGCCGAGGTGCTGGAGGCGCTGGGCCCCCAGGGCTTCCTCATCAACATCGGCCGCGGCAGCGTGGTGGATACGGAGGCGCTGGTGGCGGCCCTGCATGACGGCCGCATCGCCGGCGCCGCCATCGACGTGGTCGACGGCGAGCCGGAGGTGCCGCCCGCCCTGGCCGCAGCACCGCGCCTGATCATCACGCCGCATATTGCCGGCCGCTCGCCCGAGGCGATGATGGCCACCGCCAGCCTCGTCGCAGCCAATCTCCAGGCGCATTTCGCGGGCGAGCCCGTGAAGACGCCGGTGCCGATGCCGGTGGATTAGGACGCCACGCCCGGCGCCTCCCACGAAGGGAGCGCCGGGCCGCGATCCTAGATCCAGAGCTTCCCGCGGATCGCGCGCACCAGGTCGCCAACCGCCCAGTACAGCCAGGTGCTTCTCCCCGCCTCGACGCGGGCGCTGCCCTCCGTGCCGGCGCGCAGCATCGCCAGGTCGTTGCCCGGATCCAGCTCCACGATCGCGCGGACCACGTTGCGGCCCTGCACCACCTCGGTCGTGGGGCGTATCCGCTCGATGGTGGCCACGATCCGCAGGCTCGGGTCGGAGGCCGGCAGCAGGCGGACGCGGGCGCCCACCTGAAGCCGCCGCGCATCCCGGTCCAGCACCAGCACATCGGCGCGCATCCGGTCCGTGGGCGCGACCTCGAACAGCACCTGGCCCCGCATCACGAACTGGCCGGCATAGCGACGCAGATCGCCCGAGACGACAACGCCGCTGAGGGGGGAACGGATGCTGGCGGCGTCGATGCGGTGCTGCAGCAGCGCCACCTGCGTTTCCGCCCGCTCCGCCGAGAGCAGGGCCAGCTGCTCGTTGGCGGGGTTACCGCGCGCACGGGCGATATCGGCCTCGCGCCGGTCATTGGCCGCGCGGGACACCGCCGCCGCGTGCTCGAGCTGCAGATCGCGGGTGGAAAGCCGCGCCAGCAAGGTGGTGTCCGCCTCGACGCGGTCACCGGGCTCGACGGCCACCTCGTCGAGCAGCGCGTCGAAGGGCGCCGTCACGATCCGCTGCTCGGTGGGCGCCAGGATGAAGGGCGCATTGATCTCGTCGGTGGTCGGCCAGACGCCTGCCACGACCACCAGCAGCGCCAGGGCCGCCAACAGATGCCGCGTGCCGATGCCCTTCCGCCTGGCCCGGCGCTGCATGGCGGCGAGGGGCGCGAGGCCATCGGCGATGCGCGCCAGGAGGTCCTTCGGCGGCAGCGCGCCGTCGCTTTCCACCAGCAGGGCCATGGCCCCGGTCGCGACGCCCAATCGCGGGGCGGCCTTGCCCTCCGGCTCCGGCGTGGTCCCGGCATCCAGCAGGGCCTCGAGCTCGCCGCGCAGCCGCCGCGCGAGGTCGGAGGCCAGCGCGATCTCCTGCTGGTCGGAAACGCCGATGTCCCGGATGCGGCCGGAAGCTACCACGCCGATCGCGACGCGCCTGACGCGGAGCAGGTCCGCCAGGCCCGTCGCGGCGCGGTGCAGCGCCACAGGGCGATTGGGGGCCCCGAGCGCCGCCGGAAGAACGGTGCCGAGCACGGCCGCCACGCCGGCGCGTGCCCCCGCCTCGGCCGCCGCGACGAATCCCGCCACCAGCTGCAGGCGCTCGCGCGTCAGCGCCGCGTGCAGGGGATTGGCGATGCGCAGCCGGATCAGCAGGGCGCCGCCGGCTGCCGGCAGCGCGAAGAGCGTGGGCTGGCCCGGCCCTTCCTCGACATGGCGGACGGCGCCGGCGGCCAGGGCCAGGGCGGCGGCCTTTTCCCAGGCCTCGGTAAGCGCAACGCCGGCCGCCGCGGGATGGGCCGCGAGCATCGTGCTGCCCAGCAGCACCGCGCCGGCCTCGGCATTGGTCAGGTCGGCGGCGAAGCGCAGCAGCACGGCCGGCCAGTCCGGACGGCCGGCGGCGGCCCGCAAATTGTCGAGGACAAGGGCGAGCTGGTCGGAGGGCTGCTGGTCCATCAGCTTTCCTTGCGCAGCGCGGCCGGCGTCAGCATCGCTTCGACGCCGGCGGGAATCGCCTCGTCGGGATTCTCGATGACGAAGACGGTGCGGAACCGGCCGGAGGCGGCATCCATGAGCAGGTCCAGAAAGCGCAGCGTGGCCCGCACCTCGCGGTCCACGGGCGCGAGCAGCCGCAGCTCGTATTGCCGTCCTGTCCGGAGATAGGGAAAGGCGGCGGCGGGCATGTAGAGCGTCGCCTCCAGGGTGCGCAGATCCGCGATGGTGATCGGGCGGTCGCTTCGGCTGAGGGGCGAGCCGACGCCGGTGTCGATCTTGAACACGCGGCCGTCGAAGGGAGCGCGGATCTGGTACTGCTCGATCACCGAGAGCTCCACCTCCAGCCGCCGCCGGTCGAGCCGGCGCCGATCCTGCGCCACCTGGACCGCGGCACGGGCGACGGCAAGCCGGGCATTGGCCTGCCGCAGCTCCCATTCCATGGCACCGCCGCGTCCCACCGCGCTCGACACGCGGGAGGCCTGGGCCTGGGCCTCGGTGGCCTGGGCCTCGGCCTGGAGCACGTCACCCTCGGCTTCGGCGGCGCTGCGCGCCTGCGCGATGCGTTGGGATTGAACCGTATCGTCAAGCCGCAGGACGGGCTGACCTTCCCGCACCCGATCGCCCTCGGCCACCATGATCTCGCGGACCGTGCCGTCGAGGAGCGGGCCGAGCTGGGCGATGTCCCGTGCCTTCGTGACGCCGCGGACGGCCTCGAAGCCCGGCGACGTCTGCGCGGAAGCGGCCGTGGCGGCGAAGGGCAAGGCCAGGAGTGAGCGTCGGAGCGGTGCAATCACGGGGACTGAGATTCCATCAAATGGCCAGGCGCCGGTGCAGGGCACGCTGCCCCGCCCGCCAGAGCTGCGTCACCAGCGGGCTGGGCGGCAGGGCGACGAGCGCCTGCACCCGGCTGCCGTGGAGCGCCGCGACGTCCGACTGGGCAAAGGCCCGCAATTCGAAAATCCGTTCGACCGGAACGGGTTGGCCCCGCGGCCCGGCCCGGGTGGCGATCGGCCCGCCGGCCTCCTGCGACAGTGCCGCGGAGGGCAGCTCGTCGCGCGCCTCGGGACGGGCGCTCGCCACCCGCGCCGTGAAGGTCGCCACGGTGCCTCCCCATTCGCGGATCGGCAGCTCGGTGCCGTCGGTCACGGCGTTGAGCACGGAGGCGCCCGTTTGCTGATCGAGCACGAGGCGAATGACGGCCGGCGCCGCCAGCGGAACGAGCACGCCCAGCGGATCACGATCGTCGCGCCGGACCCATGCTCCGCGCAGCCCCAGCGCCTTGCTGGGCTCCCAGAAGGCCGGCTGTGCCGTGACGACCTGCCAGCGCGCGATCTCGGCGCGCAGCTCCTGCTGCTGGCGCCGGTTGGCGGCGTCGCGCGCCTCGATGCCGTCCAGCAGACCAGGATTTTCGACGGTGGCCCGGCGCCGCTCCAGGTCCAGCGTCCGGGCTTCCAGCTCGAGATGCTGGAGGGTGCGCAACGCGTCCGGATTGCGCAGCGTGATCAGCGTCTCCCCGGCCGCGAGCGGGCCCGCGGGCGCGACCTCCGTCACCATGCCGTCGACCCCTGCGAAGATCTGCCGGGCGCCTTCGCGCTCGAGCGTGCCGGCGACCACGATGCGATCCGGGATCGGAATGAGGCAGGCGGCCGCCCCGATCCCGAGCAGCAGCGTCGCGACGATGGTCGCCACGCACGGCTTCTCCCTCAGCGCGAGGCTCATCTGCACGGTCGGGATGACGACGAACAGCAGCAGGATCAGCAGGACGGCCCCGGCGCCCAGGACGAAGTGCAGGCCATAGGCGATCCAGATCACGCCCAAGTAGATGGTCCAGCGATAGAGCGAGGACCCCACGAACCAGAGCGCCGGGCGCCAGCTTTGCCAGGCCTCGGCGGGTCCCTGCCCAAGCACACGGAGCGCGATGTCGCGGGCCGCGAGACGCCCCCGCTGCTGGAGATTGTGGATGCCCAGCAGGTCCGACATCACGTAGTAGCCGTCGAGCCGCACCAGCGGATTGGCGTTGAAGAGAAGCGACGAGACACCCACGACGAGCACGGTCTGGAACAGGATCTCCCGCCCCCAGCCCGGCGCGGCATAGGCCCAGAGGATCGCCGCGATGGCCGCGATCAGCCCCTCGACATAGATGCCCGCCGCCCCCACCAGCGCCCGCCGCCAGGGCGAGGCGACCATCCACATCCCGCTCACATCGACGTAGGGCGCGGGCATCATGAACATCAGCGAGATGCCCGAGCGGAAGACATTGAGGCGCTCGCCCTCGGCGGCCGCCATCCGCTGCGCCGCGACAGCGTGTCCCGCCTCGTGGAGCACCTTGATCAGCGTGAAGACGACGAAGGCCTGTACGGCGTCGAGCGCGCCGAATTCGGACAGGCCGCGCATGCTCTCGAGCACGTCGGGCGCGCGGATGAACCAGAGCGCGGTCGCCGTGCCGGCCAGCGCCAGCCAGATCATGAAGCCCCAGGACGTGAACAGCCAGCCGAGGGCAGGCCGGAACACGCCGAGCAGGCGGCCGAGATCACCCAGGTCGAACCGCTTGTAGGTCAGGCCGCGCAGGGCATGGAGCGGGCCGGACGGGGGCGGACGGGGCGGCAGCCTCCGCCCCGGCACGCGCAGCACGCCCTGGCTGATGAGATTGGCGACCCCCTGCACGAGCTCGACATCCTGCGGGGCATCGGCCGCTGCCGCGGGCATCATGGCCACGGCCTCGGCCACGCTGCGCCGGCCGTCCAGGAGGCCGAGCAGCGCATAGAGGCGCGGATGGAGGCGCATGTAGCGCTCGGCCAGCGGGGCGCGCACGATCCAGGACGGCCTTCCGCCCAGCACGAGGCGGCGGGCGGCCATGTCCGGATTGACCACGGGGCAGAGCTCGGCGACCGATTCCGTACCCGGAAGCGGCGCTCCTGCAGCCGCGCTCATGTCGGCGTCATCCGGCCGGCGTCATCGCTCCAACGGCCGGTCAAGACACGGGCCCGCGGCATTCGGGGCAGCGGACCCGCGCTCATGTCAGAACACGAAGTCCACGTGCTGGCCGGCATCGCCCCGGCAATAGCCGGTGCCGCCGCCGTCGATGCGGCGGGCGGGGTTGAGGATGGCGAAGCGGCACTCCAGCGGCGCGCGCTCCGGCGACAGAAGCTGGCCCACGAGGAAGGCGCCGCGGGTCGGCGCCGCCAGCGAATCCGGCCCGCCGATGCCCGGCGGCGCGTCGGCCGGCGTCAGCTGGCCGGCATAGACGGTGCCGTCCGCCAGGCGCACCTCGACCAGCGGCTGCTCGGCGCCGGGGGCGGTGATGCGGGCCGTGACGGCGCGTGCGGGGCTGGTCGGCGTCTGCACTTCGGCGCCGCTGATGGTGATCGTCCGCGGGGCGCAGGCTGCCAGGGTGCAGGTCAGCAGGGCGGCGGCGAGAAGTGACTTTCGATGGCGGGACATGTTGGCGCTCGACTGTTCGGGGAATGGGGTCAACGCGACGCCGGCTGGACGGCGCCAGCTCCGGGCCGCGGGGTCTCCGGCGCACCGCGGCGGGCGACGTAGGCCGGGCCGCGATTGGCGTCGTCGATGCGGCGTACGTCGATCTGCTCCAGGGCGGTGAAGGTTCCGGCCACGCGCTGAAGCTGCACGAAGGCCAGCGTATAGGCCGCCTGGGCGGTAGCGGCGGCTTCCTCGGCCGCGGTCAGGCGATCCTGGGATTGCAGCAGCCGCTCCAGCGCGTCCGCGCCGCCGGCGGGGAAGGTGCCTTCCTCGAAGCGCGTCCGCTGGACGCGGATATCCGCCTCCGCGGCCTGGACCGCCGCGGCGCGCGCGCCGACCTCACGATAGGCCACGCGGTACTCGTTCAGCGTGACCTCGGCCTCGGTCACGATGGTGGCCAGCACGGCGCGCGTCTGGCTTTCCGCCTGCCGCGTCTCGAGACGGCGCCGGCTGAGCCGGGCGCGCGCGTCGTCGCTGCCCAGCGGGACCTCGAACCGGAAGCCGAAGACGCCGCCGGGCGTGTCCGCTTCCCGGCGCGCATCCGTGAAGGCCTCTCCGAAGCGGCGATCGCCGGCGCGGCCGCTCATATTGCCCTCGACGATGATGTCGAGGCGGGGCAGCGCCTCGATCTGCGCCTGGCCCTCACGCAGGACCGACGCGCGATGCTGCAGGAAGGCCTGCTGCACCTCGGGGCGATAGGCCACCGCGGTCACCATCACGCTCTCCAGGCGCTGCGCCTGGAAGTCGCGCAACGGCCGGTCCGTCGGCACCAGCTCGCCGAAGCGATCGCGCTCCAGGCGGGGATCGTTGACCAGGCCACGCAGCCGGGCCTCGGCGTTGCGCACGGCGGCGCGGGCGCGCAGCACATCGGCCTCGCGCGTGGTCACCGCGGCGCGGGCGCGGATGGTCTGGTCCAGGCCCGCATCGACGCCGCCACGCCCTTCCAGGCGGGAGACGAGCGACTGCGTCGCGCCGAGCAGCCTTTGCCGCTGCTGGTACTGCACCCGCGTCAGCCACAGCGTCCAATAGGCGCGCGCCACTTCGCTGAGATGCGATTCCATCTGCCGCCGGAACTCCGCCACGGCGGAGCGGGAATCGAGACGCGCGACCTCGTGCAGGCTGCGCGTGTAGTTGGTGCCCGATTCACGGAGCAGCGGCTGCACCACGGTGATGAAGGTGCGCGAGCTGGCCTGGGCGCGCGGGTTGTAGAAGGTGCTGTTGGTCGAGAAGTTCGAGAAGCGCTGCCCGACCGTCACCTCGCCGCCGGTCTCCGCCCGCTGGCGCAGGCCGAATTCCACCACGCGCTCACGCTGGATGAGGCGCGCCGCACCGCCCGTCGTCGCCAGGCTCTGCGTCGGCTCGTTGATATTGGCGTAGCGGCCTTCCGCGTAGAAACGCGGGATGAAGCGGCCGGCGACCTCGCGCTCAGTGGTCTCGCGGATGGCCGGCAGGTCGCCGAAGCTGCGCATCTGCTGCGAGTACAGCATGGCGCTGTCGTACATGAAGCCGAGGCCGATCGGCAGCGCGCGCTGGCCTTCTTCCGTGGGCGTGGTGGCGCCGCGCATCCACCAGGGCGCGAAGCGGACGGCGCGTTCGCGGTCGCGCGCCGAAGGCTCCTCCGTCGTGGACGGGCGATAAAGCCCGCGGATTTCACTGCCGACCTGCTCGCGAAAGCGAGCGTCGATCGTGTCCACGTTGACGATCGCGTTGTTCGAGCGGTCGGTGAACCAGCCCTGCGCCAGAACCTGTCCGGCGGAAAGCATGATGGGAGCGGCCAACAGAGCGGTACGCAGGCAATTCAAGGTCGTAACCCCCAGGATCGGATAGCGTTCGGCGTCATCGGCTCGTGCTCCCGGCCAAGGGGCCGCTGGAGAGAAGCTCGCCGGTGAAGCGATTGAAGGCGAAGGAGAACGGATGCGCCGCCGCCGCGGCATGGCCGCGCAGCATCCCGCCCGCCGTCGAGCCGGCGGCGCCGTCGACAAGCTTGACGAAGGCGCCGGGATTGCTGGTGTCGCCGAAGGCGACGCGGGTGTTGCCGGGCGCATCGCCCAGCGGGCCTGCGCCGTTTCGGGTGATCGAGACCTGCACGTCGAACGGACGGCCGTCGAGGTCGTCGCGGAGCGGAATCTCCTGCCGATCGCCCGTGGGCACCAGGCGTTGACCGAGATCGCGGAACAGCCGCGTCGCCGACAGGTAGTCGTCGGTGTTCGGCAGATCGCCTGGGAAGCCGACGGTGCGCGGGAAGGCCGCGATCCAGTTGCCGCCCGCATCGGCCATGCGGCTGGTCGAGGCGATGATGCTGCCCTGCCAGTCCCGCAGGCTGATAACCAGCGTGCTGCCCGGATCTGCCGTGCCGCTATAGATCGGCTCCGACCGGTAGCCCCGGAAGAAGTTCGTCAGGCGGTCGTCCCAGCCGATGATGTCTTGCAGGCCGCCCGCCCGCGCGGCGGGCTGGCCGGCGGCCACCAGGATCTCCTTCTGGTCGGCCGCCGCCATTCTGAGCTCGCCGCCCAGATCGCCACCCTGGGGCCTGCCCGGGAAGCTGTCGGCCGTGAAGCTGGCGGCATTCGTCGCGCGGCCGTCATTCGGCACATTCGTGACCAGCGCCTTGTAGGTGACGGTCACGACCTGATGGAGCGCGAGCTCCGGCACGATGATGCGGATGCCGCCGCCGACATACTCCACCACGGCGCCGGAGACGCCTTCCACCACGACGCTGCCGGCGACGATCGACAGGAAGCCCGGCATCGCATCGTCCCGGATCACGAGATCGTAGGCGCCGGCGCTGGAGGCATCGGTGTGGCGGATCCGCAGCGTGTAGCCGACCTCCTGTCCGATGATGGCGAAGGGTTTGTCGACGCTCTTGTCGATCGCGAGCGCGGGCGCCACGACATCGACGGCCGCCGAGACGGGCGGCAGGATCACGCCGGCATCGACCACCTCGAGCTGCGCGGAATTGGCCGGCTGCGCGCCCGGCGGCAGCGCCCCCGCATCCAGGCGCGCCCGAACCTCGATGACGATCTGATCCGCCGCGCCCTGCGGCGTGTTGTCGGCCCGCGTGACGAGCGTGCCGAAGCCGAAGACCACGATGCGGCCATTGAGGGTCCCGGCGTCACCGACGGCCAGGTTGCCGCCGCTGACGTTGCCGCCGATCGACACGATGCCGGAGGAAATATAGGTGAAGCCGGCCGGCAGCAGGTCCCGCAGGATCAGCGTGGTCGAGCCTTCCTGCAGCGTGATGGTCAGGCGCCAGGTCACGGTTTCGCCGGGCGACACGTCGGCCAGGTTCGGATCGAACTGGCCGTTGGTGGTACCGGGATTGTCCGTGTCGGCGACGACCTTCGTCAGCGTCGGCAGCTTGGTCGAGATGGAGACTTCGTTGCTGTCTTCCCCGCTGGTCGCGACGTTCGGGTTGGTCCCGCCCGCGCCCGGCCACCCGTCCGGATCGACCGTGGGGGCGCTGCCCCAGCTGACCGAAGCCTGATTGTCCACCGTCGTGCCGCTGGCCTGCAGCTCCGAGACGACGCCCGTGAAGGAAATGATGGCCACCTGGCCGACATCGAGCTGCGGGATGATCACGGTCACCGCGGTATCACCCGGGGCGCTGCCGCTGATGATCTGCACGCCCGCAACCGGCACGCCGTTCACCGTGACGACCACATTGCCGCCGGAGACCAGCTGCAGCAGCGGGTCGGTAACGACGACGTCGAAGGCGACGGCGTTCGAGTTGTTGGTGACGGTGAGCGTGTAGACGATCGCGTCATTGCCATCGACGGGACCCGTCGTGTCCGCCGCCTTGATGATGGTGAGCGTGGGCGTCACGATGTCGGAGACGACCGTGTCGACCTGGCTTCCCTCCTGGCCCGCCAGCTCGAAATCCAGGGTCGCCCCCTGGCTCAGCCCGCCCTCGCCGGCCTGCACATCGGCCCGCACGCGGCCGATCACCTCGATGACGATGCGGTCCCCCGCGCCCGGCAGGGCGTTGTCCTGCAGGCCGGTCACCGTGCCGAAATTGAAGCGCAGCACGCCGCCAACCATCACGCCCGCATCGCCGACGCCCAGGCCGACGACGGTGAGATCGCTCCCGATGCTCACGATCCGCGAGGAGATCAGGTCCAGCAGCCCGCCGGCCATGTCGTCGCTGACGACGACGCCGTTCGTCGCGCCCTGGGGCAGGGTGATGACGATCTGGTAGCGCACCAGCTCACCCGGGCTCAGGTCGCGCAGGTTGGGGTTGTAGGCGATGCTGTCCGTGGGATCTCCGCCCGAGATCACGGAGCTTTCTTCCAGCGTCTTGTCGAGGCCGGGCACCAGCGGCACCTGCGTGCTGTCCTCGTCCGTGCCGGCCTCGCCGCCCTCGCCGGGATTGCTGTCCCAGGAGAGCGTGGCCGTGTTGTGCAGCACAGCGGCGACCGGCGCATCGTCGGCAACCCGGACCTTGAACTTGATGACCACCGTCTCGCCGAGCTTCAGGCTGTCGAGCGAGATGCCGATCGTATTGTCGCCGGCATTGTTGCCCGCGGTGACGCTGCCCGCGGTGGTGGTCACGCTGCCCGGGATCAGGATCAGCCAGGGCGCCGCATCGGCCAGCAGGTCCTGCACGAGGATGTCGTAGGCCGCGGCGGTCGAGGCGGCGGCGTGCGACAAAGTGAGGGTGAACTCGCCCTCCTGGCCAGGGCGGAGGAAGCCGGCCGGCCCTTCCTTCTGGATCGTCAGGACCGGCGAGACGACGACGATGTCCTGATTGTCGGTCACCGAACGGTCGTCATCCCCGTCCGGCGTCAGCACCGCCACATTGGCGAGCGGGTCCGCCGGCGCGTCGTCGCGCAGGCGGGTCACGATCTCGACGATGATCGTGCCGTGATCGGGATCGCCCGGATTGTGCACATAAGTGCCGAAATTGAAGGTGATCACGCTGCCGGTAATGGTGGGCGTGACGTTCGGACCCTTGACGATCCGGTAGGAAACAAAGTCGAAGCCCACGGGGATGCTGTCCGTCAGCACCAGCTCCTGCGTGCCGTTGCCGACCGTCGCGGTAAGGCGATAGGTCACGCTCTCGCCGCGCGCGACGTCGTTGCCCGCCGTGTCCTCGTTGGAGGTGGCGATGATCTCCTTGGTGAGGGAGTTGACGGTAATGATGTCGACCGTCGCGTCGTCGTCGCCCGTGTAGTTGTTCCCGTTCGTCGGCGCGGTGTTGTAGTCGATACCCGCGGTGTTCACGACCTGATCGCCGTTCCGCAGCGAGCCCTGCAGGAGGACCTGGTAGGTCAGGACGATCGGGCCATCGTTCAGGCCGTAGACGCCCGGAAGGGTCAGGACGACCTGGCCGCCCTCCTCGCTCACGCTGCCGCGCGTCGTGGAGGCCGAGCCCGCTACGAGCACCGCGCCGGTCGGCAGCAGATCCTGCAGGATCGCGCCATAGGCCGCGGAGGTGGAGGTCGTGGCATGGTCGATCGTGACGGTGTAGGTCACCGTGTCGCCGGGTTTCGCGGTCGTGACGTCCGCGACCTTGTCGATGGTGAGCACGGGCGTCACCAGATCGATGACGGCGGTCGCATTGTCGGTCTCGAGTCCGGGCTGTCCCTCGCCTGGGCCGAAGGTCTGCACCTCGGCATCGTTGGCGTAGGTCGTGCCGGCGGCGACGTCCTTCGCCGCCGTCAACCGCGCCGTGATCAGGATGACGATCTCGTCCGACGCGTTGCGCACATTGTCGCCGGCGTTCACCACCGTGCCGAAGTCGAAGGTGATGGTCTGGCCGGAAGCGGAGCCGCTGGCCCCGATGCCGAGCACGCTGCCCGTGATGCCGCCGAGACTATCCACCGAGGAGGAGAGATAGGTCAGCCCGGGCGCCAGCATGTCGCTCACGACCAGCCGCTGCGTGCCCTCGCCGAGGCTGATCACGAGACGGTAGGTGACCGTCTCGCCGGCCGCGACATCGGGGTTCAGCGGGTCGAAGGCGTCGCTGCCCGTCTCGTCGAGGGAGGTGCTGACAACGGTCTTCGTGATGGTCGGCGTCAGCGCGACGAGATGCGTTTCCGAATCGCTGAGCTGCGGTGCCCCGCGGTCATCAGGCCCATCCCCCGCGAGACTGTCGTAGTCGAGGGTGGCCGTATTGGTCAGCGACTGGCCCGGCGTCACGCTGTCGAGAAGGACGGCGCGATAGACGATGGTGATGGGCGCATCGCCCAGCAGCAGCTTGGGCAGCGTCAGCGTCACGACGCCGCCCACATGGGAAATCGTGCCGACCGAGGAGGTCAGGCTGCCATCCACGAGCTGCATGCCGGCGGGCAGCACGTCGCTCAGGTTGAGGTCGTAGGCTGGGCCGCTATTCGCGTCCGCATGGCTGATCGTGATCGTGTAGGAGATGGCCGCGCCGGCATCGAGCGGCTCGCCCTCCGTCACCGAGGAGGTCTTCTCGATCACCAGCCGGGGCTCGACGACCTCGGCGCTCACGCTCGCGCGGTCGGTCTCGACGCCGTTGACCGATACCGCGCCGGTATTGGTCAGCACCTGGCCGCCGACATTGGCCACATGATCCACCACCCGCGCCTTCAGGCGGATGACGATCTGGTCCTCCTGTCCGACGACCTGGTTGTCGGAGGTGTTGCGGACATGGCCGAAGCTGATGAGGACAGAATCGAGATTGCCGTTGCTTCCGGTGTCGGTGACCGTAACGCCCGGGTTCAGAAGATTTTGCCCGTTCACGCCGATCAGGCTGCCGCCGATGCCCACGCGGATGACCTCGAGCGAGCCGGCCACGTATTCCAGGCGGCCGCCCTGGCCGGCCAGGTTGGCGTCCGGCAGCAGGTCGAGCAGCGAGAGGTTGAGGCTGTCGCCCTCCGGCAGGGTGATGACGAGCTCGTAGGTAACCTCCTCGCCGATCGACAGGTCGTCCAGCGTCGGGTCGTAGAGGTCCTTGTCCGTGTCCGGGTTGGAGGTGACGACGATGGTCTTGGAGAGGGTGGGCGTAAGGACCGTCACCAGGGCGTCGTCATGGCCGCTGTACTGCCGCTCGTCGGGCGAGCTGCCGGGCAGGCTGTTGCCGGTGTAGTTCGCCGTGTTCGGGATGGAGGCACCGGCCTCGGCCGTCGCCACCAGCCGTGCCTTGAAGGTGATGGTCAGGGTCTCGCCCACCGCCAGCTGGGCGAGGGTCACCCGGATGCTGGTGTCGCCGACCGTGTTGCCCGTCACGACGGAGGCCACCGCCCCGGACACCACCACGGAGCCCGCCAGGAAGGTCGCGTTGGGCGGCAGCTGGGCGAGGCTGTCCAGGACCTCGAGATCGAAGGCCGTGGTGGCGTGGCCTCCGGCGCCGTCGTTCTTCAGCGTGATGGTGTAGGTGAGCTCCTCATTGGCGCCTGCCCGCTCGGGCGTCACCGTCTTGGTGAGCGTCAGATCCGGCTCGACGATCTCCACGGAAGCGGAATCGGACCAGGTCACCCGCGGGCCGCCATTGGGGTCGTCGATGCTGAGCGTGGCGTTGTTGGTCAGCACCTCGCCGCTCTTATTGGCCGCCACATCCAGCACGCGCGCGACGATCTCGATCACCACGCGGTCATTCGCGTTGACGATATTGTCCCAGGCGTTCGTCACGTCGCCGAAGTCGAAGGTGATCGTGTCCCAGACGCCGTCGCCGTCCCGGTCGGCCAACGTGCCCGTCTGGCCCACGGCGAGTCCTGCCCCACCACTGAGGTTGCCGCCGACGCTGATGATCCGCGCCGAGACGTAGCCCAGGAGGCCGTCGCTACCGGCCGGCAGCAGGTCCTCCAGCCGCACATTGCCCGCCTTCCCTTCAGGGAAGGTCACGGTGACGTGGTAGGTCACCATCTCGCCGATGGCGAGGTCCGTCACGTCGGGATTGCCGGCGCCCGTGCCGGTGAAGTCGTGGCTCGTCTCGAAGACGATCTTCTCGAGGCTCGGCGCCGCGGTGATGACGCGCGCGCTGTCCGAGGCATCCTGCGCCGAGATGGTCTCGATGCGGTCGTTGCCGCCCTCCACCGCCGCGAAGGAGACGATGCGGGCGGTGTTGTCGAGCTGCGCGTTCGGCACCGACACGTCGTCCGCCAGGACCAGGTCGTAGGTGACGATGACGATGTTGCCGCCATTGCCGGCATTGTAGGTCCCGATGGCGCCGTGGCCCGGAGGGTCGATCAGCTTGATGCCGCCATTGGGATCGAACAGGCCCCCGCCCACGATCTCGTAGTTCAGGACATTGCCGGCACCGTCGGTGATCCTGAGGTTCAGCCCGCCGGCCGGAATCTCGAAGCCCGACGGGAAGGTGTCCCGAAGCAGGACGTCGAAGGCGCCATAGGGGCCCGAGCCCTTGTTCTCGACGGTGAGCGCGAAGGTGACGAGGTCGCCGGCATCGACGCCCGCCAGGTTCGCGTCGATGGCGCCGCCCGCCAGCGCATCGCTGCTGATGACGCCCGTGAAGCGGGGGCCGGAGGAGCCGGGCGCATTGAACTCGACAGGGCCGTTGGAGCCGGAGAAGGTGCCGTCGCCCGTCGTGGCGACCACGCCCTTGGTGATGGATAGCACGGGCTCGCCGAGAACGATCTGGCTCACGGCCGAGTGAACCGTGACGAGGTTGTCCGTCGAGGTCTCCTCGGTGGTCACCATGTTCGTCAGGAACAGGCCGTCGCCGAAGGGGGTGTCCTTCACGCGCACGGTGAAGAGGATCACCAGCTTGGTGTTCTCGTTGTGGTTGCCCAGATCCCCGAAGTCGAAGATCAGCGAGTTCGCCGCGGCATTCCCGGAGATCGAGGGAGTGGCCCCGGTGATGCCGCTGAAAGTATCGCCCATTCCGAACCAGGCCAGGCCGACACCGGGGGCGGCGCCATTGATCGCGTCCACGAAGACCAGCGTGTCGCCCGACACCCCGTCCCCGTTCACGTCCATCGCGCCGAAGATCGGCAGCGGCAGGAAGTCGATGATCCGCAGCCCGTGGGCGCGGGTCAGCGGCAGGTCGACCTCCAGGCGATAGGTCACGCTGTCGCCGGTCTGGATCGGACCTATCGGGCCGCCGACCACGTTCCCGTTGACCGCATAGACCGTCTTGGACACGGTCGCGACGGGCAGCGTGACCCCGGCCCCTGAATCGTCGGTCACGATATGGCCGGTGCCGAGGACCTCGCCGCTCACCGTCACGTCATTGCCGATCACGTCGCCTTCCACGACGTGGTTGGCCCGTTCCTGCTGGACGTAGTTCTCCTCGATCACGCTGCGGAAGGTGATCCGCATCGTGGACTCCCCGGATTCCGACCCGGTGGTGGAATCGGAGCCTAGGGAGGATTCGAGACCCGCATCCCGAAGAACCTTCGAGACATCGACCTGTAGCGTGGTGATGCCGGTCGTGGCGTCCCGCGAGTAGGCATACTGGCCGGCCAGCAGCGCGCCGGTGAAGATCTGCACGCCATTCTCGACGATCACGATGGTCGGCGAGAAGCTGTCGAGGAAGCGCTGACCGTCGGAAAGGACGTCGGTCACGACGAGGTTGTCGATCGCGAAATAGTCCGAGACCTGCCCCTCGATCACCCATTCCAGCTGCGAGCCGGGCCCAGGGGTGCCGCCGCCGACCACGGTGACGGATTTCTGCAGCGCCACCGACTTGGCGTAGATGACGTTCTCGGGCCCCTCGGGGTCGATCGTGACATTCTCGGTGGGGTCGCGGGCGTCCAGCGGCGTCCAGGTGAAATCGAGGCGCGCATTGTTCTCGAGCGCCCGTGGCGCGCCCGTCACGGGATCGAGGACGGCCCCGCCCGAATGGTTCTCCGCGACATAGAAGTCGATCCGAAGCCCAGGCATCGTGCCGCCGCCAACCACGGCCCCGTCGATGACCGCGGTGATGACATTGCCGTTCTGGGTGACCGTGCCCGTGAAGCCGTTGAGGATTTCCCAACCCGTGACCACCACGCCGTCCGGCAGGGTGTCGGTCAGCACGAAGTCGGTGACGGTCTGCCCCGGGGCCAGCTTCGGCGTGATCGTCCAGCTATGCGGATAGGAAGGCCCGGTGGCCGTCTCCTGCTCCGGCCCGTCATAGATCTTGGTCAGGCTGGCGATGATGGGGTTGATGTCGAAGCCCGTCGTCGGGCCAAGAATGGGATGGTCGGTGGTCGGGTTGTTGAGGGGGTCGCCACCGAAGGCGAAGCCGCCCTGCGCCTGGATGTTCAGCGGCACGCCGCGGTCGGCCAGGTTGGAGAGGCCGAGCTCGAGGACGATGTCGGCCGGCGTCTGATCGCCCGTGAAGCTGCCGAAGGGCAGCGTCAGCACCACCAGCGTGGAGCCAGGCGTGCCCGTGAGGATCCGCGCGTTGCCGTTCTGGTCCTTCGCGAAAGGGTGCACCGCCTGGCCGTTCGCGTCGAACTCGATCTGCGTGGCCTGCAGCTGCAGGCCCAGATAGGTCGCCCCCTGGAAGGTGACGCCGTCATCGCCGTCCGGCCCCACACCGGCACCGTCGGCGCCGTTGGTCGGCAGGATGATGTCGATATACGGGGCGTAGCCCACCCCGTCGCCCGGGCCGTCCGGCACATTGTCGAACCGGAGGGTGACATGCGTCGTGTCACCGATCAGCACGTCCTCGGAGCCGTTCGAGATCGTGGCGCCATCCTCGGCGATCACCGTCACGATCGGCTGGGCGGCCAGGAGGATGCGTTCCTCCAGGAGTTCGAAGACCGGCTGGCGGGGGGAAGCGGCCGACGCCGGATTCCAGAGCGAAGCGGAACGCACAAGAAAGTTGAGCATCACTTCCCCAAGAAGCTTCATGCCAATGCATATTTATATAAGTATAATCAGAAGATTACATACGCCGCAACATTTTCAACCAATTGAATATATTGAGCAATTCATATAAGATGTTTTCATGTATGCGTTTTCCGCATGGAATTCAGCGAAGAATGAAAACTCCGCATGCCGTTCGCCGCAGCTCGGAAAATGCCTCCCCGGGGCCAGCTCGCTCCTGAACAACCATGCGTTCCTGACCGTTAACTATTTGATAATATTGATTGTTTTCGATCACGATCCACAGGGCCTTCTTCCACGCGGGAACGATCCGGCCAAAAGGCTCCAGCAACGTAATGTTGCCGTCACATACCCACCTATACGTGAAGATTTCACGGAGGCAATGGTCGCTCGCAGCTTCTTTACAAGGCGCGCCCTGACGAATCCGCGAAGCCGCCGCCCTATGAATGAAGGGCCGCCGCCCCAAATCCGTGGGGCGCATCCCGCGCCCGAAAGCCTCGCCATGACCCTCCTGTCCCGCCGCACGGCTCTGGTCCTCGGCCTGGGTGGTGTCGCCGCCCTTCCCGCCTGGGCCCAGCAGCCCGGCCCCGTCCGCCTCCGCGGCACCATCACCGAGCTCGACGGCAACGCCCTCGGCGTCGCGACCCGCACCGGCCAGCGTCTGGTGGTCCAGCTCGCCGACAACACCCCGATCGCCGCCCTCCGGCGCGTCGCGCTCTCTGAGATCACGACGGGCACCGCGGTCGGCGTCGTCGCCGAGCCCGGCGCGGATGGCGAGCTTCGGGCCACCGCCATCACCGTCCTGCCGCCGGGGATGCGGATCACCGAGCTGCAGAACGCCTGGGACACCGCCCCCAACGCCTCCATGAACAACGGCCCGGTCGAGGCCGTGGTGGATAGCGGCGGCGGCCGCGACCTGACCCTGAGCATCCTCGGCCGCCGCGTGCTGGTGCGCGTCCCGGCGGACACGCCGCTGCGCATGCCCATCCCCGCGGCGCGGACGGACCTGGTGCCCCAGGCCCAGGTCTTCATCAATGCGACGCGCGGCGAGGACGGGCGCCTTTCGGCCAGCCGCATCCTCGTCGGCAAGGACGGCGTCGACCCGGTCATCTGACCGCGTCGCGGCCGTCCACCTGCCCTCACGAAGCGGGTGGACGGCACCTCCGGTCTTCGTCATCCTGTCGCGCCCTGCGCTCGGCGGGTCCGGCCCGTCTCGCCGCCGCGGCATCGAACGATGGTCGGAGATTGCTAAGGATGGCTCGTCACGGACGCAGCGCCGCCCGCCCCCATGAGTGACCCGGCGCACCGCGCTCGGACCGGTGGGCCCGCGGCATGATCGGCCTCGTCCGCATCGCCCTGGCGCGGCCTTATACCTTCGTCGTCATGGCGGTGATGATCGTCATCGGCGGCGTGATCGCCGCGATCCGCACGCCGGCCGACATCTTCCCGAACATCCCGGTCCCCGTCGTCGCCGTGTCCTGGACCTTCAACGGCCTCTCGGCCGAGGACATGTCCGGCCGCATCCTCACACCCTACCAGCGCTCCCTGACCACGACCGTCAACGACATCGAGCATATCGAGGCGAACGCGCTGCCGGGCATGGGCATCGTGAAGGTCTTCTTCCAGCCGGGCGCGGATGTGCGCCTGGCCAATGCGCAGATCACCGCCATCTCGCAGACCCTGCTGCGGCAGCTGCCGCCGGGCGCCACGCCGCCGCTGATCCTGAACTACAACGCCTCTACGGTACCGATCCTGCAGATCGCCCTCGCCGGCCAGGGGCTGAGCGAGCAGCAGCTCTTCGACCTCGGCGTGAACTTCATCCGCCCGCAGCTGGTGACGGTGCCGGGCGCCGCCATGCCCTTCCCCTTCGGCGGGCGCACGCGGCAGATCCAGATCGACATCGACCCGCAGGCCCTGCAGTCCAAGGGGCTTTCGGCCCAGGACCTCGCGGCCGCCATCGCGGCGCAGACGCAGATCACCCCGGCCGGCTTCGTGAAGATCGGCGAGTATCAGTTCAGCCTCACGCTCAACAATGCGCCCGGCACGGTGGCCGAGCTGGCGGCGCTGCCGATCCGCACCGTCAACGGCGCGACGATCACCATCGGCGACGTCGCGAATGTCCGCGACGGCTCGGCGCCGCAGCAGAACGTCGTGCATGTGGACGGTCAGCGGTCCGTGCTGCTGACCGTGCTGAAGAACGGCGCAACCTCGACCATCAGCATCGTGAACGGCATCCTGGACATCCTGCCGACGCTGCGCCCGGCCCTGCCGCCAAACCTGACCGTCACGCCGCTGAACGACCAGTCGCTCTTCGTGAAGGCGGCGGTCACGGGCGTCGTCGTCGAGGGCGCTCTGGCCGCCGCGCTGACCTCGCTGATGATCCTGCTCTTCCTCGGCTCCTGGCGCTCGACGGTCATCATCGCGACCTCGATCCCGCTGGCCGTGCTGGCCGCGGTCTTCGCGCTGGCCGCCTTCGGCCAGACGCTGAACGTCATGACGCTGGGCGGCCTCGCGCTCGCGATCGGCATCCTGGTGGATGATGCCACCGTCACCATCGAGAACATCAACTGGCACCTGGAGCAGGGCAAGGACGTCCGCACCTCCATCATGGACGGCGCGCAGCAGATCGTCGTGCCGGCCTTCGTCTCGCTGCTCTGCATCTGCATCGTCTTCGTGCCGATGTTCTTCCTGCCGGGGGTCTCGGGCTTCCTCTTCGTGCCCATGGCGCTTTCGGTCGTCTTCGCGATGATCGCCTCCTTCATCCTGTCGCGCACGCTGGTGCCGACCATGGCGATGTACCTGCTGCGGCCGCATGCGGTCGGCCACGGCCACCCGCCGCCGCGCACCCACTTCCTGGGCCGGCTGCAGCGCGGCTTCGAGAACTGGTTCGAGCGGCGGCGCACCGCCTATGGACGGCTGCTGCGCCTCGCCATCACCGCGCGCGGCGCGACGGTGGCGATCTTCCTTATCTTCGCCTTCGGCAGCCTGGCGCTGGTGCCCTTCCTCGGTCGCAACTTTTTCCCCGACGTGGACAGCGGCACCATCGCGCTGCATGCCCGCGCGCCCTCGGGCACCCGCCTCGAGGAGACTTCCGCGCTGTTCGACCGGATCCAGGCCGAGATCCGCCAGCTGATCCCGGCCGATCAGATCGACACCATCGCCGACAATATCGGCCTCTCCTCCAGCGGCATCAACGTGATCTACAGCTCCTCGGGCACCATCGGCCCGATGGACGGGGACATCATCATCAGCCTCCGCCGCGGCGCCGAGCCGACGGCCGACCATGTGCGCCGGCTGCGGCTGGAGCTGCCGCGCCTCTTCCCGACCATGACCTTCTCCTTCCTGCCGGCCGATATCACCAGCCAGATCCTGAACTTCGGCGCCCCCTCGCCGATCGACGTGCAGGTGACCGGGCCGAACCTCGAGGAGAACCAGGCCCATGCGCAGCGCATCCTGCGCGCGATCCGCGGGATCGACGGGCTGGTGGATGCACGCATCCAGCAGCCGGCCAGCAGCCCCTCGCTCCGCTTCATGGCGGACCGCTCGCGCATCAACGCCATGGGCCTCGACACGCGCGACGTCACGACGAGCCTGGCGGGCTCCGTCGCCGGCTCGCTGCAGACGGCGCCGATCTACTGGCTCAACCCGGCCAATGGCGTGACCTATCCGGTCGTCGCGCAGACGCCGGAATACCTGGTGGATTCGATGGAGGAGCTGGAATCCATCCCCGTCACCGGCCCCCGCTCGCCCGAGCCGCAGATGCTGGGCGCGCTGGGCCAGATGGTGCGCGTGAACTCCCAGGCCGTGGTCTCGCAGTACAACATCCAGCCGCTGGTGAGCGTCTATGCCGCGACGCAGGGGCGCGACCTCGGCGCCGTCGCGCGCGACGTGGAGCGCGCGATCGCGAGGCTCGACGCCGAGAAGCCGGCCATCGTGCGCGTCACGCTGCGCGGCCAGTACCAGACCATGAACACCGCCTTCATGGGCATGGGCCTCGGCCTACTGGGCGCGGTGGTGCTGATCTACCTGATCGTCGTCGTGAACTTCCAGTCCTGGTCGGACCCCTTCGTCATCGTCGCGGCCCTGCCCTCCGCGCTCGCGGGCATCGCCTGGATGCTCTTCGTGACGGGTACGCCCCTCTCGGTCCCGGCGCTGACGGGCGCCATCATGTGCATGGGCGTCGCGACCGCGAACTCCATCCTCGTCGTGAGCTTCGCACGAGAGAAGCTGGCCGAGCTCGGCGATGCGCGGGAGGCCGCCTTCGCCGCCGGCATCACGCGCTTCCGCCCCGTGCTCATGACCGCGCTCGCCATGATCATCGGCATGGCGCCCATGGCCTTCGGCCTCGGCGAGGGCGGCGAGCAGAACGCGCCGCTCGGCCGCGCGGTCATCGGCGGCCTCGTGGTCGCCACCTGCGCCTCGCTGATCTTCGTCCCTACCCTCTTCTCCATGGTTCATGGCCGCCGCGCCGTCCGTCGCGGCGCGCGTCCCGAAGGTGTCGCCCATGCCTGAAGCCCCCCTTCCCGACACGACCCGTTCCGATACCGAGGCGATGGGGACGGAAATGGCCCATCCGCGCCGCGTCCTGCTCTTCCTGGCGGTGGGGCTGGCGGGGCTCGGCGGCGTCCTCTGGTTCACCATCTCCTCCCGCCTCGCGGCGCAGGAGAGCCTGCGCGAGGTGACGGCCGCCGCCGCCGTGCCGAGCGTGAACGTGGTGCAGCCGCGCGAGGTCCAGTCCCGCCCCCTCATCCTGTCCGGCCGCTTCGCCGCCTGGGCGGAGGCGCCCGTCTATGCCCGCACCGGCGGCTTCATTCAGCGCCGCCTGGTCGATATCGGCGACCGCGTGCAGGCCGGGCAGCTCCTGGCGGTGATCGATGCGCCGGAGGTCGACCAGCAGCTCGCCGCCGCCACCGCCGCGCTGGCGACGGTCCGCGCCCAGCGCGACCTCTCGGCGCGCACGGCCCAGCGCTGGACCGAGCTCGGGGCGCGCAGCGTCGTCTCCCAGCAGGCGACGGATGAGCGGCGCGGCGACCTCGCGGCCCGCACGGCGCAGCTCACCCAGGCGGAAGCCGAAGTGAACCGGCTGCGTGCGCTCACCGGCTTCACGCAGGTCCTGGCACCCTTTGAGGGCACCATCACCAGCCGCGGCACGGATGTCGGCGCCCTGATCGTCGCGGGCGCCACCAATGCGCAGCCGCTCTTCACCGTCTCGGACACGCGGCGGCTGCGCCTCTATGTGCGCGTGCCCCAGGCCTATACGGCGGCCATCGCCCCGGGCGTCGTCGCGCGCTTCACCGTGCCGGAACATGGCGACGAGACCTTCACGGCGGAGGTGACGCGCTCGGCCGAGTCACTCGACATCCAGTCGGGCGCGATGCTCGTGCAGCTCGCCGTCGACAACTCGGCTGACCGGCTGCTGCCCGGCGGCTATGCGCAGGTGCGGCTGGAGCTGCCGCCCGGGCCGATGGGCGGCCAGGTCCGCATCCCGGCCAGCGCCCTCATCTTCCGGCAGGACGGCACCTCGGTCGCCGTCGTGGACGACCAGGGCAAGGTCGCGGTGAAGCCGGTGCGGATCGCGCGGGACCTGGGCTCCGACCTCGACATCAGCTCGGGGCTGGAGCGCGGCGAATGGGTGATCAACGGCCCGTCCGACGCCATCCGCAGCGGCGACGTCGTGCGGCCCAGCCGGACGGCGCCCGAAAGCCGCTAACCGGCTCCCTCACATGCGCTTGTGGCAGACGGCCTCGATGTTGTGGCCATCGGGATCCAGCACGAAGGCGGCGTAGTAGTCGGGGTGATAATGCGGGCGGAGGCCGGGGCCGCCATTGTCCATGGCGCCTGCCTCCAGCGCGGCCTCGTGAAAGCGGCGGACCATTTCGCGATCCTCGGCGGCGAAGGCCACATGGGTCCGGCTGGGCGGTTTTCCGCTGGGTCCTAGCCAGAAGACGCCGTGCTCCCCGGCGCCGAATCCGGCATAGTTGATGCCGTCTCCCGCGACCAGGCGCATGCGGAGCGGCTTCAGGACGGCTTCATAGAAAGCCTGGGATTTCCCGAGGTCCTGGACGGGAATTCCGACGTGATCGAGCATGGCCTCTCCTCCTGCTCGTCAAGCGCTCCTGGGATCGTGGGGTTGCGTTAGGGGCCGAAGAGGCCGGACGGCGACGATTCAGGCGCGGTGCGCGCGCAGGGCCGTGCGGTTGCGGCGATCCATCATCATCACGGCAACGGGCGCCACGGCCAGTATCGTCATGAACGAAACGACCACCAGATCACTCACAGAAAACAGAATGTCGATCGGCATGGTCGTCTCTTCTCCATCATCATCGGCGCGGGGGCCGGGAACCCGAAAGGCTTGAGATTCATCCTTCGAGACTTTAAGAAACTACCGCGCGCCGTCTGAACGGGGACTGAGTGACCGATTCAGCTTTCATTCATCGACTTGAGGTCCGCCCATGCGCAAGCTTCTGATCCCCGGTGTCGTCGCCATTGCCGCGCTGGCCGGTTTGACCGTTCTCGATCGGGTGATGACCGCCACGGGCATGCCGCGTGTCGAAGCCACCACCCAGGCCACCGAGCCCGAGGCGGCCGCAGCTTCCTCGGAGCATCGCCCCCTCTCGGACTTCGTGCGCGAGGCCGAGCGCCTCTACGACGCCCATGTCATCGAGGCCGAGATGGAGCAGCGGGACGGCCGTCGCGTGGCCGAGCTGAAGATGCTGCCGCCGCGCGGCCGTACCTTCACCATCGAGCTGGACGCGATCACGGCCGAGATCGTCCGGGCCCGCGGCAATGCCGAGGAATTCCGCCGCTAGAGCATCACCCGATCAGATGGAATCATCTGGTCGGGTAAAGATGCTCGAAACAAAAAGGTAGAGCGTTTGCCGTGAGCCTTTGCGAACGGAAAATGCTCTAGAAGATCGTTGCCCGACCGGATGCTTCCAGCCGGTCGGGTGATGCTTCGTCACACGGCGCCGGCCTCACGACCGGTTGGTAAAACGGGCGTTGCCCAGCCCGGTCCCGATCGTCATCACGCCCCAGCGCTCCACATCCTGCATCCGGGGGATCTCGCTCAGCCCCTGCAGCACGGCGTCGTTGTGCATGAGCACGGCCGTCGCGTGGTCGCCGATCTCAGGCAGATGCTCCGTCAGCGCGCGGGGCAGGTTGAAGCGGCTGCTTTCCCAGTTGCCCGGGAGGTTCTGCCCCCCGCGGTCGATGGAGCCGTCCTCCTCGATGATCCCGGGGCAGCCGATGCCGATGAAGGGCGCCAGGCGGCGCTTCTCCTCCTTCGCCTGAGCCACCATGGCGGAGAGCATCTCCGCCATCCGCTCCACCGCCTCCTCTCGGCTGGGCTTGTCCTCGGCATGGGCCCAGACCTCCAGGCCCACGACCTTCGCCTGGGAGAGGTCCTTCTTTTTCTTCAGGTTCAGCTCCACGAGGCCCACGCGGATGTTGGTGCCGCCGATATCCACCGCCAGCAGGCTGTCATGCCCCGCGAAGATCCAGCTCGGCGCCAGATGCACGGCGCCGATCAGCGCCGCCTCGTCCGGCTCGTGCGCGATGGGCAGCAGCTCCACCCCCAGCGCCTCGGCCTTCAGCAGCAACGACGCCCGGCCGATGGCCAGCTGCCCGACCCGGCTGCCGCTCATGCCCCCGCCCACGACGATGCGCTGCGTGTCCTTCCAGCCCTTGAGCTTCAGGAAGCGCCGGGTGACGCCGGCCAGCTCCTGCGCGAACTCCTCCACGACGCCATGGGCCAGCGCAGCGGCCTCCGGCCGCTCGTCGCCCAGCAGCTTCTCGAGCTGGCGCTTGGAGACCTCCTCGGTCGGGGCATCGCCCAGCGGATCGTCGTCGCCGAGCTCGCGGAGCCGGTCGCGCCATTCGTCGAGGATGGCCCAGAAGGCGCGCTTGCTGGCGCGATCGCCGAGGAAGCCCTCGCGGTCGCGCAGCTCGGCATTATAGGCGTCGACGGTGACGCTGGTCAGCGTGGCGGCGCCGTGACCGGCGACGGGCGGCGCGGCGGCCTGTTCGGACATGCGTGGTGGGCTCCCCTGATGGTCAGGCTTGAACGCGGCCGGACGGGGGCGGTTGGCCGCGGCGCCGAAATGACCCTCCGGCAAGGCGGCCAGGTGATCTTCCGCCCTTCCTGCTTGCAACTCGCGCGCGCGCCCATATCCATGAGAGAGTCCCCGGAAAGCTTGGGAGTGCCCCATGAAGGCCGTCGCCTATACCCATTGCCATCCCGTCACCCATGAGGAAGCGCTGGAGGACATGGTCCTCCGCGATCCGCCGGAACCGCGCGGGCATGACCTGCTGATCGAGGTGCGGGCCGTCTCGGTGAATCCGGTGGATGCCAAGCAGCGCGCCGGCGCCGACCCGGCCGGCGAGCCCCGCGTGCTCGGCTTCGACGCCGCCGGCGTCATCGTGGCGCGCGGCCCGGATGCGCATATCTTCGGCACGGGCGAGGAGGTCTACTACGCCGGCGTCATCAACCGCCCCGGCAGCAATGCCCAACTCCAGCTCGTGGACGAGCGGATTGTCGGCCGCAAGCCGCGGAACCTGACCTTCGGCGAGGCGGCCTCGCTGCCCCTCACCGCCATCACCGCCTGGGAAGCGCTGTTCGACCGCCTGCGCCTACCGCGCGGCGGCGCCGATGACGGCGCGGTGCTGATCGTGGGCGGCGCGGGCGGCGTGGGCTCCATGGCCATCCAGCTGGCCCGCCGCCTCACCGGCCTCACCGTCGTCACCACGGCCTCGCGCCCCGAGACCCGCGAATGGTGCGAGAAGCTGGGCGCGCACCACGTCCTCGACCATGCCGGCGACCTGCCGGCCCAGGCCAAGCAGCTGGGCCTGCGGTTCCGCTGGATCTTCTCGACCACCCACACGGTCCGGCACTGGCGCGCCCTTTGCGAGATGGTGGCGCCGCAGGGCGCGATCTGCGCCATCGACGACTTCATGGAGATCGAGATCGGCCGCCTGAAGGCCAAATCCGCCAGCTTCCATTGGGAGAGCATGTTCGCCCGCCCGGTCTACCGGGCCTCGGACCTGCTGGAGCAGCACCGCCTGCTCGACGAGGTGGCGACCCTCGTGGAGGCCGGTACGATCCAGCACACGCTGACCCGGCATCTCGGCCGCATCCAGGCCGCGCATCTGCTCGAGGGGCACGCGCTGGTGGAGAGCGGGCGAATGATCGGCAAGGCCGTGGCCGAGGGCTGGAACTAGATCGCCCCCCTTTTGGGGGCACGCTTTGGCGGCCCTCTAGGGAAGGGCGGCCGAAGGGGCTATCGACTCGCGCGTGACTGATTCCCCGCGACCTCCCCCGCTGATCGACCTTCCCGTCCAGGAGGCCATGCCGGCGCTGCTGGCCGCGCTGACCGCGGGCAGCAACGCCGTGCTCGTGGCGCCGCCCGGCGCCGGCAAGACGACCCTCGTCCCCCTGACCCTGCGCGACGAACCCTGGGCCCGGGGCCAGAAGCTGCTGGTGCTGGAGCCGCGCCGCGTCGCCGCCCGCGCGGCCGCGCGCCGCATGGCCTCCCTCCTCGGCGAGCAGCCGGGCGGCACGGTCGGCCTTTCCACGCGGCTCGACCGCGCGGTGTCGAAGGACACGCGCGTGGAGGTCATCACCGAAGGCCTGCTGATCCGCCGCCTGCAATCCGATCCCGGGCTCGAGGGCGTGGCCGGCGTGCTCTTCGACGAGGCGCATGAGCGGCATCTCGACACCGATCTCGGCCTCGCCCTCTGCCTCGACCTGCAACGCGGGCTGCGGCCGGAGCTGCGGCTGCTCGCCATGTCCGCGACGCTGGATGGCGGCGCCTTCACGAAGCTGCTCGACGCCCCGCTGATCGAGAGCGCCGGCCGCGCCCATCCCGTCCGCATCGAGAACACGAAGCGCGACGTCACCGAGCTGCGCGACCTCCCCGAAGCCATGGCCACCGCCATCCGCGGCGTCATGGCGCGCGAGGCGGGCGATGTGCTCGCCTTCCTGCCCGGCTGGGGCGAGATCCGCCGCACGGCCGAGCGCCTTTCCGGCCTCGATGCCGACGTGCTGCCCCTCCATGGCGAGCTCTCGCCCACGGAGCAGGACAAGGCGCTCAATGTCGGCGCGCGGCGGCGCGTGGTGCTGGCCACCAGCATCGCCGAGACCTCGCTGACCGTCCCCGGCGTGCGCATCGTGGTCGATGGCGGGTTCCGGCGCACGCCGCGGCTGGACGGGGCCACGGGCCTCACCCGCCTCGTCACCGTGCGGATCAGCCGTGCCGCGGCCGAGCAGCGCGCGGGCCGCGCCGGCCGCACCGAGCCGGGCGTGGCCGTCCGGCTCTGGAGCGAGGCCATCCATCGCGGCATGCCCCTGCAGGACCGGCCCGAGATGCTGGAGGCGGAACTTTCCGGTCTCGTGCTCGACTGCGCCTCCTGGGGCGCCGACCCGGCCACCCTGCCCTTCCTCGACCCGCCGCCCGAGGGCCAGTTGGCCGCCGCGCGCGCGCTGCTGAAGAACCTCGACGCGCTGGACGAGCAGGGCCGCATCACCACCATGGGCAAGCGCATGGCGCGCATGGGCACGCATCCGCGCCTGGCCCGCATGATGTGCGCGGTGGAGAACGAGGGCGAGGCCGCGCTGGCCGCCGATCTCGCGGCTTTGCTGGAGGAGCGCGATCCGCTGCGCGGCCGCGAGCCGCCGGCCGATATCACGCTGCGCCTGGACGCGCTGCACGGCCATGGCCATGCGGAGAGCGACGCCATCGCCATCCGCGCCATCCGCCGTGCCGCCGCGCTGCATCGCCGGCGCCTGGGCGTGCATGGCAACGAGCCGCCGGAGGGCGATGCGGGCGCGCTGCTGGCCGCCGGCTTCCCCGATCGCATCGCGCTCAAGCGCGGCACCATGGACGGCGCCTTCCGCATGGCCTCGGGCCAGGGCGCGCGGCTTTCCGTCGCCGATCCGCTGGCGAAGCAGACCCTTCTTTCCGTCGCCGACCTGGAGCTGAAGGGCACCGAGGCCCGCATCCGCATGGCCGCCCCCATCTCCCGCGCCACGCTGGAGGCGCGCTTCCCCGAGCGCTTCCACACGGTGGAGGGCGCCTCCTTCGACGCCCGGGCCAATGCGGTGCTGGCGCGCCGGCGCGTGATGTTCGGCCCGCTGGTGCTGGAGGAGACGCCGCTATCCGGCGTCGACCCCTCACTGATGGCCGAGGCATTGGCGGAGGCCGCCGCCGGCCGCGCCTTCCGCGACCTCGACTGGAGCGAAGGCGCGAAGCAGCTGCGCGCCCGCATCGGGCGCATGCACGCGCTGGAGGGCGCCCCCTGGCCGGACGTCTCCGACGCCGCACTGGCCGCGACGGCGAAGGACTGGCTGGCGCCCTATTGCGCGGGCCTGACCAAGCTCTCGGAGCTGAAGTCGCTCGACATCGGGCAGATGCTGCTGCCGCATGAGCTGCGCCGGAAGCTGGACGCCGCCCTTCCCACCCGCATCGCCCTGCCCGAAGGCCGCAGCGCGGGTGTGGACTACATGGGCGAGATTCCCACGCTGGAGGCCCGCGCCCAGCACCTCTACGGCATGGGCGCGATGCCCCCGCTCGCCGACGGGCGGGTGAAGCTGCAGGTGGCGCTGCTGTCCCCCGCCGGCCGCCCCATCGCGATCACCGCCGATCTCGCCGGCTTCTGGCAGGCCGGCTGGATGGATGTGCGCAAGGACATGCGCGGCCGCTATCCCAAGCACAACTGGCCGGAAAAACCCGACCAGCCGGGATGATGGGCGCTGGCACGGGATGCCTGGCCCATTGAAACCCGGCCATCCCCCCGACGACACTGGCGCATGATCCACCGCCTCATTGCCGGTTCCGGCTACATCGTACTGATCGCGATCATCAGCATCTTCGCCGCCTCGGTCGCGCTCATGCTTTACGAGGCGGTGGTGGTGGCTTCGACGCTGGCGAAGGCCCTGGTCTCGGGGTCGAGCGCGCCGACAGCCTCAAAGGCCCTGGCAGCCAGCCTGATCGAGGCCATCGACGTCTTCCTGATCGCCATCGTCGCCTACATCACCAGCATCGGGCTCTATGTCCTCTTCGTCGACGGCACCGCGCCCATTCCGAAATGGTTCAGCGTCCGCAACCTGGACGACCTCAAGGGCCAGCTCGTCAGCGTCATCGTCGCGGTTCTCGCCGTGCTCTTCCTGCAGGAAGCGGTACAGCGCGCGGGCGAGGCGGATCTGATCCACCTCGCCCTGGCCATCGCCCTGATGATCGGGGTGCTGACCCTGTTCCTGAAGGTGACCAAGGGCAACTCAGACTGAGCCGGATCGGCTGAGGCGGCTCAGCTCTCGACGCGCAGATCCAGATCCCGGGCGAGGTTCGTCCAGTCCCGCAGCTTGGTCGCGATGAAGCTGCCGAACTCGTCCGGCCCCAGATAAGCGGGCACGGTATCGATGCGGCGCAGGCGCTCCAGCGTCGCCGGGGCCTCGGCTGCCTTGCGGAAGGCCTCGACCAGCCGGTCGACGATGGGCCGGGGCGTGCGGACCGGGGCCAGCAGGCCCGAGAAGCCGTCGAAGTCGAAGCGGTTGGAATAGCCGAGCTCGATGAGCGTGGGCACTTCCGGCAGGGTGGGCGAGCGCCGCGCGCCGCTGGCGGCCAGCGGCCGCACCCGGCCCGCTCGCACCATCTCGCCGGACGCGGCCATGCTGTGGAAGCCGCCCTCGATGGAGCCGGCCAGGATGTCCTGCAGCATCGGGGCCTCGCCGCGATAGGCAACCTGCGTGGCGTTCAGCCGCGCCTCCCGGGCCAGGATCAGGCCGAAGGCATGGCCGGTGGAGCCAGGCGCATAATTGCCGAAGGAGACGTCCCGCGGCCGCGCCCATTCGACGAACTCGGCCATCGTCGTCACCGAGGCCGGCACCTTCGGGCCCACCACGAAGTTGACCGCCGTGGTGCCCAGGCGCCCGATCGGCGCGAAATCCGCCACCGGGTCATAGGGAAAGCGGTTCATCACGACCGGGCTCTGGATATGCGTCGTGATGGTGAAGAGCAGCTGGTAGCCGTCCGGCGGCACCTTCGCGGCGGCCTCCGTGCCGACCATGCCGCCCGCGCCGCCACGATTGTCGATGACGATGGGCTGGCCGAGTTCCGCCTGCATGGGCTCGGCCGCGATGCGGGCCCAGGTGTCCGTGCCGCCGCCGGCCGGGAAGGGCACGATGAAGCGGATCGGGCGGTCCGGATATCCCGCGGCGGCGCCCTGGGCGCGCACCAGGCTGGGCGTGGCCAGGACCGCGGACGCACCCCAGGCCAGCGCTTGACGTCTGAACATTCGTTTCCCCGTATGGTTGTTTCGGGGATCGTCTCACGCCGCGCGCCGCGGCGTCCAGAGATGCCGACTCCGGCCAACGCGTCCTAGGATAGCGAGATGGACATCAGCAGCGCCGGATTGGTGAGGCAGCGCGTCAGGATCTTCGACGCCGGCTTCGTCCTCGTCGTCATCGCCGTCTTCGCCTGGGTCGCCCTCCAGGTGGACCTCTTCCGCAACGTTAGCGGGCCGACCCAGGAGCAGACCATCGAGGTCGACGAGCTCTTCGGCCTCACGACGCTGCTGATGTGCGGCATCCTCTTCTACGCATGGCGCCGCGCCCGCGAGCATCGCCACGAGAACGACCTCCGCCTCGCCGCGGAGAGCGAGGTGCTGCATCTCGCCATGCAGGACCCCCTGACCGGGCTGCCCAACCGCCGCCGCTTCGACAAGGCCATCGGCGCGGCCCTGGCGGAGCTTCCCGTCCCGCCCGAGGCCCATGCGGTCCTGCTGCTCGACCTCAACGGCTTCAAGAAGATCAACGACGTCTACGGCCACCCGACGGGCGACCAGGTGCTGATCCATGTCGGCGCGCGCCTGCTTCGCGCCGTGCGCGAGGGGGACCTCGTGGCCCGGCTCGGCGGGGACGAATTCGTCATCCTCGCGCGCAACGTCGCCGGCGCCGAGGACGCGACCAATGTCGCGCTCCGCGTCATCGAGGAGCTGGCGCCGCCGATCGCCATCGGCCAGGCGCGCCATCAGGTCGGCACCGCCATCGGCATCGCCATGGGGCCTGCCGATGCCACGGAGGCGCAGGAGCTGCTCCGCAAGGCCGATGTCGCGCTGTACCGGGCGAAGGCGAAGCGCGAATCCTCGTTGCGCTTCTTCGAGGAGGAGATGGACCAGCATCTCCGCGAGCGCGACGAGCTCGAGCGTGCCATCGGCCCGGCGCTGGAGCGCGGCGAATTCGCGCTGAGCTACCGGCCCAGCCGACAGGCCGGCGGCATGGTCTCCGCCTTCGAGGCACTGCCGCGCTGGGACCATCCGGCCATGGGCGAGATCGGGCCGGACCGCTTCCTGCCGATCGCCGCCAAGGCTGGGCTTCTCGCCGCCGTCACCGAGAAGCTGCTGGCCACGGCCTGCGCGGCCGCCTGCGACTGGGACGCGCCGGTACGCCTGGCCTTCGGCCTGCCCGCGGCGCTGCTGCCGGACACGGCCTTCGGTGCCCGGATCCTGGAGATCCTGGCTGAGGCGGGCCTGCCGCCCTCGCGCCTCCAGCTCGACATCGACGAGCGGGCGCTGACCCGCGATGCCGCCCGGGCGGCCGCCCTGCTGGAGCCCCTGCAGGCGGCCGGCGTCAACGTCGTCGCCGACCATTTCGGCACGGGCTATTCGGACCTCGCCAATCTCAGCCGGCTGCGGCTGAGCGGCGTGAAGATCGACCGCAGCTACGTCGCGGCCATGGCGCATGACCGGCAGGCGGCGGTGATGGTGCGGGCGCTGATCGGCATCGGCCAGGGGCTCGACCTGGCCGTCACCGCCGAGGGTGCCGTGCCGGAGGAGCAGAGGGAGGCCCTGGAAGCGCAGGGCTGCGCCCTGGCGCAGGGAGCCTCGGGCCAGGATGGGCTCACGGCCGAAGAGGCCTCGGCGCTGACAAGCGGCGGCCGGCCCGCCTAGAGCAGGAAAATCAGGTAGCTGAGCGCCGCGTTGCCACTGGCGAGGACCATCAGTGCCGCAAGCGCCGCCAGGGCATCGCTCCAGTCGTGGTTATCCTCGTCCAGCTTCGCCGTGCGCAGGATGCGCGGCGTGTTGACGGGTTTCTTCACCTTGCCCTCGTCATGGCGTGCCATTCGACGGCCCCCTTCGATCGTCGGACACCCTGGCGCAGGGGCGTAGCGCCATCAGGGCGGCGAAGCTTCCACGGCCTGCCAGCGCAGGTTCCGCGATGGAAGGGCCCGTGAAGGGTGGGAGAATGCGGGAAACCATAAAAGCCTTCATTGAATCTGCCCGGATCGTCCCGGGCCCTGCCCTCAATCATCGTCGCCGAAAAAAGTAGCAAGGAGAATGAAATAAATACCGGAGGCGGCGGATCAGGGGTCCGCCGGCGTGGCCGCGATCCAGGCCCGCCCGGCCTCCTCGGCCGGAAGCGTGGCCCTGGGATTGCTCATGAAGGCCAGGATATCGCGGGCGATATCGGCCCGGATCTCGTCGCGCAGCAGCAGGTGCCAGCCCTCCGGATAGAAGGCGACCCGCGGCGCCTGTGCGTCGCGCAGCGCCCGCCGCGCGATGTGCGCCGGCACCACCTGGTCCTTGCCGCCCTCCATGAACAGGACGGGCACCTCGCCGCAGCAGCTCCGCAGATGCGCCACGGCCGCGTCCATCAGGTCGACGATGCCCTTCAGCATGTCGAAGCGAATCTCCCGCAGCGTCAGGGGGTCACGCGCGAAACGGCGCAGGGCGGCCTCGTTGTCGCTGGCCGTGATGCCCGCCGCACTGGCCGGCAAGGCCAGCGGCCCCAGCACCCGCGACGCCACCCAGAGCGGGCTCCGCAGGAGAGCCGACAGGTAGGGCCCGCCCCAGATCGCCGGCGAGGACAGGATCACCCCGTCCACATCGCGCGGCGAGGTGGCGAGCGCGATGGCGCCGCCCATGCTCTCGCCCAGCAGGAAGACCGGCAGGCCGGGATGCCGCGCGCGCAGCAGCCGGATCGACTCCCGCGCATCGGAGACCAGCGTATCCACCCCCGGCCAGTAGCCGCGCGGCGAGGTCCAGCCGAAGCCGCGCTGGTCGTAGGCGTAGACGACCGCCCCCCCCGCGGCGAGCAGCGGCCCGCCCTCGGCGAGGAAGTTGCCGCCGTGATCGCCCAGCCCGTGCATGGCGACGACCACGAAGCGCGGCGCGCCCTCGGGCCGCCAGACCCGCAGCGGCAGCCGGGCGCCGTCGGGCATCACCAGCATGGATTCGGGGCGCGGCCCGGAAGGCTGCGGCTCGGGCGGCGAGGGCGCGAAGGCGTAGGCCGGCCGCAGGGTCCAGGGCAGCGGAGGGGCGACGAAGGGCTCGATCCCCGCCTCCCGGATCACGGGCCCCGCCGGAACCATCACTGGGGCACAGGCGCCGAGCGACAGGCCGGCCAGCAGCAGCGAGGCGAGAAGCTTCACGGTCCTGGCCTGGGGGGAGGCATACGGCTGGTCCATCCTGGTTCGAGGGCCTATGTTGCGGTCACCACGCGGCAAGATGAAGGCCCCGAATGCGCGATCCGCAGATGACCGGTTATGCTCCCCTCCTCACCCCCGGCGTGACGCCGGAGGACGTGATCCCGGTCGAATCCCGCAAGATCGGCTGCGACGGCGGCGACGGCCCGCTGGGCCATCCGCTGGTCTATCTCCGCATCGAGGATCGGCAGGTCACCTGCCCCTACTGCTCGCGCACCTACCGCCTGAAGGAAGGCGCGGGCGATGACGGACATCATTGACGGCGCAGCCCTGGATGGGTCGGTGATCCCCTCGGCCGAGCCGAGGACCCCGCCGCCCGGCGACCCGCATCTGATCCTGATCGACGGCAGCGGCTATATCTTCCGCGCCTATCACGCGCTGCCGCCCATGACCCGGCCGGACGGCACGCCGGTGAACGCCGTCTTCGGCTTCGCGCAGATGCTGGAGAAGTTCCTCAACCAGCACAGCTCCAGCCACATCGCCGTCGTCTTCGACAGCGCGCGCCAGACCTTCCGGCAGGAGATCTACGCCGCCTACAAGGCCCACCGCCCGGAGCCGCCCGAGGAGCTCATCCCGCAATTCGCGCTCATCCGCGAGGCGACGGAGGCCTTCGGCGTCGCCCAGGTCGAGCTGCCGGGCTACGAGGCGGACGACCTGATCGCCTGCTACGCCAAGGCCTTCGAGGCCGAGGGCGGGCGCGTGACCATCGTCTCCTCCGACAAGGACCTGATGCAGCTCGTGCGCGAGCGGGTCATCATGCTGGACCCGATCAAGCAGAAGCCCATCCGCGAGCCCGAGGTGCTGGAGAAGTTCGGCGTGCCGCCGAACAAGGTGGCCGAGGTGCAGGCCCTGGCCGGCGACCCGACGGACAACGTCCCCGGCGTGCCGGGCATCGGCATCAAGACCGCCGCCACGCTGCTTACCGAATACGGCGACCTCGAGAGCCTGCTGGCCCGCGCCGGCGAGATCAAGCAGCCCAAGCGGCGCGAGCTCCTGCTGACCCATGCGGAGCAGGCGCGCATCTCGCTGCGCCTCGTGACGCTCGACTGCGACGCGCCGCTGCCCCTGCCGGTGGAGACGCTGGTCGCACGCTCGCCCGAGCCGGTGCGCCTCGCCGCCTTCCTCGCCGAGAATAATTTCCGCACGCTGCTGGCGCGGCTGGGCCTGGGCGACGGCGCGCCGCCGAACCGTCCCCGCCCCGTCGCCGCGCCCCTCGCGGACGAACCGGCCGATCCGCTGGAAATCCCCTTCGGGAACTACGACTGCGTCACCGATCTGGAGACGCTGAAGACCTGGGTCGCGAAGGGCCGGGCCGCCGGCGTCATCGGCCTCGACACCGAGACCAACAGCCTCGACGCCCTGGCCGCCGACCTGGTGGGCATCTGCCTCGCCGTGGCGCCGGGCAAGGCCTGCTACATCCCGCTGCGCCATGCCGGCGCGGACCTGCTGACCGAAAGCCCGGCGCAGATCCCGGCCGAAGCGGCGATCGAGGCGCTGCGCCCGCTGCTCGAGGACCCCGCGGTCCTCAAGGTGCTGCACAACGCCAAATACGACCTGGAAGTCCTCGCCAATCCGAAGAACGGCGGCATCCAGGTTGCGCCGCTCGACGACACGATGATGATCTCCTACGCGCTGGAGGCCGGCGCGCATGGGCATGGCATGGACGAGCTCTCGCAGCTCCACCTCCGCCACAAGCCGATCAGCTTCGACGAGGTGACCGGCACCGGACGCGCGCGCATCCCCTTCGCGCATGTCCCGCTCGACCGCGCGACGGCCTATGCGGCCGAGGATCCCGACGTCACGCTGCGCCTCTGGCACACGCTGAAGCCGCGCCTGCGCGAGGCTCGGGCGCTGGCGCTCTACGAGCAGGTGGAGCGGCGGATGATCCCCGTCCTCGCCGCCATGGAGCAGGCCGGCGTGAAGGTCGACGGGCAGGAGCTGGCCCGCATCGGCACCGATTTCGGCGAACGCCTGGTCGTGCTGGAGGCCGAGTGCCACCGCCTGGCCGGCCGCGCCTTCAACGTCGGCAGCCCCAAGCAGCTCGGCGAGGTCCTCTTCGACGAGATGGGACTGAAGGGCGGCAAGAAGGGCAAGACCGGCGCCTATTCCACCGATGCCAGCGTGCTCGAGGATCTGGCCGCGCAGGGCAATCCGCTGCCGCGCGTGGTGCTGCAGCACCGCCAGCTCGCGAAGCTGAAGTCCACCTATGTGGAAGGCCTGACTGCGCAAATCGCGGCCGATGGGCGCGTGCACACGGACTATTCGCTGGCCAGCACCAGCACGGGCCGCCTCGCCTCCACCGAGCCCAACCTCCAGAACATCCCCATCCGCAACGAGGAGGGGATGAAGATCCGCCGCGCCTTCGTGGCGGAGCCGGGCCATGTGCTGATGAGCGCCGACTACTCGCAGATCGAGCTGCGGCTGCTCGCCCATCTCGCCGAGGTGCCGACCCTGCGGGAAGCCTTCGAGAAGGGCGAGGACATCCACAGCCGCACCGCGGCCGAGATCTTCCACCTCGACCCCGCGAATGTGGACAAGGAGGCGCGGCGCCGCGCCAAGACGATCAACTTCGGCATCATCTACGGCATGAGCGCCTTCGGCCTGGGCGGCCGCCTCGGCATTCCCGCCGGCGAGGCGCGCGGCATCATCGACGCCTATTTCGCCCAGTATCCCGGCATCCGGAACGAGATGGAGCGCCTGAAGGACGAGGCGCGGATGAAGGGCTACGTGCTGTCGCCCTTCGGCCGCCGCCTCTGGATCCAGGATATCGGCGCCAAGGATCCCGTGCGCCGCGCGGGGGCCGAGCGCCAGGCCATCAACGCGCCCTTCCAGGGCGGTGCGGCCGAGATCATCAAGCGCGCCATGGTGCGCACGCCCCGCGCCCTGCGCGAGGCCGGGCTCAAGACCCGTATGCTCCTCCAGGTGCATGACGAACTGGTCTTCGAGGTGCCGGAGGCCGAGGTCGAGGCCGCCGGAGCAACGATAAGAAAAGTCATGGAAGGCGTCGCCGAACTGCGGGTCCCCCTGCTGGTCGAAGTCGGACAAGGCGCCTCCTGGGCGGAGGCGCATTGAAATCATGTCGTCCAACTTCTCGCGGGAGGAGAGGCGGATCCTCGTCTCCGTCTCCGGCGCCCATTTCATCAGCCACCTTCACATCCTGGCGCTGCCGCCGCTCTTCCCGCTGCTGCGGGAGACGATGGGCGTCTCCTTCCTGGAGCTCGGCTTCGCCCTCACGCTGCTGAACCTGGTCACCTTCTTCACCCAGGCGCCGATGGGCCTGCTGGTGGATCGGGTGGGCGCCAGGCGCACGCTGGTGGCGGGGCTGCTGCTGGGCGGGATCGCCTTCGTGCTGGCCGGGATCGGCGGAAGCTACCCCTGGCTGCTGGTCGGCGCGGCGCTCGCGGGCCTCGCGAACAGCGTCTACCACCCGGCCGACTACGCCATCCTGGGCAGCGCGATCGACGACGAGCATGTCGGCCGCGCCTTCTCCTTGCACACCTTCGCGGGCTATGCTGGCGGCGCCGTCGCGCCGTTCCTGATGCTGGGCATGGCCAGCCTCTCGGGCGTCTCCGGCGCCCTGATCCTGGCCGGCGTGCTGGGCCCCATTGCCGCCCTCCCCCTGCTGCGCGAGGCACGGGATGAGAAGCCGGCCGCGCGCCGGGCCAAGGGCGCCACCAAGGACGGCCCGCGCCTGCTGAACGCAGCGGTGCTCTCGCTCCTGGTGTTCTTCACCTTCATCGCCTTCGGCAACACGGCGGTGCAGGGCTTCGCCGTCTCCTCCTGGGAGGCTGCGCACGGGATCTCCCTGGCCTCGGCCAATGTCGCCCTGACGGCCTGGCTGGCGCTGAGCGCGATCGGCGTGCTGGCTGGCGGCTATGTGGCCGACCGCACCAAGCGGCACGGCCTTGTCGCCGCGGTGGGGCTGGCGGCCGCGGCGGTACTGATCCTGGTCGGCGGCCTCGCCGATCTCGCTCCCGTGGCGCTGACGCTGGTCATGGCCACCTCGGGCTTCCTCTCGGGCCTCATCATGCCCTCGCGGGACATGATGGTCCGCGCGGCCGCACCTCCGGGCCAGGCGGGCGCGGCCTTCGGGCTGGTGAGCACGGGCTTCAGCGTCGGCGGGATCGTGGGGCCGCTGGGCTTCGGCTGGCTGCTCGACCATGGCCAACCGCTCTCGGTCTTCGTGATCGCGGCGGCGCTGATGGGGGCCGCGGTGCTGATGTCGCTGGTGCAGGAGCTGCGGCGCGGCCGCCGCGTCGCGATGGTGCCGGCCGAGTAGCACCCCTGAGGGGCGTGAGAGGGCAAAGGCCCCTCACGCCGGGCCTCGCTAGGTCGCGGAGGCCAGCTTGTCCTGCGTCTTCGTCTCGAAGTCGCTCGCGTCGTGGCGCTCGTGCAGCTGGCTCGACGGCTCGCCCCGCAGGCGGTTGACCATCCGCCCGCGCTTCGCCGCCGGACGCGCGCCGATCGTGTCGGCCCAGCGGTTCACGTTCTTGTATTCATGGGCGCTCAGGAACTCGGCCGCGTTCTCGTAGCCCCAGCCCTTCACCAGCCCGCCATACCAGGGCCAGATGGCGATGTCGGCGATGGTGTAGTCCGGCCCGGCGATGAACTCGCTCTCGCCCAGGCGACGATCCAGCACATCGAGCTGGCGCTTCACCTCCATGGAGAAGCGGTCGATGGGATATTCCATCTTGGTCGGCGCATAGGCGAAGAAGTGCCCGAAGCCGCCGCCGAGATAAGGCGCGCTGCCCATCTGCCAGAACAGCCAGGAGAAGCATTCGGCGCGCGCCGCGGGCTCGGTCGGCAGGAGGGCGCCGAACTTCTCCGCGAGATAGGTGAGGATCGCGCCGGACTCGAAGACGCGGATCGGCTTGGGCCCGCTGCGATCCAGCAAAGCCGGGATCTTGGAGTTCGGGTTCACGCCGACGAAGCCGCTGCCGAACTGGTCGCCCTCGCCGATGCGGATCAGCCAGGCGTCGTATTCCGCGCCCTTGTGGCCGAGGGCCAGGAGCTCCTCCAGCATCACCGTCACCTTCACGCCGTTGGGCGTGCCGAGCGAGTAGAGCTGGAGCGGATGCCGGCCGACCGGCAGTTCCTTGTCATGGGTGGGGCCGGCGATCGGCCGGTTGATATTCGCGAACTGGCCGCCGCTGGCCTTGTTCCAGGTCCAGACCTTGGGGGGGACGTAGTCGGAGGTGTCGCTCATCGTCTTGCAGGCTCCGGATGATGGGGGCTGGGCAGCATGTGGCCCCGCCCGGCCACTTGCCAACCGACCCTGCCGCCTTGTCAGGCCCGTTCCACCCTCGGCTCCCGCGATCCCGCCCAGATCGTCCGCAGGATCGCGCCCTGCGCGACGGACTGCACCACATGCGGCCAGAGCGCGACGAGGCAGGTGCCGCCCGCCTGCCGGACGGAGGGGTAGAGGATGCCGTTGAGCCCGGCGTCGCGCACCGCCCGGGCCAGGGCATTGCCGGCCGGGTAGCCAAGGGCCGGATCGGGGTCGAGGCAGGCGGGCGCGGGCTGCGCCGCGCGCAGGTCCACGAAGTCGCCGGCGAAGCTGGCCCACATCTCCGCCCATTCGATCGTGGCGTTCCAGTCCCGCACGCGGTCGAGCTCGCGCCCGATATGAAAGACGACCTCGGCCAGGGAGGTCTCGAACGCCAGCGCCGCGTACCAGGCGCCGTAGCCCGGCTCGTTGAAGCGGTTCGCCTCGCGCGGCCGGAAATAGGCGAAGGCGGCATTCACGAAATGGGCATGCGGCCGCCCGGCCGGAAAGGCGGAGGCCATGGCCGCCTCGGAGGTCAGGCGCGCGCTGGTGCCGCCCTCGATCTCGGCGAGGTCGCGCGCCAGCTGCGCCAGCTCCTCAGGCGGGCGGCCGGCCAGGGAGGGATCGTCCAGCAGCAGGTGCAGGACCGGATCGCGCAGCCGCGCCGTGGAGACGAGGCGGACGGCGCGCGGCTCCGCGAGGCGCGTGATCGGAAAATCCAAGCCTCAGAGCCCGCCGCGTAGCGCGTCCACATGGCGGCGGATCTCGATCATGCCCGGGATGCCGCGCTCGATCATCGCCTCGACCGGGGTGAGGTGCTGGAACAGCGGCCCGGCATTGCGCAGGCGCACCCAACGGTCGGCCATGTCGTCGGCGAAGAGCAGGTGCAGGCCCTTGAAGATGCCGATCATGGCCGAGACCCGCATCATCTGGTCCTGCGAGAAGGCCTGCTTCCAGGCGCCGGAGCGGATGCGGTCCCAGGTGGTGGCCGAGACGCCGATCAGCGCCGCGGCCTCGCCCCCCGTCAGCTTCCAGGCCCGCGCCAGGCTGCGCAGGCCGATCAGCGCGGCGGGGGTGAGCCGGGCGCGCTCCGCCTCCGAGACGAAGGTCTGCGGGGGCGGCGCGGGCGGCGAAACGGGGAGCAGATGGGGCGCGGAACCGGACACGGGACGATCTCCTATCCCCTATCAAGTAATCACCAAATGGAGATTCTTCAACCACCATTTGAAATGGCGCTATCCCCGTCGCAGCGCCTGGCACTCGCTCTCGGCCGCGGGGCGGAAGGCCTGGTCGCCGGGAATGGTCTGCACCACCTCCAGCAGGTCCCACTCGCCGCGCGACTGGGCCGGCCGCTTGGCCCGCATCAGGTACATGTCCCGGATGATGCGCCCGTCCTCGCGGATGCGGCCGTTGCGCGTCATGAAGTCGTTGATGGGCGTCTCGCGCATCTTGGCCATCACGGGCTGCGCCGCGTCGGTGCCGGCGGCCTTCACCGCGTTCAGGTAATGCGTCACGGCACCCCACATGCTGGCCTGGAACATGGTGGGCGGGCGGCCGTGGATCCGCGCGAAGCGCGTGGAGAAGGCGCGCGTCTCGTCCGTCTGGTCCCAGTAATAGGCCTCGGTGAAGACCAGCCCCTGCGCGGTCTCCAGCCCGATCGCTCGGATGTTGGTGAGCAGGCACAGCAGCGCCGCCGGCTGCAGCCCGCGCCGGATCAGGCCGAACTCGCCCATCTGCTTCACCGCGTTGATCAGGTCGGTGCCCGCCACCGCCAGGCCCAGCACCTGCGCGCCCGACTGCGCCGCCCGCAGCAGATGGGCCGAGAAGTCGCTCTCGTTCAGCGGCGCGCGGGTCGAACCCACGACCTCCCCGCCCAGGGCGCGCACCACGGCCGCGCCATTGGCCTCCAGCGAATGGCCGAAGGCGTAGTCGGAGGTCAGGAAGAACCACTTGCGCTTGCCCTCGGCCATCATGGCGGAGACGGTGCCGCGGGCCAGGGCGTAGTTGTCGTAGGTCCAGTGCAGGCCGTTGGGCGTGCAGGCGGTTCCCGTGAGGTCGGTCGTGCCGGCCGCGACGGTGACGTTGATGCGGTTCTTCTCCCGCGTGAGCTGCTGCACCGCCAGCGCCACGGCCGAATTGCCGAGGCCGAAGATGGCGTCGACCTTCTCCTGGTCGTACCAGCGGCGGGCAATGCCCATGCCGATATCGGGGCGGTTCTGCAGGTCCCCGTAGATGAGCTCGATGGGCGCGCCCAGCACGCGGCCGCCGAAATCCTCGACGGCCATGCGGGCGGCCACCACGTCGCCCATGCCCTGCTGGTCGGCGAAGACGCCGGTCATGTCGTCCAGCACGCCGATCTTCACGACGTTGTCGGAAGCCTGCGCGAGGGCGCGTCCGCCGGGCCAGATGGCGGCGGCGGCCAGGCCGGCGCCCCCGAGCATCAGCGGGCGGCGCGCGGCCGTCATCCTCGTCTTGTCGTCGATCAATGGTCTTCCTCCCTGGGCCGACCCTCTCCGGGGCCGGTCTTCAGGGAAGGATCATCATCATCGCGGCACCGGCTGCAAGAAATTCAGGCCGGCGGCAGGATGCGCGCCTCCCGATAGGCGGCGATCTGGTCGGCAAAGACGGCCCAGGAATTGGCAAAGCCGGTGAAGCCCGCCTCGCGCGCCGCCGTCATCGAGCAGAGCACGTCGTAGTCCATGCCCATGAAGAAATCGAAGAAGCGCCAGCTCGCGACCTGGTCCAGCGGCAGCGCGAGGCCGTGGCGCTCGCGGATACGCTCCCAGACCTCCTCCTTGCCGGCCATCCAATGGGCCATCGACATGGGGCGCACCGTGCCCGGCCGGCAGCCGAACTGCTCGGCCAGGAAGGGCCAGAGCTCGCCCCAGCGGAAAGCATCGCCATTGGTCATGTTGAAAGCGCGATTGGCGCAGCGCGGCTCGCCGAGCATCCAGAGGATGCCGTCGGCCAGGAACTTCGCCTCCGTCACCTCGTGCAGCGCATTCCAGGTACCGGGCCGGCCCGGGAAATCGAAGGGCACGTCCAGCTCGCGGCAGAGGGCGGCATAGGCGCCGAGCGTCGAGACCATGTTGCGCGCGCGGCCGGGCGCCACGTCGAGGACGAAGTTCGGCCGGCTGGTGCTCCACACCCAGTCCCGCCCCTGCTGGCGTTCCGCGATGAAGTCCTGCTGGTCGTAGTAGAAGTTGGGCGGCATGTGGCGCGGATCGCCCTCGCGCGCCGGGGTGCGGTAGGGGCCGATATGCATGCCGTACCACTTCGCCCCGTGCACGAGGTGGATGTGCGAGAGGCGCGGCAGGCTGGCCTCGGCGGCGTCCACCAGGTTGCGCAGCATGCGCAGGTTGCCGGGCACGTCCTCCACGCCCGTCTCGTCATGCGGCGCGCGGGAGGCGTAGACGATGCGCCCGATATCCGGGCGCGTCGCCAGCGCTTCGGCCAGCTGCTGCGGATCATCCAGGTCCGTTGCCAGCCAGAGGGCCTCGCCCACGGGCTTGTTCCGCGAAAGGCCGATGACGGTATGGCCGGGTTGTTCCCGGCCGCGTTCCAGGATGCGGCTGCCCGCCGCACCGGTTGCCCCGACGATCAGGGTGACGCGCGTATTTTCCATCGGGGGATCATGCCCCGGCGAGCGTCATCCCGTCGATGCGCAGCGTCGGCGCGTCGGTGCCACGCTTGTAGACGAGGTCGTCGGCCGCGGTCATGGCGAGGAACATCTCCGGCAGCTTGCCGGCGATGGTGATCTCGCTCACCGCCTCGGCCAGCTTGCCGTCGCGGATCATGAAGCCGGCCGCGCCGCGCGAGTAGTCGCCCGTGATGCCGTTCACGCCCATGCCGATGAGCTCGGTGATGTAGAGCCCCTCGCGGATATCGGCCATCAGCGCCTCGGGGGAGAGCGCGCCCGGCTGCAGCCAGAGGTTGGTCGGCGCGGGGCCCGGCGGGCCGCCGGTGCCGCGGGCCGCATGGCCCGTGGTGGTCAGGCCGAGCTGCTTCGCGCTGCGGCCGTCCAGCAGCCAGGTGGTCAGCACGCCGTTCTCCACCAGCGCCCGGCGCTGGCCACGCTGGCCCTCGCCGTCGAAGGGGCGGGAGCGCATGCCGCGCGGGCGCAGCGGATCGTCCATCACGGACATGCTGGCGGGCAGGATCTGCTTGCCCAGCGCGTCCTTGAGGAAGGAGGTGCCGCGCGCGATGGAGGCGCCGTTGATGGCGCCGACCAGATGGCCGAGCAGCGAATTCGCGACGCGCGGGTGATAGACGACGCTGAGCTTCGTGCTCTTCGGCCGCACCGGGTTCAGGCGGGCCACCGCCTGCTCGCCGGCGCGGCGCCCGACGGCGACCGCATCCTCGAGGTCGGACAGGAAGGCCGTGCTGGCATAGTCGTAGTCGCGCTGCATGCCCGTGCCCTCGCCGGCGAGCGCCGTGGCGGAGACGGAATGCGAGGAGCGCGTATAGGCGCCGAAGAAGCCGCGGCTGGTGGCCAGCGCGCGCGAGCCGCGCGACCAGCCGGCCGAGCCGCCTTCGCTGTTGGTCACACCCTGCACGCCGAGCGCCGCTTCCTCCGCCAGCGCGGCGCGGGCGAGCAGCGCATCGGCATCGGGCTCGGCCTCGTCGGCGAGGTCGAGCGACGCGGCGTCGATGGGCTCCGGCGCGTCGAGCAGCGTGGCGTAGCTGTCCTCGGGCACGACCTGCGCCATGGCGACCGCGCGCTCGGCAAGCGCGGCAAAGCCAGAAAGCGAGGCGTCGGTGCCGCTCACGATCGCCATCCGGTTGCCGAGGAAGACCCGCAGCCCGACATCCGTGCTCTCGGATCGCTCCAGCTGCTCGATGGCGCCGAGGCGGCGCTGCACCGCGAGCGAGGCCGAGTGCACCAGCAGCGCATCCGCCTGGTCGGCGCCGGCGCGGCGCGCGGCCTCCAGCAGCGCGGCCAGGATGTCGGCGTCCGGAATTCCGCTCATGCCGCCAGCTTCTCCGCGATATCGGCCAGCGTCGGCACCTTCGCGATCGGGCCGAGGGTCGCCAGCGTCGGCCGGCCGCGGAAGAGCCGCGCCGCCGCGCGCTGGATGTCCTCCACCGTCACCGCGGCGATGCGGGCCTTGGTTTCCTCGGTCGGGATGATGCGGCCATGCACCTGGAGCTGCCGGGCGATCTGCTCGCAGCGGCTGCCGGTGGATTCCAGCGACATCAGCAGCGAGGCGCGCAGCTGCGCCTTGGCGCGGTTCAGCTCCTCCTGCGTGACGTCGAGCTGCACGCGGCGCAGCTCCTCAACGGCGACGGGAACGAGCTCGGCCACCTGTTCCTCGCCGGTGCCGGCGTAGAGCGCGAAGACGCCCGTGTCGTGATAGGGGCTCGCGAAGGAATAGATCGAATAGACCAGCCCGCGCTTCTCGCGGATCTCCTGGAAGAGGCGCGAGGACATGCCGCCGCCGAGCAGCGTGGAGAGCAGCTGCACCGGGTAGTGGTCCGGGTCGGTATAGGTCGCCGAGGGGAAGCCGAGCACGATATGGACCTGGTCCAGGTCGCGCTCCTCCCGGTATTCCTGGCCGGCATAGACCGCGGCCTCGGGCTCATGCGGGGTCACGGCCGGCAGGTCGGCGAAGTGCTGGTTCACCAGCGAGAGCAGCTGTTCGTGCTCCACCGCGCCGGCGGCGGCGACCACCATGCGCGAGGGGCCGTAATGCCGCGCCATGTAGGTCGACAGCACGTCGCGCGGCATCTTCTCGATGATCTCCTCGGTGCCGAGGGTGGGCCGTCCCATCGCCTGATTGGGGAAGCAGGCGTGCTGGAAGTGATCGAAGACGATGTCGTCCGGCGTGTCGTTCGCCTGGCCGATCTCCTGCAGGATCACGCCGCGCTCACGCTCCAGCTCCTCGGGGATCAGCGTGGAGTGGCAGAGGATGTCGCCGATGATGTCGGCCGCCAGCGCCGTGTCCTCCTTGAGGACCTTGCAGTAATAGGCGGTCTGCTCGCGCGCCGTGTAGGCGTTGATGTGGCCGCCCACATTCTCGATCTCGCGCGCGATGGAGGCTGCGTCCCGCCGCGCCGTGCCCTTGAAGGCCATGTGCTCGAGGAAGTGGGAGGCGCCGTTCTCCGCCGCGGTCTCGTTGCGCGTGCCGGCATGGACATAGGCGCCGATGGAGACGGTCTCCACGCGCGGCATGGTCTCGCTCGCGACGAGGAGGCCGCTGGGCAGGCGCGTGACGCGGACGGTGTCGGTCATGTCGTGAGGGGGGCTTTCAGGGCTGGTCAGGCAGGGAATAGTCCTAGCCGGCTTCGGGACGGGCTGAAACCTTGGCGTCGGAGCGCAGGGCCAGATATCGGAACGCCCTCCCCAATCTTTCAACCTTCCCCGGCCATCCGCCCTGTGCAACCGCGCGCCGTCTTCGCGGTTGCACAAGCGCCGCCGCGCGCCTGCCGGCGGCCGCGACGCGTGCCCGCCCCCTCACACGCCACAGGGCCGGGCACGCCCCATTTGGGTCGCAAAGGCATCATCGTCGTGCCTTGGGCCAGTCGGATCAGGAAGCCCATGACGGCACGCACAAACCGGCTGATCGAGCTCGATTCGCTTCGTGGAATCGCGGCTTTGATCGTCGTGCTCCACCACGCCTACCTCTCCCTGCCCTACCTGCCGGACTGGGTGCACTGGACGCTGGACGCCACGCCGCTGCGCCTCATCGGCGCGGGACGGCCGGCGGTGATCTTCTTCTTCGTGCTGAGCGGCTATGTGCTGACCCGCGCCCTGGCGGCGCAGGAGGAGCGGCAGCCCGGCAGCGTGATGAACGGCCCCGCCTGGGCCGGCTATGCCGCGCAGCGCGCGGTGCGCCTCGGCCTGCCCGTTCTGGCCTCGCTGCTCGTCTCGGCCGCGCTGCAGCTCCTGATCTGGGAAGCCCCCCTGCCCGCCGAGACGCCCGGCCTCGTGGGCGTCGCGACCTGGGCGAAGATGTGGAGTTGGAAGAGCCTCACCGAGCAGGCGCTGCTGCTGAGCGCGGGCAACGGCTTCCAGCTGAACCCCGTGCTCTGGAGCCTGGTGCACGAATGGCGGATCAGCCTGCTGCTGCCCTTCGTGCTGCTGTTCCGCGGCCGACTGGCGCTGCTGATGGCGGTGGCGCTGCTGGGCGCGGGCATCGCGCGGCTCGCCGGCATGCCGGAGGGCGACGTGGCGCTGGGCAGCAGCCTGCTGAAGACCTTCGCGGCCAGCGCCGGCTTCCTGCCGGCCTTCGCGGCAGGCGCGGCGCTGGCGCTCGGCCGGGTGCCGCGGCTGGACCCGGCCCAGGCCTGGGCGGCCGGCATCGCGGTGCTGGTCATGGCCATGGCGGCGCATGACTACGGCGTGATCCTCGCCTCCGTGCTGCTCATCCTGCTGGCGCAGCGGGACGGCCCATTCGCCTGGCAGATGCGGCGGCCTTCGCTGGTCTGGCTGGGGCGGATCTCCTTCAGCCTCTATCTGATCCACATGCCTCTGCTCCTCGCCGCGACGCATCTGCTCCGCGACCAGCGCGTGCCCGAGCTCGCGGCGCTGATCGCCGTGGTGCTGTCCTTCCCGGCGGCGGCGCTCATGTACCGCTGGGTGGAGATGCCGGCCCATGGCCTTGCCCGACGCCTGAAGGCGCCGCAGCGCCGCGCTCCCGTCGCGGGCGCCAGCTATCAGGCGCGATAGCCCGCGGCGCCCAAGAGCCCGCGCAGGGCATCGTCCGGGCCGGCCTCCAGCGTGAGCAAGGCCTCGTAGGGATCGCCGGGCAGGCGCAGCGCGGCGGCAAAGGCCGGCTCGGTCTTGGCGCCTTCCGATCGGGCGATCATGACGGCCGAGCGGAAGGCCGGCCCACCCCATTCGAGAAGCCGGCGCTCCACGAGGAAGTGCCGCCACCCCTGCTGGCGGTCGACCGGCAGGGCCTGGCCGAAAATCTCGAAGGGCCAGCCCTGGGCGGTGAAGTTGCAGACGACCGGGCGGTCCGCGCCCGTCCATTGCCGGATCAGGAAGCCCGAATAGCCACCGAAGGCCTCCCAGGCGGCCAGGGTGAAAGCCGCGGCATCGGGCGCATGGCAGAGGATATCGATATCGCTCGACGGCAGATCCAGGCCGAGCGGCGGCGTGCCTGCGATGCGCGGGTCGAAAGGCGCCAGGGCCCGCAGGACCCCGACGCGCTCGATCGCCTCGAGATAGCCCGGGCGGTCGTCTTCAGGCGTCGACGCTGTTCCGCCGCGCATGCGCCTTCACCCGCGCCTCGATCTCGCCGAGGTTGTTGGGCAGCACCGTGAAGCGCTCCTCGCGGGAGAAGAGGTCGGCCAGCGCCGGCGGAAGCGCGGGGCGGAGGCCCGTGGCGCGCTCGACGGCATCGGGGAACTTCGCCGGATGCGCCGTCGCCGCGATGATCACGGGCAGCCTGCCGTCCGGCATCAGCGTGCGCACCGCAGCCGTGGCCACGGCGGTGTGCGGATCGGCCAGGTAGCCCACGTCCCGGTTCAGGCGCTGGATCTCGGCCAGCGTGCCGGGATCGTCCAGCGTGAAGCCGGAGAAGAGCTTCGTCGCCTCGCGCCAGGCCGCGTCGGGAACCGGCATGCGGCCGGCGGAGCGGAACTCCTTCATCTGCCGCGCGGTCGCGACGGGGTCGCGGCCCAGCAGCTCGAAGAGCAGCCGCTCGAAGTTGCTGCTGACCTGGATGTCCATCGACGGCGAGAGCGAGGGCTCCACCGGCCGCGCGCTCATGTCGTTCGCGTCCAGGAAGCGCACCAGGATGTCGTTGCGGTTGGAGCCGATTAGGAACTTGCCGATCGGCAGGCCCATGCGCCGGGCGGCCCAGGCCGCGAAGACATTGCCGAAGTTGCCGGTGGGGACGGAGACCGCCACCTCGCGATCCGGCGCGCCGAGGCTGAGCGCGGCATAGGCGTAGTAGGGGATCTGCGCCGCGATGCGGGCCCAGTTGATGGAGTTGACCGCCGCCAGCCGCATCTCGTCGCGGAAGGGCGCGTCCACGAACATGGCCTTCACCAGGTCCTGGCAGTCGTCGAAGCTGCCCTGGACGGCGATGTTCGCGACATTGGGCGAGAGCACCGTGGTCATCTGCCGGCGCTGCACCTCGCTGGTGCGGCCCTCCGGGTGCAGGATCACGATGTCCACCGCCTCGCGGTCGCGGCAGGCCTCGATGGCCGCGCTGCCGGTGTCGCCGCTGGTGGCGCCGACGATGGTGATGCGCTGGCCGCGCTTCTTCAGCACGTGGTCGAACAGCCGGCCGAGCAGCTGCAGCGCCATGTCCTTGAAGGCCAGCGTCGGGCCGTGGAACAGCTCCAGCGCGAATTCGTTGGTGCCGAGCTGCACCAGCGGCACCACGGCCGGGTGGCGGAAGCCGGCATAGGCCTCCGTGGTCAGGGCCCGAAGCTCGTCGAGCGTCAGCGCATCGCCGACGAAGCGGTGGATCAGCCGAGCCGAGAGCTCCGCATAGGGCAGGCCGCGCAGGGCGCGCCATTCCTCGGGCGTCAGGACAGGCCAGGTTTCCGGCAGGAAGAGCCCGCCATCCTCGGCGAGGCCGGCGAGAAGGACATCCTCGAAGCCGCGCGGGGCGGCCTCTCCACGGGTCGAAACGTAACGCATGGGCCCTGTTTAGGTCCTTGCGGCCGCGCCGGGTAGGGCACCCCGGGATTGCCGGAATTTTTCTTTCAACTGAACGAAAAATCAACTACCGACAGGTGGTTACTTCGTGACGCCCAACACGACCCTCAGTTTTCGTTTTCGTTTACTTATACCGAAAAGGAGCTGCAAGAAGATCATGAAAATAACGCTGCAACACCGGCTGACGGCCGAGTTCATCGGCACCTTCTGGCTGGTCTTCGGCGGCTGCGGCGCCGCCGTCTTCGCCGCCGGCTTTCCCCAGCTCGGAATCGGCTTCCTGGGCGTGTCCTTCGCCTTCGGCCTCACCGTGCTCACCATGGCCTATGCAGTGGGCCATATCTCCGGCGGGCACTTCAATCCGGCCGTAACGCTGGGGCTCTGGGCCGCGGGGCGCTGCGCCAACGGGCACGTCATCCCCTACATCATCGTGCAGGTGGCGGGCGCCATCGTGGCCTCCGCCGCGCTCTGGGCGATCGCCTCCGGCAAGCCGGACTGGGTGCCCGGCGGCTTCGCCTCGAACGGCTTCGGCGCGCTGAGCCCCGGAGGCTACAGCATGACCGCCTGCTTCCTGGCCGAGCTGATCCTCACCTTCATCTTCCTGATGATCATCACCGGCACGACGTCGAAGGGCGCGGCCGTCGGCTTCGCGGGCATTCCCATCGGGCTGGCGCTGACGCTGATCCACCTCATCTCCATCCCCATCACCAATACCTCGGTGAATCCCGCGCGCAGCACGGCGCCGGCGCTCTTCGCGGGGGGCGAATATGTCGGCCAGCTGTGGCTCTTCTGGCTGGCGCCGATCGCGGGCGCGCTCATCGCCGGCGTGGTCGCACGGGCCCTGTACGAAGCGCCCGAGAGCTGATGCTTCGTCACAAAAACCCGTGTTAGCCTGCCCCTGGCCGGACAACCCCGGCCAGGGAGGATACAATGATTCTGAGCCGTCGCCCCATGGCGCTTCTCGGCACGGCTGTCGCCGTGGCCGCCGTTCTGCCCGCCGCCGCACAGACCGCCGATGACAGGGCCGTCGCGCATGCCGTGGAGTCCCTGACCCGCGCCATGCTGAACCCCGACCGCGCCGCGCTGGACGCGCTGGCGCATGACGCACTGAGCTACGGCCACTCGGCCGGTCGGATCGAGACCAAGGCGCAGTTCGTCGACAACCTCGTCAGCCGGAGCAATCCGTTCGGCGAGATCAACATCAGCGACCAGACCATCGCCATCGTGGGCGACCAGGCGATCGTGCGCCACAACTTCACGGGCAACACCACCGGCGGCGGCCGCGTGACCCCGGTGCGCATCGGCATCCTGCAGGTCTGGACGAAGCAGGGCAGCAACTGGCGCCTTCTCGCCCGCCAGGCCTTCGTCCGCCCGCCGGCCTGACCGACGTCGCGGAGAGGCCCGCCTCTCCGCGGAAGACCGACCGTGGCCCCGTTGGGCCACGATCGGATCTCTCATCCCGCCGGCGGCGGATCGCAGGGCTTGGTGTCCATCGGCCCGGGGATCGAGAGTTCGAGAATCTCGACATCATCCGAGGTCGCGAATTCGTTGTGCTTCATGCCGCCGGGAATGAGCACGGCGTCACCCGGCCCGAAGCGCCGGCGCACACCGTTCTCGAAGCCCAGCTCCACCCAGCCCCGTAGCACGTAGACGAACTGCGCGTCGCAGATATGGACATGCCAGCCGGTGGGCTCCGTCATGCCGGTGATCGCCGTCATCACCTGGGCGCGCATCCGCCCGTTCGTGGCCTCCGCGACGCCGAGATCCCGGTACTTGAAGAAGGGGCGCCGCCCCGGAACGAAGGCGGTATTCTCCCCGGTCGCCATCGCGAATTTGACGGGCGCGGCACCCGCGGGCGGGGGCATCGTGGTCTGGCTGCTCATCGTGACCTCCTTCGTTGAAGACGGAGAAGGTACGCGGGCCCAGCTGGGCCTCGAGGCGCATGGCCATGCGCCGCTTTCCCCGTTCCGGACTGCCCGATGCTTCGATCGGCAGCGGTGCGATCGCGGAGAGGAAAGCCTATCCGGCCCGCGGCCGGCGGCACAAGAAGAAGGCACCGGGTGGAAGCCTTGGCCCCGGGGGGCGCGGGAGGGCATAGCCCTCCCGCATTTCACGCTACTCGGCAGCCTGGAGCTGCATGCCTTCGGCATAGGCTTCCAGGGGCGCGCAGGTGCAGACCAGGTTGCGGTCGCCATGGACGTTGTCCACGCGCTTCACCGGCGGCCAGTACTTGTGCGCCTTCACGTAGGGCAGCGGGAAGGCCGCCTCCTCCCGCGTGTAGGGATGCGTCCATTCGGTCGCCAGCACCTCGGCGGCCGTGTGGGGCGCGTTCTTCAGCGGGTTGTCGGCACGGTCCATGCGGCCCTGCTCCACCGCGCGGATCTCGCCGCGAATGGAGATCATGGCCTCGCAGAACCGGTCCAGCTCGGCCTTGGTCTCGCTCTCCGTCGGCTCCACCATCAGCGTGCCGGTGACCGGCCAGCTCATGGTCGGCGCGTGGAAGCCGTAATCCTGCAGGCGCTTGGCGATGTCCTCGACCATCACGCCGCCGCCCTGCTGGAAGCCGCGGCAGTCCAGGATGCACTCATGCGCCACCATGCCCTGCCCGCCCCGGTAAAGGATCGGGAAGTGGTCGCGCAGCCGCACCGCCATGTAGTTGGCGTTGAGGATGGCGACCTGCGTGGCACGCGTCAGCCCCTCGCCGCCCATCATGCGGATATAGGTGTAGCTGATGGGCAGGATCGCCGCCGAGCCGAAGGGCGCGGAGGAGACCGGGCCGAAGCCCGTGGCCGGACCGGCTTCCGCCACCAGCGGGTGGTTGGGCAGATGCGGCGCGAGGTGCGCCGCGACCCCGATCGGCCCCACGCCCGGCCCGCCGCCGCCATGCGGGATGCAGAAGGTCTTGTGCAGGTTGAGGTGGCAGACGTCGGCGCCGATCGACGCCGGCGAGGTCAGCCCCACCTGCGCGTTCATGTTGGCGCCGTCCATGTAGACCTGCCCGCCCTGGCCGTGGATGAGCTCGCAGATCTCGCGGATGCTCTCCTCGAAGACGCCATGCGTGGACGGATAGGTGATCATCAGCGCGGAGAGGTTCGCCGCGTGCTGCTGCACCTTCGCCCGCAGGTCCGCGAGGTCGACGCTGCCGTCGCGATCGCTCGCCACCACCACGACCTTCATGCCCGCCATCACGGCCGAGGCCGGGTTGGTGCCATGCGCCGAGGCGGGGATGAGGCAGATGTCGCGATGCCCCTGCCCGCGCGCCGCGTGATAGGCGCGGATGGCCAGCAGGCCCGCATACTCGCCCTGGCTGCCGGCATTGGGCTGCAGCGAGACGGCCGCGAAGCCGGTGACGCCGCAGAGCCACGCCTCCAGCTGGCGGATCATCGCGATATAGCCCTGCGCCTGGTCGACCGGCACGAAGGGATGGATGTCCGCGAAGCCCGGGAAGGTGATCGGGATCATCTCCGCCGTCGCGTTCAGCTTCATCGTGCAGGAGCCGAGCGGGATCATCGAGCGGTTGAGCGCGACGTCCTTGTCCTCCAGCCGCTTCATGTAGCGCAGCATGGCGTGCTCGGCGTGGTGCGTGTTGAACACCTCCGCCTCGAGGAAGGGCGTGGTGCGCGCCAGCGCGACGGGCTCGCCGCCGGCGGGCTCCAGCGTGGCGATGTCGCCGCCGTGGAACAGGCCGACCAGCGCCTTCAGCTCCGCGCGGTTCACCGTCTCGTCGAGCGCGAGGGCGACCGCGCCGTCATCCACCCGGCGCAGGTTGAAGCCGGCATCGAGCGCCGCCTTCATGATCGCGCCGGTCTTCGCGCCGGTCTCGATGCAGACCGTGTCGAAGAAGGCGGTGTGGCGCAGCCGGAAGCCGCCCTCCTCCGCCGCCGCGGCGACCAGCCGGGCCTGCAGCGCCACGCGGCGCGCGATCTTCTTCAGGCCTTCCGGCCCGTGCCACACGGCATACATGCTCGCCATCACGGCCAGCAGCACCTGCGCGGTGCAGATGTTGGAGGTGGCCTTCTCGCGGCGGATATGCTGCTCGCGCGTCTGCAGCGCGAGGCGCATGGCCGGCGCACCGGCCGCGTCGATGGAGACGCCCACCAGGCGACCCGGCAGCGAGCGCTTCAGCGCGTCCTTCACCGCCATGTAGCCGGCATGCGGGCCGCCATAGCCCAGCGGCACGCCGAAGCGCTGCGAGGAACCGACGACGATGTCCGCGCCCATCTCGCCAGGCGGCGTCAGCAGCGTCAGCGCCAGCAGGTCGGCCGCGACGATGGCGATGGCGCCGGCCGCCTGGGCCGCGGCGATCTCGGGCGCGATGTCGCGCACCTCGCCCGTCGTGCCGGGATACTGCGTCAGCACGGCGAAGGGCTTTTCCGCCGCGATGGTGGCGGCGAGATCGGCGGGTGCGGCCAGCACCACCTTGATGCCGACGGGCTCGGCGCGCACGCGCACCACCGCGATGGTCTGCGGGTGGCAGTCATTGGCCACGACGATCGTGCTGCCCTTGCCGCGATGCGTGGCGTGGGCGAGCGTGATCGCCTCGGCGGCGGCCGTGCCCTCGTCGAGCAGCGAGGCGCCGGCCATGGGCAGGCCGGTCAGCTCGCCCACCATCGTCTGGAAGTTCACGAGGGCTTCGAGGCGGCCCTGCGCGATCTCGGCCTGGTAGGGCGTATAGGCCGTGTACCAGCCCGGATTCTCCAGGATGTTGCGCAGGATCACGGGCGGCGTGTGCGTGCCGTGATAGCCCATGCCGATCAGGCTGCGCTTGCGGATGTTGCGGTCCGCGAGCGCGCGCAGCTCGGCCAGCGCGCCGGCTTCGTTGATCGGCTCCGGCAGGCCCTCGAGGGTCATGCCGCGGATATCGGCGGGGATGGTCCGCGCCGTCATCTGCTCCAGGTCGGCACAGCCGATGGTCTGCAGCATGGAGGCCACCTCAGCCTCGGTCGGGCCGATGTGGCGGCGGATGAACTCGCCCTGGTCCTCGAGGGCGGCGAGCTCGGCCAGCGCACCCGTGCGCTTCAGGTCGGACGTGCTCACGCAAGCGTGTCCACGAAGGCCGCGTAGCCGTCGGCGTCCAGCAGGTCGTCCGGCAGGGCGCCGTCCAGCTCGATGCGGAAGAACCAGCCGCCTTCCGTGGGCTCGGTGTTGATCAGGCCGGGGTTGTCGACGAGGGCGGAGTTCACCTCGACGATCTTGCCAGCGATGGGCGCATAGACGTCGGACGCCGCCTTCACGCTCTCGACCACCGCGATGGCCTCGCCGATGGTGACGGCGCGGCCGACCTCGGGCAGGTCCACGAACACCACGTCACCCAGCGCGCTCTGCGCATGGTCGGTGATGCCGATGGTGGCCACGCCACCCTCCAGCCGCACCCATTCGTGGTCCTTGGAGAATTTCAGCTCGGTCATGGCAGGTGTCCTCAGCGGGCGTAGCGATGGGGTTGGAAAGGCATGGGCGCGATGCGGGCCGGCAGCGGCTTGTCGCGCACGATGAGGTCGATGGCGGTGCCGTCGGCGGCGGCGTCGCGGGCCACGTAGCCCATGGCGACCGGCGCGCCGATCGTCGGGCCGAAGCCGCCGGAAGTGACCTCGCCGATCACGGCGCCGTCCTTCTGGATGACGGTATGGCCGCGCGCGGGTTGGCGCCCCTCCGGCCGGATGCCGACGCGCAGGCGCTTCACGCCGTTGTCGAGATGGTCGCGCACGACGTCGGCGCCGCGGAAGTTCCACTCGGTGCGGCGGCGCTTGCCGATCGACCAGGTGAGCGCTGCCTCGATCGGGCTCGTCGTCTCGTCGAGATCGTTGCCGTAGAGGCAAAGCCCGGCCTCCAGGCGCAGGCTGTCGCGCGCGCCGAGGCCGGCGGGCAGGACGCCCGGCATGGCGAGCAGCGCACGGGCCAGGGCCTCGGCCTGGTCGGCCGGGACGGAGATCTCCAGCCCGTCCTCGCCCGAATAACCGCTGCGGCTGGCCAGGACCTTGATGCCGGCGATCTCGATCTCGGCGATGCCCATGAAGGTGAGCGTGGTCGGCACCAGGGCGGCGACGGCCGGGCCCTGCAGCGCGATCAGCGCGCGGTCGGGCAGCGGGCGCAGCGTGACGCCGGCGGGCAGCACGCTCTCGATCAACGGCAGGTCGATGTGCTTGCGGCTGGCATTCACGACGAGGAAGAGGCGGTCGCCCAGATTGGCGAACATGAAGTCGTCGACGATGCCGCCGGCCTCGTTCAGCAGCAGGCCGTAGCGCTGGCGGCCGGGCTTGAGCGCCTGGACGTCGGCCGGCGTCAGCTTCTCGAGCGCGGCGGCCGCACCCTCGCCGACGAGCTCGGCCTGGCCCATGTGACTCACGTCAAAGAGCGAGGCCTGGGCGCGGCAATGCAGGTGCTCGGCCATGATGCCGGCGGGGTATTGCACGGGCATGCTGTAGCCGGCGAAGGGGACCATCCGGCCGCCCAGCTCACGGTGCAGCGAGGCCAAGGGTGTTTCGAGCAGAACTTCGGAGTCGGTCACGCATCCCCCTGCCGCTTCGCGCGGCGTTGAGTTTGTGACCCCCCTCTGTCCACGGAGCCTGAGAGATTCAGTGGATGTGCTGCGCGGCCCGTTCACCCTTCCGGCCATTCGGCCTCCAGGGACGGGACGCAAGCGCGGCCACCTTACTCCGTCGGCGTCGCCCTCCTTGCGGAGGCCGAACTTTCCAGAGCGCCCAATCCCACGCGGCCCTTTTGCCTGAGCGTTTCCGGGGGCCGGTTGCGCCTTCGGCGACCCGGTCCGAGGGACCGGGTTCTCTCCCGCGCGGGATGCACAGGCAGGGGCCTACATGCGCTGGGATCGCGCCGGAGGCAAGGCGTTTCGGGGCGGAATCCCCGCCCCGGGGCGACGCCTGCCGGAGAAGCGGGCGGCCCGCGCCTCAATCGAAATCGGTCGCGAGCGAGACCGGCTTCCAGGCCTCGATCTCCGCCTGGAGGGCGGCGAGCTTCACGCCCACCGCCTGCACCGCATCCGGGCCGAGCAGCAGATGCGCCGGCGGGTTCGGGGCGTCCGCCGCGCGGTCACCGGGCGACGTCATGATCGCCTGACGCAGGGCGGCGCGGCGTGCCCACGCGACAGACAAGACAATCCCCCAGCCCTCAGAAGCTTGTCGCGGATCATTCGCGTCATCCATGTTGAGGCTCAAGAAAAGGGGAGATCCGCCGTGCGCCGAATGCTGTTGTCCCTGCTCCTGCTCGCCTGGTCAGGCGCCGCTTCGGCACAAGCACCGGCGGCACCCGCCCTCGACATCTGCCCCGACAATATGAGCGCCTATAGCGGCTCGGACGAGGTGGTGCAGTGCGCCTGCTCGGCCGAAGCGACGCAGCGCGGCTCGGTCTGGGGCTCGAACAACTATACCGCCGACAGCGCGACCTGCCGGGCGGCCCTGCATGCCGGCGCGGTGCGCCGCCAGGGCGGGCCGGTGACGGTGCGCATGAGCGGCGGCCTGCCGCGCTACATCGGCACCACGCGCAACGGCATATCCTCCTCCAACTATGGCGCCTACGAGGCCACCTTCCGCTTCGACGGCGACGGCGCGGCGCCGGGACAAGCCGCAGGAGGACAGGCCACTGCCGCCAGCCCGGCTTCTTCCGGCAACGAGGTCTGCCCTGACAATCTGCGGGCCTATGCGGGCTCGGACGAGGTCGTCCGCTGCGCCTGCCCGGCCGAGGCCACGCAGCGCGGTTCGGTCTGGGGAACGGACGCCTATACCGCCGACAGCTCGACCTGCCGGGCGGCGCTCCACGCCGGCATGGTCGGCCGCCAGGGCGGCCCGGTGGTGGCGCGCATGAGCAGCGGCCTGCCGCGCTACATCGGCACCACGCGCAACGGCATCTCCTCCTCCAACTACCCCGCCTACGAGGCCACCTTCCGCTTCGAGGGCGAGCGCGTGGCGGGCAGCCAGGCGCCGGCCGCCGCCGGCAGCGAGGCCTGCCCCGACAACATGCGGGCCTATGCGGGCTCGGACGAGGTCATCCGCTGCGCCTGCCCGGCCGAGGCCACGCAGCGCGGCTCGGTCTGGGGAACGGATGCCTATACCGCCGACAGCGGGACGTGCCGGGCCGCGCTCCACGCCGGCGCGGTGCGCCGCCAGGGCGGCCCGGTCTCCATCCGCATGCTGACCGGCCTGCCGCGCTACGTCGGCACCACGCGCAACGGCATCGCGAGCACCAACTACCCCGCCTACGAGGCGAGCTTCCGCTTCGACGGGCTGGAGGCGAGCGGCCCGCAGCTCTGCCCCGACAACATGTCCGCCTATGCCGGCTCGACCGAGGTGCTGCAGTGCCTGTGCACGGGCGAGGCCGTGATGCGCAGCAGCTCCGTCTGGGGCAGCAACAGCTACACGGCCGATAGCGGCACCTGCCGTGCGGCGCGGCATGCGGGCGTGGTGCCGATGACGGGAGGCCTCGTCGAGCTCGAGATGCTGCCCGGCGAGGCTCGCTATCCCGGCACGACGCGCAACGGCGTCACGAGCGCCAACTGGCAGGAATATCCGGCCGGCTTCCGCTTCCGCGGCGCCCAGAACGTGACGGCCGGCGCGCCGGTGCAGGCGCCCGTGGCCGCCGCGCTGCGGCAGCAGGGGCATGTCGCGCTCTACATCACCTTCCGCACCAACTCGGCCGACCTCGACATCTCGGCGGCGCCGGTGCTGAGCCAGGTGCGCGACGCGATGCAGGCCGACCCGGCGCTGCAGCTGCGGCTGGTCGGCCACACGGACAACCAGGGCGGCCCGAACATCAACGTGCCGCTGTCGCAGCGTCGGGCGCGGTCGGTGCAGGCCTGGCTCGTGCAGAACGGCGTTCCGGCCGCGCGGCTGAGCGCCGATGGCCGCGGCCAGGCCGAGCCGATCGCGGAGAATACCAGCGAGGCCGGGCGTTCACTGAACCGCCGCGTCGAAGCCGTCCGGATCGACTAGGATGCGATCCGGGGGGGCGAAAGCGGCAGGGCTGAACGCCCCCTCCCCGGCCACGCTCTGGCGGCGAGGGCCCGCGCGGCTAGGCCTTCACGATCATCAGCGTGGAGGAGGCATAGGCGTAGAGCGTCCGGCCCTCATCCCCGGTCAGCCGCGCCTCGGCGATGGCGATGCGGCCGCCGCGATGGACCACCTTGCCCTCGCAGCTCACCCGGCCGCTCTTCACCGTCAGGGCCTTGGCGTAGTTCACCTTGAGCTCCAGCGTTGTGTGGCCGTAGCCGGGCTCGATCGTCGTCCGCACGGAGTTCCACAGCGCCGCGTCCAGGATGGTCGCCGCGTAGCCGCCATGGGCGATGCCGATGCTGTTGTAGTGCTGCTCGCCGATCTCGCCCTCCATCACGGCGAGGCCGGGCTCGGCCCGCGCCAGGCGGATGCCCATCAGCGAGAAGATCGGGCTGCGCCGCACGCCGTCCGCGATCCCCGCGCGCATGGATTCAAGGCCCGGCAGCCCGGCATGGGGCGACGGCCCCTCCTCGACATCCCAGGTGACGGTGTGGCTGCGTGTCGGCATCGGTCGGACCTTCCTTGTTCCGTCCTTTGCTTAGGGCGCGGCCCGCTCGCGGCCAACGGGCCCGGCGGTTCAATAGCCGACGGTGAAGCGCTCGCGGATGTGCATCGGCGTCTCGAGCTCGTCGACCAGCGCCACGGCGAAGTCCTCGAAGGAAATGCGGCTGCCCTCGGGGCTCACCAGCAGCCGGTCCGCGCCGAGGCGGAACTTGCCCGTGCGCTCGCCGGCGACGAAGAGCGCGGAGGGCGAGAGGAAGGTCCAGTCCAGCATCCGTTCGTCGCGCAGCAGGTCGAGGAAGGCGGTGCCGGCCGCGGCCTCGGGCCGATAGGCCGGCGGAAAATCGGGCGTGTCGACCAGCATCGTGCCGGGCGCCACCTCCAGGCTGCCGGCGCCGCCCACCACGATATAGCGCCGCACGCCCGAGGCCCGCACCGCCTGGATCAGCAGCCGCGAATCGCTGCCCGTGAAGCGGACGGCGCTGATGGCCGCGTCGTGCCCGGCCAGCAGCCGCGCCAGGCCGGGCTCGTCGAAGACATCGCCTGCCTGGGTGGTGACGCCGTGCAAGGCGGGCAGCTTCGCGATGTCCCGGGCGATGGCCGTGACGCGGTGCCCGCGCCGGGCAAGCTCCGCCAGGATGCGCGAACCGGCCTGACCGGTGGCGCCGATGAGTGCGACATGCATGGCGGCAACCCTCTCTCCATGGCGGATCGCGCGCCCCGCGCGGCGCGGTCCCGGGACATGAAGTCCCCGCAACCCTCCGCGGTTGCCTCCGACGAGACGGGAATGGCGCCGACCGCCCTCGAGGCCGGCCCGCCCGCCGATTTCCCATCGCTTCCCCCCATAGGCCGCGGCGAGACGCCGGCGGACATCCATCCAGAAGGAGAAAGATCTTGCTGACCTACAGGCACGTCACCCGGGCAGGCTGGCCCAAGCAGGTCGCCAACCACCCGGAGTGGGAGCCGGCGAACATGGAGGGCGACTTCGAGGGCTTCCTCCCCTACTCGAACTACAACTGGAAGAACCGCAACGGCGACGCCAACCGGGACAGGTCCCACGAGTGGCCCATCATCGTCCCGGACCGTGGGCCGCCGGTTCCGAAGGAGCTGCCCGAGATCATCCGCAAGATGGTCTCGATCGACTGGAAGCAGGTCGAGCCCCGGGACGGCGCGGTGCGCACCCATGCCGGCACGGGAAATCCGAACTCCATCGTCATCGGCGCGCGGGGCATGGCGCAGGGCCCGGCCAATCAGCTCGTGCGGCCGGGGGGCTACAACCCGCAGGTCCGCCCGACGCAGCCCGTCGTCGTGAAGCAGGGGAATGACGCCGCCATCGCCTCGGACTGGGCCCTCTCCATGGACCTCGTCCGCACGAATGCCGTGACCTACCGGGGCGACAAGCGCAGCCCGGTGGAGATCCAGCGCGCCGACGGCTTCCACCCGCCGGCGAGCCGCAAGGATCGCGCCTATCTCGAGAAGAACATCTACCAGGGCTTCAACAACTACATGCAGCGGCGGTTCAATCGCCCCCTGGACCAGCACCTCTTCCTGGCCGTGGTGGATAAGGGGCTGGTGACGCCCGACGCCAAGGAGATCCTGAACGAGTACATCGTCTGGCTGTCGATCGTGAGAAAGGAATCGGCGCATCTCGGCCGCATGGTCGACAACGAGCTGCTCAAGGCCTGGATCTCGACGGCGCGCTGCCTGGATGTCTCAGTCAAATTCGCCAACTTTCAGTTCACGCCGGGTTGGCTCTACGTGACCCGGGTCTTCGGCGGCTACGTCGTGCCGCATGCCTCGAGGAACGAGGTCGAGTGGGGAACGGCGGAATCCGAGATCGCGCATTACGGCCCCATCCCCTGGTGGCAGGTCTGCGGCTTCATGCACATCGACGACAAGGGGATGCCGGACAGCCCCATCTTCCTGCGGAGGGCTTTCCGCAAGCTCGACCCCGTCGCCTGCGAGAAGATCTACAAGGCGCTCAGCGGCAAGCTGCCCTACTGACGCCTGCCGCCCCGGCGCCCCACGGCGCCGGGCGCACCCGCCTCAGCGCGGCGCTTCGAGCCGGTGGTGGCGGATCAGCCGCGCCACCTCCTCGGCCGGGATCGCCTCCAGCCTGCGGCCGCCATGGCCGGTCATGGTCACGGCCTGGAGCATGGCGTTGTACACCGCCTCCTCCGTCGCCTCGGACGCCGCCTGGAACAGCGGCGACATCTGCTCGTTCGGCAGGTCCAGCACCGCTGCCACGCCCCGGCGCTGGGCCGGCGTGCGGCGCACCGCCTCGGCCGTCGAGAAGGCCACGGCATAGTCGCCCGAGCCGTTCGACATCGAGGAGCCGGTGCGCCCGATGCCGAGGAAGGTGCGGCGCGCCAGGCGGGTGAGGTTGCGGTCCGACAGGGGCGCGTCGGTCGCCAGCACGATCATCATCGAGCCGTCGCCGCCGCGGTCGTCCAGGCGGTCCTTCAGGTAGTACTGCCCGAGCGCCTGGCCGACCGGCGCGCCGTTCACGGTCAGCACGCCGCCGTAATTGGTCTGCACCAGCACGCCGAGCGTGTAGCCGCCGAGGCCGCGCGGCAGTACGCGCGAGCTGGTGCCGATGCCGCCCTTCCAGCCGAAGGCCTGGGTGCCCGTGCCGGCGCCGACGCAGCCCTCGGCGACGCGGCCGGGGGCGCAGGCGGCCAGCGCGTCGAGCACATGCTGCTTCGTGACGTGGCGGCCGCGGATGTCGTTGAGGACGCCGTCATTGGTCTCGCCCACCACGGCGTTGACGGAGAGGACGCGCTCGTTGCCCGGCTGGGCCAGGGTCCATTCCACAAGGCCCGCCATGCCCTCAGCGACGGAGAGGGTGTTGGTCAGGATCACGGGCGTCTCGATCTCGCCGAGCTCGAGCAGCTGAGTGGAGCCGGCGAATTTTCCGTAGCCGTTGCCGGAGACGAAGCCGGCCGGGGTCTTGTCCTGGAAAGTGTTTCCGGGGTGCGGGCGGATGGCGGTGACGCCGGTGCGGACGGCGTCACCCTCGATGAGCGTGACATGGCCGACCGTGACGCCGGCGACGTCGGTGATGGCGTTGAGCGGGCCGGGTGGGAGGATGCCGGGGGCGATGTGGAGGGTGCGGGCGCGTTGCATTGCCGATGCCATCAAAATACTCAGCAGAAGAGGTTGCGATATTTGATCAACTTGACTTTACGGCTTTATTTTTAGCAACGAACCAATCGAAGAAACGAATTCCGATCAGGAATCCTTCCTCAACACCAGCGTGCACCACGGCGCCAGATCGATCCGCCTCTCCAGCACCAGGCCCGCGCGCCGATGCGCGATCAGCACCATCCGCGCCTGCGTCCCCAGCAGCCCCGCCAGAATCGCCCGCCCCCCCGGCGCCAGATGCGCGCCCAGATCCGCCGCCATCGCGCAGAGCGGCCTTGCCAGAATATTCGCGAAGATCAGGTCGAAGGGCTGGCCCGTGCGGATCGCCGCATGCCGGTACCCATCCGCCAGGATCACCCGCATCCGCCGCTTCAGCCCGTTCATCGTGACGTTCTCTTCCGCCACGCGCACCGACCAGGGCTCGATATCCGTCGCGAGCGCACGGGCGCCCCGAAACATCTTGGCCGCGCCCATGGCCAGGATGCCGCTGCCCGAGCCCACGTCCAGCACGTAGCGCGGCCGGCGGTGCAGCCCCTCCAGCGCCATCAGGCACCCCTGGGTCGAGGAATGCTCGCCCGAGCCGAAGGCCAGGCCCGCATCCAGGGTCAGCGGGATGCGCCCATAGGTCAGGCGCGGCTCCACATGCGTCGGCCGGATGAGGAAGCGCCGGCCGATCTCCTGCTCCGGAAAGGCCTCCACGGTGCGGGCCAGCCAGCCCTCCGCCTCCACCGGCGCGCGCTCCAGCACCGCCTCGTAGCCGGAGAGGCCGGCGGCGAGCGCCAGGGCCGTGGTCAGCGCGTCCTGGTCGGCCAGCGCCTCGCGCACGGCCTCGATGCGCCAGGTGTCCGTCGCCTCGTCGCGGAACAGGGCCACGGTGGCGCTGACCGCCAGCAGGGCGGATTCGTAGGAGGGCACGGCCTCCTCCGGCAGCTGATCGAGCACCAGGGTCTCGAGCTGGGCGGGCTGCTTCTTCATGCGGGCTCCACAAAGCGGGCGAAGAGGCGCTTTGCCCCGGCCTTTTCAAATTCGATGTCCAGCTTGTCGTCGTCGACGCCGGTGATGCGGCCATAGCCGAATTTCTGGTGGAAGACGCGCATGCCGCGCGAGAATCCCTTCTCGTGCTCGGGGCGCTGGTCCACCTCCCAGGCGCCGGCCTCGATCACCCGCGGGCGCCGCGTGCTGGTGAGCGCGCCCGCCCCGAAGACCGAGGAGGGAATGCGCGGCGCCTGCTGCACCCCGCCCTCGCGCAGGATCTCGGATTCCGGCAGCTCGTCCAGGAAGCGCGAGGGGATGCTGCTGGTCCAGTTGCCGTAGATGCGCCGGTTGGCGGCATGGCTGATGGTGCAGAGCCGCTTGGCGCGCGTGATGCCGACATAGGCGAGGCGGCGCTCCTCCTCGAGGCTTTTTGCCCCGCCCTCGTCGAGGCTGCGCTGGCTGGGGAACAGCCCCTCCTCCCAGCCGGGGAGGAAGACCATGTCGAATTCCAGCCCCTTGGCCGCGTGCAGCGTCATGAGGCTGACCTTCTCGCCCTCCGCCGCGTCGTCGGTGTCCATGACGAGGGCGATGTGCTCCAGGAAGGCGCCGAGCGTGGGGAACTCCGCCATGGCGCGGAGCAGCTCCTTCAGGTTGTCGAGCCGGCCGGGGGCCTCCAGGCTGCGGTCGGCCTTCCACATGTCGATATAGCCGCTCTCCTCCAGCACCTGGGCGGCGGTGACGACATGGCCTTCCTTCTCGAGGCCGGCGCTCCAGCGGGCCAGGCCCTCCAGCAGCTCGCGCAGGGCGGCGCGCGGGCGGGGGCGGATGGCGTCGGTCTCGATCAGCCGGGCGGCGGCGAAGCGCAGCGGCAGCTGCTCCTCGCGCGCCAGGCGGTGCAGCGCGGCCATCGCGGTATCGCCCAGGCCGCGCTTGGGCGTGTTCACGATGCGCTCGAAGGCCAGGTCGTCATTGGGCTGCGAGAGGGCGCGGAAATAGGCGATGGCGTCGCGGATCTCGAGCCGTTCGTAGAACTTGGCGCCGCCATAGACGCGATAGGGGATGGCGAGCGTGATCAGCCGCTCCTCGAAGGCGCGGGTCTGGAAGCCGGCGCGGACCAGGATGGCGACCTCGCCGAGGTTCTGGCCGCCGCGCCGCGCCTCCTCGATGCGGGAGCCGACCATGCGGGCCTCCTCCTCGCTGTCCCAGAGGGAGACGACGCGCACGCGCTCGCCCGAGGCATCCTGGCGGCCGGAGCGCAGGGTCTTGCCGAGCCGGCCCTCGTTGCGGGCGATGAGGCCGGAGGCCGCGTTGAGGATGGGCTGGGTGGAGCGGTAGTTGCTCTCCAGGCGGACGATGGCCGCCCCGGGAAAGTCGCGCTCGAAGCGGAGGATGTTCTCGATCTCGGCGCCGCGCCAGGAATAGATCGACTGGTCGTCGTCGCCGACGCAGCAGATGTTCTTGTGCCCCTGCGCCAGCAGCCGCAGCCAGAGGTACTGCACCAGGTTGGTGTCCTGGTACTCGTCCACCAGGATGTAGCGGAAGAGGTTGTGGTAGCGCTCCAGCACCTCGGCATTGGTGCGCAGGATCTCGGTCACATGCAGCAGCAGGTCGCCGAAGTCGCAGGCGTTGAGCGCGACCAGCCGGGCCTGGTAGGCGGCGTAGAGCTTCTCGCCCTTGTTGTTGGCGTAGTCCGTGGTTTCCGCGACGGGGATGCGGTCCGGCGTCAGGCCGCGATCCTTCCAGCGCTGGATGATGGCCATCATCCCATTGGGCGGCCAGCGCTTGAGGTCGATGCCCTCGGCCTCCATCACCTGCTTCAGCAGCCGCGTCTGGTCATCCGTGTCCAGGATGGTGAAGGAGGAGGTCAGCCCCACCAGCTCGGCGTGCCGGCGCAGCATGCGGGCCGCCAGCGCGTGGAAGGTGCCGAGCCACAGCCCCTCAGCGGGGCGGTTCAGGATGGCGCCCACCCGCTCGCGCATCTCGCGCGCGGCCTTGTTGGTGAAGGTGACGGAGAGGACCTGATGCGGCGCCGCCCGGCCGGTGACGAGCAGATGGGCGAAGCGCGTCGTCAGCACCCGGGTCTTGCCCGTGCCGGCGCCGGCGAGCACGAGCAGCGGCCCGTCCAGCGTTTCGACGGCGGCACGTTGCTCAGGATTCAGCCGCGCGAGATAGTCGCCGGGCGGGGGAGGTGCTGATGGTACGGACACCCATCAGCCTATAGAACATCACCTCAGGCCAACCAACCGCGGGCTCCGCAGGCCTCGCGCGATGAATGGGGATGGGTACGCGGCCCTTGGACCGGATTCGTCGTTTTCTCGAATGGTCGGCCCTGCGCGGCGCCGCGCTCCTTGCCGGGGGCATCTTCGCGGGGCTCTTCGTCCCGCCCCTGGCCGCCGCCGCGCGCGACATCATCACCCCGATCGTCTTCCTGCTGATGGTGCTGGTGCTGCTGCGGGTCGATCTCGGGCAGGTGATCGCCTATCTGCGCCGGCCGGCGCTGGTGACGGCGCTGCTCGCCTGGCTGCTGATCGTGAGCCCGCTGATCATCTGGGCCGTGCTCTGGTCGCTCGGCATCACGCATCCCTTCGCGGCCGGGCTGGTGATCGTGGCGACCGGCTGCGCGGCCACCTCCTCGCCGGCTTTCGCCCGGCTGGTCGGGCTGGACGGCGAGATCGCCTTCGTGGTCGCCATCCTCTCCACGCTGATCCTGCCCTTCACCGCGCCGCCGCTGGCGCTGGGGCTGCTGGGCATCGACCTCGCCATCTCCATCCCGGGGCTGATGCTGCGTCTGGCGCTGCTGGTCGGCCTGCCGCTGATCATCTCGATCGGCCTGCGCCGGCTGATGGGCCCCGCGGTTCTCGAGCGCTGGGGCCGCGCGGTGGACGGCGCGGTGGTGCTGCTGGTGGTGCTCTACGGCTTCGGGGTGATGGACGGGGTGCTGGGCCAGCTCCTCGCCCGGCCGGCGCTGGTGCTGGGCGGCATCCTCACGGCCTTCGCCGGCTCACTCGCGATGAATGCCATGACGGCGGCCGCCTTCGCGGGCTTCGGCCGCCGGGTGACGCTCTCGGCCGGGCTGATGGCGGGCAACCGCAACATGGCGCTCTACCTGGCGGTGATCCCCGCCACGGCGGACCCGCACATCATCCTGACCTTCGTGCTGTTCCAGTTCCCGCTCTTCCTCAGCCCGTTCCTGCTGAAGCCGATCTACGAGAGGATCAGGGGGCGGTCCTGAGCGCCGCCACGATCTCGTTCAGGAAGCCGCGGGCATCGGCGGGCGCCGGGTCGCGGCGCGGCATGGAGACGCGCAGGCGCAGAAGCTGCCCGCCCGCCGCGCCCACGCAGATCGTGCTCTGGACCGGCTGGCGGCCATAGGTGCCCTCGAGGTCCGCGCAGCGGAAGAGCGCGCCGCCCTCCGGCCGGTTGGCCTCGCGGACGACCTGGAGCCGCCGGTGCGGCCCCGCGCCCCGCGCGGCATCGGCGATGGAACGCTGGTACTCGGCCTCCACGGCGGGAGAGCCGATTCCGTCCGTCACCTGGGAAGGTGCGCGAAGAACCTGCACGAAGCCGGCCGCGGTGCGGCTCGGCGTCGCATAGGCCACCTCCACACCTGGCAGAGGCTGGGAGGTCGGCACGGTGGCCCCCCTCTGGAAGCCAGCCGCCTGGGAGGGCAAGCGCTGAGCCAGCGCCTCGGGCGCGGAAACGACGGGGACCGGCGCGGGGGCGGAGGCGCCCCCTTCCGGGGTCGCTCCATCCATCGCGCAGGCCCCGAGACCGAGGGCTGCGAGCAGCGCGAGCCCCCGCATCAGGTGAGGGGCACCGGGGAAGCGACGGGGGCCATCAGGCCGATCGGCGCCTCGGCGGCGTGGGCGGTGAAGTGCTGAATGTCGTGGTAAATCATCTCCACGCCAATATAGACGATGAGCGCCACGCCGATATAGGCGATGACCGGAAACTTCTCGAGCAGCTTGGCGATCAGCGTGGCCGCGACGCCCATCAGCAGGATCGAGATGGCGAGGCCGATGATCAGCATCTCCATGTTGCCCTTCGCCGCGCCGGCGACGGCCAGCACGTTGTCCAGGCTCATGGACACGTCGGCGATCACGATCTGCCGCAGGGCGACCGCCATGGTCTTCGGCGCATTGTCGACATGGCCGTCTTCCGCGTCCTTATCCTTGGCGCGGAGCTCCTTGAAGAAGGTGTAGGCGATCCAGAGCAGCACGAGGCCGCCGGCCAGCATGATGCCGGGAATGGCCAGCAGGTAGACCGCGCCGAGGCTGAGGATGATGCGGAGGAAGACGGCGAGAACCATGCCGAAGAGGATGGCCTTGCCGCGCTGCGCGGCAGGAAGCCCGGCCGCCGCAAGGGCGATCAGAACGGCGTTGTCGCCCGAAAGGATGAGGTTGACGCCGAGAATTTCCGACAGCGTCAACCAGTTCCAACTCGCAGTGAAAGAGGCGAGGTCCATGACTAGGTGGTCTCCAGGGGTGGAGCCGGGACGCTAGTCGTCCCGGCCCGCCCTGTCTTTTCACCTCAGTAATGTTTCGGACACCTAATGGCCCGGTTCCTGCGGTGCAGCTACCGGCACCACGGCCACGGCCGGCGGAGGAGCAGTGCGGCGGACGGCCCTGAGGACCGCATCCGCCACCAGCGTTACCACGATGGCCAGGACCGCGACCTGCAGCATCGTCGCCCCCGCCCAGAGCCAGGCCGGGAAGACGCCCGGCATCGCCAGGTAGCCCAGCGGCAGCAGCAGGAAGGCATAGGAGCCGGGCACGCGCTCGGCGACCTCATGCGTACCGGACCAGATCATGTCGCCGGCGACGTAGAGGATGATGAGCAGGCCGACCCAGGCGATCCAACGGTGCTTGTTCAGCAGGTTGGCGATCAGCGTCGCCGCCACGCCCATCAGCACGACCGAGATGGCCAGGCCGACGATGAGCACATAGGGATGGTCCTTGGCGGCGCCCGCGACGGCGAGAACGTTGTCCAGGCTCATCGAGATGTCGGCCACGAGGATCTGCGTGATGGCCTGGCGCATCGTCTTGCGCGGGGTTCCATCGGCGTTCAGGCTCCCCTCTTCCTCGTTCCCGTGATCGTGCTGGCCGCCGTCACGCAGCTCCCGGTACATCTTCCAGCAGACCCAGAGCAGCAGCACGCCGCCGGCCAGGGTGATGCCCACGATCGAGAGCAGCTGGACCGTGATGCTGGCGAAGCCGATGCGCATAATGGTCGCGGCGACGATGCCCCAGAAGATGGCCTTGCGTCGCTGTTCCGCGGGTAGACCCGCTGCCGCCATGCCGACGACGATCGCATTGTCGCCCGCCAGGACGATGTCGATCATCAGTACCTGTAGGAGTGGAACTACCCATTCCGGCATCAGCGGTTTCCTTCGCGTTGAAGTCGTTTTGGAGGGGGCTTCTACCCCCAATCATTGCACGTTTGACAGAAACGGGGTGCCGCGCCAAGCCCGCTTGCAGCGGCTGTCATGACGCGCGACATGACGCCCCAAGTTCCTAGAGAGGCTGCGATGGTCCCCCGCTACACCCGCCCCGCCATGGCCGAGATCTGGTCGCCCGAGGCGCGCTACCGCATCTGGTTTGAGATCGAGGCCCTCGCCGCCGAGAAAATGGCGGAACTCGGCACAATCCCGGCCGGCGCCGCCGCCGCGATCCGTGCCGGAGGCGGCCCCAAGGTCGCCGCCATGGGCGCCGCCGACGTCGCCCGGATCGACGAGATCGAGAGCGTGACGCGGCATGACGTCATCGCCTTCCTCACCTGGCTCGGCGAGGGCATCGGCGAAGACGCCCGCTACATGCACCAAGGATTGACGAGCAGTGACGTTTTGGACACCTGCCTCGCCGTCCAGATGACACGGGCGGCGGATTTGCTGATCGCGGATGTCGAATCCGTCATGAGCGCGTTGAAAACGCGTGCTCTTGAGCACAAGTTCACGCCCACGATCGGTCGCAGCCACGGGATTCATGCGGAACCCACCACCTTCGGCCTCAAGCTCGCCAACCACTATGCCGAGTTTTCCCGCAACAGGCAGCGTTTGATCGCGGCCCGGGCCGAAGTCGCCACCTGCGCCCTTTCGGGCCCCATCGGCACCTTCGCCTCGGTCGATCCGCGGGTGGAGGAGCATGTCGCGGCCAAGCTCGGCCTCGCGGTGGAGCCGGTCTCCACGCAGGTCATCCCGCGCGACCGCCACGCCGCCTTTTTCGCCACCCTGGCCGTGGTCGCCGGCGCGGTGGAGCGGCTGTCCACCGAGGTCCGCCACCTGCAGCGCAGCGAGGTGCGCGAGGCGGAGGAGTTCTTCCACAAGGGCCAGAAGGGCAGCTCCGCGATGCCGCACAAGCGGAATCCGGTGCTCTCCGAGAACCTGACCGGCCTCGCCCGCCTGGTGCGCGGCTATGCCATGCCGGCGCTGGAGAACATCACCCTCTGGCACGAGCGCGACATCAGCCATTCCAGCGTGGAGCGGGTCATCGGCCCGGACGCCACCATCGCGCTCGACTTCGCGCTCATGCGCCTGGCCGGCATGATGGAGAAGCTGACCGTCTATCCGGAGCGGATGGACGAGAACCTGGAGGGCCTCGGCGGCGTCGTGCACAGCCAGAAGGTGCTGCTGGCGCTGACGCAGGCGGGCATGTCGCGCGAGGGCGCCTATTCGGCGGTCCAGCAGGCGGCGATGGCCACCTGGCTGAAGCTCGGCAAGCCGGACGCCCAGCGCTTCCGCGAGAACCTGCTGGTGCAGCCCGAGGTCTCGGCCGTGATGAGCGGCGCCGAGCTCGACGCCGCGATGGATCCGCAGCGGGACTTCCGCCACGTGGAGACCATTTTCGCGCGGGTCTTCGGCTGAGCCCGCTCCCCGCCCGTCCGGGCCATGGTCACGCGGCCCCGCCCGCGTGACCGAGCTCTATATCGATGCCGACGCCTGCCCGGTCCGCGACGAGGCCTATAAGGTCGCGCTGCGGATCGGCGTCCATGTCCATATCGTGTCCAATGGCGCACGGGGCCTGCGGGTGCCTGAGCATCCGCTCCTGCACCAGGTGATCGTGACCGAGGGCGCCGATGTGGCCGACGACTGGATCGCCGATCGCATCACCGCCCGCGACGTCTGCATCACGCAGGACATCCCGCTCGCGGCGCGCTGCCTGGAAAAGGGGGCCGCCGCCCTGAACTCCAAGGGCCGCCCCTGGACCCACGACAATATCGGGGGCGCCCTGGCCGGGCGGGCCGTGGCCGAGCATCTGCGCTCCACGGGGCAGACCACCGGCGGCCCCGCGGCGATGACCCAGGCCGACCGCTCGCGCTTCCTCTCCACGCTCGACACCTTGCTGCTCGCCGCGCAGCGGGGTCCGGCGCCGCGAATGCGCATCCCCCCCGGCGGCTTCTGACGAAATCATTTTTCGGGCGCAATCCTGGCGCGGTTCCGCCACGCGGCCGGGGTTTTCTGGACGCTCAGGAGATCCTCACCGAAGACGTGACACCGGCAGGGTTTCCAAACGTTCATGATGTGATGGCCTGCCGCCAGCCCGCCCCGGGCCGATCGGCAGGCACCGCAAACCGGAGGGAAGCTGCCATGCGAATGTTTCGCGCACTCACGGCCGTGGGCCTCGTGGCCCTGCTCGCCGGTTGCACGCCCGGATATTATTCGACCCCGGTCTATGGCGGCGGCGGCTACTACGGCGGCCCCGCCTATGTCGGCGGTGGCGGCTATTATGGCCGGCCGGCCTATGCCGGGGGCTATTACGGCCGCGGCTATGCCGCCCCGCGCTACTACGCGCCCCCTGCCCGCTACGCCCCGCCCCCGCGCGCCTATGGCTGGGGCGGCGGCCGGTCCGGTGGATGGAGCGGCGGCGGAGGCGGTGGCGGTGGCGGTGGCGGTCGCGGCGGGAACTGGAGTGGCGGGGGTGGCGGCGGCGGACGCGGGGGTGGCGGCGGAGACATCTTCACCAACATCCAGCGCCAGTATGGCGGCCAGTCCGGCGGCGGCCAGCGGGGCGGCGGCGGTGGTGGCCGGCACGGCCGTCACTGACGTGACAATTTGCCACGCTTCCGCCACCAATCCTGCGCTACATTCGGCGGCATGAAGGAGGGCAGTCCCATGCGGATTTTCCGGACTGTGATGATCGCGGGCTTTGCGGCGCTCGGCGCTGGCATGGGCTCGGCGCAGGCCCAGTGGATGGAGAAGCCGCCACCGGTCTATGTGCCGGCTCCGCGCTATTACGCGCCGCCGGTGCCTGTCTACGTGCCGCCGCCGGTCTATGTGCCGCCGGTCGTGGTGGCGCCGCCCCGCTATTACGGCCCGCCAGCCTATTACGGGCCGCGGCCTTACTACGGCTATCGCCCCTACTACCGGCCGCACTATCGCCGCTGGTAGCACGCGCCCCGCGCCGCTGCCCCGATACCGCGCCGGCGCTTTCTGTCCTATGGCTCGTGCATGTGCACCGTGATCCTGCTGCGCCGTCCCGGTGCCGCCTGGCCTTTGCTCCTGGCCGCCAATCGCGACGAGCGGCTCGATCGCCGCTGGGACCCGCCGGCCGAGTACTGGCCCGGCATCCTCGGCGGCCGCGACGCGACGGCGGGCGGGACCTGGATGGCCCTCAACCGGGCCGGCGTCATGGCCGCGGTGCTGAACCGCCCCGGCAGCCTGGGCCCGGCGCCCGACAAGCGCTCCCGCGGCGAGCTTCCTCTCCTGGCCCTCGAAGCTGGCTCCGCCGCCGAAGCCGCGCAGGCGATCGGGCGGCTTGATGCCGGGCTCTATCGGACCTTCAACCTCGTCATCGCCGATGCCGAGACGGCTTGGTTCGTCGCGGGGCTCGGCTCCGGTGTGCCCGAGGTCGCGGCGCTGCCGGAGGGCATCACCATGGTCACCGCCCATCCGCCCAATGACCTCACGAGCCCCCGCACGGCGCGCCACCTCCCGCGGTTCCGGGCCGCATCGGAGCCGGCACCGCCGGATTGGGGCGAATGGCCGGCGCTCCTCGCCGATTCGGCGGGCGGGGCGGCCGAGGCCCTGAACGTCCCGCCCCTCGGCGGCTTCGGGACGGTCTGCGCCTCGCTGCTCGCCCTCGGGCCGGCGGGGCGGAGGGAGTGGCGCTTCGCCCCCGGCCCGCCCGACCGGACGCCCTTCGCCTCCCTCCCCCTGCCCTGAAGCGGGGCGGGCATTCCCGCACGCAGGGCGACGCTGCCCTGATGTGCGTGGCACGCATGGGCAAGCCTGCTATATGCCCAAGTCACGACCTGAAGGACCACCACCATGGCTCGCCGCCGCCAGATCTACGAGGGCAAGGCCAAGATTCTGTTCGAAGGCCCCGAGCCGGGCACCATCGTCCAGTACTTCAAGGATGACGCGACCGCCTTCAATGCCCAGAAGAAGGGCATCATCACGGGCAAGGGCGTGCTCAACAACCGCATCAGCGAATACCTGATGACGCGGTTGGGCGAGATCGGCATCCCCACGCATTTCATCCGCCGCCTCAACATGCGCGAGCAGCTCGTGCGCGAGGTGGAGATCATTCCGCTCGAGGTCGTGGTGCGCAACGTGGCGGCGGGCTCGCTGGCGACGCGCCTCGGCATCGCGGAGGGCACGCGCCTGCCCCGCTCCATCATCGAATACTACTACAAGAACGACGCGCTGCAGGACCCGCTGGTGAGCGAGGAGCACATCACCGCCTTCGGCTGGGCCGCGACGCACGACCTGGACGACATGGTGCAGCTGGCGCTGCGCGTGAACGACTTCCTGACCGGGCTGATGCTCGGCGTCGGCATCGCGCTGGTGGACTTCAAGCTGGAATTCGGCCGGCTCTACGAGAACGACGAGATGCGCATCGTGCTCGCCGACGAGATCAGCCCCGACAATTGCCGCCTCTGGGACAGCCGCACCGGCGAGAAGATGGACAAGGATCGCTTCCGCCGCGACCTCGGCAAGGTCGAGGAAGGCTATCAGGAAGTGGCGCGCCGCCTCGGCATCCTGCCCGAGGCCGGCATCCGGGACGTCAAGGGCCCGGAACAGATGCAATGATTTCCGGCCCTCGGACGCCGGGCGGCCGCTTCCGCGGCCTGGGCATCGAGGGCGGTTTGGCGACGCCGGCCGTCATGCGGCCGGATCCTTTGAGCAAGGCGAGCGTTCCGACATGAAACTCCGTGTGACTGTCTTCCCCAAGGCCGGCGTTCTCGACCCCCAGGGCAAGGCCATCGAGCGCGCGCTCGGCGGCCTCGGCTTCGCCGGCGTCGGCGAGGTCCGCACCGGCAAGGTGATGATCGTGGAGGTCGCGGAGACCGACGCCGCCCGGGCCAAGGCCCAGGGCGAGGAGATGGCGCGCAAGCTGCTCGCCAACACCGTCATCGAGAGCTTCACCGTGGAGATCCTGTGACCAGGCGCGAAACATCGCTCCGCTACTTCGTCATCATCTCGCTGGCCTTCACGGCCTGGCGGCTGATGACGACGATCGCCTGGCTCCTCTTCGGTCCCGGGCTGGAGCCGCCCCACAGGCTCACGCAGATCGCCTACTACCTGTCCAAGGCCGTCCTGGGCGGGCTGTTCTGGCCGATCAGCTTCTTCATCGAGGCGCTGCAAAGCCCGCTCTCCTGGCTCTGCCCGCCATGGTGAAGGCTTCGGTGCTGCTCATGGCCGCCTTGACGGTCCTGGTCTTCATGGGCCTGCGCTGGCGCGACCAGCGGTTGAGCATCGCCAAGCCCGCCTCGCGCCTCGGCTGGTTCGCCCGGCAGCGCGCCCAGGCGGACCGCTGGATCACCTCGGCGGCCATCGCCGCCATCGGAACCACCGTGCTGCTCGGCGGGCTGCACTGGCTCCGCGTCTGGCGAGGCTGACATGCCGCCCGCCCTTCCCCTCCGCTCCCGCAGCCTTGAGGACTTGACCCCATGAAGGCCTCCATCGTCGTCTTCCCCGGCACCAACCGCGAGCGCGACATGGCGATCGCCCTGGAGCGCACGACCGGCCGCAAGCCGACCATGCTCTGGCACCGCGACGCCGAGCTGCCGGCCGGCACCGACCTTGTCGTGCTGCCCGGCGGCTTCTCCTACGGCGACTACCTACGCTGCGGCGCCATGGCCGCGCAGTCGCCCATCATGGCGGCGGTGCGCGCCCATGCGGAGCGCGGCGGCCTCGTCCTCGGCGTCTGCAACGGCTTCCAGATGCTGACCGAGGCCGGCCTGCTGCCGGGCGCCCTGCTGCAGAACGCCTCGCTGCGCTTCCTGGCGATGAACTGCACCATGCGCGTCGAGCGGGCGGACACCGCCTTCACCCATCACTTCCAGCGCGGCCAGACTTTCCAGGCCACCATGGCGCATGGCGACGGCAATTACTTCTGCGACGCCGAGACGCTGAAGCGCCTGGAGGGCGAGAACCTCGTGGCCCTGCGCTACGAGGGCGAGAACCCGAATGGCAGCCTCAACGCCATCGCCGGCATCCTCTCGCCGAACCTGCGCGTGCTCGGGCTGATGCCGCACCCCGAGAACTGCGTGGACCCGCTGGTGGGCGGGACCGACGGGCTGCCCATGTTCACCAGCCTCGCGGAAAGCTTCGCCGCGGCCTGACCCGTGGGAGGCGACGCCTCCCGCACCCTCTGCCGGGGAACCCGTTTCCCCGGACCTTCTCCTCAGTCGCCGGGATCGAGCGGCGCCGACAGATAGCCGGCAGACGCTCCATCCCACGTGCAGTGAAAGCGTGCTGGATATGACCGGAACCTCGCTGGACAAGCCCCTCACCGGACCCGAAAACCGCCCCATGGCCTCCGTCCCTCCCCTCGCCCCCGAACGCGCCCGCCAGCTCGCCGCCGAGTTCGGCCTGAAGCCCGACGAGTACGCCCGCGCTCTCGGCATCCTCGGCCGCGACCCGACCCTGGCCGAGCTCGGCATCTTCTCCGTCATGTGGAGCGAGCACTGCTCCTACAAGTCCAGCCGCGTCTGGCTGAAGGAGCTGCCGACCAAGGCGCCCTGGGTTCTCGTCGGCCCCGGCGAGAATGCCGGCGTCATCGAGATCGGCGAGGGCCTGGCCGCCGTCTTCAAGATGGAATCCCACAACCACCCGAGCTTCATCGAGCCCTATAACGGCGCGGCGACGGGCGTGGGCGGCATCCTGCGCGACGTCTTCACCATGGGCGCGCGCCCCATCGCCAACCTCAACGCGCTGCGCTTCGGCGACCCCAAGCTGCCCAAGACGCGGCAGGTGATGGATGGCGTCGTGCGCGGCATCGGCGGCTACGGCAATTGCGTGGGCGTCCCCACCGTGGGCGGCGAGGTCAACTTCCACCCGGCCTATAACGGCAACCCGCTGGTCAATGCGATGACCGTAGGCATCCTGAAGGCCGACCGCATCTTCACCGCCGCCGCCACGGGCCTCGGCAATGCCGTGGTCTATGTCGGCTCCAAGACGGGGCGCGACGGCATCCACGGCGCCACCATGTCCTCCGCGGAGTTCTCCGAGGACAGCGAGGAGAAGCGCCCCACCGTCCAGATCGGCGACCCCTTCGCCGAGAAGCTGCTCATCGAGGCCTGCCTGGAGCTGATGGCCACCGACGCCATCGTCGCCATCCAGGACATGGGCGCGGCCGGCCTCACCTCCTCCGGCGTCGAGATGGCCGGCAAGGGCGGCATGGGCGTCGAGCTCGACATGGACCACGTCCCCCAGCGCGAGGAGGGCATGTCCGCCTACGAGATGATGCTGTCCGAGAGCCAGGAGCGCATGCTCATGGTGCTCAAGCCGGGCCGCGAGGCGCTGGCCGAATCCATCTTCCGCAAGTGGGAGCTGGACTTCGCCGTCATCGGCCGGCTGACCGATACGGGCCGCATCGTCATCAAGCACAAGGGGCTGGTCGAGGCCGACATCCCGCTGGCCCCGCTGGAATCCGAGGCGCCGCTCTATCGCCGCCCGACCGCCGAGACGCCGAAGCTGCCCGTGATCGTGACCAAGGACGTGGCGGACCCCGTGGGCCTGGCCGCCGCGCTGAAGACGCTGGTGGCGAGCCCCGACCTCTGCTCGCGGCGCTGGATCTGGGACCAGTACGACGCCCAGGTGGGCGGCCAGACGGCCAAGCGCCCCGGCCAGGCCGATGCCGCCGTGGTCCGCATCGAGGACCATGTCCGCGCGCTGGCCATGACCACGGATTGCACGCCGCGCTACTGCCAGGCCGATCCCGAGGCGGGCGGCAAGCAGGCCGTGGCCGAAGCCTGGCGCAACCTGACGGCCGTGGGCGCCCTGCCCCGCGCCATCACCGACAACATGAACTTCGGCAATCCGGAGAAGCCCGAGATCATGGGCCAGTTCGCCTCGGCCGTGCGCGGCATGGCGGCGGCCTGCACCGCGCTCGACTTCCCGGTGATCAGCGGCAACGTCTCGCTCTATAACGAGACCGAGGGCAAGGCGATTCTGCCCACCCCGGCGATCGGCGGCGTGGGCGTCCTGGAGGATGTGGCGCAGGCCGTGGGCCTCGCGATGCCGCAGGGCGCCGATCTGGTGCTGATCGGCGAGACGGCCGGCTGGCTCGGCCAGTCCCTCTGGCTGCGCGAGATCGCCGGCCGCGAGGAGGGCGCGCCCCCGCCGGTGGACCTCGCTGCCGAGCGCCGCAACGGCGACTTCGTGCGCACCGAGATCCTGGCCGGGCGCGTCGGCGCCTGCCACGACTGCGCCGATGGCGGCCTGCTGGTGACGGTGGCCGAGATGTGCATGGCCTCGGGCGTCGGCGCCAGGCTGACGCCCACCGGCGACCACGGCTTCTGGTTCGGCGAGGACCAGTCCCGCTACGTGCTGGCGGTGACGGACGGCGCGGCGCTTCTCGCAGCTGCGAAGTCGGCTGGCGTGCCGGCCCTTGCCCTCGGGCGTTCGGGCGGGAACACTCTGGAGATTCCGGGTGGCGATGCCATATCGGTGGATGAACTCACGGCAGCGAACGAAGCGACGTTGCCGGAACTGATGCGAGGGACGTGAACTTATGCCGATGCAGCCGGCCGAAATCGAGGCCCTGATCAAATCCGCCATGCCAGACGCGCAGGTGGCGATCGAGGACCTGGCCGGCGACGGTGATCATTACGCCGCCACGGTCATTTCCGAGTCCTTCCGCGGCCTGTCGCGCGTGAAGCAGCACCAGCTCGTCTACGCGGCCCTGCAGGGCCGCATGGGCGGGGTGCTGCATGCCCTCGCGCTGCAGACCAGCGCGCCCGAGTAGATCATTCGACAAGGAAGCAGCAGATGACGACCGTTACCGAGCGCATCGAGTCCGAGATCAAGGCGAGCCCCGTGGTGCTCTACATGAAGGGCACGCCGGTCTTCCCGCAGTGCGGCTTCTCGGCCCGGGTGGTGCAGATCCTCAGCCATGTGGGGGTGCCCTTCAAGGGCGTGAACGTCCTCGAGGATCCCGAGATCCGCGAGGGCATCAAGGCCTACACCAACTGGCCGACCATCCCGCAGCTCTACGTCGACGGCGAGTTCGTCGGCGGCTGCGACATCGTGATGGAGATGTTCCAGTCGGGCGAGCTGCAGACCCTGCTGCAGGACAAGGGCATCGCCACCAAGGCCGAGGCCTGAGCCTCGCCGGGGAGCTTTCGCTCCCCGCGCATCCTTACCCGGTCATGCGGTGCCGCGTGACCGGGGGCGTTCCGCCACTGGGACGCCTGAAAAGCCGCTGACAGGCCCCTGGAGGGCCTTCGCGCTGCCGCACCCGGCCTCTCCACCCCACAAGCTTTCATCGCCGCACACCGCCCCTCAAAGGGCGCCGCTTCCGCATGACCTTCTGACGCGGCGGATAAAGAAAAAGCGGTGCGAAGGTCTCCCCTCGCACCGCCCATCCTCCCGAGGGAGGCTTCTTCGGTATGACCCGGATTAGCGCGAGTAGAACTCGACGACCAGGTTCGGTTCCATCTGGACCGGGTACGGCACGTCGGAGAACTTCGGCGTGCGCAGGATCCGGCCCTTCATGGCGCGGTGATCGACCTCGAGGTACTCCGGCACGTCGCGGCCGGCTTCCTGCGCGGCGTCGAGCACCATCGTCAGCTGCTTCGACTTCTCCTTGACCTCGATCACGTCGGTGTCCTTCACCGAGTAGGAACCGATGTTCAGGCGCTTGCCGTTCACCAGCACATGGCCGTGGTTCACGAACTGACGCGCGGCGAAGGGCGTCACGGCGAACTTCAGGCGGTAGATGATGGTGTCCAGCCGGCGCTCCAGCAGGTCGATCAGGTTCTCGGAGGTGTCGCCCTTACGGCGCACGGCCTCGTCGTAATACTTGCGGAACTGCTTCTCGCCGATGTTGGCGTAGTAGCCCTTCAGCTTCTGCTTCGCCATGAGCTGGATGCCGAAGTCGGTCGGCTTGTTCTTCCGGCGCTGGCCATGCTGGCCGGGGCCGTAGGTGCGGGCACCCTGCTCGCCCTTGCGGGGCTTGGCGACGGGGCTCTTCGCGCGGCCCCAGAGGTTTTCACCCAGGCGGCGATTGATCTTGTACTTGGAAGCGAGGCGCTTGGTCATGCGCGGCTTTCCCGGCAGCCTTTCGGCGCGGGACCTTCTTTGGTGCCGACCCGTTCTCAGGTCTGCGGGTTGTCCCGGTAGTCCGTGCCCTGGTGGGCAAAGCGGGCGCACGCCCCGAAGGCGCGTCCTCGTTCCCAGGAATGGGCCGGGTGATAGGGGGGGGAGGCGGGCTTGTCAAACCAGGGGCCGCCCCCCTACTCCCGCCCCATGGTCACGCGCGAAGAAATCCTGATCCTCGGCCTGACGGCCGGCATCGTCGGCAGCCTGGTGGGGGGCCTGATGCTCGGCCTCGGTCTCATCGCCGTGGCGGAAGGCATCCACATGGGCTGGCTGCTGGTCCTGCCCGCGGCGCCCGTCAGCGGCGGCCTGGGCTATCTGCTGGCGCGCAAGCTGACCAGGAAGCCGGAGAACGAGGACCGCCGCCCGCTCCGCTGAGCGCGGGTCGCGTCCCCCGGGTCACGGCGCCAGGGGCACGCGGCGGCGCAGCAGATAGCGGTGCCGGCCGTCCAGCACCTGCACGCCATTCTGGTTGTGAACGGTGCTGCGAAGCCCGACGACGCCGGTGGTGCGGTTGCTGGTCAGCTCGTCCACCTCGAGGCAGGGGTAGAGCGTGTCGCCCAGCACCACCGGGTGCAGGAAGCGGCTCGACTGCTCGAGGAAGGCCTTCAGCGAATCCTCCACCAGATGCGGGAAGATCCCCGCCCCCGCTGCCGTCTGGATCGCGATCTGGTAGCCATGCGCCAGCATGTCCGACAGGCCATGGGCCCGGCAGAATTCGCGATCGTAATGGATCGGGTGGTTGTCGCCGCTCGCCGCCTGGAACGCGAGGAAGATGGCGCTGGTCATGGTCCGGCTGGGCAGCGGGAAGCGCTCGCCCAGGACGAAATCCTCGAACCAGCGTTGCTCGGCCACCATGCGGTGCTGGCGGGGATCGAAGGGGGTCTCGGAGGTGCTCATTGGGTGCTCATACCTGACTGGCGGACGACTTCACGCCACTTGGCGATCTCGGCGCGGAGGAATTCGCCCAGCGCCTCGGGCGGGGCGGGCTCGGCCAGCTCGGCGCCGAGCTCCGCGAAGCGCGCGCGCAGCCCCGCATGTCCCATGGCCTGCCGGCAAGCGGCGTTGAGCCGCTGCACCGCTGCCGGCGGCGTCGCCGCCGGGAAGAAGACGCCGCTCCAGGTATAGGCCTCGTAGCCGGGCACGCCGCTCTCGGCGACCGTGGGCAGATCGGGCGCCACCGCGCCGCGCGTCCGCATCGACCAGGCGAGGGCACGGCCGTTGCCGGCCCGCACCTGGGCCAGGCCGCTCGCCGCCGCATCGAGGTAGAAGTCGATCCGCCCCGCCGCGAGGTCGGTCATGGCCGGCGCGGAGCCGCGATAGGGGACATGGACCGCCTGCAGCCCCGCCATCATCAGCAGCAGGGCGGTGCCCAGATGCGGCGCGCTGCCGACGCCCGCCGAGCCGTAGACCGCCTGGCCATTGCGCGCGCGCAGCCAGTCGAGGAAGCCGCGCATGTCGGCCACCGGCAGGTCCTTGCGGACCAGCACCACCAGCGGAACCTTCGCGATCAGCGCCACCGGCGCGAAGTCGCGCTCGGTGTCGTAGGGCAGGTTCGGGAAGAGCGAAGGGTTCACCGCATGCGCCACCGTGGTCAGCAGCGCCGTGCTGCCGTCCGGCGCGGCCTTTGCCACGGCCTCGGTGCCGACCATCACACCGGCGCCGGTGCGGTTCTCGACCACGACGCGCTGCTCCAGCGGCGCCACCATCTGTTCCGCCAGGATGCGCGCCTGGATGTCGGTGGGCCCTCCGGCAGCATAGGGCACGATCAGCCGCAGGCTCGGCGCGGATTGCGCCCCGGCGAGCGAAGGGGCGGCGAGCGTCCCCAGGCCAGCCGCCATCATGGTCCGCCGTTTCATTCTCGTTCCCTCCTCGGGCAGCGGCCCGCGCCCGGTTCGGCGGCCGCGTCGCCGAGAGGTTTCTGAGACCCCTTGCCGACGGCTGCAAACCAGTAATAGTCAGCCCATCATGAGGAAAACTCATACGTTCCGCCGCCCTCCCCCGCTCAATCCGCTGCGGGTCTTCGAGGCGGCGGCGCGTCATCGCAGCTTCACCCGCGCCGCCGAGGAGCTGGGCGTGACCCAGGGCGCGGTCAGCCGCGCCGTCGCGACGCTGGAGGCCCATTTCGGCTTTCCGCTCTTCGAGCGGACGGGCAGCGGCCTGCGCCCCTGCGAGGGCACCGCCGCCTTCGCACGGCAGGTCGGCACCCAGCTGGACCGGCTGTCCGAGGCGGCAGCCGCGCTTTCGGCGCAGCGCGCGGGCGGCCGCGTCCTGCTGCTCCAGGCCTATTCCGGCTTCGCCTCGCGCTGGCTGCTGCCGCGCCTGCCGGCGTTCCACGCCCTGCACCCGCAGGTCGATCTCCGCCTTGCCTCGGCGCATGACCGGTCCGGCCCCGGCGCCGCCGATTTCGACGCGCGGATCCGCTACGGTCGCGCGCCCTGGCGCGGCGAGGCCGCCGACCTGCTGTTCCGCGACGAGCTCTGCCCCGTCTGCTCGCCCGCGCTGCTCGATCCGAAGGGCGCCCCCTACCCGGCCGAGATCCTGCGCGACCTGCCGTTGATCGCCCTGCGCTGGTTCCCGCGCGACTGGCCCGAATGGTGGGCCAGCGCCGGCCTGGCGGGGGCGCCGCCCCGCCCGCGCAGCGTCTTCGAAGAACTGAGCGTCGCCTATGAGGCGGCCGAGGCCGGGCATGGCATCGCCCTGGGCCAGCGCCGCCACCTGGCGCGGGACCTCGCGGCAGGCACGCTTTTCGAGCCCGTCCCGGCCGTGCTGCGGCGGGAGGCCGGCTATCACCTCACCTATCGGCCCGCACTCGCCGCCGACCCGGCCTTCCAGGCCTTCCGCGGCTGGCTGCTCGACCAGGTGCGGCCGGCCCAATCCTGATCGCAGGCTCAGTCCTGGTCGTCGGGCTCGGCCGTCTTCTCCGGCCGGCCGTGCCGCATCCGCCCGCGCGAGAGCTCGGCCACCACGCCGTGCAGCGTGCGCAGCTCCTGCTCGGTCACCTCGCCGCGCTGGAACCAGTGGCGCAGGTTGCGGATCATGCCCGGCCGCTTGGGCGCGTTGCGGAGGAAGCCGCAGGCGTCGAGCTCGTCGACCAGATGCCCCATGAAATTGTCGAGCGAGCCCTTGGTGGCAACCTCGGTCTTGTGGGTCTGCAGGCGGCGCGGCGGCGTCTCGTCGGCGGCGACCCACCATTCATAGGCCATCACCATCACCGCCTGGGCGAGGTTGAGCGAGCTGAATTCCGGGTTGAGCGGATAGCGCACCAGCGTGTCGGCCCGCGCTAGGTCCTCGGCCTCCAGCCCCGCGCGCTCCGGCCCGAAGAGGATCGCGACGCGCTCGTCGCGGCCGTTGATGGCGCGCAGCTCGGCCGCCGCCGCGCGGGCCGTCAGGACCGGCACCACGACGTGGCGCGGGCGCGGGCAGGTCCCGATCACGCGGTGGCAATCGGCGACGGCGGCGTCCACCGTGTCGAAGAGCTGCGCCGCGTCCAGGATGCGGTCCGCGCCAGAGGCCGCGGCCCAGGCGCGTTCCTTCGGCCAGCCGTCGCGCGGCGCAACCAGCCTCAGATGAAAGAGCCCGCCATTGGCCATGGCGCGGGCGGTGGTGCCGATGTTCTCCGCCAGCTGCGGCCGCACAAGCACCACGATGGGCGTCTCGCCCACCGGCGCCACGAGCGGCGCGGCGCCCTCTTCCCTCATGGGATCAGGCCCGCTTCCAGACGGTGCCGGCGGCGCTGTCCTCGATTACGATGCCGTCCGCCAGCAGCGCCGCGCGGATCCGGTCGGCCTCGGCGAAGTCGCGCGCCTTGCGGGCGGCGGCGCGCGCGGCGATCGCGGCCTCGATGGCGGCCGGGTCCACGCCGCCCTGCAGCCAGGCCTGGGGTTCGCCCTGGGCCACGCCCAGCACGGCGGCGGCCTCGCGGAAGGCCGCGGCCGCCTGGCCCGGCACCAGCGACCAGGACTTGCCGATCCGGTGCAGCACGGCGGCGGCCGAGCCGCCCACCGTCGCGGCATTCTCCAGCGTGCGCAGGTCGCGCAGGCGGGAAAGCGTCAGCGGCGTGTTGAGGTCGTCATGCAGCGGCTCCAGCGCCCAGGCCGCCATCTCCGCGATGATGGCCGCTTCCGAGACGGCGGGCGCGCGCCCGAGCATGGCGTAGCTGTCGTCCAGCTCCTGCTTGGCTTCCTCCAGCGCCGCCTGGTTGTAGTCCAACGCGGAGCGGTAATGCGTGCGCAGCAGCAGCACGCGGAAGGCCTCGCCGACCCAGGGGCCCTGGGCCAGGATGTCGCGCAGCGTGAAGAAATTGCCCACGCTCTTCGACATCTTCTCGCCGTTCACGAGCAGCATGCCGTTGTGCAGCCAGGTATGAGCCATGAAGGGCGTGCCGAAGGCCGAGCGCGACTGCGCCACCTCGTTCTCGTGGTGCGGGAAGAGCAGGTCCGCCCCGCCGCCATGGATGTCGAACTGCTCGCCCAGATGCTTCCAGGACATGGCCGAGCACTCGATGTGCCAGCCCGGCCGGCCGCGGCCCCAGGGGCTGTCCCAGCCCGGAACGCCCTCGGGGCTCGGCTTCCAGAGTACGAAGTCGCCGGGATCTCGCTTGTAGGGCGCCACGTCGATGCGCGCGCCGGCCAGCAGCTCGTCCTGGTTGCGGCCGGAGAGCTTGCCGTAATCCGGGAAGCTGCCGACGCTGAAGAGCACGTGGCCCTCCGCCGCATAGGCATGGCCCTTGGCGATGAGCTTCTCGTTCATCGCGATCATCTCGGCGATGTGGCTGGTGGCCGTCGGCTCTACGTCGGGCGGGAGATTGCCCAGCGCCGTCATATCGGCGTGGAAATCCGCCGTGGTGCGCGAGGTGATGGCCGAGATCGGCTCGCCGGATTCCCGGGCGCGCGCGTTGATCTTGTCGTCCACGTCCGTGATGTTCCGGGCGTAGGTCAGGCGCGGATAGACGCGCCGCAGCAGCCGCGCCAGCACGTCGAAGACCACGACGGGGCGGGCGTTGCCCAGATGCGCCAGGTCATAGACCGTGGGGCCGCAGACGTAGAGCTTCACATGCTCCGGATCGAGCGGGCGGAATTCTTCCTCGCGCCGCGTCAGGCTGTTGTGGAAGCGAAGCTGAGTCATTCGGGATGGTCCATCCGGCGAAGAGAAAACAGGCGCGAGCCCCGCGCCGCGCGCGGGTCGTCAGCCGATGTGACAGAAGGGAGCCGTGACCATGTCTGTCCTATGCGCCACGACATGGCCGGTGTTCAAGCCGGAAAATCGGCCCGCAGGCGCTCCACGGCCCTCGCCCGCCCGATCAGGGGCAGGAGCGTCTTGAGGTCGGGGCCATGGTCCTCGCCGGTCAGCGCAAGGCGAAGCGGCATGAAGAGCGCCTTGCCCTTGCGGCCGGTGGCGGCCTTCACGGCGTCGGTCCAGGCGGTCCAAGTGGCGCCGTCGAAGGGCTCCTGCGGCAGCAGCTCGCGCGCCTGGGCGAGGAAGCCGGCCTCTTCGGGCTGATCGATCGGCGCGATATGGCCGCGCACCACGTCCCACCAATGCTTCGCCTCGGGCATGAGGTCGAGGTTCTCGCGGATCGCCTCCCAGAAGGTGGCATCGGCGCCCGGCGGCAGCTGCGCCCGCGCCTCCTCGAAGGACATGGCGTGCAGCAGCTTGCGGTTCAGCGCCAGCATCTGCCGCGGATCGAAGCGCGGCGAGGAATGCGAGACGGCGCCGAGGTCGAAGCCTTCCAGCAGCTCCTTCGGCCGCGCCGGGAAGGGATCGTGCGAGGTGCCGAGCGCGCCGAGATAGCCGGTGATGGCCGCCGCCTCCACGCCGTCCCGCCGCAGCTGGCGGAGCGAGAGCGAGCCGATGCGCTTGGAGAGCGGGCCGCCATCGGCATCGGTCAGCAGCGGCAGATGGGCGAATTCCAGCCCCTTGCCGCCGAGCGCGCGCCAGATGTCGAGCTGCACGCCCGTATTGGTCACGTGGTCCTCGCCGCGCACCACATGGGTCACGCGCGTCTCGAGGTCATCCACCACGGAGGTGAAGGTGTAGAGCGGCGAGCCGTCGGCGCGGATCAGCACGGGGTCGCTGATGGCCGAGAGCTTCACGCCCCGGCGCCCGAGCACCCCGTCCTGCCACTCGATCGTCGTCATGGAGAGCTTGAAGCGCCAGTGCGGGCGCTTGCCGTTCTCCATGGCGCGGGCCAGCTGCTCGGCCGTCATCTTCAGGGCGCCGCGGTCGTAGATCGGCGGGCGGCCCTGCTTCAGGCGAAGCTCGCGCTTGTAGTTCAGCTCCTCCTCGGTCTCGAGGCAGGGGTAGAGGTGGCCGCTCTTCTTGAGGCGCTCGGCGGCGGCGGCGTAGAGGGGCAGCCGGTCGGACTGGCGGAACATGCTGTCCCAGTCGAGGCCAAGCCAGCGTAGGTCCTCCTCGATTGCATCGGCGAATTCCGCCTTGCTGCGGCCGGTATCGGTGTCGTCCAGCCGCAGCACCAGCTCGGCGCCGAGCTTGCGCGCGACCAGCCAGTTGGCGAGCGCGATGCGGGCATTGCCGACGTGCAGGTGGCCCGTGGGCGAAGGGGCGAAGCGGAGCTTCATGCCTCGTCTCCCTCTTCCGGCTCGTCCTGCCCGTCTTCCTCATCGGCCAGCTTGCGCGGGTCGATGATCCGCCAGTTGCGGTCCTCGCGGTCGCGCGGCGGCTGGGCCGCGAACTCCGCGAGCTCGCTGCCGCTGGACCAGGCGCCCTCGATGGTCTTGCCCTCGGGCCCGCCGACCACGGCATCCTCGCCGAAGGCGAACCAGGCCTCGCGCGCGGCCTCGGCATCGCCGCCGCGCGGGCGGCACACCTCCATGGAATCGCGCACGTAGCGGCGCGCGAAGGCATTGGCATGGGCCAGGGAGGAGAAGCCGCGCACGGTCTCCAGCGGCTCCGAGCCATTGGCGCCGGAGAGGTCCATGATCCGGACCTCGAGGCCCTCGGCCCCGCCCAGGATGTCGTCCGTGATGCTCAATTGATCAGTCCGGTGAAGCCGTTGGTGATGGGGTAGCGCCGGTCGCGGCCGAAGGCGCGGCGGCCGATCTTCACGCCCGGGGGCGCCTGGCGGCGCTTGTACTCGGCGCGGTCCAGCATGCGCCAGACGCGCAGGATCAGCGCGCGGTCGAAGCCCTGCGCGACCAGCTCGTCCACGCTGCGCTCCTCCTCGACGAGGCCGTTCAGGATGGCGTCCAGCACCTCGTAGGGCGGCAGCGTGTCCTGGTCCTTCTGGTCGGGCTTGAGCTCGGCGCTGGGCGGCTTGGTGATGACGCGCTCCGGCATGACCGCGCCCTGGGGCCCGAGGGCGCCCGCGGGGAAATTCTCGTTGCGCCAGCGGCAGACGGCGAAGACGTCCGTCTTGTAGACGTCCTTCAATACCGAGTAGCCGCCGCACATGTCGCCGTAGATGGTGGCGTAGCCGGTGCTCATCTCGCTCTTGTTGCCGGTGGTCAGCAGCATGTTCCCGAACTTGTTCGAGAGCGCCATGAGCGTGACGCCGCGGATGCGGGACTGGATGTTCTCTTCCGTGATGTCCGGCGCGCGGTTCGCGAAGGACGGCGCCAGCATCGTGTGGAAGGCGTCCATCGCCGGGCCGATGGGGATGGTGTCGTATTGGATGCCCAGCAGGCGCGCGCATTCGGCCGCGTCCTCCAGGCTTTCCTGGCTGGTATAGGGCGAGGGCAGCATGACAGCGCGCACACGGTCGGGCCCGAGCGCATCGGCCGCGACGGCAGCCGAGATGGCGGAATCGATGCCGCCCGACAGGCCCAGCACCACGCCCGGGAAGCCGTTCTTGTTCACGTAGTCGCGCAGGCCCAGCACCATGGCGGCGTAGATCTGCGCGGGCCGCTCCATCGCCGGCGCGATGGCCTGCGGCGCGCAGCGCCAGCCGTCATTCTCGCGCGACCAGTCGGTGAAGGTCAGCGTCTCCTGGAAGGCCGGCATGCGGAGCGCCAGACTGCGGTCGGCATTGAGCACGAAGCTCGCGCCGTCGAAGACCAGCTCGTCCTGGCCGCAATTCTGGTTGAGGAAGACGAAGGGCAGCCCCGTCTCCACCACCCGGGCGACCGCGAGGTCGACGCGCGACTGCGCCTTGCCCACCTCGAAGGGGGAGCCGTTGATGGAGAGCAGCAGCTCCGCCCCGCTCTCGCCCAGCGTCTCGGAGACGGCGGGGAACCACCAATCCTCGCAGATCATCAGGCCGAGGCGCAGGCCACGGAAGACCACGGGGCCCGGCGCCGGGCCGGGATCGAAGACGCGCTTGTCGTCGAAGACGCCGTAATTGGGCAGCTCGTGCTTGGCGCGGCGGGCGACGATCTTGCCCCCATCCAGCAGGAAGGCCGCGTTGTAGAGCTTCCCGTCCTCGCACCAGGGGCCGCCCACGATCAGCCCCGGGCCGCCATCGGCCGTCTCGGCGGCGAGAGCGGCGATCTCCGCCTCGGCCATGGCGCGGAAGGCGGGCTTCAGCACCAGGTCCTCGGGCGGATAGCCCGCGATGCTGAATTCCGGCGTCACGAGCAGGTCGGCGCCGCCCGCGGCGGCCTCGGCCCGAAGCGCGCGGATCTTCGCGGCGTTCGCATGCAGTTGGCCCTCGTGAGGGTTCATCTGCGCCAGGGCGATGCGGATGCGGTCGGTCATTCCCCCGAAGTAAGCGGGCGGGGGGGCAGGGTCAACGAGGCCGCGCCTCCCGATGCGATGGGGAGGCGCGGCCGCATGGCTCAGGAATGGCCGTTGCGGCGCCGGCTGTCCCGCCGCAGCAGGAATTCGCGGCCCACCTTCACCCGCGGCGTGCCGTCGTAATCGACGATATCCGCCGTGGCGTAGGTCTCGCTCCAGCTGTCCGGAATGAAGCTGCCGGTGCCCACCACGTCGACCGGGGCATGCGCCTCGTTCATCACGCGGCACTTGCTCACCGAGAAGCCGGAGGAGGCGACGATGCGGACCTTGTCGTAGCCGGCCGCGTCCAGCGCATCGCGCATATGCCAGATGGCGGCGGCCGAAACGCCGGTGCCGACCAGGTGGCGCAGCTCGGCATCGCTGCGGTAGCGGCGGATCGCCGCCGGCGCGTGACGCTCCAGCACCGCATAGCTCTCGGCAGGGTCGAGCCCCTCGAGGAAGCGGCCACCATGGGTGTCGAGGCGAACGGAGAGGCGGCCGGCGGCCGCGTGCTCGGGGAAGCGGGCGGCCACCGCCAGGGCGTCCGTGACCTCCAGGCCGAAATAATCGACCAGGACGGTCAGCGGCTCGTCCGGGAAGGTCTCGTGGAACATCTCGGCGGCCCGCAGGGTGGAGCCGGCATAGCCGATCAGGGCATGCGGCATGGTCCCGCGCCCGGCGGGGGCGCCGAACCAATGCGCCGTGGCGTCCGTGGCATTGCCGACGAAGCCCTTGGCGCCCTCCCGCTGCGCGGCCGCGCCGCCGACGGAGGCGGCATAGGCCATCATGTCCTGCATCTCGAAGCCCGCGCAGTGGCGGGCATCCATGGCGAGGAAGGCGGCCTCGGGAAGCTCCAGGCACATCTGATAGGCGTTGTGCGCCGCCACGCAGGGCGAGCCCAGCTTCTGCAGATAAATCGTCTCGAGGTCGGATAGGGCGGCGAAGGAGCCGGTGAGGTAGATCAGCGGGTCACCCGCGCCGACCCAGGTGCCCTCGGGGTACTTCACGTCGATCTCGAAGGGGGTGCCCCGCGCCTTCGACACCGTCTCCAGCCAGTCGACCGCGATGCGCGGCGCCGAAATCACGGGCCGGCGCAGGAAGACGGCATAGGTGACGCGGCTGTCGCCGAATTTCTCGACGATCCCCCGCGTGCGATTGAAATAGCTGTCGGTGCGCGCCGTGATGTCGCGCTCCAGTTGGGGTGGCGCGCTTTCCTCCGCGCCACCTTCGCTTGCTGGCCGGCCCGAGGTGTCTCGTGGCCGGCCCGACGCCGCGCTCATTGCGCGGCTTGCACCAGACCGCGATCCGGCCGCTGGCGATGGGCCTTCAGCTCCTCAGCGATAAGGAAGGCCAGCTCCAGCGACTGCTCGGCATTGAGCCGCGGGTCGCAGAAGGTGGCGTAGTTCGCGCCGAGATCCGCCGGTGTAAGCCGGTGCGCGCCGCCGATGCATTCGGTGACGTTGTTGCCGGTCATCTCGACATGCACGCCGCCCGCGACCGCGCCCTCGCCCGCCATGACGTCGAAGAAGCGACGCACCTCGGAGAGGATCGCGTCGAAGCTGCGCGTCTTGTAGCCGTTCTGGGTCGTGGTGTTGCCGTGCATCGGGTCGGTCAGCCAGACCACCTGACGCCCGGCGGCCGTCACCGCCCGCACCAGCGGGGCCAGCTTGGCCTCGACCTTCTCATGACCCATGCGGGCGATGAGGGTCAGGCGGCCGGCCTCGTTCTTCGGGTTCAGGATCTCGGTCAGGCGCAGGAGGTCGTCGACCTCCATGCTCGGGCCGACCTTCATGCCGATCGGATTGGCCACGCCGCGCAGGAACTCGACATGCGCGCCGTCGAACTGCCGCGTGCGGTCGCCGATCCAGAGGAAGTGCGCCGAGCAGGCGTAGGTCCGGCCCAGATGCGTCGAGCTTTCGCGCGTCAGCGCCTCCTCATAGGGGAGGAGCAGGCTCTCATGGCTCGTGTAGAAGGCGGTCTCGCGGATCTGCGGGGCGTTGTCGCTGCTCATGCCACAGGCGGCCATGAAGCTCAGCGTCTCGTCGATGCGCGTCGCCAGGCCCTCATACTGCTTCGAGAGCGGCGAGCGCGCCACGAAGTCGAGGTTCCAGCGGTGCACCTGGTGCAGATCGGCGAAGCCGCCGGTCGCGAAGGCGCGCAGCAGGTTCAGCGTCGCGGCCGACTGCAGATAGGCGAATTCCATCCGCGCCGGATCGGGCGAACGGGCGGCCTCGGTGAAGGCCGAGCCATTGATGATGTCGCCCCGATAGGACGGCAGCGTCGCATCGCCGACCTTCTCCACGTCGGAGGAGCGCGGCTTGGCGAACTGGCCGGCCATCCGGCCGAGCTTCACCACCGGCATGCCGGCGCCGAAGGTCAGGACGACGGCCATCTGCAGCAGCACCTTGAAGGTGTCGCGGATGGTATCGGCGCGGAAATCCGCAAAGCTCTCGGCGCAATCGCCGCCCTGGAGCACGAAAGCCTGGCCTCTGGAAGCTTCGGCGAGCGCGGCCTTGAGTCGCTCGCACTCGCCTGCAAAAACGAGGGGCGGAAAGGTCGCGACCTTGGCCTCCATCGCGGCCAGGGCCGCGGGATCGCTATATTCCGGCACTTGCCGGATGGGCATCTGCCGCCAGGAGGCAGGGCGCCATTCACGCGCCATGATACGGAACTCCAGGTAATGGGCCGGTCAGGTTACGGCAGGCTTGCCGGAAACGCTACTCGGCCGCGGTTTTCTCAGATTCAACGGCAGGCATGCCGGAAACGCGGGTCCGGGTGCGAAGCGTGACGAACTCCTCGGCCGCCGTCGGGTGGATTCCGATGGTCCGGTCGAAATCCTGCTTGGTCGCGCCCATCACCATGGCGATGCCGATGCCCTGCATGATCTCCGCCGCATCCTCGCCCAGCATATGGGCGCCGAGGACCTTCTGGGTCTTCTGGTCGACCACCAGCTTCATCAGGGTCTTGCGGCCCTCGCGCTTGGTGATGGTGTGCCGCATGGGCGTGAACCGGCTGACATAGACGTCGACGGGGCCGCGGCTGGCGGCCTCCTCCTCGGACAGGCCCACCGTGCCGATGGGCGGCGAGGTGAAGATGGCCGTCGGCACGTTCTCATAGCTGACCTGACGTGGGTTCTTGCCGAAGAGCGTGTCGGCCAGCGCATGCCCGACCGCCGTCGCCATGGGGGTGAGGTTCACGCGGTCGATCACGTCGCCAAGGGCGAAGATATGCGGCTGGTTGGTCGCGTGATGCTCGTCGACGGGGATGGCCCCGCCGGGCTTCACGGTCACGCCCGCCTTGTCCAGGCCGAGGCCCTGCGTATAGGCCTCGCGGCCCGTGCAGAAGAAGACGGCGTCCACCTCGCGCGTGTAGTTGTTGGTCAGGGTCAGCATCAGCCGGCCCTCGACCTCGGTGATGCGCGTCGGCGCGCAGCCCGAATTCATCACGATGCCCTGGGCGGTCATGGCCTCGGAGACGGCGAGGCGGATATCGCCGTCGAAGCCGCGCAGCGGCTGCTCTGCACGGAAGAAGACCTCGACCTCCGCGCCCAGGCCCCGCAGCAGGCAGGCGAACTCCAGGGCGATATAGCCCGAGCCGATGACGGCGATCTGCTTCGGCAGCTCGGCCAGGGTGAAGAGGCCGTCTGAGATCATGCCCAGCTCGGCGCCGGGGATGTCGGGCCGCGTGGCGCGGCCGCCGGTCGCGATCACGATGCGCTCGGCCGTGATCTTCTGATCGCCGACCTGGAGGGTATGGGCGTCGAGGAAGGTCGCGCGCGCGTCGAAAGTGGTGACGCCGGCGCCCTTGAGCAGGCGGTCATAGATGCCGGAGAGCCGCGCCACCTCGGCGTCGCGGGCCGTGGCCAGCTTCTTCCAGTCGTGGCCGTGATTCTCGATGTTCCAGCCGAAGCCCGCGGCGTCTTCCGCCCATTGGCCGTATTCGGCGGCATTCACCATGAGCTTCTTCGGCACGCAGCCGACATTTACGCAGGTGCCACCCCAGAAGCGCTCCTCGGCCACGCCCACGCGGGCGCCGTGGCCCGCCGAGATGCGCGCGGCGCGGACGCCGCCCGAGCCACCGCCGATGACGAAGAGGTCGAAGTCGTAGGTCATGGGACGCCTCTGAAGAACTATGCCGATGTGGGAAGCGGCGAGCAGATTTCGACCAGCGCGCCATTCGGGTCGCGCAGATATGACACGCTCTGCCCCCATGGCTTGAGCTGGGGAGCGGAAACCTCGGCCGCGCCGGCGGCCAGCGCCTTGGCATGCGCGGCGGCGACATCCTCCGCCTCGAAGGCGATCTCCTGCGCGGGCGGCGGCCCGTCGGGCCGGGTCGGCGCGAAGGGGATGCCCTGCGGCGCCACGAAGCCCTCGCGGGCGAAGGCGAGGACGGTGCCGCCCGTCTCCATCGCCGCGAAATCGGCGCCGGAGACGAAGCGGACCGAGAGCCCGAAGGCCCTCGTATAGAAGTCGACGGTCGCCTGGACGTCCGGGACGTAGTGGATGATCCAGGCGAGCCGCATCAGATGCCGCCGAGCGCCAGGTACTTGACCTCGAGGTAGTCCTCGATGCCGTACTTGCTGCCCTCGCGGCCGAGGCCGGACTGCTTCACGCCGCCGAAGGGCGCCACCTCGGTGGAGATGATGCCCTCGTTAATGCCGATGATGCCGGCCTCGATGCCCTCGGCCACGCGGAAGATGCGGCCGACGTCGCGGGCATAGAAATACGCCGCCAGGCCGAACTCGCTGTCATTGGCGAGCTTCACGCCCTCTTCCTCGGTCTTGAACTTGAAGAGCGGCGCGACGGGACCGAAGGTCTCCTCGCGGAAGATCAGCGCGTCGTGCGGCACGTCGGTCAGGATGGTCGGCTGGAAGAAGTTGCCGCCCTTCTCGTGACGCTTGCCGCCGCTCAGCACCTTGGCGCCGTGCTTGGTGGCGTCGGCGATGTGCTCCTCCACCTTCAGCACCGCATCGGCATTGATGAGCGGACCCTGGGTCACGCCCGGCTCCATGCCGTTGCCGACCTTCAGCGCCTCTACGGCGGCCTTCAGCTTGGCGGCGAAGGCCTCGTAGACGCCTTCCTGCACCAGCACGCGGTTGGCGCAGACGCAGGTCTGTCCGGTGTTGCGGTACTTGCTGGCCATCACGCCCTGCACCGCGGCGTCGAGGTCGGCATCGTCGAAGACCAGGAACGGCGCGTTGCCGCCGAGCTCCATGCTCGTCTTCTTGATCGTCGGCGCGCACTGGGCGAGGAGCACGCGGCCCACCTCGGTCGAGCCCGTGAAGGTCAGCTTGCGCACGATCGGGTTGGAGGTCAGCTCGCCGCCCGTCTCGCCGGCCGGGCCGGTGATGACGTTGCAGACGCCCGCCGGAATGCCGGCGCGCTCGGCCAGCACGGCCAGGGCCAGGGCCGAGAAGGGCGTCTGGCTCGCCGGGCGGATCACGCCGGTGCAGCCCGCGGCCCAGGCCGGGCCGGCCTTGCGGGTGATCATCGCGGAGGGGAAGTTCCAGGGCGTGATCGCGGCGAAGACGCCGATCGGCTCCTTGGTGACCAGGATGCGGCGGCCGGGGGCGTTCTGCGGGATGATGTCGCCGTAGACGCGCTTCCCTTCCTCGGCGAACCACTCGATGAAGCTGGCGGCGTAGACGATCTCGCCCTTGGCCTCGGTGAGGGGCTTGCCCTGCTCGGCCGTGAGGATGGTCGCGAGGTCATCGGCATTGGCGAGCATCAGGTCGAAGAGCTTGCGCAGCAGCGTGGCGCGGTCCTTCGCCAGCATCTTGCGCCAGGCCGGCAGCGCGGCCTCGGAAGCCTCGATGGCGCGGCGCGTCTCGGCCTTGCCCATGGCGGGCACGTGGCCGACCACTTCGCCGGTGGCGGGGTTGCGCACCGCAACGGTCTTTCCGGAATCCGCCTGGACCCACTGGCCGCCGATGTAGTTGGCCTGACGCAGCAGGTCAGGATCCTTGAGGGTGAGTTTGGAGATTGAATCGAGCATGGGAGATCCTCCGCTTTCCGGATAAGGATAGGACCATCCGCGCTGGTTGTCAGCGCCGGGCGGGCGTATCCGGCTTCCCCCGCATATGGGGAAGATGCCGCGGATGACAGGTCGCGCCGGCGAGATTCCACCCCGGCGGCGCTCACCCCGGAGAGGCTATTCGGCCGGCAGCGCAACGGTCTCGCGGCTGCCCTCGGCGTAGCGGCGGGCCAGCCAGGCGCAGACCATCAGCTGGACCTGATGGAAGAGCATCAGCGGCAGCACGATCAGCCCGACCTGGCTGCCGGCGAAGATCACGCTCGCCATGGGCAGGCCGCTCGCGAGGCTCTTCTTCGAGCCGCAGAAGACCAGCACGATCTCATCGACCCGGCCGAGGCCCAGAAGGCGGGCCATCAGCACCGTGACGCCGAGCACCGCGCCCAGCAGGGCCAGGCAGATCACCAGCAGCACGCCGAGTTGCGCGGCGTCGAGGCGATGCCAGATGCCGCTGACCACGCCCTCGCTGAAGGCGACATAGACGACCATCAGGATCGAGAGCCGGTCCATGCGGCCGAGCAACCAGCGGTGGCGCTCCGCCCAGGCGCCGAGCCGGGGCCGCAGGAGCTGGCCGAGCGCGAAGGGCAGGAAGAGCTGCATCGCGATATCGCCCAGCACACCCAGCGAAATCCCCGCCCCCGCCCCGTGCATCAGCAGCGCCACCAGCGCCGGCGTCAGCAGGATGCCGAGCAGGTTGGAGGCGGAGGCGCTGCAGATCGCCGCCGCGACATTGCCGCCGGCGATGGAGGTGAAGGCGATGGAGGACTGCACCGTCGAGGGCAGGACGCAAAGGAAGAGGATGCCCGCATAGAGGCCCGGCGGCAGCACCGATTCCGGCAGCAGACCCGTCGCCAGGCCGAGCAATGGAAAGACCACGAAGGTGGCGGCGATGACCGCCAGGTGCAGCCGCCATTGCGCCAGCCCCTGCAGCGCCGCCCGCGGCGCCAGGCGAAGCCCGTAGAGGAAGAAGAGGAAGGCGATGGCGACGTTGGCGGCCTGGCCCATCACCTCCGCCCCCCGCCCCTGCGCCGGCAGGACAGAAGCCAGCGCGACGGTGGAGAGCAGGGCGAGGACGAAGCCGTCGATGGGGAGCTTGAAGCGCATGGGCGACAATTTGCGCCGCGTGACTGTATTGTGAAGTACGCTCACCATGTTGATGGTGATCACGAATTACGTTTACCAGGAGAATGGCGTGCTCGAACCTGTGCTTCTCCGGAGCTTCCAGGCCGTGGCGGAGCGGCGGGGCTTCTCCGCCGCCGCCCAGCAGCTCGGCCTGCGCCAGTCGACGGTGAGCGGCCATGTCCGCAAGCTCGAGGAGAGCTGCGGCCGGCGCCTCTTCCTGCGCGACACGCATCGCGTGCAGCTCACGCCAGATGGCGAGGCGATGCTGGGCTTCGCGCGCTCGGTGCTGGACGCCGATGCCAGGGCGCGGCGGCATTTCACGGCCGGCAAGCTGCGCGGAAAGCTGCGCTTCGGCGCCTCCGAGGATGTGCTGCTCCAGGGCCTGCCGGGGATCCTGCGTGACTTCACCCGCGAGAATCCGCATGTGGACCTGGAGCTCACCGTCGGCCAGAGCGGCGCGCTGCATGCCCGGCTGGAGGCGGGCGAGCTGGACCTGCTCTTCGCCAAGCGGCAGGAGGGCGATCCCCGCGGCCGCGGCGTCTGGAAGGAACCGCTGGTCTGGATCGCGCGCCCGGGCTTCGAGCCCGACCCGGCCGAGCCGCTGCCGTTGATCCTGCTGGCACCGCCCAGCATCACGCGGCTGCGCGTGCTGGAGGCGATGGAGCGCGCGGGGCGCGCCTGGCGGCTCGTCTGCAGCAGCAGCTCGCAGAGCGGCGTGGATGCAGCGGCGCTCGCGGGCCTCGGCGTCGCGCCCCATGCGGCCAGCCTCGTGCCGGCCGGGCTCGTCACGCTGCAGGGCCGCGGCCTGCCGGCCCTGGGCGAGGTGGAGTTCGTGGTGATGGGCGCCCGGCGCGGGCCGGCGCTGGCGCTTTCCGCGCTGATCGAGGAAAGCGCGGACCGGCTGCGGCGCCCCGCCTCCTGAGCGGATGCGCCGGCCGGTCCCGTCGACCTATTCGACCGTCACGCTCTTCGCGAGGTTGCGCGGCTGGTCGACATCCGTGCCCTTGAGCACGGCCACGTGATAGGCCAGCAGCTGCACCGGGATGGCGTAGAGGATCGGCTGCGCGAAGGGGTCGATCTCCGGCAGCACGATCACCCGTTCCGCGAAGCGCTCCAGGCTCGGCGCGCCCGCCGCATCCGTGAAGGCCATGATCCGCCCGCCGCGGGCCGAAGCCTCCTGCAGATTGGACAGCGTCTTTTCGTAGAGCGGCCCGGAGGGGCAGATCGCGATCACCGGCACCTGGCTGTCGATCAGCGCGATGGGGCCGTGCTTCATCTCGCCCGCCGCATAGCCCTCGGCGTGGATGTAGCTGATCTCCTTCAGCTTCAGCGCGCCTTCCATCGCGATGGGGAAAAGCGAGCCGCGGCCGAGGAACAGCACGTCGCGCGCCTTCGCGACCTCGGACGCCAGGGCATGGATCTCGGCGTCGCGCTCCAGCACCTCGGCAGCCTTGTGCGGCACCTCCAGCAGCGCCTTGGTCAGCCGCCCCTCATCCAGCGTGCTGAGCTCGCGGCGCTTGCGGCCGAGGCCGATCGCCAGGCAAGCGAGGACGGAAAGCTGCGCGGTGAAGGCCTTGGTCGAGGCCACGCCGATCTCGGGGCCCGCCACCGTCAGCACCGTGGCGTCGCTCTCGCGCGCCATGCTGCTCTCGGGCACGTTCACCACGGCCAGCACGCTCTGGCCCTTCTCGCGCAGCAGCTTGAGCGCGGCCATGGTATCGGCCGTCTCGCCGGACTGGCTGACGAGGATCGCCGCGCCGCCCTCGGGCAGCGGCGGATCGCGGTAGCGCAGCTCGCTCGCGACATCCGCGTCCACGGGGATGCGCGCCAGATGCTCGATCCAGTAGCGGCCCACCTGCGCCGCCAGGAAGGCGCTGCCGCAGGCCGTCATGGTCAGGCGCGGCACCTTCACGGGATCGAAGGGCAGCCGCGGGAGGTTCACCTCCAGCGTGCGCGGGTCGAGATACTGCCGGAGCGTATCTCCGATCACGGCGGGGTGCTCGTGCAGCTCCTTCTCCATGAAGTGGCGGTAGTTGCCCTTGCCCGTCGCCGCGCCCGAGACCGCCGTCGTCCGCACCTGGCGCGAGACGGAGTTGTCCTGCACGTCGAAGAAGCGCGCACCGTCCTCGTTCAGGACGACCCAGTCGCCCTCCTCGAGATAGGCGATGCGGCGCGTGAGCGGGGCCAGCGCCAGCGCGTCCGAGCCCACGAACATCTCGCCCTCGCCGAAGCCGATGGCCAGCGGCGCGCCTTGGCGGGCGGCGATCAGCGTCTTGTGCTCGCCGGCGAACATCATCGCCACCGCGAAGGCGCCATGCACGCGCTTGAGCGCGGCGGCGGCCGCCTGCTCGGGCGTGGCGCCGTTCGCCAGCAGATCATCCAGCAGCCGGCAGAAGGTCTCCGTGTCGGTCTCCGTCTCGAAGACCTGGCCCTTCTGCTCCAGCTCGGCGCGCAGCTCGGCGTAATTCTCGAAGATGCCGTTGTGAACGACCGCCACGCGCGCTGTCGCATGCGGATGCGCGTTGCGCTCCACGGGCGCGCCATGGGTCGCCCAGCGGGTGTGGCCGATGCCCGTCGTCCCCGGCAGGGGCGAGGCTTCGAGCACGGCAGCGAGATTGCCGAGCTTGCCCTCGGCCCGCCGCCGCTCGACATGCCCGTCGACCAGCGTCGCGATGCCCGCGCTGTCATAGCCGCGATACTCCAGGCGCTTCAGCGCATCGAGCAGCCGCGGCGCCGCGTCCGCGCGGCCCACCACCCCAACGATCCCGCACATATCTAGGCTCCCTTCGGTCGCAGCGGCCGATTCAGGTCTCCGGGCTCAAGGCCCTCCGACCATCGGACGCTCGTGACTCCCTTCCGCCGAAGCGGCCGATTCAGGTCTCCGGGCTCAAGGCCCTCCGACCATCGGACGCTCGTGACTCCCTTCCGCCGAAGCGGCCGATTCAGACCCGCCGGCGCCAGTCGCCGGGAAAATCGCTCGGTCACGATTTCCCCTTCACCCCCCGCCCCGGCTTGTTCACCTGCCGCCCCCGCGCGATCGCCATCGCGTCGTCCGGCACCTCTTCCGTCACCACCGAGCCGGCCGCGGTGATCGCCCGCGCGCCCACGCGCACCGGCGCCACCAGCGCAGTGTCGCTGCCGATGAAAGCACCCGCGCCGATCTCCGTGCGGTGCTTGTTCACCCCATCATAATTGCAGGTGATGGTGCCCGCCCCGATATTCGCGCCCGCGCCGATCGTCGCATCGCCGAGATAACTCAGGTGGTTCGCCTTGGCCCCGGCGCCGAGATGGGCGGCCTTGAGCTCCACGAAATTCCCCACATGGGCGCCCTCGCCCACCTCCGTGCCCGGGCGCAGCCGCGCATAGGGGCCGATGATCGCCCCGCGCCGCACGACGCATTGCTCCAGATGGCTGAAGGCGCGGATAGCCACGCCGTCCTCGACCGTCACGCCGGGGCTGAAGACCACCTGGGGCTCGACGACCACGTCCTGGCCGAGCCGCGTGTCCCAGCTCAGCGTGACGCTGCCGGGCTGGACCAGCGTCGCGCCGCCCAGCATGGCGGCCTCCCGCAGCCGGGCCTGCACCTCGGCCTCCGCCTGCGCCAGCTCGACCCGCGTGTTGATGCCCCTGAGCTCCGCCTCCGGCGCCTCCACGGCCTCCGTGCGCCGCCCCTCGGCATGCGCCGCGCCGACCACGTCGGTCAGGTAGAATTCGCCCTGCCGGTTGTCGTTCTTCAGGGCGGCCAGCCAGCGCGAGAGATCCGCCCAGGCCCCGCAGACAACGCCCGCGTTGCAGAGGCCGATGGCGCGCTCGGCCTCGCTCGCATCCGCCCATTCGACGATGCGCTCCACCGCGCCGTCCGCGGCCTGGACCAAACGGCCGTAGCGCGCCGGATCGGCCGGGCGCATGGCCAGCAGGGTTAGGTCCGCACCGGCGCGCGCCGCCACCAGGCGCTCCAGCGTCGCCGCCGTGATCAGGGGATTGTCGCCGTAGAGGACCGCCACGTCGCCGGAGAAGCCTTCCAGCTGCGGCGCCGCCATCCGCGCGGCATGGCCCGTGCCCAGGCGCTCGGCCTGCACGACGGTCGCATGGGGGGCGACCGCGCGCTCCAGCTCCGGCATGCCGGGCCCGACGACCACGACCACCCGATCGAAGACCCCCGCGCAGGAGGCGATGAGGTGGTTCACCATCGGGCGGCCCGCCAGGCGGTGCATCACCTTCGGCATCGCCGATTTCATGCGGGTTCCCTGACCCGCCGCCAAAATGATCGCCGTGCGCATCATCATGGCCTAGCCGCCCAGGCGGGCGGACCGCAACCCTGGACCGCCTGACGCTTTCTTGCCGAGCGTTTCGCCTGCGGCTACCCAGTCGGTATGCCCCTCGCGATCTTCGACCTCGACGGCACGTTGCTGGACAGCGCGCCCGACATCCACGCTTCCCTCAACCGGGTGCTGGAGGGGTACGCCCTCGCGCCCTTCACGCTGGCGGAGGTGACGAAAATGATCGGCGACGGGGCACGCACCCTCGTCGAGAAGGCCTTCGCCGCCCGCGGCGCCGCCTTCCAGGAGGAGGCGGTGAAGCGCTTCCTCACCGATTACGAGCCGAACAGCACCGTCCTCACCCGGCCCTATCCCGGCATGGTCGAGGCGCTCGAGGCCTTCGGGCAGGCGGGCTGGCGGCGGGCGATCTGCACCAACAAGCCGATCGCAGCGACCTGGGTGATGCTCGATGCGCTCGACCTGCGCGGCTATTTCGAGCTGGTGCTCGGCGGCGACAGCCTGCCGGTGAAGAAGCCCGATCCCGGCCATGTGCGCGGCGTGCTCGAAGGGCTCGGCATGTCGGCCAGCGATGCCGTCATGATCGGCGACCACCAGAACGATATCCGCGCGGCGGCCGGCGCCGGCGTGCGGAGCGTCTTCGCGGCCTGGGGCTACGGTGACGGCGCGGGCGCGGACCTGGCCTGCGCGACGGCGGCCGACCTGCCCGACCTGCTGATCACCTCGCCCGCCACGGCCTGACGGCGCCGGGGCGGGTTCAGGGCGCACCCCGCGAGACCTGCATCAGCACCACCTGGATGGTGCCCCACCAGCGGCTCGCCAGCTCGACCCGCAGGGGAATCATCGGCGCGTCCGGCTGCACCGGGTTGCCGAAATGCACCACGCTGCGCGCCGGCTGGGCGTCTTCCGGCCGGTCGAGGGGAATGCCGGCCACCAGCCGGCTTTCGATTACGCAGCTGGGCTGTCCACCGCTATCGGCCTGACGCACCGGATCGGTGGTGAGGTCCAGCCGCGTCAGCCGCCGCCCGTCGAAGATCTGGGCCCGCGCCTCGCAGCGCCCCGTGTCGCGCACCTGGCGCGCCAGCAGGAGCATGGCCGAAAGCGCATCGAGGCTGCCCGGTAGGGCTTCCGGGGGGATGGGCGTCCGCTCCCGATCCTGCGCGGGCTCCAGCGTCAGGATTCTCGGGGCGCCGGAGGCCGAATATTCCAGCAGGGTGCGACGCGGGCTGCCGCGCCAGTTACCGCTGCTGCGATGCAGGCGGGGCAGCGGCCTGGCGCCCTGCCAGACGCCCTCGCTATGCGAAACCTGCTCGCCACGGAAGAAGATCGTGGCGAGGCCGCGGGGGCGCGTGCGCGTCTCGATCATATAGGGCACGCCAGGACCGCCGGGCGAGATGTCCACCCGGGCCTCCATCACCGTCACGCCGGCGGCGGTGAAGACATAATCCGCATGCCACGTCACGGCCTTGGCCGGCGCGGCAAGCAGCACGAAACCCAGGACGATGCGTTGCAACATGAAAACCATAGTTGGGGGCATCGGATAGGCGAGGCAACCGTATTGACACTTCGTCCAATTCGCCGCAAACGCAGCGTCCTCGGATGGGCGCGTAGCTCAGCGGTAGAGCACTGCCTTCACACGGCAGGGGTCACAGGTTCAATCCCTGTCGCGCCCACCATTCCATCCCACTCCCAAGACCTTCTGATAGCCTGAACCACAGGCCCAAATCGCGTCTCGAGCCGCGGCAACGCGGGGCGTGCCGTCGCGTTTCGCGGACATGCCCCTTCCCGACGCCCCGATCCGCCTTTCCCTGGACGTCATCGCCGCTGCCGAGGCCGCCGCGCGGGCCGCAGGCCTTTCGCCCCGCGACTGGATCGAACGCCTCGTGCTGCGGGAGGCGGGCCTCCTCGAATCGCCTCTCTCGCCCCACGAGGTCGGCCCCGAGGACGAAGCAAGGGGCGGCCCGGAAGCCTCGGAACCACCGACCCGGCCGACGGACGACTGATCCTTTCGGACCCGGCCTCACCGGCCGGCGGATGTGAGCTCCCGCTCGAGTGCCGCGACCTCCTCCCGCAGCTGGCGCAGATAGGCGTCGCGCTGCGCGACCTCCGCCACGGATTTCAGGGGCCAGCCATGGGCGGTCGCGATGTCCTGGCGCTTGCGGCGGATGAGTTCGGCGAGCTCCGGGCGGCGTGACGTCGCACCAGCCGATTCGGCATCGAACGCGACCGGTATCTCAGGCAGCGGCACGGCCTCAGGCGGTGCGATGTCCGGCGCGAGCGCGCCCGATACCGCCATCTGTTCGAAGAGTCGGATCAGGACTGACCAGCGCAGCGTCGCGAGGCGGTCCGCGTCCCGGCCGAGCCTATCGTCCGCGGCCCGGCGGAATGCTGCCGCAGCACGTGGCCCGACCGTCAGTTCGAGGAAAGCCTCGACCTCGCGCAGCCCCGGCCGCGACGGGTGGGCCCGCGCATGGCGGCGCCAGGCCCGCATCAGCCCCCAGGCGGTGCTGCGCACCGCAAGCCGATGCATTGCCGAGGCGCTGAAGGCCTCGGCCACCCAATCGCCGCCCCAGGCCAGGGCGTAGAGGAGACGAGATCCGGCCTCGCGCAGTAACTCGCGCGCCCCGGACCGCCAGAGAAGAGCCAGCCCCGGCGCGGCCAAAGCCAAAAGGGACAGGGGATGGCCCCAGCCCCGCATCATCGCCCCCCAGACACCCCAGAGAAATGCCGCCAGCAGCAATGCTTCGAGGAGCCTCGGCATCACGCCCCAGCGCATCGCCGGCTTGGCCCTCGGCCGGCGCGCTTCCCGCAACAGGAGGCGCGAATGCTCCAGCAGGTGCCGGACGTCCTCCCGCCGCTCGGCTAGGCCACTTTGCTCCAGCCGTGCCACCAGTTCCTGGAGCTCCGCCGCGGCGCCACCCTGCGGCCGCCTGCCCTTCACCTCCCCCTCCCTTGCTCGGCGCCGGCGCTCGCCTGCGCGGGAGATCATTCAGGGGACAGCGAATGAAGATCGGATTAAGGAGGAACGGCCCTCGCCCAGGCCGGCGGGGTCTCCCTCATCGGGCAGGACCGGCGGAAATCCTCGCTTGCGCAGGCCGGACCGATGGCCTAAACGCCGCCGACCCACGGCGGGAGCCATCGCGCCTGCCGCTTTTCCGAAAGCCCCGCGCCATGAAGCCCGATATCCACCCCGCCTATCACGACCTGACGATCATCATGACGGACGGGACGACCTTCAAGACCCGCACCGCGGGCGGCAAGCCGGGCGAGACGCTGCGCCTTGACATCGATCCGAAGAGCCACCCGGTCTGGACCGGCGTGCAGCGCATCATGGACACGGGCGGCCAGGTCGCGAAGTTCAACAAGAAGTTCGCCGGCATCGGCATGCGCAAGGGCTGATCTCCGCCCTCTGCTGCTGGAAAGAGCCGCCCGGTCAACGACCTGGGCGGCTTTTTTCGTTTTAGCGCGGACCCTCTTGAACCGCCCTTTGCGGCGTCACATCTCCGCTTTGTCGAGGCGCCCCCTGGGGCTTCGGCGCGGATCCGAAGGCCTGTCGCCCGCATGGGGACGGCGCCGGTCGGGACGCTTCAACCGGACCTTGCTCCTCAAGGAGGTTCAACGTGAACACCATTGATTTCTCGCCCCTTTTCCGCACCGCCATTGGTTTCGACCGCGTTGCGCGCCTGCTCGACGGCGTGCGCAGCCAGGCGGAGGCGCAGGCCTATCCCCCGTACAACATCGAAGCGACCGGCGATGACAGCTACGTGCTGACCATGGCCGTGGCCGGCTTCGGCCCCGAGGACATCGAGATGATCGTCCGCGAGGACACGCTCGTGATCAGCGGCAAGGCGCCGCAGCCCGAGGGCCAGGAGCGCCGCTTCGTCCATCGCGGCATCGCGGGCCGGGCCTTCGAGCGTCGCTTCGTGCTGGCCGACCACCTCGTGGTCCAGGGCGCGCGGATGGAGAACGGCCTGCTGCATGTCGCGCTGAAGCGCGAGGTGCCCGAGGCGCTGAAGCCCCGCCGGATCGAGATCCAGGCGCCGGCGCCGCGCCAGGCTGCCATCGAGCAGGTCGCCCAGGCGGCCTGAACCAGGCGGCCTGATCGGTCGGGCCGGCGGGAAACTGCCGGCCCTTTCCTTTTCCGGGCCTCGCTTAGCCGCTCTTGCGGAAGAAGGCGTCGGCCGCCGCGCGCTGATGGGCCCGCGCCTGAATGGCCGCCTCCGCCCGCGCGATCTCCTCCTTCAGCTCCGCGATATAGGCCTGCAGGTCCGTCTCGGACCAATCCTGCAGGGCGGCGGGCGTGAACCTCTGAAATTTTCCGCGCGCCGGCTCTTCATCGAACATCGCGATCCTCCATTTCCTCATAGGGCTTGGCCCAGGGCTGGCCTGCCACTATAGGGCTTGCCACGAAGGGCTGTCCCGTCCGGGCGCCGTCCCAGCCCCCTGCCACCATGGAAGCACCGTCATGGCCCAGCCGCCCCTGATGCCCAAGGCCACCGCCGTCTGGCTGATCGAGAAGACCTCGCTGTCCTTCGAGCAGATCGCCGATTTCGTCCAGATGCACCCGCTCGAGGTTCAGGCCATCGCCGATGGCGAGGTGGCGCAGGGCATCATCGGCTATGACCCGGTCGCCAACGGCCAGGTGACGCGTGAGGACATCGCCCGCGCGGAGGCCAATGGCGCGGCGCGGCTGACGCTGGCGCCGAACGCCCTTCCGGTGGCCAAGGGACGCGGCAAGGGCGGCCGCTACACGCCGGTCGCCAAGCGCAACGATCGCCCCGACGGCATTGCCTGGCTGCTGCGCAACCATCCGGAGCTCACCGAGGCGCAGATCGGCAAGCTGGTCGGCACCACCAAGGAAACCATCCAGAAGGTGCGCGACCGCACGCATTGGAACAGCGCGAACATCAAGCCGCGCGATCCGGTGATCCTGGGTCTGTGCAGCCAGGGCACCCTGAACGCCGCGGTGAGCGCGGCGCAGGAGCGTCTGCGCGCCGAGGGCGCGCCCATCCCCACCCCTGTGCCGACGACCTTCGACAGCGAGTGAGGGGCGGGGCGGATTTCCGCCCCGCGATAGGTTGGGGCCCAAATCAGGCCGGGCCCGCTGGCGGCGGGGTTAGCCCCGCCTCTTCCGATCCGCGCTAGGAAGCGCGGCGGAGCTTCTCCATTTCTTCCTTGAGTTGGAGCTTCTCGAGCTTCAGGCGGGTCAACGCGACGTCGTTCGGCCGAGGGCGGGCGCCTTCGGCGGAGATGCGCGTCTCCAGCTCTGCGTGTCGGGATTCCAAAGCTCGCACCCTAGGGGCATGCATCATGCAGTGGGTTCCTCTGCTCGGCGCCTGCTTCGGCCACCCATCACGGGCGGGCCATTGGCATCGCCTGTTGATGCGGCTGTTGCGACCGCATCCAGGCATGCTATCCCCCGTCGAACCGGGTAGGCGAGTGAATTCGCTCGCCTCGCATGAATCGGCCCGAGGATACGGCGAAACGGATGCTTGAAGACCGAGAAGCCATGTTGCGGCGCCTGCATGAGTTGCGCAGCGAGCACCGCGATCTCGACACCGTCATCTTACGCCTCGAAAGCGGCTTCGGCGACCAGCTGCAGCTGCAGCGGCTCAAGAAGCGAAAGCTGAAGCTGAAGGACGAGGTTTCCTGGCTGGAGGGGCAGCTTGTCCCCGACATCATCGCCTGAGCAGGCTACGGTTGAATGACTCCAAACGACACCACGCCGATCGTCGGCATCATCATGGGCAGCCGCTCCGACTGGGAGACGATGCGCCATGCCGACGAGACCCTGTCCGCGCTGGACATCCCCCATGAATGCCAGGTCGTCTCGGCCCACCGCACCCCCGGCCGGCTGTTCGACTATGCCCATGCCGCCCGCGGCCGCGGGCTCAAGGTGATCATCGCCGGCGCCGGCGGCGCCGCGCATCTGCCCGGCATGGCCGCCAGCATGACGCCGCTGCCCGTGCTCGGCGTCCCTGTGGAGAGCCATGCCCTCAAGGGCATGGATTCGCTGCTTTCCATCGTCCAGATGCCGGGCGGCGTGCCGGTCGGCACGCTGGCCATCGGCAAGGCCGGCGCCATCAATGCCGCGCTTCTCGCCGCCTCCATCCTGGCCCTGTCCGACCCCGCCCTTGCCGGGCGCCTGGACGCCTGGCGCGCCCGCCAGACCGAAAGCGTTCCGAATGACCCGGCCTGACGTGGCTTCCTCCCCCCTTCCCCCCGGCTCCACGATCGGCATTCTCGGCAGCGGCCAGCTGGGCCGGATGAGCGCGATCGCGGCAGCGCGACTCGGCTATCGGACCCATGTCTTCGGCCCCGAGCCCGATTCGCCCGGCATGCAGGTGGCGACGGCGCACACGCTGGCCGCCTATGAGGATGTCGAGGCGCTGCGGCGCTTCGCCGGCGAGGTCGACGTCGCGACCTTCGAATTCGAGAACGTTCCGCTGGCGACGCTCGAGGCGCTGGACGGGCGCGTGCCCTGCCGGCCCGGCCTCAAAGCCCTGTCGATCTGCCAGGACCGCGTGACCGAGAAGCGTTTCCTGGCCGAGGCCGGCGTGCCCGTGGCGCCCTGGCGCGAAATCCGCACCGAGTCGGAGCTGCAGGCGGCGATCGCCGAGATCGGCCTGCCCGCCGTGCTCAAGACCACGCGCCTCGGCTATGACGGGCGGGGCCAGGCGGTGCTGCGCCGGCCGGAGGACGCCGCGGCGGCTTTCGCACGACTCGAGCCCAAGCCGCTGATTCTGGAAGCTTTCGTTCCCTTCGTCGCCGAGATCTCGGGCATCGCCGCCCGCGGCCTGGACGGTGCCGTCGAGACCTATGACGCGATCGAGAATCGCCACCGGCATCACATCCTCGACCTCTCCTTTGCGCCTGCCCGCCTGCCGGCGGCGGCGGCCGAGGCGGTCCGCGCGCATGTGGCGCAGGTCGCGGCCGCGCTCGATCTGGTGGGCGTCGTGGCGCTGGAGATGTTCCTGCTGCCGGACGGCAGCCTGCTCGGCAACGAGATCGCCCCGCGGCCGCACAATTCCGGCCACTGGACGATGGACGCCTGCCTCTGCAGCCAGTTCGAGCAGCATGTCAGGGCCGTTGCCGGCCTGCCACTGGGCAGCCCGGCACGCCACCGGGACGCGGTCATGCACAACCTCGTAGGCCCCGAAGGCCTGGCGGCCTGGCCCGATATGGTCGCGCGTCGGGACGTGGTCGCGCACTGGTACGGCAAGGCTGAAGCTCGGCCGGGCCGCAAGCTGGGGCACGCCAACCGCCTGCTTTCGCTGGACTCTCTCGCCTCGCTGGACAAGGCGGCAGCCGAGGGCTTCTGACCCTGTGGCTGAAAGGCCAGGGCGGATGTGACGTTTTCGCCACAGGCCCCGGGGAATTGATTGCCGAGGTGATGCAATCGCCGGGTCTTGTTGTTAGGTTGCCGTCACGCAGCGCAGGATCGTACCCGTCGGGTGCACTGTGCAGCGACCGAACAAACGACTTGTATTCAAGGAGAACGAGGATGAGCCTCAAGAAGGCCCTTCTGGCCGCGACCGTTCTGTCGCTGCCCGTGGCTGCCCAGGCGCAGCCGATCACCGGCCTCTACATCGGCGGCGGCGTCGGCGCGAACTATCGCGAGCCCGGCAGCGAGACCCTCAGCCTGCGCGGCCCCGGTGGCGCCACCAGCGGCGGCTTCGACGTCAAGACCAACTGGGGCTGGACGGCTCTCGGCAGCATCGGCTGGGGCTTCGGCAACGGCCTGCGCGTTGAGATCGAAGGCAACTACCGCAACAACGCCGTTCGCCGCGTTTCCGGTGCGGTCACCAGCGGCGGCACCGTCCACCAGTACGGTGTGATGGCGAATGCCCTGTACGACTTCAACTTCCTCAACCTGAACGTCGGCGGCGTGGGCATTGTCCCCTATGTCGGCGCCGGTGTGGGTTATGGTTGGAACGACTGGCGCAACGTGAACGGCCGCAACGGCGGCGCGCAGGTCCGCGTTGACGACCGTGACGGCCAGTTCGCCTATCAGGGCATCGCCGGTCTGGCCTTCGGCCTCGACTCGGTTGTCCCCGGCCTGGCGCTGACCACCGAATACCGCTTCTACGGCACCCTCGAGCCCGAGCTGGGCGCGACGGCGAACCTGAACGGTCGTGCGGTTGCGGCCGGCACCTACAAGCCGACCAACTACAACCACTCGATCCTGGCTGGTCTGCGCTATGCGTTTAACGCGCCGCGCCCGGCTCCGGTTGTGGCCGCGCCCGTCGCCGCCGCCCCGGCTCCGGCCCGCACCTACCTGGTCTTCTTCGACTGGGATCGCGCTGACCTGACCGAGCGCGCTCGCCAGATCATCGGCGAGGCGGCTCAGAACGCCCGCGCCGTGTCGGCGACCCGCATCGAGGTGTCCGGCCACGCCGACCGCACCGGTACGGCTCAGTACAACCAGCGCCTGTCGGTGCGTCGCGCCGAGGCGGTTGCCGCCGAGCTCGTCCGCCGTGGTATCGCCCGCAACGAGATCACGATCCAGGGCTTCGGCTTCGATCGTCCGCTCGTTCCGACGGCGCAGGGCGTCCGCGAGCCGCAGAACCGCCGCGTCGAGATCGTCCTGCGCTAAGCAGGACTTTCCTTCGCAGGAATTGGGAGGGGGCGCCGAAAGGCGCCCCTTTCTTTTTGTGGGCTAACCCGTCGAGATCTGGGCAGGCGAGAGGCGCAGGGCGTGTCACCTCCAAGACGGCAGCTACAGGCTGGCCCCACTGAAGACTTCTCGCCCCGACTCGATCGGTTAAGGCCCGCACCAGCTTCAGTGAACGGTAGTCGACACCCCCGGCAAGCATCTTGCCCACGCGGCCCTGGTTCATCGATAGGGATACCCATCGGAATGGGCCGTCCTCCCCACCATCTTCGAGCTCGTGACAGGAAAACCTGACCGACTCCATTTGCTGGAAGCGCGCGCTTCGGCCGATAGGAGCAGAAAGCCGCCTCGCCCCTTCTTCCGTGCACGAGGAACGCAGAGAAGCATCGGGCGGAATCAAGGCATCACAACCCCTGACGGGCCTCCGCATGCTTGCCTAAAAGCGGCCGGCAGCACGGCCAGTCCGGTACAGCGCCCGGAACGGTCGGCCTCTCATGCGCGCACGAAAAAGGGCGCCTCGCGGCGCCCTCTCATCGGATCGACAAAGAAGCGAAGCTTCAGCGCGTCGCGGAGGCCGGCGTGCTGGAAGCCGTGCGGCGCGGCTGGGCGGCCGGCGTGTGCTCGCGGCGGTTGTTGGTGCGCGCCTGGGTCGTCGCCGGGCGCTCCGGGCAGGCCGGGGTGGTGATGGCCTGCGGGATGGAGCGCGCCACGGAGATCTCGGCGAGCTGCGCGGGCGAGGACGCCGCGATGGCCTGCTGGAACAGCGGGGTCTGCTCGCGGCAGAAGAACGACCCGCGCGCGATGCCGACCTGCGACTGACCGTTCGCGAGGTTGGTGATGTACTGGTCGAGCTGGCGCTGGTGCTGCGCACCGGCCGTCCGGCGGAAGTGGCCCGCAACATTGCGGAACGCCGAGGCGAGGTCGCTCTGATGGCGCGTCACGAAAGCGTTGTAGTCGTCCTGCTGGCCGCAGGTCAGAGCCACCACCATGAGCTGGCTCTGGAGCGCGCGGATGTCGAACGCCGTCTTCTCGACGGGTTGGAGGCACGCAGCAGCCGGGGCCCGCTGCGCGAAGGCAACGCTGGGCGTCAGCATGACGGCGACCAAGCCGGCCATAACCTTACGTGAAGGCGTCATGCGCCCATACTCCCGATCTCGTTTGGCCCGACCTCCGCTTCCTGGCGCATCCAGGCGGGTGGCACGAATCGACCTATCAGCATCGCCGTTTACACGGATCGAAGCGAGGCGCGAAGCCCGATCATGCTACTTTTGGCGCGGGCTTAGGTAATTCTGATAAGCGCCTGTCAAGAAAAGACAAAGTTTCTTCCAGTGTGGGAGGGTTCGGGCGTAGCCAAAAAAGCGTCACGGCCGCGAGGATGCCCACGAGCGTCGCGCGGCGCGTGTACCAGGAGAAATCGGCCGATTCGTCGCCGGCCGCGTACCAGATCGCGGAGGCCGAGGCGGAGGTGCAGCGCAGCCCGGCCGCCATGTTCCAGGGCAGCGCCAGCACGGCCGCCGCCCGCCGCATCGCATCGCGGTCCGGCTCCATCGCTTGCAGGCGGAGCTCGATCAGCCGGCGGATGCGGGCCGGCGTCCGGAGCGCCGCCAGATCCTCCTCGGCGGCCGCCACGGCCATTTCCTGGTCCACCAGCCCCATCCAGGCCTCGATGGCGCCAAGGACGCCGCGGGGGAAATGGTTGGACAGCAGCTCCGGCGCCTCCCCGCGATCCTCCAGGGCCTGGCGCAGCACGGCGGGCGTCCATCCGTCATGTCCGGCGCGGGCGACGACTGCCCGGATCAGTTCGGCCTCGCTCATGCGCGGTCCTCCGCGAGGCGGGCCAGTTCCTCGTTGAAGCCCAGCTGGGTGAGGTCCTTCATGCGCGATAGATACAGCACGCCGTCCAGATGGTCATTCTCATGCTGCAGCACGCGCGCCGAAAGGCCCTCCGCCTCGCCGGAGACGGGTGCGCCGGTTTCGTCGAGGCCGCTCCAGGCCACACGCGCAGGGCGATCCACGCGGCCGCGCAGGCCGGGAATGGAAAGGCACCCCTCCCAGGCCGCCTCGGTGCCGCCCTCGAGCGGGGTGATGACCGGGTTGAAGAGCACCCGCAGCGACGGCCCGTCCCGCCAGAGGAAAAGGCGCAGCGGGACATGCACCTGCGGCGCGGCCAGACCGATGCCGCCGGCATCGACGAGAGTCTCGGCCATGTCGGACACGAGTCGCTGAATCTCCGGCGCGGTCGGATCAGGCACTTCCTCGGCGTGCGCGAGAAGAACGGGGTGTCCAAGACGGGCAATCTTCAGGATGGCCATGCTGCGCTATTTCCTCATTACCTGAGTGGTGAACCAGATCTGACACTTTCCGCATTTGAGGGCTTCCCGCCCCGGCGGAGGTTGTGTTATGTCGCTGTCTCGGCCTCGGTGCGTCCACGCATCGGGGTCCTTCAGCATTTTCAGGGCCTGACCAGGCCAGCAGGAGATACGCCCGCGTGCAAGTCGTCGTTCGGGACAACAATGTCGATCAGGCGCTGAAGGCGCTCAAGAAGAAGCTGCAGCGTGAAGGCGTGTTCCGCGAGATGAAGCTGCGTCGGCACTATGAGAAGCCCTCCGAGCGCCGTGCGCGCGAGGCGGCCGAGGCGGTGCGTCGCGCCCGCAAGGTCGAGCGCAAGCGCATCGAGCGCGAAGGCTTCTGAGGCGCAGGGCCGGTTCGCCGGCCCTCTTCCCAGATGGACGACACCAAAGCGCCGCCGGGCTCGCCCGGCGGCGCTTTTGGCGTTGTGCCCGGGAACGAATGGCCTGATGTGAGCTGTCCGGGACTCGGAGCCGTGCGGCCGCCGCGATCGACGCCGTCCCGCGAGTCGCAGGCACAAAAAAGCCAGGGCGTTCTCCGCGGGATAACCGCGAAAACCGCCCTGGCTTCCTGGTTCGCCGGGCCCGGGGCCCGGCGTCAGCCTCAGCGCTGCAGCGCCTGCACGATCTCCTGCGTGACCTTCTTCGCATCGCCGAAGAGCATCATCGTGTTCGGCCGGAAGAACAGCTCGTTGTCCACGCCGGCATAGCCGCTGGCCATGCCGCGCTTCACGAAGAACACCGTCTTCGCCCGCTCCACGTCCAGGATGGGCATGCCGTAGATGGCGCTGGACTTGTCGGTCTTCGCGGCGGGATTGGTCACGTCGTTCGCCCCGATCACATAGGCCACGTCGGCATCGGCGAATTCGGGGTTGATCTCCTCCAGCTCGTGCACGTCCTCGTAGGGAACGTTCGCCTCGGCCAGCAGGACGTTCATGTGGCCGGGCATACGGCCCGCCACGGGGTGGATGGCGTAGGAGACGTCCACACCCTCCTTCTTCAGCAGATCCGCCATCTCGCGCACCACCTGCTGCGCCTGGGCGACCGCCATGCCGTAGCCCGGCACCACGATGATCTTCTGCGCGTTCTTCATGATGAAGGCGGCGTCCTCCGGGGAACCGGCCTTCACCGGCGCGCGATCCGTGGCGGCACCCGCCGCGGCCGCGCCGCCCGCCTCGGAGCCGAAGCCGCCGAGCAGCACGTTGATGATCGAGCGGTTCATCCCCTTGCACATGATGTAGCTCAGGATGGCGCCCGAGGCGCCGACCAGCGCGCCCGTCACGATCAGCAGCGTGTTGCCGATGGTGAAGCCGATGCCCGCCGCCGCCCAGCCCGAGTAGCTGTTCAGCATGGAGACCACGACCGGCATGTCCGCGCCGCCGATCGGGATGATCAGCAGGAAGCCGAGGCCGAAGGCCAGGATCGCGATGGTCCAGAACAGGAAGGACGAGCCCGTCACGACGAAGGCGATCACCAGCACCAGCAGCAGCGCACCGAGCGCCGCGTTGAGCATGTGCTGGCCCTTGAAGATGATCGGCGCGCCCGACATCCGCCCGTCCAGCTTCGCGAAGGCGATGACCGAGCCCGAGAAGGTGATGGCGCCGATGGCGAGGCCGAGCGACATCTCGATCAGCGACTGCGCGTGGATATGCCCGCGCGTGCCGATGCCGAAGCTCTCGGGGCTGTAGAAGGCCGAGGCCGCCACGAAGACGGCCGCCATGCCCACCAAGCTGTGGAAGGCCGCGACCAGCTGTGGCAGCGAAGTCATCTGGATCTTGCTGGCCAGATAGGCGCCGACGGTGCCGCCGATCGCCAGGCCCGCGATGATCAGCGCGAAGCCGCCGACATCCATATGCGAGCTCAACATGGTCGCGACGATCGCGATCCCCATGCCGATCATGCCAAACATATTGCCCTGGCGGGACGTCGTCGGGTGCGAGAGGCCGCGCAGCGCCAGGATGAAGAGGACCGACGCCACCAGGTAGGCGAGGCTCGAGATCGTCGCCATGGGATCAGGCCTTCTTCTTGTTCTGGAACATCGCGAGCATGCGTCGCGTGACCAGGAAGCCGCCGAAGATGTTCACGGCGGCCAGCATCACGGCAAGGAAGCCGAAGAAGCGCGCCGCGCCGCTCTCGGCCGAGGCGGCGGCATGGATGGCGCCCACCACGATCACCGAGGAGATGGCGTTGGTCACGCCCATCAGCGGCGAGTGCAGCGCCGGCGTGACGTTCCAGACCACGTAGTAGCCCACGAAGCAGGCCATCAGGAACACGGTCAGGAGGAGGAGGAAGGGCTCGGCATGCTCGGCCACGGGCTGCACGGCCACGGCGGCGTTGCGGGCCATCTCGGCCAGCTCGCTGGCGCGAACGGCCAGGGCCGAGGCGGCGTTGGCGATATCCGTCTGGGTGGTCATCTCTGTCTCCTCAGGCCGCGGTCGCGGGGAGAAAATTCTTGTGGACCACGGCGCCGCCGCGGGTGAGCGTCACGCCGACGACGATGTCGTCCTCGGGCGGCAGCTTCGGCGCCTTCGCTTCCTTGTCCCAGAAGGTGGTCAGGAAGGTCAGCAGGTTGCGCGCGTAGAGGGCGCTGGCGGCGGCGGGGATACGGCCGGGCCAGTTGGTGAAGCCCAGGACCTTCACGCCGTTCGGCGTCGTGATCATCTGGCCCGGCACCGTCGCGGCGCAGTTGCCGCCCGCATCGGAGGCGATGTCCACGATCACGGAGCCCGGCTTCATGCTGGCCACCATCGCCTCGGTGACGAGGATGGGCGCCCGGCGCCCCTGCACCAGCGCCGTGCAGACCACCACGTCCTGCTTGGCGATATGCGCGGCCACCACCTCGGCCTGCCTGGCGTAGAAGTCGGCGGAGAGCTGCTTCGCGTAGCCGCCCGCGGTCTGGGCCGACTTGCTCTCCTCGTCCTCATAGCCGACGAAGCTGGCGCCAAGGGACTTGATCTCCTCCTTGGCGGCCGGGCGCACGTCGGTCGCCGAGACGCGGCCGCCCAGGCGGCGCGCGGTGGCGATGGCCTGCAGGCCGGCCACGCCCGCGCCCATGATGAAGGCATTGGCGGCCGGGATGGTGCCCGCGGCGGTCATGAGCATGGGGAAGCCGCGGTCGAAGACGCCGGCGGCCTCGATGACGGCGCGGTAACCGGCGAGGTTCGCCTGGCTGCTCAGCACGTCCATGCTCTGGGCGCGGGTGATGCGCGGGGCGAGCTCCATGGAGCAGGCTTCGATGCCACCCTGGGCATAGCCGGCCACGGCGTCGGCATCAGCGGCCAGCGTGCCGATGAGCAGCGTGCCCGAGGGCAGCGGCGCATCGGGCGCGCGCACGCAGAAGACGATCTTGGCGCCGGCCAGCGCGGCGGCGGCATCGGGCGCAACCTCGGCGCCCGCGGCGGCGTATTCGGCATCGGGGAAGCCCGAAGCCAGGCCGGCTCCGGCTTCCACGGCCACGGTGAGACCGAGGGCAATGAGTTTTTTGGCGGTCTCGGGCGTGGCGGCGACGCGGGACTCACCCGCTTTCGTTTCTTTCAGAACAGCCAGACGCATGTCGGCATTACCCCCCAAGACTTAGAACTTCGATTCTGCATAGGCATGCCGCATCGCAGTACGCAAGTCACCCGCGCGTGACACAATCCAGCTTCGAAGGTCCAGGGAAGTTAAGTCATGGGGTGGGCAGGAGGGGCCGCCGGGCCCCTCCCCGCCTCACACGGTCGCGGGGACCCGGGCCTCGGCCAGCGCCGCCGCCTGCCGTTCCGCCAGCTTCTGCTCGTTGAAGTCGTCGACCAGCTCGTGGAACAGCCGGTGCCAGTTGAGGCGCGCATCCAGCCGCAGGAAGACGCTGCCGAGTCCGATCGCCGAGCGGTCCATCAGCGGGAACTCGCGCGGGACGCGCACGCCGCCGGTCTTCTTCAGGCCCTGATGCACCTCCTCGGCGACCTTGCGGCCGAACATGGGGTCGTCGGTCTCCTGGATCGGGCGCACGCGGTCCTGCATGAGGGGTTCGTAGAGGAAGGAGGCCCACTTCTTCAGGATCAGCATCGTTTCGCGCGAGAGGTCGCGGAAGCCCCAGATGCGGAAGCCCTCGGCCGCCTTCTCGTCGTCGCCGTCGCGCACCGCCTCGTAGAGCGTCAGCACGCCCGTGATGAAACTGGGCGGGAAGACACGGATGGTGCCGAAGTCCAGCAGGTTGATGCCGAGGTCCCAGGGGCGGACCTGGTAGTTGCCCAGATGCGGGTCGCCATGGATGACGCCGTAGCGGTAGAGCGGCACGTACCAGGCAGCGAAGAGCGCGCGCGCATAGGCGTTGCGCTCCTCCTGGTCGGCACCTTCCTCGATGCGCTTGAGAATGGATTCGCCCGGCAGCCAAGTCATGGTCAGCAGCCGCCGCGTGGTCAGCTCCTCGACCGGCGTGGGCACGTGCACGTTCGGCTGATCGGCCAGCATGAGGCCGTAGAGGCGCTGCTGGGAGGCCTCGCGCTCATAGTCCAGCTCCTCGCGCAGGCGGTCCTTCAGCTCGGCGAAGGCTTCCTCGTTGTCCAGCGCATTGTCCATGCGCCGGTAGAGGCTGAGCGCAATCTTGAGCTGGCGGAGATCCGCCTCCACGACCGAGGGCATGTCCGGATACTGCAGCTTGCAGGCGACCTCGCGGCCGTCATGCAGCGTCCCGCGATGTACCTGGCCGAGGCTGGCCGCCGCGGCCGCCTCCAGCCCGAAGCTGGCGAAGCGCGACTGCCATTGCGGGCCCAACTCGGTCTGCATGCGGCGCCGCACGAAGGCCGCGCCCATGGGCGGCGCGTTGGACTGGAGCGTGGCGAGCTCGCGCGCATATTCCTCGGGCAGCGCGTCGGGCACGGTGGCGAGGAACTGCGCCACCTTCATCATCGGCCCCTTGAGGCCGCCGAGGATGGCCTTCAGGTCCTCCGCATGCGCGCCCTTGTCGGTCTTGAGGCCGAGGAAGCGCTGGCCGGCCACGCGGGCCGCGATGCCCGTGACGGCGCCGGAGGTGCGCACCATGCGGCGCACCTCGCCGAACAGGCTGGTCTCCCGCTCATCGGTCAAGAAGAAGCCTCCAATTCGTCGTCGCGCGTTTCGCGCGCCAATTCGTCAATGAAGCCCGAGATCACGTCGAGGCCCTTCTTCCAGAAGTCGGGGTCCGAGGCATCCAGGCCGAAGGGCGCCAGCAGCTCCTGATGGCGGAGCGTGCCGCCGGCCTTGAGCATGTCGAGGTACTTCCCTTCGAAGCCCGGCACCGAGCCGTCACGGAAGACGCCGTAGAGCGCGTTCACCAAGCAATCCCCGAAGGCATAGGCATAGACGTAGAAGGGCGAGTGCACGAAGTGCGGGATATAGGCCCAGTAGGACGAGTAATCCGGCGTGAACTCGAAGATCGGCCCCAGGCTCTCGGTCTGAATGGACATCCAGATCTCGCCGATCCGCTCGGGCGAGAGCTCGCCGTTGCGACGCTCGTCATGCACCTGGGTCTCGAACTTGTAGAAGGCGATCTGGCGGACGACCGTGTTCAGCATGTCCTCCACCTTGCCGGCCAGCAGCAGCCGGCGCTTGGCGGGATCCTTCTCCGCGTCCAGCAGGGCGCGGAAGGTCAGCATCTCGCCGAAGACGCTGGCAGTCTCGGCCAGGGTCAGCGGCGTCGAGGAGCGGAAATAGCCCTGCGCGGCGGCGAGACGCTGGTGCACGCCATGGCCGAGCTCATGGGCCAGCGTCATCACGTCCCGCGCCTTGCCGTGGTAGTTCAGCAGCAGATAGGGATGCGCCGAGGGCACCGTCGGGTGCGCAAAGGCGCCGCTGGCCTTGCCCGGGCGCAGCGCGGCGTCGATCCAGTCCTGCTCGAAGAAGGGCGCGGCCAGCTTCTCCATCTCGGGGCTGAAGCCGGCATAGGCGCGGCGCACGCGGCTGACCGCATCCGGCCAGGCGATCTGGCTGTCGTCGTCGCGCGGCAGCGGCGCGTTGCGGTCCCAATGCTGCAGCTTCTCCAGCCCGAGCCACTTGGCCTTCAGCGTGTAGTAGCGGTGCGAAAGACGGGGAAAGCTGTCGGTGACGGCCTTCACCAGCGCGTCCACCACCTCGTCCTCGACCATGTTGGCGAGGTTGCGGGAGGAGCCGGGACGGGCGTGCTGGCGCCACTTGTCCATCACCTCCTTGTCCTTCACCAGCGTATTGGTGATGAGGCTGAAGAGGCGGATGCGGCTGCCGAAAGCCTCGGAGACGCCCTTGGCCGCGGCCTGGCGCACCGCGCGATCGGTGTCAGAGAGCTTGTTCAGCGCGGCGGAGACGGAGAGCTCCTCCTCGCCGACCTTCACGGTCATGGTGGCCAGCGTCTCGTCGAAGAGGCGGTTCCAGGCGGCGCGGCCGGTGACCTCCTTCTCGTGCAGCAGGCGCTCCATCTCGTCGGAGAGCTGGTGCGGCAGCCAGACGCGCAGGTCGCGCAGCCAGGAGCGCCAGCCGGCGAGCCGGGGGCTGGAAGCGATCTTCTTCTCGAGATCCGCCTCCGCGATGTGGTTCAGCTCCAGCGAGAAGAAGACGAGGTGCGAGGAGACCGTCGTCACGCGCTCCTGCATCGTCTGGTAGAAGCGCCCGTTCCCGCCGCTCAGCGAATCCCCGGCGAAGATGAGCGAGGCGAAGCTCATCGCCCGACCCAGCACCTCCTCGATCCGCTCGCAGGCCTCGATGGCCCCGACCAGCTCGTCGCCGGAGAGGCCGGCCAGCTTGCCCGCATATTTCTCCTGGAAGGCGCGCGCCTCGGCCTCCACGCGGGCCAGGTCCGACTCGAGCGCCGGATCGTCCTGCCCCTTGTAGAGATCGGAGAGGTCCCAGGACGGCAGGGCGGCCTCGCCCGAGGAGGCATCGAGGGGGGAGCGCAGCATTTCGGGCACGCGGCCTGGGATCATTCGCATTTCTCCCATATATGCGCCCTGACGGAACGGCCAAGCGGGAAGCGGGAATGACAACAGGAATCGAGGGGGCGAAGAGCCTCCCCGCCTTGCTCTTCACTCTGGCCGCCGAGGCGCCCGACCTGCCATTGATCGGTTATTGGCGGGACGCCGGGTGGCGGAAGATGAGCCGGGGCGCCTTCGCGCAGAAGGTGGCGGATGCGGCGGCGGGCCTCAGGCAACTCGGCGTCATGCCGGGCGACCGCGTGCTGCTGGTCAGCGAGAATCGCCCGGAATTCCTGGTGGCCGACACGGCCATCATGTCCATCGGCGCCGTCTCTGTGCCCACCTACACGACCAATACGGTCGCGGACCACGCGCATATCCTGCGGGATTCGGGCGCCCGGGCCGTCATCGCCTCCACCGCCGCGCTGGTCGGCCGGCTCCGCTCGGCCGCGGCGCAGGTGGAAGGCCTCGATATCCTGATCTGCATGGAGGAGGCCGAGGCCGCGACGCCCTGGGCCGCGCTGGAGACGCCCGCCGACCTCGCCGCCCTCATGGCCGAGGTGGAGCACATCCCCGAGGGCCGGCTGGCCTGCCTGATCTACACCTCAGGCACCGGCGGCCCGCCCAAGGGGGTGATGCTGCCCCACCGTTCCATGCTCGCCAATTGCGCGGCGGTGCGGCGGATCATCGGCAAGATCGGGATCGAGGGTCAGGGCCGCTACCTCTCCTTCCTGCCGCTGTCCCATGCCTATGAACACACGGTGGGCGGCTACCTCATGCCCTCCGCCGGCGTGGAGCTCGTCTTCTCGCGCGGGGCGGACAAGCTACTGGCCGATTTCGCCGAGCATCGGCCCCACCTCATCACCACCGTGCCCCGCCTATTCGAGGTGATCCGCGAACGCGTCTCCGCCCAGGTCGCCAAGGAAGGCGGCGCGAAGCAGCGCCTCTTCGACAAGGCGCTGGAGCTGGGGCTGCGCCGCCTGGATGGCGGGCGCCTCGGCCCCATCGACTGGGTGATGGACAAGGTGCTGGACCGGCTGGTGCGCGAGAAGGTCCGCGCGCGCTTCGGCGGGCGGATCAAGGCGCTGGTCTCCGGCGGCGCGCGGCTCGACCCCGATCTCTCGGGCTTCTTCCTCGCCCTGGGCGTCACGGTGCTGCAGGGCTACGGCCAGACCGAGGCCGGCCCCGTCGTCAGCGTGAACCTGCCCTGGAACAACGACCGCCGCAGCGTGGGCAAGCCACTGCACGGGGTGGACGTGAAGATCGCGGCCGATGGCGAGCTGCTGGTGCGCGGCGACCTCGTGATGGACGGCTACTGGAACAACCCCGAGGCCACTGCGCGCTCCATCACCGTCACGCCCGATGACGGCCTGGCCTGGCTCCATACCGGCGACGTGGCGGAGCTGCGCGAGGGCCGCATCCACATCACCGACCGCAAGCGCGACTTCATCAAGCTGAAGGGCGGCGACATGGTCGCGCCCTCGAAGATCGAGAGCCTGCTCGCGGCCGAACCCGAGGTCGCGCAGGTCGTCGCCGCCGGCGAGGGGCTGACGGGCGTGGTGGCGCTGATCGTGCCCGCCGAGGGGCGCGAGGGGCAGGTCGGCGACGCGGTGAAGCGTGTGAATGCCCGGCTCTCGACCATCGAGCGCGTCCGGCGCTTCACGCCGGTCACCGAGCCCTTCACGGTCGAGAACGGGCTGATGACGCCGACGATGAAGGTGAAGCGGCGCCAGGTGATCGAGCGCTACGCCAGCGAGATCGAAGCCCTCGCCTGAGCGGCGGGCGCCCGCGGCAACCCGCGGGCCGCCCATCCGTTCCTCTCCCATAACGTATCGAGAGGAACGCGCGGATGACACGCGGAAGCGGATGCAAGCCGCTGCTGGCGGTGGGCCTGGCTGCCGTCATGGCGCTGTCGGCGGGACCTGCGATGGCGCAGCACCACCGGGACCATGGCCGACATGGCGGGCCGCCCCCCGGCCGGCATTACGACCGCGGCTATCACGGCGGCGGCGGGTATTACGGCGGCTACGGCCGGAGCGACAATACGGGGGCCATCATCGGCGGCGCGCTTCTGGGCCTCGGCCTGCTCGGCGGCGCCTATGCGCTGCAGCAGTCCCAGGTGGCGCCGCCCCCGGCCTATTACGAGCCGCCGCCCGGCTATGCGCCGCCGCCCTCCTATGCCCCGCCTCCCGGCTATTACGGCTACAAATGAGGGTCCGCACGATGATCATGACCAGGACCGGCCGCCTCGCGGCCCTCTGCCTTCCCGTGATGCTGGCCCTGCCGCTCGCCGGGCAGGCGCAGGAACCACGCCCCCCTGCGGCGGTCGCGCCAGTTTCCGCCGCGACCCAGCAGCGACGACCGCCTCATCTGACGCAGGAACAGATGATGCAGAATGTGGAGGCGCATCTCGCCCGGCTGCGCACCCTGCTCGGCATCACGCCCGCGCAGGAGCCGCAATGGCAGGAATTCACGAAGGTGACCCGCGACAACGCCATCGCCATGCGCCAGCGCTTCTCGCAGCGCGGGACGCGGCTGGCGCAGATGAACGCCGCGGAGAACATGCTGGATTACGCGCAGATCTCGGAGCAGCTCGCACAGGAGCGGATGCGCCTCGCGACGACCTTCCGGGCCCTCTACGACACGATGTCGGCCGACCAGAAGGAAAGGGCCGACGTCATCTTCCGCGACCAGCACCGGCCGCGGCAGAACCGGCCGCAACACCGCTGACCGGAAAGGCAGGGCCGGCGAGGCCCTGCCACCACCTCGGACCGCGCCGCGTCAGGCCGGCTGGGGCACCCGCGTCCAGTTCGGGTTGAGCAGCGGCGACGGCGCCCCCATCTTCCGGCGCGCCTCGGTGTATTCGGCATGCAGCCGGTCGATAAGCTCGGCCGCCGGCACCACCTCGTTGATGCCGGAGACGCTCTGCCCCGCGCCCCAGATGTCCTTCCACTTCTTCTTCCGGTCGGAGCCGAAGGACATGGCGGACTTGTCCGAGGTCTCGAGATTGTCGGGATCGAGGCCGGCATTGCGGACCGACGGCTTGAGGTAGTTGCCGTGCACGCCCGTGATCAGGTTCGTGTAGACGATGTCCGACGCGCCCGATTCCGTGATCATGCGCTTGTAGTCGTCCATCGCGCGGGCTTCCTCGGTCGCGATGAAGGCGGTGCCCATATAGGCGAAGTCCGCGCCCATGGCCTCGGCGGCCAGGATGCTGCGGCCATGCGCGATGGAGCCCGACAGCGCGATCGGGCCATCGAACCAGCTGCGCGTCTCCTGCAGCAGGGCGAAGGGGCTCTGCGCGCCGGCATGGCCGCCCGCGCCGGCGGCGACCAGCACCAGCCCGTCCGCGCCCTTCTCGATCGCCTTGTGCGCGAAGACCTGGTTGATGACGTCGTGCATTACATGGCCGCCATAGGCATGGACGGCGTGATTCACCTCCTCGCGCGCACCCAGCGAGCTGATGATCAGCGGTACCTTGTGCTTCTCGCAAAGGGCGAGATCCTGCTCCAGCCGGTCGTTCGAGCGGTGGACGATCAGGTTCATGGCGAAGGGGGCGGAAGGCCGGTCCGGGTGGGCGGCGTCATGCGCGGCCAGCGTCTCGGTGATCTCGGCCAGCCAGTCGTCCAGCTGCTCCACGGGGCGCGCATTGAGCGTCGGCATGGCGCCGATGACGCCGGCCTTGCACTGCGCGATGACAAGCGCCGGCACCGAGATGATGAACAGCGGCGAGCCAATCAACGGCAGCCGCAGGCGCCCCCTCACCTTGTCGCGCAGATCCATGCTTCGTTCCTCACCTTTCGATACCGCGCAGTTTAGTCCCAGCCGGGTGGTCCCGAACAGGCTCCGGCGGAGGCCGGTTCTATCCGGCCCTGAAGCGGGCCAGGGCGTCGCGGTCGATCTCGATGCCGAGGCCCGGCCCCGTGGGGATGCGCATCATGCCCCCGACCGGCTCCAGCGGCTGCTTCAGGATGGCCTGGCGGATTGGATGCTCGGTGCGGTCGAACTCGAAGAGGGGCTGGGCGGGCGCCAGGGAGGTGGGCGTGTGCGTCGGCAGAACGGCTGAGAGCTGAAGGGCGGCGGCCAGGCCGATGCCGGTGCCCCAGCAATGCGGATTGTACCGGACGCCGAAGGCCGCCGCCATGTCGGCGATCTTCTTGCATTCCGACAGTCCTCCGGCCGAGCAGGTATCGGGCTGGATGATGTCCACCGCGCCCTGCACCAGCATCTCGCGAAAGCCGAAGCGCGTGAACTCGCACTCGCCGCTGGCGACCGGGATGCCGAGCGCCGCCTTCACCGCCCGGTGGCCCGCCAGGTCCTCGGGCGGCACCGGCTCCTCGAACCAGCCGATGTCCAGCGGTTCGATCAACCGCCCCAGCCGGATGGCTGCGACAGCGTCGTAGGCGTGGTTGGCATCGACCATGAGCCCGATATCGGGGCCGATCGCCTCGCGCACGGCGCGGGTGGCGGCGAGGTCCTCGGCGATTCCGAAGCCGACCTTCAGCTTCACGGCCCGGAAGCCCTCGGCCACGTAGCCGGCGGCCTCCTCGGGCAGGTAGCGCAGGGGATCGCCGCCCCGGCGACGGTAGAGGCCGGTGGCATAGGCCTGGACCTCCGTCCGCACCGGCCCGCCCATGAGCTGGTGCACCGGCGCCGAAAAGTGCTTGCCCTTGATGTCCCAGAGCGCGATGTCGATGCCGCTGAGCCCCTGGATGACCAGGCCCTTCTGGCCGTGATCCCTGAGCCGGGCATAGATGTCCTGCCAGATGACCTCGGTCCGCAGCGGGTCCTCGCCGATCAGCCAGGGGGCGACGTTGCGCACCACGGCCGCCGTCATCCGGGCCGGGCCGTAGCATTCACCCCAGCCCACGAGGCCCGTATCGGTCTCGATCTCGACGATCATGGCCATGCGCGTGTCGTACCAGGCACGCGAATAGGCGAAGGGCTCCGCCAGCCGTGCCTCGAGCACATGCGTGCTCACCCGGGCGATCTTCATGCCGCTCCCTTCCCCCTGTCGCCGTGGGCCCTTCGGGCCTCAGCGGGCGACGGGCATCCTGGGCGCCGCCTTCCGCGCCTTCGCCCGCCGCGAGACCATGTTGAGCGTTTCCACCGCCGCCGAGAAGGCCATGGCTGCGTAGACGTAGCCCTTCGGCACCTTCACGCCGAAGCCCTCCGCGATGAGCGTCATGCCGATCATCAGGAGGAAGGAGAGCGCCAGCATCACCACGGAAGGATTGGCGTTGATGAAGTTGCCCAGCGGATTGGCGGCGACGAGCATGACCACGACGGTGACGACGACGGCGATCACCATGATCTCGATGTGATCGGTCATGCCGACGGCGGTGATGATGCTGTCGAGCGAGAAGACGAGGTCCAGCAGCAGGATCTGCCCGATCACGGCGGCATAGCCCACCTGTGCCAGGGCTGCGCCGCCGGCCGGGGTCGCCTCGGGCGCCGGCACCGGATCGACGTTGTGGTGGATTTCCTTGGTGGCCTTCCAGACCAGGAAGAGCCCGCCGCCGATCAGGATCAGGTCGCGCCAGGAGAAGGATTGGCCGAAGAGCGTCAGTACCGGCTCGGTGAGGCGGACGATGACGAAGACCAGGCTAAGCAGCGCCAGGCGCAGGACCAGCGCCGCGCCGATGCCGATGAAGCGCGCCCGGGCACGCTGATGCTCAGGGAGTTTGTTCGTCAGGATGGAGATGAACAATAGGTTGTCGATGCCGAGCACGACTTCCATGACGATGAGGGTCCCGAGGGCCACCCAAGCCGCCGGATCCCCGGCGAGCGCCAATATGTCGTCCATCTTCTCCTGATTTCCCGGGCAGGATCGCGCCATTGCGCCTGCTCGGTCGATCGAATGTCCGACATGGCCGGCCGGTTGCATCCGGCCAAGATCGCATTCATCGATTCGCTTCGGCATCCATCCGAAGCGGCAACGCCCGGGACCGCCTGAACGGTCCCGGGCGAAGGGCTCACATGCCCAGCGCGCGGCGGTAGAGGTCGAGCAGCGTCTCCTGCTCCTCCACCTCGGCGGGCTCCTGCTTGCGGATGCGGATGATCTGGCGGACCACCTTCACGTCGAAGCCCGCGGACTTGGCCTCGCTGAAGATGTCCTTGATGTCGTCGGCGAGGGCCTTGCGCTCCTCCTCCAGCCGCTCGATGCGCTCGATGATGGAGCGCAGCCGGTCGGCGGCGATGCCGCCCACGTCGGAATCGGGATCAGCGGCCTGCCGGGCGCGACTGGCCGCGGCGTCGTGGTCGGTGTCGGACATGGATATCTCTCGCAGATGCGTTACCGGCGGAGGGACGTAGCCCCTCTACCCGTGCTTGGCCATGGCTTGACCGAAGGCCGCCTTTTGCTCCGGCGTGGCTTCCTTCTGATTCGCGGCCTGCCAGGCCTTGTAGTCCATCCCGTAGACGATCTCCCGCGCGGCGGGCGTCTCCAGGGCGAGGCCGGCGTCGGCGGCGGCCTCCTGGTACCAGCGACTCATGCAGTTCCGGCAAAAGCCGGCGAGGTTCATGAGGTCGATGTTCTGGACGTCGCCGCGCTCGCGCAGATGAGCCACCAGCTTGCGGAAGGCCGCGGCCTCGATGCGGTCGCGGGCCGCCTGGTCGAGTCCGGCGGCGGCGCCGAGGGCGAGGTCGGCTTCGGGTTGCGGTGCGGGCATGGACGAACTCCTTTGCCTGCCAGAGATACGCAAAAGGCCCGGCGGTTCAACCCGCCGGGCCTTCGTTCCGCCTGCGTCCGGGCGCGCACAGGGCGCGCCCGTATCGCCCGCGTGTCAGACCTTCGCCGGCACCTTCACGACGCTCGTCCAGCCATGCGCGTCCGGCGCCGTGCCGTACTGGATGCCGATGATCGAGTCGTAGAGCTTCTGCGTCAGCAGGCCGGTCTGGCCATTGCCGATGCTGACCTTCTCGCCCTTGTAGCCGAGCTCGCCCACGGGCGAGACCACGGCCGCGGTGCCCGTGCCCCACATCTCGCGCAGCGAGCCGTCGCGGCCGGCGGCCATCACCTCGTCGATGGAGATCTTCCGCTCGGAGACCTTGAGGCCCCAGTCGCGCATGAGCTGCAGGCAGGAGTTGCGGGTCACGCCGTCCAGGATCGTGCCGGCCAGCGGCGGCGTGATCACCTCGTCGCCGATCTGCATCATGATGTTCATGGTGCCGACCTCGTCGATGTACTTGCGCTCCACGCCGTCGAGCCAGAGCACCTGGGTGTAGCCGGCCTCCTCCGCCTCGAGCTGGGCCGAGAGCGAGGCGGCGTAGTTGGCCGCCGTCTTGGCCTCGCCCAGGCCGCCCTGCACCGCGCGCACATGGTTGTCGCTCACCAGGATGCGGACGGGCTTCACGCCCTCCTTGTAGTAGGCGCCCACCGGCGAGCAGATCACGAAGTAGGTGTAGGTGGCCGAAGGATGCACGCCGAGCATCACGTCGGTCGCGATCACGGTCGGGCGGATGTAGAGCGAGGTGCCCATGGCGTGCGGCACCCATTCGTTGTCCACCGCCACGATCGCCTCGAAGGAGCGACGCACGAGGTCGGCGTCCAGCTCGGGGATGCAGAGGGCGCGGGCGGACTTGTTCAGGCGCTCGGCATGGCGCTGGGCGCGGAAGAGGCGGATCTGGCCGTCGGGGCCGCGGAAGGCCTTCAGCCCGTCGAAGATCGCCTGGCCGTAGTGCAGCACCTGCGTCGCCGGATCCAGCGACAGCGGCGCGTAGGGGACGACGCGCGGGTCGTGCCAGCCTTTGCCGGCCGTGTAGTTCATCATGAACATGTGGTCCGTCAGGACCTTGCCGAAGGACAGCGCGGCATCGGCGGGCCGGGCGGCCGGCGTGCGGGTCAGCGTGGTGGTGATCTCGGTCATGTCACTCGCTCTCGTCGGTTCTTTATCGTTCCGGCACGCAATGATCTTGCGCGTCACAGGAGATTATCGCAACAACCCGCGCCTCAAACCTGGGAACTCGGCAAGCCACCCATGCGCTGGACGCGGGATAGGTCAACCTTGCTGCCCTTGTTGCGGCGCGGCGCGGCCTCAATCCGCGAACTGCCCGGCGGCCAGGATGAGCGGCCGCAGCCGGTCGATCTCGCTGGCCAGGAAGGCCGTGTGATGGGCGGGATCGGCCTCTTCCTGGGTCGCGACGGTGGTGAAGGTATCCGCGAAGCGGGACTTGAGCCGGTCCTCGCGCAGCGCCAGGCGGATGGCCTGCGCCAGCCGCTGCTGCACCTCGGGCGGCGTGCCGCCGGCCGTGTAGAGCCCGTGCCAGGCGGACATGGCGAGCGGAACGCCGAGCTCGGCCGTGGTCGGCAGATCCAGGCCCGGGATGCGCTGCGGCAGGGTCACCGCATAGCCGCGGATGCGGTTGTCGCGCAGGAAGGGCGCGGTGACCGTCGCCTGGTCGCAGGTGATGTCCAGCCGGCCGGCCATCAGCTCCGTCATCGCGGGCGCGCTGCCGCGGAAGACGACGTTGGTGACGCTCTGCCCCGCCGCGTGCTGCAGCAGCATACCGCAGAGCTGGTTCGAGCCGCCGAGGCCGCTATGGCCGAGGTTGAGCGCATCGCCCCGCGCCCGGATGGCGGCGAGATAGGCGGCGAGGTCGGCCGCCTCGAAATCCGGCCGCGCCACCAGGGTCATGCCCGTATGCGAAACGACGCCGAGCGGCGCCAGCCCACGCTGGATGTCGAAGGGCAGGCGCCGGTAGAGCGTCGCCGCGCTGGCCAGGCCGATATGGTGCAGCAGCAGCGTGTAGCCGTCCGGCCGGCTCTGGGCGACGCGCGCCGCGGCGATGGTGCCGCCGGCGCCCGTCACATTCTCCACCGCCACCGGCTGGCCGAGGTCCTTGGACATGCCCTCCGCCACGAGGCGGCCGATCATGTCGGTCGGGCCGCCAGCCGCGAAGGGCACGAGCAGCGTCAGCGCGCGCTGCGGAAAGGCCCCCTGCGCCAGGGCGGGCGCAGCGAGCAGGCACGGCAGGGCCAAGGTGGCGCGGCGCGAGATCATGAACATTCCCCCGGTTTTTCTTGCGATCGACCGAAGGCACGGCCGATCTAGTCGTTGCTGCTACGGATAGCGTCGACCACGGCCGCCGTCACCTCCGCCGTATTGGCCTTTCCGCCGAGGTCGGGCGTCGTCACGCCCTTGGCCGTCGCCGCCTCGATGCCGCGCATGAGGCGCTCGGCCGCCGGCTTCTCGCCGAGGTGCTCCAGCATCATGCAGGCGGTCCAGAAGGTGGCGACCGGGTTGGCGATGCCCTTGCCCGTGATGTCGAAGGCCGAGCCGTGGATAGGCTCGAACATGGAGGGCGCCTGGCGCGACGGATCGAGATTCGCCGTCGGCGCCACGCCGAGCGAGCCGGCCAGCGCGCCCGCCAGGTCGCTCAGGATATCGGCGTGCAGGTTGGTGGCGACCACGGTGTCGATGCTGTCGGGCTTGCGCACCATGCGCGCGGCCATGGCGTCCACCAGCTCCTTCTCCCAGGTCACCTGGGGGAATTCCGCGGCGACCTTGGCGGCCACCTCGTCCCAGAAGACCATGCCGTGGCGCTGGGCGTTGGACTTGGTGACGACGGTCAGCAGCTTGCGCGGGCGCGACGCGGCGATGGTGAAGGCCGTGCGCATGATCCGCTCGACGCCGACGCGGGTGAAGATCGAGGTCTCGGTCGCCACCTCGATCTCGTGGCCGCGATGGGCGCGGCCGCCATGGCCGGCATATTCGCCCTCGCTGTTCTCGCGCACGATGACCCAGTCGATGGAGCCGGGCCCGGCGCCGCGCAGCGGGCTCTCGAGGCCGGGCAGGACGCGCGTGGGGCGGATATTGGCGTACTGGTCGAAGCCCTGGCAGATGTTGAGCCGCAGGCCCCAGAGGGTCAGCGAATCCGGCAGATGCGGGTCACCGACCGCGCCGAAATAGATGGCGTCGAAGCCGCGGAGCTGGTCGAGCCCGTCCTCCGGCATCATCCGGCCGGTCTCGCGGTAGAAATCGCTGCCCCAGGGGAAGTCGACCACCTCCAGCTCGAAGTCGCCTGCCCTGGCCTGAAGCGCCCGCAGGACCTCAAGACCGGCGGGGATGACTTCCTTGCCGATGCCATCTCCGGCAATGGCGGCGATGCGGTAACTGCGCATTTGGGGGCTCCTGGACGAGGGGGGCGTTTGCATCCCTCCTCGCATGGAAGTCCCAGCGCATGAAGGGGGCGGGGCGGTTTTCAGCCGGCCCGCAGCCAGGTCGGCACGTCGGTAACGGGGATGCCCCGCGCGGCGTTGAAGCTTCGCTCCTTGTCCCAGGCGACCCCCGCATCGCGGGCGAAGGCTAGGTGATACTTCCGCATGCCGTCGCCGGGATGCGCCGCCGCCGCCGCCCGGAGCCGGTCCAGGCTCCACAGCCTGCGCTCCACGGGGCGGCCGAGATGGCTCTCCACCGTGTCGGCCAGTTGCGCGTAGGAGAGCGTGTCGCCCGCGACATGGACCACTTCATCCTCGATCGGCGGCTCCTGCGCCAGAATCGCGGTCGTCAGGCGTCCGATATCCTCAGGGGTGGTGAGGGTCAGCCGGTTGTCCCAGCTCCCGAGCGCATGGACCCGGCCCTTCCCGAGATCGACCACGCCGAAGGAGGGCTCGAACAGGAAGCTCGTGAACATCCCCGTAGAGACGATGACCCAGCGCGTGCGGGACTGGGCGCGCAGCATGTCACGCACGTCGAGCTGTTCGTCCCACACCTCCTGCCCGCTGCCGCGGCCGACGACGTCATAATCGACGCCGAACTGCCAGGGCACGTAGCGCCCCACCCCGGCCCGCAGGACGGCAGCGGTGATCCTGCGCTGCGTGCCCGGCCCGCCGACGAAGCCCGAGCAGCAGATGACCGTGCCGAACTCCCGGAAGATCGCGGCGAGCCCCGCCTCGGTCTCCGTCGCCAGATCAGCGCGGACGATGGCCACGCTCATCCCGCGCAACAGGGCCGAGCCGTCGGCCTCGCCGTCGCGAAGGGGCCGCAGGAGGACGCCGAGGCGACCCGCGCCGGCCCACTCGGACAGCGAGCGCAACATGGCGAGGCCGAGCTCGCCCGCGCCGACGACAAGGGTGGCCTGCGGCCTGGATTCGGTATTTGACATGGGAATCTCCGGTGGAAGAGATCGTCCAGTTGGGCGGCCCCGCCGGAGGCAGGAAGAAGGCACAGGCGTGATACCGAGCGACGGACCAGGCTTCGACGAGGTGATCGCCCGCTCGCAGGCCGCCTGCGACGCGCTGAGCGAAGAGGAGGACGGGCTGAAGCGCGAGGTGCTCGCCCATGCCGGCAACCGCTGGCCGCTCGGCGTGGTCCATGCGCTGGGCGTCGCCGGGACGCTTCGCCACGCTGAGCTGGCCCGCCGGCTGGAGGGCGTCACGCAGCGGATGCTGACGCGGACGCTCCGCCAGCTGGAGCGCGACGGGCTGATCCTCCGGCATGATCACCGCGAGGTGCCCCCGCGGGTCGACTACGCGCTGACGGAACTGGGGCGTGGCCTGCTGATGGGCATGATGCCGCTCTGGACCTGGGTGATCGACAATGCCGCCTCCTTCCGGGCCGCGCGCCGGCGTTTCGACGGTCAGGATGCCCCGTGAATTGCGCCCTCCCGGGCTCGCGCCCATGATGCGCGCGACTTGACGGGCAGGGGTGAGATGACGTCGGACTGGAATGAGACACGCGCCGTGGCAGCGCTGCGCGCGCTGTTCGACGCGGGCGTGCGCGCGGCGGATCCGCTTTCCGTGCTGGCGGCGCACCTGCCGGAGCCGCCGCGCAGCGGCCGCGTGGTGGTGGTCGGCGCCGGCAAGGCCGCGGCCAAGATGGCGCTGGCCGTGGAGCGCGCCTGGCCCGAGGTTCCGCTCACCGGTGTCGTCATCGCGCCCCATGGCGCCGACCTGCCCGAGCCGCCGGCCCATCGCCGGATCGCGTTGCGCTTCGGCGCGCATCCCCGCCCCGACGCCTCGGGCGCGGCGGCGGCGGCCGAGATCCTGGAGGCCGTGCGCGGCCTGACGGCGGACGACCTGGTGCTGGCGCTGATCTCGGGCGGCGGCTCCTCGCTCTCCACCCTGCCGGCCGAGGGGCTGACCCTGGAGGAGCTCATCGCCGTGAACCAGGCGCTGCTGGATTCCGGCGCGCCCATCCACGAGATGAACTGCATCCGCAAGCATCTTTCGGCCTTCTCCGGCGGCCGGCTGGCGCTGGCGGCCGCGCCGGCGCGCGTGCTGACGCTCGCCATCTCCGACGTGCCGGGCGACGATCCGGAAGTCATCGCTTCCGGGCCCACGGTGGCCGATCCCTCGACCTACGCCGAGGCGCGCGCGCTGGTCGCGCATTACCGCATGGGCCTGCCCGAGGCGGCGATGCGCCACCTCGCCGAAGGCCGCGACGAGACGCCCAAGCCCGGCGATCCGCGCCTCGCCGGCAACGAGCTCCGCATGATCGCGACGCCCATGATGGCGCTGGAGGCCATGGCCGAGGCGGCGCGCGGCATGGACCTCCTCCCCCTCATCCTCGGCGACGCGCTGGAGGGCGAGGCCCGGCATGTCGGCCAGGCGCTGGCCGGCATCGCCCGGAGCGCGGCCACGCATGGCCTGCCGCTCGGCGCGCCCTGCGTGCTGCTTTCGGGCGGCGAGACCACCGTCACCATGGCGCCGGGCACCCCGGGCGCCGGCGGGCGCGGCACCGAATGCCTGCTGGGCATGGCGCTGGCGCTGAACGGCGCGCCCGGTACCTGGGCCCTCTGCGCCGATACCGACGGGATCGACGGCAAGTCGGACGCGGCAGGGGCGATCGCGGGGCCCGACACCCTCGCCATGGCGCGCAGGGCGGGGCTGGATCCGCGCACGGCCCTGGCGGAGCACCGCAGCTACGACGTCTTCGAGAAGGCCGGCAGCCTCATCAAGACGGGCCCGACCCTGACGAATGTGAATGATGTCAGGATCTTACTGGTCACTTAACTTATCAAAATTAAGTCACGAACTCGACACTTGCGGTCGGACTTAAAAATGATAACTTAAGGCCATGCGCGATCCCGTCCTCGAGGATATCCTCGCCCACCGCGGTGCGGTCACCCGCATCGCGACCGCCCTCAACATCTCCACTGCGGCCGTCAGCCAATGGAAGCGCGTCCCGGCCGACCGCGTGGAGGACGTGGCCGCACTCTTCGGCATCGAGGCGGACTCGCTCCGCTCGCCCGGCGCGCCGCCCGCCCCCTCCAGCCGCAGCTCCGAAGGCGCAGCCCGGCCGCGCATCCCCATGCACCGCCACCGGCGCACGCGCATCGTCGCGACGCTGGGCCCCTCCAGCTCCTCGGTCGAGATGATCGAGAAGCTCTTCCGCCAGGGTGCGGACGTCTTCCGGCTCAACTTCTCCCACGGCACCCATGAGGATCACGCCGCGCGCATCGCGGCCATCCGCGAGGTCGAGCGCAAGACCGGCCGCCCCATCGGCATCCTGGCCGACGTGCAGGGCCCCAAGCTCCGCGTGGGCCAGTTCGCCGCCGGCCGCGTGCAGCTCGCCACCGGCAGCCGCTTCCGCCTCGACCTCAACCCCACGCCGGGCGACGTGAAGCGCGTCCAGCTGCCGCATCCCGAGATCATCGCCGCCGCGCGCATCGGCACCACCCTGCTGCTGGACGACGGCAAGCTGCGCCTGCGCGTCGTCCGCCAGGTCGAGGGCGACCACCTGGAGACCGAGGTCGTCGTCGGCGGCCCGCTCTCCGACCGCAAGGGCGTGAACGTGCCCGACGTGGCGCTGCCCATCCCCGCCCTCACCGCCAAGGACCGGGCGGACCTGGAATTCGTCCTGCCGCTGGGGGTGGAATATATCGGCCTCTCCTTCGTGCAGCGGCCCGAAGACGTGGCCGAGGCCAAGGCCATCTGCGGCGATCGCGCCTGGGTGATGGTGAAGATGGAGAAGCCGCAGGCGGTCGAGAATCTCGACGGCATCCTGGCGCTGACCGATTGCGTGATGGTCGCCCGCGGCGATCTCGGCGTGGAGATGCCGCCCGAGGAGGTGCCGCTCGTCCAGAAGCGGATCGTCCGCGCCGCCCGCGCCCTGGGCAAGCCGGTCGTGGTGGCGACGCAGATGCTGGAGAGCATGATCTCCTCGCCCTCCCCCACCCGCGCCGAGGCCTCCGACGTCGCGACCGCGGTCTTCGACGGCGCCGATGCCGTGATGCTCTCGGCCGAGACGGCGGCGGGCCAGTTCCCGCTCGAGGCCGTCAACATCATGGACCGCATCGTGGCCCGGGTGGAGCAGGACCCGGACTGGCGCGCCCAGACGGATGCCCGCCGGCCGGAGCCGGAAGTGTCCAGCGCCGGCGCCATCGCCGCCGCGGCCCGCCAGGTGGCGCATACCATCGGCGCCCGTGTCATCGTGACCTTCACCAGCACCGCCTCCACCACGCAGCGCGTGGCGCGGGAGCGGCCGGACTGCCCCATCCTGGGCCTGACGCCCCGCATCCAGTCGGCGCGACGGCTTGCGGTCGTCTGGGGGGTGCATCCGCTGGTGGTTCAGGATATCCACTCCATGACGGAGATGGTGGCGCGGGCCTGCCGGGCAGCACAGCAGGAAGGCTTCGTGCAGACCGGCGACGAGGTGGTGGTGACGGCGGGTGTTCCCTTCGGGACGCCCGGCACCACCAACTCGCTCAGGGTCGCCACCGTGAAATAGCCGCGAGCGGTCCCGTCGGCCGTTCGCCAACGGGACTGTGGTGTCGATGAAGCGACTGATCTTGGCCGCCTGCCTGACCTTGGGCCTCGCTCCCGTGCTGGCGGCGCCGGCCTCGGCGCAGCGGGCCGGGACCTACAACGTCACCGGCGCCAATCCGGACGGGACGCAGTACACCGGCTCCCTGGAGCTGGAGCAGATCGGCCTGCTGAGCTTCCGGCTCACCTGGACCATCGGCTCAGAGACCATCGAGGGCGTGGGAATGGTGAGCGGCCTGACCTTCGCCACCGCCTTCAGCCTGGGCGGCCAGCCCAGCATGGGCATCTACGAGATCAAGCCCGACGGCGAGATGGCCGGCCAGTGGACCATCATGGGCGCCTTCGGCAGCGGCACGGAAGTCATCCGCCCGCAGTAGAGTAGGGCACTCTACTTCAGACCAGCCGGCCGGAACGGCTCCGATCGCGCCGCCCGGCACGATCGGGTGAAGAGGTTCGGGAACGAAAAACCAAGGCGGCCGGCATGGGCCCGCCCGGACGGAAAGGCCTTGGAGCATCGCCCGACCAGATGGAATCATCCGGTCGGGTAAAACGCCCTAGACGGCCCAGCTCGGCTTCCGCTTTTCCTTGAAGGCCGCGATGCCTTCGGCGGATTCGGGGCTGGAGCCCGTGCGGGCGAAGGCCTTGGCGCCCTCCTCCGCATAGCTCTCCGGCGCCAACGGGCCGAGCGCGGCCAGCAGGCCCTTGGTCTCGGCGAGCGCGCGGGGCGCGCCCTCCAGGATCAGCGCCACGCTCTGCGCCACCAGCGCCTCGAGCGCCTCGCGGTCCTCGCCGACCTCATGCACCAGGCCCCAGCGCAGCGCCGTGGCGGCGTCGATGACGCTCGCCTCCAGCACCAGGCGGGTGGCCTTGGCACGGCCGATCCGCCGGGCGACCCAGGGCAGGATCTGCGCGGGAACCAGCCCGCGCCGGGTCTCGGGCGCTGAGAAGCGGGCATCCCCGCTCGCGAAGGCGATGTCCGCGCAGCAGACGAAGCCGAGGCCGCCGGCATGCGCCGAGCCCTCGATCGCCGCGATCACCACCTGCGGCAGCTCGGACAGCTCCTGGTAGCGTGCGCCGATGCGGCGGTTGCGCGTGAGCTGCGCCGCCAGCCGCTCCTCCGGCGTGCCCTGCGCCATCTCCGAGAGGTCGAGGCCGGCGCAGAAATGCCCGCCGGCCCCGCGCAGCACCACCACGCGGGCCTCCGGATCGGTCCGCAGACCGGCGATGAGCTCGTCGAGCGCCTCGCCCATGCCGCCGCCGATGGCGTTGCGGCGGGCGGGGCGATTGAGCGTCACATGGACGACCGGCCCTTCGCGGCGAACGAGGACCGGCGGTTCGGCGCCGCTCACCGCTTCCACCAGCCACCACGGCGGGGCGCGGCCGCGGCCACTTCCTCAACCGTCTTGGGCAGGATGGCCGGTCCGATCACCACCTCGGCGACCGGCTCGGGCTGCGGCGCGGCAACGACCGGCGCAGGCTCGGGCGCGGCGGCCACGGGCTCCGGCGCAGCCGCGACCGGCTCGGGGACCGGTGCCGTTTCCGGCGCGGCCTCGGGGGCCGCAGCCTCGACGATGGCGACGGGCGCGGCCTCGACGGCCGGCGCTTCGACAGGCGCGGCCTCAACCGGCACCGGCTCGGCAGCCACGGCCTCGGCAGGGGCCACGACGGCCTCCGACGCGACCGGTGCCTCGGAGACCACCGGGGCCTCCACGGCGCGGCGCGGCGCGAGCGCGGCCTCGGCGGCGGCCTCGGCCGCCTCCATCACCGCGAGCAGGCTGTCGCCCGTGTTGGAGAAGGGATCCGCCGGCGTGGGCCCGGCATAGGCCGGCGCGGCGGCCTGGGCGGCAACCGCCGCCTCGGCGGGCGTGCCACGGCGGCGGTTGCCGCCCCGGCTGCCACGGCGGCGAGCGCCGGCGGGAGCCGCCTCTTCCTCGGACTGGGCGGCCGGCTTCGGCTCGGCCTCGGCCTCCTCCTGGGCGGCGGCGACGGGCTCGCCCTCGGCTGGCGAATCGGCGACGGCCTCGGCCGGAGCCTCCGCTTCACCGGAAGCCTCGCCCGAACCCTCCTCGCCCTCGGCATCCGACGACGTGCCGTTGCCCGTGCCGTTGCGGCTGCGGCCACGGCCACGGCGGCGGCGCGGACGGCGTGAGCCCTCGCCCTCGACATTCGCCGCGGCGGCCTCGGGGCTCTCGGCCGTCTCGGCCTCCTCGGCTTCCTCGGTCTCTTCCTCGGCGGCGTAATCCATGCGCAGCGCCGCGGGGCGCTCCTCGATCGGCGGCGGCGGGGCCTTGCTGCGCTCGATGCGCGTCTCGGCGCCGTGCAGCGTGTCGTCCGGATCGAAGAGGACGGTCACGCCCCACCGGCCTTCAATATCGGCCAGGCGGTCACGCTTCTTGTTCAGCAGGTAGAGGGCGACGGGCGAGGTCACGCGCACCGTGATCTCGGCGGCGCGGCGCTTGGCGCACTCCTCCTCGACCGCGCGCAGCACGGCCAGCGCGCTGCTCTCGAGGCCCCGGACGGTGCCGCGGCCCAGGCAATGCGGGCAGGTGACGAAGGTCGTCTCGGCCAGCGACGGGCGCAGCCGCTGCCGCGACAGCTCGAGCAGGCCGAAATGGCTGATGCGGCCGACCTGGATGCGCGCGCGATCCGTCCGCAGCGCGTCCTTCATCCGCTTCTCCACCATCGCGTTGTGGCGATTGGAGTCCATGTCGATGAAGTCGATGACGATCAGGCCCGCGAGGTCGCGCAGGCGAAGCTGCCGGGCGATCTCGTCGGCGGCCTCGAGGTTGGTGCGGAGCGCCGTGTCCTCGATGCTGCGCTCACGCGTCGAGCGGCCGGAGTTCACGTCGATGGCGACCAGCGCCTCGGTCTGGTTGATGACGAGGTAGCCGCCCGAGCGGAGCTGGCAGTTCGGCTCGTGCATGGCATCGAGCTGCGCCTCGGCCTGGTAGCGCGAGAAGAGCGGCACCGTGCCGTCGCGGTACGCCTGGATCTTGCGGGCGTGCTCCGGCATCAGCATGCGCATGAACTCGCGCGCCTGGCTGTAGGCCTGGTCGCCCTCGACGATGATCTCGTCCATGTCGCGGGCATAGCCGTCGCGGATGGAGCGCTTGATGAGGTCGGCTTCCTCGTAGATCAGCGCCGGCGCCGTGCTGGCCAGCGTCCGCTCGCGGATGTCGTCCCAGAGGCGCAGCAGGTACTCGCAGTCGCGCTTGATCTCGGGCTTCGGCCGCTGCGCGCCCGCGGTGCGGACGATGAGCGACATGCCCGACGGCATCTCCAGCTCGTCGATCACCTCGCGCAGGCGGCGGCGGTCGGAGCTGGAGGTGATCTTGCGGGAGACGCCGCCGCCGCGCGGGCTGTTGGGCATCAGCACGGAGAAGCGGCCGGCCAGCGAGATATAAGTGGTGAGCGCCGCGCCCTTGGTGCCGCGCTCCTCCTTCACGACCTGGATGAGGAGGATCTGCCGGCGGCGGATGACCTCCTGGATCTTGTAGTTGCGCAGGAAGCGCGGGGAGGAACGGCGCTCGCGGCGCTCCTCTTCCCGCTCGGCCTCGGCCTCGCCCTCGGCATCGCCCTCGCTGGCGCCGATGGTCTCGGGCGGCGGGGCGTCGGAGGGGGGAAGAATCTCAACCCGGCTGCCATTCTCGTCGTCATTCCCGTCGGAGGCTTCCGCGGCTTCCGGCTGGCCCTGCGATTCGAGCTGGGCGACGATGTCGGCTTCCATCTCCTCGGCGGTGGGCTGCTCGGAGGTCAGCTCTTCCGGCAGGGCCTCGGGGAGCTCCTCGGCGGGGGCTTCCTCGCCGGCCTCTGCCTTGGCGACGCGCGCGGCCTGGGCGGCGGCGCGGGCGGCCTGGGCCTGCGCCCGGCGCTCCTCGTCGCGGGCCTCGGCCTCGGCTTCCTCGCGGGCCTCGGCCTCCTGGGCCTCGATCAGCCGCTGACGGTCGGCGACGGGGATCTGGTAATAATCGGGGTGGATTTCGCCGAAGGCCAGGAAGCCGTGGCGGTTGCCGCCGTATTCCACGAAGGCGGCCTGGAGGCTCGGCTCCACGCGGACGACGCGGGCGAGATAGATATTACCCTTGAGAGGCAGCCGGTTGGCGGCCTCCAGGTCGAATTCATCGACGCGATGGCCGTCCATCACGACCACCCGGGTCTCTTCCGGGTGTGCCGCATCGATCAACATGCGCTTGGTCATGTGAGGAAAACTCCGCACCGCGGTGGGGCATGGGAGCACCCGGCCGGCGGCGGAAAAGGTGTGTGGATTCCGGGTGCGGGCCGATGGGCGGCGATGTCCGTGACATGCGCTTGCGTCCTCACTCGGGGGCGCGGAAGCCCTTGTCCTGCGCCGCTCAGGCGGTCTGCAGGCAACGGGGCGTCGCGCCCAATGGCTCACCCCCACGGATGTGCGCCCTACGCGGGCGGACGATATTGCGGCAGACTGGACAAGCATCTCGGCAGGGCCAGCCTGCACCGCGGGCGCGCCGGCGGAACCGGAGGGCCCTTTCTTCGAAGCGCCTCCCCCGGAATTTCCGTTGGGGGGCGTCCATCCGGCGGACCACGACCAGGGCGTGGCGCGCTAAAGCCGCACCGCTCGCCCCTGTTCCGCCCGCAGCACCTATCGCTGGGGCCTTAAAAGCATAAGCGTCCCTGCGCGCTGTCACAAGGCATGCTGTGGAAAAGCCACAGGATGACGTCACGATCCCGATACATTTCGGGGCGCCCGACCCCGGGATTGCCTATTTAGGAAGCACTTCCTCTGGCTTTTCGGGCCTCCCGGGACTAGGTTCCGGGCACCGCGATGGGGGTTGCGGCCTATGAGGGGGATTGATCGCAGAGCGTTGCTTCTGGCGCTGGCCGGCCTGGCCGCCGCACCGGATGCTGACGCCCAGACTTCGGCCAACCGGCGCCGGCCACCGCCGCCGCGCCCGGCCGCGCGCCTGCCGCTGGTGGTTCTCGATCCGGGACATGGCGGGGCGGATCCGGGCGCGATCGGCGCCAACGGCACGCTCGAGAAGCGCGTCACCCTGCCGCTGGCGCTGGAGCTCAAGCGCCGGCTGGAGGCGGGCGGCCGCTGCCGCGTGGCGCTGACCCGCAGCAGCGACGTCTTCGTCCCGCTCGCCCGCCGGGTCGACATCGCGCGCAGCCGCGAGGCGGCGCTGCTCCTTTCCATCCATGCCGATGCCGTGCCCGCCGGGCAGGCGCGCTCCCTGCGGGGGGCCTCCGTCTATACCGGGGCCGAATCCGCCACGGATTCGCTCTCGGCCGCGCTCGCCCGGCGCGAGAACCTGGCGGACCGCGCCGGCGGTCTGCGGCTGCCCTCCGTCTCGCCCGAGGTCCAGCGCATCCTGCTCAGCCTCATGCGGCAGGAGACCCGCGCGGGGTCCGAGCGGCTGGCGCGGCTGGCGGTGAACGCCCTGGACGGCGAGGTCCTGCTGCTGAACACCCCGCTGCGCCGCGCCCAGTTCGTGGTGCTGAAATCGCCGGATGTGCCCTCCGCCCTCGTGGAATGCGGCTTCATCTCCAATCCGCGCGACGAAGCTCTGTTGCGCCGGGCCGACCACCGCGCGAAGGTGGCCGCTGCCTTGACCGAAGCCGTCCACGGCTTCATCGGTCGGCGCAGTTCGGCCTGACCCTCCCCGACGGGAGGATCATTCCCAATACGATCCGGAGGCTTCCCGAATTGGCTACATCCCTCAGCCGCCGCGCCCTGGGCGCTGCCGCCGTCTCCAGCGCCCTGGCCACCCAGGCCGTGGCGCAATCGCAAACCAACCGCACCCTGACGATCGCCACCGGCGGCTCGATCACCTCGGTCGACCCGCATTTCTTCAACGCGGCGCCCAATTCCTCGCTGGCGCTGCATATCTTCGAGGCGCTGGTCCAGCGCACGCCGGATGCGAAGTTCGTCCCCGGCCTCGCCACCTCCTGGCGCGTGATCGAGCCCACGCTGTGGGAATTCAAGCTGCGCGAGAACGTGAAGTGGCATGACGGCCGGCCCTTCACCGCCGAGGACGTCGCCTTCACCTATGGCCGCGCGCCCAATGTGCCCAACAGCCCGGGCGGCTTCGGCGGCTTCCTGCGCAGCCTCAAGCAGATCGAGATCGTCGATCCGCTGACTATGCGCTTCCATACCCACGCGCCCAACCCGATCCTGCCGACTGACCTCGCGGCCATCTTCATCGTGTCCAAGCATGCCGGCGAGGGCGCGGGGACCGAGGACTACAACAGCGGCAAGGCCGCGATCGGCACCGGCCCCTACAAGTTCGTCAGCTACCAGCCGAACAACCGCACCGAGCTCGTCCGCAACGACGACTACTGGGGCGGGCGCGAGCCCTGGTCCGCGGTCTCCTACCGCTTCATCGCCAATGACGCCGCGCGTTCCGCCGCCCTGCTCTCGGGCGACATCGACATGATCGACCAGGTCGCCAGCAGCGACCTCGCCCGCCTGACGCGCGAGCCGCGCACCAGCGTGCATGAGACCGTCGGCCTGCGCTGCGCCTATCTGATGGCGGACTTCTCGCGTGACGGAAACGTGCCCTTCGTCACCGACAACAATGGCCAGCCGCTGGCGCAGAACCCCTTCAAGGATGTCCGCGTCCGCCAGGCGCTGACGAGCATCATCAACCGCCAGAACATCGCCGAGCGCGTGATGGAGGGCCAGGCCACTGCCACCAACCAGTGGCTGCCCCCGGGCACCTTCGGCTACGCGCCCGACGTGACGGTTCCCGTGCCCAATGTGGAGCATTCACGTCGCCTGCTGGCCGAGGCCGGCTTCCCCAACGGCTTCAAGCTGACGCTGCACACGCCGAACGACCGCTTCCCGAACGACAGCCGCATCGCGCAGGCCGTCGCGCAGTTCTGGACGCGCATCGGCGTGCAGACGCAGGTCGAGGCCGTGCCCTGGGCCAGCTTCTCCGGCCGCAGCAACCGCCAGGACTTCGCCATCCGCCTGACGAGCTGGGGCAGCACCACGGCCGAGGCCGGCTACATGCTGACCAACATCATGATGACCTACAGCCGCGAGAACCGGACGGGCGCCAGCAATTCGGGCCGCTTCTCCTCGCCCGAGCTGGATCGGATGACCAACGAGGCGGTCGCCATCATCGACAATACGGCGCGCGAGAAGGCGCTGCAGGATCTGGTGCGCTGGGTGAGCCGCGAAGTGCCGATCATCCCGCTGATCCAGCTCAATCACACCTGGGCCACGCGCCGCGGCCTGACCTACACCGCGCGCATGGACGAGCGGACGATCGCCATGGGCGTCCGCCCGGCCTGACAAAAAGAGGGGCCCCAAGGGCCCCTCCTTCGCCTTCGGCGGGGACCCCGCGTTCCCGCAATTCCGTGCGACAGAAACTGTTGCGCCGGGCCCTTTGCCGCGCAAAGCTGGCCCAGGCCTCGATCCAGGACGTCCACGGTCATCAAGACCGGCGCAGATCGGCCCGCCGCTCCCGGCAGGAGCGGCAACCTCATAAAAACGTCCGTCCGGAGGAATTTCCCATCCCTATCCGTCTCAGCCGCCGCGCGCTCGGCGCCGCCGCCGTTTCCAGCGCCCTGGCCACTCAGGCCGTGGCGCAGTCGCAGTCCGAACGCAGCCTGACGATCGCCACCGGCGGCTCGATCACCGCGATCGATCCGCACTTCTTCAACGCCACGCCCAACTCGGCGCTCGCGGTGCATATCTTCGAGGCGCTGGTCCAGCGCACGCCGGACGTGAAGTTCGTCCCCGGCCTCGCCACTTCCTGGCGCGTGATCGAGCCCACGCTGTGGGAATTCAAGCTGCGCGAAAACGTGAAGTGGCATGACGGCCGGCCGTTCACCGCCGAGGACGTCGCCTTCACCTATGCCCGCGCGCCGGACGTGCCGAACAGCCCGGGCGGCTTCGGCGGCTACCTCCGCAGCATCAAGCGCGTCGAGATCGTCGATCCGCTGACCGTGCGCCTGCATACCCACGCGCCCAACCCGATCCTGTCGACCGACCTCGCCTCGATCTTCATCGTCGCCAAGCACGCGGCCGAGGGTGCCACCACCGAGGACTACAACAGCGGCAAGGCGGCGATCGGCACCGGCCCCTACAAGCTCGTCAGCTACCAGCCGAACAACCGCACGGAGCTCGTGCGCAACGACGACTATTGGGGTGAGCGCGAGCCCTGGGCCCGCGTCTCCTACCGCTTCATCGCGAGCCCCGCCGCGCGCTCGGCCGCCCTGCTCTCGGGCGATGTCGACATGATCGACCAGGTCGCCAGCAGCGATCTCGCCCGCTTCAGGCGGGAGCCGCGCACCAGCGTGCACGAGACGGTGGGCCTGCGCTGCGTCTACCTGATGGCGGACTTCTCGCGTGACGGAAACCTGCCTTTCGTCACCGACAACAACGGCCAGCCGCTGCCGCAGAATCCCTTCAAGGATGTCCGCGTCCGCCAGGCGCTGACGAGCATCATCAACCGTCAGAACATCGCCGAGCGCGTGATGGAGGGCCAGGCCACCGCCACCAACCAATGGCTGCCGCCCGGCGTCTTCAGCCACACGCCTGATGTGGCCGTGCCGGTGCCCAATGTGGAGCATTCGCGCCGCCTGCTGGCCGAGGCCGGCTATCCGAACGGCTTCAAGCTCGTCCTGCATACGCCGAACGACCGTTTCCCGAATGACAGCCGCATCGCGCAGGCCGTCGCGCAGTTCTGGACGCGCATCGGCGTGCAGACGCAGGTCGAGGCCGTGCCCTGGGCGAACTTCTCCGCCCGCAGCAACCGCCAGGACTACGCCATGCGCCTGAACAGCTGGGGCAGCGTGACCGGCGAGGCCAGCTTCATGATCTCCAACGTCATGATGACCTATGACCGCGAGAAGCGGACGGGCGCCAGCAATGCCGGCCGCTTCTCCTCCGCCGAGCTGGACCAGCTGACCAACGCCGCCGCCTCGAACGTGGACAACGCCGCCCGGGAGCGCGGCCTGCAGGATCTGGTGCGCTGGGTGGCGCGCGAGGTGCCGGTCATGCCGCTGATCCAGCTCAACCACACCTGGGCCACGCGTCGCGGCCTGACCTATACCGCGCGCATGGACGAGCGGACCGTCGCGATGAACGTCCGCCCGGCCTGAGCCTGATCGGGAAGGGGCGCAGACCCCTTCCCGTTTCGTTGCGGTCCGCGCATGGACCGCAACGTTCCTCCGGGTATTTGTCGCGTTTCGGTTGCGTCGCCTCCGGGCGCGCGCGAAGCTCGCGGCGCGGTTGATCCTGCCCCAAGGCGAAGAAGTCGCCAGGCATGGATCGGCCTGACGCTCCCTGAGCGTCGCCGCCAAATGCCTGCCCGGAGGAAGCAACCATTCCCATTACCCTGACCCGACGCGCCCTCGGCGCCGCCGCATCGACCGCGCTGGCAGCGCCCGCCTTCGCGCAGTCGCCGACCGATCGCACCCTGACCATCGCCACCGGCGGCTCCATCACCTCGATCGACCCGCACTTCTTCAACGCCACGCCCAATGCCGCGCTCGCCGTGCACATCTTCGAGGGGATCGTGCATCGCACGGCCGATGTGAAATTCGTCCCCGGCCTCGCCACCTCCTGGCGCGTGATCGAGCCCACGCTGTGGGAATTCAAGCTGCGCGAGAACGTGAAGTGGCATGACGGCCGGCCCTTCACCGCCGAGGACGTCGCCTTCACGTACGGCCGCGCGCCCAATGTGCCCAACAGCCCGAGCAGCTACGCCGGCTACCTCCGCAGCCTCAAGCGCATCGAGATCATCGACCCGCTGACGATCCGCTTCCACACCCACGTGCCCAATCCGATCCTGCCGATCGACCTCGCCTCCGTCTTCATCGTTTCCAAGCATGTGGGCGAAGGTGCGACGACCGAGGATTACAACAGCGGCAAGGCGGCGATCGGCACCGGCCCCTACAAGCTCGCCAGCTACCAGCCGAACAACCGCACCGAGCTCGTCCGCAACGACGATTACTGGGGCGAGCGCGAGCCCTGGGCGCGTGTGTCCTACCGCTTCATCGCCAATGACGCCTCGCGCACCGCGGCGCTGCTGTCCGGCAACATCGACATGATCGATCAGGTCGCGAGCAGCGATCTGGAGCGCCTGAAGCGCGAGGCGCGCACGTCGGTGCATGAGACGGTCGGCCTGCGCTGCGTCTATCTGATGCCCGACTTCTCGCGTGACGGCCCTGTCCCCTTCGTCACCGACAATAACGGCCAGCCGCTGCCGCAGAATCCCTTCAAGGATGCGCGCGTACGGCGCGCGCTCAGCATCGCCATCAACCGCCAGAACATCGTCGAGCGCGTGATGGAGGGCCAGGCCACGGCCACCAACCAGTGGCTGCCGCCCGGCGCCTTCGGCTATACGCCGGACGTTACCGTCCCGACCGCCGATATCGAGCAGGCGCGCCGGCTGCTGGCCGAGGCCGGCCATCCGGACGGCTTCCGCCTCACGCTGCACACGCCGAACGACCGCTTCCCGAACGACAGCCGCATCGCGCAGGCCGTCGCGCAGTTCTGGACGCGCATCGGCGTGCAGACGCAGATCGAGGCGCTGCCCTGGTCCTCGATGGCGGCGCGCGCGTCGCGCCAGGAATTCGCCATGCGCCTGACGAGCTGGGGCAGCGTGACCGGCGAGGCGGCCTTCATGCTCGCCAATGTCATGATGACCTTCAATCGCCAGAACCGCACGGGCGCGGCCAATGCCAGCCGCTTCTCCTCCGCCGATCTGGACCGCATGACCAATGCGGCCGTCTCGATCATCGACGACGAGGCTCGCGAAGGCGCGCTGCGCGACGTGGTGCGCTGGGTGGCGCGCGAGGTGCCGATCATGCCGCTGATGCAGCTCAACCATAGCTGGGCCACGCGCCGCGGCCTGACCTACACCGCGCGCATGGACGAGCGGACCGTCGCGATGGGCGTCCGCCCGGTCTGATTGAAGGAGGGGCCCTCAAGCCCCTCCCCTTCCGTCGGATCAGAGCGCCTTGGCCGCCCCGGCAAAGGCTTCCACCGTCCGCGCGATATCCTCGGGCGTATGCGCCAGCGAGACGTAGTACTTGCTGTCGCCCTTCAGGATGCCGGCCTCGCGCAGATGCCGGTTGAAATGCGCGGCGAGCTTCGCATCCGCCCGCAGCGTGTCGCGGTAGTCGCGCATCCGGCCCTCGGCGAAGACGATGTCGAAGAGCGGCGGCTCGCCCACCACCTGGCCGGGCAGGCCCTTCTCGTTCAGCACCTTGGTCAGCCCCTCCATCAGCGAGCGGCCGAGGGCGAAGACCTTCTCGTAGACGCCGGGTTGGCTCAGCACGTCGAGCGTCGCGAGGCCCGCGACCGAGGCCACCGGATTGCCCGACAGGGTGCCCAGCTGCATGAGGAAGCCTTCCTCGCCGACCTTGGCCTTGTCGAAATGCGCCATGATGTCGGCGCGGCCCACGAGCGCGGAGAGAGGGAAACCGCCGCCCACGATCTTGCCCAGCGTGCAGAGATCCGGCGTCACGCCGTAGTAGCTCTGCGCGCCGCCATAGGCAAAGCGGAAGCCGGTCACGACCTCGTCGAAGATCAGCGGGATGCCGAAGCGCGCCGTCACCTCGCGCAGCGCCTCGAGAAAGCCGGGCACGGGCGGGATCAGCCGCTGGAAGGGCTCGACGATGACGCCGCCGATCTCGTCGTGCTGCGCCTCGATCAGCTTCACCACGTGGTCGGCATCGTTGTAGGGCGCGACCAGCACGTCGTCCCGCACACGGGCGGTGATGCCCGGGCTGTCGGGGATGGCGAGCGGGAAGTTGCCGGGCCGCTTCGGCGCCAGGCTCATGAGGCTGTAGTCGCTCATGCCGTGGTAGCCGCCCTCGAACTTCACGATCTTGTCGCGGCCGCGGAAGGCGCGGGCGACGCGCATCGCATACATGTCGGCCTCGGTGCCCGAGGCGAGGAAGCGCACCTGTTCGGCGCAGGGCACCGCGTCCACGATCCGCGCGGCGAGGCGGATGCCATGCGGGTTGTTGGTGAAGAAGGTGGTGCCGAGCGGCACCTGCTCCAGCACGGCCGCCGTCACCTCGGGATGGGCATGGCCAATGAACATCGGGCCGGAGCCGAGCAGGAAGTCGATGTACTCGCGGCCCTCGGTGTCCCAGACATGGCCGCCCTCGCCGCGGGCGAGCGCGATGTCGCTCGCGAAATTGCCGAAGTTGCCGGCGGGCAGGACGCGATGCGCGGTCTGGACGAGGGTTTCGTCAGTGATGGCGTCGTTCATGGCCGTGTGGCCTCCCCAAGGGTCTGCATCAGGCGGTTGGCATTGGCGAACATCGCGACGGAGAGCGTGATGTCCAGGATCTCGGCGTCGGTCAGCCCGTGGCCGCGCAGGCGCTCGATGTCCGACCGCGTGGCGGCCGAGGGCGTGGCGCCGAGCTTCACGGAATAGTCGACGATGGCGCGCTGCCGCGCCGGCATCTCCGTCTCCACGCCCTCCGCCAGCAGGCGGAGCATGAGGTCCCGGTCGCCCTTCATCTGCACGAAGCGCTGCGCATGGACGCTGGCGCAGTAGGGACAGCCGTTCACGCGGGATTCGGCGGTCGCCGCCAGCTCGCGATCGGCGCGCGAGGCGCCGCGCGGCCCGTACATGATGGTGTTGAACAGCTTCGAGCGCTGCCGCAGCACCTCCGCCTCCTGCACCAGCAGCAGGTAGTAGGGCGAGGTCTTGGCCTGCGGGTGACTTTCCTCCAGCACCTGGATCTCGTCGGGCGTGGCCTTCTCGAGCTCCAGCACCGGGGCCCAGGCCTCCCAGCCGAGCGTGTCGATGGTGAAGCCGAAATCATGGGTGCTGGACATCACACCGCCTCCGATGGCCGAAGCGCGCCCGTCGCGCGCAGGTCTGAATCGGCGGCCATCACGCTTCCTCCAGCAGGCGAAGGCCGGCGAGCAGCCGGGCCTCGTAATTCACATGCGCGATAAGCTGCGAGAGCATCACCACGTCGCGCGGCGCGAGGCCGGCGGCCATCAGCGCCTGGATCGCGGCCGGCGTCGCCTGGTCGGGCTCCTCGGTCAGCATGGTCGCGTGCGCGAGCAGCACGGGAAGGCGCGGCGTCTCGCCGGCCGCGCGCGCGTGATGCGCGGCCAGCGCCTCCTCCGCATTGAGCTCCGCGACGTACTGCGCGACGGCGTGGCGCTCGGTCTTCGTCAGGCCGCTCTCGCCCTCGAAGATGGCGACCTCGCTGGCCTGGGTCGAGCGGCGCACCTCCGGGCGCAGGGCGCGCAGCTCGTCCAGCCTCGAGCCGGGCTCGATGCCCATCAGCTCGTCGATCACGTCACGCATTCGGTTCAGTCTCCTTCCCGGGCGGCGGCACGTAGAAGGGCGTGCCGATGAGTTCCGGTTCGTCGTAATCGACCAGCGCCTGCCGGATCCTGGGGAACTCCTCCAGGAAGACGGCGCGGATCACCGCCTCGGCCACGCGATCGCCCGCGACCATGGTGCCGGGGATATCGCTGGCGATGCCGCCCTGGCTGAGATGCGCGCCGTAATTCACGAGATGGATGCGCGACAATTCCGGCGGCGCGGATGCATCGCGCGGCCGCAGCTCGAAGCCCGGGCCGAGACTGGGAAAATTTTCGATCTCCGGCCGCCGCAACTCGGGCGGCACATCGCCGATGACGTCGACCCAGCGCGAGACATGCGGCGCAACCTCGGCGAGCTCGGGGATCTGCGCCGGATTCACCGAGAAGCCCGTCGCGACGATGAGATAGTCGTGCCGCACCTCGCGCGGCTGCGCACCGCCGACCGCGATGACGACCTCATCGCCGTCACGCCGGGCGGAACGCGTCGGCGTCGCCAGATGGACGTGGAATTCCGACTGACGCAGCGCGCGATGCACAGTCTCGTGCGGCACCGGTCCCTGCTGGTCCTGCAGATAGACGTTGAGCTTCCACTTCTCCTCGGGCGGGATCGCCTCGAAGCCCAGGTGGAAATGCGGCCCCGTGCTGCCGCGGCCCTTGTTCACCTGCGGCAGCACGGCGCGGCGGACATAGAGGTCGACCCGCGCGGCGCCGCGCTCCAGCGCCGTCGCCGCATTGTCCCAGGCGGAGGCGCCGCCGCCGATGATGCCGATGCTCCGGCCGCGCAGCGCCTCGAAGTCGATGGGCTGCGGCGCCAGCGCCGCGAGATCGGGGAAGAGGGCGCGATCGACGAAGCGCGGCAGGTCCAGCCCGCCCGCGCCCGCACGGCCCGTCGCCAGCACGACGTGGCGCGCGAGCAGCATGCGCGTGCCGTCCGGCTGCTCGACGGTGAGGCGCAGCAATCCGTCGGCGGGGCTGATCCTGGTCACCTTCGCGAAATGCGTCAGCGGCAGCTTCAGCACGCGCTGCAGCCAGCCGAGATAGTCCTGCCATGTGCGGTTGAAGATCTTGTACAGCCCCTCCCAGCTCTCCTGCCCGAAATTCGCGACGTACCAGGCGCGGAAGGTGAGCGAGGGGATGCCGAAGCAGGGGCCCGGCAGGGTCTTGGGCGAGCGCAGCGTGTCCATGCGGGCCGTCGTGCACCAGGGCCCTTCCTGGCCCGGGCCCGCGGCGTCGAGCACGGCGATGTTCGGCATGCCCCGGAAGATCAGCGCGCCGGCGGCCGCGATGCCGTTCATGCCCGCACCCACCACCACCGCATCGAGCACCGCGGTGTCGTCGCGCACGAGCGGCGGCACCCAGTTCTTCGGCGGCAGGTTCAGCATCTCCAGATCCCGCGCGACCTGCGCCTCCAGCACGGCGAGACCTGCCAGATCGGGTTCGGCCGGGGCGATGCGGGTGGTCTGGTTCATCCGGGGACCCTCAGCCGATCTGGTCTATGCTGCACGGCGGAAATCATGGTGACATCCCGGTGGACTGTCCATGCGCCGGGGATTCTCCTCATGCTGTTTCCGCGTCGCCTTCTCCTTCCGAGCCTGGCCGCCGTGCCGACGGTGGCGCTGGCCATCGACCTCCCGCCCGGCTGGCCGGACCGGCCGCTGCGCTTCATCCTCCCCGCCGCGGGCGGCGCCGGCACCGCCGATACGCTGGCCCGCATCCTGGCGCAGGAGATGGACAAGCGCCTGCCGCAGCGCACGCTGGTGGACAACCGGCCCGGCGCGAACGGCAATGTGGGCGCCACCGCCGCGGCGCGCGCCGCCCCTGACGGGCACACCATCCTCTTCACCTGGGCGGGCACGATGGCGACCAACCCCGCCCTCTACCGCGACCTGCCCTATGATCCCCGCCGCGATTTCGAGCCGGTGATCCTGCTCGGCAACGTGCCCAACGTGCTGGTCGTGAACAACGCGCTGCCGGTGCACAGCCTCGCCGAGCTGACCGATTACCTGAAGACCCATCCGGGCCAGGTCTCCTTCGGCTCCTCGGGCAATGGCAGTTCCATGCACCTGGCCGGCGAGCTGTACCGCCAGGCCACGGGAACCGAGATGGTGCACGTGCCCTATAACGGCATCGGCCAGGGCTTCACGGACCTCTTCGCCGGCCGCATCCAGGTGATGTTCAACCTCGTGACCGGCGCGCAGCCGCAGATCCGCGCGGGTCAGGTACGGCCCATCGCCGTGCTGAGCGACCGCCGCTCCGTGGTGCTGCCGGAGGTCCCGACGACGGCCGAGCTCGGCATGCCGGGGCTGGAATTCGGCAGCTGGTTCTGCCTGATGCTGCCCCGGCGCACGCCCGCGCCCATCGCCCAGGCGCTGAACGCGCTGGTGAACGAGATCCTGCAGGACCCGGAAGGCCGCCAGCGGCTGGAGGCGCAGGGCCTCGACATCATCGGCGGCGAACCCGGACGGCTGTCAGCCCTGCTCGAGAGCGAGCTGCAGCGCCACGCCGCGCTGGTCCGGTTCGCGGGGCTCAGCCTTCAGTAGGCACCCCGCCGTCAGCGCGCGGTAAGCGTCAGCCCCAGCAGGTCCTGCCAGCCGGCCAGGTTCGCCGGCGGCTTCTGCTGCAGCCGCATCAGCGCGACCGGCGCGCCCGGGTTGGCCGCCAGCTCCAGCGCCGTGGCCTCGCCGCGCAGGAAGCGCTGCGCGGCCTCGCGGGCCGCGGCCAGCCTGGGCCCGTTCAGGATCGCCCCCGCCTGCTCCACGAGCCGCTGGCGGAAGCTCTCCTCCGGCACGCCCTCGCGCTCGGCCGTCGTGCGGACCCAGCGGCGGAACAGCGAGAAGTCGGCGTAGCGGAGCCGCGCGGAGATCAGGCGGATCTCCGCCGCCCGCTGCGGGTCCATGTGCTCGGGGATATTGTCGGCGCGCAGCGCGAGGCCGAGCTCGCCCGCATCGCGCAGCTCGACGCTGAGGACCGGGATGTCGAGCACGCCCGTCGAGATGTCGTGCGTGGCCTCCATCCGGGCCTCGGCGCGCAGGCTCGTGTAGTTGAGGCGCCGCATCCATTCGGCATAGGGCGGCGCCGCATTCACCTCGAGGCCGCGCAGCGCGAGCGAGCCCGTGGGCGAACGGCCCGGCGTCGCCTCGCCGCGCGCCGTGAGCGAACCCAGCCGCCCGATGACATTGCCGCCCTGGCTGAGCGTCACGCTCTCGATGTCCAGGCTGGAGCTGCCCGAGCGCGCCGCCGGCTGGCGCTGCTCCATGATCGCCGAGAGTACCTCCGCCGCGTCGAGTCCGCCGAAGGCGATCCGCGCGATGGTGAGGCGATCCAGCATGCCGCCGCTGAGGCCGACCTCGAGGGCGGTGAGGTTCGCGGAGCCGGCGCGCCCGCCGCCGAAATTCTCGACGCTGATCGCGCCGATATTCACGGGCGAGCGGCCCGCGCTGCGCCAGTTCTCGAGCCGCAGGAGATCGGCGCTGACGTCGCTCGGCCGCGGCGGCCGGCCGCCGCGATCCTGCCGGACGGTCAGCCCCTCGAGGTCCAGGCGATCGAGCGTGGCGGTGACCTGCCCGCCGCCGATCTGGATTTCGCGCAGCGAGAGCCGGGCGATGCCGTCATCCCGCAGCCCGTCGAGCCGGGCTTCCGCAATGCGGATGGTCTCGGCGCCCCTGGTCAGGACCACCGCCGTCAGGGCCGCGCTGCCCTGCACGTCAGTCGCCGTCGCCGTGCCGTAGGCGAGCGTCGCGCCCGGGCCGAGCAGGCGGCGGAGCTGGGCAACGGCGGGAGGCTCCGCGGAGGGCTGCGCCAGCGCCGGCAGCACCAGGACGGAAAGGAAAGCCGCGAGGATCATCTTGCGCATGCGAGCGAATTTACCCTCGCCGCAGCGAGAAACACCACCCCGAAGCTTACCTCGTTGTCATCCGCCCCTGGCGTCGGGGCCCCGCATGGACCATGTGTGGAGAAGGATGACACAGCTCCCGGCCAAGCCCGGCAATGCCGCCGTCGCCGCCTTCCTCCGGAAGGTGAACTCGCTTCCCGCCGTTCACGCGGGGCGCGGCGGGGGGCGGCTGATCTTCGCGGTGGACGCCACCGCCTCGCGCCAGCCCGCCTGGGACCGCGCCTGCCACCTGCAGTCCGAGATGTTCTCCGCGACGCGCGACCTCGGCGGCCTTGCGGTGCAGCTCGCCTATTGGCGCGGCTACATGGAATTCGCGGCGACGCCCTTCCTGACCGACACGGCCGAGCTGGCGCGGCGCATGTCCGGCGTCACCGTGCTGGGCGGCCAGACGCAGATCCTGCGCGTGCTGGAGCATGCGCTGGCCGAGACGAAGCGCGAGCGCGTCCACGCCATCGTGCTGGTGGGCGACGCCTTCGAGGAGGCGGTCGATCCGATCAGCCACCTCGCCGGGCAGCTCGGCATGCATGGGACGCCGGCCTTCTGCTTCCAGGAAGGCCGCGACCGGACCGCGGAGGCGGGCTTCCGGCAGGTCGCCAAGCTGTCGGGCGGCGCCTGGGCGCCCTTCGACGCGAGCAGTGCCGAGGCGCTGCGGGAGCTGCTGCGCGCGGTCGCCGTTTTCGCGGCGGGCGGGCGCTCGGCCCTGGCGCGGCTGCCGGGCGGCGCCGCCTCGCGCATCGCGGGCCAGCTCCCCGCTCCGAAGGCCTGAGGATGGTCGCGCTGGCGATTGGCGGCCTGGTGCTGCTCTCGGCCATCGGGCTGCTGCATGCCTTCGCGAATGCGCGGCCGGCGACGGTCAGGACGGCGGTGGTCTGGAGCCTCGGCACGCTGGGCGCGGGGATCTTCGCGCTGATGCTGCTGACCGGCCGCGGCGCCAGCGCGATCTGGGCGCTCGTCATGTTCGCGCCGGCGCTGCAGCAGGCCTGGCGCAGCTGGCGCACGCGGCGGACCTTCAGCCGGCCCGGGGATTCGAGCGGCGTCGACACCGCGACGCTGGAGATGCGCCTCGACCTCGCGACCGGTGCGCTGTCGGGCACCGTGCGGCGCGGCGATTTTTCCGGGCGCAGCCTGGCCTCGCTGGACCGGCCGGAGCTGCTGGCCCTGCTGCGGGATTGCCACGCGCAGGACCCCGAGAGCGTGCCGCTGCTGGAGGCCTGGCTGGACCGGGTGCATCCCGACTGGCGCGAGGAGGAAGCCCCCGCGCCCTCCGGCGGTCCCATGACCCGCGCCGAGGCGCTGGCCGTGCTCGGCCTCCGGGAGGGCGCCAGCGCGGAGGAGATCCGCGCCGCGCATCGCAAGCTGATGCAGGCCGCCCATCCCGACCTCGGCGGCAGCGACTGGCTCGCCAGCCGCATCAACGAGGCGCGGGACCTGCTGCTGAATTGATGTCTCAGCGCGATTGATGTCTCAGCGCGCCGTCGCGCGGATCGCGGCGGCAAGGGCGCGGAGCGAGGCGCGGGCCCGCGGATCCGTCAGGCTCGAATGGATCACGACGTCGAGCGAGGGCAGCGCCGGCAGGCCGAGCCTCGGCCCGAGGTCGACGGCATCCGCCGGCGCCACGCGCCGCCCCAGCGCCGCCACCGCGACGCCCGCCGAGACGGCGGCACCGATGGTGGCGACGCCGCCGCCCACGAAAACCTCCGTCCAGGCGATCCCGGCCTCGTCGAGCGCGGAGACGGCCATGCGCCGCACGCCGCAGGGCTCCGCCTGGGTCGCGAGGCGCAGCGGCTCGCCAGGGCGGTGCTCGAAGTCGGGCGCGCCCATCCAGCCGAAGGCCTCGCGCAGCACGACATCGCCGCCCCGGCGCCCGGCATCGTGCCGCAGGACGATGGCCGCATCGAGGGCGCCGCCATCCAGCCCCTCGATCACCTCGCGCGAGGCGGCGACATGCATCTCGATCACCAGCCCGGGATCGGCGCCGCTCATGCGGCGCAGCAGCAGGGGAAGCTCGGCGCCGATGACGTGATGGCTGATGCCGACGACGAGGCGCCGCCGCTCCAGCCCGAAGGCGCCCAGCGCCGCCTGATGGGCCGCCACCAGGGAGCGCGCCGGCTCCAGGAACAGGGCGCCATCCGGAGAGAGCCGGACGAGACGCGGCGTGCGCTCCAGCAGGCGGCGGCCCAGCTCCTGCTCCAGGCGGCGGATCTTCAGGCTCACCGCGGATTGCGTGGTGCCCAGCGCCTCGGCCGCGCGGGTAAAGCTCTTCAGCTCGGCCACCAGGACGAAGGCCTGGACCGCGCCGGGATCGAGTTCCTTCATCGCCCCATCATTTCAATCTCTCATCTCTAAAATAGACTTTCATATGGTTTCGAAATGATCAACCGCGGCCCAGTTTCACGGCTCACCGTTGAGAGAAACACCGATGCCGTTGACCCGGATTTCCCTGCGGCGGGGAAAATCCCCCGCCTATCGCCAGGCGATCATGGACAGCCTCTACCTGGCCATGCGCGAGACCTTCGAAGTGCCCGAGGACGACCGGTTCATGACCGTGTCCGAGCATGACGGCGACAATTTCAGCTATGGCTCCGGCTTCCTCGACATCGCGCGCAGCGACGACCTGGTCCTGATCCAGCTCACCGTCAGCAACACGCGCAGCGTCGCGCAGAAGAAGGCGCTGTTCCGGCGGATCGCGGAGCGCCTGTCCGAAAGCCCCGGCCTGCGGCCCGAGGACGTCTTCATCAACCTCGTCGAGGTCGCGCGGGAGAACTGGTCCTTCGGCCACGGCCTCGCGCAATACGTGCAGGAGGGCTGACGCCATGGGGATCGAAACCCTCGCGCCGCGCCTGGCCGGAATCGGCACCTCGCCCGCCGCCGTGCTGCGCCGCCGGGCGCGTGAGCTCCGCGCTGCCGGGCGCGACGTCATCGAGCTCTCGTCGGGCGATCTCGACTTCCCGACGCCGCCCCATGTGATCGAGGCCGCCCATCGCGCCGCGCAGGAGGGGGCCACCCGCTACACCAATGTGGACGGCACGCCCGAGCTGAAGGACGCCGTGCGCGAGAAGTTCCTGCGACGCAACGGACTCGACTACGGCCGCGACGAGGTCATCGTCAGCACGGGCTCCACGCAGGCGATCTTCAACGCCTTCTTCGCGACGCTGGCGCCGGGCGACGAGGTCATCGTGCCCGTCCCCTGCTGGGCGCCCTATCTGGACCAGGTGCGCCTCGCCGAAGGGGTTCCGGTGCCGCTGGCCTGCCCGCAGAACAACGGCTTCAAGCTGCGCCCCGCGGATCTCCGTGCCGCGATCGGCAGCCGGACGCGCTGGCTCATCCTCAACAGCCCCGTCAATCCGACCGGCGCCGTCTATGGCCGCGACGAGCTCGCCGCGATCGCCGAGGTGCTGCTGGAGCATCCCGACATCGGCGTCGTCGCGGACAGCCTCTACGAGGACATGGTCTTCGACGGCCGCGCCGTGCCGACCTTGGCCGAGGTGGAGCCGCGCCTGCGGGACCGCGTGCTGACGACCGGCGGCGTCGCCAAGTCCTACGCGATGATGGGCTGGCGCGTGGGTTATGCGGGCGGGCCGGCGCCGCTCATCGCCGCCCTGTCGCGTATCCAGTCGCAGACGACGGGCGGCGCCTCCTCGGTCAGCCAGGCCGCCGCGCTCGCCGCGCTGACCGGCCCGCAGGAGCTCCTGGCCGAGCGCGCGTCCATCCTGGCCAGGCGGCGGGACGCCTTCGCCGCCGCGCTCAATGCCTGCGAGGGCCTGGCCTGCCCGGTGCCGGAGGGGAGCTTCTATCTCTTCATCGATTGCGCCGGCGTGATCGGCAAGCGGACGCCGCAGGGCGCGCGGATCGAGACCGATCGCGACTTCGCCGCCTATCTGCTGGACACGGTGGATGTGGTGGTGGTCGCCGGACAGGATTTCGGCTTGTCGCCCTATATCCGCGCGAGCTTCGCCAATCCGGACGCGCTGCTGGAGGAGGCAGGCCAGCGCATCCGGCGGGCCTGCGCCGCACTGCGCTGAAAAGCGCCCCTGGCCCGTGCGCGGGCCAGGGGCATGTGGCCTCAGGCCATCGCGCCGCGCGCGGCGACCGGCCAGAGGCTTTCCACCCGGCCCTTCCGCACGCCGACATACCAGTCGTAGCGGTCGACCGTCGGGTCGCAATGGCCGGGGATCAGCCGCAGCTTCTCGCCCAGGCGCGGGCGCAGCGCGGGATCCTCCACCGTCAGCTTCCCGTGCTCGTCCGAGGCGCTGACATAGGAGACACCGGGCCGGCCGGAGACGACGGGGAAGCCGCTATCGGTCGGCATCGCCTTGTGGCCGGCATCCACCACCGCGACCTGCGGCGAGGAGGCGCTCATCACCGTCGCCAGCACGAAGAGCGCGTGCTGGAAGGGCGGCGCCTCGGTGTTGCGGGCATAGTCGGCATCCATGAAGGCGTAGGAGCCGGCCTGGAGCTCGGTGTACACGCCGCTCGCCAGCTCGTGCTGGAAGCTGCCGGAGCCGGCGCCGCCCACCACGGGGCATTCGAGCCCGCGCTGGCGCAGCTGCTCCACCGTGCGGCGCGAGGCCTCGACCGCGCTGGCGATGGCCGTCGCGCGGACCTGCGGGTCGCGGATGTGCTGGGCGCTGCCGTGATAGGCCTGGATGCCGTAGAAGCGCAGGTGCTTCGAGGCGGCGATCACCTCCGCCAGGGCCACCGCCGGCGGGCCCGCCTGCACGCCGCAGCGCTTGCCGCCCACGTCGATCTCGACCAGCACGGGGATGCGCACGCCGGCCGCCTCGGCCGCCTGCTCGATGGCCGCGACCTGCGCGGGATCGTCCACGCAGATGGAGACCCGGGAGATCTTCGCCAGCGCCGCGAGACGCGCCAGCTTGCGCGCGCCCACCACCTGGTTGGTCACCATCACGTCGGGCACGCCGCCCCAGGCGAGGATCTCGGCCTCGCCCACCTTCTGCACGCATTGGCCGATGGCGCCGCGGTCCATCTGCAGCCGCGCGATGACCGGCGACTTGTGGGTCTTCGCATGCGCGCGAAGCTTCACATTCGTCCCCGCCAGGAAGCCGGCCATGGTGTCGAGATTGTGCTCGAAGGCGTCGAGGTCGAGGATCAGGGCGGGGGTGTCGACCTCGTCCTCGCGCATGCCGGGTTCGGCGGGAGGGGATTGAAGCATGGACGTTCCTTGCAAAGGCGCGGGTATTGGAAAGGCATGATGCGGTGATGCGGCGGAATGATCCAGACGTGGTGGTCATCGGCGCGGGCTGCGCCGGCATCGCGGCGGCGCGCGCCCTCGTCGCCGCAGGGAAAAGCTGCGCGGTGCTGGAGGCGGGGAGCCGCGTGGGCGGCCGGGCGCATACCTCGGGCACGCTGGGCACGCCCTTCGACCGCGGCGCCACCTGGCTGCATCAGGCGCAGGAAAATCCGCTGACCGCTTTCATCGGCGCGCATATCGATCACGACACGGTGCGCGGCCGGCACTTGCATCTGGGCGACCGCTTCGCGAATCGCGCCGAGCTCGCCGCCTATGAGCGCGCCCTCGATGTCTTCGAGACGGCCATCGTCGAAGCCCCGCCCGAGCCCGACCGCGCGGTGTCCGAGGTGGTGCCGCAGGGCGGCCCCTGGGATGCGACCATCGCGCATTGGCTGGGCGCGCAGATCAATGCGGCGGAGCTCTCGCTCATCTCGCTGCGCGACTATGTCGCCGTGGATCTCGAAGGGCCGAACCTGCTGCCGGAGGAAGGCGTCGGCGCGCTGGTGGCGCGGCTGGCGGAAGGCCTGCCGATCCGGCTGGACCACGCGGTCACGCATCTGCGCTGGGACGGGCCGGGCGTGGTCGTGGAAGGCGAATGGGGCACGCTGCGCGCGGGCGCCGCCATCGTCACCGTCTCCACCGGCGTGCTGGCAGCGGGCGGCCTGCGCTTCACGCCTGAGCTGCCCGCCGAGACCCTCGACGCCATCCACGGCCTGCCGCTCGGCCTGCTGACGAAATACGGCTTCCGGACCACGGGCGGGGACCGGCTGGGCATGGCGCCCTTCCATTCCGCGCGGCGCCTGGTGGAGCGGGGCACGCGCGCTTCCATGAGCTGGATCTTCTGGCCCTTCGGGCGTGATCAGGTCTTCGGCTTCGTCGGCGGCGCGCAGGCCTGGGAGCTCTCACGGCAGGGCCTGGCCGCGACGGAAGCCGCGGCCCGGGCCGATTTCGCCGCGATGTTCGGCGGGGAGGGCGCGCGCCTGCTGGGCCCGGCCGTCATCGCCGATTGGGGCGCCGACCCGCTCTTCCGCGGCAGCTACACCCATGCGCGGCCGGGCCATCACGAATCCCGCGCATGGCTGGCGCGGCCGCTCGCCGGCGGCCGGCTGCGCTTCGCCGGCGAGGCCTGCCACTCGCGCTTCGCCGGCACGGTCGCCGGCGCCTGGCTCTCCGGCGAGGCCGCTGCGAGGGGCCTCCTGGACAAGCGCGGCACGGTGGCCGACGCTTCCTGAAGCGGCGCGGATGACGCCGGTCCAGGAGAGGTTTCAATGTCCATCAGCCGCCGCGGTCTCGCGGCTCTCGCCGCCCTTCCGCTCGCCGCCCCGGCCTTCGCCCAGAACCGGGGCGATCCGCGCGTGCTGCGGATCAAGCTCTTCGGCGATCTGCGGGCCCTCGATCCCTTCGTCAGCCCCGAATACATGGCCCGCAACCATGGCTACATGGTTTACGACACGCTCTTCGCGCTGGATTCGAAGATGCGCCCGCAACCGCAGATGGTCGCGAGCCACAGCACCAGCCCCGACGGCCTGACCTGGAACTTCACCCTTCGCGACAATCTCCGCTTCCACGACGGCGCGCCCGTCACCAGCGAGGACGTCATCGCCTCGCTGCGGCGCTGGTCCATCCGTGACGGGCATGGCGGGCAAATGCTGGCCGAGGGCAACCGCCTGGAGGCCGTGGATGCGAAGAGCTTCCGCCTCGTGCTGCAGCGCCCCTGGCCGCTGGTGCTGGACGCGCTGGCGAAGCCCTCGGGCCTGCCCGCCTTCATCATGCCGGCCCGCATCGCCTCCACGCCCATCACCACGCCCATCACCGATGCCACGGGCTCCGGCCCCTACAAGCTGGCGCGCGAGGATTGGCGCCTCGGCGACCGCACCACCTATCGCCGCAACACCGACTACGTGCCGCGCGCCGAGCCCTCGGACGGCCTGGCCGGTGCCAAGATCGGCAAGGTCGACGTCATCGAATGGGTGTCGCTGCCCGACGCGGCGACGGCCCTGAACGCGCTGCAGACCGGCGAGCTCGACATCTTCGAGGAGCTTCCGCCGGACCTCTTCCCCGTGGTCCAGCGCAACCGCAACCTGCGCCTCGCCGCGCAGGACAATGCGGGCGTGCAGCCGAGCTTCCGGATGAACCACGTCGTCGCGCCCTTCGACAATGTGAAACTGCGCCAGGCGATGCGCCTGCTGGTGGATCCGGCCGAGATGATGCCGGCCTATATGACCGATCCCGCGCGCTGGCAGGATTGCCGGAGCTTCTTCCCCTGCTCCTCGCCCTTCCACACGAGCGAGGGCTGGGTCACGCCGAACCTCGACCTCGCGCGCACGGCTGTGCAGCAATCGGGCTATGACGGGACGCCCGTCGTCATCCTGGATGCGCAGGACAGCACGATCAGCAGCACCTTCGCGCGCGTCTCGGCCGACCGGCTGCGGCGCGTGGGCATGAACGTCGACCTCCAGGCCATGGACTGGGCGACGCTGGTGACGCGCCGCCTCTCCAAGAACCCGTCGAACCAGGGCGGCTGGAACCTCTTCGTCTCGGCGCCGGCGGCGGTGGATATCATGGACCCGGTCAGCCACAACGGCATGCGCGCGGCCGCGGCACGGACCGCCCTGCCCGGCTGGCCCGACGATCCGGAGCTGGAGCGCCTGCGCGACGCCTTCGCCGCGGCCGGCACGCTTGAGGAGCGCCGCCGCCTGGCCATGGCCTCGCAGCTGCGCGCGCTGGAGGTGGTGCCCTATATCCCCATCGGCATGATGAGCCTGGTGCGCGGCCACAGCGCGCGGCTCTCCGGCATCCTGGAAGCGGCGATCCCGGTCTACTGGAACATCACCAAGGCGGCGTGAAAGCGCGGGCGGCGCAGGCCAACAGGGCCTGTGCCGCCCGACCATCGGGCGGTTTCGGGAAGAGAAGGCACTCAAGGTATTTCATGAATTTTCATGACTATATGGCGAATATATTTACTTGATATAAATCAGTCTCAATAATAACAATCCGCGCCAATACTCGAACGTCGTGGAAATCCGATGCCGCTTCCCCCGCCCGATTCCATCGAGACGCTCTTCGGCTTCCTCCGCCCCTATTCCAACAGCACGACCTTCGGCCCGTTCAACGAGGTCAGGGACAAGCTCATCAAGATCGCCAAGATGGCGGGTATGGCCGGCGTCCAGAGCGGGCTGCAAATGGGCATCACCTCGGCCGTTGCAACGGCCGGCGTGGCCTCCGGCGTCTCGCTGGCCGTGACAAGCTTCGCAACCATTGGCTCGGCGATCGGGCCCTGGCTGAGTGCTGCGGCCGTCTACAAAAAGGCCGACGGCATCTTCGCCCTGCACGACCTCAAAGACTTCGCGAGCGGCCGGCGCAAGGGGATCTACACGTGCAGCTGCGGGAAATGCGCGGCGGGCCTGGAATACGTCATCAACAAGAAGGAGAACAACGTCGTCATCATCGCCCTGGCGCCATTCACCGGCGGGCTGACGGCAATCGTGGACCGTATCAATTCGGTCCGAAAAAGCCTCCAGAAGAACCGGCCGAAGGAGATGCATTCGCGCCAGTTCGTCGAATCGGCGCGGGACAGTTGCGTCTCCGCTATGGCGGCCATCATGCTGCTCTGCGGAAAATGGCCCGACGACAAACCGCCGGACGAGAACCTGCTGATCGAGGCCGTCACCATCCTCCTCGCGGATGACGGCTGGGCACACCTCAAGTCCAAGTGGTGACCGCCGCCCCGCGCGGGGCGGCGACCAGGCGGCTCAATGCGCGGCCAGGAAGGCCAGCACCTCGCGGTTGAAGGCTTCCGGATTGTCGTGGTTCAGCCCATGCGTCGCCTGCGGCACGACGGCGCGCTGCGTGTCGGGCATGTGCTTCGCCAGCGCCTCGACGATCCGGCCGAATTGCGGCTCGCTGATCTCGCCGCGGATCAGCAGCGTCGGTGCGCGCACCGCCTCGGCCGCTGCGCGGGAATAGGGCTTCCGCTGCTCGTTCATCTGGCCGAGCAGCGTGCGGGCATTGTCGCGGTTGACGGTCTTGCGCTCCTCGGGCCGCCGCTCCCAGGCGCCCGGGCCGCCGGTCTGCTCGGCCACGACGGTCAGCCCGCCGTCGATGTCGCCGGCCTCGATCTTCTGCGCCGCCGCGGAGAAGCCGGCCGCCTGCTTGCCGCCCACCGGCGCGCCGCCGAGGCTTTCGTCGAGCTCCCCGCCCGGCTCGGCCAGGACCAGCGCCTTGACCAGCTCCGGATGCCGCTCGGCCACGCGGAAGGCAATATGACCGCCGCGCGAATGGCCGAGGAGACGCACCGGCCCGGCCTTCAGCGCGCGGATGAAGCCCGCAACGTCCTCGACATGACGGTCGATGGTGAAGTCGCCGCCCTCGCTCCAGTCGCCCGGCCAGGCATGCCGCATGCTGAGCGACATGACGTGATACTTCGCCGCGAAGGCCTCCATCTGCGGGCCGAAGCTACGCTGGTCACCCAGCGTGCCATGGATCAGCAGCAGCGACTCGCCGCTGCCGGCCTCGGCATAGGCGATGGGGTAGTCGTCAACGGTGATGATTGGAATGGTCGTCGCTCCCGATGGGGTTTGGACGAGCCTAGATCGGCATCCGCCGCGGGGAAATCACCGCGGCGGCAAATACGGGCCCCACCCTAAGGGCGGCGCCTCGACCTCACTCCACCCGCATGTTCAGCGACTGCACCAGCGGTCGCACCGTCGCGATCTGGCCGTGCACCTGCTGCGTGAACTCGGCGCGGCTGTTGCCGCCGGGCTCCGCGCCGAGCTCCGCGATCCGCGCCGCGACCGGCGGGTGCCGCGTGGCGGCCGCGATCTCGGCCTGGAGCTTCACCAGCACCGGCTCGGGCGTGCGGGCGGGCGCGAAGAAGCCGTTCCAGCCCAGCAGCTCAGCATTGGGGAAGCCCTGCTCGCGTACCGTGGCCACGTTGGGCATGGCCGTCGCCCGCGTCTCCGCAAGGGTCGCGATGGGCTTGAGCGCACCGCCGCGCATGTGCTGCAGCGAGGAAGAGAGCTGGTCGCCGCCGAACTGGATGCGCCCGGCCAGCAGGTCCTGCACCAGCGGCGCCGCGCCGCGGAAGGGCACGTGCTCCATGTTGAAGCCCGCGTCGCGCTTCAGCACCTCGGCGATCAGGTTCACCGTGCTGCCCGGGCCGGTCGAGCCGTAGAAAGGCGGCGTCGGCCGCGTCTTCGCCCAGGCGACGAATTCCGCGATGTTGTTCGCCGGCACGTCGCCGGCCACCAGCAGCATCATGGGCACGTTGGCGCCCAGCGTGATGGGCGCGAAGTCGCGCTCGATGGAATGCGGCGCGCGGTTGGCGAATTCCAGCGCCGCCGTCGTCGTGCTGAAGGTGAGGTTGTGGAAGAGCAGCGTCTGCCCGTCCGGCGCCGCCTTGGCCACCACATCCGCGCCGATGGAGCCGCCCGCGCCGCCGCGGTTCTCCACGACGACCGAGGCGCCCAGCGTTTCCGTCAGGCGCTGCGACAGCAGGCGGGCCAGCACGTCGGTGGTGCCGCCCGCCGGGAAGGGGACGATGACGCGGACGGGTCCGCTGGGCGTCCATCCCTGCGCGCGGCCGAGAGCCGGCGCAGCGACGACACCGGCTGCCGCGGCAGCCAGGGAACGGCGGGTAAACATCGATGGACGGCCTCCTGTCGGAGCCGCTTGCCGGCGGCTCTCGTTCAGGACAGTTGGCCGCGCAGATGACGCGCCGTCAATGTGCCGCGTTCAGTGCCCGGCGTTCTGCCCGGAGAAATCCGGCGCCGCGAGGCCGGAGGCCTCCAGCTGGTGCACCAGCAGCGCCTTCAGCCGCTCCAGGCCTTCCTCGGTCTTCGCCTCGGCACGCGCCACCAGCACGGCCTGGGTGTTGGAGGCGCGCAGCAGCCACCAGCCGTCCTCGGTGAGAACGCGCACGCCGTCCACCGCCTGGACCTTCGCGCCGTCGGCGGCAAGGCGGGCCTTCACCTCCTCGATCACCTCGAACTTCCGCGCCTCTTCGCAATCGAAGCGGAGCTCCGGCGTGTTGATCACCTGCGGCAGGGCCTTGCGCATGTCGGCCAGGCTTTCGTCGCTGCGCGCGAGGATGTCGAGCAGCCGGACCGCCGAATAGAGCGCATCGTCGAAGCCGTACCACTTGTCGGCGAAGAAGGTGTGGCCCGACATCTCGCCGGCGAGCGGGCTGCCGGTCTCGGCCATCTTCTGCTTGATGAGGCTGTGGCCGGTCTTCCACATCAGCGGCTCGCCGCCGGCCTTGGCCACCTCGTCGAAGAGCACCTGGCTCGCCTTCACGTCGGCGATGATGGTGGCACCCGGATGGCTCTTCAGCACGTCGCGCGCCAGCACGACCAGCAGCTGGTCGCCGAAGAGCATGTGCCCCTCGCCATCCACCACGCCGATGCGGTCCGCATCGCCGTCGAAGGCGATGCCGAGATCGGCCTTCGTCTCCTTCACCTTGGCGATGATCTGCTCGAGATTCTTCAGCACCGTCGGGTCGGGGTGGTGGTTCGGGAAGGTCCCGTCAATCTCGGCATTGATCAGGTGGTGCGTGCCCGGCAGGCGCTTCACCAGCCGCTCCGTGACCGCGCCGCCCGAGCCGTTGCCCGGATCCCAGACGACGTTCAGCTTCTTCGGGCCGCCGGCATAATCCTTCACCATGCGCTCGATGTAGCTCTCGCTGACATCGACCTCGCGCGAGGAGCCCTTGGTCTCCGCGACGACATCGCCGCTCGCCGCCATGGCGCCCAGCGTCTGGATGTCCTTCCCGAAGAACGGCCGCTTGCCGATCATCATCTTGAAGCCGTTGTAGTCGGGCGGGTTGTGGCTGCCGGTCAGCATCACGGCGCCGTCGGCCTTCTGGTCGTAGCTCGCGAAATAGAGCATCGGCGTCGGCCCGCAGCCCACGCGGATCACCTCCATGCCGGAGGCGACGAGCCCGTCGACCAGGCTCTTCTCGAGCTCGGGCGAGGAGAGGCGGCCGTCCCGGCCCACGGCCACGCGGCCGCCGCCGGCGCGCGACACGATGGTGCCGAAGACGCGGCCGATCGCGAAGGCATCCGCCGGATGCAGGGTTTTCCCGACGATGCCGCGGATGTCGTATTCGCGGAGCGAGGTCTTGTCGAAGACGTGGGAGAAGGCGGCCATCAGGGTCGTCCGATCGAGTGATAGGTGAAGCCAGCCTCGCGCATGGCGGGCGGGTCGTAAACGTTGCGGAGGTCGAGAAGGATGCGGCCCGCCATCGCCCCCGCCAGCTTCGCCGGCGCGATGTTGCGGAACTCGTTCCACTCCGTCAGCAGGACCAGGACATCCGCGCCCGCCGCCGCGTCGATGGCATTGGCGGCGTAATGCACCGCGGCCGGCAGCAACGGCCGCGCGACGTCCATTCCCTCGGGGTCATAGGCGCGGATCTTGGCGCCCGCGGCGACGAGGCGGGGCACGATCTCGAGCGACGGCGCGTCGCGCATGTCGTCGGTCTCGGGCTTGAAGGTCAGGCCGAGCAGGCCGATCGTCTTGCCCTCCACCGAGCCGCCGCAGGCGGCGATCACGCGGTCCGCCATGGCGATCTTGCGGCTGTCGTTCACGGCGATGGTGGTCTCGACGAGGCGCAGCGGCGCTCCCAGCGCCTGGCCGGTGCGCGCGAAGGCCAGCGTGTCCTTCGGGAAGCAGGAGCCGCCATAGCCGGCACCGGCATGCAGGAACTTCCGGCCGATGCGGCCATCGAGGCCGATGCCGCGCGAGACCTGGTGCACGTCCGCGCCGGCTTTCTCGCAGAGATCCGCCACCTCGTTGATGAAGCTGATCTTCATCGCGAGGAAGGCATTGGCCGCGTATTTGATGATCTCGGCCGTCTCCAGCCCCGTCGCGACGATGGGCGTCTCGATCAGGTAGAGCGGCCGGTAGAGGCGCTTCAGCACCGCCAGCGCGCGCTCGCCCGAGGCGCCGTCCTCGACGCCCAGCACGATCCGGTCGGGGCGCATGAAGTCGCCGATGGCCGCCCCCTCGCGCAGGAATTCGGGATTGGAGGCGACGGCGATGTCGAGGTCCGGGCGCGCGGCCGTCACGCGGCGCTTCACCTCCCGGCCCGTGCCGACCGGCACGGTGGACTTGGTGACCAGCACCAACGGCCCCTTGGCCGCGCGGGCCACCTGCTCGGCCGCTGCGAAGACATAGGTCAGGTCTGCATGGCCGTCGCCGCGGCGCGTCGGCGTGCCGACCGCGAGGAAGACCGCCTCCGCCCCGCCGACCGCCTCTTCCAGGTCGGTCGTGAAGGTGAGTCGCCCTTCCCGGGCGTTGTCCGCCACGAGGTTGTCCAGCCCCGGCTCGTAGATGGGGATGCGGCCGGCCTTGAGGGCCGCGATCTTGCTGGCATCCGTATCCACCAGCGCCACGTCCACGCCGAACTCGGCGAAGCAGGCACCGGAGACGAGGCCGACATAGCCGGCCCCGATCATCGCAATTCTCATCGAAGAACCCCCGGGAACCGCATGGCCGGAACAGCATGCGGGTTGAGCATCTGATCCATTCGCTCAAGGCGCAGCAAGAATTTCGTCCCTCCGACCCATGCCACGCGGCACCAGCCCCGGAGGGACGCAGCCGCCTTCAGCGATAATTCGCCAGGAATTCGCGCACTTGTGGGGCGAGATCGGGGCGGTTCAGGGCAAAGGCGATCTGCGCCTCGAGAAAACCGACCTTGTCGCCGCAGTCGAAGCGCCGGCCCTCGTAGCGGACGCCATGGAAGGGCTGGTGGCCGATGAGCTTGGCCATGCCGTCCGTCAGCTGGACTTCGCCGCCCGCACCCTTCTCCATCTTCGCCAGGTGACCGATCACCTCGGGCATCAGGACGTAGCGGCCGATGATGGTGAGGTTGGAAGGCGCCTTGTCGATGGGCGGCTTCTCCACGAGGCCCTTCACGGAGACAAGGTGCCCCATGTCCTTCTCGACATCGAGCACGCCGTAGCGGTTCACGCGCTCCCGCGGCACTTCCTCGATGGCCACGACGTTGCCGCCGGTCTCGCGATAGGCGTCGGCGAGCTGCTTCGTGCAGGAGACGTCGCACATCATCAGGTCGTCGGGCAGCAGGATGGCGAAGGGATCGTCGCCGATGAAGCTTCGGGCGCACCAGATGGCGTGGCCGAGGCCCATCGGCACCTGCTGGCGCGTGGTGACGAGGTTGCCGGGCTGCAGCGCCTGGGAGCGAAGCTCGGCGAGCTCCTTCTCCTTGCCGCGCTCCTCGAGCAGGCGCTCCAGCTCGAAATGGACGTCGAAATGCTCGACGATGGCGGTCTTGCCGCGGCCGGTCACGAAGCAGAACTGCTCGATGCCCGCGGCCCGCGCCTCGTCCACCGCATATTGAATGAGCGGCCGGTCCACGACCGGCAGCATCTCCTTGGCGATCGCCTTGGTGGCGGGGAGGAAACGGGTCCCCAGACCCGCGACCGGCATGACGGCCTTCTTGAGCGGCTTCAGCAACGGGTGTTCCCTTTATCCATTCGCCCCCGTGGTGCCATGCCCGGCCCCGCCGCGGCAAGAGCGAGGGGGGCGGGCCGCCGCGAGAGCCGGCCCGGGATGATCAGTCCCGGTTCCGCGCGACCTGCTGGCGCGGCCCGGTCGCCGCCACGCGGGAGGGGCTGAGCGTCGTCGACTGCGCGGCGCGCGTCGTGGCGCGGCCGGCCGCCTGCTGGACCTGGCGGGCCTGAGGGGCGGCGGCGGCGGCCGCGCGGCGCGTGCGCGTCGCCTGCTGCTGGCGCACGACGGGCTGACGGACGGCCGTCGGACGGACAGTGGCCTGGCGGGTCGCGGCGGTCTGACGTGAAGCCGCCTGGCGGGCGGGCGCTTGGCGCGCCGCGACCTGGCGGGCGGCGGCCGGACGGGACGCGGTGGCCGTCGCGCGGGCGTGGCCGCCGCGCTGACGGACCGCCGGTTCGCGCACGGCGACCTGGCGGGAGGCCACGGCGCGGCGCTGGGCCGGGCTGACCGTCGTGTCCTGGCGGACGGCGATGCGCGGTGGCAGGGCCGCGACGAGCGGCGCCACCGGCCGCACGCCCATGCGGGCGAAGCCGGCGTCCAGCAGCTCGGCCATGCGGTCGTTGCGCTGCGCCCAGGAATTGCCGCCGAAGACGGCACCCACCAGCCGCACGCCATCGCGCTGGGCGGAGGTGACGATGTTGAAGCCGGAGGCATTGATGTAGCCGGTCTTGATCCCGTCGGCGCCCGGATAGTCCCGGAGCATGCCGTTATGGTTACGGATCAGGCGGCTGCCATGCTGGAAATGCGTCAGGGAGAAATAGTGGTAGCGGTCCGGAAAATCCTGGATGAGGCGCCGGCCGAGCAGGGTCATGTCCCGCGCGGTGGTCACCTGCTCCGGATCCGGCAGGCCCGAGGCGTTGCGGAAGGTCGTGCTCGACATGCCGAGCGAGCGCGCCCGCTGCGTCATCATCCGGGCGAAGGTCTGCTCGTCGCCGCCCAGGGTCTCGCCGATCGCGGTCGCGATGTCGTTGGCCGAGCGGGTGACGAGGGCGAGGATGGCGCTCTCGGCTGAAATGCTGCCGCCCGCCGGCACGCCCAGCTTGGAGGGCGGGCGCGAGGCCGCCTCGAAGCTCACCGTGATCGGCGTGGAGAGGGTGATGCGGCCGGCCTGCATGGCCTCGAACAGCATATAGAGTGTCATCATCTTGGTGAGCGAAGCCGGGTGCCGCAGCTCGTCCGCGCCCTCCGCGATCAGGACGTTGCCCGACCTCGCATCGATGACGAAGCCGGAATAGCGTGGGCTGGCGGTGATCTGCGCGCTCGCTCCGGTCGTGAATAGGCCAACGGCCAGGAAAGCGCCGGTGACGGCGCGGAGCACGGCGGATCTGAACATGCGGCTTCCCCAAAGCGGCGGCGGACGTCGCCTCCCCCAAGGTTCGGCCCGCGCTGAAATCTAAAGAAACAGTCGAGGCGCCTTTTGTCCATCCGTTTTCACGCAAAACCATGGCATTCCGCGCCAGGAAAAAGCCGGAAAGCCCGCTGGCCGGAAAATGGTGCACCGCACAAATTTCACTTGCACCGCCCCCGGCCAACCCCTAGATAGGCCTTGTGATGCTGCACCGCAGCAAACTGCCTCCTCGCACCGGGGTGGCGATGCAAGGAGAAATTACCATGGCCAATGCCGCTGACCTGAAGAAGACGATGGCCGACGCCGCCCAGACCGGCGCCGCGCAGGCGAAGCAGATCGCGGAGGCGGGCGTGGCCCAGGCCCGCGTGTCGGTCGAGAAGACCCTCGAGACGGCGCACAAGACCGCCGGCGACGTGATGAAGGCCTCCGAGGAGGCGGTCGAGTTCGGCCGCGGCAACATCGAGGCGTTCAACAAGGCCGCCCAGGTCTACGTGACCGGCATCCAGGACCTCTCGCGCCAGACGGCGACGATGTTCCAGGCCTATTCCGAGCAGGCGATCGAGGCGGCGAAGACCCTCTCCGCGCTGAAGAGCCTCAAGGAAGCCGCCGATTTCCAGGCCTCCTTCACCCGGACCGCCTTCGAGCGCGCCCTGGCCGACGCCACCAAGCTGCAGGAAGCGTCGATGAAGCTGGCCGAGTCCGCCTTCGAGCCGATCTCGGCCCGCGTGACGCTCGCGGTCGAGAAGATCTCCAAGCCGCTGGCGGCCTGACATCGGCCAGCCGGCCGCAACAGCAACGTTGCGACGCCGGCATGACCTGTCCCATGGGCGAGGGCCCGGGCGCCGAACAGGCGTCCGGGCCCTTTCCTTTTGGCCTTTGATCGATGCAAAGCTGGTCACCCCTTTCCGTGGGCAGCCCGCTCCCGATATCCTGTTCCATGGAAACCTGTTTGTGACCGATGACCGGAAGCGAGAGATGAGGATCAGGATGTCCGATCCGGACAAGCGCGACGGCGACGGCGGCCCGACGACGGGCGTCGTCGTCAAGCCCCGGCCGAAGACCAAGAAGCCGGCCATGTACAAGGTCTTGATGCTCAACGACGACTACACGCCGATGGAGTTCGTCGTGCACGTTCTGGAGCGCTTCTTCCAGAAGAACCGCGACGAGGCGACGCGCATCATGATGCATGTCCATCGGCGCGGCGTGGGCGTCTGCGGCGTCTATACCTACGAGGTCGCCGAGACCAAGGTGACCCAGGTGATGGATCTGGCCCGCCAGAACCAGCACCCCCTGCAGTGCACGATTGAAAAAGAGTGACGCCAAAAAAACGTGCGCTTCACGCCACGCAATTGTCTTATGCGTTGGTGTCAGATGTGAGGGCTGGGGGAGAGCCACCACATCGTCATAACCCGCCGCCTGCCAACCTCGGCAGCCGGCAACCGCTAAGGGGAGCGTAGAACCATGCTATCCCGCAATCTCGAGCAGACGCTCCATCGTGCGCTTGGCCTCGCCAACGACCGCCGGCACGAATACGCGACCCTCGAACATCTCCTCCTCGCCCTCAGCGACGATGTGGACGCAACGACGGTGCTCCGCGCCTGTGGCGTCGACGTCGACAAGCTGAAACGCGAGCTGACCGAGTTCCTCGACAAGGACCTCGCCGGCCTCGTCAGCGACCGCACGGGGGATCCGAAGCCGACCGCCGGCTTCCAGCGCGTCGTGCAGCGCGCGGCGATCCACGTGCAGAGCAGCGGCCGTGACGAGGTTTCGGGCGCCAATGTGCTCGTGGCCCTCTTCTCGGAGCGCGAGTCGCACGCCGTCTATTTCCTGCAGCTGCAGGACATGACGCGCCTCGACGCCGTGAACTTCATCAGCCATGGCATCGCCAAGGCTCCCGGCCGCTCCCAGCCGCGCCCCGTCCAGGGCCAGGCCCCGACGCCCGAGGAGGGCAACGGCAAGGAGGACCGCGAGGAGAAGCCGCGCGGGGGCAACCGCAACCAGGATGCGCTCAGCACCTATTGCGTGAACCTCAACAAGCGGGCCCTGGCCGGCAAGATCGACCCGCTGATCGGCCGCGACAGCGAGATCGAGCGCACGATCCAGATCCTGTGCCGCCGCACCAAGAACAACCCGCTCTACGTGGGCGATCCCGGCGTGGGCAAGACGGCCATCGCCGAGGGCCTGGCCAAGCGCATCGTGGAGGGCGACGTCCCGGAGGTGCTCGCCAAGAGCACCATCTACTCGCTCGACATGGGCAGCCTGCTGGCCGGCACCCGCTACCGCGGCGACTTCGAGGAGCGGCTGAAGGCCGTCGTGAACGAGCTGGAGGCCCAGCCGGGCGCCGTGCTCTTCATCGACGAGATCCACACCGTGATCGGCGCCGGCGCGACCTCGGGCGGCGCGATGGACGCGTCGAACCTCCTGAAGCCCGCCCTGGCCCAGGGCACGCTGCGCTGCATCGGGTCCACGACCTACAAGGAATACCGCAACCACTTCGAGAAGGACCGGGCCCTCGTCCGGCGCTTCCAGAAGATCGACGTGAACGAGCCCTCCGTCGAGGACACGGTGAAGATCCTGACGGGCCTGAAGACCAATTACGAGAAGCACCACAAGGTTCGCTACACGCCGGAGGCCATCCGCGCCGCGGTGGAGCTCTCGGCCAAGTACATCCATGACCGCAAGCTGCCGGACAAGGCGATCGATGTGATCGACGAGGTCGGCGCCTCGCGGATGCTGCTGCCCGAAGGCAAGCGCCGGAAGACCGTGACCCTGAAGGATGTGGAGGAGACCGTCGCGAAGATCGCGCGCATCCCACCCAAATCCGTCTCGGCCGACGACAAGGAGACGCTCCGCACGCTGGAGCGCGACCTCAAGGCGATGGTCTTCGGACAGGACAAGGCGATCGAGGCCCTTTCCTCGGCCATCAAGCTGTCCCGCGCGGGGCTGCGCGACCCGGAGAAGCCGATCGGCAACTACCTGTTCTCCGGCCCGACCGGCGTCGGCAAGACAGAGGTGGCGAAGCAGCTCAGCAAGACGCTCGGCATCGAGCTCCTGCGCTTCGACATGTCCGAATACATGGAGCGGCACAGCGTCAGCCGGCTGATCGGCGCGCCCCCGGGCTATGTGGGCTTCGACCAGGGCGGCCTGCTGACCGACGGCATCGACCAGCACCCGCATTGCGTGCTGCTGCTGGACGAGATCGAGAAAGCCCATCCGGACCTCTATGCGATCCTGCTGCAGGTGATGGACCACGGGAAGCTGACCGACCACAACGGAAAGACGGTCGATTTCCGCAACGTGATCCTCATCATGACGACCAATGCGGGCGCGGCGGACATGCAGAAGTCGGCGATCGGCTTCGGCAATCCGGTGCGCCAGGGCGAGGACGAGGAGGCGGTGAAGCGGATGTTCACGCCGGAATTCCGCAACCGCCTCGACGCCGTGATCCCCTTCGCGGGCCTCTCGGCGGAGATCGTCGCCCAGGTGGTCGAGAAGTTCGTGATGCAGCTCGAGGCCCAGCTGGCCGACCGCAACGTCACGATCGAGCTCTCGAGCGCGGCCAAGGAGTGGCTGGCCGAGCGCGGCTACGATCCGCTCTATGGCGCGCGGCCATTGGCCCGCGTGATCCAGGAGTTCATCAAGAAGCCGCTGGCCGAGGAACTCCTCTTCGGGCGGCTGGTGAAGGGTGGCTCGGTGAAGGTGAACCTGACCGAAGGTGCGCTGACCTTCGACATCGCCGAGGCGCCAGTCGCCGCCCTGCCCAAGCCGGAAGGCGACGGCGAGGCGGAGAAGGAGCCGGAAGCGACGGCGGAGTAAGCCGCCGCGTCCGATCGTTCCGGATCCCTCCGATCCGGAACGTGGATCGGCCGCGCGGAAGGCTCCCTTGTGGATCGGGCCCCGATGGTTTCCCATCGGGGCCCTTTTCATTTGGACCGCGATCCCCTCGATCGAGCCGGGGACGCGTCGGGAGAATGCCATGACCGCCGACACCCGCATCGAGGACTGGGACAGCTACAACGGCGCGCTGCGCGAGCGGGGCAAGGAATTCGCGGTGCTGCACCCGGAGGCGGTGAAGGGCTTCTCGGCCCTCAGCCGCGGCGCCTCGACGACGAAGCACCTGGACGCCAAGACCCGGGAGCTGATCGCGCTCGCCGTGGCGGTGACGACGCGATGCCAGGGCTGCATCGACGCGCATGCGCGCAAGGCTCAGGCCGCCGGGCTGACGAAGGAAGAGATCGCCGAGGCCCTGGGCGTCGCCATCGCCCTGAACGCCGGCGCGGCGATGACCTACTCCCTGCATGTCCTGGACGCGATGGACGGCCTCGGCTGAGGGGTTTTTCGGAGATAACCGCCCGCCTGCGCCACGCTTTTCCGTTGGGGGGCTAGGCGCTCGCGAGCGGACTGTGTATGGAGCGGCGCGCGTCCCCCGACTTGGACGCGATGACCCGTTCGTCTAGAGGCCTAGGACACCAGCCTTTCACGTTGGCAGCACGGGTTCGAATCCCGTACGGGTCGCCATCCAAGCCTTTCCCGGCCACCGCGACATTTCCAGCGCCGCCGGTTTTCCAAATCCAGCCCGCTTCAAGCCGGTTTTCGCCACGGCACGCCCGACAAAGCCTGCGGCCGGTCCGAGCCCCCTCTCTCTCCAATGATGGCGACAGACCTCGCCAAGCTGCCCCGGCGAAAGACGGGGGCAATTCCGGCCGTCAGGGAAGCCGAATCTTCAGCACCGACATTACTCCGCCACCTCGCGAAGAAGTTCCGGAGCGGACGCCGGCAGCTTGGATATTCTCTACATATCTATTGTTTAGGTTGCCCCAAATTTCGGAATACCTTCTCCACCAGGAAGGCCTGCGCAAGGACAACCGATATGAGGGAGGAGCGCCTAGGGGCGCCGCAAGGGACGTTGGCTGGCGCGGCCATCGTTTTCACCGTGGTATTGGCCGCCTGCCTTTTCGGCATCGGCACGCGACCGCTGGGCTTCCTTGCCGCCTTTTGGCCGGCGAACGCGTTGCTTCTTGGTATTTTCGTCCGATTTCCCCATCTCCAGTCCCCGGCCGGATGGATAGCGGCAGCAGCCGGGTACCTGGCCGCCGACTTCATGACCGGGGGCGAGCCGCTGCCGACCCTATGGCTCACCGCGGCAAACATGGCCGAGGTGGCGACGGGCTCCGTGCTGTTTCGAATGGTCAGCGAGGAGGATCGCCGGCTGCGGCGGCCGTCTTCCGTTCTTTATCTCTTCGGCATTCTGGTCGTGGCCTCGATGGCGGCGGGGGTCGTCGGGGCCGGGGCCGCCCCCCTGTTCTTCGACAGCGACTTCCTCTCCGGCATGGCCTTCTGGGTCACCACGGAGCTCACCAACAGCATCATCGTGCTGCCCGTTGTGCTGACCGCGCCTTCGCTGTGGCCGATGTTGCAGCAGATGCGCCTCCCGGAAGACCGGGTTACCCTCCTTCGCTGCGCGGCTCCGGCCCTGACCCTCCTGGCCTCCGTCGTCGTGGGCGCCCTCGTCGGTGGGCCGGGGGCGTCGACCTTCCACGCGCCCGCACTTCTCTGGTGCGCCTTGAGCTACCCGATATTCCCCTCCGTCGTGCTGACGATGATGGTGAGCATCTGGCACCTCATCGCCATTTCGCTGGGCTTCTTCGCGTCCCAGGTGACTCACCACGACGGCTATATGATCTCCGGGCGCCTCGGCATCATGCTTTTGGCGCTCGCACCCTTGACGGTCGCGAGCATCAACCTGGCCCGGAATGAGCTGCTCGCGCGGCTAGAGCAGCTCGCCACCTACGACATGATGACGGGCGCCCTGTCACGCGCCGCCTTCATGCAGCGGGGCAGCGCGCTGATATCGCAGCCGATGCGCTCAGGCCCCTACGCGGTCCTGATGCTCGACATCGACCGCTTCAAGCAGATCAACGATACCTACGGCCATGCGGCGGGCGACAGGGTGCTCTCGGCCTTTTCCGCCTGCGTAAGGTCATCGCTGCGTGAGGCCGACCTGTTCGGGCGGGTCGGCGGCGAGGAATTCTCCGTGATTCTGCCGAACACCCCGCGGGAGGATGCCCTCCGCGTGGCCGAGAGGGTTCGCGCCAACGTCGAAGGCCTGCCGATCCCGATCGAGGCCGGAGCCCCCTTGCACATCACGGTCAGCATCGGGATCACGCATCAGCCGAGGCCCGGGCCCGGCCCGACCCTCCTGGATGCGCTGATCTCCGCGGCCGACCGCGCGCTCTATATCGCCAAGGGACAGGGCCGAAACCGGATCGTCCATGCGGATGCGTGAAGCGCTGACCCGGCGGTCAGGACGACCAGAGCCCCGTCAGCGGCCGCAGCGCGATCGGCGTGTCGGCCCGCAGCCGATCGGAGGCCTTGCGGCCTGTCGCCTTCATCTCGGTCGACCGGAAAGCCAGGCACTCCAGCCCCAGCGCGGTGATACGCCAGCCGGCCTTGCCGCGGAACTTCTCGGAAATGCCCATTTCGGCCAGGCCCCGGCGCATCAGCTCGGCGATGATGCCGTAGCCGATCCCTCGCGGAAGCTCCCCCAGCACCAGAAAATGCTGCGCATCGGCGCCCAAGGTTGCCATCGCCTGGAGATAGCGGGGCTTGAGATCCTGGCAGGCCAGGCAGCCGGTCTTCCCGTGGCGCCAGCTCTTCCCGCGGGATTCGCCGTCGTCGCTGTCATGGGAAAAGTCGCTGCGATCCTGAGCCACGTCCCTGCTTCTCATATCGTCCTGCACCCGCACCACGGCACGCCCTCGCTTAACCTGCCCTGAAGCAGGACCTCCGAAGGCCGGCTCCGTGGGAATTTCATTCTCCGCGACGGCCGTTTCCGGCCTCGGACCTCGACAGGAGGGACGCCTTCGCCAAGGGGTTCTTCCCTTCAGTGACGCGTGCTCTTGTTTCGCCGCTGTATCGCTTTCCTCGGAACGCGAGTCCGAAGCCAAGGTTTCCTCAAGGTTTGCGCCTGGATGCCGTTTGAGTGGCCCGCGATTGATAGAACCCGAAATTAGCTTTCATTCAGAGCAATTTACCGTCGAAACAACGTTCCCTCGCGGGCTCGGAGGAAGACGCCCGGGTCGGGCCGGGCGGGAAAGGCCTCGCCGCCTTCCCTCCCCGGTCGAAAGAGTGCGATAGAATGGTTGCTCGCAGCTTTGACCGCAGAAGAGGTCCGCAACCCACCCCCCGATCATCAAGCTCGCCCCGCCCGCGCCGAAGCCGGTTCGCGGCGAAAATTTCCTGGAGGCAGATTCGAATGACCAGAATGTCCTTGAGGCGTCCCGCCCTCACCTTCCGATGGGCCGCTCTCTCCGCCCTCCTGATCATGCCCCTCCCCGCCCTGGCGAAGGACAGCCCGTCCTCGCCGCCGACGCCGCCCGCCGCGGCACCCGGCGTCAAGCAGGCCAATCCGCTGGGGGGCCAGCCCGGCACCTCGGGCCCGCAGGCGTTGGAGCCCGGCCAGGCGATCCGTGTCCGCCTCAACGGGCGCGAGACCCGGACCTTCCGCATCTCCCCCGCCGCCGGCAGCGACTACACGATCATCACGCGCAACCTCTCGAACGGCACCGACACCGTCCTGTACCTGCTGGGCGACCGCGGGCAGCGCATCGGCTCGGATGATGACGGCGGCGACGAGCCCCTGTCCTCCCGGATGGAGGTCACCTCGGCCGATCGGGGCACGGCGGTCCGCGTCGGGACCTTCGGCGGCGGCGGCGAGTTCGAGATCCTGCTGACGCGCGACACCCCGCGCGGCCGCCCCGATTTCGCGACCACCCTGGATGCCGCGCGGACGATGCCGGCCCTGGCGGTGGACGCCCCCCGCCGGGTGCGCCTCCTGCGCCGCGAGCAGGCCTTCTTCGCCCTGCCCGAGGACACGCGCGACTTCGTCGCCCTCACGCGGAACCTCCGCCGCGGCACGGACACCGTCCTCGCCCTGGTGAACGCCCAGGGCCGCGTCCTCGCCGAGGATGATGACGGCGGCGACGAGCCCCTGGCCTCCCGCCTGGATTTCGCGCGCGGCCAGGGCCCGCTCTTCCTCCGCGCCAGCGTCTTCAGCGGAACCGGCGGCGAGTTCGAGGTGCTGCTGCAGGCCGAGGCGCCTTCGCCCCCGCCATCCTATGCCACCACGCTGATCGACGCCGCGGGCCGCCCGCCGCTGGAGATCGGCCAGACCGTCCGGATCGAGCTGCGGCGCCGCCAGGCGGCCTATTTCGCCCTGCCCGGCGGTGACATGGATCTGCGCGCCCTCACCCGCAACCTGTCCAACGGGGCGGATACGGTGATCTCCCTCGTCGACGGCAACGGCCAGGTGGTCATGTCCGATGATGATGGCGGGGAGGAGGACCTGTCGTCGCAGCTCGACATCCCGGCGCCCCGCCGGCAGGTCTTCCTGCAGGTGACCCTGCTCGGCCCGCGCCCCGGCTCCTTCGACCTGACGCTGCAGCAGGCGGAGCCGGCGGCCGCGCCGAACTTCGCGACCAGCCCCGACGACGCCCGCGCCCAGCCGCCGCTGCCGGCCGGCGAGGCCCGGCGGATCCGGCTGGAGCGTGGCCAGAGCGCCTATTTCGTCCTGCCGCCCAGCGACCAGCCCCGCACGATCCTGACCCGCAACCTGCGGCGCGGTACGGACACGGTGCTGGAGCTCCTCGATGCCCATGGCCAGATGATCGACCAGGACGATGACGGCGGCGAAGGCCTCGCCTCGCGGCTGGCGGTTCCCGCCGGCGGCCAGGGGCTCGTCATCCGGGCCGGCGTCTTCGGCGATGGCTCGGGCGAATTCGAGCTCATCCTGAACTAGGACGGCGCCGGATCACGCGGCCCGACCTGGTCGGGCCGCGAAGGCCGGAGGGGGCGCGCTCCCTCCGGAACCAGGGACGGCCGAGCCTGCTGGGCCCGGCCGTCGGTGAAGAAACCGGCCGATCAGTCCCGGCCGAGGATCTCCCGGTTGTGCTGGCCCACGCGCGGCGCGGGCCGCCGCGGGAAGGGCCGCCGCCGGTTGAAGGAAAGCGGCAGGTTCACGATCTTCGGGCCGCCCTCCGGCAGCTCGCGCAGCAGGCCCACCGCCGCCATCTGCTCGCTTTCCGTGACCTCGGCGATGTCGTTCACCGGGCCGCTCGGCACGCCGACGGCATCCAGCGCGGCCAGCCAATGGTCGCGCGGCTTGGTCAGGAAGGCCGCGGCGATGAGGGGGATGAGCGCGGCCTTGTTCCGCACACGGTCGCCCGCCTTGGCGAAGCGCGGATCCTCCGCCCATTCCGGATGGCCCAGCACCTTGGCCGAGCGGGCGAAGAAGCGGTCATTGCCGGCGGCGAGGCAGAGCGGCCGGTCCGCCGTCTCGAAGGTCTGGTAGGGGACGATCACCGCCGCGCCCGTGCCATGGCGCTTCGCGACGTCGCCGGTGGAGAGGTAGTTGTTGATCTGCCCCTCGACCCAGAAGGCCGCCGTCTCGAAGAGGGACGAATCGATGAGGCAGCCCTTGCCCGTCCTCTCCCGCCAGCGGAGCGCCGCCAGCGCGCCGATCGTCACGAAGAGGCCCGTCGCCTTGTCGTTGACGGAGGCACCGCAGAAGGTCGGCGGGCCGTCGGCCTGGCCGGTGACGCTCATCATGCCGCCATAGGCCTGGAGCAGCGGGTCGAAGCCGGGCTTCATCTTGAGCGGCCCCTCGAAGCCGAAGGCCCAGATCGAGCAGTAGATGAGGCGCGGATGGCGCGCGAGCATGGCCTCCGGCCCGATGCCGATCTCGTCCACCACGCCGGGACGCAGGTTCTGGATCAGGATATCCGCCGTCTCGCAGAGCTTGTGCAGCGCCTCGATATCCTCGGGCTTCTTCAGGTCGAGCGTGATGGAACGCTTGCTGCGGTTCTGGCCGTGGAAATAGAGCGAGGTGACGCCGTCCGGCCCGTAGGGAGGGCCCCAGAGGCGGGCGTCGTCGCCGCCATCCGGCTTCTCGACCTTGATGACATCGGCGCCCATGTCGGCCAGCACCGCGCCGGCCAGCGGGCCGGCGAGGGCCTGGCCCACTTCGATGACGGTGACGCCGTCCAGCGGCAGATCCATGGAAAATCCTTCGAGTGATGAAACTGACATAACGGGCTATTCCGGCCTCATTCCGGCGCGTCGCGCAACCTCTGCCCAGGCGCCGACATCGGCGCGGAGGCGGGCGGCGAAGTCCTCCGGCCCGGCATAGGCCGGAACAGAGGCCTGGGTGGCCAGTTGCGCCCGCGTCCCGGGCTTGTCGAGAAAGGCGGAGAGCGCCTGGGTGGCGCGCAGGACGATCGGCGCGGGCGTGCCGGCCGGCGCCAGCACGCCGAACCACACGCCCGAGTCGGCGACCTCGTGCCCCAGCTCCTGCAGCGTCGGGACCTCGGGCAGTTCCGGCGCCCTCTGCGGGCCGAAGACGACCAACGGGCGGAGCTGGTTCTCCCGATAGGGGCCGATGGCGCCGACCAGCGTCTGCAGCATCAGCGGCACCCGGCCGGCCATGACGTCGAGCAGCGCCGGCGCCGTGCCGCGATAGGGCACGTGGGTGATGTCGATGCCCAGCGCCTGGCGCAGCGTCTCGCCGCCGAAATGCCCGTTCCCGCCATTGCCCGTGCTGGCATAGCCCAGCGCGCCGGGCTGGGCCTTCGCGGCCGCGACCATCTCGCCGAGGTTCCGCCAGGACTGGGACGCACCACACCAGAGCACGTTGGGGGAGGTCGCGACCATGCCGATGGGCGCGAAGCTCGTCACCGGGTCGTAGGGCAGCCGGGCATAGACGCTCGCATTCATCACCAGCGAATTGGAGGCGAAGAGCAGCGTCTGCCCGTCCGGCGCGGCGCGCGACACGGCCTCGGCCGCCAGGACGGAGTTCGCGCCCGGCCGGTTCTCGAAGACCATGGTCTGGCCCAGCTCCTCCTGGAGGCCGGTCGCGGTCAGGCGGCCCACGAAATCCGTGGGGCCGCCGGGCGGGAAGCCCATCAGGATGCGGACGGGCCGGTCCGGCCAGGCGGCCTGCGCCCGGGCGAGCGCGGGCGCCGCCAGCAAGGCCGGCAGGGCCAGCGCACGGCGCCGGCGGATCCTGGATGGTGTCATTTTCGTTCCCCCGGCTCGTTGGCCTTGGGCCGGCATCGCATGCGCCGGCTTCCTTTGGCGATTTGGCCGCGGAGGAAGCCTCGCCGCAAGCCAGGCCCGGATCCGGCCCCGCAGAGAGGCCCGCTTGGGCGGCAGCGCAGGCCGGCGCAGCAGAGGCCTGTCAGCGCGGCGTTTCATGGACTATATGAGCCCGCGAACGGCGATACGCGCGGCCTCTTCGCCGCCTCGACGACCAGACCGGCAAACCTCGGCGATGCCCGAAACCCGGACCGGCCATTCCGTTTGGCGTATCGCCCACCCACCGTGACGCCCGGCGGCGAAGCAGAGCGGCACAGCCTCGCTCCCTCCGCCCCCGGCCGAGACAGACGAACAGGATCGAACATGTCCGACAATCATGCGAAGGCCGCGCCCAAGGCCCCGGCACCCGTGATGCTCGCCGAGGAGGAGATTGCCGAAATCGCGAAGCGGCACCGCCTCTCCGCGGCGATCGTGATGGAGATCGTGCGGCGCGTCGGCACCGGCGAGCGCTCGGCCATCGAGCGCGAGATCAAGAAGGGCCTGGCCCGCCGCTGAGGCGCCCTTCCCTCCGGCGGATCGCCGCCTAGACCACGGCCCATCCCGCCGCCAGCCGCAGCACCACCACGAAGTGGCAGGCTGCCGCGGCGAGCACGAAGCCGTGCCAGATCGCGTTCTGGTACGGCAGCCGCTTGGACACATGGGCGACGACGCCCAGGCTGTAGAGCAGCCCGCCCGCGCCCAATAGCGCGAGGTCCATTCCCGGCAGCGCCGCCACCAGCGGCACGATGGCCACGAGCCCCGCCCAGCCCAGCAGCAGATAGGCCGCGATGGCCAGGCGCTCGAACCCCTCCGGCCGGCAGAGCTTCAGCGTCGCGCCCGCCAGCGCCCCGACCCAGACGACGGCCGCGAGGCCCCATCCCCAGGCGCCGCCGATGCCCAGCAGGGCGACGGGCGAATAGGTCCCCGCGATCATCAGGAAGATCGCCGCATGGTCCAGCCGGCGCAGCAGGCGCTTGCCGCGCCCCTCGGCGGCCAGGTTGTAGGCGGCCGAGCAGCCGATCATGGCCACCAGCCCCAGCGCATAGAGCGCGACCGGGACGACCCCGAAGCCCCCCCGCATCACCGCCGCCAGCGCCACGCAGGCCGCGAGCGCAGCCGTGACGCCGATGACGTGGATGCAGGCATCGGCCGTCCTGGCCCCCGCGCTTCCCATGACGGGGGCGGTGCGGAAATCTGTCATGCCAAGCATCCTCGGCCCGGTTGTTCGTCGACATCAAGGGACTTCGCGCCAGCCGGCCGAAAGCGCGTGACTGTAGTCCACCGCCTCATTAATACCGGATGGCAGGCAAGAATTCGCCTTGCGAAGCGCAAAGATTATACTGCATTCTTCGGAATATTAATGCGTGGCCGCGCAGCGCGGTAGTGCGCCACGGGGGAGCAGGCTGGATGTGGGCATCTTGGGGGGAAGCTCCGCGTCGTCGCGGAGTCTTGGTGGCTGCCCTTTTCCTCATCTCGGCTACCGGTGCCCTGGCACAGGTTCCTCCGCCCGGCATCGTTCCACCCGGCGGCACCCCCATCCCGCAGCTCGCCCCGCCCAATCTTCCCCGCGTCGGCCCCGGGCTGGCAGCGCCCGGCCCGGCCCGGCCGGCCGAGGGCGTCACCGGCGCGGTGGCGATCCGCGATGTCGTCTGGACCGGCGCCACGGCCTTCTCCCCGGCCGAACTGGCCGCGGTGGCGGGTAGCCTCACTGGCCCCGCCGTCCCAATCGCGAATATCGAGAATGCGCGCGCGGCCGTCGTCACCCTTTACCGCGAGCGCGGCTTCGCCTTCGTCACCGCCGACGCCACCGTCACCCCCGACGGCACGCTGCGCTTCCAGGTCGCTGAGGGCTTCATCAGCGAGGTCCGGCTGGACGGCGATGTCGGCCCGGCGGGCACGCAGGTCCTGCGCTTCCTGAACCGGCTGGTGAACGTCCAGCCGCTCGACATCGCGACCATGGAGCGGCAGCTGCTGCTGGCGCAGGACATTCCGGGCCTCACCGTCCGCACGGTGCTGCGGCCGGCCGGCACGGCGCCGGGCGCGCTCTCGCTGGTGGCGCAGGTCTCGCGCCGGGCGGTGAGCGGCTACATCACGGCAGACAACCGCGGCCCGCGCTTCTCGGGGCCCGAGCAGGGCCTGGCCGCGGTGCAGTTCAACTCCTTCACCTCGCTCGGCGAGCAGACGGAGCTCGCGCTCTTCTACGCCCGCGCCACGACGCAGATCTTCGGCCAGGCGAGCTGGCGCGGCTATATCGGCGGCTCCGGCCTGCAGGTGCGGCTCTATGCGGGCCATGGCACGAGCAACCCCTCTGGCGTGCTGCGCAGCCTCGGCTACGAGGGCAATTCCACCGTGGCCGGCGCCTCGCTGACCTATCCGCTCATCCGCCGCCGCTCGCAGACGCTGAACCTCGTCGGCGCCTTCGACACGATCGACAGCGAGATCTGGGTGGATGGCAGCGGCGGCCAGCGCGCCCGCCTTTCGCGCGACAGCCTGCGCATGCTGCGCGCGGGCGCCGACTGGACGACCTTCGACCTCCTCGCAGGCGACACGCGGCCCGCCACGAATTTCGTGAGCCTGCGCCTCTCGCAAGGAGTCGGCGGGGCGCTCGGCCGCGACGCCTCGCGGCTGCATGCGCGCGGGGACTTCACCAAGCTGAACGGCGAGGCCACGCGCACCCAGGCGCTTTTCGCGCCCTGGTCGGGCGCGACGGTCGCCCTGCAGGGCACGGTCGCCGGCCAGTGGTCCAACGACATCCTGCCCCTCGCGGAGAAGTTCTTCCTCGGCGGCAACAGGCTCGGCCGCGGCTTCTATGCCGGCGAGGTGACGGGCGACAGCGCCATCGCCGTCTCGGGCGAGCTGCAGCTCTCGACCACGCACGAGTTCGATGCCTGGGGCTTCGGACTGCGGCTGGCGCCGACCTACTACCTCTTCACCGATGCCGGCTGGACCTTCGAGAACCAGGCCGCCGATCCCGACCGGCGGCTGCATTCCTTCGGCCTCGGCGTGCGCATGCAGGTGAATGAGCGTTTCGAGGCGCAGCTGGAAGGCGTGCGCCGCGTCACCCGCCAGCCGCAGGGCCCGAACGTCCACCCGCTGCGGGAAGACGGGCTCTTCTGGCGCGTGCTGGCGCGTTTCTGAGCGAGGACAGGATCATCATGCCCACGACCTCCCTCCCCGATCTGCACCTCGCCCGCCGGGGCCTGCGCACGGCGCTGCTGGCCGGCACGGCGCTCATGCTGCCATCGCTGGCCGAGGCGCAGCCCGCGCCCAATGCGCGGCCGCAGGGCGGGCAGGTCGTCGCCGGCTCGGCCACGATCGGCGGCGATGCGGGCCGCACGGTCATCCAGCAGTCCACCGACCGCGCGGCGATCAACTGGCAGAGCTTCGACGTCGGCCGCAACCAGGCGGTCCAGTTCCAGCAGCCTTCCTCCACCTCCGTCACGCTCAACCGCGTGATCACGCCCAACCCCTCGCAGATCGCCGGGCAGATCACGGCCAATGGCCAGATCGCGATCGTCAACCAGTCGGGCGTCGTCTTCCACCAGGGCTCGACCGTGAATGCGGCGGGCCTCGTGGTCTCCACCGCCAACATCACCAACGAGGCCTTCATGCGCGGCGGGCGCATGAACTTCGACCAACCGGGCCGCCCCGACGCGCGGATCGAGACCAACGGCACCATCACCGTGCGCGAAGCCGGGCTCGCCGCGCTGGTGGCGCCGCAGGTGGCCAATCGCGGCGTCATCCGCGCGCGCGCGGGCCGCGTGGTGCTGGCCGGCGCCGAGACCTCGGTCGTGGACCTGCATGGCGACGGGCTGCTCTCGCTCGAGATCACTTCGCCCGTGCGGCAGGCCCCCACGAATGGCGAGGCGCTGGTCACCAATACCGGCACCGTGACGGCGACCGGCGGCACGGTGGTGCTGACCGCCTCGGCCGTGGACGGCATCGTGCAGGACCTGGTGCGCGCGAGCGGCCGCATCGCCGCGAATACCGATGCCGCCACGGGCCGCACCGGGCGCGTGGTCGTGGCCGGCAATGGCGGCGCCGTGCGCATCGAGGGCACCGTCAGCGCGCAGGGCCGCGCCGCCGGCACCACGGGCGGCGACATCCAGATCCTCGGTGACCGTAACCTCGTGGATTCGACGGCGCGGGTGAACGCCTCCGGCCGGGCGGGGGGCGGCACCATCGCCATCGGCGGCACGGCGCCCCGCAATACCTCGCGGCTCTCCCAGCGCACGGGCATCGCGCAGGGCGCCGTGGTGCGGGCCGACGCGACCGAGCGCGGCAATGGCGGGACGGTCGTCGTCAATTCGTCCGAATACACGGTGCATGCGGGCGCCCTCTCCGCGCGCGGCGCGGGCGAGGGCGGAAATGGCGGCTTCATCGAGGTCTCTGGCCAGCAGGGGCTCGCGATCATGGGCGCCGTGGATGTCGGCGCCGGCCCGAATGGCCGGGGCGGCACCTTCCTGATCGACCCGACAACGATCACCATCGTCGCCGACGGCACCGGCGGTATCAACACCTCGGTCACCGACTTCACGGGGGCCATCCTTGGCTCCGCCAGCCCGCCGCCGATCTCCGTCATCGCCGCGGGCATCGTCAACGACCCCGTCTTCAACAATGCCACGATCGAGCTGCAGGCGACGCAGACGATCACCGTCAATGCCGCGATCAACCGTACCACCATCGGCGGCCTGACCCTGACGGCCGGCACCAACATCGTCGTCAATGCGCCCATCACCATCGCCAGTGGCGACCTGACGATGACGGGCCAGAACATCACCATTTCCGGCGCGCTGCTGACCCAGAATGGCGGCATCTCCCTCACCACCACCTCCTCGCTCGGCACGCTGACCATCAACTCGGACGTCAGGGCGATCGGGGGCAATATCGGCCTGACCGGCGCCTCCTACACCACGGATCCCTCGATCCTTCTGGGCGCGACGGTGCAGGTCGACGGCGACCGCAGGATCACCACCCAGGGGAACATCGCGACCTCCAACAACCTCGGCCGCTTCGTCGGCGGCGAGTTGAACGTAACGCTCAGCGGCACGAACACGGAGCTGCTGAACGACAACCAGATCGACGTGCTCGTGGGCATGGATTCGTCCGGGGCGAATCGCTTCCGGAACATCGGCTCGCTGCGCGTCACGGGCGGTGTCGGGGGGACCGTCAATTCCTTCACGAGCATCGACGTCGTCGGCGGCGATCTCACCATCGCCGGCTTCGTCGGCGGCGGCGGGGGATTCGGCAATGTCGAGGGCGCCGCGACGCTCCTGCGCGCCTCCGGCAACATCACCCTCGAAGGCAATGGCGGCATCGGTTCGCCGACCATCCGTGCCCAGGCCGGCTACGACTTCTCGGCCGCCGCGCCCAACCCGACCGCGGCCGGCGGCATCCTGCTGCAGGGAACCATAGGAGGCTATGGCGGCGGCTCCGCGACGACGATCGAGCTCGCCGCCGGGCTCGGCGGCATCAGCCAGACGGGCGGCTCTCTCCAGGCGAGCAGCCTGGTGCTGCAAACCGGGGGAAGCGCCACCTTCAGCATGACGCCGCAATTCGAGGGCTCGGTGGGCTTCGGCGCGGCGGTGGATGCGCTCAGCGGCAATGTGAGCGGCAACCTGACCCTCAACTCGACCGCCGGCGACCAGAGCACCGTCGACCTCACCCTGGGCAATCTGACTGTCGGCGGCACGCTGTCGCTCATCCGCAACGTGCCCAACGGCAGCATCGTTCAGCTGGAGGACACCGCGATCACGGCCAGCCAGCTCGACATGCAGTTCACGGGTTTCCGCGTCGATCTCTATAATCAGAACGCCATCTCGCGGCTGGGAACGATCGATGTCGTGACGAACTTCGTGCCGGGCCTGGGGCAGGGCAGCTTCTGGCTCACCACCGCCACCGACCTGACCATCGCCGGCCCCGGCAGAATCAATTTCGTCGGCTACTCCTTCGGTCTCCGCGCGGATGGCGATCTGAGACTGGGGGCGGGAAGCACCTTCAACTTCAGCCCCATCAACACCGACAGCCTCAGCAGAGCCTCCCTTTCGGCCGGCGGCACTCTCGCCATCGGCGGCAGCATCCGCGGCACGGATGCGACCTTTCTCTCCTTGAGCGGCGCCGAGATCGTGCAGACGGGCGGGTCCATCGCCACCTCTGACCTCGTTGTGTCCGCGACCGGGAACGCCTATCTGGACGGCGCCTCCGCCGGCCAGTCGAACCAGGTGGAAAATCTGTCGTCCTTGGACGTCGGCGGGAACTTCGTTCTCGACAACGGCATCAGTAACCTCAGTGTCAGTGGCTCGATTTTCAACGAGTTCCCCGAGTACCGCGCCGGAACCTTTTCGATCCGCACCGCCGGCAACGTGGCGATCTACCAGGACGTCATTGCCGAGCAGCGCGCCACCTTCCTGGTGGGCGGTCTTTCCGGCTTGCGCGGAGTCCAGTTACAGACCCAGCTTCTCGAGGTCGCGCCCTACTCGCCCCAGGCCATGCAGCTGGGGGGTTCGGTCGAAGATCCGGGCTTCGTGCTGTCCGACAACATCCTGGCTGGGATCAGGTTCACCAGCCTGCGCGTCGGCGCCACGACCTTCGACGGCGTGACGACCACGACCGCCACCAACCTGACCATCCCCTTTTCCTTCACCCTGCCCACCGACCCGCAGCTGCCCGGCTCGCTCGATCTGCGCAGTCTCGGCGATATTACCCAGGCGCCGGGGACCACCCTTTCCGCCCCCCTCCTCACCGGCCAGGCCGGCGGCAACATCGCCCTCGGCAATGCCGGCAACGACCTCGCCCAGATCGGCGACCTCTCGGCCGGCGGCACGCTCACGCTGCGCACCGACGGCAGCCAGATACTGGCCGGAACCCTCTCCGGCAGCACGATGAACCTCACGACCGGGGGCACCCTTACCCAGGGCGCCAATGGGCGGGTCACCGGCGGCACGCTGCGGCTCAATACCGCGGGCAATGCGACGCTGCTGGGCGCCAATGCCATCGCCGGCCTCGGCGCATCCAATGTCGGTGGCGACCTGCGGCTGAGCAACAATTCCGCGCAGCTGGGCGTGGCGGCGGGCAACCTCGTCTTCGCCTCCGGCCTGCTGGACATCAACCAGGCCGGCTCCTTCGTGATCGACGGCACCGTCAGCGGCTCCTCGACCTCGCTGCGCGCGACCGGGCATCTGCAGGTGAACGGCAATTCGGCGATCGCGCGCGTCGGGGATCTGGGCCTCCAGGCGGACAGCTTCGGCCTCAACGGCCTGCTGCAGGCGGCAGGGCAGATCATCGTCCAGGCCGCCAGCTCGGCTTCGCTCGGCGGCACGGCCATCGGCAGCCAGCTGGGCATCACCGCGCCGAATATCACCTTCAACGGGCTGAACGCCGTGAACACGCCCGTCTCGCTCTATCTCGGTGCCGGCGGGGCCAGCAGCGGCGCGCTGGACACCAGCGCCCTCAACGTCTTCGGCGGCAGCGGGACCAACCTCACCGGCAGCATCGGTGGTATCGGCGGCGGGCCGGCCGCGGCCCTCGGACGACGCGGCTCGACGGACGGGACGCTGATCGGCGAGCCGCTGCCGCAGCCCAACCGCTACCTGTTCAACAATTGCCCGATCGGCGTCGTTGGCTGCGCGCCGATCGTCATTCCGCCGGAGCCGGAGCTGCCGGTGTCGCCAACGCCCGTGCCACCGACACCGGGGGGCGAAGTATCGTTCCCGCCGGACATCGAGCCGTCGTTCCCATATCTCATCACGTTCGACTCCGCTCCCTTCCTCGCTGTTTCGTCCAATCCGCTCGAGCAGGCGGCCACACTGGAAAACGCGGCGACCGCCTTGCAGCAGCTGCGCGCGCCCACGCCGACACTTTCCGTCCGCCTGTATCGCGACAATTCGGAGGAGGGCGAGCTCGCGCCCCCGAATGTCCGCGGCGAGGATTTCTGAACATGAAGCAGCCCCCCTCGCTGAAGCCGGGTCTTCTCCTGCTGCTCGCCCTCGGCGCTTGCGAGGCGCCGCCACCCTCCGCCTATGTCGCCTCCTCCGCCGGGGGGGCGGGGATGCTCGCCCTGGGCGCCACGGCGTCGGGCGAGGAATGTCGCCTGTCGCGGGCCGGCGACGGCGGAGACGTCTGGTGCGGCGAATGGTCCTCGCCCAGCGCGCGCATTCGCCCCGTCACCGGATCCACGCCCCTGGAAGCTGCCGAGCAGGCACGCGCCGGCCTCTCGAGCCGGCTCGAATGCTCTGCGCCGCGCGCCACGACCGCCCTCGGCGGCCAGCCGGCGGCGGTGATGGATTGCCGACGCCGGGCCGGCGGATGGCCCGCCTTCGCGATGGCCGCCCAGTCGGGCAGCGGCATCTGGCTGGCCGAGGGCATCCTTCCCGCCCAGCCCTCTGCCGAGCGCGCCATCGGCATCCTCTCCGGTCGCATCACGGCGCAGGCCGCCCCGCTGCCCTCCGGCGCTATCGACCAGATGGCCGCGCGCCTCGCCCGCGAGGCCTTCGCCACCGGCGATGTCAGCCGCTACGAGGCGCTGATGGCGGTGGGCCGCGACGCCAACCAGGCCGAGCGCTTCGTCGCCGCCGAGACCGCCTATCGCGCCGCCCTTTCGCTGCAGGAGCGCGCGCTCGGTGCCCGCGCGCCGGACCTCTATTTGCCCATGGTGCTGCTGGCGCTCCAGCTCTCCAACCAGGGCCGCTTCCCGGAGGCGGAGGCGCTGTTCACACGCGCCGCCGTCCTGGCGCCCCGCGCCGCGGAACCGCTGGCCGGTGCCTATGTCGCCCATTACCGCGGCCTGCACGAAGCCAATCGCGGCCATAACGACCAGGCGCTGGCCCTGCTCGCCCAGGGTGGCGCGGCCTATGCGCGCTGGGTGCCGCCGGAGCTGCGCGCCGGGGCGGGCAGCCCGCAGCCCTCGATCGATCCGCTGGCGAACCGCGCGCTGATCGGCCTCGTCGAGACGCGCCGCAACACCGCCGCCGTGCTCCGCGCCGCCGGCCGCTACGCCGAGGCCGAGACCGCCGCGACCGACGCCGCCCGGATGGCGCGCGCGGCCAGCGGCACCGCCATCGGCGCCGATGTGATCGCCGCCCGGCTCGCCCGCACGGAAGGCGCCGTCGCCGCCGGCGCGGGCCGCTCCGGCGCGGCCGCCAGCGACTTCGGCCGCTCCGCCAACCGCTTCGCGCGCGGCGTCCCGCGCTCCCGCCCGCTCGCCGAGACGCTGCTGCTGCGCGCCGCCAACCTCTCACCCGCCAGCGCCGTCGCCTCCTGTCGCGAGGCGTCGGCCGTGCTGCGCAATCTTCGCGAGGGCACCTCGGCGCTGCGCATCGCGCCCTGCCTGGATGCCTTCATCGCGCTCGGCACGCCCCAGGGCGTCGCCGAGGCCTTCGAGGCCGCGCAGCTCGGCCAGGGCGGCGTGACGACCACGCAGATCGCCACCGCCGCCGCGCGCCTCGCCGCCGGCGCGCGCGACCCCGCCGTGGCCGAGGCGCTGCGCCGCCGCGACGAGGCGGACCGGACGCTGGCCGCCCGCTATCGCGAGCGCGATGCCGCCGCCGTCGAGGGCCGCGACGTGACCGCGCTGACCGCCGCCATCAACGAGGCCGAGGGCGCGGCGGCCGAGGCCGATGCCGCCGCGCAATCCGCTGCGCCGGGCTACGGGCAGCTCGTGCAGTCCGTCGCCTCCGCGGAGGAGGTTCTGGCGGCCCTGGCGCCGGGCGAGGCGATGGTGGCCACCACCCTTCCGCCCGACCGCCGCGGCTGGACCTTCGTGCTGCTCGACGGGACCGTGAGCGTGGGCCGCGTCGGCGCCGATACCTCCGAAGTTGCGGCCCTGGTCGCCCGCGTGCGGGAAAGCACCGAATCCGGCACATCGCGCCGGCCCTTCGAGGCGGGCGCAGCCTATGCCCTGCACCAGGCGCTCTTCGCCAGCGTCGCGGAGCCCGTGACCCGCGCGAAGTCCATGGTCGCGCTGCCCGAGGGCCCGATGCTCTCGCTGCCCTACGGCCTGCTGGTGACCGCCGCGCCGCCGGCGCCGCAAGGGCACGAGAACGTGGCCTTCCTCATCCAGAAGATGGCGGTGACGCATGTGCCGGCGGCCTCCAGCCTCGTCACGCTGCGCCGCGCGGGCAATTCCGTCGCGACACGGCCCTGGTTCGGCTTCGGCGACCCCCGCCCGGTGCCGGCGAGCTTCGCCGCCCGCTCCTTCCCCGCGGCGCCGAGCTGCGGCCAGGGCCTCTCCAGCCTCGCGCGCCTGCCGGCCGCCTCCATCGAGCTCCAGGCCGCCCAGCAGGTCATGGGCGCGACGGCCGCCGAGCGCCGCACCGGCGACGCCTTCACTGCCGCATCCGTCCGCAGCGCGCGGCTGCGCGACTACCGCGTGCTGCACTTCGCCACCCATGGCGTCCTGCCCGGCGAGCTGAGCTGCCTCACCGAGCCCGCCATCATCGCCTCACCGGCGCCGAACGGCCCCGACGCGACCCAGGCGCTGCTCACGGCAGGCACCATTCTCGACCTCGACCTGGACGCCGATCTGGTGGTGCTCTCGGCCTGCAATTCGGGCGGTGGCGCGGCGGCGGGCGAGAGCCTCTCGACCCTGGCGCGCGCCTTCTTCTTCAGCGGCGCGCGCTCGCTGCTGGTGACGCATTGGTACGTGAACGACGTGGCGGCGGCGCGCGTGGCCTTCTTTACGCTGCAGAACGTCCGCAACGGGGACGCCCCGGCCGAGGCGCTGCGCAAAGCGCAGCTCGACCTCATGACCGCGGCGGGGCTCGGCCATCCCGCGCTCTGGGCGCCCTTCGCCATGATCGGCCCGGGCCCGACGCACGTCGCGCGCACGGCCCGCGCGGGGTAGAGCGAGGCGGCGGCGCGTGGCAGGCTGCGGCATGCCGCTGCAGCTCGAACACCGCCCCGCCCCGCCCTGGATCGCCCCCTCGGCGCCGGTCTTCCGCTCCGATATCGAGAGCACCGGCCTCATGGTCGGCGTGCCCTGCTACGGTGGCATGGTGACGGCGGCGGCGCTTCGCGGCCTGCTGGACACGCAGCAGGCCTGCCAGAGGCTGGGCCTGCCCATGGCGGTGGCGACGCTGACCAACGAAAGCCTGATCCCGCGCGGCCGGAACGCCCTGGCGTCGATCTTCCTGCGCTCCTCCGCCTCGCACCTGCTCTTCCTCGACAGCGACATCGGCTTCGGGGCGGACGCCGTGCTGCGGCTGCTGGGGCATGGGCGCCCCCTGATCGGCGGGGTCTATCGCAGCAAGCGCACGGACCGCGCCGAATGGGTCGCGACCTTCCCGAGCGGCGAGGATGCGAGGATCCGCCGCGACGCCGAGACGGGGGCCGTCCAGGCCGAGGCCGTCGGCACCGGCTTCCTGCTCCTGCATCGGGAGGTGCTGGAGAAGCTGGCCGCCGCACACCCGGAAGGCCGGTACCAGACCGAGGCCGGCCCCGCCCAGGCCTTCTTCGAGGCCGGGATCGACCCTGCCGCCGCCCCCGGCGAAGGGCGCTACCTCAGCGAGGACTACCTCTTCTGCGCCCGCTGGCGCGCCCTGGGCGGCGAGGTGTGGTGCGACCCTGCCATCCTGCTGGAGCATCACGGGCAGGTTGCGCTGACGGGCGATCCGATGGGGATCTTCTCGCCCGCGCCGTAAAACGTTTCATATCCGGACCGGAAAGGACTATGTTGCACCGCACAACGCCTTCCGTCCTGAAGCGTTAGGAAAGTGCCGGCGACCATTCCTCCGGTGCGCAAGGAACCTTTCATGCGGACCCTGTCCGATACCATCGCCCGCCTGACGGCCTTCCGTCGTGCGGGGGAGACGGCCGAGATGCCCTCAGGGGATCTCGCCGAAATCACCGAATTCGGCTCCAACCCCGGCCGGCTCCGCGCCTTCTTCCATGTCCCGGCCATCCTGCCGCCACGGGCGCCGCTCGTGGTCGTGCTGCACGGGTGCACGCAGAACGCGGCCGGCTACGACGCCTGCTCCGGCTGGTCCCGCCTGGCCGAGGCGCAGGGCTTCGCGGTGCTCTTCCCCGAGCAGCAGCGGGCGAACAACGCGAACCTCTGCTTCAACTGGTTCCAGCCTGCGGATACGCGCCGCGACGCGGGCGAGGCGCTCTCCATCCGCCAGATGGTCGAGCGCATGGTCCTCGACCATGGGCTGGACCGGAGCCGTGTCTTCGTCACCGGGCTTTCCGCCGGCGGCGCCATGGCCTCGGTGATGCTCGCTGCCTATCCGGAGGTCTTCGCCGGCGGGGCGATCATCGCCGGCCTGCCCTATGGCGTGGCCGAAAGCGTGCCCGAGGCCTTCGACCGCATGCGCGGCCACGGCCTCCCCGATGCGGGGCGGCTGGAGGCCCTGGTGCGCGGCGCCTCCGACCATGCGGGACCCTGGCCGACCGTCTCGGTCTGGCAGGGCAGCGCGGACAAGACGGTCAGCCCCTCCAATGCGGATGCGATCGTGGCGCAGTGGCTCGGCCTGCACGGCGTCGGCCCCCGGGCGACCCGGGCCGGGGCGGAAGGCGGCATCCCGCATGCGGTGTGGTGCGACCGCCAGGGGCGCGCGGTAATCGAGCGCCACGACATCCCGGGCATGGGCCACGGCACGCCGCTGGATTCCGCCGAGGCCGACGAGACGGCGGGGCCCTATATGCTGGACGTGGGAATTTCGTCGACCCGGCATATCGCCCAGTTCTGGGGCATCGCACCGGCGGCCGCCACCGTTCGCGAGGCGCCGAGGCGGGCGGCGGCAGCCGCGGCTCCGGAGCCTGTCAGCGGCGTCCGGCAGACCATCGAGGCCGCGCTGCGCCAGGCCGGCCTGATGCGCTAGGCGTCTCCCAGGCGATCGATCCGGCCGAGGGCAGAATTCAGCCCTCGGCCGGTCAAAGCTTGATGCTGCTATCCCGGACGAACCTGGCTTCCCGCCACCGCCGCCAGATTCGCGATGCCGCGCGCCGTCACGCTCGGCACCAGCACGTGGATGGGCTTGTTCATGCCCAGCAGCATGGGCCCGACCTGCAGCCCGTCCGAGACCGCCTTCACGAGGTTGAAGGCGATGTTCGCCGAATCGAGATTGGGGAAGATCAGCAGGTTGGCCATGCCTTCCAGCTTCGGGTCCCGCACCGCCTTGGCGCGGATGGCCTCGACGATCGCGGCGTCGCCATGCATCTCGCCATCCACCTCGAGCTCCGGGTCGGCGGCGCGGATCAGCTTCAGCGCCTCGCGCATCTTGCGCGCACCGGGCGCACCGGAAGATCCGAAGGAGGAGTGGCTTAGCAGCGCCACCTTGGGCGGCAGGCCGAAGCGGCGCACCTCCTCGGCAGCGAGCATGGTCATCTCGGCGAGTTGCGCGGCCGTCGGCTCCAGCAGCAGATGCGTGTCCGCGAAGAAAAGCGTGCCGCCCTGTGTGATGACGGCCGAGAGCGCATAGGCGCGGCTGACCTCCGGCCGCTTGCCGATGCAGTCCAGCGCGTGCTCCCACTCCCGCATCCAGTCGCCCAGGCCGCCGATGATGGCGGCATCGGCATGCCCGGCCTCCAGCAGCATGGCCGCGGCGATGGCGGGGCGGCTGCGGGCGCGCCGCTCGGCGCCCGTCGGCGGCACGCCGCGCCGTCCGACCCGGCACAGATAGGTCTCGATCAGCGGCGCGAAGAGCTCCGGCTGCTCCTCCGGATGCAGGACGGTGACGGAGCTGCCGAGCGTCATGCGCAGGCCGAGCGCGCGCACCTTCGCCTCGACCACCGCGGCGCGGCCGATGAGGATGGGTAGCGCGGTGCCCTCGTCCAGCACGGTCTGCACCGCGCGGAGCGTGCGCTCGTCCTCGCCCTCGGCGAAGACGACGCGGCCCTGGACGGTCTTCGCCAGTTCCTGGATCGGGCGCATGAGGCTGCCCGAGCGATAGACCAGGCGCGAAAGCTCGGTCCGGTAGGCGTCGAAATCGGCGATCGGGCGGCGGGACACGCCGCTGTCCATGGCCGCCTTCGCCACGGCCGGCGCGATCTCGAGGATCAGGCGCGGGTCGAAGGGCTTGGGGATGATGTATTCCGGCCCGAAGACGGGGGCCACGCCGCCATAGGCCGCGGCCACGACCTCGCTCGCCTCGACGCGCGCCAGGGCGGCGATCGCCTCGACGGCCGCGACCTTCATCGCCTCGTTGATGGTGGTGGCGCCGGCATCCAGCGCGCCCCGGAAGATGAAGGGGAAGCAGAGGACGTTATTGACCTGGTTCGGGTAGTCCGTCCGGCCCGTGGCCACGATCGCGTCCGGCCGCGCGGCGCGCACGGCCTCGGGCAGGATCTCGGGCTCGGGATTGGCCAGCGCCAGCACCAGCGGCTTGGGGCCGAGCTTGGACAGCCATTCGCCCTTCAGCACGCGCGGGGCGGAGAGGCCGAGGAAGATGTCGGCGCCGTCCAGCACCTCGGGCAGCGCGCGGGCATTGGTCTCCTGGGCGTAGCGCGCCTTGGTGGCATCGAGGCCGGGGCGGCCGACATAGACCACGCCCTCGACGTCGCAGATCGTCACGTTCTCGCGCTTCAGGCCCATGGCGACGAGCAGGTCGAGGCAGGCCAGCGCCGCCGCGCCACCGCCCGTGTTGACCAGCCTCACATCCTCCAGCCGCTTGCCCTGGACGAGCAGGCCGTTGCGGATCGCGGCGGCGACGATGATGGCGGTGCCGTGCTGGTCGTCATGGAAGACCGGGATCTGCATCCGCTCGCGCAGGCGGCGCTCGATCTCGAAGCACTCGGGGGCTTTGATGTCCTCGAGGTTGATGGCGCCGAAGCTGGGCTCCAGCGCGGCCACGACCTCGACGAAGCGGTCGGGGTCCAGCGCGTCCACCTCGATGTCGATGGAATCGATGCCGGCGAAGCGCTTGAAGAGCACCGCCTTGCCTTCCATCACCGGCTTGGAGGCGAGCGGGCCGATATTGCCGAGGCCGAGCACCGCCGTGCCGTTGGTGATGACGGCGACCATGTTGCCGCGGGTCGTGTAGTCCCAGGCCTTGTCGGGGTCGGCGGCGATCTCCTCGCAGGCCGCGGCCACGCCGGGCGAATAGGCGAGCGCCAGGTCGCGCTGCGAGACCATCCGCTTGGTGGGCTCGATGGTGAGCTTCCCGGGCCGCGGCAGGCGGTGGTAGTCGAGCGCGGCGCGGCGGAAATCTTCATCCATCAGTAGTGATCCTCCAGGCCATTGAAAATGCGCGTTGAACGCGGGGGAAGCAACCGGCCTTTGCCGGAAGGCGGCGGAAACACTGGCAATCCCGGCATGGTTTCAAAACATCACCGAAACGACCGGCCGCTCCCGCGGCTCGCTCGGCTCGGGCAGGATCATGCCGTCGTTCAGCGCGTTCCAGACGGCGGTCTGCAGCGCCTCCGCGCCATTGCGCAGCGCCTCCTTCTCATCGGCGCCCCAGGCCTGGACGCCTGGGAAATCCGGGAAGGAAACGGTCACCCCGTCGACCCGGTCGACCAGTTCGGCGGGGTAGCTCACGGTCTCGTTCATCGCTGTCTCGCTTTGGGGCTCATGGCGCGTGGCGGTGGCGCGGCGGCACAAGGCCGAGATTCTCGCGCAGGGTGGGGCCAGCATACTCGTCGCGGAACAGGCCGCGGGCCCGCATCTCCGGCAGGACCATCTCCACGAATTCGTCGAGGCCGAGCGGCAGCACCGGCGGGCAGAGATTGAAGCCGTCGGCCGCGCCCGCCTCCACCCATTCCTCCATGCTGTCGACGATGTCCTTGGGCGTGCCCACGAAGACGCGCCCGCCGAAGCCGGCCGCCACCTTGGTGTAGAGCTGGCGGATGGTGAGGTTGTCGCGCCGCGCCAGCGCCAGCGCCTTGGCCGCCATACTGCGGATCCGCGGGTCCGGCGGCTCTGGCACGGGCCCGTCCACTGGATAGGCCGAGAGGTCGCCCATCTGCTGGTAGAGGTAGGAGAGGCCGAGCTCGGGATCGACGAGGGCGTTCATCGCATCGAACTTGTCCTGCGCCTCCTGCCGCGTGCGGCCGATGAAGAGCGTGAGGCCCGGCATCACCTTCAGGCTGTCCGGCTCCCGCCCGTATTTCGCGAGGCGGCCCTTGAGGTTCGCGTAATAGGCGCGCGCCGGCTCCAGGTCGAAGAAGGAGCAGTAGACCACATCCGCGCTGGCCGCCGCGATCTCGAGCCCCTGTTCGGAGGCGCCGGCCTGGACCAGCACCGGGCGGCCCTGCGGCGTGCGCTTGATGGTCAGCGGCCCCTCGACCTGGAAGTGCTTCCCCTTGTGATGGAGCGTGTGCATCTTCGACTGGTCGAACATGATGCCGCTCGCCTTGTCGAAGACGGGCGCATCCTCCTCCCAGCTGTCCCAGAGGCCCTTCACCACCTCCACGAACTCGGCCGCGCGCTCGTAGCGCAGCTCGTAGTCCATGTGCTTCTCGCGGTTGAAGTTGCGCGCCTCGATCTCGGACCAGGAGGTCACGACGTTCCAGCCTGCGCGCCCGCCGCTCAGATGGTCCAGCGAGGCCCATTTGCGGGCGACGTGATAGGGCTCGTTGTACGTCGTCGAGGCCGTGGCCACGAGGCCGATATGCGAGGTGACCGAGGACAACGCGGAGAGCAGCGTCAGCGGCTCCAGCTCGAAGGTCTGGTGCGAGCGCCGCAGCGCGCCGGGCGGCCGGTCCTGCGTGCGCAGGCCCACGCCGTCGGCCAGGAAGACCATGTCGAGCTTCGCCTTCTCGGCGGTCTGCGCGATGTAGCGGTAATGGCTGAATTTCGACGCGGCGTCGGGATCGGCCGACGGATGCCGCCAGGCGGCCGCGTGATAGCCGAGATAGCGCATCGACAGGCCGAGGCTGATCTGCTTCGGGCCAGGCATCATCCGGCCCTCGCAAGGGTGGCGGGAGATCGGGAGATGGAGCGGTGTCGTCGGCCGTTCATGCCCCATCCTGGCCCGGAAACGCCGGGGACGCACGCCGCGGTGCCGCATGGCGAGGATTGATTTTAAGGAAATTGCGCCGGCAAATGCGTCATCCTCCTTTTCCTGCTCTCGCCCCCGCTGAAAGCCGCCCCTGGATGAATGGTCTGCCGCGCAAGGATGGGTCGGAAGACGGGCGCCCCGGAAGCCGGATGCCCGCATGAGCACCGACAAGTCCGCGCCGAGGGTGATCGCCGACCGCTACGAGGTGCGGGACCTGATCGGCCGCGGCGCCTTCGGCGAGGTCTTCGAGGTCTACGACCATCGCCTCAACCGCCTGGTCGCGCTGAAGACGCTGCCCATCACCCAGGGCGGCGGCTCGGAGGCGGAGGAGGAGCGGCGGCGCTTCCAGATGGAGGCGCGCTCCGTCGCCCGGCTGTCCCATCCGGGCATCGTCACGGTCCACGACTTCGGCGAGACGCCGGACTTCGCCTGGATCGCGATGGAGCTCATCATCGGCGAGACGCTGAAGGACGTCCTCGACCAGGGCGACCGGCCGAGCCTGGCGGAGACGGTGCGCGTCGTCTGCGCGCTGCTGGACGCGCTGCACTACGCCCATGGGCGCGGCATCGTGCACCGGGACGTGAAGCCCGCGAACGTCCTGCTGGCGCTGGGCGCCGAGGACGGGCTGGGCGCGGTCCGCCTCGCGGATTTCGGCATCGCGCGCATCGGCGAGGCGCAGACCGTCGCGGGCCAGATCATCGGCACGCCGACCGCGATGTCGCCGGAGCAGGTGCGCGGCGAGGAGGTGGACCTGCGCTCCGACCTCTGGTCGGCCGGCGTGGTGCTCTACCAGATGCTGACGGGCAAGCGGCCCTTCTCCGGCCAGATGCCGGCGATCTTCAACAGCATCCTGACCTCCCGGCCGGCGCCGCCCTCCGAGCTCGTGCCGGAGCTGCCTCAGGCGCTCGACGAGGTGGTCGCCAAGGCGCTCGCGAAGAATCCGAAGGACCGGTATCCGGACGCCCTGACGATGGCCGCCGCGATCCGCGCCGCCGCCACGCCCCCGCCGGTCTGGGACATCTTCCACGATTCGCAGGGCGACACCGTCCGCCTTCCCGCGCCGCCGCCGGCACCTGCCCCGCCGCCGGCGCCCGCCCGCCGAAGCTTCGGCGTCCCGGCGCTGGTCGCGAGCTTCGGCGCGGGCCTGGTCTGCGGCGTGCTTCTCTGCCTCGCCTTCTGGCCGCGCGACCTGATCGGAACCGGAGTGCCTGCGGCGGCGCCAGTCACCGAATCGGCGGTCCCTGTCCCGTCACCGCTTGCCGGCAGCGGGAACGCGCTGCTGTCGCCGGCGGGCGAACCGCCGCCCCTCCCGCCCGAGCCCGCCCTGCCGAGCCAGGCGGATTTCTGCATGGTGCCGGCCAAGGACCCCCGCGTGGTCCGCCCGTTGGCCGAGCCGGTCGCCGAGGAGCCGCAGGAGGCGGCGCCTGTGCCGCCTCCCGCTCCCCCCGTCGAGGCGCCCTCGTCGCCGCCGGCGGCCACCGCAGCGCCCCTCCCGGCCCCGGTCGTCCGCAGCGCCGCCGGGCCGCATTGCGGGGCCCAGCGCCTCGCCGTCGAGCCCAGCGACCATGCCGGATTCGGGCGTATCGCCCTCAACTGGGGCGTGCCGATTCGCTACAGCTTCCGCCTGGTCGAGGGAGGCGCCTCCGTCCGCTTCCCGGGCGCCGACTGCCTGCCGGACCTCGCCCAGGCCGAGATGCCGCGCAACGTGCGGGGGATCCATGTCGAGGAGGACGGCCAGGGCGTGCGGATCGAGGCCATGCCCGGCGCGCGAATCCAGTTCTTCCGGCAGAATCGGAACCGCGCCGTCATCGACATCTTCGACACGCCCGAGTCGCACGCCGCCGCCCCGCGCTGACGGCTTGCCGCCCCGCGCCGCACGACCCATTTTCGCCGGAGCAAGGGCCCCTCCCCCGCTGGACAAGGAGGGCCGTCGCCTTCAAGGCGGCGTCGGGCGCGAAGGCGCCAGCCCACGAGGCGGGGCCGAGGCTCCGGGACAAGGACTAAGGATTTGAAGATTGGGAATGGTGCGGTCGAGAAGATTCGAACTTCCAAGGGGTTTCCCCCACCAGCACCTCAAGCTGGCGTGTCTACCATTCCACCACGACCGCAGACGGGGGCCGTGTAGCGCATGATTTCGAAAGCCACAACTCACCCCGACGCGGAAATCCGCTGGAAGATGTCGGAAGGCCTCACGCCCTACCCGGAGGCCCTCGCCGCCATGGAGGCGAGGGTCGCCGGAATCCGTGCCGGCACGGCCGCGGAGGCCGTCTGGCTGGTCGAGCATCCGCCCACCTACACCGCCGGCACCAGCGCCAGGCCCGAGGAGCTGATCGACCACCGCTTCCCGCATTTCGCGGCGGGGCGCGGCGGGCAATGGACCTATCACGGGCCCGGACAGCGCACGGCCTATGTGATGCTGGACCTCCAGAAGCCGCACGGGCCCGTGCCGGCACGCGACATCCGCGCCTATGTCCACGGCCTCGAGGAATGGATGATCCGCGCGCTGGACCGCTTCAACGTGCGGGGCGAGCGGCGCGAGGGCCGGGTCGGCATCTGGGTGACGAAGCCGGGCGAGGGCTCGCGGGAGTTCAAGATCGGCGCCATCGGCGTGCGGGTGACGCGCTGGGTGAGCTGGCACGGCATCGCGCTGAACGTGGAGCCGGACCTGTCGCATTTCGGCGGCATCGTGCCCTGCGGCATCGCCGAGCACGGCGTCACCAGCCTGCACGACCTCGGCATCCTCGCGACCATGGAAGAGGCCGACGCGGCCCTGATGGCCGCCTGGGGCGAGGTCTTCGGGGATCAGGCGGCGGTCGCCCAGCCCACCGAGGCCTGACGGCTCCCTCAAACGCGAAGCGGCGGCCGTTCGCACGGCCGCCGCTCCTCATTTCGGACTGATCAGAGGGATCAGCGGCCGCGGGCCATGAACCCGCGCGACTGGTTCCCGCCGCCCGAGCTCGGGCGCTTCCGCCCTTCGCTCGCCGGCTTCACCCAGTTGCGCTGCTCCTGCGCCGGGCGGGCCGCACCGCGCTGCTCCTGCCGGTCGCCATGCTCCGAACGCGCACCCTGGTGGCCGCCGTGATCGCGCTTCGGCTGGCGATGCTGCTGCTGCTGGGGCGCACCGCCCCGGCCGCGCTGCGGGCGCGTCGGCGTGGCGCGCTCGTTCAGCGGGATGGTCGGGTTGGAGCGCTGGTCCTCGGTGTCGATCTTCTGGCGCGTCGTCCGCTCGATGGCGCGCAGCAGCCCCACCTCGTCCGGCGCGACCAGCGCGATGGCCTGGCCCGAGGCGCCCGCGCGGGCCGTACGGCCGATGCGGTGCACATAGGTCTCGGGCACTTCCGGCAGCTCGTGCTGGATGACATGCGTCACCTCCGGCACATCGATGCCGCGGGCGGCGATGTCGGTCGCCACCAGGATGGGCGCCTTGCCCGACTTGAACTCGGCCAAAGCGCGCTCGCGCTGAGACTGACCCTTGTTGCCGTGGATGGCGTTGGCGTTGAGGCCGTCCATCTCCAGGTTCTTCACGATCTTGTCCGCACCATGCTTGGTGCGGGCGAAGACCAGCACGCGGCCCACGCCCTCGCCGCGCAGGATGCCGGCCAGGGCGCCGCGCTTGGCCGCGCCGTCCAGGATGATCACGCGCTGGTTCACGCGCTCGGCCGTCGTGGCCACGGGCGTGACTTCCACCCGCACCGGCTCGGTCAGCATGGCATCGGCCAGCTTGGCGATCGCCGGCGGCATGGTGGCGCTGAAGAACATCGTCCGGCGCTCCTTCGGCACCTGGGCGACGATCTTGTTGATGACGGGGAAGAAGCCCTGGTCGAGCATCTGGTCGGCCTCGTCGAGGACGAGCACCTCCGTCATGTCGAGGCGCGCATGGCGCGTCTGCATGTGGTCGACCAGGCGGCCCGGCGTCGCCACGAGGACGTCGACGCCGCGCGCCAGGGCACGCTGCTGCGGCACATGGCCGACGCCGCCGAAGACGGTGGCGACGGAGAAGCCCATGTGGCGGCCGTAGCTCTTGAAGGACTCGGCGATCTGCGAGGCGAGCTCGCGCGTCGGCGAGAGCACCAGCACGCGGCAGCCGCCGCGCGGCGGGCGCCCGCCGCCCTCGGCGAGGCGGTGGAGGATCGGCAGGGCGAAGGCGGCGGTCTTGCCGGTGCCGGTCTGCGCGATGCCCAGGATGTCACGGCCCGTGAGGGCCGGGGGAATGGCCTGCGCCTGGATCGGCGTCGGCGTGGTGTGGCCGGCCTGCTCCAGCGCAGTCAGGAGGAGCGGGTTGAGGTTCAGCTCGGCGAAAGTGGTCATGATGAGTCCAGCTGCACGGCGCGCGTCGTCGCGGCCGTGGGAGAGTAGGGTGGACACCCCGCGTGGCTGGGTTGTTCCGGGAGAGCGCATCGAAAGGTCCGGCAGTTCGGCTGCCTGTGTCGCCCGACCCATGATCCTAGAAGGACAATGGACAGGCATGGCGCCGCTCACGCGGCCGGACCCTGGCGAGCATGCGAGCCCGCTTGGATGGGGCAGATATGCTGCATTGCAAAAGAAAAAGCAAGGACGAACGCGTCGCCCCTGCCCTACAGCCTCAGCGATAGATGGCTTCGATCAGGTATTCGTAGCTGTCGGCGTTCATCGCCGCCGTCGCCGGATCCTGCTTCGCCAGGATGATCGACCGCTGCGGCTGGTAGGCCACGTCCCGCGTGCGGATGGAGATGTGGCTGACCTCGTGCACCACGATGCCGAAGCGGCTGTCTTGCCCGCGATCGGCGGCGCGGAAGAAGGTCTCGCAAAAGCCCAGGGCACCATCGCTGGGGCGCGCATAGGCCGCGGGGCGGTTCTGGCAGTGGCTGGAATGATTGCAGGCCGTGTCTTCCGGCCGTCCCTGCGCGGCGCGGGCGGCGATGCGCTCCAGGTTGCTCATCACCAGCTTGGTCGGCGTCGTGCCGAACCAGCGGCGCAGCTCCGGATGGCGGGGATCGGCGGCGAGGCGCTTGAGCGAATAGCGGATCGCGCCATGCGCCTCCACGAAGGCGGCGTCGATCAGCGCCAGCTCCGCCGCGCTGCAGGTCCCGTCGGGGGGCGGGGTGTCGACGGTCTTCACATGGGATTGCGCACCGGCCGGGCTGGCCAGCAACGCGAAGGCGACGAGGACGACGCGGAACAGGGTCATGGCCGGCTTTCTCAGATCATATTCCCCGGCAATTTTCCAGACGCCACGTGGCGAAATTGCGGTGGGCGGGCCGTCTTCGCGCCCGCGCAGGCCCCTGGCATGCGCAACTGTCTGTAGGCGGCGCGGCGCGAATCCGGCATGACCGCGGACCACCCCGGGGCCAGCCCCTGGGCCATCCCCCGGATCAATTTCCTGGGGCACCGGACGGTGACGCACCCATGCTGAGGCAGTTCCTCACCTTCTACCGGCCGCACAAGCGGCTTCTCCTGCTGGATTTCGGCTGCGCCGCGCTCTCGGGCATGCTCGAGCTCGGCTTCCCCATGGCCGTGCGCGGCTTCCTGGACCACCTGCTGCCCCAGCAGGACATGCAGCTCATCGTCCTGGCCGTCATGGCGCTGCTGATGGTCTATGTCGCCAATGCCGCGCTGATGGCCATCGTGACCTATTGGGGCCACGTGCTGGGCATCGCCATCGAGACCGAACTGCGCCGCCGCGCCTTCGACCACCTGATGAAACTCTCCTTCCGCTTCTACGACAGCCAGAAGACCGGCCACCTGGTGGGCCGCGTGACCAAGAACCTCGAGGATATCGGCGAGGTGGCGCATCACGGGCCGGAAGACCTGCTGATCGCCGTCCTCACCTTCCTCGGCGCCTTCACGCTCATGGTGCTGGTGAGCCCGGGCCTCGCCCTCATCACCGCCGCCATCGTGCCGATCATGGCCATCCTGGTCGCGCGCTACGGCGGGCGGATGACGCAGAACTGGCAGGCGCAGTTCGGCCGCGTCGGCGCCTTCAACGCGCGCATCGAGGAAGCCGTCGGCGGCATCCGCGTCGTGAAGGCCTTCGCCAACGAGGCGCATGAGCGCGCGCTCTTCGAGAGCGACAACCAGCAGTACCGGACCACGAAGCTCGAGGCCTACCGCATCATGGCGGCCAGCCAGACGCTGAGCTACCTCGGCATGCGGCTCGTGCAGCTGGTGGTGATGCTGGCCGGCGCGGTGATGATCGTGCGCGGCAGCCTCTCCGTCGGCGACTTCGTGGCCTTCCTGCTGCTGGTCGGCGTCTTCTACCGCCCGCTCGACAAGATCAGCTCGGTCATCGAGACCTATCCGCGCGGCATCGCGGGCTTCCGCTCCTACCTGAACCTGATGGCGACCGAGCCGGACATCGCCGACCGGCCCGGCGCGCGCCCGGCCCCGCCCCTGCGCGGCGAGCTCCGCTTCGAGAAGGTGAGCTTCGGCTACACGCCCGACCGGCCGATCCTGCGCAGCCTCGACCTGCATGTGGAGGCCGGGAAGACCGTGGCGCTCGTCGGCCCCTCGGGCGCGGGAAAGACGACGATCTGCTCGCTGCTGCCGCGCTTCTACGAGGTGGAGGCGGGCCGCATCACCATCGACGGCATCGACCTGCGCGACATGACGCTGGAATCCCTGCGCGGCCAGATCGGCATCGTGCAGCAGGACGTCTTCCTCTTCGCCGGCACGCTGCGGGAGAACATCGCCTATGGCCGCCTGGGCGCGACCGAGGCGGAGATCCGCGAGGCCGCGCACCGCGCCCGGCTCGACGAGCTGCTGGCGGACCTGCCGCTCGGCCTCGACACCCCGATCGGTGAGCGCGGCGTGAAGCTCTCGGGCGGGCAGAAGCAGCGCCTGGCCATCGCGCGCATCTTCCTGCGAAACCCGCCCATCCTGATCCTCGACGAGGCGACCTCCGCGCTCGACACCGTGACCGAGGGGCTGATCCAGCAATCCCTGGCCGAGCTTGCCGAGGGCCGCACGACGCTGGTCATCGCCCATCGGCTGGCCACCATCCGCGGGGCCGACCGCATCCTGGTGGTGACGGAGAGCGGCATCGCCGAGCAGGGCTCGCATCGCGAGCTCATCGAGGCCGGCGGCATCTACCGTGGGCTGCACACCGCCCAATCGGATATCTAGGCCCTCTATTCCGGCCGGATCTTCGGGGCCCGGCCTTCAAATCCCGAATTCCAGCCGCGCCGGCGATGGCCGCGCGGCGCCGCAAATCTGCTAAGGTCTGACCATGTCCGTCGTACTCCTCACCGTCCCGCCCGCCGAGGCGGATACCCGCCTCGACCGCTGGCTCCGGCGGCGCTACCCGGCCCTCACCCAGGGCGCGCTCCAGAAGATGCTGCGGACGGGCCAGATCCGCGTGGACGGCAAGCGGGCCGACGCCAATACCCGCCTCGGCGCCGGGGCCGAGCTGCGTGTGCCGCCGATGCCCAGCAAGCCTGCGCCCAAGGCCGAGCCGAAGCCCATTTCCGAGACGGTGGCGGCCGAGATCCAGTCCCGCGTGCTCTATCGCGACGACAGCGTGATCGTCATCGACAAGCCCCCCGGCCTGGCCGTGCAGGGCGGCCCCGGCATCACCAAGCATGTCGACGGCATGCTGGATGCCCTGGCCGATGGCGGCGAGAAGCCGCGCCTCGTGCACCGGCTGGACCGCGACACCTCGGGCGTCCTGGTCGTCGCCCGCACCGCGGCTGCCGCGGCCCATCTCGCCAAGGCCTTCCGCGGCCGCGACATGGAGAAGACCTACTGGGCCATCGTGGTCGGCCAGCCCGAGCATGCCGGCGGCCGCATCTCCATGCCGCTGGCCCGCGAGAACGGCCCGCGCGGCGAGCGCACTGTCCCGGCCGCGCCGGGCGAGACCGGCCTGCGCTCGGTCACCGACTACAACACGCTCGACGCCGCCAAGCGCCGCGCCGCCTTCCTGGAGATGAAGCCGCATACGGGGCGCACCCACCAGCTTCGTGTCCATTGCGCCGAGGGGCTGCGTTGCCCCATCCTGGGCGACGGCAAGTACGGCGGCGAGGCCGCGCATCTGGAGGGCCTGTCCGGCAGCCTCCACCTGCACGCCCGCTCGCTGAAACTGCCGCATCCCGAGGGCGGCACGCTGGAGGTCAGCGCCGCGCCGCCCGCCCATTTCGAGGCGACCATGGGCTTCTTCGGCTTCGACAACCCGGCGCCCTACAAGCCGCGGCGCCAGAAATGAAGAAGATCCTCCTCATCGTGGCGGCGGTGATCGTCGCCATCCCGGTGCTCGCGATCGGCGGCTTCCTGCTGTTCTTCGATGCCGACAGCTTCCGCCCGCGCCTGGCCCAGGCCGTGCAGGACGCGACGGGCCGCGAGTTCCGCATCGAGGGCCCGCTGCGCCTCTCGCCCGCGCTGACGCCGACCGTCTCGGTCAATGGTCTCTCGCTCGCCAATATCCCCGGCGGCAGCTCGCCCGAGATGCTGCGCATCGCCCATGCCGAGCTGCGCCTGGGGCTGATCGCGCTGATCGGCGGGCGGATCGAGGTCGCGAGCCTGACGCTGGAAGGCGGCCGCCTGCTGCTGGAGAAGCAGAACTGGCAGATGGGCCGCGCGCCCGCGCCGGCCCCCGCCACCCCCGCGCCCGCCGCCGCGCCCTCGCGCCCGCTGGTGCTCGACATCCGCAGCGCCACGCTGAAGGACTGGGTCGTCACCTATGAGGGCGAGGAGATCCGCGTCCCGCAGGCCCGCCTCACCGGGACGGGCGCGGATTCGCCGCTCGACCTCACCGCGACCATCGTCGCCCGGGGCGCGGAGACCCTGCTGGAGGGCCGCATCGGCCCGCCCATGCGCTTCGCCGCCGCCGATCCCTGGCCCTTCCGCCTCTCGGCCGTGCTACCGGGCGCGCGCGTCTCGGCCGAGGGCCGGAAGACGGGCAACGACTGGCAGGCCGCCCTTTCCGCCGATGTGCCCCGCCTGGAGGCGCTGAGCGCCCTCGCCGGCCGTCCGCTGCCGGCGCTGACCGGGATCGACCTGCGCGCCCAGGCGGCGCTGACGGGCGGCGTGCCGAGCCTCGCCGGGATCGAGGGCCGCATCGGCGGCGGCGAGATCATCGCTGGCCTCGTCGTCACCAGCGCCACCGTCACCCAGGCCTCGCTGCAGGGGCCCTCGCAGGTCGCGGCGGCGGGGACCTATCGCGGCCAGCCCGTCACGCTGCAGGGCGAATTCCTGCCGGCGGCGCTCCAGGCGGGCACGCCCGGCCCCGTCACGCTGCGCCTCGGCGCGGCCGGCGCCAATTTCACCCTGCAGGGTTCCTGGCCCGGCGAGCTGACCCTGGAGGGCACGGCGCCCGACCTCGCGGCCCTGGCCGCGCTGGCGCAGCAGCCGCTGCCGCCGCTGCGCGACGTCACGCTGCGCGCGACCGTGGCGCCCATCGGCGACCGCTTCGCCCAGGGCGCGCGGATCGGCCAGTTCGCCCTTGCTTCCTCGGGTGGGGACCTCGGCGGCGCGCTGGAGCTGCAATGGGCCCCGCGACCCAGCGTGAAGGGCCGCCTGACCTCGACCCGGCTGGATGTCGCGGCCTTCCGCCCAGGGCCGGCCACGGCACCTGCTGGCCCGGCACCCGCCGCTCCCGCGGCCGCCCCGCCGCCGCCGCCAGCCTCCGGCCGCCTCATCCCGGACATCGCGGTCGACGTCGCGCCGCTGCGGCTCTTCGACGCCGACCTGACCTTCGACCTGGCGGAGCTGCGCAACGGCGCGCTCACCGCGCGGCAGGTGCGCGGGCACCTCGTGAACCAGGCGGGCGCCGCTCGGCTCGATCCCTTCTCGGCCACCCTGCCGGGCGGCACGCTGAACCTGCGCCTCGCGGCCGACGCCAATGCCACGCCACCGGCCCTGCAGGGCGCCGGCGGCGGCCAGGGCCTCGACCCCGTCGCGCTGCTCCGCGCACTGGGCATCCAAAGCCCGCTCTCCGGCCGCACCGACCTCGCGATGGACCTGCGCGGCCAGGGCGCGACGACACGGGCCCTCGCGGCCACGGCGACCGGCCATCTCGGCCTCGCCGTGACGGAGGGGCGGCTTTCGGGCCGCCCCGCCCAGACGCTGGCGCAGATCCCGGGCCTGAACGGCGAGATGACGCTCTCCTGCCTCGCGATCCGCGCCGAGGCCGATCGCGGCATCGCCGCCATGCGCCCGCTCTACCTCGAGGGCGCGCCGGGCCGCCTCGGCGGCGAGGGCACGCTGAACCTGCGCGACGAGACCCTTTCGATGCGCTTCACGACGGACCTGCGGGTCGCGGGCGTGCGGCTGCGCGCGCCCGTCCCGCTGACCGGCACGCTGGCCGCGCCGCGTCTGGAGATGACCGGCGTGGCGCAAGGCGCGCTCGCGGGCGAGCTGGGCGACCGGCTGGAGCGGGCGATCCCCGGCATCGGCGGCTTCCTGCCGCAGCAGAGCGGCGGCCCCTCCCTGCCCGATTGCGCCTCGGCCCTGGCCGCGGCGCGCGGCGGCAGGCCGGGCCCGGTTCCCGCGGCACGCGAGGCCCCGGCGCCCGCGCACGCCCCGGCGGAGCGGCGCCAGCCGGATCTGAACAATCTCCTGCGTGGAATCCTGGGACGGTAGGTTGAGGCACTGATGAAGCGATTTTGGGACCAGGCCGCCTGCGTGGAGCAGGAAGGCGGCTTCACCGTTCTTCTCGACGGGCGGCCCATGCGCCTCCCCGGCGGCGGCAAGCTCCACGCCGGAACGCGGGCGCTGGGCGAGGCGCTGGCGGAGGAATGGCAGGCGGCCGGCGGCAAGAAGGGCGGGGAGATGACCTGGGACGAGCTCCCCCTCACCCGCCTGACGGGCACCGCCGCCGAGCGCATCGCCCCCGCGCCGGAGGCCACCATCGCCGCCATCGCGAAATACGCGGAGACCGAGCTGCTCTGCTATCGCGCCGTCGACGAGGCCCTCGCTGCCCGGCAGGCCGAGGCCTGGGACCCCTGGCTCGATTGGGCCGCGCGGGAGCTGGACGTGGAGCTCGCCACGACCATCGGCATCATGCCGATCCCGCAGGACGAGGGCGCCATGGCTTCCGTGCACCATGCGGTGGCCCAGCTCTCGCCCGTCGGACTCTCGGCACTGGGCGTGCTGGTGCCGGCCCTGGGCAGCCTGGTGCTGGGCATGGCCGTGCAGCGCGGCGCCCTGACCAGCGAGCAGGCGCACCGCCTCTCGATCCTCGACGAGCTCTACCAGGAGGAGCGCTGGGGACTCGACTGGGAGGCGGAGGACCGCCGGCACAAGGTGGCGGCCGACCTCGCCGTCGCCGCGCGCCTCGCCGCGCTCGCCTGATGGCCGCCCTCGTCCGCATCGCCGGGCGGGTCCATGGCGTCGGCTACCGCCAGTGGCTGGTGCACGAGGCCAGGCGGAACGGCCTCTCGGGCTGGGTTCGCAATCGCCGGGACGGCACGGTCGAGGCCCTGCTCTCCGGCGAGCGGGACGCGCTTCAGGCGGTGCTCACCGCCTGCCGCCGCGGCCCTCCCGCCGCGCAGGTCACGAGCGTCGAGGAGGCCTTTGCCGAGCCGCCGGACGAGCCCGGCTTCATCCGCCTGCCGACGCTCTGACCGCCAAGGTCAGTCCCGCTTGAACGCCCAGGCGTAGCCCCGCTCCGCCCGCTTCAGGCGCCCTGCCGTCGGGCTCGGGAAGTGGATGGGCAGGATCAGCGTGTCGGTGTCCGCGACCTCCTCGAAGACCGTCTTCCGGCTGTCGCCGGCCTGCTTCGGGTCCCAGCAGAAGATGGTGGACATGGTCGGGTCGATGCATTGCAGCTGGTGATGCATCATGTCGCCGGCCACGATCGCGCGCTGGCCGCCGCTGCGGATGTCGACGCAGACATGGCCGGGGGAATGGCCGGGCGTCAGGATCAGGCTGATGCAGTCGTCCAGCGTGAAGCTCTCATCCACCAGAAGAGCCTGGCCGGCCTTCACGATGGGCTCGCAATTCATCTTCCAGACGCCGCCGGCGCCGCCGGGCTTGTCGATGCCCTCCTTCGCCAGCTTCTCCCAGGCGGCATATTCGCCCTTGTGGAAGATGTACTTGGCCTTCGGGAAGGTCGGCACCCATTCGCCGTTCACGAGCTTGGTGTTCCAGCCGCAATGGTCGATGTGCAGGTGCGTGCAGAAGACGTAGTCCACGTCCTCGACCGTCAGGCCCTGCGCGGCCAGGTTGTCCAGCCAGGGCTGCTTCGGGAAATCCATCGGCGGGCCGTAGCCCTTGTCCTCGCCCGTGCAGGTGTCGACGAGGATGACGTGCTTGGGCGTGCGCACCACGAAGGTCTGGTAGGTGATGACCATCCGGCCGGAGGACTTCTCGAAGACCTCGGGCTCCAGCTGCGCGATGTCGGCGGCCTTGGCCGCGCTGTCGTAGTTCAGGAAGAAGTCCTCGGGCCGGCGCCAGGGACCGTCGCGCTCGATGATGCTCGTGATGGCGACGTCGCCGATCTGCAGACGCTTCATGGATGTTTCTTCCCCTTGCTTCGTTCCGCCATCCTGCGGCGAGGCCGCCGGGGCGTCCAGCATGGGGCACCCGATTTCAGGCGGGCCGTTCCGCCACCACCCGCGCCAGGGCGTCGAACTCCGACACGCTGAGCTCCTCGGCCCGCCGCTCACCCGCGATGCCGCAGGCGGCGAGCAGGGCCTCGGCGGAGCCCAGCGCCTTCAGGGAGCCGCGCAGCATCTTGCGACGCTGCCCGAAGGCGGCGGCCGTCACGCGCTCCATGGCCCGGAACAGCTCCGGCGCGGGCTGCTCGGCATGCGGGGTCACGACCACCACGGCCGAATGCACCTTGGGCGGCGGGCGGAAGGCGCCGGGCGGGAGGCGGAGCCCGATGGCGCAATGCGCCACCCACTGCGCCAGCACCGCCAGGCGGCCGTAATGCTCGGTGCGCGGCGGCGCCACGATCCGCAGCGCCACCTCCTCCTGGAACATGAGCGTCATCCGCTCCCAGGCGCCGGCCTGGCGCAGCCAGCCGATCAGCAGCGGCGTGCCGACATTATAGGGCAGGTTCGCAACCACCTGCCGCGGCGTCGGCAGCGTCGTGCCGTCGAAGGTCATCGCATCCTGTTGCAGGACCGTGAGGCGCCCCGGAAAGGCGGCCTCCACCTCGGCCAGCGCCACCAGGGCACGCGCATCCAGTTCGACGGCGGTGAGATGGGCGATGGGCGCGGCCAGCAATGCGCGGGTCAGGCCGCCCGGCCCCGGACCGACCTCCAGGACATGCCGCCCCTCGAGATCGCCGGGCAGGCGCGCGATGCGCGCGCAGACCGTCTCATCCAGGAGAAAATGCTGGCCCAGGGCCTTGCGCGCGTCGAGCCCGTAGCGCCCGACGACCTCGCCGAGCGGCGTCAGCTCAGACACGTGCCCGGCTCAGCTCCGCGTCTCGATCACGGCGCGCCGGCGCAGCTCGCGCTGGAGCTGGCGGGCCAGGACCTCGACGCGGTCGCGCAGGATCTGCTGGCGGGCCGCATCGGCGGTGAACTCCTCCTGCTGCGCCTGCTCGCGCGAGCAGACCATGAGCAGCAGGATCCCGTCCGGCGAGATGACCGGCTGACTGGGGCGACCGATGGGAAGCGAGGCCAGCATCTGGCGCAGCGGCGGCGGGCTCAGGGTCTCGAGCCGGATCGGGCCGGGGTCGGCCGGGCGGTCGCCGCTGCGGGGCTGGGCGTCCATCTGCTCGCAGCCGCGGAGCGTCTGCGACAGGCGCTGCGCGCGCTCGAGGATGGCGCGGTGCTGCTCGGTCGGCGCCTGCGGGTCGAGGCGGCTGGCGAAGGGCAGGAAGAGCTGGCGGACCGAGAGCATGGTCGCGTTCTGGATGCGCCCGTTCTCGCGCTTGCCGCGCAGCGTGACGATCTGGAAGCCGCCGGCCACGCGGATGGCGTTGCTGATCGCGCCCACGGGCATGCGGTCGGCGATCGCCGCCACCTCGGGGTCGAGCTGCGCGGTCGTCACCCAGCCCAGATCGCCGCCCTGGACCGCCGTCTGGGCCTGGCTGAACTGCGTGGCCACGACCTGGAAGGGCGAGCCACGGCGCAGCTGGCCCACCACCTCCTCGGTGAAGCGGTTCACCTCGGCCTCGGTCGAGGGATCGTCGACAGGGATGAAGATCTCCCCGATGAGGAACTCCGTCTGGCCCTGGCGTGCGCGATGGTTGGCGATGGCGCCCTGGATGTCCTGGTCGCTGATCTCGGCCAGGGGGCCGAGCATCTGGCGCAGCATCCGGCCCCAGCCGATCTGGGCACGGATCTGGTCGAAGAGCACGCGCGGCTGGATGTTCGCGCCGCGCAGCTGGGCCCGGAGGGCGCCGGCGGGCAGGCCGTTGCGCCGCTCGATATCGGCGATGGTCTCGGCGATGTCGTTGTCGCTGACGGGAATCCGGCGCCGCGTCACCTCCTGGTTGCGCAGCTTCTCGTCGATCACGAGGCGCAGGACCTGGGGCCGGAGCCGGTCGATCACCTCGGGCGAAAGGGCCACGCCGGTGTTCAGGGCGAAGAGCCGCGCGCGGGAGGAGATCTCCGCCTGGGTGACGACGTCCCCGTTCACCACGGCGAGGATGCGGTTGCTTCCTGGCTGCGCCGGCGAGGGGGCGGCGGCGGCGGGCCGTCGCTGGGCCTGGGCCTGGGCCACCTGCGGAAGGGCGGCGAGGCACAGGAGCGGCGCCAGGACGGTGGCGAGGAGCGTGGTGCGGGGCATGATTCTATGTCTCATAAGGCAGAATCCCCGTGGGGCAACCGGCGGATGGGGAGAGGCCACGGGCCGGGGCGCCTTGCATCCCGATCAGATGGCCCGGAAGAAGTAGTCGCCGACCGTCTTGAAGCCCACGCGAACCAGGAAGACGGTGTTGCCGACGAAGTCCTGATGCGTGACGAGGTCCTGCGCGTAGCGCCGCATCAGGCGCCCCTCCAGGATGAAGCATTCGTCCTCGTAGCCCAGCGTGGCCTGGACCAGGACCGGCCGCTCCAGCTTCAGGTCGTAGCGCATGGTGGCGCTGGCCCGGTACACCGCGCCGGAGGCGGTGCGATATTGGGCGCCGCCGCCGAAGGAGACCTCGTTGCGGCCCTGGTCGCCCGCAAAGAGCAGGGGCTGCGGGCGCTGATAGAGGTAGCCGGCGCTGAGATAGGTGTTGTCGAGCGGGCCGACCCGGCCAAGCTGAAGGCTGGCAACGGCCTCGCTGGCGCGGTGCTGGCCGGATTCGCTGTCCAGCCGCGCGCGACCCAGGATCTCGACCCAGGAGACCGGCGAGAAGGTCGCCCGCCCCACCCAGTCGGAGGCGCGCTGGTCCAGCCCCTGGCCAGGGGGCAGGTTGTTGGTCCCGGCGATGCGGTAGGAGCGTCCCACGAGGCCCTCGACCCGGCCGCCATTCGCGAAGTTCCAGCTGGCGCGCATCGCCGCGTCCACCCGCGTGCCGCCCTCGAGCCGATCGCGGCCGTTGAAGCGGTTGAGGTTGAACATATTCGCGTCGGTGAACTCGAAATCGAGGCTGTCCTCGTTCGGGAAGCGCAGCTGGTGGCCCATGTTCGGCCCAGTCACGAACTGCACCCGCGGCTCGATCAGCTGGGTCCCCCAATCGCCCGCCGAACGCATGAAGGGCATGCGCCAGTCCAGCGCCGCACGGAAATTGGCGTTGACGTGGGTGCCGTTGGCCGCGGGCAGGTTGGTGGGCGAGATGTCCTGGCCGCCGGCGTAATAGCCAAGGACGTCGGCCTGGGTCCGCACCGTCCAGATGCCGCCCTGGCCGTCCTGGAAAGGACGATCCCAGGTCGCGCGGGTCGAGAGCCGCTGGCTGAAGGTGCCGATCTCGCGGGTCAGGCCCAGCAGCCCGACATCGGTGGTGAGCCAGCCGCCGGCAATCTGCTTGCGCGGCGCATGCTCGAAGATGGCGTTCGGCGCGACATAGGGCGTGCGCGACGTGTCGTCGGTGCTGCGCAAGCCCTGATAGGCGCGGGCGTCGATGCGGGCGTAGCTCTCGGTGCCCCAGAAGCCCTCGGCATAGGCCTGGCTGGTGAGGACACGCCGGTATTCGAGGCGGAAGGTGCGAAGGTAGGAATCGCTGGAAGCGCGGTTCAGGTCGAAGCCGACACGCCAGTTCTCGTCGATATTGAAGCGCCCGCGCGAGAAGATATGGCCCGAGAGGTGCCTGTCGATCTGCTCATTGGCGCCGGCGCCCAGGCGCTGGGCGGCGTCATTGTCGAAATAACCGATCGAGCCCTGGATCTGCAGTTCGCCGCTGTTGAAGAGCCGGCGGTACTCACCCGCGAGATTGGGGTACACCTTCTGCGCGAAGGTCGGCGTGATCAGCAGGTCCGACTGGTCGTCGATCGCCCAGAAATACGGGGTCTGCGCAAAAGCGCCGAGCAGCCGGGTATAGCCGAGCGTCGGGAACAGGAAGCCCGAGGCGCGCGGCGTCTGCGGGTCGGGATGCGAGAAGAACGGCGTGTACAGCACCGGGACGCCGCCGATCCGGATCGTGGCATCACGATAGGAAATGCGCTGCGTGTTGCGGTCCTGCGTCGCCATGCGCGCGCTCATGGTCCAGAGCGGCGCGCGCGTGGGATCCTCGGCGCAGAGGTTGCAGGACGAATAGACGACGCGACTGAGGTCGTTGATCGTGCCGTCCGTCCGCCGCGCACCGTTGCCGGCCATACGGGCGTTCTGCGCGAGACGCGCGCGGACCTCGGTCAGCACGCCGTCGCGGAAGCCTTCGCCGAGCTCGGCCTCGTCGGCGTAGAAGACCTGGCCGTCGGCCTCGATGATCTGGACATTGCCCTGCACCACCGCGACGCGGGTGTTGCGGTCGTAGGTGAAGCTGTCCGCCCGCAGGAAGCGACCGTTCTGCCAGGCCTCGACATGGCCCCGGGCGACCACGCGGGCGCGATCGCGGTCGTATTCGACCTCGTCCGCCGTGAAGGTGACCGGCCCGTCGTCACCGGCTGCCCGGCCCACAACGGGGGGAGCGGCGGCGGTTCCGGTGGCGGCGCCGGGCGCGGGCGCGGGCGCGGGCGCCGTCGAAGGAGCGGGCGCCGTCGCGGGTGCGGCCCCACCCGTGGGGGGCGAAGGCTGGACCAGGTCGCGCAGCGTGTCGCCCATGGGCTGCGGATCGGCGAAGAGCGGGGACGTGCCCTGCTGCGCCCGCGAGCCGGTCGGCATGGCCAGGGCCGCCAGCAGCCCGGCCACGAAGGTCGCATCCCTCCAGGCCCGGCGGGAGGGGCGGAGCCCGAGACGCAACGCGTCACGGCGCCGGAGGCGGCGGCGCGCGCTACGGGTCAGGCTGGGGCAGCGGGCGGGAGGCAGACGCGGCATAGGCCTACCCATCCTCCAGATGGAGCAACAAAGCCAGAGCCAGAAGCAAACCGGCGATGGTCGGCACCCAGGCCGCCAGCCAGACGGGCAGCGTCCCGGCCTCGCCGAACTCGCCCGTGATGCGGTCCAGCACAAAGAGGCCGAAGCCCGCGGCCACGCCGGCGGCGATGCTCTGCGCCACGCCGCCGCGCCGCGTGTTGCGCATGGAGAATCCGGCCGCGAGCAGGGCCATGGTCATGGCCAGAGCGGGCGTGCTGAGCATGGACTGGAACTGCAGCCGGTGCCGCAGCGCCGAGAATCCCGCATGCTCCAGCACCGCGATGAAGCCCGGCAGCGCCCAGAAGGAGAGCGTGTCGGGCGAGGCGAAGCTGTCCTCGATGCGGTCGGGCGTGAGGTCGGTCGGCAATTCGATGGTGGCGGCGGGCCGCGGCGTGCGATCCGCCCCGAAGACCACCGCGTCCCGCAGGACCCAGCGACCGGGCGCCAGCCGGGCCTCCGGGGCCTCGATGCGGCCGAGGCTCTGATCGTTGGCCGTCAGGCGCCAGACGCTCACATCCGTCAGGACGAAGGCCGCCGTCCGGTCCGTACCCAGCAGGCGCGCCGGCCGCCCGGAGAGGATGGCCACGCCATTGGGATCAAGCCCGCGATCGCCCTGGCGGAGCCAGAGCCTGCCCCCCGCCAGCGCCGTGACGCCGCCGCCGGCACGCAGGAAGGAGGCATCCAGCCGCTCCGCCCGCGCCAGCATGGCGGAGGAGATGGGCGAGACCGCCATGATCCCCACGGCGCCGAAGAGCATCGCCACGGCCATCGGGCCGAGAAGGAAGCCCCAGGCCGACACCCCGGCGGCGCGCGCCACGATGAGCTCCGAGGAGCGGGTGAGGCGCCAGAAGGCCAGGATCCCGCCCAGCAGGATGGCGAAGGGCATGATCTGCATGCCGACGAAGGGCATGCGCAGCCCGGCGATGGAGGCGACGAGGCCGAAGGTCGCGTCCGGCCGGGTGGCGGCGCGGCGCAGCAGCTCGATGAAGTCGAACATCGAGACCAGCAGGGTCAGCGCCACCAGCATGGCCGCCGTCGCCGTCAGGAAGCGGCGACCGACATAGAAGGTGAGGGTCCGCGCGAGGATCATCGCGCATAACTCCTGATGGCGGCCGGTGCCCCGGGCAGGCCCGAGAGTGCCCAGGCCGAGATCAGCCCGGGCAGCAAGGCCTGCACCCAGATGAGCGGCAGCAGCGCGGACTGGCGTGCCGCGACATTCCCGATGCCGAGGCCCAGGGCCAGCAGCCCCACCATGAGGATGCAGCCGGCGAAAAGATGGAAACCGCCGCCGAAGCGCCGGAACTGGCCCGTCAGGGCGACCGCCAGGGCCAGCAGCGAGAAGCTGACCGCGGTGATGGGGCCACTCAGGCGCTGATGCGCCTCCGCCAGGAAGCGGCCGCGATCGCGGATCGAGACGCCTTCCTCGGGATTGAACAACTCGCTCAGGCTGCGCTCCTGCGCGTTGCGGAAGCGCTGCCCCTCGGCGCGATTGGCGCGCGCCAGGTCCACGCTGTTCTCCTGGAAAGAGAGGACCGAGAGGCGCATCACCGTCGTGCCGTCAGGCTGCACCACGCGCTCCACCTGCTGCCGCTGGCCGTTGAATAGGGTGACGCGCGGCCCCTGCGGCGTGGAGGTGATGCGCCCCGTCTCGGCGAGGATGGTCACCGGCGCACCGCGCTCCCGCGCGTCATGCACCATGATCCCCTTCAGCATACCGGAGGAATCCCGGTCGCGCGCATAGACGGTCAGGTCGTCGCCCACGGAGCTGAACACGCCCTCCTGCAGCAGCAGGCCCGCCATCTGGTTCCGGATCTCGAACTGCCACTCACGGAAGGCCTCGTGCGAGGCGGGCGTGATCCAGAGATTGAGGACGAAGCAGATCGACATGGCCATGGCCGCCACGCCCAGCGCCGGCTTCGCCAGCTGCCAGTTCGAGAGCCCCGCCGCGCGCATCACCACGAGTTCTCGGTCCGAGGAGAGGCGGACATAGGTGAAGAGCGTCACGACGAAGGCCGTGATGGGCAGGATCACGCCGAAGAAGCTCGGCAGCAGCAGGCCCGTGAGCTCGAGGAAGACCCAGATGGACAGGCCGCGGTCCAGCACCAGCTCGATGAAACGAAGCGACTGGGTCAGCCAGACCAGCGCGGCCAGCCCGGTCGTCACGGCGATCAGCGACAGCCCGAGCTGCCGCATGATGTAGATGTCGATCCGTTTCATGCGGGCCGGCGGCCGGCCATCAGGGCAGGACCTTGCCGGGATTCATGATGCCCTTGGGGTCGAGCGCGGCCTTGATCGCCTGCATGGCGGCGAGCTCGGCGCCACCGCGCCAGGCTTCCATCATGTCGGTCTTGAGGCGGCCCACGCCGTGCTCGGCACTGAAGCTGCCGCCGAGCTCGCGGACGATCGCGTTCACGCAATCCATGATGTCGTGCGCGCGGGCCAGGAAATCGGCTGCCGGCATTTCCGGCGGCTGCTCCAGGTTCATGTGGATATTGCCGTCGCCCATATGGCCGAAGGGCACCGGCCGGCTGCCGGGAATGAGCTTCACCAGCTCGGCCGAGGAGCGCCGGATCAGCTCCGGCACCGAGGAGACCGGCACGGAGACATCGTTCTTCACGCTGGCGCCGGCGCGCTTCTGCGCCTCGGGATGCTCCTCGCGCAGGCGCCAGATGGCGGCGCGCTGAGCCTCGGATTCGGCGAGAGCGGCATCCAGCACCTCGCCGGCCTCCATCGCGGCTTCCAGCACCTGCTCCAGCAGGTTGCGCAGGCCCGCGCCCTCACGCGAAGCGGAGAGGTCAACCAGCACGAAATGCTCGAAGCCAGGGGCCACGGGCAGGGTCGCGCCCTCGATATTGTCCATCACCAGGCCCATGCCGATGCCGGACATGTATTCGAAGGCCCGCACCGCGCCCTCGTCGGCCGCGCGGAAGCGGCGGAACAGGGCCAGCGCGGCATCCTCGGAAGGCACGGCGCAAAGCGCGGTCGCGGTTTCCTTGGCCGCCGGGAAGAGGCGCAGCACCGCCGCCGTGATGATGCCGAGCGTTCCCTCGGCGCCCACGAAGAGGTGGCGCAGCGCGTAGCCGGTATTGTCCTTGCGCAGGCGGCGCAGCCCGTTGATGACGCCGCCATCCGGCAGCACGACCTCGAGGCCCAGCATCAGCTCCCGCGCATTGCCGTAGCGGACGGTGGTGTTGCCGCCGGCATTGGTGGAGAGCAGCCCGCCGATCATGGCCGAGCCCTCGGCGCCCAGGCTGAGCGGGAAGAGCGTGCCGTGGTCGGCCGCGACCTGCTGCGCCTTCTGAAGGATCAGCCCGGCCTCGACCGTCATGGTCATGTCGGCCGTGTCGATCTCGCGCACGCGGTTCATGCGGGCGAGGCTGAGGATGACTTGGTTGGGCTTGGCCTCGGGCGTGGCGCCGCCGACCATCGAGGTGTTGCCACCCTGCGGGATGATCGTGATGCCCTGCTCGGCGCAAAGGCGCACGCAGGCGGAGACCTCCTCCGTGCTGGCGGGGCGCAGCAGCGCCATGGCCCGGCCGCGGTAGAGGCCGCGCCAGTCGGCGAGGTAAGGCTCCAGGTCGGATTCCGCGGTGAGAATTCCGTTGGGGCCCAGGATCCGGCGGAAGGCATCGAGCGGGCCGGGGGAGCGGAGGTCGTCAGGCATCGGGGGGTTATAGCCGGGCGCGGGGATCACTCCATCCTCCCGTCGCCCCCCGGGCAAGAATTCCTGACAGCGCAATTGAATGATTGCGCCCCACCCCGGAATTGCTAAAAAAAGAGTGAACATCCTTGGATTGAGGCACGGCCATGGCGCCAGGACGATTTTTGGTCACCCTCGTCCTCTTCGTGATCTTCGCCACCGGCATCTTCGCCGCGGCGAGCTGGTGGCAGCGCACGCAGGTGCAGCATGCAGGAAACACCTATTATCAGTCGGCCAGCGAGCCGCGGGTGATCAATCGCCTTGAGGGCTGCGAGGGCTTCAACCAGTCGATCGACGAAGCCATCGCGCTCCAGAACCGCATCGGCCACCCCCATAATTCGGAGCGGCTGCGCCCGCTCAAGCGGGACTGCACCGGCGAACAGCAGGAACATTACCGGGTCATCAACCGCTAGTTGCGGATCGCCCCCGACGGGGCTGCCACTCAGTCCCTCGGCGCCGCCGCGCGGGCGAGCCGGTCGCGGATCGCGGCACCCAGGCCTTCGGCGGGGATGGGCATCGCGGCGATGCCGCGCGCACCGGAGCCGTCCAGCGCCCTGAGCCCCGAGAACAGGCGCGACGCCGCCTCGCGCAGGTCCCGCCCTTCCGAGAGCTGGTAGACCTTTCCCGCACCCGGCAGCGGTGGCCCGAAGGCCAGCAAAGCCTCGTCCGGCGCCACCTCGGCCGCGTCCAGCCGCAGCGGCAGCGAGGGCGCGTAATGCGACTGCATCATCCCCGGGCTGCGCAGGGCGTGTCCGGCCGCCTCCGCGATCGGCAGCCCCCGCCCCACCGGCCCGATCAGAGCCTCGATGGCTTCGACCGGCACGCCCCCCGGGCGCAGCAGCACCGCTTCGCCGGCCGAGAGGTCCAGCACGGTCGATTCGACGCCGACCGCGCAGTCGCCCCCCTCCAAGACGGCAGCGATCCGGCCGGAGAGCTCCTCCATCACATGGGCGGAGGTGGTCGGGCTCACCCGGCCCGAGCGATTGGCCGAGGGCGCAGCCACCGGTGTGCCCGCCGCCCGCAGCACGGCGAGCGCGCCCGGATGGGCGGGAACGCGGACCGCCAGCGTGTCGAGCCCGGCGCCGGTCAGCAGCGCCACGCGCGACTCGGGCCGGCGCGGCAGGACCAGCGTCAGCGGCCCGGGCCAGAAGGCCGCAGCCAGCGCGAGGGCGCGCTCGTCCGGGCATACCTCGGCCCAGGCCGACTCGGCATCGGGGAAGTGGCAGATCAGCGGATTGAAGTGCGGCCGGCCCTTGGCCTCGAAGATCCCGGCCACGGCCTCGCCGTTCCGGGCATCGGCGCCGAGGCCGTAGACCGTCTCGGTGGCGAAGGCGACCAGCTCGCCGGCCCGCAGCAGGGCGGCGGCATCCTGCGGATCGTCCAGCAGCATGGTCATGCCGGCGGCATCGCCCCCCAGGCCACGAAGCCCGGATTGCGGTAGCCGGGCTTGCCGTAGGTCAGGGGCGCACCCGCCGCGTCCACCACCCGGCCGCCGGCCGCCTCCAGCAGGGCCTGCCCCGCCGCCGTGTCCCATTCCATGATGCCGGAGTTGAGGCGCGGCATCACATCCGCCCGCCCCTCGGCCATCCAGGCGAATTTCAGCGCCGAGCCCAGCCGCGTGGTGCCCGCGATGATGAGGTCCCGGCAGAAGGCCTGCGTCGCCTCGTCGTCGCGATGCGAGCGGCTGTCCAGCAGCTGCAGCCCTTCCGTCGGCGGGAGCCGCGCGGTAATCGGGTGCCGCGCGCCGCCGCGCTCGACCCAGGCCAGCCCCTTCTCTCCCGAGCCCACGATGCCGGCATAGACGTCGCCGTTCGAAGGCACGCCGATCACGCCCAGCACCGGGCGCCCTGCCCGGATCAGCGCGATGCAGGTGACGTATTCGTCCCGGCCCGCGGCGAATTCACGCGTGCCGTCCAGCGGATCGACCAGCCAGAAGGTCTCCTCGGGCGCGGGCATGCCGTGCTCGGAGCAGGCCTCCTCGCCGACCACGAGCCAGTCCGGCCGGGCCTTCAGCAGCCCCTCGGTGATGATGCCCTCGGCAAGGCGGTCAGCCGCCGTCACGGGGCTCGCATCGCCCTTGCGCTCGATGGCGAAGCCGGCGCGCCGTACGGCCTCGATCGCCCCGCCGGCATCGCGGGCGAGGCCCACGGCGAGCTCGAGCAGGGCGGTGGAATCCATTCCACGGGTCTATCTCCGCCTCATGGGATGACGCAAGGCGAGGCGGCGCCTATTGTCACGGCGGGTCCAGACCCACCCAGGGCCGGCCAGCGGCCGGGACCGCCCAGGTTGCCCGGCCTTTTGGAGGGGCTTGGGGCCCAATGACCTAGGAAAGCCGGGAACCCCCATGCTCGACATCGCCTTCGCCAAGCCGGCCCTCCCGAAAGCGGGTGCCCTCGTGCTTCTCATCGCCGAGGGCGCCGTTCCCTCGGGCCTGGCCGCCGAGCTCGACACCGAGATGGAGGGCGGGCTGAGCCGCGCGCTTGAGGCCGCGGGCTTCAAGGGCAAGAAGGACCAGGCAGTCACGCTCTGGGCCCCGGTCGTCAGCGTCACCAAGCTGCTCGTCCTGGGCACGGGGCCCATCGCCGGCCTCGACGCCGAGAAGCTCGGCGGCAGCCTCTACAAGCAGGTCTCGGGCGAGCCGCACTGCACCGTCGCCGCCGACGAGCTGACGGCGAGCCAGGCCGCCGCCATCGGCCTGGGCGCCGCGCTGCGCGCCTATCGCTTCGACCGCTACCGCACGACCGAGAAGGCCGAGGACAAGCCGAAGCTCGAGAAGGTCACCATCGCCAGCGCGGATCACGGCGCCGCCAAGGCCGCCTATGCGCCGATGAAGGCCGTGGCCCAGGGCGTCTTCCTCACGCGCGACCTCGTCTCCGAGCCGCCGAACGTCCTGAACCCGGTCGAATTCGCCGATCGCTGCAAGGAGCTGACCAAGCTCGGCCTCGAGGTCGACGTGCTGGGGCCCAAGGAGATGAAGAAGCTCGGCTTCGGCGCGCTGCTGGGCGTGGCCCAGGGCAGCGCCAACGAGCCGCGCCTGGTGACCATGCGCTGGAACGGCCTCTCCGGCGGCAAGAAGAAGGCCGACAAGCCCGTCTGCTTCATCGGCAAGGGCGTGACCTTCGACACCGGCGGCATCTCCATCAAGCCGGCCGCCGGCATGGAGGACATGAAGTGGGACATGGCCGGCGCCGGCACCGTCACCGGCCTCATGGCCGCGCTGGCGGGGCGCAAGGCGAAGGTGGATGCGGTCGGCCTCATCGGCCTCGTCGAGAACATGCCGGGCGACAATGCCCAGCGCCCCGGCGACGTGGTGACCTCGGCCTCCGGCCAGACCATCGAGGTGATCAACACCGACGCCGAAGGCCGCCTCGTCCTGGCCGACGTGATCCACTACGCGATCGAGAAGTACGACCCGAGGTTCATGGTCGACCTCGCGACCCTCACGGGCGCGATCATCGTCGCCCTCGGCCACGAGCATGCCGGCCTCTTCTCGAACGACGAGGAGCTGGCCTCGCGGCTGCTCGCCGCCGGCGTCGCGACCGGGGAGCTCGCCTGGCGCATGCCGCTGGGCGAGGCCTACGACAAGCAGATCAAGTCCGACATCGCCGATATGAAGAATGTCGGCGGCGGGCGGGCGGGCGGCTCGATCACGGCGGCGCAGTTCATCCAGCGCTTCGTGCAGGGCCGGCCCTGGGCGCATCTGGACATCGCCGGCACGGCCTGGAGCAGCAAGGACGCGCCGACCATCCCGAAGGGCGCCACCGCCTACGGCGTGCGGATGCTCGATCGCCTGGTCGCGGATCATTACGAAGGGTGATCCCTTGATCAGGCTGAGGCGCGAGCCGACGAAGGGCGCGCGCCTGCTCCGCCCGATCGCGGAGGGTCCCCCGCACCCGTCGGGCTTTCATGGCCGGCGCGGCGAGGTGCTGGAGCTGTCCCCGCAGGAACGCTGGGTGGGCGCGAACCACGCCTCCAGCCGCGCGGAATGGGAGGGCGTCGGCGCCGCCTGCATCGCCGCGGCCGGGCCGCCGGCCCGCCTGGCGCTGGATGCGCGCGGCCTGCCGCCGCACTGCGCCGTCGGCCTCGGGGTCGGCGCAGCGCTGCGGGCCTGGCGCTTCGACCGCCTGAAGTCCTGCCCCCCGCCCCGCCCCCGCCGGATCGAGCTCCTCGTGAACGACCCGGCCGGCCTCGCCTCCGCCTGGGCCCGGGCGGAGGCGGCGCTGGCCGGGACGCAATTCGCGCGCGAGCTGGTGGCCGAGCCGGGCAACCGCCTCACCCCGCGCGAATTCGCCAAGCGCCTGCGCGGCCTGGAGAAGGAAGGCATCGAGGTCGAGGAGCTCGGCCGTGCCGCGCTGAAGAAGCTGGGCGCCGGTGGCCTGCTCGCGGTGGGCGGCGGCAGCGCCGTGCCGCCGCGCATCGTGATCCTGCGCTGGCGCGGCGAGTTCCGCGTGCCGCCGGTGGCCTTCGTCGGCAAGGGCCTGTGCTTCGACACGGGCGGCATCTCGATCAAAGGTGCGGCGGGCATGGAGGCGATGCGCGCCGACATGGCGGGCGCGGCCGCCTGCGCGGGCGCCATGCTGGCCCTGGCGCGGCGGAAATCCCCCTGCCCCGCCGTCGCGATCCTCGCCATCGCGGAGAACGCGACGAGCGCCACCAGCTACCGCCCCGGCGACGTGCTGCGGATGATGAGCGGCCGCACCGTGGAGGTGGTGGACACCGACGCCGAGGGCCGCCTGGTGCTGGCCGATGCCCTGCACCTCGCCGCCACGCGCTTCCGCCCCCAGGCGGTGCTGGACCTGGCAACGCTGACCGGCAGCGTGATCACCGCGCTCGGCCATCACCGCGCGGGGCTGTTCCACAACGACGCGGCGCTGGGCACCGCCGTCGCCGCGGCCGGCGAGGCGGTGGGCGAGCGGCTCTGGCCGCTGCCAATCGGCGAGCGCCACCGCGAGGAGCTGAACAGCGACATCGCCGACCTGAAGCAATGCGTGCCGGGCGGGACGCGCTTCGTGTCCGACGCCTCCAACGCGGCGGCCTTCCTGCGCGAATTCGTGGGCACCCTGCCCTGGGCGCATCTGGACATCGCGGGCATGGAGACGGCCGAGACGGACGATCTCCCCGCCGCGCGCCACACGCCCACCGGCTTCGGCGCGCGCCTGCTCGACGCGCTGGTGGAGCGGCATTTCGAGGATCCCCACCGGGTCTGAGGCCGGGGCTCCCAACCAGGAGGAACGAAAGCCATGAAGGCGGTCTGGTACGAGAGGAACGGCCCCGCGCACGAGGTGCTGGTCCATGGCGAGATGCCCCGGCCCGAGCCCGGACGGGGCGAGGTGCTGGTGCGCCTCCATGCCTCGGGCGTGAATCCCTCCGACTGGAAGACGCGCAGCGGCTCCCGGCCCATGGCCGCGCCGCGCGTGATCCCGCACAGCGACGGCGCCGGCGTGATCGAGAAGCTGGGCCCGGGCGTGGAAGCCTCGCGCCTCGGCCAACGGGTCTGGATCTGGAACGGGCAGTGGAAGCGGCCCTTCGGCACGGCGGCGGAATACATCGCCCTGCCCGCCACCCAGGCCGTGGCCATGCCGGATTCGCTGAGCTTCGAGGCCGGGGCCTGCCTCGGCATCCCCGCCCTCACCGCGCTGCGCGCCGTCACGACGGATGGCGGCGTGGCGGGGCAATCGGTGCTGGTAGCGGGCGGCGCCGGGGCCGTGGGCCGCTACGCCATCCAGTTCGCGAAGCGGCTCGGCGCCGCGCAGGTGATCGCGACCGTCAGCTCCGAGGCCAAGGCCGCGCATGCGCGGGAAGCCGGCGCCGACGCCACCATCGACTACCGGGGCGAGGATGTGGCGGCGCGGGTCCGGGAGCTCACCGGCGGGCGCGGCGTGGACCGCGTGGTGGAGGTGGACCTTTCCGGCAATATCGCGCTGCTGCCGCAGATCCTGGCTCCCGACGGCATCTGCGTCGCCTACGGCTCGACCGAGCGCGAGGTGCCGGTGAATTTCGGCGCCATGCTGCTGGGCGGCCATGCGATCCGCTTCTTCATCGTCTACGAGCTCTCCGCCGCCGCGCGGGCGGAATGCGAGGCGCTGCTGGCGCGTTTCCTGGCTGAGGGCGACCTGCGGCACGACGTGGCGGCCACCCTTCCCCTCGCGGACTGCGCCGAGGCGCATGAGCTGGTGCAGTCGGGCCGGGTGAGGGGGAATGTGGTACTGACGGTGCCCTGAGCGCCGGACGGAACCTGAGCGCGCGGAGAATGGCGTGACCGAGATCGGCTTCTACCACCTCACCCGCAGCACGCTGGAGCAGGCGCTGCCCCGGCTGCTCGGCCGCGTGCTGGCCGTGCCGGCGCGCGCGCTCGTCTTCTGCGCGGGCGAGGAGCGGATGAAGTCGCTCGACGACGCGCTCTGGACCTGCGAGGAGCCCGACTGGCTGCCGCACGGCACGCGCGACGCGGCGGACCAGCCCATCTTCCTGACCGCCCTCGACGGGCCGCCCGCGAACGGCGCCACGCATCTGTTCCTGACGGACGGCGCGGAGAGCGCGCATCTCGGCGATTATGCCCGCGCCTTCGACCTCTTCGACGGCGGCGACGAGAATGCCGTGGCGGCCGCCCGCCGCCGCTGGAAGGCGGCCAAGGAGGCGGGCCACAGCCTCGCCTACTGGCAGCAGACCCCGAAGGGCTGGGAAAAGAAGGCCTGAGGCCGGGGCGGCGCCGCCTCAGCTTTCCATCATGATCCCGGTCAGCGTCGCCATCTCCTGCCAGCGGCGCACCTCGGCCAGCTGGAAGGCCGCGAACTCCGCCACGGACATCGGCGCCGCGTTGAGACCCGCCTGGGTCGCACGCGTCGCGACCTCGGGCTGCGCCAGCGCCTCCAGGAAGGCGAGCGACAGGCGCGAGACGCGCCCCGGCTCCACGCCGCGCGGCGCGAAGAGGCCGAACCAGGCGTCCACCGCCATGAAGGGAACGCCCGCCTCCTCCGTCGTCGGCAGGTCGGGGAAGTCCGGCAGGCGCCGCGGCGCGCCGATGCTCAGCGCGCGCAGGCGCCCTTCCCGCACCAGCGTCACGACGCCGGGCCAGGTCGAGACGTAGAAGTCCACCACCCCGGCCACCGTGTCCGTCGTGGCGGGGCCGCCGCCGCGATAGGGCACATGCACCGCATCCATCTGGGAGCGGCGAACGAAGGTCTCGGCCAGGACATGGCTCGCCGAGCCGGCCTGCGACGAGGCGTAGGAGACACGCCGCCCGGCGCGCCCCATCTCGATCAGCCCCGCCATGTCCCGCGCGTGGGAGTTGGCGGGCACCACCGTCGCGTGATGCACCGTCGCCAGCCGCGCCACGGGCGTGAAGCTGTCCACCACGTGATAGGGCAGGTTGCGCGTCATCCACTGGTTGGAGGCGTGGGTCTGGTTGTGGCCGAGGATGATGGTGTTGCCATCGGCCGGCGCGCGGGCCGCTGCCTCGGTGCCGATGATGCCGCCCGCGCCGCCGCGATTATCCACCACGATGGGCTGGCCCAGCAGCGCCCCCGCCTTCTCGCCCAGCACGCGGGCCAGGATGTCGGTGCTGCCGCCCGGCGGCGCCGGCACGATGAGGCGCAGCGGCGGCTGGCTCTGCGCCTGGGCCAAAGCGGGGGCCGACAGCAATCCGGCGGTGAACAGGCGACGCTTCATGGGGATCCTCCGACACGGACTATAGGGGCGATGGGCGCGGACGCGCAGGGGTCAGGGGGCGCGGGTCAGGCGTCGCGCTTCAGGGGCAGCGCGCCGAGGGCGACGGCCTCGCCCAGCAGCAGCAGGATCGGCCCGTCTCCCGCCCAGCCCGGAGCCTTCGCCGCGACCTCGGCCAGGCTGCCGCGCAGCTCGCGCTGGTGCGGGGAACCCCCGCTCTCGATCAGGGCGGCCGGCGTGGCGAGGTCGTAGCCCTCGCGCGCCAGGCCGTCGCGCAACGCCGGCAGGGTGGTGAGGCCCATATAGACGGCCAGCGTCTGCCGGGAGCGCGCCAGGGCGGCGAAGTCCAGATCCAGCCGGCCCTCACGCGTATGGCCGGTGACGAAGGTGAGCATCTGGGCCGCGTCGCGATGCGTCAGCGGGATGCCGGCCTGCGCCGCGCAGCCGAGCGCCGCCGTGACGCCGGGCACGACCTCGAAGGCGATGCCGGCCGCGGCCAGCGCCTGGGCCTCCTCGCCGCCGCGGCCGAAGACGAAGGGATCGCCGCCCTTCAGCCGCACGACGCGCAGCCCCTCCTGCGCCAGCTCCACCAGCAGGGCGTTGATCCCCTCCTGCGGCACGCAATGCACGGAGCGCTTCTTGCCGACGAAGATGCGGCGCGCGTCGCGGCGCGCGAGGTCCAGCACCTCGGCGCTCACCAGGCGGTCGTGGATGATGACATCCGCCTCGCCCAGCGCGCGCAGGGCGCGCAGGGTCAGCAGGTCCGCCGCCCCCGGCCCCGCGCCGACGAGCTGGACGAAACCGCGCGGCGTAGCCTCCGCCGCGTCGAGCATCTGCGCGAAGGCGGCCTCCGCCTCGGCCTGACGGCCGCCGAGGGCGAGCTGGGCGGGCTCCCCGGTCAGCGCCCGCTCCATGAAGGCGCGCCGCGCCGGCAGGCTCGGCAGGCGCTCGCGGACGAGCTGCTGGAAGCGGCGGCCCAGGGCCGCGACCCGCCCGATGAGCGGCGGCAGCGTGGCCTCCACCTTCTGGCGGATCAGCCGCGCCAGCACGGGCGCGGCGCCGCCGGTGGAGATGCCGATGGTGATCTCGTCCCGCGTCACGATCGCGGGGGTGATGAAGCTGCACAGCTCGGGCCGGTCCACCACGTTCACGGGGATGCCGCGGCGCAGGCAGGCCACTTGCAGGGCGCGGAGGTCCTCCTCCGGCGCGCCGGCCGCGACGGCCAGCGCGCAGCCGTCCAGCAGCGCCTCCTCGAAGCGCGGGGCCTCGCGCAGCTGCGCGCCAGCGGCCCGGAGCAGCGCGGCCTTGGCGGCGAGCGCCTCGCCCTGGCCGAGCAGCAGCGCCGGCCGGCCCGCGAGATCCAGGAAGGCTGGGAAATGGCGCATCGGCGGATGTTTTCGGCTCCGCGCGGCGGGCGGTCAATCACGCCCGGCGGCAGCGACGGCCGCTCAGTCCTCGAGCTTGCCGAGGCCGCGCAGGCGGCGGCGCAGGGTATAGACCTGGTCCAGCAGGGAGAGGACCACAGGCAGCGCCTCCTCGTTGACCTCCATCACGTCGCGCAGCTCGAGGATGAGCCGCACGCGCTCGACGTCGATCTCCTGGAAGACGAGGTCGCCGCCCTGCCGCTCGGCGCGGACATGGCCGGCGCCGATCCAGCGCTGCAGGTCGTCCGCCCGCAGCGCCTCGAAGCGGGCGCAGAGGATCTCGAGGGTGATCATTCCCCGAACTCCATGCCCGCTCGGGGGTCCTCCGGGTTCTCGGGGGACCAGTTGCGGAGGAATTCCTCCAGCGCCGCGTCGGGCTTGCCGACCGTCACGCGCAGGGTGAGGAAGAGGTCGCCCGCGGGCCGCTTGCCGTGCTCGGCGATACCCTTGCCGCGCAGGCGAATGGTGCGGCCGTTGTCGCTGCCGGCGGGCAGGTTCACGCGGAGCGCGCCGAAGGGCGTGGACACCACGATGGGGCCGCCCAGCACGGCCTCCTTCAGCGTCACGGGCAGGTCCATGCGCAGGTCGTTGCCGTCGCGGATGAGGAAGTCATGCCCCTTCACCTCCAGCTCGATGAGCGCATCGCCCGCCAGGCCGCCGTTGCGGCCGGGATCGCCCTGGCCGCGCAGGCGCAGGACCTGGCCCGAGACGACGCCCGGGGGAATCTTCACGCTGAGCGCCTTGCCGTCCGGCAGGCTGAGCTGCCGGGTCGCCCCGCGCACGGCGTCCAGGAAATCGACGTTCAGGCGATAGGACTGGTCGGCGCCGCGGCGCGGGCCCGATTCGGCGCGCCGCCGGGCCTCGAAGATGTCGGAGAAAAGGTCCTCGAACATGCCCGGGTCCACGCCCTCGGGCGCCGCGCCATAGCGCGCGCCGAAAGGCTCCTCGGCATAGCGGCGATAGCTGCCGCCACCGCCCCCGGCGTTGAAGCCGGGCGGCGCCCTCTCCTGCCCCTCGGCGTCGATCTCACCCCGGTCGAAGCGGGCGCGCCGCTCGGGGTCGGAGAGCAGGTCGTTAGCGGCGGCGGCGGCCTTGAACTTGGCCTCCGCCTCGGGCTTGCCGGGATTGAGATCGGGGTGGTGCTGGCGCGCGAGCTTGCGATAGGCCGCCTTGATCGCCTCGGGCGTGGCGTCGCGCTTAACGCCCAGGACCTTGTAGGGATCTTCTGCCATCAGCCGTCCGAGCGCGGGACCCAGGGCAGGCGCGCGACGTCGATGCCATCGTCACGCAGCTCGTCGGCCTCCTCGTCGCTGGCCTCGCCGTAGATGCCGCGCACTTCCACCTCGCCGTCATGAATGCGGCGAGCCTCCTTGGCGAAGTCCCGGCCGACATAGTCGCAATTGGCCTCGATCTCGTGACGCATGCGTTGGAGCAGCGCCATGACCTGCGCGGGCATCGGGCCCGAGGCATGGCGCGGCCCATCGGCCGCCGGGGGCGGAGGCGGCGCTTTGGCGGGGACGGCCTCGGCGCGGCCCTTCATCCCCGGCGCCTTCGCGACGGCCGGCGCCATGAGCGCCTTGGAGACATGGGAGTCACCACAGGTCGGGCATTCGACAAGGCCGGCCTCGAGCATCTTGTCGAAGGCCGTGCTGTCCTTGAACCAGCTCTCGAACTGGTGGTCGTTTTCACAACGGAGAGAAAAGCGGATCATTCCCTGGAACCTCGGCCGGATCGGCCAGGATGGCAATCGGCCCATACCAGGTCACATGGGGAGGCCGAGAGGCCGTTGACAAGATGGGCGTTTTTCACGCCGCCAGGAGGGCGTCCAACTTGCCGGCGCGGTCCAGGGCCACGAGGTCGTCCGAACCGCCGATGGACTGGCCATCGATGAAGATCATCGGGACGGTCGTCTGGCCGCCCGCGCGCTCCGACGCGTCCTTGCGGGCCTGGCTGCCCCGCGGCGCGTCGATCTCCTCGAAGGCGACGCCCTTGCGGCTGAACAGCGCCATCGCGCGTGCGCAGTAGGGGCAGAAGGGCTGGGTGTAGATTTCGACTTTTGCCATGCACCAATAAAAGTAGCGAATTGGCCGGTTTTCAAGCCGTCGGAGCCGACACGCAGCTCCGGGCTGCCATGCCGGAAAGCACCCCCGAGGCTTGGCCGATGACGGCCGGCGGCCAGAATAAGGGCGGTTGAAACCCGTCCTCCGGCGGGATCGGGGCCGGCAGTTTCAGGCTCTTCGGCTCCGGGCACGCGGTCTTCTGCCATCGCGTCGCGCTCAAGGACCGGAACACCCCGGAACATCCGCCGAGCCAAGCCTTCCCCTTGAAGATGTAGGACTTCTGCGGCAATGCCCCAGCCCTCTACTCGGCGTTACATCCATCCGCATCCAATACATGCAAAAGGTAGTTCTAAACGTTATTTTGTCTCTCTCTGGTCCATTTTCACGCAGCAAAACCATCGATAACATCGGCAACCTAGAGTTGATCTCCGGGCGGAGGTCACGACCGGAGGCTGCTGCATGGGTTTCGATCTCACCCGTATCGCTAGGCTGACCCCAGCCTATAAAATCGTCTCCAACGTGGCAGACGTCATGTCTCCGCCCAAGCCGGCGAAGGCACCCACCGGGCCGCTCGAGCCGGGCGATATCCTCGTCAAGATGAACGACGCCACCGGGCTCAACTTCCTCATCACCTACGGACAGGTCTTCACCGCGAATGGCGACCATGCGCTGTGGACGCATGCCGGCCTCGCCACCTCGAGCACCATGATCGCCGAGATGAATGGTGAGGGGCTGCAGCACCACAACCTGACCGGCTCGAACGCCGGCTATACCTACGCGGTCTTCCGCTGCAACTATCGCCAGGTCGCCCTGGGCGCCGACGAAGCAAATTCGGTGCTCCTCGGACTGGGCCGAGGCAAGGTGGTCTACAGCAAGAGTGGCGCGGTCTCCTCCCTGTTGCCGTCTCTCATCGACAGCAGCAAGAAGGGAAGGCTGAAGAAGGCCCTGGATGACATCGACAATAAAAAGAGCCTGGAACTCTTTTGCTCGGAACACGTCGTGTTCTGCTACCTCGTCGCGCTCGAGGAAGAAAAAAACTTGCCAATGGTCAATAAAGGACCTGAGTTCAGGCACATGCGCATGCAGGAATTCTTCGACAAGGAACCCTGGCAGTACAGCCCCGGCTATCTCTACAGCATGCTGCTGTCCAACAAGCTTTTTTCCTACATGGGGCGCACGCGCGGCGCCAAGTGGATAGGCTAGCCACCTTCCGCGCCCCCGCCGGTCAGCCGGACCGCTCGATCCTGGGATCGGGCACCCGCGCGGCCGCCAGGACGCCCACGGCGGCCGCCCCGCCGCGGAGCAGCGCCTGCGCGCAGGCATCGGCTGTCGCGCCGCTGGTCAGCACGTCGTCGATGAGCAGCACGCGGCGCCCCGCCAGCTTCCGCCCGGCGCCCCGCGCCAGGGCGAACGCGCCCAGGAGCGCCGCCTCGCGCTGAAGGGCGCCCAGCTCGCCCAGCGGGACGGTGGCGCGGATCCGGCGCAGCAGCATCGGATCGAAAGCCTTGCCCGAGATCCGCGACAGCTGCGCGGCCAATAGCGCCGCCTGGTTGTGCCGCCGCCGGAAGAGCCGCCATCGGTGCAGCGGCACCGGGACCAGCAGGTCGGCTGCGCGCAGCAGCTCCGCCCCGGCCCGGGCCATCTGGCGGGCGAGCGGCCGGGCCAGCTCGGTGCGGTCGTGATGCTTGAAGGGCAGGATCAGCGCCTTCGCGCCCTCGTCGTAGCGCAGCGCGGCGCGGGCGACGGAAAAGGCCGGCGGCGCCGCCAGGCAGGCCCCGCAACAGGAGCCCTCGGGCTGGCGCGCTCCGGTGGCGGCATGCGGGAAAGGCACCCCACAGACCTCGCACATCGGCGCGGTCACGAAGGCCAGGCGCGAGAAGCAGGTGGGGCAGAGCCCTCCCTGCTCGCCCACCGGGGTCTCGCAGGTCAGGCAGGTGGGCGGCAGAAGGGCGTCGAGAATCCCGACGCCCATTCTTCGAAGCAGGCCCCGCAGCCGGCCCGGACCTTCGAGCGCCACCGGGTTCCGATCATCGGGCGGTGGGCGGGGCGGCCGATTCAGACCCTCACGCGAAGCCGCGCTCCGGTCACCGGCCGCGCCTGCGGCGTTTCCCCTACCAGGCGCCGAAGCGCGAATCGCCGTCGCGCTCGACCTCGTGGACGAGGTCGATCTCCCAGGAGAGGTATTCCTTCATCGCTTCCTCGATGCCGGAGTTCCGGTCGTAGGGGCGGAGGTACCAGTCCACGCAGGCCTCGTCCGGCGGGGTCTGGCGATCGGCCGCGACCGGCAGGCCCGCGGCCTTCCAGGCGGCGACGCCGCCCTCCAGCACGCGCGCGCCCGGAATCTCGGCGGCGGCGAGATGGGCCAGCGTCGCGTCGGGCGCCGTGACCACCACCGCGCCCTCGATCTTGGGGATACGGCCGCGCACCGCCCAGACCGCGCCCGGGATATGTCCAGCCCGGAAGTCGATCGAGCGCGCCAGATCCACGACCGTGACGCCCTTTTCGGCTGCCAGGGCCTGGGCCGTCACCGTCGTCGCCGGCTTCACCTCCGGCACCTGGGGCTTCCAGGGCCCGGAGACGGTGGCGCCCTTCGACGCTTCCTGCACGACATAGACCTCCCAGCCGCCGAGCTGGCGCAGCCAGGCGCCGGTCATGCGGGAACGGACGGTGTCGTCGTCGGCCAGGATCACCCGCGCGCCGCGCACCGCGATCCACTGGTCGGTCGCCTGCACGAGCTGGCCGCCCGGCGCATGGCGGAAGCCCGGGATGTGCCCCGCGGCGTATTCGTCGGCCGCCCGGACGTCGAGCGCATAGGTCGTGCGGCTCTCATCGGACAGCAGTTCCTCGGCAGCGGCGCGGCTGATCACCTTCACGCCGTTCTCGTCGCCGAAGGCGGTGGCACGCTGCAGCGCCAGATCAGCGCTCTTCGGCGTGCCGGCGGGGTAGGTCCGGGTCTGGCCGCGCTCGCAGGTGAAGCCGGCCAGCTCCCAGCCCATGGTGCCGTTGCGCAGCGCCACGATGCGGTTGGGAACGCCCGCGCGCCGCAGGCTCTCCGCGCCCATGATGCTGCGGGTGCGGCCCGCGCAGTTCACGACGATGGTGGTCTCGGCGTCCGGCACCATGTCCCCGATGCGGTAGGCCAGCTCGCCGCCCGGCACGTTCACGCTGCCGGGGATGGTCATCTTCACGTATTCGTCCATCGGACGGCTATCGAGGATGACCAGGGGCTTGCCGGAATCGACCAGCGCCTGGAGCTCGGGCGGGTCCAGGCTCTCGGTGCCGTAATGGTGCTCGACCCACTCGCCGAAGGCCTTGGACGGGACGTGGACGCCGGTGAAGACGGTGTAGCCCGCCTCCTTCCAGGCCGGCGTGCCGCCCTTCAGCACGTGAACGTCCGAATGGCCGAGGGAGGTGAGGTAGGCCGCGAGCTTCTGCGCATGCCCCTCGCCGCCATCCACGCAGACCACGCGGGTGGCCTTGCGCGGCAGCAGCGCGCGGGCGCGCAGCTCCTTCTTCGAGAGGGGGCAGGGCACGGCCCAGAAGAGGTGGCCGTGGCCGAACTCCCCTTCCTCCCGCGCATCGAGGATCGCGAGCTCACCGCCGCGCGAGATCCAGGCCTTGAGATCGGCCGCCGTGACGAGCGACATCAGGCCTTCGCGCCCGCGGTCGGCTTCATGAAGTTCTTGTTGTAGTAGGAGACCTCGCCCGTCTTGTCGTCGAAGGCACGGCGGCCATCCAGCTTCTCCAGCGCCAGCCCGTACATGTGCAGGTGCCGCGTCGGGCGGGTGCCGGTGGTGTGGATGGAGTGGATGTCGTCGGGCATCAGGCTGATGCCGCGGCCCGGCTCCACCATGATCTCCTCCTTCACGCGCATCTCGCAGCGCTCGGGATCCTTGCCGTCGTCCAGGCGCTCGTAGACCTTGTTCAGCTCCTGCCCGTCGACGGCGACGACGACGGCCCAGGTGGTGTGGTCGTGCGGCTTGGTGGCATTGCCCGGGTTCAGCGCGTTCATGTAGAGCGCGAAGCGGTTGTTGCCGTCCTCCTGCAGGAGGTAGCGGTTGCTGCCCTTCTCGCCATTCGGCGGGGGCGGAAATTCGCCGCTGGGAAAGAGGTGATCCTGCGCGGCGAGCGCGAGGAGCTCCTCGCGCATGCGATCCAGGGCGGGGCGGGTGACGCCCATGCTGGCCTCGATCTCGCGAATTCGTTCGATCGTCGCGGCCACGGCGGCGGTGCGGGCCGCCTTCACATCCATCGTGTTCATTTGTGGCTCCTCCTGATCCGTCGAACGTTAGTCCCGCTTGCGCGGCCGCGCCACCGGTCGCAGATGGAGGCCGTGGAAAATCCGCTCGACATCTTCGACCGTGCCCTCGTCGCCCGCCGCCGGGAGCGCGCGGCCGCCACCATCGGCCAGGTCGCGCCGGTGCTGGACGCCGCCGCCGTCTGCCTGCTGGACCGGCTGGAGGACACGACGCACCGCTTCTCCCGCGCGCTGGACCTCGGCGGGCGGGGCGCCGTGGCGCCTGCGCTCAGGGCCCGCGGCATCCCCTTCGTCGTTTCGATGGACCTCTCCCCCGCCATGGCGCGCCGCGCCCAGGGGTTGGACAACGGCAGCCTGGCCGTCGCGGGCGACGAGGAATGGCTGCCCTTCGCGCCCGGCAGCTTCGACCTGATCGTGGCCAGCCTCAGCCTGCATTGGGTGAACGACCTGCCCGGTGCGCTGATCCAGATCCGCCAGGCCCTGGCGCCGGACGGGCTGTTCCTGGCCTCCCTGCCCGGCCTCGGCACCTTGCAGGGCCTGCGCGAGGCGCTGAACGCCGCCGAGGCCGAGACGCGCGGCGGCGTCTCGCCCCGCGTTTCGCCCTTTCCCGAGCTGAGGGACCTGGCCGGCCTGCTCCAGCGCGCGGGGTTCACCATCCCCGTCGCGGATCAGGAACGGCTGCCGATGATCTATCGCAGCCCCATGGGCCTCGTCGCCGACCTGCGCGCGGCGGGAGAGAGCAATGCGGTGCGCGCAAGGGATTCCCGCACCCCGCCGCGCGGGTTCTTCCCCCTCGCCTTCTCCCGCCTCGACCTGGAAATGGAGCTCCGCCTCCTGGTGATGACCGGCTGGTCCCCGCATGAAAGCCAGCAGCAGCCGGCCCGCCGGGGCAGCGCCAATGCCAGCCTCGCGGCGGCGCTCGGCACCATCGAGATCAAGACCGGCGAGAAACCGGGTTGAACCGGGCGCCCCCGGGGCGCATCTTCGCGGCACACACACAGTAGCACGCGGACAAGTTCGAGATGGACAACCAGGGCGGCGAATCGCGCCGAATCACCCGCCACGCCCCCGAGGATTTCGAGGGCGCCCGCCGTGCCGGCGCGCTGGCGGCCGCCTGTCTCGACATGATCACCCCCCATGTGCGGCCGGGCGTGACGACGGGCGAGCTCGACCAGATCTGCCACGACTTCATGCTGGAGAACGGCGCCGTCCCGGCCACGCTGGGCTATCGCGGCTACACCAAGTCCTCCTGCATCTCGATCAACCACGTCGTCTGCCACGGCATCCCGGGCGAACGGGTGCTGCTGGACGGCGACATCCTGAACATCGACGTGACCCCGCTGCTCGACGGCTGGCACGGCGATTCCAGCCGCATGTACGTGTCCGGCACCGCCAACACCAAGGCACGGCTGCTGATGGACGTGACCTATGAGGCGATGATGCGCGGCATCGCCGTCGCCAAGCCGGGCAACACCTTCGGCGACATCGGCCACGCCATCCAGACCTATGCCGAGAAGCACCGCTTCACGATCGTGCGCGACTTCTGCGGCCACGGCATCGGGCGGAAGTTCCACGAGCCGCCGAACGTGCTGCATTTCGGCCGCCCGGGCGAAGGCCCGAAGCTGGCGCCCGGCATGTTCTTCACCATCGAGCCGATGGTGAACGCCGGCCGGCCGGAGGTGAAGATCCTCGACGACGGCTGGACCGCCGTGACGCGGGATCGCAGCCTCTCCGCCCAGTTCGAGCACATGATCGGCATCACCGAGACGGGCTGCGAGATCTTCACCCTCTCGCCCGCCGGCCTGAAGAAGCCGCCCTACGCCGCCTGACGCGCGGCCCTCAGGGGCCGGCAGAAGGTTGAAGCCGGGTGCGGCCCTGGCGGCCTTCGCCAGGCGCGGGTCATCCCCGCGCCCCCAAAAACCTCAGGCGGCCGGGGGCCGGGCGCCGAGGATATGCGCGATGGCATAGGTCAGGTCGGGGCGGTTCAGCGTGTAGAAGTGGAACTCGTCCACGCCATTGGCCTGCAGGATGCGCACCTGCTCGGCAGCCACCGTCGCGGCCACCAGGCGCCGCGTGCCCTCGTCCTCGTCCAGCCCCTCGAAGAGCTTGGCCAGCCATTCGGGCACCGAGGCGCCGCACATGGCCGAGAAGCGCTTCAGGCTGGCGAAGTTCGTCACCGGCATGATGCCCGGGACGATCGAGGCCGTGATGCCCGCCGCGTGGCAGCGATCCAGGAAGCGCAGGTAGACGCCCGTGTCGAAGAAGTACTGCGTCACCGCCCGGTTGGCGCCGGCGTCGATCTTGCGCTTGAGGAAGTCGAGATCGGCATCGGCCGAGATCGCGGCCGGGTGGATCTCCGGATAGGCGCCCACGCTGATGTCGAAGTCGCCGATCCGCTTCAGCCCGCGGACGAGATCCTCGGCCTGGGCATAGCCGCCCGGATGGGGCTCGTACTTCGCGGCACCGGCCGGCGGATCGCCGCGCAGCGCCACGATGTGGCGCACCCCGGCATCCCAATAGGCCCGGGCCACCTCGTCCACCTCCTCACGCGTCGCGCCTACGCAGGTAAGGTGCGCGGCCGGGGTCAGCGAGGTTTCCTTCGCCAGGCGCGCCACCGTCTCATGCGTGCGGGAACGCGTGGAGCCGCCCGCGCCGTAGGTGACGGAAACGAAGCGCGGGGCCAGCGGCTCCAGCCGGCGGATGCAGCTCCAGAGATCGGCCTCCAGCTTCTCGTTCTTCGGCGGGAAGAACTCGAAGGAGAGCTTCGGCGCCGGCAGGCTCGAGGGCGACGGGAGGGTCCCGACGCGCGGCCCGGTCAGCCAGCGTTGAAGGGTGTTGTTCGGCGAGACGTCCATGGGGCGATGGTTTGGCGTTCCACCTGCCATTATGCAAGAGCCGCCTCCTTGGATCGTTCCGGGACCTTTCAAGGGGCCCTGGCCGAGTTGCCACGCCCCTTGGCGAAGCGTCCCAGAGCTGTCCATCCGCACGGTTCGCAGCACCTGACAACTTGCTGCCGTAGCGGAAAATGTGCATGTAGTTGCAACGGCCTCGCCTCGATCAGGTTGGAAGTTCGCTCTGAAAGGTCCGTTAGCCCTCATGCGCCTCGCTCCCCTTTTGGCTTCAGCGATTCTTCTCGTCGGCCTCGCTGGCTGCGCGACCCGTCCGCCCGCCAGCGACCCCGAGGCGCTGGAGGAATTCCGCGCCAATAACGACCCGCTCGAGCCCCTGAACCGCACGATGTTCTCGGTGAACAACGCCATCGACACGGTGGCGCTGCGCCCCGCCGCGCAGGCCTACCGCTTCGTGCTGCCGAGGCCGGTGCGCCAGGGCGTGCGCAACGCGCTGGGTAATCTGCGCGGCCCGACCATCCTGATGAACGACGTCCTGCAGGGCGAGGTCGATCGCGCCGGCCGCACCGCCGCGCGCTTCCTGATCAACTCCACCCTGGGCATCGGCGGTCTGATCGACGTGGCCGACTGGCAGTTCGGCGTCCCCGGCCACAGCGAGGATTTCGGCCAGACGCTGGCCGTCTGGGGCGTCGGCGAGGGACCCTACCTCTACCTGCCGATCCTCGGCCCCTCCAATCCGCGCGACCTGCTCGGCTACGGCGTCGATGTCGTGGCCAGCCCCTGGTTCTGGTTCGGCCAGGGCGATGTGGTGGACGCGCTGCGCTGGGCCTATGCCGGCATCACCGCCATCGACGCACGCGAGTCGGCCCTCGACACGCTCGACCGCATCCTCGAAACCTCGCTGGACCCCTACTCGACGCTGCGCAGTCTCTATCGTCAGAACCGCGCCTCGGAGATCGCCAATACCGGGGCCGAAGGACGGGGTGTCGAGGCCGGCGGCGCCGGACGCGGTGTTCGCCGGGACCCTGTGCCCGCATCGCCCTGACGACCACAGGCTAGGAAGAAACGACCATGACCTTCGCCGAGGCGCGTCTCGCGCGCCGCGCATTCCTTCTCCTCACGGCCAGCCTGCCCTTCGTCGTGCCCAGCGCGGCGCAGGCGCAGATGGATCCGAGCCGCGCCGCCAACTTCATCAAGAGCACGGGTGACGCACTCGTGGCCGCGCTGAACAGCAGCGCGCCGGTCGCCCAGCGCCGGGAGCATGTTGCCAATATCCTGAGCCGGGCGGTGGACATCGAGGGGACGGGCCGCTTCATCCTGGGCCGCTGGTGGCGCGTGGCCTCGGCGGCCGAGCAGCAGGAATACCTGCGCCTCTTCGAGGAGACGCTGATCCGCAACCTCGCCAGCCGCTTCGGCGAGTTCCAGGGCGTGCGCTTCTCGCTGGGCCGCAGCCAGCAGCGGACCGAGGACGACGCCCTCGTGACCACGATCGTCGAGCGGCCGAACAGCGGCCCGCTGAACCTCGATTGGCGCGTGGCGGAAGTGGGCGGCCAGCCCCGCATCGTGGATCTGGTGGCCGAGGGCACGTCGCTCCGGCTCACCCAGCGCAGCGAGTACAGCGCGGTGATCCAGCGCGGCGGCAACCAGGTCTCCGCCCTGCTGACGGCCATGCGGAACCAGCTGCACCAGCTTCAGCAGCGTTCCTGATCGCGGCGGGGGCTTCGGCCCCCTTTTGCCGTGACAGTCGAGCCCCGACCGGGGCTCCAGGCTACCTCTTCAGCCACTCCGCGAGGCGCCCCGGCGCCTCGGCCATGGCGGCCTCGGCCCCGCAATAGCTGAAGCGCAGGTACCGGCCGCCGCGCGTCCGGTCGAAATCGACGCCCGGCGTCGCCGCGATTCCGGCGCCTTCCAGCATCCGGCCCGTGAACTGCACGCTGTCATTCGTCAGGTGAGACACGTCGCACCAGAGGTAGAAGGCGCCGTCCGCCGCCGCGATGCGGTCGAACCCCGCCTTCGGCAGCCCTTCCAGCAGCAGCGCGCGGCTGCGGGCATAGCCGGCCTTCTTCGCCTCCAGCTCCTCCCCGCAATCCATCGCCGCCTCGGCCGCCACCTGGGACAGGTAGGGCGTGGAGATGAACATGTTCTGGGCCAGGCATTCGACGGGGCGCAGCAGATCCTCCGGCAGGACCAGCCAGCCGATGCGCCAGCCCGTCATGCACCAGTACTTGCTGAAACTGTTGACGACGATGGCGCTCGGGCTGGAGGCGGCGGCCGTGCTCTCGGCGACGGTGCCCCAGGAGAGGCCGTGATAGATCTCGTCCGAGACCAGCCGGACGCCCTTCTCGTGGCACCAGCGCGCGATGGCCGCGAGCTCGTCGGGCGTCAGCATGGTGCCGGCGGGATTGCAGGGGCTCGCGATCACCAGCCCGTCGGGAAGCGGGTCGAGCTTCTCGAGCATCGCGAGGCTGGGCTGGAACCGCGTCTCCGGGCCGCATTCCAACAGGACCGGCTCCATGCCCAGGGCCGTCAGGATATTGGCGTAGGGCGGGTAGAAGGGCGCGGCCATCGCCACGCGGTCCCCCCGGTCGAAGGCGGCCAGGAAGGCGAGCGGAAAAGCCCCGGAGGCGCCCACCGTCACGGCGATGCGCGCGGGAGAGACGGCCACGCCGTAATGGTCGAGGTAGTAGCGGGCGATGCGAGCGCGGAGCGAAGGCAGGCCGAAGGCCTCGGTATAGCCGAGCGGATGGCCGCTCCGCAGCGCGGCCTCCACGGCAGCGACGGCGCCGGCCGGCGCGCCGGTCGCGGGCTGCCCCACCTCCATGCGCAGGATGCCGGGAGCCGAGGGCGGAAGGCTCGCGGCCCGCGCATTGGCGGCCGCGATCACGTCCATGACGATGAAGGGCGGGGCCTCGGCGCCCCGTCCCGTCTTCAGGCTCACCGGTCGGTCGCGCCCAGCGCGACGCCGGCGCCACGGGGATCGGTCACGGTGGTGCATAGGCCCTGGTAGCCGGGCAGGTAGCGCGGGCACATGCCGAGCTGGGCGCGGCCGGGCTCGGGCACGGTCTGCATCGCCGTGTCGGGGCCGGCATTGCTCAGCATCTGGGCGGCCACGGGGCCCGCCACCGCCATCGCCGCGGCCTGCTGACCGGAACCGGCCACGGCCATGCGGAAGGCGCGCAGGTTGGGGCTCCAGCCGATCGCCGCGGAGAGCAGCGGGGGCTGGACACGGCCGGTGTTCGGCGCCGCGGCGCCGAGGAAGCCCATCCCCGGCATGATGCGGCCCGTGCCGAAGAGGTTGTTCATGGTGAAGGCGCAGGTCACGGCATTGCCGTTGCGGTCATAGACCATGAGGCCCGCGCTGGCCGGCAGGTCGCCCAGGCCGGCGCCGGGCAGGTCGTTCGCAGCCAGGAGGGCGGTGGGATCGCCACCACGGGCGCGGGAGGCCGCGGCCACGGCCATTGCCCGTGCCTGCGCGGCCTCGGGCGACTGGCCAGCCTGCAGCGCCTGGAAGGCGGCGGCGGCGGCCAGGCCGCCATCGGCCGGCGGCGGCAGGAAGGCGATGCGGTCACCGCCGCGGCCATTCACCACGACGGGGCGCATGAGCTGCGGCAGGGCCGCGCGCACTTCGGCCAACGAGATCGCACCCGCGCCGACGAGGCCGGACGCCTCTTCGAGGCGGCGCGCCAGGTTGCCCTGGTGCAGGTCGCCCACGCCGGAGACGCGCAGCGCGGCCAGCGTGCCGCCGAGCGGCGGGTTCTGGAAGGTGTCGCCCACGGCAACCGGGGTGCCGTTGCGGCTGAAGATGGAGCGCGCCTCGGGATCGGCGAAGAGCGGCCCCTGCACGGCCACGAGGTCGTTGTGCAGCGCCCGGGACATGGGCGTGCCGAAGCGCGCGGCCTGCTCGGCCGGGCCCATGAGCTCCTCGAAAGGCCGGCCATTGGGCAGGCGCGTGTGGAGCGCGAAGAGGCCGCGGGCCATGAGGGGCACGGCGGCCGGGCGGTCGGCATTGGCCAGGCCACCGGCGCGCGCGCCGGGCAGGAAGACGACGGCCTCGGTCTCGTTGCGGAGGCGATTGTAGACGAGGCAGGCGCCGCCGCCGCCGAGACCGGCGCGGGACGGCAGGGTCACCGACATGACGAAGCCGGCCGCGACAGCCGCATCGGCCGCGTTGCCGCCGGCGGAGAGGACCTCGCGGGCCGTGGCGGCCGCCACCGGCTCCTCGGCCGCGACGCCGCCCAGGAAGCCCGAGACGAAACCCGGCGTTCCCGCCTGGATGCTGTTCCCGAGGATGCCGGAGGTGATGTTCGAGGCCGTCTCGCAGCCGGCCAGGGAAAGTCCGGCGACGACCAATGCAAGGGCCCGAGGGGAGGTCAGGCGGCGGGGCTTCGTGGTCCTGGCGGGCGTATTCATGCGGGTGGCGCTCGATTCCCTCGATGGCGGCATTCCGGCCGATCGAGGGGGATTAGACGCGTTCGCTCCACCGGGCAACCGAAGCGCCTTGCCGGGCCGGAATTTGCCTCGGCCGGCGCGAAGGAGGATGTTGGCCCGATGATGAAGCGACGTGGACTGGTGGCGCTGGGCGCCGCCCTGGTGCCCGGGGCCGCCATGGCCCAGGCCCTTTCCCCCGAGCAGCGGGCCGAGGTGCTGCAGCTGCTGCGCCAGGCATTGCGGGAGGATCCCAGCATCCTGCGCGATGCCCTGACCGCCGTGGAGGAGGCCGAAGAGGCCAATCGCAGCTCCGCCCAGACCCGAGCCATCGCCGCGCGGGCCGAGCAGCTGTTCCGCGATCCGGCGGATCCGGTGAAGGGCAATCCGCAGGGCGCCGTCACCTTCGTCGAGTTCTTCGACGCCCGCTGCGGCTATTGCAAGCAGCTGCACCCGACCATGAACCAGCTGCTCCAGCGCGAGAGCGACGTCCGCGTGGTGCTGAAGGACCTGCCGATCCTGGGCCCGAACTCGGTGCTGGCCTCCCGCGCGCTGCTCGCCGCGCACCGGCAGAACCTCTACGTACCGCTCTACGAGGCGCTGATGCGACTGCGCGAGGAGCCGACGGAGCCCGTGCTACGCCGCGAGGCGGAGCGCGCGCGGATCGACTGGGCGCGGCTGCGCCGGGAGATGGACGACCCCGCGATCACGGCGCGTATCGCCCGCAACCTGGATCTGGCGCGCGCGCTGGACATCCAGGGCACGCCGGCGCTTGTCATCGGGACGACGCTGGTCCCCGGCGCCGTGAGCCTGGCCGAGCTGCAGCGGTTGACGGCGGCGGCGCGGGGCTGATCAGGCCTGGATGGGGTTGAGGGGCGCTGCCCCTCGAACTCGCCGACAAACGGCACCGCGCGGGAATCCGGCCGCACAGCGGCCGGCGCCGCCCGCTCTACCTACAAGCTTGGCTCATCAGTCGAGCGGCGAAGCCAAGCCGCCGGAGGCGGCGCCCAGCGTCCGAGGGCAAAATATAACCAGCCCTTAGGCCGATCAGCGCGGCCCGCGGCGGCGGTTCTGCGCCAGCTCTTCTTCGGTCAGCTGGAAGCCCACCATGATCCGGTAGTCCTGCGCCCGGCGCTGCTGGTTGACCGGGAAGCTGATCTCCACGGGTCGGGAGCCCACCGCCGCCCGCGTCGTGTTCACGCCGAACTGGGCCGGCAGCACGAAGCTCTGGCGATTGATGACGTTATTGTCCGCGTCGAGCAGGGCGATGAACCAGGGCAGCTGGACCGCGCGCGAGGGCGCCGCGGGTCCGCGATCAATCTGGAAACGCATGGAAATCGTCGCGTCGACGCTCTGGTCCCTACGGCCACGGCGGCAGCTGGCGTCCACCCCCGTCACCCGGGCGTCCAGCGCCACGGAGGACAGGTCGGGCGGCGAGCCCGGGCGGTAGCGCGTGAGGTCGGCAAGGTCCGCCGGGAGGGTCAGGCTGGGACAGGACACCAGAAGGTCCTCTATCCGGGTCGGCTGGCACCCGGTTACCGCCATCGCCGCCAGGACCAGCGGCGGAACAAAAGCCAGACGCATGCTCACCCCTCCATCTGCGCTCCGTCTGGCACCGATCGGCCCAAAGGGATAGTCTGGGGCCCGATACCTCGCGCTGGGATTTTGCACCGCATGGCCGAAAAGCCCCTTCTTCATGTGTTTCTCGCTGGACCGCGCGGCTTCTGCGCCGGCGTGGACCGGGCCATCAAGATCGTCGAGGAGGCGCTGAAGCGCTACGGCGCTCCGGTCTATGTGCGCCACGAGATCGTCCACAACCGCTTCGTCGTCGAGGCGCTGGAGCGGCAGGGCGCCGTCTTCGTCGAGGAGCTCGACGAGATCCCGAATGACGGCCAGCCCGTGGTCTTCTCGGCGCATGGCGTGCCGAAATCGATCCCGGCCGAGGCCGAGCGGCGCGAGATGTTCTTCCTCGATGCCACCTGCCCGCTGGTCAGCAAGGTCCATCGCGAGGCGGAGCACCACTTCAGCCGCGACCGGCACCTGATCCTCATCGGCCATGCCCGCCACCCGGAGGTGATCGGCACCATGGGCCAGCTGCCCCCCGGCGCCGTCACGCTGGTCGAGGACGAGGAGCAGGCGCGCACGGTCGAGCCGCCTTCCGACCGGCCGCTCGCCTTCATCACGCAGACCACGCTGTCGGTCGACGACACGGCGGGGATCGTGAACATCCTGCAGAGCCGCTTCCCCCAGATCGCCGCCCCGGCGAAGGAGGACATCTGCTACGCGACCACCAACCGCCAGGCCGCGGTGAAGGAGATCGCGCCCAAGGTCGAGATGATGATCGTGGTGGGCGCGCCGAACTCCTCCAACTCGGTGCGGCTGGTCGAGGTTGCGGGCCGGGCCAGCACGGCCAAGGCGGTGATGGTGCAGCGGGGCCGCGACCTCGACCTCGCGACGGTGGAAGGCGTCAGCCGCATCGGCATCACCGCCGGCGCCAGCGCGCCGGAGGTCCTCGTCGAGGAGGTGCTGGCACGGCTGCGCGAGCGCTACACCCTCGAGATCGAGGAGATCGTGGTGGCGGAGGAGAAGGTCATCTTCAAGCTGCCCGCCGCCCTGGCCGCGTCAGCATCGGCCTGATCCCTTGGCCGTCTATACCGAGGTTTCGGACGAGGCGCTGTGCGCGTTCCTCGCGGACTACCCCCTGGGCGAGCTGCGGGCCTTCCGCGGCATCGCCGAGGGCGTGGAGAATTCCAACTACGCGCTGAAGACGACGGAGGGGGACTACATCCTCACCCTCTACGAGAAGCGCGTGGACCCGACGGAGCTGCCCTGGTTCCTCGGCCTGATGCAGCACCTGGTGGCGCGCGGGCTTTCCGCGCCCATGCCGGTCGCGGGGCGCGACGGGGTGGCGCTGCGCGAGCTTGCGGGCCGCCCGGCGGCGATCTGCACCTTCCTTCCCGGCGTCTGGCCGCGGCGCGTGCGGCCGGAGCATTGCGGCCCGCTCGGCGCCGCGCTGGCCGAGCTGCACCTGGCGGGCACGGACTACACCGCGGTTCGGCCAAACGGGCTGGGCGTCGCCTCCTGGGCGCCGCTGCTGGAGCGCTGCCGCGCGGATGGCGAAAGCGTTCAGGCCGGCCTCATCGCGGAGCTCGACGCGGAGCTGGCAGGCATTCTCGCCGGCTGGCCGAAGGCGGGCACGCTGCCCTCCGGCCAGATCCATGCGGACCTGTTTCCCGACAATGTCTTCTTTCTGGAGGATGGGGGCGCGCCGCGCGTCTCGGGCCTGATCGACTTCTATTTCGCCTGCACGGATCTGCTGGCCTACGACGTCGCGGTCTGCCTGAACGCCTGGTGCTTCGAGCCGGATCGCAGCTTCAACGTGACGAAGGCGCGGTCGCTCCTGCGGGAGTATTCGGCCCGGCGTCCCCTCTCCGCGGAGGAGCGGGCGGCGCTGCCGGCGCTGTGCCGGGGCGCGGCGCTCCGCTTCCTGCTGACACGGCTCTACGACTGGGTGAACACGCCGAAAGGCGCCATGGTGACGCGGAAAGATCCTTTGGAATATCTCTACAAGCTGCGCTTCTTCGCGCAGGCGACGGGCCCGGAGTCGATCGGTGCCTGACAGCCGCGATTTCGTCGAGATCTACACGGATGGCGGCTGCAAGCCCAATCCGGGACCGGGCGGCTGGGCCGCGATCCTGCGCTTCGGCTCCATGGAGAAGGAACTCACCGGCGCCGACCGTGCGACGACCAACAACCGCATGGAGCTGACGGCCGCCTGCGAGGCTCTGGAGGCGCTCAAGCGCCCCTGCCGCGTAACCCTGCACACGGACAGCGAATACGTCCGCAACGGCATGGAGCGCTGGATCAAGGGCTGGGTGCGCAACAGCTGGCGCAACGCCGCCAAGGAGCCGGTGAAGAACCATGAGCTCTGGCAGCGGCTGCTGGCGGCCGCCAAGCCGCACGAGGTCGAGTGGCGCTGGGTGAAGGGCCATTCGGGGCACCCGATGAACGAGCGTGCGGACGTCCTGGCGACGCAGGCGCGGGAGAGCCTGGGATAGCCTTGTGAGTGAGGGCGTCGTTTTACGCCGAAGCCCCGATCACCGTGAGGTACCGCCGGACAGGCGGGAGGCCACCACGAAGAGGTGGTGGCCCCATCAAGCTCAGACCCGCTGATTCCCCCTGAAGCGCATGAAGACGCCGCGCCCGCCGCCATTGCCGAAGGCGATGACGTCATAGGTGTCGTCGGGCGTGCCAGGCACCTCCATTCCCGGGGAGCCGATCGGCATGGCCGGGACGGCGAGCCCGCGCACGCCGGCCGGGCGTGTGCTCAGCAGATGCAGGACAGCCTCTGCGGGCACGTGACCCTCCAGGGCGTAGCCGTTGACCAACCCCGCGTGGCATGAGGCCAGATCCGACGGAATGCCGAGTATCCGACGCGTAGGCGCCAGTGAGGTGACAAGGTTGTCTTCCACCTGGAAGCCGGCACCCAGCATATGCTCCTGCCACGCGGTGCAGCATCCGCAATTCGGATCCCGCCATACCCGGAGCTGCAGGGGCCCGGCAGCGATAGCCGGGGCGGTCCCCGCGGCCATGGCAGTAATCGCTGCCATGAGATGACGTCGCTTCATGTTTTATCCCTCCGTTCATGCCGCTTTCGCAGCGCCGTAGCCGAGCGGCTTCGGCCCGGCAACAGGCATCCCCTTCCGTCGTTGAGCGGCATCTCGGTTCAGGCTTCCGATCGGAGGGGCGACTTTTCCGGTCTCCGGAAAGCCTGCCGCAATCGGGCGTTCAGAGGCTCCGTGTAGAAGCGCGCGACGGTCCAGGCCGCAAGGGCGGAAAGCCCGACGAAGGCAGCCATGGCCATGCCCTTGTCGCCATAGGCCAGCGTGCCGCGAGGCCATGCGCCTCGCATGAGGCCGAGCACGATGATGTGGAACAGGTAGAGCTCGTAGCTGTGCCGTCCCATCCAGCGGATCGCAGCAAGGAATGGGTTCCGATGTGCCGGACGCCGAGGAGCCTCGCCATGGATGACCACCAGCAGCGCCGCGGTGCCGAAGGCGATCAGGGTGAAGCCGAAGGTCTCATTCCCGCGAATGCCGCGAAGATAGGTGACGGTCACGAGCAGCGCGGCCAGCAGGCGGAGCAGCAGTGCCGGCTTTCCGCCGACGCGCCACCGCTCGGCCAGGAGGGCGGCGCAGCAGCCGAAGGCGATCGCGTCGAAGCAGGCCGGGTAGGCATACAGGAAGCGGATCTCGTCCTCCGCGTGATGGCTGCGATAGAGGGGACCGATCACGATGGCCACCAGGCAGATCGCCGCCAGGGCCCAGGCTCGCCGCAAGGCGACGCAAAGCACCGGAAAGAGGAGATAGAACATCTCCTCCACCGAGAGCGACCAGTAGATGTTCATCGCGTAGTTGAAGTACCACGCATGCTGCATGAGCACGTTGTGCCAGAAGGTCAGGACGGAGAGCAGCGCGAGCGGAAAGCCGACCTCGGGCCATCCGGGCTTCGCGATGTTCATGAAGGCCGGCTGGCCAGCCAGCCCCAGCCCTAGGATGATCAGCAGGGCGAGGACCAGCCCCGGCATGATGCGGGCGAAGCGGAAGGCGTAGAAGCTCCGCAGATCGACTTTCCCGGGCTCGCCATGGCGGCGCATCGTGGTGCCCGTGATCAGGTAGCCCGAGATGACGAAGAACATCGTCACGCCGTAGTTGCCATTGCGCGCCACCGCCTGGATCGCGTCCTCGGGCAGCAGAAGCGCAAGCGGGCTGTCGACCAGGGAATAGCTCAGGTGGAAGTGCAGCAGCATCACGAGCGAGATCGCGATCCCGCGCAGCGTATCGATGGCCGGATTTCTTGTGGCGGTGACTGGCGCCGGCAATGCCGCCGGCCGCGCCAGGTGAGAAACGGGTTTCAGCGCGCCCACTCCACGATGGCCGCGCCCACCTCGCGCAAGGCCGCCTCGCGCGCATCCAGCCCCACGCCCGGCGCGTCGTAATAGGCCGCGACCAGGAGCGGCGCGCGTTCGGGCGGGCGGATGATGGCGTAGTCGTTCGTCTGGCGGCTCAGGCTGGTACCGGGCCGGTCGCCTGCCACCCAATCCGGCGGCAGGGCCGCACGCAGGCGGCGACGGCCCGGGGTGCAGGCCACCATCCAGCCTTCGAGCTTCGCCTGCGCTGCGGCACCGAGCGCCGATCCCAGCAGGATGGCGCGGATGGAGGTGACGACGGCACGAGGCGAGGTCGTGTCGAAGTCGCCGCTGGGCTCGTTGGCCTGGGGCTCATAGCGGTCCATCCGCGTCGTCTCGTCACCCAGGCCGCGCAGGAACCGGGTGAGCGCGGCAGGCCCACCGCTGGCGCGCATCAGCAGGACGGAGGCGGTGTTGTCGCTGACCTCCACCATCGCCCGGCACAGATCCTCGACGGAGAGGCCGCCTCGGCCGAGATGGGCCTTGGTGACCGGCGAGGTGAAGATGAGGTCCCGCGCCCCATAGGGGAGGAGGCGATCCGGCCGTTCCAGGCCGCCCTCGATCCGGGCCAGCACTTGCGCCGCGAGCAGCCCCTTGAAGGTGCTGCACATCAGGAACCGCTCCTCGGCGCGATGCGCGCAAACGCGCCCGGTGCCCGTGTCGAGCGCAAAGACCCCCAGACGCCCGCCGCGTCGCTGCTCGATCGCCGCCATCGCCCCGGTGCCGGCTACGGCCGCGCGTGCGTCGAACAGCCCCAGCCCGATCGGCAGGACGGGCAGTGACCGTCGGGAGATCATCGTTCAGCTTCTCCTGGGCGGGCTCCAGCGAGCCCCGAATCCTGGCCGAAGCTAACGCCAACCGGGAGGCGGCGCCCCGCCCGATCCGGGATGCCTGGGTTGCCTCCTGCCGGGTTGATCGGAGGGTGTATCGCTCTTCAGGCGATGATGCGCGGCCGCGAGCGCAGCAACGGCAACGACATCGCGACGACCGGCAGCACGAGCATCGCCCAGGCGGCCGAGTAGCCGACGTGATCCACGACGAGGCCGAAGAGCAAGGGACCCAGCGCCATCACCACCATGCAGAGCGTCGTCGCGAAGGCCACGGTCGCGGCGATCGATCCCTTTGGGGCGCATTCCGCGATCTGGAGCAGGTAGAGCGGAAACCATCCGATCCCGAAGAACCCTAGCACGACGAGGATGGCGGCAATGGCGGGCAAGGGCGTGCCGATGGGCAATGCCGCGAGAGCGACGGCCGCACCGGCGCTCAGCAGCGAGACGACGCCGAATGACTGGACCCTGCGTCCCGACAGGAAGCGGTCGCTGGCCCAGGGCAGCAGCACCCGCCCCGGGATGCCGGCAAGTTGTGCCCCCGCGAAGAGCGAGGCCGCGAGGACCATCCCCAGGCCAAGCCCTTCCGCCACGAAGCCGATGACATGCGCCGTGAAGGTGAACTGGAACGCGCACATGGCGATACCAAGCCGCAGGACCGGCCAGAAGGTGGGCTCCCGGCCCACGACACGGACAAGGGCGCGCGGCGAAAGAGGCTGATCCGCCTTCGCCGCAACCTCGCCGCCCTCCCGATAGAAGCACCAGAACAACCCGGCGCCCAACAGCGAGACACCGGCGCCCGCCCACGCCGCCGCATGCCAGCCGTGATGCACCGCCAGGAAGGGCAGCAGGCCGGCGGCGATCATCGTGCCGAAGGGCACCGCGGCCTGCCGGAACCCGGTGGCGAGGCCGCGGTGCCGGGGCGGGAACCAGCGCAGGATGGCCCGCGTGCCGCCCGGCTGCACCGCCGCGTAGGTGCCGCCCAGGAACGCCATGCAGAGGAGAAGCGCCGGAAGGCCTTCCGCGAAGGCCGCGGCGCCCGCCAGGGCCAGCGCCATGCCCAGCATCGCCAGCCCCACGACGGTTCGCTCGCCATGCCGATCGATGGCGCGGCCGAGCGCGAACATCGTCACGATCTGCGCGCCGTTCATGACGGTGACGGCGAGCGAGGCCGAGGCGAGCGAAACGCCGAAGGCCTCCCGCCAGAAGGGCACGAGGATGTAGATCCCCTGCGCCGCGACCGACCCCGCCGTCTGCGTCGCGACGGCCACGGCCAGCACCGTCCAGATATAGGGATCGGCCCGCGCGGCCGAAACCGGCGAGCGGGATGGGAGGGGATCGGCGGAAGCCATGGCGGGAGATCCGATGTTGCCGCGCTAGTGAAATCCCAGGCGAACCGGACAGAAACCATGGCCATGGATATCTCAGTGATTATCGTCTGTTATCATCGCCATGCGCCCGCTGGATCCCGATGCCGTCGAGGCTTTCGTTCTCGTCGCCGACCTTCGCTCCTTCACCCGCGCCGCGGGCGTGCTGAACACGACTCAGGCCGCCGTCTCCCTGCGTCTGCGGCGGCTGGAAGAAAGACTGGGCCAGCGCCTGCTGGAGAGAACGCCGCGGCAGGTGCGGCTCTCCGCCGCGGGAGAGCAGTTCCTGGTGCTGGCCCGTGACCTCGTCGCCGCCCAACGCCGCGCGGCCGAGGCTTTCGAGGAGGCGCCCACGCGCTTGTCCGTCGGGGTGACGCATCACCTCATGGGTCCCGATCTGCCGAAACTCCTCCGGCGCATCGGAGAGCACGATGCGGGCGTGACGCTTCATCTCCGGACGGGCAGCACCAGGGGGCTGCTGGACCTCTACGACGCGGGAGAATTGGATGCCGTCGTCGTCATGCGCTACGACGAAAGCCGCCGGGACGGCGAGGTGCTGCTGACCGAGGATTTCGGCTGGTTCTCCGCCCCCGACTTCGCCCTGCCCGCGGGCTCGCCCCTGCCGCTGGCGATTCAACCCGAACCCTGCAGCCTTCGAGCCATGGCGATCCGCTCGCTCGACGCGGCGGGGGTGCGCTGGCGGGAGGCGTTCGTCGGCATCGGCGCGGCGGCGGCGGGGGCCGCAGCGGCGGCAGGGCTGGCGGTCGCTCCCCTCGCCCGCCGGGCCGCTCCGGCCGGAACGATCGAAGTCGGACAAGGGATCGGCCTGCCGCCTTTGCCGGGGCGCGAGGCGATACTGCACTCGAAGGTCGCCGGTGCGCGGGCCGGTGCTGTTCTTCGTCGTGTCGCAGGTGCGTTCCGCTCGATGTGAGCGGTCGACGGCCTTGCGAACCGCAGGGTCCCGAACGGCATGATCGCTCACAAAGCCGCAATCCGGAAAATTTGAGTTGCGGACGATAAGGGTCTGGAATCTGTTGGCATAAGCGGGCGGAGAAGGGCTTTCCCACCGCGGGAGACGACCTTGAACCGAACGCGCGTCATTGTCCTGGCCGTCATGCTGGCCGTCATCGGGGTGATCATCCCCATGGCCGCCACCGTCTACTACTCCTGGACGCGGGCCGTCCGGAAAGAACAGGCTCTTCTGGAGGCCTATGCCCAGCGCGTGATCACCCGCGCCGGCGTGTCGATCGCCGAGGTGCGAAGCGCGCTCAGCGCCGCGGCGGAATTTACGGAGACGCCCTGCTCGGACGAGCACATCGCCCGCATGCGCGCGGCGACCTTCCGCACCCATTCGATCGAGCAGATCGGATATCACCAGGGCGGCGTGCAGAGATGCACCTCCTGGGGCGTCGATCATTCCGGATTCCGCCCGCCCCCGAGCGACTTCACGACCGAGGACGGCGTCCAGATCTGGAACCGAATCAGGCCAATGGCGAATCCCGAGGTCGAGAAACTCGCGATGATGCTGGGCTCGTACAGCGTCGTCGTCGACCCCGAGAGGGTCGTGGACATCATGGCCGATCCGGGCATCCGGCTCGCCCTGGCGACGAACACCGGTGCCGTTCTGGGCGTCCTCAACGCCCCCAACCCGACCCTGGTCGCGCGCCTGATCGCCGACCCTCACCACGGCCTCAACGAGGACTATCTCTTCGCCACCGTGCGTCAGGCCGGCTGGACCGCGGTCGCCGTGGTCTCCCGCGACCAATTGCTCCACCGCGTGCAGCGGGAGCAGCTGATCTTCCTGCCGCTCGGTGGCTTCATTTCGGCCTTCATGGTCGGCATCGTCATCTGGCTGTCGCGGCGGCGGCTTTCCCCGCTGGGCGAGCTGACGGTGGCGGTCCAGAATCGCGAGTTCATCGTCCACTACCAGCCGATCATCGAGCTCGCGACCGGCCGCTGCATCGGCGCCGAGGCCCTGGTCCGCTGGCAGCGGCCGGATGGATCGCTGGTGCGGCCGGACTTCTTCATTCCCCTGGCCGAGGAGAGCGGATTGATCCTGCCGATCACCGACCAGGTGATCGATGCCGTGGTCGCCGAGGTAGCCTCGCTGCTCGTGGCCGATCGCTCGCTGCACATCTCCATCAACCTGTCGGCGGACGACATCCTCTCGGCCCGGTTCCTTCCGATCCTCCACCGCGCCATCGAGGGAAGCGGCATCGCCATCACCCAGATCTGGCTCGAGGCGACCGAGCGCGGCTTCGTGGACGTCCAGGCGGCCCGCGAGACGATCCGGAAGGCGCGGGACCTCGGCCACACCGTCGCCATCGACGACTTCGGCACGGGGTATTCCAGCCTCTCCTACCTGCAGGGCTTTCCGTTGGATGTGCTGAAGATCGACAAGTCCTTCGTCGATACGCTCGGCCTGGATTCGGTGACGAGCTCCGTCACGCCGCACATCATCGCCATGGCGAAGGCGCTGGATCTCAAGATCATCGCGGAAGGTGTCGAGACGCAGCGGCAGCTCGACGACCTGCTGCAGCGCGACATCGAATACGGGCAGGGATGGCTGTTTTCGAAGGCCCTCAGCGCGCCGGACTTCATCGTCTATTGCCGCCTTAATCGGGACACGACCGCGCTGGAGGGATAGGCTGCCTTCGCGCCGAAATGACGGCCTCGGCCTGCGTGCTCAGTGCTTGTCGCGAGGCTCGAAGCCATGGGTATAGGGAACCGCTCCGCCATACACGCCGCGCAGAACGGGCGTCTCAACCCAGGCGATCACGGTGCCCGATGAATCGACGAGACGCGCTCGGCACGGCCGGACGCAATCCGGCGGCAGGGGCCTGTCGGCGTAATCCGCCAGCCAGCGTTCGGCCCACCTCATCCCTTCAAGCTGGGCCTCGGTCCACATGACCGGCGGAAGCCCGAGGTCGCCGGGATCACGTGCGTAAAATTCAATGGTGTAGATGCCCCTGGCCATCTCTCGCCCTCGACCGATTTTCGTTCGAGCGCGCTTGCTGCGCGCCGTTTCCGATCACACAACGTCGTGCAGATCGCACCGGTTTCGCCGCCCGCAAATCTTAACATTCGGGGGCTAAAGGCGCCGCTGGCAGGCGGGAATTACGCTTCCGCGAGGTCCCGCGCACCCACCTCCGTCAGGGCTTTCCGAAGGGCATCGCCGCCCGCCGCCGAGAGCTCGACGGAAACCTCCACGGCGCCATGCAGGGCAGCGTCGTCGCGCTCCCGCGTTCCCACCTGGGCGTCCGGCGCGTCCGAACCGGCGATCCGGGTGCCCACCGTGTTCCTGGCCCCCACGGGGTGAGCGGAAACACCTTCGCGCTTCACGCCATGCTTCTGCACGAGGTGTTCAATCGCCAGTTCCGCTTGGCGACGCGTGTCGAATCGGGCGGTCAGGGTGCGGGCCATCTCGTTCTCCATCTTCGCTGTCAGGATTCAGAACGTGGTGCAGGCGAGCAAAGTTGCCGCGGAGCGCTTCGGCGCGTCACCGTCAGGCGACAGAGATGACGAGCTTGCCGGTGACGCGGCCCCTGGCACTGACCTCCAGCGCCTCCACCGTCTGCACCAACGGAAAGCTCCGCTCTACGCGCAGCCCGAAGAGGCCTTCGACACAAAGCAGCGCCACATTCGCGAAGATCCGCTCCGGATCCTTCGGCGGCCCGTGGGAGAACTTCGCGCCGTATTGCTCCGCCGAGAAATCGGCAACGGAAAGCACGCGCGACGCCTCGCCGACGATATCGATCAGCTCTGGGATGATACCGGAGCCGGCAAGATCGAGGGCCGCGTCCACTCCCCCGGGCGCGAGCTCCCTCACCCGCGCCGCCAAGCCGGGCCCGTAGGTTGTCGGGATGGCGCCGAGGCTGCGCAGATAGTCGTGCTTCGGTGCACTCGCCGTGCCGATCACGACAATTCCGCGCAGCCGCGCAAGCTGCAGGACGGCGGAGCCGATCCCACCCGCGGCGCCACTTGCCAGCAGCGTCTGGCCGGCTGTCACGCCCACTTCGTCGAGGGCGCGCGTCGCCGTGTCGACGATCACGGGGAGGCCACCGGCGACCTCGAAGGAAAGGTCCTCCGGCTTGCGGGCCCAATGCGTGAGGACCGCAAATTCGGCCATCGTGCCTTCACCGAAGCCGAAGACCGCATTGCCGACCGAAACGCCGGAAACGCCGGCGCCGACCTCATCCACGATGCCTGAGGCCTCGACGCCGATACCCGCGGGAAAGGTGACCTCCTCGAAGTTGCGATACTGCCCGTCCCGCCGCTTCCAGTCCGAGGGATTGACCCCCGCGGCCCTGACGGCGATCCGCACCTGGCCGGAGCCGGCATGAGGCTCCTCGACCTCGACCACCTGCACGACCTCCGGCCCGCCATATCCGCTGAGCTGAACTGCCTTCATGGGTTTCTCCTTTCGGTTGTCTGCGGGGCCCGCGCCCAGGCGTGGACGCCACGCGCAAGGCAGGAAGTTGGGGTGCCCCAGAAAACCAGTGGGATCGCGATGGCGTAGACGACGACCACCGAGAGCCAGACGGCCCCGGGCCAGTCCTGCTGGGTGGCGAGATAGAGTGTCGAGAAGGCGAGCGGCCCCACGATGGAGGCCAGGCTGATCGCCGAGGCCAGGACGCCCTGGAGCTGGCCCTGCTGGGCGGGATCGGCCTGCCGCGTGGCCAGGGCCTGGAAGGCCGGCGTGCCCATCCCGCCGAGCGCGAAAATCGGCATGATGGCGAAGACCACCCAGCCCTCGCTGGCGAAGGCCATGACAGACAGCGCGAGGCAGGCGAAGCCGATCCCGGCGACCACGGCCCAGCGCTCGCCCAGCAGCCTCGTCGCGGGGCCGGGCAGGAAGGCCTGCACCATCGTCTGGCAGATGCCAAGCATACCCAATGACAGACCGATCCAGAGGCCGTTCCACTGGAAAGTGTCGAAGCCCCACAGCGCCCAGCAGGTGCCATAGGATTCCCCGGCCCCGGCCAGGAGGAAGTACACGAAGACGATCGGCAGAAGCCCCTTCCGCGAGAAGACCCAGCGCAGCGGCCGAAGCGGATTGAGCGCGGCCAGCTCGATCTTCTGGCGGGACGGCGTGCGGGATTCCGGCAGGACGAAGAAGGCCAGCAGCAGATTGCAGGCGTTCAGCACGGCGGCGGCGATGAAGGGCAGTCGCAGCCAGTGGTCACCGAGCAGCCCGCCCAGGACCGGCCCGATGATGAAGCCGATGCCGAACATGGCGCTGTTCAGACCGAAGCGGCGGGCGCGCTCCTCCTCGCGCGAGATGTCGGTGATATAGGCCGTGGCGACGGAAACATTGGCGCTGGTCAGGCCGGCAATGGCGCGGCCCAGCAGCAGCATCCAGAGCTGCGGCGCGAAGGCCATCACCAGGTAGTTGATGGACGCCCCGGCGAGCGAGATCAGCAGCACCGGCCGCCGGCCGAGATGGTCGCTCAGCGCGCCCAGGACCGGTGCAAAGACGAACTGCATGACCGCGTAGAGCGCGGTCATGATCCCGATATAGGGCGCGATGTTCGGGGTGTGCGTCACCTCCTCCAGCAACCGGGGGAGAATGGGAAAGATGAGGCCGATGCCCACCGCGTCGAGGCAGATGGCCGCATAGATGACGACGAGGGGCTTGTTCATCGAAGCGTCCGAAGGAAGGGAAGGCTGCCGGGGTCAATGCGATCGACCTCGGTATGTACCAGAGCTACAAATATACTAAGTACATAAATAGATGTGCTACCAGCAGCCGCATGTCAACGCCGCCTGACCGCCGATCCCGCAAGCGCCTGGCCACGCGCCAAGGCATCTCCAACGCCGCCACCCAGCTCTTCTTCGAGCGCGGCTTCGATCGTGTGACGGTGGATGAGATCGCCGAGGCCGCCGACGTCGGGCGGATGACCGTGTTCAATCACTTCCCCCGCAAGGAGGACATGTTCTTCGATCGCGACGAGGAAGGGCGCGAGGTGCTGCGCGACGCCCTGCGGCAGCGCGATCCGGGCGTGTCTCCCGTCGAGACGCTGCGCCGGCTCGCCCATCGGCTCATCGCGGAACGGAGCCCCTATGTGGAATTCTCGGCCCGAAGCCAGAGCTTCATCAGGACGATCGAGGGCAGCGAGGTCCTCAAGGCACGCGCCAGGGCGATACGTGACGAGCTCGCCGAGGTCGTGTCCGTGGCGCTGACCGACGGCGCCGGGCGCCCGCCCGGCGATCCCGACGCCCGCCTCGCCGCCGGCCTGCTCCTGGCGACGTGGAGCGTAGCCTTCCTCCAGGCGCACCGGATCTTCCGGCAGAAGCGGAGTTCGGCGGAAGCGAAAACCGCCTTCCTCGCCCTGATCGACAAGGGAAGCCTGGGCATCGAGGCCGCGATGGCGGGCACGCCCTACACCTGAAGCACATGCCTCCAGCCGATCGCCCGGCAGTCCTCGTCGGAAAGACATTGTTCCCGGCCACGCGATGCTGACACAACACACGCATGACGGCTCCCCTTCTCGCTGAGACCTCCGCCCTGCACCGGGAACTCGCGCGCGACATCCTGCTGGGCCTGCGTGCCCGCGGCGCCGTGCCGGGCGAGAAGCTGTCGCGCCTGGCCTTGGCGAAGGAGCTCGGCGTCTCCCGCACGCCTGTCGAGGGCGCGGTGGCCCTGCTGGAATCGCTGGGCGTGGTGGAGACCGAGGGGCGTGCGGTGCGGCTGCGCCACGTCGCCTTCGATCCCGAGCACCTCGTGCCCCGCGCGGCGGAGGAGAGCGATGCCGTGGCCGAGCTCCTCGTCGCCCTGGCGCGCGACCGCCGCAGCGGCGCGCTGCCCGAGGAGGTCTCGGAGCGCCTGCTGCAGTCGCGCTACGCCGTGGGGCGCGCGGTCGTGGCGGCCACGCTGCGGCAGCTGTCCGACGTAGGCGCCGTCATGCGCAACCGCGGCCATGGCTGGCGCTTCGGCCCGGCCTATTCCTCCGCCGAGGACCGCGCCGCCTCCTATCGCTTTCGCCTGATGCTGGAGCCGACCGGCCTGCTGGAGCCGGGTTTCTCCCTGCCCTCCGGCTGGGTCGCGGGGATGCGCCGCGCGCATGAGCGTTTCCTCGGGCGCGCCTGGAAGGACACGGACCCGGTGCATTTCTTCGAGACCAATGCCGCATTTCATCGCGGCCTGGCGGAAGGCTCCGGCAACCGGTTCCTGGTCCAGGCCATCGAGCAGCAGAACCAGCTCCGCCGCTTCTCCAACTACGACTGGCAGCGCGGGATGGAGCGCGTGCGCACCTCCGCGGCCGATCATCTCGGCATCCTGGAAGCGCTAGAGGTCGGCGACCGGCCGGAAGCCGCCGAGCGGATGCGCCACCACCTGGCCGGCACGGCGAAGCTCGCCTGGCGATCGCGAACCGGCTGATCGGCCATATTGCATTTTGCGGGGCATAGCGCATTCTTCGGTCAAATCCGAGGAGCGTGACATGCCGAAGCTGCCCGTCACCCGCCGCTGGCTGACCCGCGCCGGCCTTGCCGCAGGCGCCACGAATGGATGGATCGCGGCCGCCCTCGCGCAGGGCGCCGGGACCTCCGGCCTCCTGCGCATCGGCATGGCGGCGCCGAACACCACGCTCGATCCGCACCTCCAGAACAACGCGCCGAACAACGCCGTCGCCAGCCATATCTTCGACACGCTGGTGACGAACGACGCGGCCTCCCACTCCACGCCCGGGCTCGCGGAATCCTGGCGGCTGACCGACGACACGCATTGGGAATTCACGCTGCGGGAGGCCCGCTTCACCGACGGCGCGCCCTTCACGGCGGAGGACGCCATCGCCTCCATCCGCCGCGCCACCGACATTCCGAGCACCGCCTCCTTCCGCACCTATACGCGGAGCGTGAAGTCCATGTCGGCGCCGGGGCCGAGGCGCCTGCTGGTGAAGACCGACGGCCCCGATCCCCTGCTGCTCAACTCGCTGAGCCGCGTCCGCGTGATCGCCGCGGGCCGCGCCGGGGCCGGCACCTCCGACTACAATAACGGCACGGCCGCCATCGGCACGGGCCCCTTCGTCCTGCGGGAGAACGTGCCGGGCAGCTACATCCGCCTCGCCCGCAACGACGCCTGGTGGGGGCCGCGCCTGCCCTGGTCGGAGGTCGTGCTGCGCATGGTCACCGACGATGGCGGCCGGCTGGCGGCACTGCTCTCGGGCGATCTCGACCTCATCGAGGCCGTGCCTTCGCAGAGCGCGTCACGGGTGCGATCCAGCCCGCGCTTCCACCTCATCCGCGGCATCTCCAGCCGCTTCGTCCACGTCAATCTCGACGTCCATCGGGACGTCACGCCCTTCGCGGCCGGCCCTGACGGTCGCCCCCTGCCCGCCAATCCGTTCAAGGACCTGCGCGTGCGGCGGGCGCTGAACCTCGCGATCAACCGTCAGGCGATGGTGGAGCGCGTGATGGAGGGGGATGCCGTCGCGGCCTCCCAATTCCTGCCCAAAGGCCAGCCCGGCACCTCCGACCGGCTGGAGGTGCCGCCCTTCGAGCCCGACCGCGCCCGCGCGCTGCTGGCCGAGGCCGGATATCCCAACGGCTTCCGCATGACCTTGCATGGCCCGAACGACCGCTACGTGAACGACGCCAAGATCGTGCAGGCCATCGCCCAGATGTGGAGCCGTATCGGCATCGAGACGCGCGCCGAGGTCATGCCCTGGTCCGTCTATGCCTCGCGAGGCCCGCGCGGCGAGTTCAGCGCCGGGCTCGCGGCCTGGGGCGTGAACACGGGCGAGACCTCCAATCCGCTCAAGGCCCTCTGCGCCACCTGGGATCGTGACGCCGGCATGGGCGCCTCCAATGCGGGGCGCTACTCCAATGCCGAGGTGGACCGGCTGGTGCTGGAGGCGTTGCGCACCATGGACGAGGCGCGCCGCAACGCGATGCTGGCGGAGGCCAGCCGCCTCGTCTTCGAGGACGTCGCCATCCTGCCCCTGCACCACGAGGTCTCCGTCTGGGCCGGACGGCGCGACGTCACCTACCAAACCCGCAATGACCAATACACGCTCGCCATGGGCGTGGGACGGAGCTGACCACATGACCGATGCACCCGCCGGCGCCGGCGAAGCCAGGGCCCGCGCCCTCTACGACCTCGGCCCGACCGCGATCTTCGCGAGCAAGGCGGATCCGCGCTTCCACTACGCGCTCTACGTGCCGCCGCAGGTCGGCCAGGGCGCGAAGGTGGAGCTGCTGGTGGCGGTGCACGGTACCTCGCGCACCTCCTTCCTGGAGTTCCGTGACGGCTTCTCGGAGTTCGGCCGCTGGAACGACTGCGCCGTGCTCTGCCCAGTCTTCCCCGTGGGCGTGCGCGGCGACGGCGCGCGCTCGGGCTACAAGTACATGCAGGAAGGCGACATCCGCTACGACGAGGTGCTGATCTCGATGGTGGAGGAGGTCGCGGAGAAATACGGGCAGAACTGGTCGCGCTTCGCGATCTTCGGCTTCTCCGGCGGCGGCCATTTCGCCCACCGCTTCGCCATCCTGCATCCGCGCAAGCTCTGGGCGGCCTGCATCGGCGCGCCGGGCTCGATCACGCGCCTCGATCCGACGCGCGACTGGTGGGTCGGCATCCGCGACATCAAGGCGCGCTTCGGCGTGGAGTTCGACGGCGAGGCGCTGGCGCAGATCCCCGTGCAGATGGTGGTGGGCGACGCCGATCTCGAGACCTGGGAGATCACCCACAAGCCTGGCGGCACCTATTGGATGGAGGGCGCCAACGATGCCGGCGCCACGCGGCCCGAGCGGCTGCAGGCGCTCGCCCAATCCTTCCGTGACGCGGGCGTGGACGTGCAGCTGGACCTCGTGCCGGGTGTTTCGCACGATCGCCTGAAGGTGCTGGGCCGCGTGAAGGATTTCCTCGCCAGGACCCTCGCGCGGATGCGGAACTGACCATGCCGGGCATGATCGTCGCGCCGCAGCCCGAGGCGGTGGAGGCCGGCGCGCTGGTGCTGAAGCGCGGCGGCAATGCGGTGGACGCCGCCATCGCCTGCGCCTTCGTGCAGGGCGTGGTGGACCCGCTGATGTGCGGCATCGGCGGCTTCGGCTCCATGCAGGTCTACATGCCCAAGCGCGGCGTGCATCAGGTGCTGGAATTCTACGCGCGCGCGCCGCTCGCCTCCCGGCCGGAGATGTGGCTCGACAAGCTGCTCGGCCAGTCGCGCGACGGCTTCGCCTTCCTGCTGGAGGGCGGCATCAGCGAGCAGGGATGGCTCGCCGTCTGCACGCCGGGCAACGTCGCCGGCTATGCGGAAGCGCTGTCGCGCTGGGGCACGCTGGACTGGGCGGAGGCCATGGCGCCCGCCATCGCCGAGGCGCGCCGCGGCGTGATGGTGCGGCCGCACATGCATTGGTTCTGGTCGCAGGACCAGAGCGGCAGCGGCCAGGTCAATACGGCCGACAAGCTGCGGCTGACGAAGACGGGGCGCGAGGTCTATTTCCGCCCCGACGGCTCGCTGAAGCGCCCCGGCGACATGCTTCACAACCCGGACCTCACCCGCACCCTGGAGCGGCTGGCCAAGGGCGGGCCCGAGCTCTTCTACCGCGGCGAGCTGGCGCAGGAGATGGCGGCGGACTTCGCCGCGCAGGGCGGGCTGATCGCAGAGGAGGATTTCGCGCAGTTCAAGCTGTCCGCCGTGGAGCCGATCTGGGGCAGCTATCGCGGCCACCGCATCGCGACCAACCCGCCGCCCTCCAGCGGTCTCTCCATGATCGAGCTGCTGAACATCCTGGAGAATTTCGACCTCGCCGCGCTGGAGCATAACGGCGCGGAGCATGTGCGCCTGCTGGCCGAAGCGATGAAGCGCATGACGCTCGACAAGGACGCGCATATGGGCGACCCGGCCTATGTCGACGTACCCGTCGCGCGCCTCACCTCGAAGGAGCACGCTGCCGCGCATGCCGCGGAAATCCGCGCCGGTGAGCGCGCCACGGTGAAGCGCCTCGACCGTTCGCAGCGCGAGACCACGCATGTCTCCGTCGTCGATGCCGAGGGCAATGCCGTGGCGCTCACGCACACGCTGGGCAGCCCTTCCGGTGCGATCACCGAAGGGCTGGGCTTTATGTGGAACGGCACGATGAGCCGCTTCGATCCGCGCCCGGGACGCGCCGGCTCCATCGCGCCGGGCAAGCGGCGTTCCTCCTCCGCCGCGCCCACCATCGTCTTCAGGGACAACAGGCCCTTCATCGTGATCGGGGCGCCAGGCGGCTCCTACATCGCACCGGCCGTGGCGCAGGGCATCATGAACGTCATCGACTTCGGCATGCCCATGGCCGAGGCCGTGGCGGCGCCGCGCGTGATGGGCGTCTCGGATTCCATCGACGTCGCCAATCGCGTCCCGCGTCATGTCACCGACGCGCTGGAGGCCGAGGGCTACAGCGTGAAGCGAAGCTGGATGAGCTATGCTTTCGCCGCGCTGCACGGCATCCGGATCGAGGGCACGCGGCTCGAGGGCGGCGCCGATCCGCAACGCGACGGGATGGCGCTGCGGGTCGATTGATCGGGCCCGCACCCCATCGAGGCGCGCGGGCCTTCGCTTCAGATCAGCTCCACGCGGCCGCTGAGCCGGCAGCCGGGATTTTCCGGATCGGGCCGCACATGGATCTCGCTCGGGCTTCCCATCGCCTCCCCCTGGCGGACGATCAGGCCCTCCGCCGGCGCGCCCACGCCGTAGAAAAGCGCCGCGGCGGCGATGCCGGTCGCGGCGTCCTCCGGATAGCCGGAGGCGCGGGGGAACTGGCGGGCATGCACGACGCCGTCCGCCCCCTGCGCCCAGGGATAGAGGCCCGTTGAGCCGATGGCATCGCAGACCGCGCGGATCCGAACGGGATCCGGAACCAGCGCGTGCAGCCGCGCGAGATCGGCGACGGGCACCAGCGTCTTCACCCGGCTGGTGGCGGCGTTCAGCACCCGGGATCCGGGACGCAGATCGCCCGCCGTCAGGCCCAGGACGGCCAGCACCGCGGCGGCCTCCACGACCTCCTCCACCCGGCCGGGCGGCTGGGTGATCTCGACGCCGCCATCAGCCGCGAAGAGCGCGCGCACCGGGCCGGAGAGGGTCTCGATGCGGAGCTCCGGCTTCGGGGCGAGGCCGCGCTGTCGGAGCAGCCACGCCGCGCCGAGCGTTGCGTGGCCGCACATCTCCATCTCGTGCCCGGGCACGAAGAAGCGGAAGCGGAAATCGGCGGTGGCAGGGTTCTCCGGCGGCAGGACGAAGCCGCTCTCATGGCCGTGCTCGGCGGCCAGGGCGCGCATGGCCTCGGCCTCCATGCCCCGCGCATCGAGCACGACCGGACAGGGATTTCCACCCCCCGGCCCGGCCGGGAAGACGGAGAGCAGGACGGGCGTGGGGTGCGTCGGCTTCATGCTCGCAGCATGTCCTACAGGTCGAAGATGGGCGCGCCGGATCGGGCCCTATTCCGCGCCGGATCGGGCCGCCGAGGGCGGCGTTCCCGCGTGCCGCCGGAAGAGGCGCGCCAGGTGGGAGGGCGAGGCCAGCCCGACCGCGTGGGCGGCCGCCAACACGCCCTGCCCCGCCCCGATCCGCCGCGCCGCCTCCCGCACCCTGAGACCGTTGAGATGATCGGCGATGCTGGTGCCGACATGGCGCCGGAACAGCCGCGTCATCTGGCGGCGGGAAAGCCCGAAGCGGGCGGCCAGTTCCTCGAGCGAATGCGGCTCGTTCAGCCGCGCGCGCAGGTGCTCGACCAGGGCCTGCACGACGGCGGCGCCATGCTGTTCGGCGGTGGGTTCCGGCCCGACCTCGGCGGCTTCCTCCAGCAGCAGGCGGTCGGCAAGCCGGGCACGCTCGGAGGCGTCGGGCAGGCCGTCCCGATAGGCGAGAAGCGGGGTCATGGCCGGCGGCACCAGGCCGAGATGCCAGGCCCGCCGCGCCAGCGGCCAGCGCCCGAGCCGGGCGAGAGGAAGGTAGAGGACGAGGTGGCGATGCGCCTCCCCCGAGGCCCGCGTGCGATGCGCGAGGCCGGGAGCGACCAGCAGCGCCTGGCCCGGGCGCAGGGGCGACGTGGGGCGCCTGCCCTCCAGCTCGAAGCGCATCGCGCCCTGCCGCGGCAGCAGGAGCATGGCGCAGTCATGCGCGTGCCAGTCCGTGGCGTAGTCGGGCCCGGCGGCCGCGACAGCCGCCCCTTCGGCCCGGTTCAAGGCGAAGACCATGCGATCCATATAGGCGAAGCGCGGCGCCCTGGGAGTGGGAAAGCGATCCCGCCTGGGACCTAGCCCGTCGCCGCGTCGCTCACCGCCCGCAGCAGCGTCAGCAGCGCCGTATTGACCGGCGTGGGCACCCCATGGCGCTCACCACAGGCGACGACCGCGCCCGTAAGGGCATCGACCTCGAGCGCGCGCCCCGCAAGCCGGTCGAAATACATCGAGGTCCCGGCCTCGGGCGGATAGGACAGAAGCGCCGCCATGATCCGCTCGACCTCGTCGGGCGCAAGCTGGGCGCCATCGGCAAGCCCGACCGCGACCGCCTCCCCGAGGATGGAGCGGCACAGCACCTGGATGTCGGGGCGGCGGAAGACCGCCTGGCGCTGCTGCGTCAGCGCGGTGACCGGATTGGCCACGGCATTCAGCAGGAGCTTGCGCCAGGCGAGCGTCGCGAAGTCGGCGCTGCGCAGGATCCGCATCGGGCTGCCGTCCAGCAGCTCGGCAAAGGCCCTCCCCCCGGCATCGTCCCGCACGGCGAGCTCGTATCCGCCGGCGGGCCTGATGCGCACGCGATCGGGCGCGAGGCGCTCGCCATTGTAGTAGACGATGGTGGGCACGACGGTGGCCGGCCCCACGAGGGGCGCCAGATGCGCCTCATGCCCGATGCCGTTCTGCATCGCGGCGATCCTGGTGCCGGGGCCGCAAAGCCGCGCGAGCCACGGCGCCACCGACGCCGTCTGGTGCACCTTGGTCACCAGCAGCACCCAGTCCACCGGCGCCGCTTCCTCGGGCCGGGTAAGCACCCGGGGCTGCACCTCCACCAGTCCTTGCGGCCGCTCGACGACGAGGCGCTCGATCGGCGACCGGACGCAGACGGTCACGTCATGCCGCTCCAAGGCTGCCAGGGTGCCGGCGACGACCCCGCCGATGGCGCCCAACCCGATGACGGCGATGGTGGGGCGCCGCGGCGCGCCGGCCGTCATGCCGCCTTCCCCGCGGGCGCCGCGCCGTCGAGCCGCAACTCCCAGATCTGGCCCATGAGGTCCTTGCCGAAGGAATGGTGCGGCGCCTCCTCGACGAGGCTGAAGCCGGCACGCTGGTAGATGCGCCGGGCGGCGGCGAGGATGTCGTTGGTCCACAGCATCAGCGAACGGTCCCCCACCTGGCGGGCACGCGCGATGCAGGCATCGACGAGCTTCGCGCCGAGGCCGGTGCCGCGCGCTTCCGGCTCGACATAGAGCAGGCGCAGCTTGCCCGTGCCCGGCGTCTCGCCGCGCACCAGGAAGACGGAGCCGGCCACGCGGCCATCGATCTCGGCGATCCAGGCGGCGTCGTGGCCGGAATCGAAGGACTGCACGAAGTCGGCGAGGATGCGCGCGGCCATGGCGTCGAACTCGCCGTTCCAGCCGTATTCCTCGGCGTAGAGCACGGCCTGGCGATGGGCGATCCAGCCCAGGTCACCCGGCTTCAAATCCCGCAACGTCGCTTCAGGCATCGAACTGTCCTCGAAAACTTTCGTGATGGAATCGACCGCCGAGAGCAGGCGCCGGCGCCGGCCCTCCGGCAGGGTGCGCAGCAGCGTACCCACGGCCTCGTTCGTGTTGCGCTCGAGGGCCGCGAAGGTCGCGCGGCCTGCCCTGGTCAGGGAGAGCGGCCGGCGCCGGCCGCCCTCGGGGTCGGCATCGGATTCGAGCAGCCCGCGCTCGGCGAAGCGCTTCAGCGTACGGCTGAGCTGGCCGGAATCGAGATCGAGCGCGCGAAGGATATCGGCGGCGGCGGGCGCGGTCCGTTGCGCGAGCTCGTAGAGGATCCGCGCCTCGGTCAGCGTGAAGGGGCTGCCGTCGAGCCGCGCGTTCAGCAGGCCCAGACGGCGCGTGTAGAGCCGGTTGAAGGCGCGAAGGGCGGCGACCTCGCTCTGGCTGATATCCGTCATGAGGCCAGCCTAGGGGAATGCTGACTGAGTCAGCAATCCCCTATCCTGACACCAACAGCATGGTCCGGTGGTCAGGGCGAGCGGGGGCGGTGCGCGGCGATGCAGGACAGCACGCTGAGCACCACCAGGCCGAAGGCCGCGGTCTCGAGCTGCGTCGGATAGCGCTGCTCCCACAGGAAGCCATAGACCAGCGCGAAGAGCGTCTCGAAGAGGATCATCTGCCCCACCATGGTGAGGGGCAGCAGGCGGCTCATCCGGTTCCACAGCGCATTGCCGCCGATCGAGGCCAGCACCGCCACGCCGACCGACACCGCCGCCAGCTGCGCCCAGGCCAGCGCGCTATGCTCGCCGGCGCCCAGGGCCACGGCCAGCGGGAGCAGCAGCACGGCCTGCGCCCCGGTCATCACCCCGGTGAGCAGGTTCCAGTCCTGGATGGAAACCTTGTCGAGCCGGCCGAGCCAGCGGCTGTTGCCGACCGCATAGGCCGTCCAGGAAGCCAGGGCACCGATGGCGCAGAGAAGACCCACGACCTGCTGGCGCACATCGCCGGAGGACGGCATGGCGATGGCCTGCCAGCCGATGCAGATCGCCCCCGCGGTGCAGAGCAGCAGGGACGGCATCAGGCGGGCGAGCGGCACCGCGCCACGGTCCCGGCTACCGATGAGCGTGACCGTGACGGGGAGGAAACCGATGACGAGGGAGGTCATGGCGATGCCGCCGGTTTGGACGGCGTTCGACAGCAGCAGGTAGTAGAGCCCGTTTCCGGCCAGGGCGAGCCAGGCCAGCGCCAGCCATTGGCGAGGGGCCACCTGCCCGAGGACCCTCCGCCAGCGCGGCGCGAGCAGCGCGGCCGAGAGCAGGCCGAAGGCCAGGAAACGCCCGACGGTCAGCTGCAGCGGGCTGAATCCGCGCACGAGTTCCGGCGCCAGGAACACCGTCCCCCAGAGCGCGCCCGCGCCCATGCCGAAGAGGATGCCGGTTGAAATGGAGTCGCCGGGAAGGCTGCGACTCTGGGTGATGCTCATGGGAGAGGGTCCGCAATCAGGAAGGTGCGGCCGAGGATTATCATCACCCCATCGGGAATTTTTCGCTTGATGGTGCACCTAAATGCAACAAATACTCGTTTATGGCCCGCAAAATGCAGCGTTCGCTCGACCCCTTCGACCGGTCGATCCTCCGCATCGTCCAGCGCGACAACAAGACGCCGCAGCGCACCATCGCCGAGCAGGTCAACCTCTCGGCCGCGGCGGTGCAACGCCGGATCGCCGCGATGGAGATGTCGGGCGTCATCGCGCGCAACCTCGCGCTCGTGGACCCGGCCTCGGTCGGCATGACCATCACCGCCATCGTCGAGGTGCTTCTGCGTGACGAACGGGCGAGAACGGTCGATGCGACCAAGGCGCTGTTCCGTGCCGCACCGGAGGTGCAGCAGTGCTACTATGTGACGGGCGGCACGAGCTTCGTGCTCATCATCATCGCGCCCGACATGGCGGCCTACGAAGGCACGACCCGGCGGCTCTTCGCGGAGAACGATGCGGTGGCCAGCTACCGCACCCTGATCGCCCTCGATCGCGTGAAGGCGGAGACGGCGATCGTGATTCCGTAGCGGCGGATTGAGGCACGCCGAAGCGCACGGGATGCGGATAGGAAGCGACATGGCCGTGGATGCAGACGGGTTTATTCCGACCCTTCCCGATATCGCCTTCCAGAGCGAGTTCCGGCCGCTCCTCAACGAGGCGCGTCTTCGGCTTGCCGCCGAGGCCGGTCCGCTGCTTCACAGCCTCTACGTCTATGGAAGCGTCGCCGAAGGGCGGGCTGTCCCCTATCGCTCGGATCTCGATCTCTCGCTGGTGGTGATCCGAGCGCTTTCAGAAGCGGAAGCGGCGAAACTCGATGAAATACGGGCCTGGCTGGAGAGGGCGCATCCCGTCGCCACCAAGGTCGATTTCGACATCGGCACCCTCGACGAGGTGCGATCTGCCGAAGGTAAGTTCAGCTGGGGCTATTGGCTGAAGCATCATTGCCAGTGCCTCCACGGCGACGATCTGCGCCCGGAGTTCAGCCCCTTCCGGCCCTCCAGGGAAATCGCCTGGGCCGTCAACGGCAACTACCGCACCGTGCTTTCCGATTACGACGCCCGCATCCGCCTCGCGCCCACGGAGGAGGAAGCGCAGAGGCTCCAGCGCGAGGCCGCGCGGAAGGTCATCCGCTCGACCAATATCCTTCGACGGGACACGGATACCGACTGGCCGATGACGCTCGAGGAGCACGTCGCGCGGCTGACCCGACGCCATCCTCTCATGGCGGCCGAGGCGCAGTTCTTCCTGGCGCAAGCGAGCCTGCCCGCGGGCCCACCCTCGGTTTTCCTGACGCATCTGCGCAGGTTCGTTCAGTGGATGAGCAGCGAGAGCGATCCGCCCGCTTGAGCGATCAGGATAGCTTGTCGCTCACAGGAACTGCGGCACCAGATAGATCACCTCGATCCCCTCGTAGATGGCGCCGATCAACAGCATCAGCACGATGAGGATGTAGAGCCGCGCGACGGCAACGGCCCCGGCCTTGTAACCCTCCCAATGGGAGCCCAGCCCGTACTGGTCCGGAAGCAGGAACATCCGGGCGTGGACATAGGCCGCGAAGGCGCCGAGCACATAGGCCATCCCCTCGATCACCAGCGTGAGCGAATGGGGCATCATCATGCCGCCATAAGGACCGAGTGGAGCGAAGGAGAAGCCCCAGATCACCCCGCGATACAGCGTGATGAGGATCCCGGTGAACGGGAAGATGAATGACGGAAGCGTCGTCATGGTCACCGAGACGGTGAGATTCACGAAGAAGGTGGCGGCGATCGCCATCAGCAGCTGCCGGCTTCCGTACAGGCCCGCGGCCCATCGCAGGATTCCCGGCTGCTCGAAGGAGCCATGGGCCTGGTCCTGAAAATAGGTCTGCAGATCCGGCACGAACATGGCCACGGCCATGGCGGCGAGCAGAAGCCCGAAGAAGGCGAGGCTCAGCGCCACGAACGCCATCTTATGGCGTGTGATGAGCGATATCGCCTCGTGAAAATGATGCATCACCCGTTCCTTGAAAGGTTCGGCGATCGGGTGGCTGCGCAGCGGGGCCGGGAGCCCGCGATTCCGCAGCAATCCTCCTCGCGCCCCCACCGCCATTCACGCCCAAGGCGTCGCTTGTCCTTCGACCACCTTTGACATCTGTCACTTAGTGACATACATCATGTCACTAAGTGACAGCAAGGAGCTGGACCGATGGAGGACGAAGATCCCCGCCTGGCGGTGTCCCGGCACGCGGCCCGGCTCTTCCTGGAGCACGGCGTCGCGGGGACCAGCGGGGACGACATCGCGGCCGCGGCCGGCCTCTCGAAGCGCACGGTCTGGCGCTATTTCCGGACGAAGGAGAACTGCGTCGAGCCGCTCTTCTCCGCCACGGCGCTCCGCTTCGCCGCGACGCTGCGCCGGTGGCCGCGGAACATGTCGATCGAGGACTATTTCCAGGCCTGCCTCGGGCCTGACCATGCGACGCCGGAGGAGCTGTCGGACGGCCTGCTCGCCGTGCGCCTCATCGCGCGCCTGCCCGACGAGCCCGCGCTGCGCGCCGCCTGGCTGATGTCCTGCCAGATCAGCGAAGAGGCGCTCGCCAAGGTCATCGGCGAGCGCCTGCATCGCTCCGCCGAGGATTTCGAGGTCCGCCTCTGCGCGGCGACGGTCATTGCGGCCGTGCGCGTCGTCGATGAGACGGTCAGCACGGCGGCCATCAAGCACGGCCAGAAATTCACCCTCGAGGAGATTAACAGCATGCTCGCCCGCTCCGTCCGGGCCGCCAGCACGCTGCCGATCTCAGACCCCGTGGGTTCCTGAACGACCGGCCTGGTCGCTGCCACCGCCTGCCCCGACAATCCCATCCGGAGATTTCGACAGATGCCCGCCATCACCTATCCCAAGACCGAGCGCAGCGATGTCCGCGAGGAGCATTTCGGCGTCACCGTCGCCGACCCCTATCGCTGGCTCGAGAACGATGTCCGCGCCGACACGAAGGTCGCCGATTGGGTCGAGGACCAGAACCAGGTGACGGACACCTATCTGGACGCCCTGCCCGCCCGCAAGGCCTTCCAGGACCGGATGACGGAGCTGTTCGACTACGAGCGCCTCTCGGTGCCGCAGAAGCGCGGAGCGCGGTACTTCTACCTCCGCTTTGCCGGGTCCACCGGCCATGGCGTGCTGCATGTCCGCGAGGGCCTGGACGGCGCGGACCGCGTGCTGATCGACCCCAACGCCTGGTCGAAGGATGGAAGCGTGGCGCTGGGCGAATGGTCGGTGTCCGACGACGGCGAGCACCTGGCCTATGCCGTGCAGGATGGCGGCGCGGACTGGCGCACCATCAGGGTGCTGAAGGTGGCGACGGGCGAGATCCTCGGGGACGAAGTCCGGTGGGCGAGGTTCACCGCGCTGGACTGGATGAAGGACGGCTCGGGCTTCTTCTACTGCCGCTATCCGGAGCCGGAAGCGGGCATGGCCCTGCAGGCGAGCGTCGAGAACCACGCGATCTATTTCCACCGGCTCGGCACCCCGCAGGCCGAGGACCGGCTGCTCTACGCCACGCCCGATCAGCCCCGGCTGCTGCACCTCTTCGAGATCACGAAGGACGGACGCTACGCGGTGATCATCTCCTCACCCGGCACGATGGCCGCGGCGCTGACGGTGGTGGATCTGACCGAGGCCGCGTGGCGGCCGCGCAAGCTGATCGAGGACTTCGACAACGAATGGAACGTCTTCGGAAACCGGGGGACGAAGCTCTTCATCGGGACCAGCCGGGATGCCGAGCGCCGGAAGCTCGTCACGCTCGATCTGGCCGAGGCGAACCCCGTCTTCACCGACCTCGTGGGCGAGCGTGAGGCCGTCCTGACCAGCGCCTGGCTGATCGGCGGGCGCGTGCTCGCCTCCTATCTCGTCGACGCGAAGACGGAGATCCTGCGCTACGATCTGGAAGGCCGGCCCGACGGCGTGGTGGAGCAGCCGGGGATCGGCAGCGTGCTGGGCTTCCAGGGCGATCCGGACGATCCGGAAAGCTTCTTCGTCTTCACCAGCTATGACGCACCGACGACCGTCTATCGCTACGACGTGGAGACCCGCGAGGCCTCCATCTGGACGAAGCCGCAGCTTCCGCCCGGCCTCGACCGGATCGTCGTGGAGCAGCATTTCTGCACCTCGAAGGACGGCACGCGCGTCCCGATGTTCGTGATGCGGCGCAAGGACGTCACGGGGCCCGCGCCCACGCTGCTCTATGGCTATGGCGGCTTTTCCATCAACCTCGTCCCCATCTACTTCCCGCCCTACCAGGCGTGGGTGGAGCAGGGCGGCGTGCTGGCGGTCGTCAATCTCCGCGGCGGCGGCGAATACGGCAGGGCGTGGCATGAGGCGGGCCGGCTCGGGAACAAGCAGAACGTCTTCGACGACTTCATCGCGACCGCCGAGTATCTGCAGGCGCAAGGCATCGCGTCGCCCGACGGCCTTGCCATCAAGGGCGAGTCCAATGGCGGGCTCCTGGTCGGGGCCGTGGTGAACCAGCGGCCGGAGCTCTTCGCCGCGGCCCTGCCCGGCGTGGGCGTGATGGACATGCTGCGCTACGACCGGTTCACCGGCGGCCACCTCTGGCTCCCGGAATACGGCAGCCCGGCGGAGGAGGCGCATTTCCGCAATCTCATGACCTATTCGCCCTATCACACCATCGCCCAGAGCAAGACCTATCCGGCGATCCTGGTTACGACGGCCGACATGGACGACCGCGTGGTCCCCGCCCACAGCTTCAAGTACATCGCCGCGGTACAGGCCGCCGACCTCGGCCCCCGCCCCCACCTGATCCATGTGGAGACGCGCTCGGGCCACGGCATGGGCAAGCCCACCGAAAAGGTCATCGCGGAATACGCGGATCAGTGGGCCTTCGCCGCGCGGTGGACGGGGCTGGACGTCAAACCGGTCTGACGGCCGACCGGGACCGACCGCCCGCCATTCGCCTCCGCCGCGCCTGCCCGGTACTTCCGGGCGGGCCGGCGGGGCAGCCGAGGCCACGCCTGGCGGTCCCTGGGCCTGTGGGCGTCGGCCATTGATTCGGTTCGTTCACGAAATCTAGTCGGAAGCGCGAATCCAAGCTTATCCTGATGGGAACCAACAGGGGGACCGTCATGAAACGTCGCGATTTCGCGCGTGGCCTTGTCGCCACGCCTTTTCTGCCTGCCCTGGCCGCCGCGCAGGCGACCTGGAATCCCGATCGCCCCATTCGATTCGTCGTCGGCTTCGCGCCCGGCGGCGCCACCGACAGCGTGGCCCGGGTCGTGGCGGACGGGATCTCCCCGCTGCTCGGTCAGCCGGTGGTGGTCGAGAACCGGGTCGGTGCCTCGGGCAATATCGGTTCCGAATACGTCGCCCGCAGCGCGCCGGACGGATATACCTTCGTGGTCGGCTCGGCCGGCACGCATGCCACGAACCAGTTCCTGTTCCGCAACATGGGCTTCCACGTCGTGCGAGACTTCTCGCCGATCGCGCTGGTCACGGCGGGGGGCGCGCTGCTGGCGGTGCATCCCTCGGTGCCCGTGCGCAACCTCAACGAGTTCATCGCCTATGCGAAGGCCAATCCCGGCAAGCTCAACATGGGCACGGCCGGCCCCGGCAGCACGCAGCACTTCGCCGGCGCGCTCTTCGAGCAGCAGGCGGGCGTGCAGTTCACCCACATCCCCTATCGCGGCGGCGCGCCGGCCATGCAGGACCTGATCGCGGGACAGTTGCAGGTGCTCTTCGCGCCGCTGGCGGAATCCCTGACCTTCGCGCGGTCCGAGCAGATCCGCCCCCTCGCCACGACGCGGACCGAGCGCATGTCCAGCCTGCCGGACATCCCCGCCATCGCCGAGGCCGTGCCCGGCTACCGTTTCAACAGCTGGAACGGTGTCTTCGGCCCGGCCGGATTGCCGCAGCCCATCGTCCAGCGGATGACCGCGGCGATTACCGCAGCAGGGCGCGACGCGCGGACGCGCGGACGGCTGGAGAACCTGGGCTACACCTCCGTGAGCGGCGACGCTGCGGCGATGGCCGAGATGCAGCGCCAGGATGTGATCCAGATGGAGGAGCTGGTGCGCCTCACGGGGGCGAGCGGAGACTAACCGGCGGGGTCAGCCACGCCTGACACTCATCGAAGGCGGGATGGGGCGCAGCCCGTCCCGCCCCTCCATCGACGTGGTCTGGCCGCTTGCGCTCTGGGTTCTTAGCGCCGCCGCTCGACTACATGATTGCCGATGGCCCCGGCCGCCATCAGGACCGACGTGCCCAGGAAAACGGCCTGCATGCCGATATGGCCGCCCACGAAGCCGCCCAAAAGCGGGCCGATCACCTGCCCCGCATATTGCGCCGACACCGAATAGCCCAGGACGCCGCCGGCCATCGTCTCCGGAACGTTATGGCGGATGACGGCGGCAATGCAGGGCAGCAGCCCGCCCAGCGCCAGGCCCATCAGGAAACGCAGCAGGATGAGCTGCCAGCCCTCGGTCACGAAGGCCTGCGGGATGAGCAGCAACGCAGCAACGGCGAGGCACAGGTTGATGATGCGCCAGTGGCCGATGCGGTCCGCCAGCTTCCCCAGACGCGACGCCGACAGGATGCTGCCCAGCGCGGCGGCCGACATCACGAGGCCGGCGACGAAGGTCACGCTCGAGAGCTCGACCAGCTGCGCGACGTAGACCGTGATGATCGGCTCGATCGACATATTCGCGATCATCAGCAGAAGGCCCGTCGCGAGCATCGCGACGACGGGGCGCTTGTCGGGGATCATCGCCCACACGCCGCGCGACTTGCCGGACCGCGCCTCCTTCGGGCGCACCTCCTCGCGGATGAGGAAGGCCGTGGCCAGGAAGGTGACGAAGATGACGGCGCCCGCCAGCAGGAAGGTCTCGCGAATGCCGACCAGCGGCGGCAGGACGCCACCGATCAACGGCCCGACCAGATTGCCCGCCATGATGCCCGAGGAGAGCATGCCGAGCGCCCAGCCGGTCCGCGCCCTGGGCGTCTGCGCGGCGACGAGGATCATGGAGCCCGAGGCGTAGCCGCCGAGCAGCCCTGCCAGGAGCCGCAGTGCCACCAGCTGCCACACATTCTCCGCCATGCCGATGAGCGACATCGCGACCGCCATGCCGAGGCTCGCGCGGATCAGCATGAGCTTGCGGCCGTAGCGATCGGCCAGCCGCCCCCAGAGCGGCGCCGTCAGCGCCGCGCTGAAGAAGGTCGCGCCATAGGCGATGCCCGACCACTGCACGATGGCGGCATGCTCCGTCACGCCGAGCTGCTCGACATAGAGCGGCAGGAAAGGCAGCAGCAGCGTCATCGCCACGATCGTGGTGAAGGAGCCGAAGGCGCAGACGATCAGGTTCCGCATCCAAGGGCCTTCGTCGGGCACCCCTTCGCTGCTTTGCACAGCTTCCATGCTACCGCGCCCCGATCACGGCGAAGCCGCGCGCGCGCAGGCCGCGACGGTCCTCATTCAGCGAGCGGAGCAGGCGGTCGCGCGTGTCGCGGATGTGCTCGGCCACCTCCCGTGCGGCTTCATCCGGCTTGTTGTTCCGGATGAAGCCGAGGATGCGCCGATGCTCCTCCCAGGCGCGCTCGCGCGAGGGCTCGGTCCAGACCTCGAGCCAGCGGGCGCGCGACAGCTGGGTCATCGCGCCGGTGATGGCCTTCACGATGAAGGGGTTGCCCGAGAGGCGCGCGATCTCGACATGGAAGTCCGTGCCGACGCGGTGCCATTCCTCCCGCGGCGCGCCGGACTGGCAGGCGTCCAGCATCTCCTCGATCCCGGCGATGTCGGCCTCGCTGGCGCGTGCGCAGGCCAGGCGGGCGGCAGCGGTCTCCAACGGCTCGCGGAACTCGGAAAGCGCGGCCAGCTCCCCGAGCTCGATCGGCGCGACGATCCAGTTGCGCCCGTCGCGGCGGACCAGGTCCTCGCCCTCCAGGCGCACCAGCGCGGCGCGGATCGGCGTGCGGGAGCCTTCGAAGCGTCCCTCCAGCCACCGTTCCGTCAGCCGCTCCCCCGGGCCGAGGTCGAGAGACAGGATCATCTCCCGGAGCTGGTCGTGGATCTGGAGCATCTGGGACATGGGAGTTCCGCCGGAGATCGGTATCCGAATGGATATCCCGATTCGGTATCCCAAGAAAGGCCCCTTTGGGATACCGAATGTCCGACCAGCCTCGGGGAGCCGAAGCGTCACGGCCTCCCAAAACGAGGCCGCCCGCCCCGGCCTTTCGGCGGGGGCGGGCGGTGTTGGTGGGCCGATGTCAGCCTTGCTCAGTCGCCCATGCCGGGGAGCGGCCTGTTGAGCGAAGGCTGCGGCCGGCGGGCTTCGGCGCGGCTGCGGCCGAAGATGTCGATCACGATGGGCAGGACGATCAGGATGATCAGCGGCAGCACCGTCGTGCCGCCGACGACCACGACCGCGAGCGGCCGCTGGAGATCGCTGCCGATGCCGGTGGCGAGCGCCATCGGCAACAGGCCCACCATGGCGGCCATGCAGGTCATCATGACGGGACGCATCCGGTCGATGCCGCACTGGTCGATCGCCGCCTTCCATTCCAGCCCCTGCTCGCGCAGCAGATGGAAGTGGGACAGCAGGATGATGCCCTCCATCACCGTGATCCCGAAGAGCGCCAGGAACCCGATGGCGGCCGGCACGCTGAAGGGCAGCCCGATGATGTCGAGCGCGGTGACGCCGCCGATGCAGGAGAGCGGCAGCACCGACATGATGAGCAGCGCGTCCCGCAGCGTGCCGAACTGCACGTAGAGCAGCACGGTGATGAGGATGAGCGCGAAGGGCACCACCACCTGGAGCCGCGCGATGGCGTCCTGCAGGTTGCGGAACTCGCCCACCCATTCGAGGCGGTAGCCCGGCGGCAGCTCCACGTTCTGGCGCACGCGCTCCGCCGCCTCGGTCACCGCACTTTGCGGGTCGCGGCCACGGACGGAGAACTTCACCGGCACGTAGCGCGAGCTGTCCTCGCGGTAGATGTAGCTGGCGCCGGAGACGAGGCGGATATCGGCCACGTCGCGCAGCGTGGCGCCCGAGGTCGCGTTCACCGGCACGCGGCCGATGGCATCGATGTCGCGCCGGAAGGGCTCGGCCAGGCGGACCATGATGGGGAAGTTGCGATCCGCGCCGTCCTCGTAGAGTCGCGCGGCCTCCTGCCCGCCGACGGCGGCCTGCACGGCGGCGTTGATGTCGTTGATGCTGAGGCCGTAGCGCGCGGCGCGCTGACGGTCGATGCGGATGGAGACGGTGGGCTGGCCCAGCGTCCGGAAGGCCGCGAGGTCGGTGATGCCGGGGACCTGCGCCATCTCGACGCGGATCTGCTCGGCCAGGCGCGCCAGCACGTCCAGCTCGGGGCCGATGACCTTGAGCGCGTTGGCGCCCTTCACGCCGGAGGCCGCCTCCTGGACGTTGTCGCTGATGTACTGGCTGAAGTTGAAGTCCACGCCGAGGAACTCGCCGCGCAGCCGCGACTCGATGGCGGCGACCAGCGCGTTCTTGCTGTGCGCGGTGGTCCAGGTGTCCTGCGGGCGCAGGGGTATGAAGAACTCAGCATTGAAGAAGCCCGCGCTGTCGGTGCCGTCATCCGGGCGGCCCTGCTGCGAGGTGACGGTGATGACCTCGGGGAACTCCATCACCACGCGACGCATGGCGTTGACGGTGGTGGCGCCCTCCTCGAGCGAGATGGTGGCCGGCAGCGTGGCGCGCATCCAGATGCTGCCCTCCTCCAGGGTGGGAAGGAACTCGCCGCCGAGGCGGGTGAACTGGAAGCCGCCGGCCGCGAGCATGAGCAGCGCCAGGCCGATGGTGGCGGCCCGGGCCGCCATGGCGCGGGTGTAGAGCCACTGATGGGCGATGGAGAGCCAGCGGACGATGGGCATGGTCCGCTCGCGCGTGTCCTCGGTGAAGAGGATGCCGGCCAGGGCCGGGGCGATGGTGAAGGTCGCGATCATCGCGCCGGCGATGGCATAGGCATAGGTCTTGGCCATCGGGCCGAAGATGCGGCCCTCGATCCCGCCCATGGTGAAGAGGGGCAGGAAGGCGGCGACGATGATGAGCGCCGAGAAGAAGATCGGCGTCGCCACCTCGGCGCCGGCACGCAGGATGATGGCGTGCACACGCGACAGGCCACGTGGGACGCGTCGCATTCGACTGTCGGGCGATCGCATCGCCATGTGCAGGTGGCGGTAGATATTCTCGACGAGGATGACGGTCGCGTCGACGAGCAGGCCGAAGTCGAGACTGCCCAGACTGAGCAGATTAGCGCTCTCGCCTCTGAGCAGCATGACGATCACGGCGAAGAAGAAGGCGAAGGGAATCGTGGCGCCGACGACGAAGGCGCCGCGCAGATCGCCCAGGAAGAGCCACTGGATCAGCACGACGAGGCAGATGCCGATGATGATGTTCTTCACCACGTGGTGCGTCGTCTGGTCCACCAGCTCGCGCCGGTCATAGACGGTCACGACGCGCACGCCGGGCGGAAGGACGCCGCCGGCATTGATGGTGGCGAGCTCGCGCTCGACGGCCCGGATGGTGGGCAGGGTCTGCTCGCCGCGGCGCATGAGCACGACGCCCATCACCACGTCGTCCCGGTCGTCCTGGCCGGCGAGGCCGAGGCGGGGAAGGTTGCCGGTCTCCACGCGCGCGACGTCGCCGACCAGGATCGGCACGCCGTTCGCCGCGCCGAGCACGACGGACTGGATGTCCTCGACGGTACGGATGAGGCCCACGCCCTGCACGACGGCCGATTGCGGGCCGATGGAGACGAGGCCGGCGCCGACGGTGGCGCCGCCCTGGCCGATGGCCTCCACCACCTGACTGATCCCCAGCCCGTAGGCCTGGAGGCGGGACAGGTCGATCACCACGTTGAAGGCCTTGCTGGGCCCGCCATAGGTGGTGACGTCGATGACGCCGGGAACGCGCTTGAAGCGGCGCTCCAGCACCCAGTCCTGGATCACGCGCAGATCGGCGGGCGAGAAGCCGGGCGGCCCTTCCACGCGATAGCGCAGGATCTCGCCGATCGGCGACCAAGGGCTGATCTCGGGTTGCACGTTATTGGGCAGGTTGAGCTGGCCCAGGCGGTTCAGCACGTATTGCTGCGCCTGCTCGTAATTCACCGCGTAGGTGAATTGCGCCTGGACGACGGAGAGGCCGAAGAGGCTGGTGCTTCGGGTGGCCCGCAAGTTGGGCATGCCGGCGAGGCCGACTTCGATCGGCACGGTGATGTAGCGCTCGATTTCCTCGGCGCTCTGCCCCTGGTTCTGTGTGATCACCACCACCGTCGGCGGCACGGGATCGGGGTAGGCCTCGATGTTGAGGTGCAGGAAGCCATAGGCGCCAGCGCCCACGAAGGCGAGGAAGAGCAGAACCACGAGGGCCCGCTTCTGCAGCGAAAACGCGATGAGGTGACGCATGGCACACCCGAGTTAGAGGTCGAGGAAGGCCATTCAGCTTATGTTCAGCTTTTCGGATCCTGTCAAAGTCATTCAGCATAGGTTCAGGATCATTCAGCATAATTAACGCCATTTTTGACGTAGGTATTAATTATCAAGCAAAATCAACGAGATAAATGAGCGATTCCTGCACAAATCGCCATCAACATCGGCAAAATTCGCCGCCGCTGCGTTTCTGGGAAAAAATTTATTGACCTGGATTTCGTTCAGGTTAGGTTAAGTTTGTGCGGATGTCACGCCGCAACGCGTGCCGCGGCGCGCCATTTTCCAAAGAGGCCCCGGATTTCCATGAGCATCGTCGATCAGGCTACCGCAGACGACAAAGCGAAGACGCCGTCGCGCCCGGTGCCGCCGCAGGCGCAGGAGCACGCGCCCGAGCCGGCGCCCGTCCAGCGCCGGTCGTCGAGGACCATGATGATGGCGGCCGGCGGCCTGACGCTCTTCGCGGCGGGGGCCTACATGCTGGCGACCTGGGAGACCGCGCCCGGCGTCTCGTCGGCGGAAGCCGAGGTGCCCGGCGAATTCCGCCTGAGCGAGAACGAAGTCCGCGCCCTGCGCATCGAGCCCGTCGCCATGCGGGAATTCCGCCCCGAGCGGATCGCCGAAGGCCGCATTGCCTATAACGACGACCGCTCCACCCCCATGCTCTCGCCCTACACCGGGCGCGTCATGCGCGCCTTCGCCCGCGTGGGCGACCAGGTCGAAGCCGGCGCGCCCCTCTACGAAATCGAGACCGCGGATGTGACGAGCGCGGCCAACGACCTGCTGGCCGCCCTCGATAATGTGCAGAAGAACACCGTCGCCCTCGCCCAGGCCCGGCGCGAGCAGGCCCGCCAGGTCTCGCTCTACTCCGCCCGCGCCACGGCCCTGCGCGACGTCGAACAGGCGCGCGTCGCCACCACCTCCGCCGAATCCGATCTGCGCAGCGCCAATGCCCAGGCCGAGGCCAATCGCGACCGCCTGCGCGTCCTCGGCCGCACGCCCGAGCAGATCACCGAGATCGAGCGCACGCGCCAGGTCAGCGGCCTCATCACCGTGACCGCGCCGCTCGCCGGCACCATCACCCAGCGCCGCGCCGGCCCGGGCCAGTGGCTGACGGCCGGCGAGGGCGATCCGGTCTTCACCATCGCCGATCTCTCGACCATGTGGCTCATCGCCAATGTCCGCGAGCTGGACGTGCCGCTGATCCATGAGGGCCAGCGCGTGGACGTCACCATCGGCGCCCTGCCGGACCGCCGCTTCGAGGCGCGCGTCGTCCGCACCGCCGCGGGCCTCGACGCCACGACCCGTCGCCTGACGGTGATGGCCGAGGTGCTGGACCCGAACCGCGAGCTGCGTCCCGAGATGTTCGCGACCTTCCACATCGAGGTCGGCCAGGCGATGCACGCCCCCGCCGTGCCGCTCAATGCCGTGATCTTCCGCGGCGACGAGGCGAATGTCTGGGTCTCGCTGCCCGACCGGCGCTTCGTGATGCGGCGCATCACCCCGGGCATCAGGTCAGGCGACGTGATCCAGGCCCAGGCCGGCATCACCAGCGACGACCGCCTGGTCACCGGCGGCGCGCTCTTCATCGACCGCGCCTCGCGCATCGACTGATCCAGCCACCCATTTTCGGAATCAGCTTATTGCCGCCGGATCCCGGGCAATAAGGGGGAATCAATGTCAAAGCCATTTCGCCAGGAAGCGCTGATGTCGCTTCGCGTCCTCGTCGCGGCGTCGCTTCTCGGGGTCGGTGCCCTGCCCGGCATCTCGCAGGCGCAGACCACGCCGCGCATTGCCTCGGCGGGCATGCAGCCCCTGCCGCTCCCTGGACAGGCGCGTGTGCTGACCCTCGGCGAGGCCGAGCGCCTGCTGATCGAGCGCAACCTCACCGTCATCGCCGCCCAGCGCGGCATCGACGTCGCCCGCGCCCAGCGTCTCGTCGCCTCCTCCATCCCGCCGATGGAACTCAGCGTCGGCAATATGATCGGCGAGTTCAACGAGACGCGGTATGCGGGCCTGCGCGGGTCGCGCTTCCACGGCCCGAACAACAACGTGAATGTCGGCCTCACCGCCGTCATCGAGCTCGGCGGCAAGCGTGAGCTGCGCACGCGTTACGCCACCGAGAACATTGCCGTCGCCGAGGCGCAGGTCCTGGACGCGCTGCGCAACCAGATCTTCAACCTGCGCCAGAACTTCATCGCCGCGCTCGCCGCCCGCGCCAACCTCGAGGTGGCGATCGCCAATCGCGGCAGCCTCGACCGCACCGAAAACCTGCTGCGGCGTCAGGTGCGTGACGGCGCCCTGCCCGAGGGCGACCTGCTGCGCTTCCAGGCCAGCCGCCTGCCCTTCGAGGCCGAGGTGACCTCCGCGGCCCAGGCCTATGTCGCCGCCGTCGCGCAGGTCGCCGTAGGCCTCGCGCTGGATGCCGCCGCGCCGGTCCCCGCCGCGGCGCCCTCCCGCGATGCGACGCGTGTGCCGCTGCCGGCGATGGCCATCGACGTGCGCGGGCGCTTCGACACGATGCCCGATATCGGCGTCTCGCGCGGGACCCTGGGCGATGCCGTGCAGAGCCGGCCGGACGTCGTGGTCGCCTCGCGCCAGGCCTCGGCCGCCGGGGCCAATACCACGCTGGCGGAATCCCAGCGCTGGCGCGACGTGACGGTCAATGGCGGCTGGACGCGCACGCGCCTCTCGCAGGACCTGCCCGAGGCCACGCAGCCGCTGATCGCGAACCACCAGTTCACGATGAACCTCTCGGTGCCGCTGTTCACCAGCCGGATCACGCGCGGCAATATCGGCGTGGCGCAGGGCGAGCAGTCGGCGAGCGAGGCGCAGGCGCGCAACGCGCTGCTGCAGGCACGTGCCGACTTCGCCACCGCCTGGTCCGCCTACGAGCAGGCGCGGGCGCTGCTGCGCCTCTACACCGGCGGCGCGCTGACCCGGGCCGAGCAGGCCTATCGCAGCTCCGAGCAGGCCTATCTCGCGGGCGGACGCAATCTGCTCGACGTGCTGGATGCGCTGCGCACCCTGAACGAGACGCGCGTGGCGGCCAACAACGCGCGCTCGGCCTATCTCACCGCCCTCGCGCAGCTGGAATTCGCGACGGGCGTCGACGGCGTGGCGCCGCGCCTCTGATCGCCCGCGGCGCGGCCCTCGCCTGACGACGGGTCAGGCGCCGGCGCGCGCGCCGATCATCTCCCGCATGCGGTCCACGGCCGCATGCGGCGCCGTCAGCACCGGCACGCCGACGACGGCGCGAACGGCCTCCGCCGCGCGGGAGGTCGAGAAATGCGCGAGCATGATGGCGTCGTGATCCCCGAGCTCCGGCGCGCGCGCGGCGACGAGGCGGTTGTGGGATTCCGCGTCTCCCCCCTTCAGCAGGTCGATCGCGTCGGCCACCAGCACGGTGTTCAGGCTCGCCGGCCGGCCGCTGCGCGCGACGAAGTCGTCGAACTCCTCCGTCATCGTGCCGACGGAGGGCCCGAAGGTCGCCAGCATGCCGACGCGCCCGCCCTGGGCGATCGCCGCCTGGAACATGGCCTCGTTCGGCTTCAGCACGGGGATGGGCAGCGCCTCGATCAGGCGGTCGATGGCGGGTCCGAAGGCCGAGCAGGTGACCAGGATGCCGTCCGCCCCCATGCGGTAGCCGTAGGTTCCGAAGGCGACGAAACGCTCGATCATCGCCTCGGTCAGCTCGCTCTCCCGCGCGCGGTCGATCGACAGGCCGTCATCCAGCAGGTTGACGATCTCCGCCTCGGGCCAGCGCTCGGCGAAGGCGGTCTGGATCGGCTGCATGGCGACGGGCGTCGCGTGAAGGAGCACGATGCGGGGCATGGGAAAACCTTGCTTGGAAGGACGTTTCGATGGGACGCGCGGGCGTCCCTTCCCTTATGCCGCCGATGCCGCGCGCCCGGAAGCAGGCCGGCATCTTTCGGCGCCTAGCCGCTTGACGGCGGCGCGGCGCGCGTGATGGTCGGCAGATAGGCGGATCACGCCGCACCATCCCCTCGGAGGAACGACACCATGACCACACCCGCATCCGGCGCGACGCTTCGGATCCTGTCCGGCCTGGCCGTGCGCGGCGCCTTCGAGGGCGGCATCATCGCCGATTACGAGACGCGGACCGGCAACAGGATCGACGTCGCCTGGGTGCCGACGACGCTGATCATGTCCCAGGTCGCGGAGGGCGAGCAGGCCGACGTGCTCGTCCTGATCCGGGACGCGATGGACAAGCTCGTCGCGCAGGGCAAGGTCGATCCGGCGACGCGGGTGGAGGTGGCGCATTCCCGCCTCGGCGTGGCCGTGCCACGCGGCGCGGCGCATCCGCCCGTCGGCACCGTGGAGGAGTTCCGCGCCGCCCTGCTGGGCGCGCGCTCCGTCGCCTATTCGCGCGCCGGCGCCAGCGGCATCCACTTCGAATCGATCATCGAGCGCCTCGGCATCGCCGACGAGGTACGCCGCTGCGCGACCGTGATCCCCGCCGGCTTCACGGCCGAGAAGCTGGTGACGGGCGAGGCGGATCTCGCCGTGCAGCAGGTGAGCGAGCTGCTGGTCGTCGACGGCATCGAGGTGGTCGGCCGATATCCGGAGGAGCTGCAGCAGGTCTCGTCCTTCTCGGCCGCGGTGATGACGTCGTCGACGCAGCGCGCGGCGGCGGAGGCCTTCCTCGCCGGGCTGCATGGCGAGATCGCGAAGGCCGCCTATCTGGCGAGCGGGGTCGACCCCGCGGCCTGACGCCGGGCGGCATCAGGCGGGCCCGGCGGCCCGCCTGATCCTTCCCAAGTCAGGAAGGGCTCTTGTCGCCGGGATCGCGCTTCCTATCTGCTTCCACCATGGAAGCCACTTTTCCTTTTCGGGCGCCCTGATGCACCGCAAGTGCTTCAGCGCCATGCCCTGCCCCATCGCCCGCAGCCTCGAGATCGTGGGCGAGTGGTGGAGCATCCTCATCCTGCGCGACGCCTATCGCGGGATGACGCGCTTCGACGAGTTCCAGAAGAGCAGCGGCATCGGCTCCAACACGCTGACCCGCCGCCTCAACCGCCTCGTCGAGGAGGGGCTGCTGGAGCGGCGCCCCTATTCCGAGAAGCCGCTGCGCCACGAATACCTGCTGACCGCCGCCGGCCGGGACTTCGAGCCCGTCCTGGAGGCCTTCATGGTCTGGGGCCGCAAGCATGCGCGCCAGCCCCAGGGCCCGCCTGGTTCCCCCGCCTGATCCTCCTTGCCTACGCCCATCCCACCCCCTGCCCACCCCCTGGCCCCGCCTTACGCGGCGCCCCGGAGACCTTCCGATGCCGACACTTCTCGATCCCGTCCGGATCGGCGCGCTCGACCTGCCGAACCGCATCGTCATGGCGCCGCTGACCCGCATGCGCGCCTTCGACGAGCGCAGCGCCGGCCCCCTGCAGGCCGCGCACTACGCCCAGCGCGCCGGCGCCGGGCTGATCCTCACTGAAGCCACCTCCGTCAGCCCCCAGGGCGTCGGCTATCCCAACACCCCGGGCATCTGGTCCGAGAAGCAGGTGCAGGGCTGGACCGAAGTGACCGCCGCCGTGCATGCCGCGGGCGGGCGCATCGTCTCGCAGCTCTGGCATGTCGGCCGCATCTCGGATCCGAGCCTGCTGGACGGGCAACCGCCCGTTGCGCCCAGCGCCATCGCGGCCGAGGGCGATGTCAGCGTGCTGCGGCCCAAGCGCCCCTTCCCGGTGCCGCGCGCGCTGGAGACCGGCGAGATCCCCGGCATCCTCGCCGATGTCCGCAAGGGCGCCGAGAACGCCAAGCGCGCCGGCTTCGACGGCGTGGAGCTGCATGGCGCCAATGGCTACCTCTTCGACCAGTTCCTGCATGACGGCTCGAACAAGCGCACCGACCGCTACGGCGGCTCCATCGAGAACCGTGCGCGCTTCCTGCTGGAGGCCGTCGACGCGATCCTCGAGGTCTGGCCGGCGGACCGGGTGGGCGTGCACCTGAACCTGATGTCCAGCTCGCATTCGATGAAGGACAGCGACCCCCGCGCGCTCTTCGGCTACGTGGCCGAGCAGCTCGACGCGCGGAAGATCGCCTTCATCTTCGGGCGCGAGGCCCTGGATCGCGGCGACGAGGCGATCGGCCCGATCGTGCGGAAGAAGTTCCGTGGCGCCTACATCATCAACGAAGGACTGACGCGCGAGACGGCCGAGGCCGCGATCGAGCGGGGCGAGGCGGATGCGGCCTCCTTCGGGCGGCTCTACATGGCCAATCCGGACCTCGTGGAGCGCTTCCGCCGGGAGGCACCGCTGAACGCCCTCGTCGCCGAGACGATCTATGGCGCCGATGAGCGCGGCTACAACGACTATCCCGCGCTGCCGGCGGAGGTCGAGGCGGCCTGACGCCGGAATGACCGGCGGCGCCGCGGATCCTCCCGCAGCGCCGCCGTTTCAGCGTGCCAGGTACTGCGCGTCCGTGACGTGCTCCATCCAGTCGACGTTCCTGCCGTCGAGCTTCTCCTGGATGGCGATGTGGCTCATGGCCGTGGTCGCCGTGGCGCCGTGCCAATGCTTCTCGCCGGGCGGAAACCAGACGACGTCGCCCGGCCGGATCTCCTCCACCGGCCCGCCCTCGCGCTGCGCCCAGCCGTAGCCCGCCGTGATGACGATCGTCTGGCCCAGCGGATGGGTGTGCCAGGCCGTGCGCGCGCCCGGCTCGAAGGTCACCAGCGTGCCCGCGACCCTGGCGGGCTCGGGCGGGCTGAACAGCGGATCGAGCCGGACGGTGCCGGTGAACCAGTCCGCCGGCCCCTTGCCGGAGGGCTGCGAGCCCGCCCGCTTGATATCCATCACGATGCTCCTTCGGTGCGGGCCGGCTCCGGCCGGTCCACGATCAAGGTGGCCCCGTCATGACCGATGACAATGATCGCCTCGCCGTCCCGGATGGCGGTGGCGGCGCGGCTGCGGGCCGCCCAGCTGCCATCGGCCACCCTTACCCGGCCAACCGGCGCGATGTCGCCCACGGCGGTGCCGCGCAGGCCCTGCAGCACGCGGTCCGGCCGGGAGACGTCGCCGCGCTCGCGCCGACGCCCGCGATGCAGGTACCAGGTCGCGAGGCTGCCCGAGGCGCCGACCAGGAACATCAGCACCTGCGCGCCCCAGCCGTAGCCGAGATAGGAGGCCACCGCCGCCAGCGCCGCCCCCACCCCCATCCAGAGGAAGACGGTGAAGGGCACCAGCATCTCGAGCCCCAGCAGCGCCAGGGCGATGAGGGCCAGGACGACCCAGCTCAGCCCGTTCATCGAGGGCCGAAGGGCCCGACGGTCGGCACCGATCCGGGCACGGCCGGCGGCGCGGCGCCGGGCGCGCCCACGACCGAGAGGGTCGCCATCACCTGGCCGATCGCGCCCGCCATGCCCGCCGCCTCGATGGGCACGATCATGGTCTTGGTGTTCGGACTGGAGGCGAGGCCCTTCAGCGCGGCCATGTACTTGTCGGCGACGAAGTAGCCGAGCGCGGCGCCGCCCGCACCTTCGGCGGCCTTGGCCACGACCTCGACGGCCAGGGCCTCCGCCCGGGCGAGGCGCTCACGTGCCTGGGCGTCCATCTCGGCCGCCTCCATGCGGCCGCGCGCCTCGAGCACCTGCGCCTCGCGCTTGCCGTCGGCCTCCATGACCACGGCGCGGCGGCGGCGCTCGGCGGTCATCTGCATGTTCATGGCCTCGATGAGGTTCTGCGGCGGCTCGACCTTGCGCAGTTCCACGCGCGTGACCTTCACGCCCCAGGGATCCGTCGCCGCGTCCAGCACGGCCATCAGCTGGTGCGAGATCTCCTCGCGCTTGCTCAGAGTCTCGTCGAAGGTCATGGAGCCGATGACGCTGCGCAGGTTGGTCATGGCCAGCGCCTCGAGCGCCGCGCCGAGATTGGCCACCTGATAGGCCGCCTTCACCACGTCCATCACGCGGTAATAGACGATGCCGTCCACCAGCACGGCCGCGTTGTCCTTGGTGATGACCGCCTGCTCGGGGATATCGAGCACGATCTCCTGGATGCTGATGCGACGGCCGACGCGGTCGATGACCGGGATGATCAGGTTCAGCCCCGGCTCCAGCGTCCGCGTGAAGCGGCCGAAGCGCTCCACGGTCCAGATATGGCCCTGGGGCACCGTCCGCACGCCCTGGAAAATGGCGATGACGGCGACGATGACGACGGCCAGTAGCACGAATTCCATCCGGCGCTCCTCCAAGCAATTCAGTGATATTCATATAAGTTCAAATGCTTGCGGCGACGACTGCTTTCTCGGTCAGGGGACCAGGCAGGGCGCCAGCAGCGTTCGCAGCCGCGCGGCGTCGGCGGCGCCCACCTCGAGCCGCGCGACCAGCGGCGTCGTGCCCTGCCCGGCCGGCCGCTGCGTCCAGGTCAGGGTCGCGGGACCGGCGGTGAGCGGGCGCAGCACGCGTGACAGCTCGCCGAGCCGCCTCGCGTCGCGCCGCCGCGGAACCCCCAGGCCGAAGGCGAAGGGCCTGTCCTCCGTCACGCCGATCCAGCCCGCGACCTCGAACTGCGCGGAGACCTGGCCGACCTCGAGCCGGCTGCGCGCCCCCGCCCTGGCATCCGGCCCCTCGAACGGGTCGAAGTCGAAGACCCGCTCGAGCTCGGCGAAGTGTGGAACATGGAGCTCGACGCTCAGCACGCCGGTGGCGTTCGGGCCGTTGGCGGAGCACTGGAACTCGAAGCGCGCCGCCCGTTCCTCGGCGCCGGCCTGGAGGCGGCCCTCCAGCGTCACGGTGGCCGGGCGGTGTTGCGCGGCCGCCGGCAAGGCCAGGAGCAGCGCCGCGAGAAGGATCGTCCACCGCATGTCGTCACGTCTCACGAAGGAGGCTGCCGCCACGGGGGCGGCTCCCTGTCAGGCCGGCGCCGGGCCCCTGTCGCGCGCCGCCAGCACGAAGGCCGCGGCGCCGAGCGCCGCCACCGCCGCCAGCAGCCAGGGCACCGGGCCGTAGCCGCCGGCCGCCTCCCAGGCGAGGGCGAGGACGAAGGGCGCCGCGGTGCGCGGCAGAACGCCGATCAGCGTCAACGCGCCGGTGATCGCACCGTAGCCGTCGCGGCCCAGGATCTCGGCGGTGCCGGCCGCGCGCACGATGGTCATCAGCCCGTCCGCCACCGCCCAGCAGGCCACGAAGGGTAGCAGCCAGACGAAGGTGGGCGGCGCCACCGCCAGCCAGAGCAGCGCCACGACCAGCAGCGGCGCCGAGAACATCCCCACCAGCCGCATCGAGGCCCGGTTGCCCGCGAAGTAGAGCATGGCCCGCGCCGCGACCTGCGTGGGCCCATGCAGCGCGACGATCAGCAGCACGCTCGTCTCCGGCAGGCCGTGCTCGCGCAGCAGGGGCACCAGGTGGCTGCCCAGGCCGACGCCGATGAAGACATGTGCGGCGAAGCAGAGCGCGAGGCCCCAGAAGGCCGGGCGCCGCATCGCCAGGCGCAGCGCGTCGCCCTTCGCGATGGCCGTCGGCGGCGTGGGCGGCGGCACGCCGCGGAACTGCGCCCAGGCGATGACCGCGGGCAGCAGCTGCAGCGCGGCCAGAGCCAGCAGCGCCCCGCGCCAGCCCAGCCCTTCGACCAGCGCCGCGACCACCGGGATGAAGACCGTGCCCGTGAAGCCCGTGATGAAGGTGATGCCCGCGATGGCCTTGGTCGGCTGCCGCGCCAGCGCCACCACGACGGCCATGGCCGGGATCCAGAGCGCCGTCGCATGCGCGCAGCCCATCACGATCCAGATGAGGTAGAACACCCAGAGGCTGTCCACGGCGGCCCAGGCCGCCAGCGCCGCCGCGCCCAGCAGGGCGCCATAGGTCAGGGGCGCGCGCCCGCCGCGCCGGTCCACCCAGCGGCCCACCGGAATACCGAGGATGCCCGAGGTGAGCAGGCCGACGGTGAGCGCACCGGTGAGCTCCCACCGGCTCCAGCCGAGATCCGCCTCCATGGGCTGCAGCACCAGGCTGAAGGGGATGAACAGCGTCCCCCAGCCGATGAACTGGGTCAGGGCGGTGCCCCAGATCAGGCGGCGGTCGGAGGTGGGTGTCACGATTTTGGCAGCCTGCCTTTGGCATCCGGCAAAGGCGAGACGCCGGGAGCGGTCGAGGGAAATAATTCTTCCTGCCCCGGCCCCCGCCCATGTCTCAGGCCGCCGAGGCCCGGTCCCGCTGCACGCGGTAGCGCGACGGATCGCGGATCAGGGCGCCTTCCGGGCTGGCCTCCGAGAATTCGTAGACCGGCCCCTCCCAATCCTCGAAGTCGAGGGGGCCATCGCCGTGGACGTAGTACTGCGTGTCCCGCGCCGCGATCACCCGGGCAGCCGACGTCAGGGCCAGGTAGCCGCAGAAGCGCTTGCCATCCCCCCAGGTGCCGGCATTGCCGCGATAGGTGTCCGCAGGCGCACAGGCGAAGACCACGATCTCATCCACCAGCCCCTTCCAGGCCGAGACCAGGCCATAGTTGAAGAGGTTCAGCCCCTCCCGCCCCAGCTGCAGGCCGAAGCCTCCATGGGCGGCCGGCATGCACAGCTGCCCACCGAGATCCCAGTTGCTCTCGAAGCCATGGCACAGGATGTGCAGCCGGTTGAGCCGGTGCGACTGCCGTGCCCGCCGCGCGGTCACCTCGACGATATGCCGGATGTCCGTCCTGGCGTTCACCTGCATGACGTAGTTGTAATAGGCAGGCGTCGAACCCGTCAGACGCCTGTCGTGAATGACCATCGAAGCCATTTTCCGCGCCTCCCTATTTGCACGGAAACTATATTCAGGAAGAAATATTTCCTGGACTCCCATACTGTCGCATGCGTCGCAGATGTCGCATCTGTCGCGCCGACGAAGGGCACAGGGCAGCCCGTTCCCCGAACTGGACGCTTCCGGGCCCCGGAGGCAAACTGGCCCTCAAACCTGGGAGTGATCTCATGACCGATATCGTCATCGCCTCCGCCGCCCGCACGCCGGTCGGCAGCTTCAACGGCGCCCTTTCCTCCCTCCCCGCGCATGAGCTCGGGAAGATCGCCATCCAGGCGGCGCTGAGCCGCGCGGGCGTGGATGCCGCCGACGTGGACGAGGTGATCCTCGGCCAGATCCTCGCCGCCGGCGCGGGCCAGAACCCGGCCCGCCAGGCCGCCGTGAACGCCGGCATCCCCGTCGAGGCGACCGCCTTCGGCATCAACCAGCTCTGCGGCTCGGGCCTGCGCGCTGTGGCCCTCGCCGCCCAGCAGATCGCGTCGGGCGATGCGAAGATCGTCGTCGCCGGCGGGCAGGAGAGCATGAGCCAGGCGCCGCATGCGGCGAACCTGCGCAACGGCCAGAAGATGGGCGGCCTCGAATTCGTCGACACGATGCTCAAGGACGGGCTGTGGGACGCGTTCCACGGCTATCACATGGGCAACACGGCCGAGAACGTGGCGCAGAAGTACCAGCTGACCCGCCTCGAGCAGGACGAATTCGCCGCCAACTCGCAGCGCAAGGCCGGCGAGGCCCAGGCGGCCGGCCGCTTCAAGGACGAGATCGCCCCCGTCACCGTGAAGGGCCGCAAGGGCGACACGGTCGTGGAGGCCGACGAATATCCGCGCCCGGAGACGACCGCCGCGGTGCTGGCCAAGCTGCGCCCCGCCTTCGCGAAGGACGGCACGGTCACGGCCGGCAATGCCTCGGGCATCAATGACGGCGCGGCCGCGCTGGTGGTGATGTCGGCCGAAGAGGCGAAGAAGCGCGGCATCAAGCCGCTGGCGCGCATCGTCTCCTGGGCGACGGCGGGCGTGGACCCGTCGATCATGGGAACCGGCCCCATCCCCGCGAGCCGCAAGGCGCTGGAGAAGGCGGGCTGGACCGTCGGCGACCTCGACCTGATCGAGGCCAACGAGGCCTTCGCGGCGCAGGCCTGCGCCGTGAACAAGGATCTCGGCTGGGATACGTCCAAGGTGAACGTGAATGGCGGCGCCATCGCCCTCGGCCATCCGGTCGGCGCGAGCGGCGCGCGCGTGCTGACCACGCTGCTCTACGAGATGCAGCGCCGCGACGCGAAGAAGGGCCTGGCCACGCTCTGCATCGGTGGCGGCATGGGCGTCGCCATGTGCGTCCAGCGCGACTGAGCGCCTAAATAACGCCGCCGGCTCCGGCCGGCGGGCTTAACGAACGGGCCGGACGGGGATCACCCCGCCCGGCCCGATCCATGTCAGGCGTCAGGCGCCGCCGAGCGCCGTGTCGATCTGCCGCATCGCCTCGCGGCGGTCACGGTTCCGAAGCGCCTCGCGCGCGCTGGAGATGGCGGTCAGGCGCGGAGAGGCCATGGGCTGGCCCGCGCGCTCCGGCGCCGTGCTGCGGCTCAGCATCCGCGTCTCCGCCCGCTCCAGGAATTCATTTGCCTGGCCGATCTGGCCGCGGCCGATCGCGGCCTTGGCCTGCCTCAGCCAGTCATGAATGCCCCGCGCATCGACGTCGTCAGCGATCGTGCTGTCACGATCCTGGCGCGGCACGGCGGACATGTTGGGGTCCTGACGCTCGCGCTGCATCTCGCGCATCGTGTCGTTGCGAGGGTGATGCTGCGTCTGGGCAAGGACGGGTGTGGCGATCATGGTCACGCCCAGGGCCGCGGTGAGCCAGGTGGTTCTGCGCATGGGGTATCTCCTTGCGAAAGGCCTGCCGCTCGCCCGGTTCGCACCGGGCAAGGGGCAGGTCATGGGCCGACTTCCGGCGCGCCGGGGCGGCGCGCCTTCCGCCCGGGAAGGGCGCCCATAGAACGTTCGCAAGGGGGCTGGGGTTGCCCCGCTCAGCCCATCGCCAGCAGCACGGCCAGCATCACGACGCCGAGGCCGATGCGGTACCAGCCGAAGGGCGTGAAGCCGATCCGCCCGATGACCGCCAGCACCGCCTTCACCGTGACCAGCGCCACGACGAAGGCCGTCACGAAGCCCACCGCGATCAGCGACAGCCCGTCCATCGACAGCTCGTTGCGGGCCTTCAGCAGGGAATAGGCCGTGGCCGCCAGCATGGTCGGGATGGCGAGCACGAAGCTGAACTCCGCCGCCGTCTTCCGGTCCACGCCGCAGAGCAGCGCGGTGATGATGGTGGCGCCCGAGCGCGAGGTGCCCGGGATCATGGCCAGCGCCTGGCCGAAGCCGATCAGCAGCGCGGCCAGCGGGCCGATCTCCGGCACCGAATGGATGGTCGGGCTCGGCATCTTGCGCTCGATGGCGATGATGGCGATGCCGCCCAGGATGAGCGCGGTGCAGACCACGTAGGGGTTGAACAGCAGCGCCGTGATGGTGCCGTGGAGCGTGGCGCCGATCACCATCGCCGGCAGGAAGGCGAGGATGATGTTCACGGCGAAGTAGCGCTGCGGCGTGCGCGGCCGCCACATGTGCTTCAGCACGTCGACCAGCTTCGGCCAGAAGACCACGACCACGGCGAGGATGGCGCCGAGCTGGATGGAGATCTCGAAGACCTTGCCGGGCGGCCCCTCGAAACCGAGGAGCTTGCCGAGGAGGATGAGATGGCCGGTGGAGGAGACAGGCAGGAACTCGGTGAGGCCCTCGATGAGGCCCATCAGGAATGCGTCGAACATATCCTACCTTTCGGTGTTCACTGATCGGACGCGAGGACGAGATCGTCTCGATGGATGAGCTCGTCGCGCCCGCGCCAGCCCAGAAGCGCCTCGATTTCGGCACTGCGATGGCCGGCGATGCGCTCGGCATCCGCGGCGTCGTAGGCGGAAAGGCCGCGCGCCAGCTCGCGCCCCGCCTCGTCCCGCACGCTGATCGCGTCGCCGCGCGAGAAATCGCCCGCCACGCCGCGCACGCCCGCCGGCAGCAGCGAGCCGCCGCGCAGCAGCGCCCGCGCGGCGCCGGCATCGACCGTGAGCACGCCATGCGGCTGCAGCGAGCCGCCGATCCAGCGCTTGCGCGCCTTGCGCCCCTCCGGCGAGGCCAGGAACCAGGTGCAACGCTCGCCGGCCTCCAGCCGCGCGAGCGGATGCGGCGCATGGCCGAGCGCGATCGCCATGGCGCAGCCCGCATCGGTCGCGATGCGGGCCGCGATGAGCTTGGTGCGCATGCCGCCGGAGGAATAGCCGGGCGGGGGATCGCCCCCCATGGCCATGATCTCGTCCGTCAGCCGATCGACCACCGGCAGGTGCGCCGCCGTGGGGTCCTTGCGGGGATCGGCCGTGTAGAGGCCGTCGATGTCGGAGAGCAGGACCAGCGCGTCGGCCGAGATCATCTCGGCCACGCGGGCGGCCAGGCGGTCATTGTCGCCGAAGCGGATCTCCGCCGTGGCCACGGTGTCGTTCTCGTTGATCACCGGCACGCAGCCCAGTTCGGCCAGCGTCGCCAGCGTGGCGCGGGCATTGAGATAGCGGCGGCGGTCCTCGCTGTCCTCCAGCGTGAGCAGCAGTTGCGCGGACCGCAGCCCATGGGCGGAGAGCGCCTGCTCCCAGGCGCCGGCCAGGCGGATCTGTCCGACGGCGGCGGCCGCCTGCTTTTCCTCGAGGCGCAGCACCTTGCGCGTCAGGCCGAGCGTGCCGCGGGCCAGCGCCACGGCGCCGGAGGAGACGACCACGACCTCCACGCCCCGCGCCCGCAGCGCCGCGATGTCCGCCGCCACGGAATCCAGCCAGGCCACACGCGGCTCGGCCTTCTCGACGAGCAAAGCGGAACCGATCTTGACGACGATGCGTCGGGCTTGGGCGAGCGAGGACATGGCCGCCGTCTGTGAGCGTTTTGGCCGCGCGGGGCAAGACTCCTCTCGTTACATGCCATTTCGCTCCCTAACCTTTCGGCCATGCGCGCGCCCCTGATCCTGCTGCTTCTGCTGGCCGGCTGCGGCCATGATTCGCCGCTCTCGGAGACCGGGCGGCTGCTCGGCCTCGGCACGGGGCAGGAAACCGACCGCCTCGCCATCGCCGAGGCAGAAAGCGGGGAGGACAGCGACCGCCCGCAGCTGCGCCTCGCGCTCGGGCGAAGGTCGGCCAGCGCCACGCTCCTCCAACAGCAGGGCGACCGCCGCCTGTGGCGCGCGCCGGGCGGCGTGGTGATCGCGACGGACGGGCCGCGCGTCGTCGCCACCGCCGGCCTGCCGCAGATCGTGATGGCCACCCGAATCGATGGGACCGACCCGCTCGACGACGCCCGCCCCCTGCTGGAGCGGAGCGCGGAGGCTCGCCGGCTCGTGGACATCGCCGGGGCTTCCCGCGCGCCCGAGACCATGCGCTTCGGCCTGGCCTTCGACTGCCGCCTACGCGGCGACCTCACGGAGGAAGGGCTGATCCTGGTGGTCGAGCGCTGCCGCATCCCCGGGCTTTCGCCGGTGACGAACCGCTTCTGGGCGAGCCCCGAGACCGGTCAGGTGAACTTCGCCGAGCAATGGGTGGGGCCTGGGATGGGGCCGCTCAGCCTAGATTTCGGACCCTAGCGGTCACGGCCGGGCGATAGCCCAGCCGTGGATCATCTGGATTTGTCCGCGCCGCCGGTTGTAGTCTGGCGGCCGCGCTTCGGGGGAAGCGCTTGGGGGTTTCTCACCAGTGGCCATCGTGTGCTTCCCGTCGCGACGGGACGTGCTCCTTCTGGGCGTGCTGTCGACGCTCGCGGGCTGCGGCAGTCCGCGCCGGCGCGCGCCCACCATCGCGGGGGTTCCGGATCCCGCGCCCGATGTCGACCTGTCCTGCGTGCCCTATGCCCGCTCGCGCTCGGGCATCAGCCTGCGCGGCGACGCCTGGCAATGGTGGGCCGCCGCCGAGGGCCGCTACCTCCGCGGCGCCCGCCCTGCCCCGGGCAACGTGATCGTCCTGGCCCGCACCTCGCGCCTGCCCTCGGGCCATGTCGCCGTCGTGAGCCGCGTCGTCTCCAGCCGCGAGATCCGCGTGGACCACGCCAATTGGGCGAGCGGCTCCGGCCGCGGCCGCGTAGCGCGCGACCAACCGGTGCTCGACGTCTCGGCCCGCAACGACTGGACGGCGGTGCGCGTCTGGTACCCCCGCATCGGCGACTACGGGAACACCGTCTTCGCCGCCCATGGCTTCATCACGCCCCGCCTCGATCTGGCCGGCCGATAGGGCCTACTATCCGCCGACGAAATCCGGAGGATCCCCATGAAAGCCACGCGCCGGGCCATGCTCGCGCTCCCCGCCCTCGCGGCCGCGCCCGTCTCGGCGCAGCACGCCTGGCCCGACCGCCCGGTGCGCGTGATCGTGAGCTTTCCCGGCGGCTCCACGCCCGACATCGCCGCGCGGGCCGTGGGCAACCACTTCGGCCGCGTCTTCGGCCAGCCCTTCGTCATCGACAACCGCGCCGGCGGCGGCGGCACCATCGGGGCGGACGCCACCGCCAAGGCGACGGACGGCCACACGCTCGGCGTGACCATCGGCGGCCCCGGCTCCATCGCGAAGATCCTCAATCCGCAGCTGGGCTACGACCCGGTCACGGACCTCGTCCCGGTCTCGCTGCTGGCGCGCATGCCTTTCGTGCTGGCGGTCAATCCGGGTGTGCCCGTCCACAATGTGGCAGAGCTGATCGCCTATGCCCGCGCCAATCCGGGGAAGCTGAACTACGGCTCGGTCGGCGCCGGCAGCACCGGGCACCTGCTGGTGGCAGAGATGGCCTCCCGCCACGGGCTGGAGATGACGCATGTCCCCTATCGCTCCGTGCCGCAGAGCGTGACGGAAATCGTCGCCGGCCGGATCGAGCTGATGGCGGCCGCCGCCGGCTCCGTGCTGGCCCAGGTGCGGGAGGGACAGGCGCGGGCGATCGGCGTCTCCGGCGCCGCGCGCATGCCGCAGCTGCCGGACGTCCCGACGCTGGTCGAACAGGGGGAGCCGGCTGGCGGCGTCTATGCCTGGATCGGCCTTTTCGCCCCTCCCGGCACGCCGGCGGAGCGCGTGGCGCGGATCGCCGGGGAAGCGGGCCGCGCCCTCGCCAATCCGGAGACGGGCCGCACGCTGGAGGCCGCAGGCTTCGAGCCGCTGGGCACGCCGCCCGAGGCATTGGCCACGCTGATCAGGGAGGAGGTCGCCCATTGGGGGCCGGTGGTGCAGCGGCTGGGCATCCGCCCCGAAAGCTGAGGCCCGCCGGGGGCCATGGGCAGGGCATGCCCATGGCCGGGTTCCCGATCGCTCGGGGAGAGCGCCGTGATCAGGCAGAGCCGATCACGGCCAGGGTCGCCGGGCTCAGAACCGGTGCCGCAGCGTCGCGATGACCGAGCGGCGGAAGCCGTACCAGCACCAAGCGTAGCTGTTGCACGAGGACACGTATTCCTTGTCCAGCAGGTTGTTGATGTTCACCTGCAGCGTCGCACCCTGGAGGTTCGGGCTCAGGCGGCCCAGGTCGTAGCGCGCCATGAGGTCCACCAGCGTGTAGTCGGGCACGCGCAGCGTGTTCGCCGTGTCGCCCCAGGTCGCGCCGATGTAGCGGACGCCCGCGCCGATCCCGAGGCCCGCCACCGGCGATCCTTCCTGGAAGGTGTAGTTGCCCCAGACGGAGCCCATGTGGCGCGGCACCGCGACCGGCGTCCGGCCACGCTCGGCCCGCGTGGAGGTCGGGTTGCCGATGATCCCGCGGTTGACCGAGACGTTGCTGTTGCTGTTGGTGACCTCGGCGTCCATGTAGGTGTAGGACGCGATGACATCGAGGCCGAGGGCCAGGCTCGCCCGGGCTTCCAGCTCCAGGCCGCGGGTGCGGACCTCGCCGGTCTGCACCGAATAGCGGCTGTCATTCGGATCGGTCGTCGTCACGTTCTGGCGCCGGATGTCGAAGAGCGCCGCGCTGATCATCGCATTCGTGCCGGGCGGCTGGTAGCGCACGCCAAGCTCATGCTGCTGACCCGTCGTGGGATCGAAGGGCCCGCCCCCGCGCGCGGGCGAGAAGGTGCCGCTCTGGGGCTCGAAGCTCTCCGTGTAGGAGTAGTAGGGCGCGAGGCCGAATTCGGTCAGGTAGACGATGCCCGCGCGGCCGGTGAAGGCCCCGGTCTCGAGCTGGTTGCGGGTCTCGCGGCCCGTGGCGAGCGTCGCCACGCGGCTGTCCGAATTGTACCAGTCGTAGCGCCCGCCCAGCTGGATGGCGAAGGGTCCGACGCGGATCTGATCCTGCGCGTAGAGGCCCACCGCATTCTGGTTCTGGCGCGTGCGCGTCGAGTAGTCGATCGCCGGCATCGAGCGGTTGAAGACCGGGCGGAAGATATCCTGCGTGGGTACGCCGGCAGTGACGAAGGGGCTGGCGTAGGTGTCGCTGTCGACATTGTAGAAGTCGACACCGCCGAGCAGCGTGTGCCGCACCGGGCCGGTGGTGAAGCGACCCTCGATCTGGTTGTCCAGCGTGACCGAGTCGAAGGTCGCGCGGGTACGGCCGATGGAACGCGTCAGCGTCCGCTGATCCGGCATCAGATTGGCCGGCGAGTTGCCGTAGAGAGTGGAGTAGGTGCCCTCAGACCGGGAGTAGCGGAAGTTCTGGCGCAGGGTGATGGCGTTGTTCAGCCGGTGCTCGGCCAGGTAGCCGATCTGGTACTGCGTGCGGTCCAGCCGGTCGAAGCTGTCGCCGTCCCAGAAGTTGGTGGGGATGCGGCCGTTGCGGTTCGGCAGGACGGAGCCGGTCGCGGGCACGGCGCCGTAGGTGCCGCCCCAGGGATCACGCTGGTACAGGCCCAGGAAGGTGATCGTCGTGTCCGTGGTCGGCCGGAAGGTGATCGAGGGCGCGATGAGGTAGCGCTCCTCCCGCGGGCCGTCGATCTGCGTGTCCGAGCGCGAATAGGAGCCAATGATGCGGCCGAGGACCGTGCGGCTCTCGTTCAGGGCGCCGCTGAAGTCGGCGCCGGCCCGGAAGGTGCCGAAGGTGCCGCCCTGGAGCATGACCTCGCGAGAGGCGATGTCGGTCGGACGCTTGCTGACCAGGTTCACGAGGCCGCCGGGGCCCGCCTGGCCGAACATCACCGAGGCCGGGCCGCGCAGCACGTCGATCCGTTCGAGGCGATAGGGATCCACGCTCGGATTGGCGTCGCGGCCGCCGAAAGTGCGCATGCCGTCCAGGAACTGCGGGGCGGAGAAGCCGCGCACCGAGAACTGGTCGAGCCGGCTGACGACGCCGCGGGTCTCAACCGCCACGCCGGGCGTGAAGCGCAGGGCGGCGTTCAGGTTCTGCGACGCCTGCGCCTCGATCTGGTCACGGGTGATGACCGAGATGGACTGCGGCGTCTCGATGATGGGGGTGTTGGTCTTGGTCGCGGTCGCGGCGGTCTCGGCGACGAAACCGTGGACCGGCGCATGGGCCCGCGGCAATCCGGCGGAAACGTTCACCTCGGGCAGGGCGATACCGGTATCGGCGGCCGGGGCCTGGGCAAGAGCCGGGAGCGAAAGCAGCGCGGCGGCCGAAAAGAGCAGCGGTCCGCCGGCGCGGAGCCGGCGGCGTCGGGCGTAGGGCAAGGTTTCCCCCTTGGTAAATGAACGGTCGGGGGGCGGATTACGGTTACTTTCCGCAATCTGCAATTAGGAATCATTCTCGATTGTCGAGAAAACCGTCATCCCTTCGGCATCGTGGGATTTTTGTCGCAGCCGCAATGCGGATCGCGGGCGGGTGAACCACCCGCAATGTTCAGTTGAGAATAATTATCAACTCATTGCCCGGAAGGCAAGACCACCCCGACAGCCGGGGTGGCCCTGCATCACCTCAATCCAGCGCGCGGTCCACCGCGCGTCCGGCACGCTCGACCGGCCCGCGCGGCGGGTCGACGGCATCGCGGATGCGCTCGCCCGCGCGGTCGAGCTGCTGGCCCGCCTGCTGCGCCGGACCGGGCTTGTCGCAGGCCGCAAGGCCGAGGCCCAGCGCAAGCACGGGGATCATGAGGAGGGATCGGTTCATTCGCGGCTTCCGTAACGGTGAAGGATGAGCGCTGAACGCCAAGTGGCCGCTCTGGTTGCAGGGCTGCGCCTGCCTCCGCCTTCTCCCCGGCAAGAGGGAAACCCCGATCATTCCGCAACGTTCGTTGCCTAGCGTTGCACTCAAGGCGAAGCTGCCACGGATCGGACCTCCTCCCGCCCGATTCCCCCGATTGTCTGCCCTCATGGTTTTCAGAAGGATGAGCCGAATGGATCGCCGTCGATTGATGTTCATGGGCCTGGCCGGCGCCGTCACCGCCACCCTCGGCCTCGCGGGGACCGCCAAGGCCGCCATCCTGGGCGATACCTCCGGGATTTCCCGCTCCCCCGTGGGCGGCTCGGAGGTGGAGGCCCTCCCCGCGGTCGGCGAGGCAGGGGTTGATTCGGTGGAAGACGGCATCGTGCTCGCCCAGCATTACCGGGGCCCGCGCCGCCGCGGCCCGCGCTGCTGGAATGAGACCCGCAACGTCCGCTACCGCGACCGCCATGGCCGCCTGCGGACCCGCCGCGTGACGCAGCGCGTCTGCCGCTGACAGGAGTTCAGGGGATCGCGGGCCGCGGCATTGCGATCCCCCTCGTCGCTCCCCATGTGGGGCGTGGCGCCATCCTCACCCGGGTGGGGCGCGATGCGGGAATATCCGGCTCCAGGGCGTGGATCATTTCTGCAACCGACCGAAAAGCGAGGCGGCTTGGGTTTGCCGATGACTTGCTTTAGGGTTTCCGCCATTCAAAGGCTCCACGGATCGAGGCGCGACAATGGGTTCCTTCAGCATCTGGCATTGGTTGATCGTCCTGGCGGTCGTTCTGCTGCTCTTCGGGAGCGGTAAGATCAGCGGCCTCATGGGCGACGTCGCCAAGGGCATCAAATCCTTCAAGGCGAACATCAAGGAAGACGAGAAGGAGGGTGACGCCTCCATGACGGCCGAAAGCGCGCCGCCCGCCGGCACCCTGCCCGGTCCGGCCGCGACGACCGCGCACCCGACCGCTTCCACGACGACCACTGGCCGCCCCGCGGCCTGAGTTCGGGGCCGCCGGTTCGCGCCCGGCGGCCGTTTACATGTCTGATATTCCCCACACCGCGATCGAAGCGATCCGCGCCGCTGGGCGGCGCATGGACTCGCTCGGCTGGGTCCCGGCCACGGCGGGGAACATCTCCGTGCGCCTTCCGGGTGACCGCGTCGCCATTACCCGCTCCGGCTTTCACAAAGGCTTCATCCCCGAGGACGGGGTGATGGCCGTGGACCTCGACGGGCGGCCGGAAGACGGCAGCCTGCGCCCTTCCGCCGAGACGGGCCTCCACTGCGGGATCTATCGCCGCTTTCCGAAGGCCGGCGCCGCCCTGCATGGGCATTCCGTGCCGGCGACGGTCCTGTCACGCCTGGCGGGGAATTCGATTTCCCTCGCCGGATATGAATTATTGAAGGCATTTCCCGGCCTTCCGACCCATGAGGCGGCGATCCAGCTGCCGATTTTCGACAATGACCAGGATATCCGCCGGCTTCAGACGCGCGTGACGCAAGCCTGGGATGCCGCGCCCGATGCGCCTCCGGGCTACCTCATCCGCGGCCATGGACTATATGTCTGGGCCGACGACATGCCCGGCGCGATCATGCGCCTGGAAGCGTTGGAATTCATGCTCGCCTGCGAGCTGGAGACACGGAGACTGCGCCCATGAGCCGCCTGACCATCTGGGATGCCGCCACGCAGAAGGAACTCCTCCGGACCGAGGAGCCGACGGAGATCGCCGCGGCGCTGAAGCCGATCGGCGTGCGCTTCGAGCGCTGGCCCGCCGCCGACCTCCCCGCCGGTGCGGAGGCCGAGGTCGTGCTCGCCGCCTATCGCCCGCAGCTCGACGCCTTCCTCAAGGAAGCCAAGGCCGGCACGGCGGACGTCATCCGCCTGACGGCGGACAGCCCGCAGAAGGACGCCATCCGCCAGAAGTTTCTGTCGGAGCACATCCATACCGAGGACGAGGTCCGCTTCTTCCATGAAGGCGCGGGCAACTTCGTGATGCATGTCGACGGCAAGGTCTATGACGCGCATTGCACGCGGGGCGACCTGATCTCCGTCCCGGCCAATACGAAGCATTGGTTCGACAGCGGCGAGCACCCGCATGTGACCGCCCTGCGCGTCTTCACCGACACCACGGGCTGGACGCCGCACTACACCGGCACCGACATGGCCGAGAAATTCCCTGTCGTGGTCGGATAGCGTGCGGTCCTCGCAGGCCGGCATCGCCGGGGACGCGAATCGCACGCCTGGCCTGGGTGCGGCGGGCGGGATCACGCATGTCCTGACGGACATCGAGGGGACCACCACCGCCATCGCCTTCGTCCATCGCAGCCTCTTCCCCTACGCGGCCTCCGCGCTCGAGGGGTTCCTGGCGCGGCATGGGGAGGAGGCGGAAGTGGCCGCGGTGCTGGCCGAGGTGCCGGGCGAGGACAAGCTCGCGCAGCTGCGCGCCTGGATGGCGGCGGACGCCAAGGTCACCCCGCTGAAGGCGCTGCAGGGCCTGATCTGGCGCGAGGGCTACAAGGCCGGCGAGCTGAAGGGCCATCTCTGGCCGGACGTGCCCGGCGCCCTGCGCGACTGGAAGGAACGCGGCCTTCACCTCGCGATCTACTCCTCGGGCAGCGAGGAGGCGCAGCGCCTGCTGGTGCGCCATTCCGAGGCGGGCGACCTGGAGCCCCTCTTCGAGGGCTTCTTCGACACCCGCATGGGCATGAAGCGCGAGGCGGCGAGCTACGCGAACATCGCCCGGGCCTGGGGCGCCGATCCGGCGAGGATCCTCTTCCTCTCGGACATCGCCGAGGAGCTGGACGCCGCCCGGCAGGCCGGCCTCGCGACCTGCCAGCTCGTCCGCCCCGAGGACGGGACCAAGCCGTCGGGCCGACATCCCGAGGCCGCCGATTTCCTGGATGTGACAACACGCCTGTCCGCGTGATAGGCGCCTGACGCCGACAAAACCCGAAACCCCCGCCCTCCGCGGAGTACAGCCGCACATGCTGACGACCTACACCGTCGAGAACGGCCATCTCGCGATGCGGGAGGGCGTGCGCGAGCCGGAAGCATTGCGCAAGGCCGTCTGGGTCGATCTCATGCAGCCGTCGCGCGACGAGGAAGCGGCCGTGCAGGACGCTCTGCACGTCGAGATCCCGACCCGCGAGGAGATGCAGGAGATCGAGAGCTCCTCGCGCCTCTATCGCGAGGGCGACACCCTCGTCCTCACCGCCAACTTCCTCTACGGCGTCGAGACGGGCGAGTTCAGCTCCACGCCGATCTCCTTCGTGCTGACCGGCAATTCCCTGGTGACGGTGCGCTACGCGACGCCCAAGGCCTTCCCGGTCTTCGCCGCGCGCTGCGCCAAGTCGCCCGGGCTGCTGACGGGCGGCGACGCGGTGATGCTGCACCTCTTCGAGCAGATCGTGGACCGGCTCGCCGATATCCTCGAGCGCATCGGCGCCGATATGGACCGGGCGAGCCAGGGCGCCTTCCGCCGCGGCAAGCCGGGCGAGGTGACGCTGGGCGAGCGCGACCTGAAGGAAGCCCTGCTCACGCTCGGCCAGGTCGGCGAAGTGACGACGCGCGCCTCGGAGACGCTGCTCGGCCTCAACCGCATCCTCACCTTCGTGGGCGCCGAGAAGGCCATGGCCATCCGCAAGGAGAACCAGGGCGCGATCAAGACGCTGGTGCGCGACGTGCGCTCCCTCGTCGAGCACGCGAACTTCCTGAACAACAAGGCGACCTTCCTGCTGGACGCCGTGCTCGGCATCATCAACGTCGAGCAGACGAACATCATCAAGACCTTCACCGTGGTGAGCGTCGCGCTGATGCCGCCCACGCTGATCGCCAGCATCTACGGCATGAACTTCGCGCATATGCCGGAGCTGAACTCCACCTTCGGCTATCCGATCGCGCTGGCGCTGATGATCGCGAGCGCGGTCGTGCCGGTCTGGTACTTCAAGCGGAAGGGGTGGCTGTAGCCGCCGCGCCCGAAGCTATTGACCGGCGGCCGTGCCGCCGGCTTCATCCTCCCGCCTGTCGGGAGACAATCATGGCCACCACGCATCACGTCGCAGCGACCCCCGAGACCATCCATTGGGGCACCTTCGACGCCAGCTTCACCCCCGTCCTGGAGGTGGAGAGCGGCGACCTCGTGGTGATGCAGTGCATCTCCGGCCCGCCTGAAGTGCTCGCCGAGGCGGCGAAGCATGGCCTGAAGCCCCGCCCCGAGCTCGCCGCCTATCACGCCAGCAAGCCGCCTCGCCTCGGCCCGCACATTCTGACCGGCCCCGTCGCCGTGAAGGGCGCCATGCCCGGCGACACGCTGCGCGTGGATATCGAGAAGATCGATCTGGGCGCCGACTGGGGCTATTGCGGCTTCACGCCCCTCGGCGGCACGCTGCCCGAGGACTTCCCCTATCGCCGCCGCCTGTTCCTGCCCGTCGATCACGAGAATCGGACCGGCCACGTGCCGATCGGCCCCGGCATCGACCTGCCGCTGGCGCCCTTCTTCGGCGTGATGGGCGTGGCGCCGCCGGCCGACTGGGGCGGCATCTCGACCAAGGAGCCGCGCGCGCATGGCGGCAACCTCGACAACAAGGAAATCGGCGAGGGCGCGACGCTCTTCCTGCCGGTGCATGTGCCGGGCGCCAACTTCTCGGCCGGCGACGGGCATGGCGTGCAGGGCGACGGCGAGGTCTGCATCAACGCGCTCGAGATGTGCCTGACGGGCCATTTCCGCCTGACGCTGGAGAAGGGCACGCAGCTCGCCTATCCGCGCGCCGAGAGCCGGACGCATTTCATCACCATGGGCATGCACGAGGATCTCGACGAGGCGATGAAGAAGGCGCTGCGGCAGATGATCGCCTTCATCACCAGCCGCAGCAATCTCAGCGCGGCGGATGCCTATCAGTTCTGCTCGCTCGCCGTGGACTTCCACGTGACGCAGACGGTGAACGGCGAGAAGGGCGTGCACGGGCTGCTCAAGAAGGGCCTGCTCTTCTGATCCTCACCCGCATGAAAAGGCCTCCGGCAGCACGCTGCCGGAGGCCCTTCTGACGCGTATCCGTGCGGCTCGGAGACTACCGCATGGGCAGGGCGTACATCAGCCCGCCATTGGTCCAGAGGTTGTTCTGCGCGCGCGCCAGGCCGACCGGCGTGCGTTCTCCCATGGTGCGCTCGTAGAGCTCGCCGTAATTGCCGATCGCGCGCACCGCGTTGTAGGCCCAGGCCGGATCCAGCTTGATCGACTGCCCCAGCTCCGGCGTGGCACCCAGCAGGCGACGGACATTGGCGTTGGTGCTCGTGCGACGCATCTCTTCCGCATTCTGCGAGGTGACGCCCAGCTCCTCCGCCTCGATCAGCGCGTAGGTGTACCAGCGCACGAGGTCGAACCACTCGTCGTCGCCGCGGCGGATATAGGCGCCGTAGGGCTCCTTGCTGAAGCGCTCCGGCAGGATGGTCCAGTCGCCCGGCGTCTGCATCGTCGAGCGCGTCGCCGCGAGCTGCGAGGCATCGGTACCAAAGGCGTCGCAGCGGCCGGCCTGCAGCGCGCCGGCCGCCTGGTCCGTGCGCTCGAAGACGACGGGGGTGAAGGGCACGTTGATGCTGCGGAAGTAGTCCGCCGTGACCTGCTCGTTGGTCGTGCCCTGGATCAGGCAGATGGTCGCACCGTTCAGCTCGCGCACCTGGCGCACATTCAGGGTGTTGCGCACCATGAAGCCGTGGCCGTCATAGAAGTAGGTGACGGCGTGGCGCAGACCGAGGGTCGTGTCGCGCAGCATGGTCTGCGTGCTGCCGCGGATGAGCACGTCGATCTCACCCGAGCCCAGCGCCGTGAAGCGCGTGGAGGCCGTCAGCGGGATGAAGCGCACCTTGTTGACGTCGTTGAAGATGGCGGCCGCGAGGCCGCGGCAGAGATCTACCTCGAGGCCCTGATAGACGCCGCGGCTGTCGGGCAGCGACATGCCGGCATTGCCGGTATGGACGCCGCAGGCGAGCGTGCCGCGCTGCCTGATCTGGTCGAGGGTCGGCCCCGCCTGGGCGGCGCCTCCCACCACGCTGACGATCGCGGCCGCGAGGGCGACGCGAAGGGTTGCTTGCCATGCCATTGTTACGATTCCCGACCCCAGTGTTGTTGGGCGAATGGTCCGCGCAGCGTCGGACGGTTGTCAACTTACCGATAGGCGATGGCGTGGCCGCGCCCGTACGGGCGGCCGGTGGCCAGGCCACCGGCCGCGATCCCTCACCGCATGGGCAGGGCGTACATCAGCCCGCCATTGGTCCAGAGGTTGTTCTGGCCGCGCGGCAGGCCGACCGGCGTGCGTTCGCCCATCGTGCGCTCGTAGAGCTCGCCGTAATTGCCGATGGCGCGGATCGCGTTGTAGGCCCAGGCCGCATCCAGCTTGATCGACTGCCCCAGCTCCGGCGTGGCGCCCAGCAGACGGCGTACATTGGCGTTGTTGCTGGTGCGGCGCATCTCCTCCGCATTGGCGGCCGTGATGCCCAGCTCCTCCGCCTCGATCAGCGCGTAGGTGTACCAGCGGATCAGGTCGAACCACTCGTCGTCGCCGCGGCGGATATAGGCGCCATAGGGCTCCTTGCTGAAGCGCTCCGGCAGGATGGTCCAGTCCGCCGGGCGTTGCATCGTCGAGCGCACGGCGGCCAGCTGCGAGGCATCGGTGCCGAAGGCGTCGCAACGGCCGGCCTGCAGCGCGATCGCTGCCTGGTCCGTCCGCTCGAAGACGACGGGGGTGAAGGGCACGTTGACACTGCGGAAGTAATCCGCCGTCACCTGCTCGTTGGTCGTGCCCTGGATCAGGCAGATGGTCGCGCCGTTCAGCTCGCGCACCTGGCGCACGTTCAGGCTGTTGCGCACGATGAAGCCATGGCCGTCGTAGAAGTAGGGGACGAGGCTCCGCAGGCCGAGCGTCGTGTCGCGCAGCATGGTCATGGTGCTGGTGCGGAAGAGCACGTCCACCTCGCCCGAGCCCAGCGCCGTGAAGCGCGTGGAGGAGGAGAGCGGAACGAAGCGCACCTTCGAGGCATCGTTGAAGATGGCGATCGCGAGACCCCGGCAGAGGTCCACATCCAGCCCCTGCCAGACGCCGCGGGCATCCGGCAGCGCGAAGCCCGCCACGCCGGTATTGATGCCGCAGATGAGTGTGCCGCGCGACCGCACCTGGTCCATGATCGGACCCGCCTGGGCCGCTGTGCCCAATGCCGTGAGGGCAGCCGCAGCGAGGGCCGCGCGAAAGCGTCCATACCACTTCATGAAGTTCACCCCGATCCCTGTTTTTATGACGGGATCGTTGTTCGCCGGCCCTGCGCAAGTCAACAAAAGCCTGCGTCGTCCATCAGACCAAAAGCGCGATGGTCTGGGCCTTCTGCTCAGAAGCGGTATCGGTGCGCCGCAAAATTGGGCATTCGTCCGTCCCGCGCCGAAGGGTCGGCGCGGGACGTGTCCTTCAGCGGAAGGGCGGGGCGTAGAGCAGGCCGCCGCGCGTCCAGAGGTCGTTCTGGCCACGCGGCATGGCCAGCGGCGTGTCGGGGCCGAGGCTGCGATTGTAGAGCTCGCCGTAATTGCCGATGGCGCGGATCGCGTTGTAGGCCCAGGCCGGGTCGAGCTGCAGCGCCGGCCCGACTTCCGGCACCGCGCCGAGCAGGCGGCGCACATTGGCGTCCTGCGACGTGCGGCGCCGCTCCTCCGCATTGGCGGCGGTGATGCCCTGCTCCTCCGCCTCGACCAGCGCGAAGGTGAACCAGCGGGCGATCTCGAACCAGCTCTCGTCGCCGCGCCGCACCACGGCGGTATAGGGCTCCTTGCTGAAGCGCTCCGGCAGGATGACCCAGTCGTTCGGATTAGGCAGGGCCGAGCGCATGGCCGCGAGGCCCGCCGCGTCGAAGCCGAAGGCATCGCAGCGGCCCGAGCTGAGCGCGGCCAGCACCTGCTCGTTCTGCTCGAGCAGGAGCGGCGTGAATTGCAGGCCCTTGCTGCGGAAATACTCGGCCGTGATCTGCTCATTGGTCGTGCCGGGGTTGAGGCAGATGGTGGCGCCAGCCAGGGCGTCCACATTGGCGAGGTTGGCATCGCGCCGCGCCATGAAGCCGTGCCCGTCATAGAAATAGGGCTCGACGAAGCGCAGACCGAGCGTCGTGTCGCGCATCACCGTCATGGTGCTGGTGAGGAACAGCAGGTCCACCTCCCCGGCGCTCAGCGCGGTGAAGCGGGTGGCGAAGGACAGCGGGACGAAGCGGACCTTGGTCGCGTCGCCGAAGATGGCGGCGGCAAGGCCCCGGCACAGATCGGCCACCAGGCCGCGATAGGCGCCACGGCTGTCGATAGTGGTGAAGCCCGGCGTGTTGGCGTTCACGCCGCAGATCAGCGCCCCTCGTGCGCGGATCGCATTCAGCGTCGGCGAGGGCGCGCGAGTCTGCGCCGCCGCCTCCGGGGCGAGGCCCCAGACGGCCAGGCCGAGCATGAGCGCCGCGAGCGGTGCCCGCAGCCAGGATGTCAGCATTCGTCGGTCTCCCCATGCCCCGGCGCGCGGACCGGCCCGTCGGGCCCACCAAGGCTGCGCCCGCGCCCGGCGCCGGATCAAGCATGGAATCGCCGCGCCCCGGACTCGCCAGGCCAGGGGATATGCGCAAGCAATAGGGGCAAGAGGCCTGGGGATACCGGGCCCAGCAGGAGGACGCGCCTTGAAGATCACGAAGGTCGAGCCGTTGCACGTCGGCCAGTTCATGTACGTGAAGGTCGAGACGGATGCGGGGATCACCGGCGTCGGCGAGGCCGGGATCTGGGGCCATATCCAGGCGGCGGCGACCGCGATCAGCCGCTTCGGCGAATACCTTGTCGGCAAGCGCGCCGAGGATATCGAGCACCACTGGAACGTCATGCATCGCTTCAGCTACTTCCAGGGGCTGGCGATCAACGCGGCGATCTCGGCCATCGACATCGCGCTCTGGGACATCAAGGGCCAGGCGCTGGGCGTGCCGATCTACGAGCTGCTCGGCGGGCCGGCGCGCAAGAAGGCGCGCATCTACGGCCACATCTACGAGAAGACGATCGAGCTGATGCTGGAGGAATGCCAGCGCAAGATGGAGGCCGGCTTCAACGCCTTCGGCCATCTCAACCCCTTCCTCGACGAGGGGCATGACCAGATCTACTTCAAGACCCACGTGAAGAAGATGCGCGACGCCATCGACAACACGCGCCGCATGCGCGAGGTCGTGGGCGACCGCGTGGACCTGCTCATCGAGGTGCATCGCCGGCTGACGGTGGCCGAGGCCGTCGTCTTCTCGCGCGGGATCGAGGAATTCCACCCGATGTTCATCGAGGACCCGATCCGCCCCGAAGGGCCGGACGCCATGGCCCGTGTCGCGGAGAAGACGCATGTGCCCATCGCGACGGGCGAACGCTTCTCGACCATCTACGAGTTCCAGGCCCTGATGGCGCGCGGCGGCGTGGAATATGCGCGCGTGGACCTCTGCCTCTGCGGCGGCATCACCGGCGGCAAGAAGGTCGCGGCGATCGCCGAGGCGCACCAGGTGCAGGTGGTGCCGCACAACCCGCTCTCGCCCATCGGGCTCGCGGCCTGCCTGCAGCTCGCGGCGGCGGTGCCGAACTTCGCGATCCAGGAATACGCCACGGGCTTCGAATCAGGCCGCTTCACCTCGACCATGAAGCATCTCGGCCACGACGTGGTGGACGAGGTACCGGCGGTGATGAACGGCTTCGTGGACATCCCCTCGCGGCCGGGCCTCGGCATGGCGCTGCTGCCGGATGCGCAGAAGATCCGGCCGCCGGTGGTGAAGCCGATCAGCATGCGGCCGCATTTCGACGGCTTCGTCGTGGATCAGTAATCCGCCGCAGCGGCGCTACGCCGCCTCGCCGCCGACGGTCGCTTCCTGGGCGCCGCTGACGATCCGCCCATCCTCCATCGCGACGATGCGGTCGGCGATGTCCAGGATGCGCGGGTCGTGCGTCACCAGCAGGATGGGCACGCCCCTGCCCTTCGCGAGATCGCGCAGCAGATGCACGACCTCCTGCCCGCTCACCTTGTCGAGCGCGGCCGTCGGCTCGTCGGCCAGGATCAGCCCCGGATCGCCGGCCAGCGCCCGCGCCACCGCGACGCGCTGCCGCTGCCCGCCGGAAAGCTGCGAGGGCGGCTTCTCCGCATGGTCGGCCAGGCCGACCGCCTCCAGCATCTCGCCGGCGCGCTTCAGCCGCTGCGTCTCGTTGAGCCCGCCATCGAGCTCCATCGCCATGGCGACGTTCTGCCGCGCCGTGAGGAAGCCCAGCAGGTTGTGGTTCTGGAAGATGAAGCCGATGCGCCGGCGCAGCCGCACGCGCTCCGCCTCGGAGGCGCCCGAAAGCTCCTGCCCCAGCACGCGGGCCGTGCCGTCCTGCATCGCGCGCAGCGCGCCGATCAGCGTGAGCAGCGTCGTCTTGCCCGAGCCGGAGGGGCCGGTGAGTAGCACGATCTCGCCGGGGGCGATGGTGAGGTCGACGTCGCGCAGCACCGCGCGCCGGAGCTCGCCCGCGCCATAAGCGAAGGTGATGCTTTTCAGATCGACGGGAGGCGCGGCCATCAGAACATGTCCGCTGGATTGGCGTCGCGCAGCTTGCGGACCGCCAGCATGCCCGCGATGGCGCACATGCCGAAGATGAGCAGGAACACGACGGCAGCCCGCGAGGGATACATGACCAGCGGTAGGAAGGTCGCCTTGCCCACCATGTCGTAGAGCAGCCAGGAGAGCCCCAGGCCCGGCACGAAGCCGATGATGGCGAGGATGAGGGCGGAGCCCATCACCACCCGCGCCAGATAGCCGTTGGAATAGCCCATCGCCTTCAGCGTCGCGTATTCCGAGATGTGGCTCGCAATGTCGGAGAAGAGGATCTGGTAGACGATCACCATCCCGACCACGAGGCCCATCAGGCTGCCGAAGACGAAGATGAAGCCGATCGGCGTGCCGTTCTCCCAGTAGGAACGCTCATGCGCCACGAGCTCCTCGTGGCTCAGCACCAGCACGTCGCCGGGCAGCAGGGCGCGCAGCCTCTCGCGCACCGCGGCGCGGTCGGCCCCCGCGCGCAGCTTGATCGCTACGAGGTCCGTGTTGGAGGCACCGCGCTCCACGACACGGCGGAAATTCGTCTCGCTCATCACGACGTTGCCGTCGGCGCCGAAGCTGGGCCCGATCTCGACGAGGCCGACCAGCTCCATCCGCCGCACGCCCAGCTGCACGTCGAAGGAACCGCGCTCGGCGAAGAGGCGCCCGATCGGGCCGAATTCCGGACGGGAGCGCGTGTCGAAGGCCAGCGTATCGGGCCGCTTGAGCGCCTCCACGATGCCGGCGAGGCCGGGGAAATCCACCGCGCCGGCGCCGGCGTCTAGGCCGATGAGCTGCACGGCGCGCCGCCGCCCCGTCTCCGGATTCCGCCAGGTGCTTTGCGCCAGATAGAGCGGCACGGCGAGCTCGACATCGGGATCGGCGAGGGTCTGGTAGGCGCGCACGCGCGGCAGCGGTTCGGGCCGGAAGCTGGCATCCGTCATCGGATGGACGAGGAAGATGTCGGCCCGCATGGCGCCGAGCAGGTTCGTCGCGCTGTCGAAGAGCGCGCCGCGGAAGCCCAGCTGCATGAAGACCAGCACGGAAGCGAACATCACCCCCGCCATCGCGGCGAAAAGTCGCGATTTTTCCGCGCGCAGCTGCCGCCAGGCCAGGCGCAGCGGCAGCCGCAGTGCGTCGGCGAGGGCGGGCGCAGGTTTGGCGGCGGCCGCGGGCGCCTCCTCACCATTGCGCTCGGGCGCCCAGGGCAGCAGCTTCGTGGGGTTGGCGATCTCGTTCATCGCGCGGCCACCGGCAGGTCATTGGCCCGGATGGCGACCTGCACCTGCATATTGGTCCGCCGGCGCAGCAGCGCGACCCCTTCGTCCGAAAGCGTCAGCCGCACCTCGACGGTGCGGGAATCCACCGCCGCGACGGGATCCGTGCCGGCCTGGGTGGTGCGCCGCACCTGCCAGCCGATCTCGCGCACGGTCGCGGCCACGCGGCGATTCTCGCCAGGGACCACGATCTCGGCGGGCGCGCCCACGCGCAGGCGGGGGAGATCCGTCTCGAAGACGTCCGCCACCACGTCGAGCCGCGTGAGGTCGGCCATCTCCATCAGCCCGTCGCTGCCCACCTGGTCGCCGGGCCGCGCGAAGATGCGCAGGATGGTGCCGGGCACGGGGGCCTCGACGCGCGAGAGCCGCGCATCGGCCTCCGCCTTGGCCAGCGCGGCCTCCGCCGCGGCGACCCGTGCCTCGGCAAGCTGGATGTCCTCAGTGCGCGCGGTGGAGAGGGTCACCAGGTCGGCCTCGGCCTGCGCCCGGTCGGCAGCGAGGCGGGTGACCGCGAAGCGGTTGCGCTCGGCCACCGCCTCGGAGCCGGCGCCCGAGGGAACCAGCCGGTCGGTGCGGAGGGCGTCGCGGCGCGCGATTTCCTCCTGGGCGGCGAGGCTCGCGATCCGGGCACGCTGGGCAGCGATCTCGCTGGCGCGCCCGGCCTCGCGGGTCCGCCGCAGGGCGGTGCGCTGCTCCTCGAGAGAAGCGCGGTTCTGCGCGACGGTGGCGTCCTTCAGCGCGGCATCCGCGAATTCGGCGACCACCTGGCCGGCCTGCACCTCGTCGCCCTCCTGGACCAGCAGGCGGTCCAGCCGGGTGACGGCCATGCCGCCGGGCTGATTGAGCTTGCGCACGCGCGAAGCGGGCTCGACGCGCCCCAGCGCACCAACCCCCGGGGAAGGCGCCGGCGCGGCCGCCACCGGCGGGGGCGGCTCGTGACGGGGCGCGAGAGCGTACCATCCGCCCGCGCCCAGGGCGGCAAGCGCCACGGCGCCCAGCAGCCAGCGCTTCATGTGCCCGACTCCAGGAGCGAGGTGAGCGCGGTGCGGAAGGCCCGCTGCTCCTCTCCGTCCAACTCGTACATGCCGAAGATGCGCGACATGAAGAAACCGTCGCAGGCGGCCATGACGGCCAGGGCATGGCCGGGCCGCAGCCCGTCCTCGCTGAGCTTCTCGCGGATGCGGGCGAAGACCTCGCGGATCGGGTCGAGCAGCGCGGGATCGTGGTGGAAGGCGGCGAGGAAGATCGCGGCGGCGCGCTGATGCAGCTCCGAGACCGTCTCCGGGTGATCGAAGGTCCGGGCCAGCATGGCGCGGGTGGTGCGCCCGCGGCCGGGCGGCTGGCGCGCCAGATCCTCGTGGAACTCCGTCTCGATGCAGGTCGCCAGCCGCGCGAGCAGGCCGACGAGCAGCGCCTCCTTGGAACCGAAATGGTAGAGCAGCCCGCCCTTCGAGACCCCCGCCTCGCGGGCGGCGGCGTCCAGCGTCAGGGCCGCCACGCCCCTGGCCTGCACGATGACTTCGACGGCATCGAGGATGCGGGTGCGGGCATCGGTCGCGGGCGGTCGGGAGGCAGCGGGAGGGTTCGCATCAACCATGCCATTTAACTATACCGTCCAGACGGTTTGTCAAGAAATCGGCCGATGATCCCTCTGTTTTCACGGGCCATGGGATCGTCGGCGTGAACGCCGGCGGCCGCCTGCGGTTTCGAAAATGGCGCGGCCATGCCGCCTCGCGATGCCCGGCAGGCTGCCTTTGCCACCCGGAATGAAATCTATATGCTCGCGCAAACACCTCGCGAGGAGACCTCAATGTTCCGTCGTCCGATGTTTGCCGTGTGCCTGGCCGTGATGGCTGCTTCGCCGGCCTTCGCGCAGAAGAGCGCACCCAGCACCGGTGGAAGCCCCGGCGGCAATCCGGGTTTCCGGCTGGAGAACAGCACGTCGAACATCATCAACAACGTCTATGCGTCGCCCACCTCCAACAACAGCTGGGGCAATGATCGCCTCGGCTCGAACGAGGTGATCCAGGCGGGCGCCAGCCGTGATTTCCAGCTGCCTCCGGGCGAGTGCATGTACGACGTCCGCGTCGTCTACCAGGGCGGCGTCGCCGAGGAGCGGCGGCGGGTCAACGCCTGCACCGAGCGCACCGTGGTCCTGCCGATGGCCGCTCAGCGCCTGGTCCGCTAGGGGCATTACCCGATCAGATGGAAGCATCTGGTCGGGTAAAACGCCCGAAAACAAAGAGTTGTTGCGTTTTCCGTGAGCCCCGGCGACCAGAAATCCGACGGATCGGTGGGGGCCTGAGCGATCAGGCCCCCGCCATCTCCCCCGTCATCGCGCGGTCCAGCAGGGCCTCGAGTTGGGCGGGATCTTCCCATTGCAGCGTGACGCTGACCACGCGGACCTGGTTCTGGAATTCCGCCGGAATCCGCACCCAGTCCTTCCGGGTCGTCACCGGGATCGCGCCCAGGGATTCCGCCTGGGCCAGCAGCGTCCGCATATCCCCGGCATCGAAGGGATAGTGATCGGCAAAGGCCTCGCTGCCCGCCACCACCGCCCCGCCCAACCGCAGCGTCGCGAAGAACTTCCGCGGATTGCCGATGCCGCAGAAGGCGAAGACGTTCTTGCCGGCCAGCTCCGCCATTTCCGGCCCCGAGATCGAGACTGCGCGCAGCACCGGCAGGCCCGGCGGCAGCATCGCCAGCGCGCCATGCTCGTCCTGGCCGATCAGCACGGCCGCGACGCAGCGTGAGGCGGCCTCGGCCACCTTCTCCCGCAGAGGCCCCGCCGGAATCACCCGCCCGTTCCCGAAGCCGAAGCTGCCATCGATGGTCAGCAGGGAGATCGTCTTGTCGAGGGTGGGGTTCTGCAGCCCGTCATCCATGACGATGGCGGCGGCCCCGGCCTCCACGGCGCGGCGCGCGCCCTCGGCGCGGTCGGCGCTCACCCAGGTCGGCGCCAGGGCCGCGAGCAGCAGGGCCTCGTCGCCCACCACCTCGCTGCCCTGCTTCGCGGGCTCGACCCGGATGGGGCCCTTCACGCTGCCGCCATAGCCGCGCAGGAGGAAATGGCTGTTCACCCCGCGCGCCGCCAGGCGACGGCCGATATCGATGGCCAGGGTGGTCTTGCCCGCGCCGCCGGCGGTCACCGCGCCGCAACAGATCACGGGGATAGGGGCGTGCCAGCCGGGCCGGGCCATGCGCCGGGCGGTTGCCCCGGCATAGATCGCAGCGACGGGCGAGAGCAGCAGGGGCATGATTCCCCCCCGGCGTCCCCAGAAATCGGGCGCTTTGATGCTGATGCTCCAGTCCTCTCTCTAAGCCCTCTCCGCCGCCTTGGCCGGCCGCAGATCCAGGAGCGCCCCCGCCAGCCGGCCCGGAAGGCCAGTGGCGGCGGAAACCACACGGGCGGCCGCCTCCGCAAGGCCGGCACCCCTCTCCGGATGCGTTAGCATATCTGCAACGGCCGCCGCCAGCGCGCCCGCATCGGGCAGCTGGCGGGCCGCGCCCGCGGCCAGGAGGGTCGCGGTCGCGTCCGTGAAATTCCCCATATGTGGGCCGAAGATCACCGGGCAGCCCAGCCGCGCCGCCTCCAGCGGATTCTGGCCGCCATGCGGCACCAGGCTGCCCCCGATCAGGGCGATGGAGGCCAGGCGGTAGAAGAGGCCGAGCTCGCCGATCGTATCGGCGACATAGGTCGGACCGGGACCGGGCAGCGCGCCCTCGGCGCGGCGCGGGGCCTCGGCCAGGGCCGCGATCGCCGCACCACGCTCAGGGTGGCGCGGCACGATGATGGTCAGCAGTTCCGGGAAGCGCGGCGCCAGCTCCCGCGCCGCGGCCAGCACCAGCTCATCCTCGCCCGGATGCGTGCTGGCGGCGAGCAGGACCGGGCGCGGGCCGATGGCCTCCTTCAACGCCTGCAGCTTCGCAGGGTCGGCCGGCAGCGGCTCTGCCGCGAGCTTGAGGTCGCCCGCCGGGGCCAGGCACCTGGCACCCAGCGCCTCCAGGCGCTCGGCGTCCTCGGGGGAGCGCGGCACGATCACCGTGAAGCGGTTCAGCAGGCGGCGGATCAGCCAGCCTCCGAAGCTGCGCCAGCGGCGGAAGGAGCGCGCTGAGATGCGGGCGTTCAGCAATGCCATCGGAATGCCGCGTGCCGCGCAGGCGCCCAGCAGGTTGGGCCAGAGCTCGCTCTCGACGAAGCAGGCCGCATCCGGCCGCCAGCCGTCCAGGAAGCGGGCCACCCAGGCCGGAACGTCAAGCGGGACGTAACGGTGGATCACCCGGGCTGCCGCGGCGGGCGAAAGGCGTTGCGGCAGCAGCCCGGCCGAGGTGACGGTGCCGGTGGTGACGAGCAGATGCAGGGCCGGATCGCGGGCGAGGAGCGCGTCGATCAGCGGCAGGATGGCCAGCGTCTCGCCCACGCTGGCCGCATGCAGCCAGAGGAGAGGCCCCGCCGGGCGGTCCGCCCCATGGCCCTCGCGCTCCGGCAGGCGGCCCTCTTCCTCCTTGCCCTGGCGCAGTCGGCGCCGGAGGTTCCAACGCAGCGCCGGGGCGGCGAGGGTCGCGGCGATCCGCCAGGCGCGGCTCATGCGCGCGGCAGCCCGATGGCCGCATCGGCCGCGTCGCAGGCGGCGTCCATGCCGGCGGAGACGAGCGGCAGCGCCGCCTCGGCCCCGTCCCTTGGGACCAGGATGGGCGCGCCCACCACCAGCACGCCGCGCGCGAAGGGCAGCGGGATGACCATGCGGTCCCAGCTCCGCAGCGCGATGCCGCGCGAGCTGCGGCCCGCCACGGGCAGGACCGGCTTGCCGCTCATCGCCGCCAGCTGGGCCACGCCGGGAGCGGCCTGACGGCGCGGGCCGCGCGGCCCGTCCGGGGTGATGCCGACGAAGGCGCCGCCGCGCAGCAGGCGCATCAGCGCGAGCATGCCCGCCGCGCCGCCCTTGGAGGAGGAGGCATGGACCATGGTCAGGTCGAAGCGGTTCACGACGGCGCCGATGAAGCGGCCGTCGCGGTGGCGGGAGACGAGGACATGGCCGGTGCCGAGCCCCGCGCGCGCCTGGCCGAGCTTCCAGAGCTTGGGCATGACGGGAAGGTTCTCGTGCCAGAAGGCGGCGATGACCGTGCCATGCGCGGCGAAGGCGGCATCGATATGCTCGCCGCCGATCAGGCGCCACCGCGTCGTCCGATAGACCAGGGCAAGGTAGAGCCCCAGCAGATGCGCGGCGCAGGCCTGGAAGGTGGGGTGGCGCGTCAGCCGGCGCAGCATGCGGAACGATCAGGCATTTTCCTAGCAGCGCGGTCGCACGGCAGCGCCCAGGATGCAAGTGCAAGACCTCCCACCCTGCCCCGCGCCCCTTGCTGCGGCCCCGTCGCCCTGCGACGTTTGCGCGAACCAGGGAGGGATTTCGGATGGTCGAGAAAGTGGCGATCGTGACGGCCGGCGGCAGCGGCATGGGGGCGGCTACGGCGCGGAAGCTGGCGGCCGACGGGTATCGCGTGGCGATCCTCTCCTCCTCCGGCAAGGGCGAGGCGCTGGCGACCGAGCTGGGCGGGATCGGCGTCACCGGCTCCAACCAGTCCAATGACGACCTGAAGCGGCTGGTGGATCTGACCATGGCGCGCTGGGGCCGGATCGACGCCCTGGTGAACAGTGCCGGCCATGGCCCGCGCGCGCCGGTGCTGGACCTGACCGACGAAGACTGGCACCGCGGCCTCGACGTCTACTTCCTCGGCGCCGTGCGGCCGACGCGGCTGGTCACGCCCATCATGCAGGCCCAGAAGTCCGGCGCGATCGTGAACATCTCGACCTTCGCGGCCTTCGAGCCGGATCCCGTCTTCCCGACCTCGGGCGTCTTCCGCGCCGGGCTCGCGGCCTACACGAAGCTCTTCGCGGACCGCTACGCGGCCGAGAACATCCGCATGAACAACATCCTGCCGGGCTTCATCGACAGCCTGCCGGAAAAGGCGGAGTTCCGCGGCCGCATCCCCATGGGCCGCTACGGCCGCAGCGCGGAGATCGCGGCCACCATCGCCTTCCTGCTCTCGGAAGGCGCCGGCTACATCACCGGCCAGAACCTCCGCGTCGACGGCGGCATCACGCGCTCGGTCTGAGGGGCGGCCCCCTCAGATCCGCGTGCCGCCCACGGTCAGCCCGGTCATCTTCAGGGTGGGCTGACCGACGCCCACCGGCACGCCCTGCCCCTGCTTGCCGCAGGTGCCGATGCCGGGATCCATGGCACTGTCATTGCCGATCATCGAGACCTTGGTCATCGCATCCGGCCCGTTGCCGATCAGCGTCGCGCCCTTCACGGGCGCGCCGATCTTGCCGTCCTCGATGATATAGGCCTCGCTCATCGAGAAGACGAACTTGCCGGAGGTGATGTCCACCTGGCCGCCGCCGAAGTTCACGGCGTAGATGCCCTTCTTCACGCTGCCGATGATCTCCTCCGGCGAGGCGTCGCCGCCCAGCATGATGGTGTTGGTCATGCGCGGCATCGGGCTGTGCGCGTAGCTCTGCCGGCGGCCGTTGCCGGTCGGCATCACGCCCATCAGCCGCGCGTTCTGCCGGTCCTGGATGAAGCCGCGCAGGATGCCGTCCTCGATCATCACGGTGCGCCCGGTGGGCGTGCCCTCGTCGTCCACGGTGAGACTGCCGCGACGGTCGGCGATGGTGCCGTCATCCACCACGGTCACGCCGGGGGCGGCGATCCGCCGGCCCAGCAGCCCCGCGAAGGCCGAGGTCTTCTTGCGGTTGAAGTCGCCCTCCAGCCCATGGCCGATCGCCTCGTGCAGCAGGATGCCGGGCCAGCCCGGGCCGAGCACCACCTCGGTCTCGCCGGCCGGCGTCGGCACGGCCTCGAGGTTCACGAGTGCCTGGCGCAGCGCCTCCTTCACGCCGCGCTGCCAGCCGCCATCGTCCAGCACGCGCGCATAGGCGAAGCGGCCGCCCGTGCCGTAGCTGCCGGTCTCGCGCCGGCCATCCTGCTCGACCACCAGGCTCACGCTGAAGCGGATCAGCGGCCGCAGATCGGCCACGCGCAGCCCGTCCGGCCGGACGATCTGCACCGCCTGCCATTCGCCGGTCAGCGAGGCCATCACCTGCGTCACGCGCGGATCCAGCGCGCGGGCATAGGCATCGAGCTCCAGCAGCAGCGCGGTCTTCTCCGCGAAGCCCATGGCGCTCAGCGGATTGGCGGCGTCATAGAGCTGCGTGTTGGTCGCCCGCGGCCCGACATCCAGCGTGCCGCTGCGGCCCTGCTTCACCGCGCCGACGGTGGCGGCAGCGCGCTCCAGCGCCGCGTCGGTGATCTCGCCGGAATGCGCATAGCCCGCCGCCTCGCCCTGGATGGCGCGCAGGCCGAAGCCGCGCGCGGTGTCGTAGCTGGCGGAACGGATGCGGCCGTCCTCCAGGCTGATGGCCTCGCTCTCGCGATACTCGAAGAAGAGCTCGCCATCCTCGGCACCCTGGGTGGCGTCGCGCAGGCGGCGCTTCGCGGCCTCGGGATCGAGCTCCGCATAGAAGAGGCGGTCGGTGACAGCGAGCGGGGTATCGAGCGGCATGGGATCTTCCGTCCAGGAGGCGGCGGCGCCTCCGTCATAGGTGTTCAGCGCAGGCCCTTCGCGCAAGGACCCTTCGCGCGGGAGGTCACGGGGCGGCGGGGGCAAGCCCCGGGCGGTCCGCCTCGACGATCTTGTCCACGGGGAAGTGGAGGCGCGCGGTGGTACCGATGCCGGGCTTGCTCTCCAGCACCAGGGTGCCGCCCTGCGCCTCGGTCAGCGCACGGCAGAGATGCAGGCCGAGGCCGGAGCCCGGGAAGCGCCGCGCCAGGGCGCTGTCGATCTGCGTGAAGGGCTCGAACACCCGCGACAGATCGGCCGCGGCGATGCCGATCCCCGTGTCGGCCACCTCGATGGTGAGGCCGGCGGTATCGGCGCGGGCGCGCATCGCGATCTCGCCGCCCGCCGGGGTGAACTTCGTGGCATTGCTGAGCAGGTTCAGCAGCACCTGGCGCAGCCGGCGCTCATCGGCGTGCAGGCGCGGCAGCGCAGCCGGCAGGTCGGTGGCGAGCAGCAGCTTTCCGCTGGCCGCCGCCGCGCCGATCATCCGCACGACGCTTTCGAAGACAGGGCCCAGCGTGACCGTCTCGACGACCACGGGAAGGCTGCCGCTCTCGGCGCGGGTAATGTCCAGGATGTCGTCGATCAGCGAGAGAAGGTGCCGCCCCGCCTCCTGGATGGCGGCCGAGAATTCCTCGATCTGCTCGGGCGAGGAACGGCCGTTCAGCACCTCCGAGAAACCGATCACCGCGTTCAGTGGCGTGCGCAGCTCATGGCTCATGGTGGCGAGGAAGCGCGACTTGGCGCGGTTCGCCGATTCCGACGCCGCCCGCGCGCCCTCGAGCTCCGAGCGGATGCGGCGGTCCTCGGTGACGTCGGTATAGGTGATGACCCAGCCGCCATCCGGCGTCGGATCAGAGACGACCTCCATGATCGCGCCGTTGGGCCGCGTGCGGATGGACTGGATCGGCTTGCTGCGTGGATGCGCGCGGATCAGATCGGCGTGCCCGCGCGCCTCCTCGCCCGTGCCGTACTCGCCCCGCTCGTAGAGCATCCCGATCATCGCCTCGAAGCTCATGCCGATCGGCAGGAGGGCTTCCGGAAGCTCCAGCATCTCAAGGAGCTTGGCGTTGGAGGCGACGAGACGCCCTCCCGCGTCGAAGAGCGCGATGCCATGGCGGATATTGCCGAGCATGACGCCCAGGATCTCGGCGCGCCGCGCCGCCTCGGCCTCCGCGCGCACGACGGCGGTGACGTCGGTCTGCGACACCACGAAGCCGCCATCGGGCGTCGGGTCGGAGCTGACGATGAGCGTGCGTCCACCCTTCGCCTGCCGCCGGTTCCGGTGCGGGATGCTCCGGTCCAGCGCGCTCAACCGCTCGAGGTTGCGCCGCCCCGCCTCGCCCTCGCCGAGATTGCCGGAGAGCGCCTGGACCTCGAGGTTCTCTTCCAGGGTCCGACCGACCCAGATCCCGAGATCGTCGATCTCGCTGAACTCCGAGGCCAGCGCGTTATAGGCCACCAGCCGCCGGTCCGCGCTGTAGAGCAGGATGCCTGAGGTATTGTTCTCGAGCATCGTCTTGAGGATGCCGGCCCGCTGCTCCGCCTCGGCCTCCGCGCGCACCAGGGCGGTGATGTCCGCGATGGAGACGACGTAGCCGCCATCCGGCGTGGGGTCGGAGGCGATGTCGAGGCGCCGGCCGTCCGGCAGGTTGCGCTGCGTGCGATGCGCCACGCTGCGGTCCAGGTTCCTGAAGTGGCTGACCCAGCCGGCGGCATTCTCGCCGGGGCTGGAGAAGACCCCGCGCGCGAGCTGCGCCTCCAGGATTTCATGCTGCGGCGTGCCGGGGACGAGCCGGTCCGCGACCCCCATCAGCTCGCCGGCAAGCGCATTGGCGGCCACCAGGCGCTTGTCGCGGTCGAAGAGCGCGATGCCCTGGTGGTTGTTGTCCAGCATCACCTGCAGGATGCCGGCGCGGCGCTGCGCCTCCTCCCGCGCGAGCACGAGCTCCGTCACGTCCGAGGCGGAGACGACGTAGCCGCCGTCGCTGGCCGGGTCGGAGATCATGTCCAGCACCGAGCCGTCGGACCGGCGCCACTGGTAGCGATGCCGCTGGCGGCGATCCAGGCTGCGCAGGAAGGCGGCACCCTCGGGATCGCCGTCGGGGGCGATGCCGTCGACCCTGCGTTGCCCCGCGATGACCTCGGCATGGCTGATGCCGATCATCGACATGCCGTCGGCGAAGCCCGCGAGGCGCGCCGCGACGTCATTGGCGGCGACGACGCGCGTCTGGGCGTCGTAGAGCGTGATCGCCTGATGGGTGGCGTTCAGCGTCGTGGTCAGCACGCCGGCGCGCCGTTTCAGCTCGCGCTCGGCGACGACGCGCGCGGTGATGTCGGTGAGGGTGAGGACGAAGCCGCCGCCGGGCACCGGGCTCGTCACCAGCTCCAGCTCGGTGCCGTCGGGGCGGCGACGCCGCATCGCGCCCCAAGGGGCGTTGAGGGCTTCGGAAACGAGGCGTTCCGCGACATCGGCACAACCGAACTCGCCCGCGGCCGCCTGGGCACGAAGGATCTCGCTATCCAGCATCCCCGGGCGGAGCGATGCGCCGAGCCCCATCAGGTCGCCGCAGAGCGCATTCGCCGCGAGCAGCCTGCTTTCGGCGTCGAACAGCGCGATGCCGTGGCGCATATTGTCCAGCATGGCCTGCACCATGGCGGCATGCGCGGCGGCTTCCTCCTGCGCCCGGGTGAGCGCGGTGATGTCCGTGAAGCTGCGGATGCAGCCGCCCTCGGGCGTGGGATCCGAACGGACCTCGACCACCGTGCCGTCCGGCCGGCGGCGCGTGTAGTTGCCGAGCCGCGTGCGGGACGTCGGATCGCCGTCCTGGGTGTATTCCCCGCTCTCGATCTGAAGGTTCCGCAGCGCGTCGAAATGCACGCCCGGGACCATGTCCTCGCGCGGAATCCCGGCCATGTCGGCGCCGAGCGCATTGGCGGTGATCATATGGCCCGCGGCGTCGTAGAGGATGACGCCGTGGCGCATGTTGTCGAGCACGGTCTGCAACGTCGCGGCGCGGCGGGTCGCCTCGGCCTCCGCCGCGACCTGCCCGGTCACGTCGGTATAGCTGCGGACGAAGCCGCCACCGGGCAGCTTGTCGGTCACGACCTCGATCGTCATGCCCTGGCTGTTGCGCCGGTGGTAACGGTCGGGCCCGTAGAGGCCGACACGACGCCGCTCCGCGAGGAAGGCCTCCGCCGTTTCGCCGGCACCATGCCCGCCGGCGGCGAATTGCAGCCGGCGCAGTTCCTCCAGCGTCGTGCCCGGCTGGAAGCTCTCGGCCGGGATGCCGCACAGCTCGGCCGCGAGGCGGTTGGAGGCGATGACGCGCTCCTGCGCGTCGAACATCACGATGCCGTGCCGCGTGCTCTCGATCATGGTCGAGAAAAGCTCGATCCGATCGCGGATCTCGGCCTGGGCGTGCTGAAGCTCGGTGACGTCGGTCACGACCATGGCGTGGCCGCCGCCGGGAAGCGGCACGCTGCGGTTGACGGTGGTCACGCCGCTCGCGCTCTGCTCGAAGCTATAGGGCGCGGCGACGAGGGGAAGGCGGCGGTTCACTTCCGCCTCGGGGTCGACGCCCCGCCCGAAATAACCGGCCAGCGCGCGGCGCATCAGGATGTCGCGCAGGTGGTCGCCCACCGAGATGGGGCTGTGCGCCAGGATCCGGTTATAGGCCGGATTCACCAGCGTGCAGCGCAGGTCGGGCCCGTAGACGGCGACGCCCACCGGCAGCGCGTGCATCAGCGCGTCGTGCCGGGCGATGCGGCGCCGGGCCTCCTGCTCCGCATCGTGCTTCTCGCTGATGTCGGTGAGCTCGGCGAGCCAGCCGCCATCGGGCATGGGCTGGTTGTCGACGCGCAGCGTCCGGCCATCGGGCTTCGAACGCTCGAAGCGCGCGGTGATCGCCTGGGGATAGGCCGAAAGGCGCGCGGAGCTGTGCTGCGCCATCTCCGCATCGAACTCGCCGGCCTCGTACTGGCGCTGGACGATCTCGGTGACCGTCATGCCCTCGCGCACCGCGTCCGGGGGAAGGCCGACCATCTCGGCATAGGCCGGGTTGCTCAGGATCAGGTGGCGCTCGGAATCATACTGCGCGACGCCGGTGCCGAGGCGGGACAGCACCTCGGAGACGGCACGCATCCGGGCCTCCGCCGCCTCGCCCGCCTCCACGAGCTCCGAGACGTCGGCGAGGCAGAGAAGCCGGCCGCCGCCCGGCAGGGGCGCCAGGCGCAACTCCAGCCCGCGCCCCGTGGCGTCGCGCAGCAGGCGCCGGGGATGGCGCTCCGGCGCCAGCTCCAGGAGCTCAGCCAGCCGCGCCTCGGCATCCCCCTCGCCCAGCACGCCCTGGACGGCCAGGAGGCGCAGGACCGCCTGTTCCGCCGTGCCGGGGGGCAGCTCCGTCGTGCGCATGCCCAGCAGGTCGAGCATCGCGCCATTCACGAGAATGAGGCGGCCCTCCCCGGAAAAGGCCATCAGCGCGATCGGCAGCGCCGCCAGCGTTTCCGCCTCAGGCGCGTCGATCTCGCCGGAACTCATGGAGCCGGTTCACGCAGCGCGTGCCAGGCGCAGAGGCCGGCCGCGAGCACGCCGACCGCCAGCGCCTGATGCGCGGTGCCGAGCGCCGGCGGGACCACGCTCAGCAGCGTGGCGATGCCGAGCGCGTATTGCGCGGCCACCGCGCCGGCCATGACGAACACCGCGCGGCGGGCGAAGCCGTCCGGCAGGCGGCGCCAGGCGGCGATGGTGGCGCCCACCATCGCCAGCGCCGTCAGCGTTGCCACGAGCCGGTGGTTGAACTGCACGGCCGCGATATTGGCCGTCAGGTTCCGCCAGAGGGGATCGAGGTCGAGGTAGCCGGCCGGCACGAGGCGCCCGTCCATCAGCGGGAAGGTGTTGTAGGTGAAGCCCGCCCGGATGCCGGCGACGAAGCCGCCCGCCAGCATGGTCAGCGCGGCCAGCCAGAAGGCGGCCAGGACCTGCCGGCGGACCTTGCCCGTGGCGGGCCCCGCGGCGCCGACGGCCGGCCGGCCGCGCAGCAGGTCGAGCGCCGTCCAGACGATGGCGGCGAAGAGCAGGAAGGCCATGCCGAGGTGGATCACGAGCCGGTAGGGCGAGACGGTGGTGCGGTCGGCCTCGAAGCCCGAGGCCACCATGAACCAGCCGATCGCCCCCTGCATGCCGCCCAGCACGAAAAGGAGCCCGAGCCGCGGCATCAGCCCGCGCGGGATCTGCCCGCGCCACCAGAACCACAGGAAGGGTAACAGATAGGCGAAGCCGAGCAGGCGCCCCCAGAAACGGTGGATCCACTCCAGCCAGAAGATGCGCTTGAAGCCCTCGATCCCGAAGCCGGCATTCACCAGCTCGTATTGCGGGATGGTCCGGTACAGGTTGAAGAGCCGCTGCCACTCGGCCTCGGAAAGCGGCGGCAGCATCCCCGCGACCGGCGCCCATTCCATGATGGAGAGGCCGGAGCCCGTCAGGCGCGTGGCGCCGCCGAGGGCGATCATCACCCAGATGGCGGCCGCAACCGCCAGCAGCCAATAGGCCACCGCGCGTGAGGAGGTCTCCTCGGCCCGGACAGCGGGGGAAGCAGGGGAATGGCGGCGGACGTCTAACGGCATCTGCTCGGTATAATAGCGATCTTTCCGCTTGGCAGCCCAAGGGAAATCCGCGGCTGCGGCGAGGGGCCGGGCTTGTGGCCGGGGCGCGGCGCTGGTAACGCGCGCCGATGTCCGCCGCACCGCTCGTTTCGGTCGTCATTCCCGTGCGGAACGAGGCCCCGAACATCGCCCCGCTCGTCGCCGAGATCGAGGCCGCCCTGGCCGGCGTCGCGCACGAGATCGTCTATGTCGACGACGGCTCCACGGACGATACCCCCCGTGTGCTGGCGGAGGTCGCCGCCTCCGAGGTGCCGCTGCGCTGGCTCCGGCACCGGGCGAGCTGCGGGCAGTCGGCCGCCGTGGTTACCGGCGTGAAGGCGGCACGCGGCACCTGGATCGCAACCCTGGACGGTGACGGCCAGAACGACCCGGCCGATATCCCGAACCTCCTGGACCGCGCCCAGCGCGAGGGCGGCGGCGACATCCTGGTTGCCGGGCACCGGGTGAGCCGGAAGGACACCTGGGTGAAGCGGCGCTCCTCGCGGATCGCCAACGGCGTCCGCTCCCGCCTGCTGCGCGACGCCACGCCCGATACCGGCTGCGGGCTGAAGCTCTTCCCCCGCGCCCTTTTCCTGGGCTTCCCGCATTTCGACCACATGCATCGCTACCTCCCGGCCCTGGCGCTGCGTGCCGGCGCGCGGGTGGTGAGCGAGCCCGTGAACCATCGCCCCCGGGTGCGCGGCGTCTCCAACTACGGCACGCTCGACCGGCTGGCCGTGAGCCTGCTGGACCTCATCGGGGTCGCCTGGCTCCAGCGGCGGGGCAAGCGCCCCGAGGTCGAGGAACCGTGACGGGCCTCCCATGAGCTGGGCCGCCCTCGGCCGCTTCCTGCTCATGGCCGCCGGCCTGGCCCTCGGCGGGCTGCTCCTGCGCCTGCTGGGCGCGGCGCCCGGCACGGCCTGGGTGGACCTCTATATCCGCGACCAGGGGCTGCTCGGCGAAAGCCTGTTCCTCCTGATCGGCGCGGCTGCCCTGGCGGCCGGCCTTCCCCGGCAGGCCGTGGCCTTCCTGGGTGGCTATGCCTTCGGCACGGTGGTCGGCGTCGGCCTCGCGCTGGCGGCGCAGCTCCTCGGCTGCGCCATCGCCTTCTTCTGGGCGAGCGCCGTGGGGCGCGCCTGGGCGGAGCGGCGGCTGGCCGGGCGGTTCGGGCCGCAGCTGCGACCGATCGTGGCGCTGCTCCGGGAAAACCCCTTCGGGGCCACCCTGGCGCTCCGGCTCTTCCCGGTGGGGAACAACCTGGCGCTGAACCTGCTGGCTGGGATGTCCGGCATCCCGGCCGTCGCCTTCCTCAGTGCCTCGCTGCTGGGCTACGTGCCACAGACGGTGGTCTTCGCGCTGCTCGGCAAGGGCGTGCGGGTGGACGGCGCCTGGCAGCTGGTCCTCTCCGGCCTGCTGCTGGCCATCAGCATCGGCCTCGGCGTCTGGCTGATGCGGCGGCACCGGGCCGGCCGGGCGGTGGGCGACGAGGCCAGCTTCAAGGGGCCATAGCCCCCTCTCCCGGCTCAGTGCAGCGTGAACACCCCGTTGGAGTAGCGCAGCTCAGCCGGCCGGATCAGCGCCTCGCTGGCCACGCGGACGGAGTGCAGCGGCCCCTCGATCTCCCGGCGCCAGAAGTCCAGGAAGCGCGCCAGCTCGGGGAATTCCGGCGCCAGGTCGTGCTTCTGCCAGATGAAAGTCTGAAGGACGGCGGGGTGGTCCGGCATGCCGTAGAGCACTTCGGCGGTCATCAGCCGCCAGTCGGGATGCCAGCCGGAAGGGCGGACCACGGGCACCAGAGCTTCGAACATGCGTTCCGACCTCCTTCGCTGATCAATCGCGTCCGGCCGGCCCCTCCTCTGCGGCGATTCCCAGGGGCCGGACAGGAATGTCAGCCTGGCATGCCAGGCGGGAACGATTCCATAAATTTCTTTCTATTACAGCGCATTAGCACTCTAACCCCGAGAGTGCTGCTTCTTGCCTTGACTCATACCGGGGCGCCTCTTAGACCCTTTGGCACTCCCCGACGCCGAGTGCCATTACCCGGCGGAGGGAGCTACCCAGCCCTGATTATTCAGGAGGAAAGAGCCCCATGAAGTTTCGTCCCCTGCACGACCGCGTCCTCGTTCGCCGCATCGCGGCCGAAGAGAAGACGGCGGGCGGCATCATCATCCCCGACAACGCCAAGGAAAAGCCGCAGGAAGGCGAAGTCCTCGCCGTCGGCGCTGGCACGATCTCCGAGAAGGGCGATGTCCGCCCGCTCGACGTCAAGGCGGGCGACCGCATCCTGTTCGGCAAGTGGTCCGGCACGGAAGTGAAGATCGACGGCGAAGAGCTGCTGATCATGAAGGAATCGGACGTGATGGGCATCGTCGCCTAATCAGGCGGCTCCCCTTCTTCGCTCCCACAACATATTTGAGGTGACACAATGGCTGCTAAGGACGTGAAGTTCGGCGCTTCGGCGCGTGAACGTATGATTCGTGGCGTGGACATCCTGGCCGACGCCGTGAAGGTGACGCTGGGTCCCAAGGGCCGCAACGTGGTGATCGACAAGTCCTTCGGTGCCCCGCGCATCACGAAGGACGGCGTGACGGTCGCCAAGGAGATCGAGCTCTCCGACAAGTTCGAGAACATGGGCGCCCAGATGGTGCGCGAAGTGGCCTCGAAGACCAACGACACGGCCGGTGACGGCACGACCACCGCGACGGTTCTGGCCCAGGCCATCGTCCGCGAGGGCGCCAAGGCTGTGGCCGCCGGCATGAACCCGATGGACCTCAAGCGCGGCATCGACAAGGCCGTGGCCGTGGTCGTCGCGGAGCTCGAGGCGAAGACCAAGAAGATCACGACCTCTGCCGAGGTTGCGCAGGTTGGCACGCTGTCGGCCAATGGCGAGACCGAGATCGGCGAGATGATCGCCTCCGCGATGGAGCGGGTCGGCAACGAGGGTGTCATCACCGTCGAGGAAGCCAAGTCCATCCAGACCGAGCTCGACGTCGTCGAGGGCATGCAGTTCGACCGTGGCTACGTCTCCCCGTATTTCATCACGAATGCGGAGAAGATGATCGCGGAGATGGATCAGCCCTACATCCTGATCTTCGAGAAGAAGCTCTCCCAGCTCCAGCCGATGCTGCCGCTGCTCGAGGCCGTGGTGCAGAGCGGCCGTCCGCTCGTCATCATCGCCGAGGACGTGGAGGGCGAGGCCCTGGCGACGCTCGTGGTCAACAAGCTGCGTGGCGGCCTGAAGATCGCGGCCGTGAAGGCTCCGGGCTTCGGCGATCGCCGCAAGGCGATGCTCGAGGACATCGCGATCCTGACCGGTGGCCAGCTGATCTCCGAGGACCTCGGCATCAAGCTCGAGACCGTCACGCTGCAGATGCTTGGCAAGGCCAAGACCATCCGCATCGAGAAGGAGAACACCACGATCGTCGACGGCGCTGGCGAGAAGAGCGAGATCGAGGGCCGTTGCGAGCAGATCAAGGCGCAGATCGAGGAGACCTCCTCGGACTACGACCGTGAGAAGCTGCAGGAGCGCCTGGCGAAGCTCGCCGGTGGCGTGGCCGTCATCCGCGTCGGTGGCAGCACCGAGGTCGAGGTGAAGGAGCGCAAGGACCGCGTGGACGACGCGCTGCACGCGACGCGCGCCGCCGTTCAGGAAGGCATCGTCCCCGGTGGTGGCACGGCGCTTCTGCGCGCCTCGACCAACCTGGGCGGGCTCAAGGGCCTGAACAGCGACGAGCAGGTCGGCATCGAGATCGTCCGCAAGGCGATCCAGGCGCCGGTCAAGCAGATCGCCCAGAACGCCGGCAAGGATGGCGCGGTGATCGCGGGCGAAGTGCTCCGCAGCAACGACTGGGTGTTCGGCTACGACGCGCAGCTCGACGAGTACAAGGACCTGGTGGCCGCCGGCATCATCGACCCGACCAAGGTCGTGCGCACGGCGCTGCAGGATGCGGCCTCGGTCGCCTCGCTGCTCATCACCACCGAGGCGATGGTCGCCGAGAAGCCGGCCAAGTCGGCGGCTCCGGCCGGCGGCCCCGGTGGCATGGGCGGCATGGGCGACATGGACTTCTAAGTCCGGGTCCAAAGCCTGTACCGAATAGGAAGGCGGCCCTCATGGGCCGCCTTCTTTTTTTGTGTAGCCGATTCAACCGGTTCCGGGAGATTTCGGAGGGTGCCTCACTTAGTTGTTTGACTTCCTCCTCCCGTTCTGCGCTTTTGGAGCCTGCCTTCGCTAGCCGTGCCGACCCCAGATACCTCTCCATAGGACGGGCTGGACGCCACAGTTTGTCCGGCCGGAGGAGGCATCTCGTGTCGGAACTCTCCGCACGTATTGATAGGAGAAAGCGGATGGCCACTGGCACCGTCAAATGGTTCAACGCCACCAAGGGTTACGGCTTCATCACGCCGGCCGGTGGCGGCAAGGACGTGTTCGTCCACATCACCGCCGTCCAGGCCGCGGGGCTCCAGGGCCTCAATGACGGCCAGTCGGTGACGTTCGACCTCACCGAGGAGCGCGGCAAGACCGCCGCCGTCAACCTCAAGGTTTGAGACAGATCGAACTCTGAACGAGGCGCGGGCCTGTCCCGCGCCCCGGTCCGGAAGGGCCCCGCGCGAACCTCGCGCGGGGCCTTTTTGCTGCCGGCGCCTCAGGCGCCCTCGCAGCCCTTCTCCCGCAGGCTCTGCAGCACCCAGTCGCGCGGCCAGGTGCCGGCCTGGATCTCCTTCTCGGCCTGGATCTCCTTGGCCTGGTGCTTCTCGGCATCGGCGATGACGCGCTCGGCATCGGCCAGCGGCACGACCACCACGCCGTCCTCGTCGCAGCAGATGAGGTCGCCCGGCATCACCACCTGCCCGCCGCAGGAGACCGCATAGCCGATCTCGCCCGGGCCGTCCTTGAAGGGGCCGGCGGGCGTATGGCCGCGCGCCCAGACGCCCAGGTCCATCTTCGCCAGCTGCGGGATGTCGCGCACTGCACCGTCCACGATCACGCCGCCGAGCTTCCGCTTGGTCGCGTGGCCGAGCATGAGGTCGCCCATCAGCCCGACCGTCAGGTCGCCATTGCCGTCGGCGATGATGACGTCGCCGGGCTCCGCCATGTCCACCGCCCGGTGCAGCATCAGGTTGTCGCCCGAACGCGCCTTCACGGTGAAGGCCGGGCCGCAGAGCCGCTTCTTGCCGCCGAAGGAATGGAAGGTGCCGGACAGCGCCTGCAGGCGGTTCATCACGTCGCCGATATTCGCGACGGGAAGCTTGGCGGCGCGGGCGACGAGCGAGGGATCCACCCGGTTGCTGATGGGGCGGATGCGGAAGCCGACAGTCATGAGAATCCTCCAGGAATCGGCCGCATGGCACCACGGCGACGGCGGTCGGGGAAGACCCGCGGCCTGCCTTACCCCAGCCGGACCCGCAGCGGGTGCGACGCTTCCTCGATCCGCAGCGGTAGGGCCGGCCCGCGGTCGCCGTCGCATTGCGTCAGCACGCCCTGCCCCTCGATCTCGACCGCGGCGCAACGGCGCAGCTCGATGAAGGGAAGCCGGTGCAGCGCGTTCAGCGGCAGCGCGGCGCCGGCCAGCAGCGCCCGCCCGATGCCCACGCGCCGCTGCACCACCAGTGTGAAGCCCGGCTCCAGCGGGGAGGCGCCGGGCGCGACCAGGTGCCGCCCCGCATAGAGCCGTCCCTTGGTGACGATGAGGCCCGAGGCCTCCTCCCAGGCGCCGCCATCGGCCGAGAAGCGCAGCGGCGGGAAGCGATGCCGTGCCAGCTCGCGCAGCGTCTGCCAGACATAGGCCCCTTTCCCCAGCGCGCGCTTCAGCCCGGGCGGCACCGCCTGCACCACCGCGGCGTCGAGACCCGCGCCCAGCATCTGCACGAAGAGCCGCTCGCCGCCCGCATGCCACGCGATCCCCGGCCTCAGCATCGCCTCGCGTCCCGCCTTGATCACCTCGGCCGCGCCCTCTGCGGTCAGCGGCAGGCCGAGCTCCAAGGCCAGAACGTTCGCCGTGCCGAAGGGCAGGATGCCGAGCGCCGCGCCGCTGCCCTGCAGACCCGCTGCGACCTCGGCGATCGTGCCGTCGCCGCCTGCCGCCACGACGCAATCATGCCCCTCGCGTGCCGCCCTTTCGGACAGGCGGCGCGCATCGCCCGGGCCGGCGGTCTCCGCCAGCACCGCGCCCTCGCCCAGCACCGCCATCGCCCGGGCGAGCCGCCGTCGCCGGCGCGATCCGGCCGCGGGATTGAAGATGACGAGCATGAGGCCGATCGACGTCCCGGAGAGGCGCGCGCAAGCCACCATTCCTACACCGGAAGCATGACGTCCCGGAGATGATTCCATGACGTCGCCGCGTCCTCGGAGGAGGCATGCGGCGCCTGCGGAGGTCATCGAAGATTCACGTGCAAAGGCCATTTCCAGACCTCATTCCGGGGGCGTTCACGGATGGAGCTGAGGGATGGCGCCACGCGACATCGTCGGATCGGAAAGCGGCAGGATGCGGGTGCGCAGCGTCTTCGTCTCCGATATCCATCTCGGCACGCGCGGCGCACGCTCCGACATGCTGCTCGACTTCCTCGGGCGCGTGGAATGCGATCACCTCTACCTCGTCGGCGACGTGATCGACGGCTGGCGCCTCCGCAAGTCCTGGTACTGGCACGACGAATTCGACCAGGTGATCCGCAGCGTGCTCGATCTCGCGCAGAGCGGCACCAAGGTCACCTACATTCCCGGCAACCATGACGAGATGTTCCGCGAATGGCTCGGCCTCGAGATCGCGGGCGTGAAGCTGATGCGCGAGGCGGTGCATCATGGTGCCGACGGCCGCCGCTTCCTGGTCATCCACGGCGACGAGTTCGACGGCGTCATCCGCTACGCCAAGTTCCTCGCCTATCTCGGCGACTGGGCCTACGACACGGCGCTGGTGCTGAACCGCTGGTTCAACCTGGCGCGCCGGAAGTTCGGCTATCCCTACTGGTCGCTGTCGCAATGGCTGAAGCGCCAGGTGAAGGAGGCCGTGAAGGCCATCGATCGCTTCGAGGTGGCGCTGGCCGGCGAGGCCCGGCGCCGCGGGCTGGACGGCGTGATCTGCGGCCATATCCACCATGCCGAGATGCGCGTCGTGAACGGCGTGATGTACATGAACGACGGCGACTGGGTGGAGAGCTGCACCGCCCTCGTCGAGCATGACGACGGCCGCTTCGAGCTGCTGGACTGGGCCGCGCTGCAGCGCGCGCCGCAACGGCTGCGCGAGGTCATGCCCGCCTGATGCACCTCACCATCGTCTCCGATGCGTGGCGGCCGCAGGTGAACGGCGTGGTGCGCACGCTCGAGCGCGTCGCGAGCGAGCTCGAGGCCTGCGGCGACGAGGTCCAGGTCATCGGGCCGGAGCGGTTCCGCGGCTTCGCCCTGCCCGGCTATCGCGACATCCGCCTCGCCTTCCGGCCGCGCGCGGCGCTGCGCCGGATGTTCGACGCGGCGCGCCCCGACGCGCTGCACATCGCGACCGAGGGGCCGCTGGGCCTCGCCACCCGGGCCATCTGCCATGAGCGCGGCTGGCGCTTCACCACCAGCTTCCACACCCGCTTCGCCGAATACATCTCGGCGCGCACCGGCCTGCCGCCGGGCTTCACCTGGGCGCTGCTGCGCCGCTTCCACAATGCCGGCGTCGGCACCTTCGCCGCGACGCAGACCCTGCAGGAGGAGCTGGCGCGGCGCGGCTTCCGCCATGTGCTGCCCTGGACGCGCGGCGTGGACCTTGCGCTCTTCCAGGACGGCGCGCGCGACGCCTGGGCGGGCCTGCCCGGCCCCATCTTCCTCTATGTCGGCCGGGTCGCCGTCGAGAAGAACATCGCCGCCTTCCTGGAGCTGGACCTGCCGGGGACGAAGGTCGTCGTCGGCGACGGGCCGCAGCGCGCGGCCCTGCAATCGCGCTATCCGGCGGTCCACTTCGCCGGTTGGCGGCATGGCGAGGAGCTGGCCCAGGCCTATCGCGGCGCCGATGTGATGGTCTTCCCTTCGCGTACCGACACCTTCGGCCTCGTGCTGCTGGAGGCCATGGCCTGCGGCACGCCCGTCGCGGCCTATCCCGTCATGGGCCCGCGCGACGTGGTGGGGCCGGGCGGCGTGCTGGACGAGAACCTGCAGCGGGCCAGCCTGGCCGCCCTGGAGGTACCGCGCCCGCAGGCGCGGGCCCAGGCCGAGCGCTTCTCCTGGCCCGCCTGCGCGGCGACCTTCCGCGACCAGCTGGTCACCCTGCAGGCCTGAGCCGCGACACCTGTTGCCAAGCGCCGCGGCGCCGATTACGGATGGCGCCACATCAGGAGTTGGGCCGACGCCCAACGCCAACCTGCCTCCCGGGCAAGGTGGCGCTCCCGCAAGGGAGGATGTGGCCGAACCGGCAACCAAACGGGTCCCAGCCACAGCGTCAGCTCCTCTCCCGTGACACGGAGGGCTCGCATGGCTTCATGGTTTCCGGCCGACCGGCCGAAGGCATCCTGTCGATGCCGATAAGAATCCCGAACGACCTTCCCGCCCGCGCGACGCTCGAGGCCGAGGGCGTCATGCTCATGGGCGAGGCCGAGGCGCGGCGCCAGGACATCCGGCCCCTGCGGATCGCCTTGCTCAACCTGATGCCGGACAAGATCAGGACCGAGACGCAGTTCGCCCGGCTACTCGGCGCCACGCCGCTGCAGGTCGAGCTCACGCTCGTGAAGATCACCAACCACGTCGCGCGCAACACGCCGGGCGAGCACATCCTCTCCTTCTACCGCGACTGGGAGGACATCCGCGCCGAGCGCTTCGACGGCTTCATCGTCACCGGGGCGCCGGTCGAGACGCTGCCCTTCGAGCAGGTGACCTACTGGGACGAGCTGCGCCGCATCTTCGACTGGACGCAGACCCATGTGCACGGGCTCTTCAACGTCTGCTGGGGCGCGCAGGCGGCCGTCCACCACTTCCACGGCATGCCCAAATACGCCCTGGCGGAGAAGGCCTTCGGCGTGCACCAGCACCGGAACCTGGCGCCGGCCTCGCCCTATCTGCGCGGCTTCTCGGACGACTTCGCCATCCCCGTCTCGCGCTGGACCGAAGTGCGGCGACAGGACATCCCGGCAGGCGGCGGCCTGCGCGTGCTGATGGAATCCGACCAGGCCGGCCTCTGCCTGCTGGAGGATCCGGCGCATCGCGCGCTGCACATGTTCAACCACATCGAATACGACTCGAGCTCGCTCAGCGAGGAGTATTTCCGCGACGTCTCCGCCGGAAAGCCGATCGCGCCGCCGCACAACTACTTCCCCGACGACGATCCCCGGCGGCCGCCGCTGAACCACTGGCGGAGCCACGCGCACCTGCTCTTCGGCAACTGGATCAACCAGCTCTACCAGACGACGCCCTTCGACATCGGCGAGATCGGCAGCCGCTGAAAACACCGCGGCCCGGCGCGGAGGTGCCGCCGAATTGCCCGATTGCGGGTTCTAGGATGGCCTGACCAGACTGGTTTCCTGCCCGTGACGCCACCGCCTTCGGCTGCCGGCCAGCCGCTCGATCCGAATCTCCTCGCCGAGGCGGCCGCGCCGCCCTCGGATCGGATCGCCGCGTTCCGCGCCTGGCTCCGCGGCGGCGAGACGGGGCTGGTCTTCCTCGCCGTGCTGACCGGCATCGCCGCCGGGCTGCTCGCCACCGCGATGAGCGCGGCGGCGCGCGGGCTGCACATCCTGCTCTTCGGCGAGGGCGTGGCGCATGGCGTGAGCCTCGCGCATGGGGTGGAGTGGTGGCAGCTCCTCTTCATCCCCACGATCGGCGGCGCGGTGCTGGGCCTCGTGAACATCGGCATCGCGCGCTGGCGGCCGCGCCAACCGGTGGACCCCATCGAGGCCAATGCGCTGCACGGCGGCCGCATGTCCCTCTGGGACGGCGCCGTGGTGGCCGTGCAGAACATCATCTCCAACGGCTTCGGCGCTTCGGTGGGGCTGGAGGCGGGCTATACGCAGGTGGGCGGGGGCGTCGCCTCGCGGCTGGGGCGCAAGCTCGGGCTGCGGCGCGGCGATCTGCGCGTGCTGGTGGGCTGCGGCGCGGCCGGCGCCATCGCCGCCGCCTTCGACGCGCCGCTGACCGGCGCCTTCTACGCCTTCGAGCTGGTGATCGGCACCTATGCCATCGCCTCGCTGGCGCCGGTGGTGGCCTCGGCCGTCATGTCCATCCTGACGACGCGGCTGCTGAGTGGGCAGACCTATCTGGTACAGCCGGGCGGCGTGCCCTCGCCCGCCTGGGACGGCTACCTGCTGGCGCTGGCGCTGGGCGCGCTCTGCGCCTTCGCGGCCATCGCGCTGATGGTGGGCGTGAGCCGGCTGGAGAACCTGTTCAAGCGCGTGCCCTGGGTGCCGCTGCGGCCGGCCATCGGCGGGTTGGGCGTGGGCGCGCTGGCGCTGATCACGCCGGGCGCGCTCTCGGCCGGGCATGGCGCGCTGCATTTCGCCTTCAGCACCGAAACGTCGCTGAAGGCCGTGGTGGTGCTGCTGGTGGTGAAGGCGGCAGCCTCCGCGCTCTCGCTGGGCGCGGGCTTCCGCGGCGGCCTGTTCTTTGCCTCGCTGCTGATGGGCGCGCTGCTGGGCAAGGTCTTCGTGGCGCTGCTGCCGCTGGTGGGCCTGCACACGGTGGACCCGCTCTTCCTGGCCGTGGTGGGGATGAGCGCCTTTGGCACGGCGGTCATCGGCGCGCCGCTGGCCATGACCTTCCTCGCGCTCGAGAGCACCGGCAACTTCGCCGTGGCGGGCGCGGTGCTGACGGCGGTCGCGGTTTCCGGCCTCGTGACGCGGCGCACCTTCGGCTACTCCTTCGCCACCTGGCGCTTCCACCTGCGCGGCGAGACGATCCGCTCGGCGCATGACGTGGGCTGGCTGCGTGACCTGACCGTCGGCAAGCTGATGCGGCGGGACGTGCGGACGGTGCGCTCCGACACCAGCCTCGCCTCCTTCCGGCGCGACTTCCCGCTGGGCTCGACGGAGCGCGTGATCGCGCTGGACGAGGCCGGGCGCTACGCCGGCGTGGTGATGGTGGTGGAGGCGCATGCGATCGAGGCCACCGCCGAGACCATCACGCCCCTGGTGAAGCTGGAGGACGTGGCGCTGCTGCCGGCGATGAACGCGAAGGAGGCCATGGCGGTCTTCGACAGCGTGGAGGTCGAGGCTCTGGCGGTGCTGGACGGCGCCGAGAGCCGCAAGGTCATCGGCTCGCTGACCGCGGCCCATGTGCTGCGCCGCTACGGCGAGGAGATCGACAAGCGCCGGCAGGAGGAGGTCGGGCTCAGCTAAGGCCGCCCCCCGCCATCCTCAGCCCGCTGGCTTCCCCATCAGGCCCAGCGCCGTCTCCAGCCCGCCGGCCAGGATGCGGTCCGAGAGCTCGCGGTCCGTCACCGCCCGCGCGAGCTGCAGCGTGCCCGCCATGAGCCCGAAGATCGCCAGGGCGCGCCGCTCGCGCTCCTCCGGCGTCCCTTCCCCGCCCATTCCCGCGGTGATGCGCTCGACGGTACGGCCCAGCGAGGCCGTCAGGCCCGCACGCGTCGCTTCCGGTTGACGGGCGAGCTCGCCCACCAGCGCTGCGACCGCGCAGCCCTGGCCCGGGCTGTCCCGATGGGTGGGGCTGAGATAGCCGCGGATCCACTCCTCGGCCGTGAAGGGCGCCTCCTCGTAGCGCCGGGCCGTCTGGCCAAGCGCGTGTTCCAGCGCCTCGCGGACCAGGTGATCCTTCGAGTCGAAATGGTTGTAGAAGGCGCCGTTGGTCAGCCCCGCCTCGGCCATGAGGCCGGCGATGCCCGCCGAGGCCACGCCCTCCTCCCGGAACTTCCTGGCCGCCACCTCGACGATGTGCTGCCGCGTCCCGTCCTTGTGACCCTTGCCGTACCGCATCGCGCCCCTCGCATGACATCGCGTTTAGCTGAGCGTTTATCTGGTGCGACGCCCATTGAATTACGATCGTCAGCTCTAATTACGGTCGTAATCTAATAACCAGCCCCGGCACTTCAAGCGCCAGGGCTTCGGCGGACAAAGGACCATCTCCATGCGCCTCGCAACCAGGACGGCCTTCATCACGGGCGGCAGCAGCGGCATCGGCCTCGCCACCGCGCGCCTTTTCGTGAGCGAGGGCGCGCAGGTCGTCATCACCGGGCGCAACCCCAAGGCGCTCGAGGCCGCCCAGCGCGAGCTCGGCGAACAGGCCCTGGCCGTGCAGGCCGACAGTACCGACGCCGCCGCGCTGGAGGCCGCCGTCGCCGCTGGCATCGCGCGCTTCGGCAAGCTCGACATCGTCTTCGCCAATGCGGGCATCGGCGGCGCCACCCCGCTCGGCGAGACCGGTGCCGAGGCCTTCTCGCACATGGTGCGCAACAACCTGGACGGCAGCTTCCTGACCGTGCAGGCCGCGCTGCCGCATCTGGGCCAGGGCGCTTCCGTGATCCTCAACGGATCAGTCCACGCGGTGCTGGGCGTGCCCGGCTGGTCGGCCTATGCGGCGGCCAAGGCCGGGCTGCGCGCCATGTCCCGCGTGCTGGCCGCCGAGCTGGCGCCGCGCGGCATCCGGGTGAACCTGGTGGTGCCGGGCGGCACGCGCACGCCGATCTGGTCCTACGCCGCGCCGACCGAGGCGGCCATGGACGCGGTGGATGCGCAGATCTCCCGCGCCATCCCGCTCGGCAAGATGGGCGCGGCGGAGGATATCGCGAAGGCCGTGCTCTACCTCGCCTCCGAGGATGCGCGCCACGTGACGGCGGCCGAGATCGTGGTGGATGGTGGCCATACGGGCGCCCCCGCCGGTGCGCCCATCTACCGCGCCGCGGCCTGACGCCATGAGCGAGGCCGCCCTCTCCGTCACCCCCGCCTCCGTCACCCCGGCGGTAGGGCGGCCACCGCTGGACCAGAAGGCCCGGGCGCGCGCCGCCCTGCTGGACGGCCCCATCCTCGCGACCCTGCTGCGCCTCGCGCTGCCGACCGTCTCCGTGCTCATCGCGCAGACGGCGGTGAACGTGGCGGAGGGGTATTATGTCGGCCTACTCGGCACGGATGCGCTGGCGGGCGTGACGCTCGTCTTCCCGGTCTACATGCTCATGATGATGATGTCGGGCGGCGGGCTCGGCAGCGGCGTGGCCTCCTCCGTCGCGCGCGCCGTCGGGGCGGGCCGGCAGCGCGATGCGGATGCGCTGGTGCTGCATGCCATCGTGCTGGCCATCATCGTCGGCGGGCTCTTCACCTGGGCGACCATCCAGGGCGGCCCCTGGCTCTACCACCTGCTCGGCGGACGCGGCGAGGCACTGGAGGCCGCGCTGGTCTATTCGAACTGGATCTTCGCGGGTTCCATCGCGATCTGGATCGTGAACCTGCTCGCCGCCGCGCTGCGCGGCGCGGGCAATGTGAAGGTGCCGGCGCTGGTCACGCTGTTCGGCGCACTGGTGATGATCCCGGCCTCCCCGGCGCTGATCTTCGGCTTCGGCCCCATTCCGCATCTGGGCATCGCCGGCGCGGGCCTCGCCTTCGCGCTGTACTTCGGCGGCGCCGCGCTCGCGCTGCTCTGGTACATGTCCTCGCGCCGCGGCAGCCTGACGCTGCGCTGGGCGCGGCTGGAATGGCGGCTCTTCGCCGATATCCTGAAGGTGGGCCTGCCGACGGCCGTCAGCACCGTGCTGACCAACCTGACCGTGATCCTCGTGACGGGGGCGATGGGCCTCTTCGGCACGCAGGCGTTGGCGGGCTACGGCGTCGCCTCGCGGCTCGACTACCTGCTGATCCCGGTGCTCTTCGGCCTGTCCTCGGCTGTGCTGACCATGGTGGGCGTGAATATCGGCGCCGGCCGGCGCGCCCGCGCGCGCGAGGCGGCCTGGACGGGCGCGCTCGTGGGGGCCGCCTTCACCGGCGTGGTGGGCCTCGTGGTGGCCTTCCGGCCCGAGCTCTGGACGCACCTCTTCACCCAGGATCCGGAGGTGCTGGCGCCGGCGGCGCTCTATCTTGGCATCGTGGCGCCGGCCTATGGGCTCTTCGGCCTGGGCTTCGTGCTGTCCTTCGCGGGCCAGGGGGCGGGGCACATGTTCTGGCCGCTCCTCGGCGTCGCAGGCCGGCTCGTGATCGCGGCCGGGCTCGGCTGGGTGGCGGTCAGCTTCCTCGGCGCCGGCATCGCGACCTTGGCGGCGATCGTGGCGCTGTCCTTCGTGGCCTATGCGGCGATGTGCTGCATGGTGATGCTCTCGAGGGCGACCTGGGGGCGATAGGCCTCCCTCGCCCCATCAGCGCCGGAAGCAGCTGGCCCCGTGGTCGTTCACCATGCCGGCCGCCTGCATCCAGGAATAGGCGATGACCGGGCCCACGAACTTGAAGCCCCGCTTCTTGAGCGCCTTGGACATGGCCTCGGAGAGCGGGGTGCTGGCCGGCACCGTGACGCCATCGCCCTTGAGCGGCGCCCCGCCCACCATCGACCACGCGAAGTCGGCAAAATCCTCGCCCGCGGCCTGCATGGCGAGGTAGGCGCGCGCATTGCCGATGGTCGCCTCGATCTTGGCACGCGCGCGGATGATGCCCGCATCGCCCATCAACCGCTCGACATCCGCGGGGCCGAAGGCGGCGACCTTCTCCGGATCGAAGCCGGCGAAGGCGCGGCGATAGCCCTCGCGCTTACGCAGCACAGTGATCCAGGCGAGGCCGGCCTGCGCGCCCTCCAGGTTCAGCAGCTCCCAGAGCGCGCGGGAATCCCGCACGGGGACACCCCATTCGGCGTCGTGGTAGTCGCGCAGCAACGGGTCGGACTCGCACCAGCGGCAGCGTTGCCGGCCGGTCACGCCGGGGCGCCCCTCGCGGCGGCATCGATATCGGCCGTCTCCAGGATCGGCTTCGGAAAGCCCCGCCGCGCGACATTCAGCATGGCCTGGCCGATCACCTCGGTCGTCAGCACCGACCGGGGCAGCAGCAGGCGCGCCAGGCCGAGGAAGGGGCCGAGCAGCAGGTAGGTGGCCTGGATCCAGCGGACCTTCGGCTGCGCCCCGTGCAGCGGCTGGATGATCCCCGGGCGGAAGAAGAAGACGGCCTTGAAGGGCAGGTGCCGCAGCGCGTTCTCGGTCGCGCCCTTCACGCGCGCCCACATGATGCGGCCCTGCTCCGTGCTGTCGGTGCCCGAGCCGGTGACATAGACGAAGGTCATGCCCGGATTGAGCGGCGCCAGTGCCCGCGCGGCCGCGAGCGTCAGGTCATGGGTCACGCGGCGGTATTCGGGCTCCGCCATGCCGACCGAGGAGATGCCGAGGCAGAAGAAGCAGGCGTCGAAGCCCGTCAGCTCCGCCTCGAGGCCGGCATAGTCGTCGAGATTGGGTCGCACGATCTCGCGCAGCTTCGGATGCGCCGTTCCCGTCGCGCGCCGACCGAGGGAGACCACCTCCGTCACATCCGGCGCCAGCAGGCATTCGCGCAGCACGCCCTGGCCGACCATGCCCGTGGCGCCGAAGAGGAGGACCCTCAACCGCGTGCCGCCGCCTGGACGCGCGCCAGCACCGCCGCCACGCCGTTGCGGCGGGACAGCGAGATATGCTCGCCGAGGCCGAGGCGCTGCAGGAAGTTCGGATCGACCTCCCGGATCTCGCCCGCCGTGCGGCCGTTGAAGACGCGCAGCACCAGCGCCATCAGCCCCTGGACGATGGCGGCGTCGCTGTTGATGCGGAAGAAGAGCTGGTCGCCCTCGCGGCGGGGGATGAACCACACGCGCGACTGGCAGCCGGGCACGAGGTTCGCCTCCACCTTCTCCGCCTCGGTGAGGACCGGGAGCTCCCGGCCCATCTCCATGAGGTAGCGGTAGCGATCCTCCCAATCGTCGAAAAGGGCGAAGCCCTCCTCGAGATCGGTGATCACCTCCTCGATGCCGGAGACGGGGGCTTCGACGGACATGGTCGCCTCAGCTGGCCTTGGCGAAGGCGACGAGACGGTCGCTCGCCGTCAGCTTGTCGATCTTCTCGATGGCCGCGTATTCGGCGGCCAGACGCTCCAGCGCCTGCTCGTAGATCTGGCGCTCGCTGAAGGACTGGTCGGGCTGGCCGGCATTGCGCTGCAGGTCGCGCACGACCTCGGCGATCTGGATGGGATCGCCGCTGTTGATCTTCGCCTCGTATTCCTGCGCGCGGCGCGACCACATGGTGCGCTTGATGCGCGCGCGGCCCTTGAGCGTGTCGATCGCCGCGTCGAACTCCTTCTGCGTGAAGAGCTTCCGCAGGCCGGCCGTGGGCACCTTGTTGACGGGCACGCGCAGCGTCATGCGGTTCTCGTCGAAGGTGACGACGATCATCTGCAGTTCCATGCCCGCAGCCTCGATCGTCTCGATGCCCTGCACGGTGCCGACGCCATGGGTCGGGTACACGACATGGTCGCCCGCCTTCAGCTCGATCTTGGCGGCGGGCGGACGCGGCGTGGGGGCCTGACCCTCGGCGAAGCCGGGGCGGCCAGGACTACGAACGGCGAAAGATGGCGGCATATTGGGCCTTCCCACAGGCGGACGGGGTGACATGGGGTTGTTTCCGCGCACCGGCATGTTGGGCGGCGCGGCGACGATGATGGTGGGGCGCGGGGAGGCCGGCGCGGCAGCGGCGGGAGCTTCCGCCGGCTTGCTGGCCGGAGCCTTCGGAGGGGACTTGTCGGCCAGGGGGGCCTTGTTGCTGGTCACTGGACTTGTTGCTGCCTTCGTCAGAGGGGCTTCGGGTCTGGCGGCCGCCGGGACCGCCGCGGGAGGCTTCGGAACTGGCTTCGCGGCCGCCTTCGGGGCGGGGGTAGGGACGGGCTTCGGCACTGGCTTTGCCGCCTTGGAGGGCGCCGCAGGAGGCTTGGTGGCCGGGCGGGCCGCCGGCTTGGAGGCTGCCTTGGCGGCGACCGGGGCGGCCTTTTTCGCGACCGCCTTGGCGGCAGGCTTGGCGACGGCGGCCTTCGGAGACTTGGCGGGCGATGCCTTCGCGGCCGGTCGCGGCGGCGCCTTCGCCGTCTTGGCGGGCTGGGCCTTGGCGGCTGGTTTCTTGGCGGGAGGCGAGGGCTTGCTGACGCGCGCGGACGAGGTTCCGCTCCGAGGCGACGTGGCCATTTGCGACGAGACTCCTGCAACCCAGAGAGGAGGGAGCCGAACGCGCCTCATCCCCTCGAACCCCTTGCTCAGAGGTCGCGGAGATTGCGCTTCCGTCGTCATCATATAGCACAAAAAAGGCCCCGAGTCACGCATGGAGAGGCATCCCGCCCCATGGGCAGGCTCCCCTCCGGCGAGACGGGCTTCAGGGCGTCCCCGGCTCCGGGCTCAGCAGCGCGGCCTTGTCGGGCTTGTCCTTCCACTCCTCGGCGTCGGCCGGGGGCTCGCCCTTGCGGGTGATGTTCGGCCAGGATTGCGCGTAGTTGCGGTTGATCTCGAGCCAGGCCGTCGCCTTGTCGTCGCTGTCCGGCAGGATCGCCTCGGCGGGGCATTCGGGCTCGCAGACGCCGCAATCGATGCACTCGTCCGGGTGGATCACCAGAAAGTTCTCGCCGACGTAGAAGCAGTCGACCGGGCACACCTCCACACAATCCATGAACTTGCACTTGATGCAGTTTTCGGTGACGACATAGGTCACGAAGGCGGCTCCTGAATCTTCGCAGTCGCGGTAGAAATGACGTGCTGTCACCGCGTTGACAAGCGCCGGTCGGTCATGACTGACCCTCCCGGATCTCCTCATAGAGTTGGCGGGCCTCGGCGGGCGGCCCGCGGCGTTCGCCGAGGGCCAGGACCCGCCAGACGCGGACCTCGCCACCCCAGGCGAAGGTCAGGATATCTCCGACCCTGATCCGCGCATGGGCCTTGGTGACGGGCTGGCGATTGAGGCGGAAACCGCCCGCCTCCACCAGCGCGCCCGACAGGGACTTGGACTTGGCAACCCTGGCGTGCCACAGCCAGGCATCGAGGCGCAGGAATTCTCCCCCCGCCTCCATCCGTTACTTCAGCTTGAGCTTCATCAGCGCGGCGAAGGGGCTGTCCTCGGCGCTGGTCGCAGGGCGGTCCTCGTGGAAGGTCCGGGTCTCGGGGCCGCCCGAACGATCACGGTCGCGATCGCGCGGCGGGCCGTTGCGCCGGTCGTCGCGGCGCGGGCCGCCCTTGCCGGCGAACTGGCCACGGTTGCCGTCGCGGCGCTGGCCGCCGTCGTTACGGCCGCCTTCGCTGCGCCCACCCTCGTTGCGCCCGCCCTCATTGCGGTTACCGCCCTCGGGACGAGGTGCCTCGGTCGCAGCGCCCTCGGGGCGGGGACCGCGCGGCGCGCCCTGGCCGTCGCGCGGGCCGCGATTGCGGTCGCGGCGCGGGCCTTCGTGACGGCGCGGCGCCTCGGCACCCTCGGCCGGCGCCTCGCCCTCCGCGGCGGGGGCCTGGCCCTGAGCCGCACGGCGGGGGTTCGGCCCACGGCCGCGATTGGGGTGGTTCTGGTTCTGGCGGCGCGGCGGCGCGGCCGGGCGCGCCCAGGCCACCATCGTCGGCAGCACGGGGCCGTGCATGTCCTCGGGCAGCGGCTCGGAGGCGATGAGGCGGAAGCCCAGCGCGGCCAGCACCGGCTCCAACGCCTCGCCCTTGATGCCGAAGCGGCCCAGGATCTCCGGCGGCAGTGCGGCGGGCGCGCGGCGGGTCAGGTAGCCGAGCTCGGCCGCCACCCGCTCAGCGACGTCCAGGCGAAGCAGCACGGGCCCCGCTGAGACCCAGCCCATGATGGGCGCAAAGCCCTCGGGCCAGGACAGCGCCATCACGCCATCGGCCGGGATGGAGACCAGGCCGGGCGCCGGCAGCGGCGGCGTCGGCAGGTCGTAGCTCAGCGCCCAGAGCTGCGCGCGCAGCGCCATGGGGCGGGGCTTCAGCGCCTCGGGCACGTAGAGCGCGAAGCGCCCCGCGCGGATGCCGATCGCCTTCAGCTTGGCCCGCAGCTCATGGCCCGTGTTGTTGCGCGTGTCGCCGGGCTTGAGGCCGAGCGTCTCGCGCAGCTGGAAGGCCGGGCCGCGCAGCGTGTTGTCCTCGGCGGCCTTGGCCTCGATCGCGGCGATGGCGGCGAGGTCCTTGGTGACGATGCCTTCGATCCAGCCGGCCAGCCGCGTCCGCACGCGCTCGCGCTGCGGGCTGTCCAGGAATTCGGAGGCGTTGATCTCGATGAGCGGCTTGCCCGGCTCGCTGCCCGTCTTCAGGCGCGCGATCTCGGCGCCCTCCCAGGTGATGCGGTGCTCGGGCGTCAGCGCCAGGCTCTCGGCCTTGGAGGTCTCGAGCGCGGCGAGGCGGCGGGGAATCTCCTGCGCCAGGGCCCGGCGCGCGGCACGGAGGATAAGCTTCTTCTCCTCCTCGCCGCCCTCGGTCGCCTCGGGATGGAACTCGAAGCCGACCACCTGGCCGACCTTATGGCCCTCGACCACCACCTCGCCCTGGCGCGTGACGGCGGAGAGGAGCTCGTCCTCCGTGTTGTCCAGGCTGCGGATCAGATGGGCGGCGCGGCGGTCCACGAAGCGGGCCGTCAGGCGCTCGTGCAGCGCGTCGGAGACGGCGTCCTCGGCGGCGCGGGCGGCTTCCTGCTGGACGGCGGCGTCACGCACCCAGTCGGCGCGGGCGGCGATATAGGCCCAGACGCGGATGGACGAGAGGCGCGACATCAGCGTGTCGAGGTCGCCCTCGGTGCTGGTGCAGGAGGCGATCTGCGAGGCGATCCAGTCGGAAGGCAGCACGCCGTCTTCGGCCAGATTGGTGAAGACTCGCGCGCAGAGGCGCGTGTGGGTGTCGTCGGCCAGCTTGCGGAAATCGGGGATCTGGCAGGCTTCCCACAGCAGCTCGACGCGGCTGCGGGAGGAGGCGAGCTTGCGGATGGCCTCTTCGCGGGCGAGCTGGCTGAGGGTGATGTGGTCGGTCGCGTCATTGCCCTTGGTCAGGCCGGGCTGCGGCGAGGGCGCGCCCAGGCTGTCGAGCAGGGCGTCGACGCTGGAGAAGTCGAGGTCGCTGTTGCGCCAGACGAGCGACTGCAGCGGCTCGAAATGATGCCCTTCGATCTTCGAGACCATGTCGTCGGACAAGGGCGGGCATTCGGCGGTGGTGCCGAAGGTGCCGTCGCGCATGCCACGGCCGGCGCGGCCGGCGATCTGCGCGGCTTCCTGCGCGGACAGGGCGCGGGGCGAATTGCCGTCGAACTTCTGCAGGCTCGCGAAGGCGACGTGGTCGACGTCCATGTTGAGGCCCATGCCGATGGCGTCGGTCGCCACGAGGAAGTCCACCTCGCGGTCCTGGTACATCTTCACCTGGGCATTTCGCGTGCGCGGGCTCAGGCGGCCCATCACGACCGCGCAGCCGCCGCGGCGGCGGCGGATGGCCTCGGCGATCGCGTAGACCTCCTGGGCGGAGAAGGCGACGACGGCGCTGCGGGCCGGCAGGCGCGTCAGCTTCACCGGGCCGGCATAGGTCAGCTTGGAGAGGCGGGGCCGCGTCTCGATCTCGACCTGCGGCACCAGGCGCTGCAGCAGCGGGCGGATGGTCTCGGCGCCCATGAACATCGTCTCGACCAGGCCGCGCGCATGCAGCAGCCGGTCGGTGAAGATGTGGCCGCGATCAGGGTCGGCGCAGAGCTGGATCTCGTCCACGGCCAGGAACTCGACCTTGCGGTCCAGCGGCATGGCCTCGACGGTGCAGGCGAACCATTTCGCCTCCGGCGGGATGATCTTCTCCTCGCCGGTGATGAGCGCGACATTCGCCTCGCCCTTTTGCGCGACCATGCGGTCGTAGTTCTCGCGCGCGAGCAGGCGCAGCGGGAATCCGATGATGCCGGACGAATGCGCGAGCATCCGCTCCATCGCGAGATGGGTTTTTCCGGTGTTGGTCGGGCCAAGAATGGCCTTCACGCGAGCGTCGAACATGACCGTATTCCAGCAAAAGTCGGTAGCCTTATGGACCATGCACGGGTGATTGCAACTTGGCGGCCCCGAGGCGAGATTGCCGCCGGTGTCCCCTCCCCGCAGCTTTGCCCTGATCTACGGCGCCCAATTCCTGGGTATCGGCGCCATGACGCCCTTCCTTCCGGCCATCCTGGCGGAGGGAGGACTGACCGCCGGGCAGGTCGGCGGCGTGCTGGCCGCGGGCTCGATCATGCGGCTCCTGGCGGCACCGCTGGGTGGCCGGATCGCCGACGGCGCGGGCGACGTGCGGCTCATCCTCGCGGCCACCGCCCTGGTCGCGGCGGCGGGCGCGGCCGGCTTCGGGCTGGCGGCGGGGCTGGCCCTGCTGGCGGCGGTTCAGATCGCGCACAGCATCGCCATGGCGCCCGTCATCCCGCTGACCGACGCGCTGGCGGTGGGCGCCATCCGCCGGCACGGCTTCGACTATGCCCGGATCCGGGCGGCGGGCTCCATCACCTATATCCTGGGCGCGGTCGCGGCCGGGCAGGCCGTGGGCCTCTGGGGGCCGCGCGCGGCGGCCTGGATCCTGGCCGGGGCGCTGCTGGCCACCGCCTTCCTGGCGCTGCGCCTGCCCGATGCGCGCCGGGCGGGGGCGACGGCGCAGGGCTCGCTCTGGGCGCCCCTGCGCGAGCCGGGCTTCGTGCGGATCCTGGCCATCGCCGCGATGGTCCAGGGCAGCCATGCCGCCTACTACGCCTTCTCGACCCTGCACTGGCAGGCGGCGGGGCTGACCACGGGTTTCATCGGCGTGCTCTGGGGCTTCGGCGTCGTCTCGGAGGTGCTGCTCTTCGTCTACGGCCGGGCCTTCGTCCTGCGCCTCGGCGTGCGGGGCCTCGCGCTGCTGGCCGCCGGCGCGGGGGTGCTGCGCTGGTGCACCTTCGCCCTGACGGTGGAGCCCGCGGCGCTGATCGTGGTGCAGACGCTGCATGGCGCGACCTTCGGGGCCATGCACCTCGCCACCATGCAGGCGCTGCTGGGCCTCCCGCCGGGGGTGAGCGCGCGGGCCCAGACGCTGGTGGCCTCGGCGATCAGCGCCACCTCGGGGGCGCTGATGTGGGGCAGCGGCCTGATCTATGCGGTCGCCGGCGGCCAGGCCTTCCTGGCCATGGCCGCGCTGTGCGGGATCGCCTTCCTCCTCGCCCTGCGGCTCGGCCGGGCGCAGGCCGAGGCGGCCAGGGCCTGAGGGCTCAGGCCGGCCAGGGCCACTTCAACGGGTTGAAGCCGCCGTTCCGCAGCGTGGCATAGCTGCTGAGCGATACCTTCGGCAGCACCTCGAAACCGTCCAGCGCGGCAGAAGTGGGCGCATTTGTCGCGAAGTCGCGCAGGCCGGGGATGAAGTTCTGCACGACCTCCCACCCGCCCAGCCAGCCGAGGGGCCGGCCCTGCTTCTCCCGGACCACCGGATTGGGATCCTCCATCACCGGCCGCGCCCGTCCCGCCCAGGAACGGAAGGACTGCTTGGTCCGCACCCAGAAGATCGTGTCGCTGACGCCGAAATCGGGCGTCAGGGCCAGCTTCATGCGGAACATCTGGTTCATCTCAGTGCCCGCATCCTCGCCCCGGCCCACGATGTCGAGGAAGGTCGAGCTGGTCATCCACCAGGGGGAGGTCAGGTTGACCCAGTCGGGCATGGCATTGCCGGCCGCATCGCGCGAATGGCCGATGCGCATGAGCACGAGGCCCGGGCGCAGCTTGTTCTCCTCCGGGTAGGTGATCCCGCCCATGAAGGTCCTGGCGCCGGAGGACCAGCCGCGGGCATAGTCCCGGTTGCTCTCGCGAAGGGTGCCCAGGAACTGGCTGTCGTTGATGGCCATGGCTCTCCTACCTCGGTCGATTCGATGGCCGGTCCCAGGCAATCCGGCAGGCCCGTTCCCCGGATCCGCCCTGCCCGCGCCGGCCGAACAAAAGGCGCGATATCTACAAGCCTCCCGATACCCTGGCGGTCAACGATGCCCGGACATGGTTTTTGTCGCGACGGTGCCATTCCTGTCGCAGAAGTCGCGTCGCCTCCTTAATGAGACGGGATTCGCGTTTTGGCCGCGGGCGCCCCAGGGGTTGCCCCCGTTATCCACAGGCGTTGCCCATGGCCGTGGGACGGTCATCCGGGCTAGTCTCCCCCGCTCATGAACAGCATCCAACCCGAGGATCGGGGCCTCTTCGGCCTCGGCACCCGCCTGCCCCCCGCAAGCCTCGAGGCAGAGCAGGCGCTGCTGGGCGCGCTGCTGGCCAACAACAAGGCCTATGAGCGGGTCAGCGAGTTCCTGGAGGCGGAGCACTTCGCCGACGGCATCCACGGCCGCATCTACGCCGCCATCCGCCGCCGGGTGGAGAACGGCCAGCTCGCCGACGCGGTGACGCTGCGGCGCGAGTTCGAACACACGGGCGAGCTCGCGGAGGTCGGCGGGCCGGCCTATCTGGCGCAGCTGCTCTCGGCCATGGTCGGCATCGTGAATGCCGGCGAGTACGGCCGCCTCATCCACGACTGCTACATCCGCCGCCAGCTCATCGACCTGGGCGAGACGGTGGTGAACCGCGCCTTCGGCGCCGAGCCGGAGCTCGAGGGCAAGGAGCAGATCGAGGCCGCCGAGCAGATGCTCTTCGACCTCGCGACGCAGAAGGCCAGCGAAGGCGGCGCCATCACCTTCGAGCGCGCACTGACCCGCGCGGTGGAGATCGCGGCCAAGGCCAAGGAGAATGGCGGCGGCGTGTCCGGCCTCGCCTCCGGCCTGCGCGACTTCGACGCCAAGATGGGCGGCCTGCACGATTCGGATCTCATGATCCTCGCCGGCCGTCCCGCCATGGGTAAGACGGCGCTGGCCACCAAGATCGCCTATGGCGCGGCCAAGGCCCTGCTGAAGGAAGCCGAGGAGACCGGCGGCCGCCCCGGCCAGGTCGCGATCTTCTCGCTGGAAATGAGCTCCGACCAGCTCGCCAACCGTCTTCTGTCGGAAGCCAGCCGCATCCAGGGCGACCGCATCCGCCGCGGCGAGATCAGCCAGCGCGAATTCGATCATTTCGTCGGCGTGAGCCGGGAGCTGTCGCAGCTGCCGCTGCTCATCGACGACACGCCGGCCATCACCCTGTCGGCGCTGCGCACGCGCTGCCGCCGCATCCAGCGCACGCGCGGCCTGCGCCTGGTGGTGGTGGACTACCTCCAGCTCATGCGGCCGGCGGCCGGCACGCGACCCGAGTCGCGCGTGCTGGAAATCAGCATGATCACGCAGGGGCTGAAGGCGATCGCCAAGGAGCTGTCGCTGCCGGTCATCGCGCTGTCCCAGCTCTCCCGCGCCGTCGAGCAGCGCGAGGACAAGCGGCCGCAGCTTTCGGATCTTCGCGAATCCGGCTCGATCGAGCAGGACGCCGACAGCGTGATGTTCGTCTATCGTGACGAATACTACCTGAAGCAGCGCGAGCCGAAGATCACGAACTTCCCGGACGATTCCAAGTTCCAGGACGCCATGACCCGCTGGCAGCAGGACATGGAGCGCGCCCACAACAAGGCCGATCTCATCATCTCCAAGCAGCGCCATGGCCCCACCGGCACCATCCCGCTGTTCTTCGAGGCCGAATTCACCCGCTTCGGCGACCTCGACACCGAGCACGTGCAAAGCTATGGCGACTGAATGCCGCAGGGCCTGCTGACCATCGATCTCGGCGCGATCGTCCGCAACTGGCGGAAGCTCGGCGCCATTCATTCCTCCGGCGCGGTCGCCGGCGTCGTGAAGGCCGACGCCTATGGGCTCGGCGCGGCGCAGGTCGCTCCCGCGTTGCGGGCCGCCGGATGCAAGCATTTCTTCGTGGCCCAGACCGAGGAGGGCGTCCGGCTGCGGCAGTCCCTCGGCGAGGGGCCGATGATCGCCGTGCTCGGCGGCGGCGCCGGCCCGCGCGAAGCCGGCCTCACGCCCGTGCTCAACACCTTCGACGAGATCCGCGCGCATCGCGGCCCCGCGATCCTGCAGCTGGATACCGGCATGGCGCGGCTCGGCCTCGATGCCTCGGAGCTCGAGTCGCTCGCGCGCGATCCCTCGCCCTTCGAGGGCGTCGAGCTGCTCTACGTCATGACGCATCTGGCCGTGGCCGATGAGCCGTCCCACCCGCTCAACGCCCGGCAGGCCGAACGTTTCGCCGAGGCCTGCGGCCGCCTGCCGCCCGCGCCGCGCAGCTTCGCCAATTCCTCCGGCATCTTCCTGGGCGATCGTTTCGCGAGCGATCTCGCCCGGCCGGGCTGCGCGCTCTACGGCATCAACCCCACGCCCGGGCATCCCAACCCCATGGAGCCGGTGGTGCGCCTCGAAATCCCGGTGCTCCAGGTGCGGAGCATCGAGCCGGGCCAGACGGTCGGCTACGGCGCGAGCTGGACCGCGGCGCGGCCGACGCGCGTGGCCACCATCAGCGCCGGCTATGCGGACGGCCTGCCCCGCGCCATCGACGGCCGGGCGAAGGGTGTGATCCGCGGCGCCACGGTCCCGATGATCGGCCGCGTCTCGATGGACCTGATCACCCTCGACGTGACCGACGTGCCCGAGGCCGCGCCCGGCGACATGATCGAGCTCCTCGGCCCCGCCCAGGATGCCGATGCGCTGGCCGGCCTCTGCGGGACCATCGGCTACGAGATCCTGACCTCGCTGGGCAATCGCTACGAGCGTCGCTACCTTCCGGCATGACCAGGTTCCTGGATTTCCTGGCGCTGATCGGGCGCTCGCTTCTTTCCACATGCCAGTCGCTGGGCGGCGTCGCGCTTTTCGCGCTGGCGGGCCTGTCGCATGTCGTGCGGCCGCATTTCCCGTTCCGGCAGTTCGGGCGGCACCTGGTCGAGATCGGCTATTTCTCGCTGCCCGTCGTGGCGCTGACCGCGCTCTTCACCGGCATGGTGCTGGCGCTGCAGAGCTTCACCGGCTTCTCCCGCTTCAATGCCGAGAGCGCGATCGCCTCCGTGGTGGTGCTCTCCGTCACGCGTGAGCTCGGCCCCGTGCTGGCGGGGCTGATGGTGGCGGGCCGCATCGGCGCGGCCATGGCGGCCGAGATCGGCACCATGCGCGTCACCGACCAGATCGACGCGCTGACGACGCTGAGCACCGACCCGATGAAGTACCTCGTCGCGCCGCGGCTGCTGGCCGCGATGGTGGCGATGCCCTTCCTCGTCATCGTGGCGGATATCCTGGGCGTCTTCGGCGGCTTCCTCGTCGGCACGGTGAAGCTCGGCTTCGTGCCGCAGCTCTACCTGGTGCGGACCTTCGACGTGCTGCAGACCATGGATGTGGTGAGCGGGCTGGTGAAGGCCGCGGTCTTCGGCTTCCTCATCGCGCTGATGGGCACCTGGTGCGGCTATAACAGCAAGGGCGGCGCGCAGGGCGTGGGCCAGGCGACGACGCGGGCGGTGGTGGCCTCCTCCATCCTGATCCTGGCGCTGGACTACGTGATCACGGAAGCGTTCTTCTCGCGATGACCCCTTTCGACCAGGAAGCGGAGCGGAGTGTGAAGCAGCAGGCCGGCGCCGTGCCGAAGATCCGCCTCCGCGGGCTCAAGAAGCGCTTCGGCGGCAAGGTCGTGCTGGACGGCGTCGACCTCGATGTGCGGGCCGGCCATTCCATGGTGATCCTGGGCGGCTCGGGCTCCGGCAAGTCGGTGACGATCAAGTGCATCCTCGGCCTCATCCAGCCGGACGAGGGGCTGATCGAGATCGACGGCAAGGACGTCTCGAGCATGTCGCCCGAGGAGCGCGCGGCCATCCTCGACCGCACGGGCATGCTGTTCCAGAACGGCGCGCTCTTCGACAGCCTGCCGGTCTGGGAGAATGTCTGCTTCAAGCTGCTCGCGCAGCGCCGCATCACCCGCGCCGCCGCCCGCGACAAGGCGGCCGAGGTGCTGGCGCAGGTGGGCCTGGCCGCCAGCGTGGGCGACCTCTCGCCCTCCGAGCTCTCGGGCGGCATGCAGAAGCGCGTGGCGCTGGCCCGCGCCGTCGCGGCACAGCCCGACATCATCTTCTTCGACGAGCCGACCACCGGCCTCGACCCCATCATGGGCGCGGTGATCGACGGGCTGATCGTGGATTGCGTGAAGAAGCTGGGCGCCACCGCCTTCTCCATCACCCATGACATGGCGAGCGCCCGGCGCATCGGCGACGACGCGGCCATGATCCACAAGGGACGGATTGTCTGGTCCGGCCCCGCGGCCTCGCTGGGCGATACCGGCAATGCGATGGTCGACCAGTTCGCGCGCGGCGAGCGCGAAGGGCCGATCCAGATGGAACTGCGGAAGTAGCGCAGCCTGCGGCCGCCCTACCCGGGCGGCCCATTGCCGGAACGGCGGAAGCGTGGAGAAATCCGGGCGCGGCCGGCGACTGACGGCCAGCCAGGGCGTTGCAGCACAGGCCCCGAGGCAGGAGCGCCGCGCCCGAAGGCGATCAGAAGGAAGGCGGAAAACATGGCCTACGCGATCTTCGGCTGGGACGGCACCGACAAGGGCGCGCTGGACCGCCGCATGGCGGTGCGCGACCGGCATCTCGAGATCATCACGCGCTGGGCGAAGGAGGGCAGGCTCGTGCTGGGCTTCCCCACCTTCCGCGCCGACGGCTCGATCGCCGGCTCCATCATGATCATCGAGGAGGATGAGGTAGGGGTGAAGGAGTACCTCTCCGAGGAGCCCTTCGCGCGCGAGGGCGTGTGGCAGAGCTACGAGGCGCGGCCCTTCCGCATCGCGCCCCTGCCCTACCAGCCCCTGCCGAACGGCCCCACGCCCAGCCAGCCCACGCACACCGTCCTGATCGCGGAGGATGGCGACAACGCGCTCGATAAGCGCCTGTCCGCGCGGGGCCCGCATTTCGACCGCGTCTCGGCCTTCGCGGAGGACGGGACGCTGACGCTGGGCGGCGCGCTGCTCGATGCCCGGGGCGAGATGGTCGGCTCCCTCGCCATCACGCGGCATCCCACCGAGGAGGAGGCGCGCGCCTTCTGGGCCGAGGATCCCTATGTGACGCAGGGCGTGTGGCAGCAGATGCAGTTCTTCGTCACCCGCTTCGCGCCGCTGCCCTACAAGCCGCTCGTCCGGGGCGCGTGACATGCGTCCCTTCGCGGAATCCAACGCCGCCTACGAGGCCTGGATGCGCGAATGGATCGACGTCGTGCAGGCCCAGCTGGACACGAAGCACCGCAAGATGGCGGAGAGCCCCTTCGCCTTCCTGCGCGCCACCTGCTTCCGCTTCGCCGAGACCCTGCCCGAACTCGTTCCCGACCTGCTCAAGGTCACCCAGGTGCCTTCGGTCGGCGATGCGCATCTGGAGAATTTCGGCACCTGGCGCGACGATGAGGGGCGTCTGGTCTGGGGCGTGAACGACCTGGACGAGGCGGCCGAGCTCCCCTGGACGGTCGATCTGCTCCGCCTCGCCGCCAGCGCCCTGCTTTCCGAGGCGCCGGCCCCCGCGCATGAGGTCGTGGAGGCCCTGCTGCAGGGCTATCATGAGCGGCTGGGCCAGCCGCAGCCCTTCGTGCTGGAGGCGGGCGACGATTCCCTCTGGGCGGCGGGAAACATCCCGCTGGCGGCCCGCCAGAAATTCTGGGCGAAGCTGCGCAAGCTGGCCTACGAGGGCGAGGATCCGCCCTCCGATTTCCTCGCGGCCCTCAAGGACGCGCTGCCCAAGGGCGCGACCGACATCGCCTTCGCCCCGCGCCAGGCGGGCCTCGGCAGCCTGGGGCGCCCGCGCTTCGTCGCCATGGCCAATTGGCGGGGCGGCCCCGTGGCGCGCGAGGCGAAGAGCCGCCTGCCCTCGGCCTATCTCTATGCCCGCATGCCCCATTCGCGCCTCGCGGATCCGGTCGCCCTGGCCACCGCGCCCCATCGCGCGCCCGATCCCTGGTTCCAGGCGACGGAAAAGCTGGTCCTGCGCCGCCTTGCCCCCGACTCCCAGAAGATCGAGGCCGGCGGCGAGGTCTCGCTGAACCGCCTCCTGAAGGCGATGGGCGGCGAGATCGCCAATATCCACGCGGAAGGCGATGCCCCGACCATCAAGGCCGAGGAAAAGGCCCTCGGCACCGGCTGGCTTGCCGAGGGCGCGCGCCGCCTCGCCGATCAGGTCAGGAAGGATCTCAAGAGCTTCGCCCCGCCGCCGTGAATGCCACGCTCGCCGGCGTCGGCGCCCTCGTCCTCTGGGCCTTCCTGGCGCTGTTCTCGCGGCTCGCGGCCGGCATCCCGCCGCTGCAGCTCACCGCCATGAGTTTTTGCGTGGCAGGCGTCCTGGGCCTCGCCATGCTCGCCGCTCGCGGGCGGCTCGCGGCGCTGCGCCAGCCGGGCCTCGTCTGGGGCCACGGCGTGGGCGGGCTCTTCGGCTATCACGCGCTCTACTTCGCCGCCCTGGCCTATGCGCCGGCGGTCGAGGCCAATCTCCTGAACTACCTGTGGCCCCTGCTGATCGTGCTGCTTTCGGCGCCGATCCTCGGCCTGCGGCTGGGGCCGCGACGGCTCGCGGGCGCGGCGCTCGGCTTCCTCGGTTGCCTGGCGCTGCTGGGCGGCGGCGCCCGCTTTCCCGCCGAGGCCTGGTTCGGCCTGCTCTGCGCCCTCGGCTGCGCGCTGGTCTGGGCGCTCTACTCCGTCACGGCGAAGCGGCTGGCCGCGGTGCCGACCGAGGTCGTGGCCGGCTTCTGCGCCGCCTCGGCCGTGCTGGCGGCCGTGGCGCACCTGGCCTTCGAACCGACCGTGGTCCCCGATGCGCGGCAGCTCCTCGCCGCGGGGGCGCTGGGCCTGGGGCCGGTGGGCGCGGCCTTCTTCCTCTGGGACATCGGGATGAAGCGCGGGGACCCGCGCCTGCTCGGCACGCTGGCCTATGCGGTGCCGGTGGCCTCCACCCTGCTGCTGATCCTGTCGGGCCAGGGCGCCTTGAGCTTGCAGGTCGCGGCGGCACTGGCGCTGGTGACCGGCGGGGGCTGGCTGGCGGCGACCGCCAGGGCCTGAATCAACCCTCGCGTCGGGAGGCGGGGGGCGGGCCGAAGCGGTTCGGCCCCTCCGTGCCGCGCACGATGGCGAGCCAGGCCAGGAGGCCCAGCGCGAAGATCGCGACCAGCTCGTCCAGCAGGGGATCGAGGGGCATGCCGATCAGGCCGGCGAAGAGCAGCACGGCCATGATCCAGGCCGCGTGCCCGCCGGAGAGGTCGCGGTCGTGCAGGCGCTTCACGATCAGCGCCAGCAGGGCCCAGAGCGCGGCGAGCAGCACCGCCCCGCCCAACACCGCAAGGGCGAGGAGAAGCGCGGGCGAAACGGCCGGCGCCTCCTCCGAGAAGGCCAGCAGGACCGGCGCCAGCGCCACCCGCCCCGCGACCAGGACGGGCAGGCCCCAGCCGAGAAAGGCGACCCGGCCCATCCGCCCCTCGAAGCCGAGGAGCGGGTGGCGGGAACGCGGCGGCGACATGGCGTCCGGGTCCTTCAGTCCGCCGGCCGGATCATCTCGAAGAGGCTCGTCACCTCCGCATAGTCGCCGCGATAGCCGCAGCGGGCGATGGGGCGGCTGGCCGCGGTGTCGTAGATGCCGTCCTTCAGGAATTCGCGCCGGATATGCACGCCGACCACCTGGCCGATGACGATGTGGCTCTCGAGCTCACGTCCATCGACGTCCTTGAGCCGGAGGATCTGCAGCAGCTTGCATTCCAGCGCCGCCGGGGCCGCGGCCACGCGGGGCGGCTTCACCTGGGTGGAGGCGGCGGCGTCGAGCCCCGCCAGCTCCATCTCGTTCACGCCCGGCGCCACGGCGCGGCAGGTCTCGTTCATCGCCTCGGCCAGCTCCCGCGTGACGATGCTGCAGACGAATTCGCCCGTCTCCTCGACGTTGCGCACGCTGTCCTTGTAGCCCTCGCTGCCATAGGCGACGATCGGCGGGCGGGCGGTGAAGGCGTTGAAGAAGCTGTAGGGGGCGAGGTTCACGCGCCCCTGCCGGTCCATGCTGGTGATCCAGCCGATCGGGCGCGGCGCGACGATGGCCTTGAAGGGGTCGTGCGGCAGGCCGTGGCCCTGGCGGGGGTCGTAGAAATGCGTGTCGGTCGGCATGCCGGGTTCCTGTGAAGGTTGGGGCGCCACACTCGCCCGCGATCGCAAGAAGGAAAAGGCGGGCGATGCAGATCGACGGAGGATGCCATTGCGGCCACGTCGCCTATAAGGCCGAGATCGACCCCGAGCAGGTCACGATCTGCCATTGCACGGATTGCCAGACCCTCACCGGCTCGCCCTTCCGCGTCACGGTGCTGACGGCGCGGCAGGACCTGCGGCTCACGGCCCAGGCGCCGAAGCTCTATGTCAGGACGGGCGAGAACGGCCACCGCCGGCGGCAGTACTTCTGCCCCGAATGCGGCACGCCGCTCTTCACCGCCGGGGAAGGTCCCGAGGCCGAGGAATGGGGCATCCGCTGGGGCAGCATCCGCCAACGACGGGAGCTCGCGCCGAAGCGGCAGATCTGGCGCCGCTCGGAACTCCCCTGGATCCACGGGCTGGGCGGGTTGCCCGGCCGCCCCGGGGACTGATCACGCCGCTTCGAGCCGCAGGATTCTTCCGCGGGCCTCGTCGGTCAGGACCAGCAGCGCGCCGTCCGGGGCGAAGATCACCTGGCGCAGGCGCACCCTGCCCCAGAGCAGCTGCTCCTCCGCGCCCACGCGGTCGCCCTCCATCCGCAGCCGCAGCAGGCCGGGCGTGCGCAGGCAGGCGAGGAAGAGGCCGCCGCGCCAGACGGCCGGGGCCTCGGGCGGCGCGAAGGCGAGGCCGGAAGGGCTGATCGAGGGCACCCAGAACTTCACCGGGTCGGTGAAGCCGGGGCCGGCGGTGCGGCCATTCGCGATCAGCTGTCCTGAATATTCCCGGCCATAGGAGACTTCCGGCCAGCCGTAATTCTGGCCGGGCCGGATGAGGTTGAGCTCGTCGCCGCCCAGCGGGCCGAATTCCGCGGAGAAGAGGCTGCCGGTCGCGGGGTTGAAGGCGAGGCCCTGGGGATTGCGATGGCCGTAGGAGAAGATCTCCCCACGCTGGCCCTGCTTCCCGGCGAAGGGATTGTCGGCCGGGATGCGGCCGTCGCGGGTCAGGCGCAGGATCTTGCCGGCCAGGTCGTCGAGGCGCTGCGCGCGCTCGCGCTGCTCGTAGCGGTCGCCGCAGGTCAGGAAGACATGCGCGCCATCCGGGCTGAAGGCGATGCGCCCGCCGAAATGGTTGCGGCCGCGCGCCTGGGGCGGCACGGCGTCCAGCAGTGGGCGGACCTCGGTGAAGCCCTGGCCCGCCAGCCGCGCGCGGTAAAGCCGGGTGACGACGCCGCCCGTCACCAGCGTCGAGGTGGAGAAATACACCTCGGAGGTCGTCGCGAAATCCGGCGCGGGGCGGATGTCGAGCAGGCCGCCCTGCCCGCCCGTCACCACTTCCGGCAGGCCGGTCAGCGGGGCGGACACCGTGCCGTCCGGCGCGACAAGCCGCGCGCGGCCCGGCCGCTCGCTGACCAGCAGGTGCCCATCGGGCAGGAAGCCGCCGCCCCAGGGATTCTCCAGCCCGGTCGCGAAGGTGCGGAGCCGGAAGGCACCGTGCTGCGACCGGAACGTCTCGGCTTCCTGGGCCCGTACCAGGGACGGCGCGGCCAGGATCGGCAAGGCCAGGGGGGCGGCAAGCAGGCTTCGGCGGCGCAGGGGCATGACGCGATCTCCAGGTGACCCGACCGACATGGGAACACTTCGTCACCTGACACCGATTCGCAGCGGGACGAATTTGCGATATTGCGGGTGCGATGTGCGGCCCTGTGGCGTGACGCGCCCGAAACCCAGCCTTTCCCGCCTCCGGTCCCGCACGCGCTTCGGCGCGCGGCGCCACGCGGCGTTGCGGCTGGAACCGCTGCCGCCCGCCTGGCGCCCACAGGCGGCCCGCCCGCGCTGGCGGGCCGATCCGCCGCGACGCACCCCGATCGGCTTCCACGTCTGGTTGCTGGGGTCGCTGCTCGCGCATGTGCTGCTGGCCGTGGCGCTCTATGTCTGGCCGGACCCGCGCAAGCCGCAGGACCAGCTCGCCCCGCCGACCTTCGACATCGTCTTCGAGGGGGGACAGCCCCAGCAGCCCGAGGAGGAGCCCGCCGAGGGCGTGCCGACCGAGCCGCAGCCGCCCGAGCCGCCTTCGACGGCGGAGGCCCCGCCGCCGCCCGACGCCCCGCCCCAGCCCGGCCTGCCCCCGCCGCCTCCCCCGCAGCAGGAGCTGCCACGGCCGCCCTCACCCCCGCCGCCCAGCCCGGTGCCGCCGATCCCCGCCCCGCCGGTCCAACAGGCGATGCCGCTGCCCCCGATCGAGGTCCCGCCGCCCGAGGCCCCGCCGGTGGAGCCCACGCCGATGCCGCGCATGGCGGGCACGGTGGAGCTTTTCGCGCCCACCACGGAGCTCCGCCTGCCGGACCGGCTCTCGGAATCCCTGCCGCCGCCTCCCCCGCCGCCTCCGCCCGCGCCGCCTCAGCGCCAGACGCCGCCCGCCCAGCAGGCGCAGCCGCCGCGCCCCAACCTGCCGGGCATCTGGGCGCCGGGCGGCGTGCAGCTGGGCCGGCCGCCGACGCCGCCGGCCGGCCGCCAGCAGGCGCGCGGGCTCGACCTGCGGGTCGATCCGCGCATGACCGAGGGCCGCCCCTCGCGCGATCCGTCGGTGCGGGTCTCCGGGGCGCAGGTCGGGGCCGACTGGCGGGCGGCCTTCCGCCGCTGGCTCGACCAGAACATTCATTATTCGCAGCAGGCGATCATCCGGGGCGAGGACGGACAGGTCCGCGTCCGCATCACCGCCGCGGCGGATGGCACGGTGCGCAACGTGCAGCTGGTGGGGCCCTCCACCTCGCCCTCGCTGAACTTCGGGACGACCTATCCCTTCAACGGCGCGCGGCTGCCGGCCTTCCCGCCGGGCTCCGATCCCAATGTCACGATCGACCTCACGGTGAACTACGTGCTGCTGCGCGGGGGCCGCTGAGAGGGCAGTTCCGGCGCCGTCAAGACTGTCCGAAGACCGCTAAGTGATTCATAAGCCCCACAGAACGCTCCGGGCGGACTCGAAAGCGCGGTGCAAGCGCTTTTCCACAAGTTTCTGGCGACTCGGGATAATCCAGACCTTGTGTGTCAATACCTGGTTTGGCTACTCTATATGGTGTCAGGCGAGGGGGATTACCCAATGGATTGGACGACGGAATCGATCGACCGCCTCCGGGCGCTCTGGGCCGAGGGCCATTCGACTGCCGAGATCGGGCGCCGCATGGGCGTCTCCAAGAACGCCGTCGTGGGCAAGGCGCACCGGCTGCAGTTGCCAGCCCGCCCCAGCCCCATCCGGCGCGACCCGGCGGCGCCCCGCCCCGTGGCGACCGGCCGCCGGCCGACCTTGCCGCCATTGCGCGCCGCCATGCCGGCCGCCACGCCGCAGCGGCGCGAGGAGCCGCGGATCGTGGTCGAGGCCGCCCCGCCTGCCCCGCATCCGGTGGCCGCACTGCCGCCCAAGCCCGTCGCGGTGGTCCGCGCCTTCCCGCGCGTCAGCACCAAGACCTGCTGCTGGCCCCTCGGCGAGCCGGGAACGGAGAGCTTCCGCTTCTGCTGCGACGCCGCGATCCCGGGCAAGCCCTATTGCGCCGAGCATGCCTCCCTGGCCTATGTCCGCGTGAAGGACCGCCGCGAGGACGCCGCCTGACCCCACGCCGGGCGGCCCCGCCGCCGCCCGAGCTTCGGCCTCCGGCCTGACGGCAGGGTGGCTTCGCGCCACCTTCCGAAGTTGTTAGCGTCCCGTCATCCCAGGTGAAGGCGGCGGCGACGCCCGAAGATCATCCATGACGCTCCAGGGCGTGTTCCTCCAGCTTTGCGCGCTCATGATCTTCGTGGTGATGGACACCACACTGAAGCTCATGACGAGCAATTTCAGCGTGCTGCAGATCATCTGGGGTCGGTTCTTCTTCTCCTTCCTCACCGTGGCGCTGCTGCTTCGCCTCACCTCCGGCCGGCTGCCGCTGCGCTCCCGCGCGCCTGGCCTGCAGGCGGCGCGCTCGGCGCTGCTGCTGTGCAGCAGCCTCATCTTCACCTCGGCGCTGGCCCATATTCCGCTGGTGGACGCCACGGCGGTCGGCTTCGCCTCACCGCTGATCACCGTGGCGCTGGCCGCCATCTTCCTGCGGGAAGCCGTCTCGGCCCGGCGCTGGCTGGGCGTGGGGATCGGTTTCCTGGGCGTGCTGGTCGCCCTCCGTCCCCCCTTCCTGACGGGCGCGCCGCTGCACTGGGCCTATCTCCTGCCCCTCGCCACGGCGACGATGTTCGGCTTCTATCAGATACTGACGCGGAAGCTTTCCACGGTGGACGACAGCCGCGTCACCATCCTGCACACCGGCATGACCGCCGGCGCCATCGCCACGCTCTCGCTGCCTTTCGTCTATGTCGCCCCCACGGCCCTGGAATGGACGGCGCTGATCGCCGTCGGCGTGCTGGGCGGCATCAGCCATGGGCTGCTGGTCCTGGCCTATGCCCGCGCGCCGGCGAGCCTGCTGGCGCCGCTCTCCTATACGCAGCTGATCTGGGCCAGCGTCGCCGGCGTGCTGGTCTTCGGTGACTGGCCGGATGCGGTGACCCTGGTGGGCGCGGCGATCATCGCCGCAGGCGGCGTCCTCATCGCGCTGCCGCAACGCCCGCGCAACGGATTGCCCAAGGCCTGAGCATAAAGCGGTTGCGCGACCAGGGGGCGAGGAGTAACCCGGTTCAACTCGACGACCAGAGGGACGAGTCACATTTCCATTTCCGGCCTCTCGGAGGGTGAGCGCGCCCATCCTCGCGCTTCGCTGGACGCTGCGTCCGTGCGGGATGCGTACCGCCGCTGGGCGGGCGTCTACGACGTGGTTTTCGGGGGCGTTTCCGCTTTCGGCCGGCGCCGCGCCGTGGCCGCCGTCAACCGCCTCGCGCAATCCAGCGGCCGCCGCGTGCTCGAGGTGGGCGTGGGCACCGGGCTGGCCCTGCCGCATTACCGCCGGGACCTCGATGTCGTGGGCATCGACCTGTCGCGCGACATGCTGCTGAAGGCGCAGGAGCGCGTGAAGCAGGAGCGCCTTTCGGCCGTCCACGGGCTGCTGGAGATGGACGCGGAAGGCATGGCCTTCGCCGATGACAGCTTCGACATCGCCGTGGCCATGTTCACCGCCTCCGTGGTGCCGGACGCCAAGAAGCTCTTCGCCGAGATGTCGCGCGTGGTGCGCCCGGGCGGCCAGCTCCTCTTCGTGAACCATTTCGCCGCGGATTCGGGCTTCCGCTGGTGGCTGGAGCGCAGCACGGCGCCGCTTGCGCGAATCCTGGGCTGGCACCCGGACTTCATGCTCAGCGATCTGCTGGACCGCGCCGAGGCCACGATCGAGCGGATGGAATCCTGCCCGCCGCTGTCGCTCTTCACCCTCGTCCAGGTGAAGAACCCGGGCTGATCGGGGCGACCCTCCGTCCGGAGGATCCTGGCCGCCGACCGCGCTTTTCCCATCGGCGAATCGGTCAGGCGCTTCGCCTTCGCATCGCCGCCGACGGAATGGATCCGCGCCGAGGGTTAGCGCCCATCATTCGAACAGCCCTGCTCGCAAGCCATAACCTTCTGTATTCGCGCTTTATTCACGCACCCAAGCGAGGCGACGAGATCGGCCTCTCGTTGACCCGCCGCGAAGAGAACCAGTCCTTTGCCGCCCGCCGACAGAAGCGACCAAACAGCTCTTCGCTAAACACTGAATAGCTGTTCACTTCTTCACGTCTCCAATGAAATCAATCCTTTGCAGTATCAAGGGCTTGTATTGTTCCGCAGCACGGACGAAGCTGCATGGATGGCGACAGGCGTGCGCATCGACGAGGATGAGGTGGTGGAGCTGGCGGAGATGTTCCGCCTGATGAGCGATCCCACGCGGCTCAAGATCATCCTCGCCTGCCTCGACCAACCCGTCTCGGTCGGTGCCACGGCGGAAATGCTCGCCATCTCGCCCAGCCTCGTCTCCCACCATCTGCGCCTGCTGCGCGCGGCGCGGCTCCTGCAGGCGGACCGTCGCGGAAGGCAGGTCTTCTACATGGTGGGCGATCCGCACATCCGCTCCATGCTCACGGACATGGTCGACCATGTGGCCGAGGGCGGCGACGGAGAGCTGATCGAAGCGGGCTGAATTCGCTGAAATTCAATCCAGCCGCGCAGAAGCGAGGCTTGTAGCGACTTTTGGCTGCTTCTATGGTCCGGGCGCGGCGCGGCGACCTTCGCCACATGGCTTCCCCTGAGGCGAAACGACGCGATACGCTTGAAATTGGCGGCCGATGGGGTTGCCGGGCGGCCCCCTCCCGGGCGTCGCCTCCAGTTGAAGGCAGGGTGCGACGGCGTGATCGGGCGTATCGGACGAAATCTCGGATTGGCGGTGCTCGCGGCAGCGAGCGTCTCCGCAGCGCAGGCTCAGGACATGGTCGGTGCGCCGCAGCCCTGGGGCATCGGCCTTCAGGCGGCCGGCGGCCCCATCAAGGAACGCATCCACGACTTCAATGATCTGCTGCTGTGGATCATCATCATCACCACGGTCTTCGTGGCGGCCCTGCTTGCCGTTTGCCTGTGGAAGTACAACCACAAGACCAATCCGGTCGCCTCGCAGAACAGCCATAACACCGCGCTGGAAATCGCCTGGACGGTCGTTCCGGTGCTGATCCTGCTGGTGATCGCGATCCCGTCCTTCCGCCTGATCTACTACCAGGACCGCGCGCGTGACGCCGACCTGACGATCAACGTGACGGGCCGCCAGTGGTACTGGAACTACGCCTATCCGGATAACGGCAACTTCAACTTCGACAGCCGCATGGTCGCCGACGCCGATCTCCAGCCCGGCCAGCTGCGCAACCTCGATGTCGATGAGCCGCTGGTGGTGCCCGTGAACCGCACGATCCGCATCATCACCCACGGCCAGGACGTGATCCACAGCTTCTTCGTGCCCTCGCTCGGCGTGCAGCGCTACAGCATCCCCGGCCGGACCATCGAGACCTGGATGCGCGCCGACCACACCGGCACCTTCTACGGCCAGTGCAACCAGATCTGCGGCACCAACCACGCCTTCATGCCGATCGTGGTGCGCGCCCTCCCGCAGGCCGAGTTCGACGCCTGGGTCGCCAGCGCCCGCACGCGCTTCGCCGATTCGACGGGCGCCGCCCCGGCCCCGGTCGCGATCGCCGAAGCTGCCCGCGGCAATGCCGGCACCGAGGTCCAGCTCGCCGCGCGTCAGTGACGCGCGGCCATCCGATTTGAACAGCTTCACCCGCCTCCGGGCGGGCTACTGAACAGGAAAGGCGACCCTCGACATGGCCAGTTCCGCCAATGCGCATGGGCATGATGACCACCACGATCACCACACACCAGGTTTCGTGAGCCGCTGGTTCTTCAGCACGAACCACAAGGACATCGGCACCCTCTACATCATCTTCTCGCTCATCGCCGCGATCGTCGGCATCGGCCTGTCCTTCCTGATGCGGCTCGAGCTGCAGCAGCCGGGCATGCAGATCTTCTCCGATGGGCAGATGTGGAACGTCTTCGTCTCCGCCCACGGCCTGATCATGGTCTTCTTCGTGATCATGCCCGCGCTGATCGGCGGCTTCGGCAACTGGTTCGTGCCGATCATGATCGGCGCGCCGGACATGGCCTTCCCCCGCCTGAACAACATCAGCTTCTGGCTGCTGGTGCCGGCCTTCCTGCTGCTGGCCGGCTCAATGTTCGTGGGCCAGGGTGCTGGCGCCGGCTGGACGATCTATCCGCCGCTGTCGGACGACACCTACCAGTCGGGCATGTCGATGGACATGGCGCTCTTCGCGCTCCACCTCGCGGGCGCCAGCTCGATCCTGGGCGCGGTGAACTTCATCACCACCATCTTCAACATGCGCGCCCCGGGCATGACCCTGCACAAGATGCCGCTCTTCGCCTGGTCGATGCTGGTCACCGCCTTCCTGCTGCTGCTCTCGGTGCCGGTCCTCGGCGGCGCGATCACCATGCTGATCACCGATCGTAACTTCGGCACGTCCTTCTTCGACCCGGCCGGCGGTGGCGACCCGGTGCTGTTCCAGCACCTGTTCTGGTTCTTCGGCCACCCCGAAGTGTACATCATGATCCTGCCGGCCTTCGGCATCATCAGCCACGTGATCTCGACCTTCTCGAAGAAGCCGATCTTCGGCTACCTCGGCATGGCCTACGCCATGGTCGCCATCGGCGTGGTCGGCTTCGTCGTGTGGGCGCACCACATGTACCAGTCGGGCATCGACGTCGACACGCGCGCCTACTTCATGGCCGCGACGATGGTCATCGCCGTGCCGACGGGCATCAAGATCTTCTCCTGGATCGCGACGATGTGGGGCGGCTCCATCCGCCTCGAGACGCCGATGCTCTTCGCCGTCGGCTTCATCTTCCTGTTCACGGTGGGTGGCGTCACGGGCGTGGTGCTGGCCAATGCCGGCGTCACGCAGATCCTGCACAACACCTACTACGTGGTCGCGCACTTCCACTACGTGCTCAGCCTGGGTGCGGTGTTCGGCATCTATGCCGGCATCTACTACTGGATGGGCAAGATGAGCGGCTACCAGTACTCGGAGACGCTCGGCCGCATCCACTTCTGGATGACCTTCATCGGCGTGAACCTGACCTTCTTCCCGATGCACTTCCTGGGCAACCAGGGCATGCCGCGCCGCTACCCGGACTACCCTGACGCTTTTTGGGGCTGGAATCTGGTCGCCTCGCTGGGTGCCTATATCTCGGTCGCGAGCTTCCTGTTCTTCTTCTACGTGATGTTCGACACCTTCCGCCGGAAGGTCCGGGTGCCGGGCAACTACTGGGGCGAAGGCGCCACGACCCTGGAATGGCAGGTCAGCAGCCCGCCGCCGTTCCACACCTTCGACGAACTGCCGCGGATCAGGTAAGACCCCGGCTGCGGCGCCCGGCCCCTTATCGGGCGCCACACGGGAACCGATATGAGTGACATGACGGCAAACGGTGAAAGGGGGGCGCAAGCCCCCCTTGATGCTTCTGGAACCCTCCCGCTCGACACCTCCGAGGTGCGGGACTGGATCACCCTGCTCAAGCCACGCGTGCTGTCCCTGGTCGTCTTCACCGGGGTCATCGGCCTGGCGGTGGCGCCCGGCCACCTGCACCCCATCCTCGCCGTGACTGCCATCCTGTGCATCACGATCGCGGCCGGCGCCGCCGGCGCCATCAACATGTGGTACGACCGCGACATCGATGCGGTCATGCGCCGCACCCAGAAGCGGCCCATCCCGACGGGCCGGATCGGCGCCGACGCCGCCCTGGCCTACGGCATCCTGCTCGCGATCGGCTCCATCGGCCTGATGGGCCTGGCCACCAACTGGCTGGCCGCCATCGTCCTGGCGGGCTCGATCGGCTTCTACGTCTTCATCTACACCATGTGGCTGAAGCGCCGGACGCCCCAGAACATCGTGATCGGCGGCGCCGCCGGCGCCTTCCCGCCCCTCATCGGCTGGGTCGCGGTGACGGGCCAGATCGACGCGGTGCCGCTGGTCCTCTTCGCCATCATCTTCATGTGGACGCCGCCCCATTTCTGGGCCCTGTCGCTCTGGGCGCATCAGGACTACCAGCGCGCCGGCGTGCCCATGCTGCCGGTCATCTCCGGCGCCCGCGAGACCCGGCGCCAGGTGCTGATCTACACCATCCTGCTGGTGCCGCTCACGCTCGCGCCCTGGCTGATGGGCTTCAACACGGTCGTCTATGGCGTTGTCGCTGCCCTGCTGGGCGCCAACTTCCTCCGCCACGCCTGGCTCGTCTGGAAGGATGAGCAGGATGCGTCCGGCGTCTCCCTGCAGGGCGACGCGGCGGCCAAGAAGTGCTTCAAGTACAGCGTCTACTACCTGTTCCTTCTCTTCGCCGCCCTGGCGGCTGACCGGTTGATCCTGGCATGACCCCTGACGAAAAGTCCCTGTTCGAGCGTCGCCGCCGCGGGCGGAACTGGGCCATCCTCGTGGCGCTCGTCGGTCTCGCGCTGCTCTTCTATCTCATCTCGATGGTGAGGCTTGTCCGATGATCCCACGTCCCGACCCCGCCACCGTCTCGAAGCGCAACCGCCGGGTGGCCTTCGCCGCCGCGGGTTTCGTGACCTTCATGGTCGGCCTCTCCTTCGCCGCCGTGCCGCTCTACACGATGTTCTGCCAGATGACCGGCTATGGCGGCACGCCGATGCTAGGCCAGGCCGCCCCCGGGGCGCAGGCCGATTCGCGCAGCATCACCATCCGCTTCAACGCGAACACCCATCCCTCCCTGCCCTGGCAGTTCGCCCCGCAGCAGCGGTCCATGGACCTTCGCCTCGGCGAGGAAGGGATGGCCTTCTACGAGGCGCGCAACCTGACGGACCAGAGCGTCTCCGGCGTCTCGACCTACAACGTCACCCCCGAGATCGTGGGCCGGTACTTCCACAAGACCGCCTGCTTCTGCTTCGAGGACCAGACGCTGGAGCCCAACCAGCGCGTGGACATGCCGCTGGCCTTCTGGGTGGATCCCCGGATCGCCGAGGACCCGCAGACGCGCGACATCCGCACCATCACGATCAACTACACCTTCTTCCGCAGCCTGCATGACGCGGAGCGGGCCGGGGCGCTGGCCAATGCCGGCGAGCATGTCGGGAACGCGCGCTTCCAGCGCTGAGGCTTCCCGCTTTCCAGATCGCGGCGGCGCCATCGCGCCCCGCGCCGGGCGAAGTTCCTCCGCCGCCCGCATCGACGCGGCCTGACGCGCCTTTCAGGCCGGATATCAACGCCCCGCACCTTGATTCCGCGCACGTTTCCATGGATGGTGCGACGCGATTGACCGGCGCTGACTGGCGCCGGAACGACACTGTGCAGGATCGAGCATGGCCAGCAACGTTGAGGGGCACGCCCCCTACAAACACCCGTACCACCTGGTGGACCCGTCGCCCTGGCCGCTGCTCAGCGCCTTCTCGGGCGCGACGCTGCTGTTCGGCATCGTGCTCTTCGCCCATGAGAACATCCACTGGGTCCTGGGCGTCGGCGTCCTGGCCCTGCTGGCCTGCATGTTCTTCTGGTGGCGCGACGTCCTGCACGAGAGCCGGAACAGCTTCTACCACACGGCGGTCGTGCGGCTGGGCCTGCGCTACGGCATGATCCTGTTCATCACCTCCGAGGTGATGTTCTTCGTGGCGTTCTTCTGGGCCTTCTTCCACTTCGCCCTGTACCCGGCCCATGTGTCGGGCGCCGTGAACGCCATCTGGCCGCCGGCCGGCACGTTGACCTTCGATCCGTTCGGCCTGCCCTTCCTGAACACCATGATCCTGCTGCTCTCGGGCTGCACGGTGACCTGGGCGCACCACGCGCTGATCCAGGGCGACCGCAAGGGCCTGGTGCGGGGCCTGGCGCTGACGGTGCTGCTCGGCATGACCTTCTCGGCCCTGCAGGCCTGGGAATATGCCGAGGCGCCCTTCGCCTTCCATGGCGGCGGCATCTACTCCTCGACCTTCTTCCTGGCGACGGGCTTCCACGGCTTCCACGTCATCGTCGGCACCATCTTCCTGGCGGTCTGCCTGTTCCGCGCCATGCGCGGCGGCTTCACGCCGGAGCGCCACTTCGGCTTCGAGGCGGCCGCCTGGTACTGGCACTTCGTGGACGTGGTGTGGCTCTTCCTCTTCGTCACCATCTACTGGTGGGGCGCAGGCGAGATCGCGCATCACTGATCTTTTGGGCCGGCTCAGCCGGCCCAAATTTTATCTGCCCCGGGTTTTTCCTTCCCGGGGCAGCTGAACTTCCGAAGGGCCCCCGGGGCCCGGCAAGGGGCACCGTTTCGTGAGCCGCCCTCTCCCCTGGCAGCGCATCGTCCTGCCGAGCTTCTTCGCCCTCCCGATCCTGGCGGTGCTGCTCGGCCTCGGGACGTGGCAGCTCCACCGCCTCAGCTGGAAGCAGGGCGTCCTCGCCGAGCTCGCCGTCGCCGCCACCCGCCCGCCGGTTCCCGCCGTGGCCGAGACGCCCGCCTTCACCCGCATCACCGCCACCGGCCGCTTCCGCCCGGGCGCCGAGGCCATCTACGGGCTGGAGGTACGCGGCACCACGCTCGGCGGCAGCCTCGTCACCGTGCTGGATCGCCCCGGCGACCAGCCTCCCCTGCTCGTGGAGCGCGGCTGGGTGCCGCTGGAGGGCGGCCGGATCGATCGCCCGGAGGGCGAGGTCACCGTCAGCGGCTATGCACGGCCCACCGAGCGCCACGGCTTCCTCGCCGCCCGGGACGATGCCGCCGCGAAGCGCTATTACACCTTCGCCGTCCGCGACATGGCCGCTGCCCTGGGCGCCCCCTATGCGCTGGAATACGCGCTGACCGTGGTCCTTCCCCGGGGTGGCCCGGCCGCGCCCAGCGGCCTCGGCAGCACGCCCGCGCCCTGGCACGGCGCGCTGCCGGATCCGGCGACGGGCTTTCCCGAGCCGAACAACCCCCATCTCGGCTATGCCATCACCTGGTTCGGCCTCGCGGGAGCCTGGGTGGTGATCTTCCTCCTCTGGTCCCGGAAGCGATTGAGCGAGACATGAGCCAAGCCGCCTATCAGCGCGTCACGCAGCGCCTCTCCCGAATCGGCGCCCTCGGCGAGGCCGCGGCCGTCCTGCACTGGGATGCCAGCACCATGATGCCGCGTGGCGGCGGCGAGGCGCGCGGCGAGCAGCTCGCAGCCCTGGCCGGCCTTTCGCACGAGCTCTTCACCGCCCCCGAAATGGCGGCGGACCTCGCCCAGGCGACCGCCGAGGGCGAGTGGCAGGCCGCCAATCTCGAGCTCATCCGCCGCAGCCACGCCCGCTCCGCCGCGCTCTCGACCGAGCTCGTCGAGGCCGCCGCCCGCGCCAATTCCGCCTGCGAGAAGGTCTGGCGCGACGCCAAGGCGCGTTCCGACTTCGCCGCCGTGCGCCCCTATCTGGAGGAGGTGCTGCGCCTGCAGCGCGAGACCGCGCAGGCGCTTTCGGCGGTGACCGGCCTTTCGGCCTACGACGCGCTGATGGAGAGCTACCAGCGCGGCGTCACCGCCGCCGAGATCGAACCCATCTTCGACGCCTACGAGGTCTTTCTCCGCGAGGCCCTGCCCCGCGCCGAGGAGATCCAGGCGAAGCGGGGAACGCCCATTCCCCTGACCGGCCCCTTCCCTGTCGGTAAGCAGCGCGAACTCTGCCGCAGCCTCTCGCTGCGGATCGGCCTCGAGGCCGACCATTCGCGCCTCGACGAAAGCCTGCATCCCTTCTGCGGTGGCACGCCCACCGACGTCCGCATCACGACCTTCTACAGCGAGGCCGACCCCGCCAAGGCGCTGCTCGGCGTGCTGCACGAGACCGGCCATGCCCTCTACGAGCGCGGTCTGCCCGAGTCCTATGCCCGCCAGCCCGTCGGCGAGGCGGCCGGCATGGCCGCGCACGAGTCGCAGAGCCTGATCGTGGAGATGCAGGCCTCGCGCTCCGACGCCTTCCTCTCCTTCCTCGGCCCGCAACTGCAGGCGGCCTATGGCGGCGATCCCGCGGCCTATGCGGTGCAGAACCTCGCCGGCCTGTGGCGCCATGTCTCGCGCGGCTTCATCCGCGTGGATGCGGACGAGCTGACCTATCCCGCCCATGTCATCCTGCGCTTCCGGTTGGAGCGCGCGATGATCGAGGGCCGCCTCGCCGTCGCCGACCTGCCCGGCGCCTGGGCGGAGGGCCTGAACTCCCTGCTCGGCATCACCCCGCCCGACGACGCGCGCGGCTGCCTGCAGGACATCCACTGGCACGATGGCGGCTTCGGCTATTTTCCGAGCTACACGCTGGGCGCCATGGCCGCCGCGCAGCTCATGAAGGCCGCCCGCGCCGCGACGCCGGGGCTCGACGCCGCGCTCGCCCAGGGCGACATGGCGCCGCTGCTCGGCTGGCTGCGGAAGAAGGTGCATTCCCAGGGCTCGCGCCTCGGCTTCCAGGACCTGCTGCGCGCCGCGACGGGCAAGCCGCTCGATCCCCAGGATTTCCAGCAGCATCTGACGGCCCGCTATCTTGTCGAGGCGTGAGGCACAAACGGACCCGCGGCAGGAGCGGGGCTTCCGGATGAGGTGGGCCGTCCTGCTCCTGGCTCTCGGCGTCGCCGCCTGCGCGGCCACGCCGCCGCCGCCACCACCGCCACCGGAGCGCAGCCAGGTGCAGAACCGCCGCCGGCCCGTCATGCGCGCGCGCGCACCGGCCCGGACGCCGGCCCCCGCCCTCCCTCAGGAAAGCGTCCCGGACAGCCCCGCCACGGCCGTCCCCATCATGGTATCGCCCGAGCCGCCTACGCCCCAGTTACCCGCGGAAACGCAGCGGGAGCAGCGGCAGGAACGGGACCGCCGCGCCTTCGTCGTCTGCATCGAGCGGGGCATGGAGGATATGCCGGCCTGCCTGCAGGACTATGGCGCCACGGGCGTGGTCCCGAGCGAGTAAGCATGGAAGCGCTCTCGCCTGCCGCCGCGGGCCGTGTAGCATCCGGAGCAACGGAGGAGAGACAGGCATGCAGCTCGGCATGATCGGATTGGGGCGCATGGGCGCCAATATCCTGCGGCGCGTGATGACGGCCGGGCATGTCGGCGTGGCCTATGACCGCGACGCCGGCGCCGTCGCGGCCCTCGTCGCGGAGGGCGCGCAGGGCGCGTCCTCGCTGGCCGATCTCGTCGCCAGCCTCAGCGCCCCGCGCGCCGTCTGGGTCATGCTGCCCGCCGGCGAGGCGACGGAGGCCACGCTGCGCGAGCTGCACGGCCTGCTCCACGAGGGCGACATCATCATCGAGGGCGGCAATTCCTTCTGGAAGGATTCCGCCCGCCGCGGCGAGGAGGCGGCCGCGCATGGCCTGCACTATCTCGACATCGGCACCTCCGGCGGCGTCTGGGGCCTCAAGCGCGGCTATTGCCTGATGATCGGCGGCGAGACGCAGGTGGTGCGCCGGCTCGACCCCATCCTGGCCGCGCTGGTGCCCGGCGAGGGTTCGGCGCCTCCCACCGAGGGCCGCGAATCCCGCGATCCGCGCCCCTCCAAGGGTTATGTGCATTGCGGCCCGAACGGCGCCGGCCACTATGCCAAGATGGTCCATAACGGCATCGAATACGGCATGATGCAGGCCATGGCCGAAGGCCTCGACCTCATGCGCGCCGCGCCCTTCGAGCTCGACCTGCCGGACATCACCGAGGCCTGGCGCCGCGGCTCCGTCGTCTCCTCCTGGCTGCTGGACCTGACGGCGCAGGCCCTGGCCTACGACCCCGACCTCGCGGAATACAGCGGCCATGTGAGCGACAGCGGCGAGGGCCGCTGGACGGTGGACACGGCCGTGGAGCAGGCGGTGCCGGTGCCCGTGCTGGCCGCCGCCCTCTTCGCGCGCTTCCGCTCCCGCCAGGAGGCGAGCTTCGCCGACAAGGCGCTGAGCGCCATGCGCAAGGGCTTCGGCGGCCATCTGGAGCCGAAGAACGAATGAGCCTGCCCGCTCCGGCCCGGCACATCCTGGTCATGGGCGTCTCCGGCTGCGGCAAGTCGACCATTGGCGCCCTGCTGGCCGAGGCCCTCCGCCTTCCCTTCGCCGATGCCGATGCCTTCCACCCGCCCGAGAACGTCCAGAAGATGTCGGCCGGCATCCCGCTCACCGATGCCGACCGCTGGCCCTGGCTGGACGCGCTCGGCACCTGGCTGGCCACCGAGGAGAAGGGCGGCGTCGTCGCCTGTTCCGCGCTGAAGCGCACCTATCGCGACCGCCTGCGGGGCTGGGTGCCGGGGCTGCGCCTCGTGCACCTGGCCGGCGCGCCGGCGCTCATCGCGGCCCGGCAGGGCGCCCGCGAGGGGCATTTCATGCCTCCCAGCCTGATGGCCAGCCAGTTCGCCACCCTCGAGGCCCCCGGCGCGGAGGAGCAGGCGCTCATTCTCGATATCGCCGCCTCGCCCGAAAGCGTGGCGGCCGAGGCCGCGGCGCGGCTTGGCGCGCGTTGACCCGGAACAGGCCGCGTCATAACAGGCAAGGGACGTTCCCGGAGAAGCTCCCATGTCCCTGTCTGCCGCCAACAAGGCCAAGCTCGAGAAGATCACCACCGCCACGCTGACGACGGTGCTGCTCAAGAAGGGCCTCCGCAACGTCTGGATGCGCGGCGCCGCGCCCTTCTCGCCCACCGCGCAGGGCGTGCGCCTGGTCGGCGAGGCCTTTACGCTGCGCTTCGTCCCCGCCCGCGAGGATCTCGCGACGCCGGCGAGCTGGGCGAGCCCGATCAGCACCCGCGCCGCCATCGAGGCGATGCCCGAGGGCTGCATCGCGGTGGCCGACGCCATGGGCATCACCGATGCCGGCATCTTCGGCGACATACTCTGCGCCCGCCTCAAGAAGCGCGGCGTGACGGCGCTGGTGACCGACGGCGCGGTGCGCGACGTGGCCGGCGTGAACGGCACGGGCCTGCCGGTCTGGTGCGCCGGCGGCGCGGCCCCGCCCTCCGTCGCCGGCCTCACCTTCGTGGCCTGGCAGGAGCCGATCGGCTGCGGCGGCGTGGCCGTCTTCCCGGGCGATGTGATCGTGGCCGATGCGGATGGCTGCGTGCTCATCCCCAAGGACCTGGTCGAGGCCGTGACGGACGAGGCGGTCGAGCAGGAGCGCCTGGAAGCCTGGATCATGGTCCAGGTCGAGAACGGCGTGGCGCTGCCCGGGCTCTATCCGGCGAATGCCGAGAACAAGGCGAAGTACGAGGCCGACAAGGCCGCCGGCCGCGCCTGACGCGTCCATTTCCGGAGGAGAAGCGATTCCATGAAGAAGGTCATCCTGGCCCTGGCCGGCGCCGTCGCGCTGGCCGCCTGCTCCTCCGAACCGCCTGACGACCAGCCGGCGACGCGCACCGCATCCCGGGCGTCCTGCGATGCGACGCTGCGGGTGACCAATTCCAGCTCGCGCCCGGTGCAGCAGGTCTTCTTCTCGGATTCCGCGCTCTCCTCCTTCGGCCGCGACCGGCTGGGCCGAAGCATCCTCGATGTCGGCCAGTCGCGCGACCTCCAGGCCGACAGCCCCGGGCCGCACGACTTCCGCATCGTCCGCGCGGATGGCACCACCTCTGACCTCCGGCGGGCGAACATCTGCAAGAACACGCAGATCGTCATCACGAATTTCGGCGTCGAGGCGCGCTGATCGCGCGCCTCGCCCCCTGGACGAAGGGGCCGCGCCCGGGGGAATATATGCGGATTACATGATTCCACGGCGAGGCGGAGAACAGCGCGTGAAGAGACTGACGGCGATTGCGGCCCTGGCCGGCGCAACCCTCCTGGCCGGCTGCGTGCAGCCCCAGCCCTATGTCCAGCCGGTGATGGTGGCGCCGATGGCCCCCGCGCGGGTCTGCGACACCAGCTTCCGGGTGGTGAACAACTCCTCCTACATCGTGAACCAGCTCTATTTCAGCCATTCGTCGCTGGGCAGCTGGGGCGCGGACCAGCTCGGCGCCTCGATGCTCTATCCCGGCCGCTACGTGAACTATCGCGCGAGCAACCCCGGCGCCTACGACTTCCGCGTGGTGTGGAACAACGGCCGCGCCGCCGAGATCCGGGGCGTGAACCTCTGCGTCGCCAGCCAGATCACCGTCACGAACGCCGGCCTGCGTGCCAACTGAGGCGAGCTTCCCGTTCTGGACGGACGAGAAGCTCCGCATCCAGGACACGGATCTCAACGGGCATGTGAACAACGCCGCGATCGCCAGCCTCTGCGAGGCGGGTCGCGGCGAGATCATCTTCGCCGTGGCGGGCGATGCGCGCACCCGCCCGCTGGCGGCCGCGCTCCGCCGCGTGACGATCGACTACCTGTCCGAGGTGCACTACCCCGGCCGGGTGCGCATCGGCAGCGCCATCGCCCGCGTGGGAAACACCTCGATCACCATCCGGCAGGAGCTCTTCCTCGGCGAGCGGCGCTTCGCCGCGGCCGAGAGCGTGATCGTCTTCATGGACCGCGTCACGCGGCGTCCGGCGCCCCTACTGGACGCCTGGCGCGAGGCCGCCGAGCGCTTCGCGCCCGTCGAGGCCTGAACCGGGAAGGGTCGTCGGGCGTTTCCGCCCGACTTGAAAGCGCTTTGCCCGGCGCGGCGCCGTTCCGGTGGCTCAGTATTCCGCGAAGATGCGGTTCAGCTCGTCCAGCTTCCGCGTCACCGTCAGACCGAGCATCAGCAGCACGCGCGCCTTCTGCGGGTTGAGGTTGTCGGCGTTCACGAAGCCGGCCTCACGCATACGCGTCGTGTAGAACATCCGCCCCGAGCCCGCCCGCGTGCTCGCCGCGATGGGCGTGCCCGCCTTCATCGCCGCGATCATCGTCTCGCCCATGGCGGGGCTGACGAAGCTGGGCGCGAAGCCCGCGGAGACGAGGCCCTGGGCACCGGCCGCGACGAAGGCCTGCACCGCCGCACCGTCGGCGCCCGCATAGGAATAGACGATGTCGACGCGCGGCAGGCTCTCCAGCCCGCGCACGTCGAACTCCGTCTCCCGCCCCGCCTTGCGCAGGGGCCGGCGGTACCAGGCGATGGCATCGGCGTCGACATGGCCGAGGCAGCCGAAATCCGGGCTGCGGAAGGTCTGCATCCGGCTGGTGCTGGTCTTCGTGACCTCGCGCGCGGCATGGATCTCGTCATTGAGCAGGACCAGCGCACCAAGGCCGCGCGCCCGCTTGTCGCCCGCCACGCGGCAGGCATTGGCGAGGTTCATGCCCGCATCGGAGGACAGCCCGGTGGAAGGCCGCTGCGCGCCGACCACCACGACCGGCACCTCCACCTTCACGGTCAGCGAGAGGAAATAGGCGGTCTCCTCCAGCGTCGCGGTGCCGTGGGTGATCACGATGCCGTCGATGTCCGGGTGCTTCGCGACCGTCTCGTCGCAGAGCCGCACCAGCTCCAGCCATTCCTGCGGGCCGAGCGCGGTGGAGGGCACCGCGCGGTAGGGGATGGCGATCACCTCCGCCACCTCGGCCACCTGCGGCCAGAAGGCCAGCAGCTCGGTGGCACTCATCACCTTCCCGAGCGTGCCGTAGTCGGCGATGTCGAAGGGCCCGCGCCCCATGGAGCTGATGGTCCCGCCCGTCCCGATCAGGGCGATCTTCGGCCGGCTCATGCCGAAGCCTTCCGCTCGAGGATCGCGGTGGTGAGGCGCGAGACGCAGAAGAGCTCGCCGTCGTCGCGGCGCAGCTCGATGTTCCAGACATGCACGCTGCGGCCGATCCTGACCGGGGTGCAGAGCCCATGGGCCCGCCCGCCCTTCGGATTCGGGCGGAGATGGTTGGCGTTCACCTCCAGCCCCACCGCGTGGAAGCCGGGGTCGCAGGCCATCATCGAGGCGAGGCTGCCCAGCGTCTCGGCCAGCACGACGGAGACGCCGCCATGGATGATGCCGAAGGGCTGCACGTGGCGGCCGTCCACGGGCATCACGCCCTTCACGAAGTCGGCCCCGATCTCGGTGATCTCGATGTCGAGCAGCGTGTTCACGCTGTCGCCCCATCGGGCCTGGAGGGCCTCGATCGTGGTGGGTTGACGCCAGATGCTCATGGATCGCCTTTCGCTCGCCTCGCTCGTTCCGGAATTCGTGCCGTCATGATCCGGGATGGGGCCAGAGAACCCCGGCCCGGCCGCGCCGGCAAGGCGGCGAGGCCAAGGAGACGGGGGGTAAGGGATGTCGTCAGGCGCGATCCAGCTCGGCCTCGGCCAGGGCCGCGACCTGGAGGTCGATCGCCGCCAGCTCGTCGCCGTCCCCGAGGAACCAGGCCGCCGAAAGCCCGGTCCAGGCGAGGATCCACCGCAGCAGGCGGCGGCGCTCCATCCCGGCCGCCTCCGCCACCACCTCCAGGCGCCGCGCGAAGCGGCCGGGCAGGGTCGCGACGGGCTGCGTGGGGTCAGCGAGGTCCGGATTGGTGAAGATATTCGCGAAGTCGAAGCCGCGCTCGCCCCACAGGCCATGGGGATCGATGGCCAGCCATCCCCGCGCCCCGAAGTCGAGCACGTTGTCGTGATGCAGGTCCCCATGCAGGGCGCCCACCTCGCGCGGGCCGGCCAGCAGGTCGCGCGCCGCCGCCGCGCAGCGCGACAGGATGCCTCCATGCGTGGCGGCGGCCGGGGCCAGCTCCCGGAACCAGAGATCGAGCGGCACCAGCTCGGGCAGCGGCGGCAGCCGGGGCGCATGCAGACGGGCCGCCACGCCGCAAAGGAGGCGGCATGCCTCGTCGTCCTAGCCAGCGCGGGCCATCCGGGCCAGCGATCCGGGTCCGGTGGCACGCTCGAGCAGCAGGGCCCCGTCGTCCCGGGCCAGCACGCGGGCGGCGCCGTCGCCCTCCCACCAGGCCATCAGCGCCCCGCCGCGCCGTTCGTCCTCGCCGGCGGCGAGGCGGAGCATGGCGGGCCGCCCGAGATGACGCACCGGCAGCAGCCGGGCCACCCGGGTCTCGAGGGAAGCGCCGTCCGGCGCGAGGTTCCAGCGGCGCAGATAGGCGTCGAACATGCGCCGGAAGCTATCGCGGCCCGGCGCGCGCGACGAGGCGGAGAGGCTTGGCGCTTGCGCCGGGCGGATTGCGGCACGATCTTTCGGGCATGACCGCTCTCACCTCCCCCGATGCGATCCTCCCCGCCTTCTGGCGCGTCCTGGCCGAACGCGGCTGGCACGGCGTGACGATGCGCGCCATCGCCGCCGAAGCGGGCCTGCCGCTCGCCGAGCTGCGCCGGTCCTTCGAGGGTCCCTGGGCCCTGCTGGAGGCCCATGGCCGCACGGTGGACGCCACCGTGCTCGAAGGCACCGTCGACGACCCCGCGGCTTCCGCCCGGGATCGCCTCTTCGACGTGGTGATGCGCCGGCTGGACGCCCTGCAGCCGGATCGCGCGGGCGTGATCCGGCTGATGCGCGATCTGCCGACCGCGCCGCTGCTCGCGATCTGGCTCTCCACCCGGATGCTCCCTTCGATGGCCTGGATGCTGGAGGCCGCGGGGCTCGACGCCACCGGCCCGTCCGGCCTGCTGCGGGCCAAGGGGCTCGGCGCCATCTGGCTCGCCGCGCTCCGGGCCTGGGAGAAGGACGAGAGCGCGGACCTCTCCTCGACCATGGCCGCGCTGGACCGCGCGCTGGACCGGGCCGACCGGATCGCGCGGACCTTCGGTTTCGCGGAAACATCGCGTGCCTCCGCGATCGAGTCCGAGCTAGGCTCCAACGCGCCGACGGGCGGTGCCGATCCGCAGCCCCAGGCCCTTTGAGACGTTGAGCCCAGTGGACCGGCTACTTCCCCAAGCCTGCCGGGTGTAGGGTTCGGCCGATCAGGACTGCAATCCAATCGGCCTGGACCGCCCCGGTCCGGGCGATCTGTCGGGAGGCCACCATGTCGAGCAACTTCAATCCGGACGAGCTGATGAAGATCTTCGGTTCGCTGAAGATGCCCAACATGCCGGACTTCCAGGCCCTGGCCGAATCGCAGAAGCGCAACCTCGAGGCCCTGACCTCGGCGAACCGGCTCGCCATGGAAGGCGCGCAGGCGGTGGCGCGGCGCAACATGGAGATCATGCAGCAGGTCATGGGCGAGATGAGCCAGGCCGTGCAGAGCCTCTCCGCGACGGATGATTCGCCCCAGCACAAGGCCTCGCTCCAGGCCGAGATGATGAAGAAGGCCTATGAGCGCGCGGTGGCCAATATGCAGGAGGTCGCCGAGCTCATCCAGAAGTCGAACGGCGAGGCCGTCGGCGTCCTCAACCGCCGCTTCAGCGAGGCGCTCGAGGAAGTGAAGAGCCTCGTCCACAAGGGCTGACGAGGCCCGGGAGGGGCGGCGCCCCTCCCCCGGCTAAATCCGCCGCAGGTTCCACAGCATCGGGTTGGACGCCTGCAGCACGCCCGTCAGATCCGCGCGGAAGGCCGTGCGGAGCCGGAACAGCCCGGTCGGCGCGATGGGCACCGCGTCCCACAGCAGCTCCTGCAGCCGCTTCATCGCCGCCTCCTGCGTGGGCACGTCCGGCGCCTGCAGCCAGGCCGCGACCTCCCCCTCCACCGCCGCATCCTCCGGCCAGCCGGGCCAGGCCTGGGCGCCGTTCATGCGGATGGTCCAGCTCACGGCCGGGTTGGCGATGGTCGCGGCCGGGCCGTTGGTGTTGTGCAGATTCCAGCCGCCCTGCGCCGGCGGCGCGCGATTGGCGCGACGGGCGATGATGGTGGCCCAGTCGCTCTCCACCGCCTGGATGTTCACGCCGAGGCGCCGCATCAGGTCCACCGTCAGCCGGCCCTGCTGCGTCACGGCGGGGAAGTCGCTCGGGTTGATGTGGATGATGGGCTCGCCCCGGTAGCCGGCCTCGCGCAACGCGGCGCGCGCACGCTCCATGGCCGCCTCGCCGCGCAGCGCGGGCGTGGATTCGACGACATTGGGCAGGCCGCAGGGGAACATGGCGTGGCATTCCTGCCAGTCCTGCGGCAGGGCCACGGCCTGCATGAAGTCCGGCTGCGAGATCACGTCGCGGATGGCACGTCGGACGCGCACGTCGCTGAAGGGTGGATGCAGGCAATTGAAGCGTAGGAAGCCCAGGAAGCCGTTGGGATCGTAGATCTGCGTCCTGGTGTTGCGGTCGCGCTCCAGTACGGGGACGAGGTCGGGCAGCGGATATTCGATCCAGTCGACCTCGCCGGTGCGCAGCGCGGCGGCGGCGGTGCCGCCATCGGGGATCCAGACCAGCTCCAGCCGGTCGAAATGGACGCGCTTGCCGCCGGCCGCGGCCTCGGCCGGCTCGTCGCGGGGGATATAGGCGTCGTTGCGGAGATAGGCGGCCCGGGCGCCGGCGACGAATTCGTCGGGCAGGAACTTCCAGGGTCCGCTGCCCACCGCCTCGGTGATCGGACGGTCGGCCGGCTGGCTGGCCAGGCGTTCCGGCATCATGAAGCAGGGCGAGGAGCCCGGCTTGGCCAGGGCATCGAGCAGCGCCGGGAAGGGCCGGTGCAGGCGGAAGACGATGGTGCGGTCGTCGGCCGCCGAAAGCTCGGCCGTGGCCAGCATCAGCGCCTGGCCGAAGCCGTCGCGCACCGCCCAGCGGCGGATGCTGGCCACGCAGTCCCGCGCGCGTACCGGCTCGCCGTCATGGAAGCGCAGGCCCTCGCGCAGCGAGATGCGCCAGGTGAGGGCGTCCGCCGAGACCTCGTGCCCCGCCGCCATCTGCGGGTGCGGGCGCAGCGCGCGATCGGCGCCGTAGAGCGTGTCGAAGACGCAATAGGCGTGGGTCGTGACGATCGTCGTCGGGTTGAAGATCGGGTCGAGCACGGCGAGCCCGGCCTGCGGCATGAAGCGCAGCGTGCGGGCGCGGGCATTCTGCGCGAAAGCCGGGGCGGCGAGCAGCGCCGGCGCCATCAGCAGGGAACGACGGTCCATCCATTTCCTCCATGCGGCACGGCGGCGCAGGAAGGGGAAAGGCATCATCGATGCGCACCGCTCCCTTCGCCGGTACGAACCGGATCAGGTTCCAGGGCTCGCGGGATACGTCCCGCCTCTCAGCCGCCGCGCCTGCCCCGCAACCTCCCCGGCCGGACGGCAGGGGAATGGCGGAGCGGGCGATGTCGGCTCACCCAGGTGACGCCGACGACATGCGCCGGGCGGTGCCTGCTGTCCAGATGGCCGGGCCGTGCCGATTCGGGCGGCTCCCATCCCGCCGGCATCGAGGGGCTTGAGGAGCGGACCGGCGGGCGCTAAGCCTAGGTCAGCGCGCGGGCGTAGTTCAGAGGTAGAACGTCAGCTTCCCAAGCTGAATGTCGGGGGTTCGATTCCCCCCGCCCGCTCCACCCGCCATGCTTCCTTCCCCGAGACAGGCGAGCCGTGAGCGTCTTCCCCCATCGTCTCCTGATCCAGGCCGTCGGCCCGCTGCACGAGGCCGTGGCGCCCGAGCGCAATGCCGGGACCGACCGGCTGCTGGCCCTGGTGCTTACCTTCGTCGCGGGCGCGGTGAATGCGGGCGCGCTGGTCGCGGTCGGGCAGTACACCTCGCACATGTCGGGCATCGTCTCGGCCGTCGCGGACAACCTCGCGCTGGGGGCCTGGATGCTGGTGGCGGGCGGGATCGGCGCGCTGCTCGCCTTCACGCTGGGCGCCGCCGCCTCGGCCTGGCTCATCAACTGGGGAAGGCGGCACCGGGTCGGCGAGCAATATGCGCTGCCGCTCCTGCTCGAGGCCGCGCTGCTGGCCGGATTCGGCCTCGCCGGCCTGGCGCTGCCCGCTGGCGGCGCCTTCGCCGCCCTCGCCGTCCCGCTGCTCTGCTTCATCATGGGGCTGCAGAACGCGACCATCACGAAGGTCTCGGGCGCGCGGATGCGGACCACCCATGTGACGGGCATCGTGACCGATATCGGCATCGAGCTCGGCAAGCTCGCCTACTGGAACCGCGACCCGCTCTGGCCCGGCCCCGCCGTGCGGGCGGACCGCCCCAAGCTCCGGCTGCTGACTGCGCTGCTGGCCATGTTCTTCCTGGGCGGGGTGGTCGGCGCCTTAGGCTTCGCGCTGGCCGGCTATGCGACGACCCTGCCGCTGGCGCTGCTCCTCGCCCTCTTCGGCGGCGCGCCCGCCGTCGCCCGGGCCCTGGCCCGGACGGGCGTTAGTCGCCGGGCCTAGCGGCCGGCCTCCACCGGCACGCGGACCTCGCCTTCCTCGATCCGCACGGCCACCGCCTCCAGCACGTCGCCGATGCAGGGGCCGGAGATGCACTCGCCATCCTCGATCCGGAAACGCGCGCCATGGGCCGCGCAGACGATTCGCTCGCCCTTGCGGTCCAGGAAGCGATGCGGGACCAGCTCCAGCGGCACGCCGACATGCGGGCAGGAATTCACATAGACCAGCACCTGCTCGCCCCGCCGGATGGCGAAGAGGCCGGTGAAGCCGCCGGGCGGGGCATCGAAGCCGCGCGATTCGCCATCGGGGAGGTCCTCGAGGCGGCAGAGGGTGCGCCACTCGCTCATGCGCGGGGCTTCCCAGGGATCATGACGGCGGCGTGCCGCGCGGGGATCATCGCCGGCGCGCCCACCAGCCTATGGTCGCGGAGGCTGGCGGCCTTCACCCCTTCGCCATCTCCAGGATCACGGCGGAATGCTCCGGCGTGATGGGCATGACGGAAAGGCGCGACTGCCGGACGAGGGAAATGCCCTCGAGCCTCGGCTCGGCCTTGATGGCGGCCAGCGTCACCGGATGCTTCACGGGTTCGATGGCCTTCATGTCCACGCAGACCCAGCGGCCGGTCTCGTCGCTCGGATCGGGATAGGCCTCGCGGACGACCTCCACGATGCCCACGATCTCCTTGCCGATGTTGGAATGATAGAAATAGGCGCGGTCGCCCTTCTTCATCGCCTTGAGGAAAGCGGCGGCCTGGTGGTTGCGCACCCCGGTCCAGGGCTCGATGCCGTTGGCGACCTGCTGGTCCCAGCTGAAGGCATCGGGCTCGGACTTCACGAGATGGACGGGAATTTTCGGCGATCGGGCGGGCATGCGGGCGTTTCCTGGGAGGCGCTGCAGCCTAGAGCGCACGGCGCCGGGACGAAACACCCGGGCGCCATCCGCCAGGACATGATCCAGATCAAGGGAAGCCAAGGCGAGGGCCGATAGTCGGAGCCAAGGCCGTTCGGCAAAGGCATCATACCGCCCCCCTGGCTTTGAACGAAGGACGCTAAGGCTTATGTTGCGCGGCGTGGACGCCACCTCTCCTTCGGCCAACCTGCCTCGTCCCGGCGGGTCGCTGCATCGTTTCGCCAATCCGGGCCGCTTCCTGCGGCTGACGGACAGCTGGCTGCCCGTGCTCGCCGCCGCGGCGGCGCTGGTGCTCGGCTGGGGCGTGGTCTGGGGCCTGTTCTTCGCGCCGCCCGACTGGCAGCAGGGCGAGACCGTCCGGATCATGTTCGTCCATGTCCCGATGGCCTGGCTGGCCATGGGCGGCTATCTCGGCCTCGCTGTGCTCTCCCTCATGTCGCTGATCTGGCGGCATCCGCTGGCCGATCTCACGGCGCGCGAGCTCTCGCCGATCGGCGCCGCGGTCACCGCCCTCTGCCTCGTCACCGGCAGCCTCTGGGGCCGGCCGATGTGGGGCACCTGGTGGGTCTGGGACGCGCGGCTGACCTCGGTGCTGGTGCTGTTCTTCCTCTGGCTCGGCCATGCGGCCCTCGTCCGCGCCTTCGACGATCCGGAGCGCGGCGCACGCATGGGCGCGATCCTGGCGCTGGTGGGCGTGGTGAACCTTCCCATCGTGAAGTTCTCGGTCGACTGGTGGAACACGCTGCATCAGCCCGCGAGCCTGACGCGGATCGACGCACCGGGCATGCATGTCGATATCCTGTATCCCCTGCTGGTCTGCGCCGTGGGCTTCAGCCTGGCCTTCGCCGCGCTGGTGCTGGCCGCCACGCGCGCGGCCGTGATGGAGCGGCGCGTGCGCGCCCTGCAGATGGCGGCCGCCCGCCGTGCCGAGGCTTCGGCATGAGCACCCATTGGACCTATGTGGCCATCGCCTGGGGCCTCGCCGGCGCCGTCTTCCTCGCCCTCTCCACCATGTCGGTGACGCGCTACCGCCGGGCGAAGCGCCTGCTCTCGCGCCTGGAGACCCGGCGATGAACCGCAAGAAGCGCCGCCTCTACATCCTCCTGCTCTGCGCGATCGGCATCGGCTCGGCGACCGCGCTGACGCTGACCGCCTTCCAGGACAACCTCGTCTTCTTCCTCGCCCCCAGCGACATCGCCCGCGAGGCGCCGCCGCCCGGCCGCGCCTTCCGCCTCGGCGGCCTGGTCGAGGCCGGCAGCGTCGAGCGGGGCGGCGCCACGGTGCGCTTCCGCGTGACGGACGGCGCCCATACCATCTCCGTCACCTTCAGCGGCGTCCTGCCCGACCTCTTCCGCGAGGGCCAGGGCGTGGTCGCGCAGGGCGTGATGGGCCCTGACGGCACCTTCGCCGCGCGCGAGGTGCTGGCGCGCCACGACGAAACCTACATGCCGCCGGAGGTGGCCGCCGCGCTCCGCCGCTCGGGCCACTGGAACCCCTCGCAGGGGGCCGCGCCGCCGGCCGCGACGTGGAACACGCTGAGCCCGGCGACACGGACTGGCTCGTGATCCCTGAACTCGGACATTTTGCGCTCATCCTCGCGGCGGCGCTCGCCATCGCGCAGTCGATCCTGCCGCTCATCGGCGCGCAGCGCGGCGACGCGCGGCTGATGGGTTCCGCTCCGCCGCTGGCGCTGGCCGGCCTCATCGCCGTCGCCGTCGCCTTCGGCGCGCTGGTCTGGAGCTATGCGACGAACGACACCACCGTCGCCAATGTCGTGGCCAACAGCCATTCCGCGAAGCCGATGATCTACAAGATCAGCGGAACCTGGGGGAACCACGAGGGCTCGATGGTCCTCTGGGTGCTGGTGCTGGCCATCTGCGCTGCGGCGGTCGCCGGCTTCGGGCGGGACCTGCCTTCCGCGCTCCAGGCCCGCGTCATCGCGGTGCTGGGCACGATCTCGCTCGGCTTCCTCGCCTTCATCCTCTTCACCTCCAATCCCTTCGAGCGTGTCTGGCCGCCGCCGCCGGACGGCAACGGCCTCAACCCGCTGCTGCAGGATCTCGGCCTCGCCGTGCATCCGCCGCTGCTCTACGCGGGCTATGTCGGCTTCTCGGTCACCTTCGCCTTCGCCGTGGCCGCGCTCATCGAGGGGCGCGTGGACGCGGCCTGGGGCCGCTGGGTGCGGCCCTGGGCGCTGGGCGCCTGGTCCTTCCTGACGCTGGGCATCGCGATCGGCTCGTGGTGGGCCTATTACGAGCTCGGCTGGGGCGGCTACTGGTTCTGGGACCCGGTGGAGAACGCCTCACTCCTGCCCTGGCTGGCCGGCACGGCGCTGCTGCACTCGGCGATCGTGGTCGAGAAGCGCGAGGCGCTGAAGATCTGGACCGTGCTGCTGGCGCTGCTGGCCTTCGCGCTCTCGCTGCTCGGCACCTTCCTGGTGCGCTCGGGCATCCTGAATAGCGTGCACTCCTTCGCCTCCGACCCGTCGCGCGGCGTCTTCATTCTCGTGCTGCTCGGCATCTACATCGCGGGCGCCTTCCTGCTCTTCGCCTGGCGCGCGCCGGCGATGGCGCCGACGGGCGTCTTCGCCCCGGTCTCGCGCGAGGGCGCGCTGGTGCTGAACAACCTGCTGCTCTGCTCGATCACGGCGGTGGTGCTGGTGGGCACGCTCTACCCGCTCTTCCTCGACCTGCTGACGGGCCAGATGATCTCGGTCGGCCCCCCCTTCTTCAACACCGCCACCGCGCCGCTGGCCGTGCCGATGATCGCCGGCATGGCGATCGGCCCCATGATGCCCTGGAAGCGCGCGACGCTCTGGCCGGTGCTGCAGCGGCTGTGGTGGGCCGCCTGCCTGGCGCTGGCCGCCTTCGTGCTGACCCTGGCCTTCGCCGGCTGGCACGTACTGCCGGCCTTCGGCTTCGCCTGCGGATTCTGGCTGATCGGCGGTGCGGCGGCCGATATCGCGGACCGCGCCGGCCTCGGCCGCACGCGCCTCGCCAATGTGCTGAACCGCGCGCGCAATCTGCCCCGCTCCGCCTGGGGCGCCGCGGTCGCGCATGCCGGCATGGGCGTGACGCTGCTCGGCGTCGCCGGCATGGGCCTCGCCACCGAGCACCTCGCCTCGCTGCGGGCTGGCGAATCGACCTCCTACGCCGGCTACGAATGGCGCCTGGACGGCGTGCGCGACGTGACGGGCCCCAACTTCACCGCCCGCCGCGCCACCCTCACCCTCCTGCGCGACGGCCACGTCGCCCATGTCATGGAACCGTCGCGCCGCTTCTTCCCGCAGGGCCGCACCACCACCACCGAGACCTCCATCCGCACCAACCTGGTCCGCGACCTCTATGCCGTGCTGGGCGAGGAGCATGAGGGCCTCGCCGTGCTACGGCTGCACGTCAATCCGCTGGCACCCTGGATCTGGCTCGGCTCCTTCATCATGGCGCTGGGCGGCGCGCTTTCGCTGAGCGACCGGCGCGTGCGCGTCGCCGCCCCCGCAGCCCGGCGGCGCGAGGCCGAGGCGCGGGCATGAGCGGGAATGCCGACCAGGACGCGGCGCGGCCCGCCCGGCCGTCCCGCCGCAAGCTGATGCTCTACGCGCCGCTCGCCGTCGCGGGCGTGGGAGGCCTGGGCTTCTGGGCCATGCTCCGCGGCCTCGGCGACGGCAGCTTCAATCCGCGCGGCGTTCCCTCCGCGCTGATCGGCAAGACGGCGCCGGAATTCTCGCTGCCGGGCGTCGAGGGCCTCGACCTTCCGCCGCTGTCCTCACCGGACCTGCTGACCTTCGACCGGCCCATCGTCGTGAATTTCTGGGCGAGCTGGTGCGTGCCCTGCATCGTCGAGCATCCGCAGCTCATGGCGCTGCATCGCCAGGGCGTGCCCGTGCTCGGCATCAACTACAAGGACCGCGCGCCCGATGCGCGCAACTTCCTGACGCGCCATGGCAATCCCTTCACGCGGCTGGGCGCGGACTTCCCCGGTCGCACCGCCATCGACTGGGGCGTCTACGGCGTGCCGGAGAGCTATGTGCTCGACCGCCGGGGCGTGATCCGCTGGCGCTGGGCCGGCCCCATCACGCCCGAGGTGATGAGCGAAAGCATCGTTCCCCTGATCCGCTCGCTCGGGCGCGCGTGATGGCGCGGATGCTGTCCCTGCTGGTGCTGCTGCTGGCCGCGCCGCTGGCGCCCGCTTCCGCCCAGATCGCCGACCGCCTGGCCGACCCTGTCGCCGAGGCGCGCGCCCGCGAGATCGGGCGCGAGCTGCGCTGCCTCGTCTGCCAGAACCAGTCCATCGAGGACAGCGAGGCCGACCTTGCGCGCGACCTGCGCCGCATCGTCCGCGAGCAGGTCTCCCGCGGCGCCTCGCATGACGAGGTGATGCGCTTCGTGCACGACCGCTACGGCGACTTCGTGCTGTTGCGCCCGCCCTTCCGGCTCTCGACGCTGCTGCTCTGGGCGACACCCGTGCTGGCCCTGCTGGGCGGGCTCTTCGCCATCTGGCGCCTGCGCCGTCGCCGCGCGGTGCCCGTGGGCGAGCTCACCGAGGCCGAGCGTGCGCGCCTCGCCGAACGCCTCGGCCCTTCCCTGTCCGACAAGTCTCAGGGCGAACCCCGTACGTGACCTGGCTCGCGCTCGGCCTCCTGGCCGCCCTCATCCTCTCGCCGCTCGCCTGGGCCGCGCTGCGCCCGCCGCGCGCACGCGGCCGCGCGGAGACCGACCTCGCGCTGTTCCGCTCGCAGCTCGCCGAGCTCGACGCCCAGCGCGCCGAGGGCCGGCTCGACGAGACCGCGCATCGGGCCGCCACGCTGGAGGTGCAGCGACGCCTGATCGCGGCCCCGGCCCCCGAGGCGGCGCTGCCGGCGGACCGCCCTTCGCCCGTGCTGCTGGCGGCGCTGGTCCTCGTGCCGGTGACGGGCGTGCTGCTGTACCTGGACCGCGGCCATCCCGGCATGCCCTCCGCCACGCTGACCGAGCGCCGCGAGGCCGCGGCGGCGGACGACCTCATCATCCTCCGCCTGCGGGAGCGCCTGCGCACCGCCGATCCGGCGACGGAATCCGGGCGGCAAGGCTTCATCCTGCTCGGCAATGCCGAGCGCGCGCGGGGCCGCCTCGCGGAAGCTTCCGCCGCCTATAGCCGCGCGCTGGAGAACCGCTTCGACCTCGGCCTCGCCATCCGCTTCGTGGAGGTCGAGATCGAGCGCGGGGAGACGGAGAACGCGCTCGCCTGGATCGACCGCAGCCTCGTGACCGAGCCCGATCCGCGCCTTCGCTTCCTCAAGGGCCTGGCCCTGGTGCGGGCCGGCCGACCGGAGGAGGCCCGCGCGACCTGGCAGGCGCTGCTCGCCGAGGCGCCGGCCGATGCGCCCTGGCGGCCGGCCGTGCAGCAGAGCCTGGACGGCCTGCCCTAGGTTCAGGACGGGACGGCCGCGCCTAGCAGCGACGGCGCGTACCTGAAAAAGGCCCAGGCGATGATGCCGCCGAGGGCGAGCAGCGCGCTCAGCACGCCGGCCGCGAAGGGGATCAGGCCGTCCATCTCGTCGAAGCGGCGGCTGCCCTCCGCGGTCAGCAGGCCCCACCAGGCGAAGACGCCCAGCGCCGCGGCGAGGAATAGACCGATCGACGCCGTGCGACGCATGGAAGCTCTCTTTCCTGGCAGTGGAAGGGCAATTCGTCAGGACGGTCCCGGATGCGCCAGCAGCCGCTCGGCCGCCTCGAGTTCCTCGAGGGTGTTCACGTTGAAGAAGGGATCGCCCTCCCAGGCCACCGTGGCCACGCCGTGCCGGGCGGCCCAGGCGCCGACGCGCCTTTCGCCGTCGAGGATCGCCGCGCGGAGCTCGCCGGCCAGCCGCCGCGGCCAGAGCGCCACCGGCGGATGCGCGCGCCCCTCCGAGGCAGCGCAGGCCAGCGCCGCACCCGCGCCGTGCAGCCGCTCCACCAGGTCCGGCGGAAGGAAGGGCGCGTCGCCGGTGACGGTCACCACCCAGGGCAGCGGCGAAGATTCCAGCGCCGCGAGGATCCCCGCCAGCGGCCCGGGATGCCCCGGCACGCTGTCCGGCCAGACCGGCAGGCCGAAGGAGCCGAAGCGCGCGGGGTCGCCATTGGCGTTGATCGCGAGGCCCTCGCATTGCGGGGCCAGCCGCTCGATCACATGGGCCAGCATCGGCCGGCCGCCGAGCCGGCGCAGCGGCTTGTCGCCGCCGCCCATCCGCCGGGAAAGCCCGCCGGCGAGGATGACGCCGAAGGTCGGTGGTGTCCTCATAACCCTCCCACGTCGCGCGCCGCCCCGTCTTGCCGATTCGCCATCTTCGGCCCAGGCTGCGCGCGACGTCCATGAGGACAATCACGGCGGGCCAAGCCCCCGGACCTTTGAGGAGAGTTACGCGTGAACGGTGCGGAAAGCCTGGTGCATAGCCTGCTGAAAAGCGGCGTAGATGTTTGTTTCGCCAATCCCGGTACCAGTGAGATGCACTTCGTCGCCGCGCTCGACCGCGTGCCGGGCATGCGTTGCGTGCTGGGTCTGCAGGAAAACGTGGTGACCGGCGCCGCCGACGGCTATTGGCGCATCAAGGGCAAGCCCGCCGTCACGCTGCTGCATTGCGGCCCCGGCCTCGCCAACGGCCTCGCCGGCCTGCATGACGCGCGCCGCGCCCATTCTGGCGTCGTGAACTGCGTGGGCGACCAGGCCACCTACCACCGCGTCTACGACGCGCCGCTGACGGCCGACACCGAGGGCTTCGCGCGCGGCGTCTCCGCCTGGGTGCGCACCGCCACCAAGGCCAGCGAAGTCGGCCAGGACGTGGCGAATGCCGTGCAGGCCGCGAAGACCTCGCCCGGCCAGGTGGCGACGCTGATCTGCCCGTCGGACACCTGCTGGGACGAGGGCGGCGTGGTCGCCGAGGCCCTGCCCGTGCCGGCCGTGCCGCAGGCCGAGGCGCATGCCATCCGCAACGCCGCGAAGGTGCTGCGCGAGAAGAAGAACGTCCTGATCCTGCTCGGCGGCCCGACGGCGCTGACCGAGGCGGCGCAGGTCCAGGCCCAGCGGATCATCGCGCATACCGGCGCGCATATCCTGGCCGAGACCTCCAACGCCAAGATCGAGCGCGGCCAGGGCCGCCTGCAGCTGGACCGCGTGCCCTATCCGCCCGATCACGCCGTGGCGCGCCTCAAGGACTACGAGCAGATCATCCTGGTCGGCTCCAAGGCGCCGACGGGCTTCTTCGGCTATCCGAACCACCCCTCGCTGCACTACCCGCCGAATGCCATCCTCACGGTCCTCACGCGCCAGGAGCAGGACGCCGTCACCGCGCTGACCGCGCTGGCCGAGGAGCTGGGCGCGCCGAAGGTGGCGATGCCCGACAACGGCCCGAAGCCCGAGCTGCCGCGCGGCGCGCCCTCGCCGGAAGGCCTGGCCCGCGTGATCGCGGCGCTGATGCCCGAGAACGCGATCATCGTCGATGAATCGGTGACCTATGGCCGTGGCCTCTCGCCGCTGACCCATTGCGCGCCGAAGCACGACTGGCTGCAGAACCGCGGCGGCGCCATCGGCTACGGCTTCCCGGTCGCGACCGGTGCGGCGGTGGCCGGCGGCGACCGGCGCGTGATCTCGCTCCAGGCCGACGGCTCGGGCATGTACACGGTGCAGGCGCTCTGGACCCAGGCGCGCGAGAAGCTGCCGATCACCACGATCGTGCTGTCCAACCGCAAGTACCAGATCCTGATCGGCGAGTATCAGAACGTGGGCGCCAATCCCGGCCCGACGGCGATGCAGATGCTCGACCTCGGCAACCCGGACATCAACTGGGTGCAGCTGGCGAACGGCATGGGCGTCGAGGCCGCGACGGCGTCGACGCTGGAGGAGCTGGCGGACCTCGTGTCGCAGAGCCTCGCGCAGGATGCGCCGTTCCTGATCGAGTTTCTGATCTGAGGCTCGCATCGGAAAGCGGTTTGGTGAGGTCGGTTTGATCCAGGCGCTGAACCGCTTTCCGAAGACCCTCTGGGTCGCGATCCTGCTGGGGATGGTCGCCGTCACGGCGGCCATCCTCCTTTCGATGGGCCGCGTGCCCATCTGCACCTGCGGCAGCGTGAAGCTGTGGCACGGCGCGGTGAACAGCTCCGAGAATTCGCAGCACCTCACCGACTGGTACACCCCCTCCCACATCATCCATGGCGTGCTGTTCTACGGCGCGCTGCACCTCGTCGCGCGGCGCCTCGGCCTGCTGCCGCGGCTCGCGATCGCCACGATCGTCGAGGCCGCCTGGGAGATCGCCGAGAACACCAATGCGGTGATCAGCCGCTATCGCGAAGCGACCATCGCGCTCGACTATTTCGGCGACAGCGTCATCAACTCGGTCAGCGACATCTTCGCCATGTGGCTGGGCTTCTTCCTCGCCTCGCGCCTGCCGGTCTGGGCCTCGGTCCTGATGGTGCTGGTCTTCGAGATCGGCGTGGGCTGGATGATTCGCGACAACCTGACGCTCAACGTGCTGATGCTGCTCTGGCCGCTGGAGAGCGTGAAGGCCTGGCAGGGCGGCGCCTAGAATCCCTTGTCATGCGCCGTCCGGCGCGAAGGCGGAACGAGATGATCTACGACCGGTCCCTGATCAACCTGACCGCCCGCGAGGCGGTGGCCCTGCTGCGCACGGGAAAGGTCTCGCCCCTCGAGCTGGTGGAGGCCGCGGCCGGCCGCATCGCCGAGGTCGAGCCCTCGGTGAACGCGCTGCCCATCCTCTGCCTGGACCGCGCGCGCGACCAGGCGCGCGCCATCGCCGGCACGGCGGCGCGGAGCGGCGATCCCAACTGGCTGGCCGGCCTGCCCCTCACCATCAAGGACCTCGACGAGGTCGCGGGCGTGCGTCACACCAGCGGCGGCTCGGTGCTCTTCGAGAACTACGTCTCCACGAAGTCCAGCCCCTCGGTGGAGCTGCTCGAGGGCAATGACGGCGTCACGCTCGGCAAGTCCAACTCCCCGGAATTCGGCTTCAACGCCAGCACGATCAACGAGCTCTTCGGGCCCACGCGCAACCCCTTCGACACGCGGCTGACGGTGGGCGGCTCCTCCGGCGGCGCGGCGGCTTCCGTCGCGACGGGCGAGGCCTGGATGGCGCTCGGCTCCGACCTCGGCTCCTCGATCCGCCTGCCGGCCGCCTTCTGCTCGGTGGTGGGGCTGCGTCCCTCCCCCGGCCGCGTACCGCGCGCGCGGCGTGGCATGAGCTTCTCCATGCTCCCCGTCGTCGGTCCCATCACGCGCACCGTCGGCGATTGCGGGCTGATGCTGGATGCCATGTCCGGCGAGGTCTGGACCGACCCGCTGAGCCTGCCCAGCGCCCCGCCCGGCACCTTCGGCGAGGCCGCGGTGACGCCGCGCAAGCCCGGCCGCGTCGGCTTCTCCATGGATCTGGGCGTGACGCCGGTGGACCCCGAGGTCGCCAAGGTGGTCGAGGCGGCGATCGCCCGGCTGGCTGCGGCCGGCGCGGGGATCGAGGCCACGGCGCCCGATCTCTCGCAGGGGCGCGACGTCTTCCACGCCATCCGCGGCGTGAACCATCTCGCGGCCTTCGCGCCGCTGATCGCGCAGCATGGCGAGCGCGTGATCCCCGAGATCCATTCGAGCACCGAGCGCGCGGCGGCGCTGCCCATTGCCGACTACGCGAAGGGCGAGAATGCCCGCGTTGCGATGTTCCAGCGGCTGATGGACTTCCTCGCCACGCACGAATTCCTCATCTGCCCGACCGCGATCATGACGCCCTTCCCCGCCGAATGGCGCCGGGTCGAGCGGCTGGGGAATCACGAATTCGATTCCTACATCGACTGGATCGCCATCACCTTCACGCTGTCGCTGACCGGCTGCCCGGTTATCTCCATCCCCTGCGGCTTCACCGCCTCAGGGATGCCGGTGGGCCTGCAGATCCTGGGCCGACCGCGCGGCGAGGCGGCGCTGCTGCGCATGGCCGCCTGGTGCGAGGAGGTGCTCGGCGCCCTGGGCAAGGCGCCGCGCGACCCCAAGGTCACGCACTGAGGAAGGGATCGAGCGCCGCCAGGACCTCCTGCGGCGCCTCCTCGGCCAGGTAGTGGCCGCTGTTCACGGCATGGCCGCTGACGGGCCCCTGGGCGTATTGGCCCCAGACCTCCAGCGGCTTGTACCACTGCCCGATCTTGCCCTTGGCGCCCCATAGGACCAGCAGCGGGCACTGCACCTTCTCACCGGCCGCGCGGCTGGCGCGATCATGCTCCAGGTCGATGCTGGTGGCGGCGCGATAATCCTCGCAGATGGCGCGCACCGTGCCGGGAAGCTTCAGCGCGGCCAGGTAGTCCGCGCGCGCCTCGGGGTGGAAGAAGCTCTTGTCCTTCGGCTCGCGCGAGGTGTGGATGTCGAACCAGACTTCCGTGTCCTGCTCGATGATCGTCTCGGGGCCGGGATGCGGCTGCGCCAGCCAGAACCAGTGATAGTAGCCGAGGCCGAAGGCCATATCGACATGCTCGAAGTGATGCAGCGTCGGCACGATGTCCATGGTGCAGAGCCGCTCGACGCTCGCAGGATGGTCCAGCGCCACGCGATGCGCGAGGCGGGCGCCCCGGTCGTGGCTCACCACCTGGAAGCGCGGGAAGCCGAGCTCGTGCATCAGCCCGACCACGTCCTTCGCCATCTCGCGCTTCGAATAGGGCATGTGGTCGGCCGTCGCCGGCGGCTTTTCCGAATAGCCGTAGCCGCGGATGTCCGGGGCGACGACGGTGAAGCGCTTCGCGAGCTCGGGCGCCACCTTGTGCCACATCGCATGCGTCTGCGGGTTGCCGTGCAGCAGCAGCAGCGGCGGCCCCTTGCCGCCCTTGCGGAAGCGCACGGCATGGCCGTCGACGCTTCGCGTCTCCAGCGTGAATCCTTCGAAGAACATAAGCTTCTCCCGATGGTGGCCGCGATGGTCGGCCCCGACAGGCTAGCCCCGTTCCGGAAGCCTGCCCATTGACCGGCCAGAGGCCCTGCGCGAGCGTGCGGCCATAGGATTCATAAGGAGAGAGAGATGTCCGCCGACGACGAAGCCCTGTTCCAGAAGGGCATGCCCATCCGCCGCGCCGTGCTCGGTGCCGAATATGTCGATTCGAGCATGGCCAAGGCCGACGACTTCATGATGTCCTTCCAGCGCGCCACGACGGCGATCGCCTGGGGCTGGGCCTGGGGCGACGACACGCTGCCGCGCAAGACGCGCAGCCTGCTCAACCTCGCGATGCTGACGGCCCTCGGCCGCACGCCCGAGATCAAGCTGCACGTGAAGGGTGCGCTGAACAACGGCATCTCGGTCGAAGAGATCAAGGCCACCCTGCTGCACGCCACGGCCTATTGCGGCATCCCCGCCGGCCTCGACGCCTTCAAGGCCGCGCATGAGGTCCTGCTGGCCGAGGGCGCGATCAAGCCCAAGGAGAAGTAACTCCCATGGCACGCGTCGCCTTCGCCGGCATCGGCAACATGGGCTGGCCGATGGCGGCCAACCTGGTCAAGGCCGGCTTCGATGTCGTCGTCACCGACATCTCGGCCGAGCGCACGGCGCAATTTGCCTCCGAGGTCGGCGGCCACGCCGCCGCCTCGCCGGCGGAAGCCGTGAAGGGCGTGGATGCCTTCATCTGCATCCTGCCCACCAGCAAGGAAGTGGCGCTCGTCGCGGAGGCCGTGGCCGAGGCGCTGCCGGAAGGCGCGCTCTTCATCGACATGACCTCGGGCAATCCCACGCGCACGCGCGAGATCGCCGAGAAGCTGTCGGCCCGGAAAATCCGCATGGTGGACTGCCCCGTCTCGGGCGGCGTGCCGCGCGCGAAGACGGGCGAGCTCGCCATCATGGCCGGCGGCACCGAGGCCGACCTCGATGCGGCGGAGCCCTACCTCAAGGCCGTCGGCACTTCCATCCATCGCTGCGGGCCGATCGGCGCCGGGCAGGCGATGAAGGCGCTGAATAACCTGACGAGCGCGGGCGGCTTCCTCATCGCGGTGGAGGCGCTGCTGATCGGCCAGAAGTTCGGGCTGGAGCCCGGGCTGATGGTGGACGTGCTGAACGCTTCGACGGGAATGAACAATTCCACGCAGAAGAAGTTCAAGCAGTTCGTGCTCTCGCGCCGCTTCGATTCCGGCTTCGGGCTCGACCTGATGGTGAAGGACCTCTCCATCGCGCTGGAGGTCGGCAAGGAGGCGGCGGTGCCGACGCCCTTCGCCGCGCTCTGCCGCGAGATGTGGGCCAGTGCGGCCAGCTTGCTCGGCAAGGGCGAGGATCACACCGCCGTCGCCAAGCTCTCCGAGCACCTGGCGCAGCAGACCCTCACCGGCGGCAACCGATAAGCCGACGGCACGCTTCGCCTCACGCCAGGGCCGGCCACCGCCGGTCCTGGTCGAGCCTTCCGATCAGCCTGACGTATCCCACCGCCGCGCCAGGGAGAGCCCCTGGTCGACGTGATAGCGGCTCGCCGCCACTGGCTTGGGCTGGTCGAAGAATTTCGAGAAGTAGACGTCTTCCTGCGTCTCGGGCCGATAGGCATTCATCCGTACCCCGAGCACGGAGGCCGCGGACTGGCGGATCAGCCCGATCTGCGCCGCGGAATTGGGCCTTTCGACCACGACCGCCCCCAGCGCCCCGGCCGCCGCCTCGGCCGCCGCCCGCCGCGGCAGGTTCGGAAAGCGCCGTGCCAGGACGCCATAGAGGCGGGTGATGTATTCGCGGTACTCCGGCGCCCGCGCCGGCGTCAGCGCATCGGGGTGATGCTGCTGGGCCATCTTCGACAGCTCATCCCCCGCGATCTCGACGAATTTCGTCTCCGGCCCATGCCCCAGGAAGGGCGGGTACATGCGCCCCGTGCCATGATTGCGGTGGGCATAGCTGTCGCCGAAGGGATGCAGCGAGAAGCCGAACTCGAAGAAGCCGCCGGACATGTCCGCGGCCAGGCTGATCCTCTCCCGGCGGGCGGTCTCGTCATTCCAGTTGGCGCCGGTCAGGCAGTGAAGCCCCCTCTGAACGCTGAGATTGACCTCGGTTTTCTTTTCGGCCTCGCGGGGCGCTCGATAGGCCATGCGCCCATAGCCGCGGAGGTACTTTTCCGAGATCTGGTTGTTCGCCTCGGCCCAGAAATTGTGGAAGCCGGTCGGGACCTTGTCGAGTTGCACGCCGACCCAGTCCATCGCATCGCCGACGAAGGAACCGGGGATGTCGAAGCCGGCCTTCACCGCGTCGAGCTCCGAGACCTCGTCGGGAAACTGCGCCCAGAAAGCGATCCGCATGGCGTCGTCGTTGGCGACGCCGCAGGCCAGGGCGGTGTAGTAGATCGTGTAGTAGTGGCCCGCCTCCTCCCAGCACAAAGGCTGGGACGGATCGGCCGGCACCTCGACCCGGCAGGGCAGGCCGGCCAGGGCACGCCGCGCCAGATGCCGCGCCTCCCGCTCCGCCACCGCGATCCCTGCCGCCCCGGGCAGGCGCGCCTGCAGGAGGTGCACGACCTCATGCGCCAGCACCTCGGCCGAGGCTTCCGCCCCCAGCAGGATCGCCCCGTCGACCGCGCAGGCGCGCGTGCGCAGCGCCCGCGTGACGCGCCGCGCGCCCGCGCAGCGATGCACGCGCACCGACGAGAGATCGGCGCCGAAGCTGCGCTCCCATCCAAGGCGGAGCGCATTCGGCAAAGGGCTTCCGCCACGGACGGACATGCTTCCTCCTGAGACAGCGAGATGCCTCATGAAATCATGGAAGCGGGCATTCCGCGAGGCGCGGATTTGTCGCGTCGCCCGCGCGCGCCCTACTCCTTGTGCACGCGCAGCGGGCCGAAGGCCTGGCCCACCGGCATCATCTGCAGGGTGTTGATGTTGACGCGCGGCGGCAGCGTCGCGACCCAGTGCACCGCCTCGGCGATGTCGTCCGGCAGCAGCGGATCGGTCCCGGCATAGACGCCGGCCGCCTTCGCATCGTCGCCGAAGCGGACATTGCTGAACTCCGTGCCGCCGACGAGGCCGGGCTCGATATCCGTCACCCGCACCTTCGTGCCCCAGAGGTCGGCGCGCAGGTTCAGGCTGAAATGGCGCACGAAGGCCTTGCTGGCGCCATAGACGTTCCCGCCCGGATAGGGGAATTCACCCGCCGTCGAGCCGATGTTGATCACGTGGCCGCGGTTGCGCGCCACCATGCCCGGCAGCACCGCGCGGGTGACGTACATCAGCCCCTTGATGTTGGTGTCGACCATGCGGTCCCAGTCGTCGAGGCTGGCGTCCTGCGCGCCGCTGAGGCCGAGGGCGAGGCCCGCATTGTTCACGCAGACGTCGATCTCCGCCCATTCGGCGGGAAGGGAGGCGATCGCGCTCGTCACCGCCTCGCGGTCGCGCACGTCCAGCACCAGCGGCAGGACATTTTCGCCGAGCTCCGCCCGCAGGGCCTCGAGGCGCTCCTCGCGCCGTCCCGCGGCGATGATCTTCGCGCCGTCGGCGGCGAAGCGCCGGGCGATGGTAAGGCCGAAGCCGGCCGTGGCGCCGGTAACCAGGATGATCATGTGAAATCCGCTCCGTTCAGTTTCACGAAAGCTATCATTCAGCGCCCGTAAATCCCCCCCCACCTATCGACGTGGGGCGGGGAATTTTGATTTCCGATTCGTGAACGAATTTCAACGTCAGCAATCAGGACGTCGAGGCACGCGCCGCATCCTCGGGGGGAAACCGGGACAATAAATTCGGGAGTACGTGATGCCCTTGGCCATCGCGCGCCGTTTCTGCGCGCCTCTTCTCATCGCCCTCGCGGCGCCCGCCTTGGCTCAGCCCGGCACGTCCGACGTGTCCATCCGCCTCGACGAGCGCCAGCTGCGCGTCGGCGCCTTCGAGTTGGTCAATCCCGAACCCGAGAGCGGCCCCGCGGAGATCGCGCTGCCGGGGGTGGTGGTCGTGCCCCCCATGCAGCTGCGCGTCATCGCGGCGCCCGCCGCCGGCCTGCTGGAGACGCTCACCGTCTCGCCCGACGAAACCGTCCAGCGCGGCCAGGTCATCGCCCAGCTCCGCAGCACCGAGCTGGTGGAGGCGCAGCGCCTCTTCCTCCAGGCCGTGACGGCGCATGACCTGGCTGCCGAGAAGCTCCGCCGCGACGAGCAGCTGCACCGCGAGCGCGTCATCGCCGAGCGTCGCCTGATCACCACCCGCGCGGAAGCCATCGCCGCTGGCGCCGCGCTCGACGAGCGCGTGCAGCTGCTGCACCTCGTCGGCCTCAGCGACGAGGAAGTGGAGCAGCTGCGGCGGACGCGGCGGATCCAGCCCTCGCTCTCCGTGCGCAGCCCGGTGGCCGGCGTCGTGCTCACGCGCGTCGCCACGGCGGGGGAGCGCGTGGCGCAGGCGGCGCCGCTGGTCACCATCGGCGACCTCCGGGTGCTCTGGATCAACGCGCAGGTGCCGGTGGCCCGCGTGCCGGCGCTGGAGGACGGCGCGCGCGTGCTGGTGCCCGCCCAGGGCGCCGAGGGCCGGGTACTGCGCATCGGGCGCTCGGTCGACGCCGCGACGCAGAGCGTGGTGGCGGTAGCGGAGATGACGGGGGGCACGAACGCGCTGCGCCCCGGCCAAGCCGTCACCGTGGCGCTGGAGCTGCGCGGCAATGGCGGCGGGCAGTTCCGCGTGCCGGCCGGCAGCGTCGTCCGCCATCGCGAGCGCAGCTGGGTCTTCCTCCGCATTCCCGAGGGCTTCCGCGCCCGCCCGGTGACCGTGCTGAACGAGACCGCGCAGTTCACCTCGATCCGCGGCGAGCTCTCCGCCACGGATCAGGTCGCGACGCGCGGCATCCTGGCCCTGCTGGGCGAGCTTTCCGACCTGGACGAGAGCTGAGGCCATGCTCGCACGCCTCGTCGAGCTCGCGCTGCGCCAGCGGCTGCTGGTGCTCATCCTCGCGGCCGGCCTCGCCGTCTGGGGTTTCCGCTCCTACCAGGGCCTGCCCATCGACGCCTTCCCCGACGTCTCGCCGACACAGGTGCTCGTCTCGCTGCGGGCGCCCGGCCTGGCACCCGAGGAGCTGGAGCAGCGCGTCACCAGCCCGATCGAGCAGATGATGCGGGGCATCCCCGACCTCGTCTTCATGCGCTCCACGACGCGCTTCTCCGTCACGCTGATGACCTTCGAATTCTCCAACGGCACCGACATCTTCTGGGCCCGCGCGCAGGTGAACGAGAGGCTGCAGCAGGCCATGGGAGACCTGCCGGACGGCGTCTCGGGCGGGCTGGCGCCCATCGTCACGCCGCTGGCCGAGATGCTGATGTTCACGATCGAGGGCGAGAACATCACGCCCATGGACGCCCGCACCCTGATGGACTGGGTGGTGCGGCCGGCCCTGCGCTCCGTGCCCGGGGTGGCCGACGTGAACGTGCTGGGCGGCTTCGTCCGCACCTACGAGGTGATCCCGAGCCCGGCGGCCATGGCCGCGCGCGGCATCTCCACAGCCGTGCTGCGCGAGGCGCTGGAGCACAACAACCGCAATGACGGCGCGGGCCGCGTCCGCGACGGCGAGGAAGCGCTGCTGGTCCGCGTCGAGGGCCGCATCCGCAGCCTGGAGGATGTGCGCTCCATCGTGCTCGCCGCGCGGCCGAACGGCGTGGTGCGCGTGGGCGACGTCGCGGATGTGCGCTTCGGCGCGCTGCCGCGCAACGGCGTCGTCACCCGCGACGGCGAGGGCGAGGCGGTCTGGGGCATCCTGCTCGGACTGCGCGGCGTGAACGCACGCGACGTGGTGGAGGGCGCCCGCGCCCGCTTTCCCGAGATCGAGCGGCAGCTGCCCGAGGGCGTGCGCCTCGTCACCTTCTACGACCGCGCGGACCTCATCGGGAAAGCGGTCTGGACCGTGCAGAAGGTGCTGCTGGAGGCCATCGCGCTGGTGGTCGTGCTGCTGCTGCTCTTCCTCGGCAACTGGCGCGCGGCGCTCGTGGTCTCGCTGAGCCTGCCGCTGGCCGTGCTCGTCACATTCGGCGTCATGTCGCTCTACGGCCTTTCCGCGAACATCATGTCGCTGGGCGGCCTGGCCATCGCGATCGGCCTGCTGGTGGATTGCGCGGTCGTCGTCGTGGAGAACACGGCGCACCGCCTGTCCGAGCAGCCCACCAACCCCACGCTGAAGCAGCGCCTCAGCCTCGTGGGCGAGGCGACGCGCGAGGTGATGGTCCCGCTGGTCTCGGGCATCATCATCATCCTCGCTGTCTTCGTGCCGCTGCTCTCGCTGCAGGGGTTGGAGGGGCGACTCTTCGGGCCGGTGGCGCTGACCATCGCCTTCGCGCTGATCGCCGCCCTGGTGCTGGCGTTGACCATCGTGCCGGTCATGTGCGCCTTCCTGCTGCGCGGCGGGCATGCCCGCGAGCCCTGGCTCGTCCGCAAGATGCACGCGGTCTACGACCCCTTCCTGGAATGGGCCATGCGCCGGCCGCTCTGGGTCGGCGGCACCGCCGTCACGGGCCTTGTGCTGGCCGGGCTGGCCTTCTCGCAGGTGGGCAGCATCTTCATTCCCGTGATGGACGAGGGCACGCCCGTCATCACCCTGCGCAAGCATCCCACCATCAGCGTCGAGGCCGCGGCCGAGATGGATCTGCGCATGCAGCGCGAGATCATGACGGCGGTGCCGGAGGTGCGCGGCATCATGGCCCGCGCCGGCGCCGACGAGCTGGGCATCGACCCCGTCGGCCTCAACGAGACGGACATGTTCCTCACCATGGCGCCGCCCGACGAATGGCGGCCCGAGATGCGGGCGGGCGGAATGCCCGCGCTGATGGAGGCGATCCGCCAGGTGATGGAGAGCGTCCCGGGCATCACTTTCTCCTTCAACCAGCCCATCGACATGCGCGTGCAGGAGATGATCATCGGCTCGCGCGGCGACGTGGTGATCAAGGTCATCGGGCCCGACCTCGAAGAGCTGAACCGCATCGGCCGCGACATCGCCGCCGCCGTGCGCGACATCCGCGGCAGCTCGGATGTCTTCGCGCTGCGCAACGGCGGCATGGCCTATCTGACCGTCGAGGTGGACCGCCTTGCGGCCGGCCGCGTCGGCCTCAATGCCAGCGACGTGCAGGATGCGCTGCGCGTCTGGGTGGATGGCCGAAACGTCGGCGTGGTGCTGGAGGGCGACCGCCGCATCCCCGTGCTGCTGCGCGGCGAGGCGGGGCTGCGCGGCTCGGCCGTCGGCCTCTCGCGCGTGCAGATCGCGCTGCCGGGCGGCGGCACCGTGCTGCTGAGCCAGGTGGCCGACATCCGCGAGGAGGACGGCCCCGTGCAGGTCATCCGCGAGCAGGCGGACCGCTTCGCGACGGTGCTGACCAATGTGCGCGGCCGCGACATCGGCGGCTTCGTCGCCGAGGCGCAGGCGGCGGTGGCGCAGGGCGTGCAGCTGCCGCCGGGCTACCGCCTTATCTGGGGCGGGCAGTTCGAGAACCAGCAGCGCGCCATGGCCACGCTCTCCATCGTCGTGCCGATCGCGCTGGCGGCGATCTTCCTGCTGCTCTTCCTCACCTTCGGCTCGGTCCGGCAGGCGACGCTGGTCTTCTGCAACGTGCCCTTCGCGCTGATCGGCGGGATGATCGCGCTCTGGGCCTCGGGCGAGTTTGTCTCGGTGCCGGCCTCGGTGGGCTTCCTCACGCTCATCGGCATCGCGGTGCTGAACGGCGTGGTGCTCATCAGCTACATCAACCGCCTCGTCGCCGAGGAAGGGCTGGAGCTGCAGGCCGCCGTGCGCGAGGGCGCGCGGCGCCGCATGACGCCGGTGACGCTGACGGCCTCCATCGCGGCGCTGGCACTGGTGCCCTTCCTCTTCGCGACGGGGCCGGGCAGCGAGATCCAGAAGCCGCTCGCCATCGTCGTCATCGGCGGCCTGGTGACGGCGACGGTGCTGACCCTGGTGCTGCTGCCCATCCTCTACGAGCGCTTCGCCCTTCCGAAGGCGAAGGCGCCCGCCCCCTCCTCGGCGCCGGCGGAGTGACCCCATGAAGATCCTGATGCTCGGCGCGGCCCTGCTGCTGCCCCTCGCCGCCCATGCCCAGAATGCCGCCCCGCGGGGCCGTGCGGCCGCCACTGCGACGCAGAATGGCTCGCTGTCCCGGCACCTGGAGGCCGCGCTCGCCTTGGATGCCAGCCTGCGTGCCCTGGAGGCGCAGCAGACGGCGGCCGGCGCGCGCGGCGTCACCGCACGGTCGGCGATCGCGGGCCCACCCTCGATCAGCGGCTCCTTCCGTTCGGACACGCGTGGCCCCCGCGACCAGCGCGAGATGGAGATGGACTTCTCCGCCCCCCTCTGGCTGCCCGGCCAGCGCGGCGCGCTGAGCGGCACGGTCACCTCCTCCGTCGCCGAGTTCGGGCAGCGCATCGCGCTCCGCCGGCTGGAGGTCATGGGCCTGCTGCGCGAGGCCTGGTGGGAAGCCGCCGAGGCGCGCCGCAGCGTGCAGTTTGCGCGCGGCCGGCTCGGCACCGCGCGCGAGATCGCACGCGACGTCTCCCGCCGCGCCGAGCTCGGCGACATCCCGCCCACCGAGGCGCTGCTGGCGCGCAACGAGACGCTGGCGGCGGAGCTCGGCCTCGCCCAGGCCCAGGCCCAGGCCGACCAGAGCGTCGAGGCCTATCGCGTGCTGACCGGCGGCCTGGAGCCCAACCTGCCCGTGGAGGTCGTGCGGGCGCGCCGCGCGCATCACCCCGCCCTGCTGGCGGCGGAGGCCACCCTGGCCCATGCGGAAGCGCGTCAGCGCCTGGTCGCCGCGACGCCGCGCGACAACCCCGAGCTCGGCACCTTCCTGCGGCAGGAGAACGGCGTCGGCACCAATGACGCGACGAGCATCGGCCTGCGCTTCCGCCTGCCGCTCGCGACCGAGGCGCGCAATGCACCCCGCCGCGCCGAGGCGCAGAGCGAGGTGACCCGCGCCGTCGCGCTGCTCGCCCAGGCCCGACGCCTGGTAGAAGCGGAGGTCGCCCGCGCCCGCGCGCAGCTCGCCGCGTCGGAGCAAACGCTGACGCTGGCGCGGCAACGGCTCTCGGTCGCGAACGAGCAGGAGCAGATCGCCCTTCGTGCCTTCCGCAGCGGTGAGACCGGCACCTTCGACCTCTACCGCGTGCGCCAGCTCCGGCTGGAAGCCTCGAACGAGGAAGGGCGCGCGGGGATCGAGGCGAATCGCGCCAGGTCGCGCCTGAACCAGGCGATGGGCGTGGTGCCCTAAAAACGCGAAAGGGCGGACCCTGCGGCCCGCCCTTCCTTCACGCTCAGCGCCAGCCGTACTGGCGATAGGGGCGGTGCGGCGGGGTGTTCCACCCGTAATGGCGCGGCCGCGGCGGGGGCGGCGCGTAGTGGCGATGCGCATGCCGCGGCGGGACGTAATGCGGCGCCCGGTGGCCATAGGGCTGATGCACCTGAGTGATGGCGTTGCCGACCACGACATGCGGCGCGCGCGTGGCGGCCTGGGCCGCGCCATCCGTGGGGGCGAACCCCAGAAGGAAGGGAACGGCCAGGGCGGCGGCAATGAAGAATTTCGGCATCAGATCCTCCCTCGAAGGAATTTCGATCGAGGGAAGGATCGGGTCCGCCCAAGGCCGGTTCGGGGCTGGATTACCGCCGAACCAAGGCAGGACGTAACGGCGTGAATCACGCCGACACAAAAAAGGCGGGGCACGAGGCCCCGCCTTTTCTCAGGCCGCTTCGCCCTTGACCGGCAGGCCTTCGGCCTTGCGGCTCATGCGCTTGCGGTCATGCGGGTCCAGGTAGCGCTTGCGGATGCGCACGACGGAGGGCGTCACCTCCACCAGCTCGTCGTCCTCGATATAGGCAATCGCCTGCTCGAGGCTCATGCGCCGGGGCGGGATCAGCAGCAGCGCATCATCCTTGCCGGCGGCGCGGATGTTGGTGAGCTTCTTCTCCTTCACCGGGTTCACTTCCATGTCGTCGCCACGGGAGTTCTCGCCGATGATCAGGCCCTCATAGACCTTCTGGCCGGGATCCACGAAGAGCGTGCCGCGCTCCTGCAGCGCGAAGAGCGCGTACTGCGTCGTCTCGCCGTCCACGTTGGAGATCAGCGAGCCGTTGCGGCGACCCTCGATCGTGCCGGCATAGGGCGCGTAGCCGTGGAACAGGCGGTTCATGATGCCCGTGCCGCGCGTGTCCGTCAGGAACTCCGAGTGGTAGCCGATCAGGCCGCGCGACGGCATGATGAAGGTGATGCGGGTCTTGCCACCGCCCGAGGGGCGCATGTCCTGCATCTGCGCCTTGCGGAGCGACAGCTTCTCGACGACGACGCCGGTATAGGCCTCGTCCACGTCCACCAGCACCTCCTCGAAGGGCTCCTCGCGGACGCGGGTCTCGGGGTTCTCCCGCATCAGCACCCGGGGGCGGCCGATGGTGAGCTCGAAGCTCTCGCGGCGCATGGTCTCGATGAGCACGCCCAGCTGCAGTTCGCCACGGCCGGCCACCTCGAAGGCGTCCGTCTCCTCGCTGTCGCGGATGCGGATGGCGACGTTGCCCTCGGCCTCGCGGTGCAGGCGGTCGCGGATCTGGCGCGACGTCACCTTCTTGCCCTCGCGGCCGCCGAGGGGGCCGTCATTGACGCGGAAGGTCATGGCCAGCGTCGGCGGATCGACCGGGATGGCGGGCAGTGGCGTGGGCTGCTCGGGCGAGCAGATCGTGTCCGGGATGGTGGTGTCGGACAGGCCGGCAATGGCGATGATGTCGCCCGCATGCACCTCGTCCACCGGCACGCGCTCGAGGCCGCGGAAGGAGAGGAGCTTGGAGAGGCGGCCGGTCTCGGCCACCGTGCCGTCGGCGCGCAGCACCTTCACCGGCATGTTGAGGCGGGCGGTGCCCTGCTCGATGCGGCCGGTCAGGATGCGGCCCAGGAAGTTGTCGTATTCCAGCAGCGTCGCGTTCATCGCGAAGGGCGCGTCCGGCAGGACGGTCGGCTCCGGGACGTGGTTGACGACGAGCGAGAACAGCGCGTCCAGGTTCTGGCGCGGGCCTTCCATCGTCGTATCGGCCCAGCCCTGGCGGCCCGAGGCGAAGAGCATCGGGAAGTCGAGCTGCTCGTCGCTGGCGTCGAGGCTGGCGAAGAGGTCGAACACCTCGTCATGCACCTCATGGGCGCGCGCGTCCTGGCGATCGACCTTGTTCACGACCACGATGGGGCGGATGCCGCGGGCCAGCGCCTTGCCGAGCACGAACTTGGTCTGCGGGAGGACGCCCTCGGCCGCGTCGACCAGCAGGATCGCGCCGTCGACCATCGAGAGGATGCGCTCCACCTCGCCGCCGAAATCGGCGTGGCCAGGGGTGTCGATGATGTTGAGCTTCACGCCCTGCCATTCGACGGCCGTGCACTTGGCCAGGATGGTGATGCCGCGCTCACGCTCCAGGTCGTTGCGGTCCATCGCCCGCTCGGCCACCTGCTGGTTTTCGCGGAAGGTACCGGATTGCTTGAGGAGCTGGTCGACGAGGGTGGTTTTACCGTGGTCGACGTGCGCGATGATCGCGAGGTTACGCATGGACATGGGTCAGGTTTCCGGGCGTGGCTGAGCCCGCGCGCGAAGTTGCCCGGGCGGCGTTGACTTATCGTGTCGATGTTGCTGCGGCGCACACATAGGGGCTGCGCAACAAAATTGCCAGCGGCAATCGAACGCCGCGGCATCGGTCTGGAACATGGCTCGGCCGCGTGCTCGACGAATCGGGGGCGGGATATCAGGCGCCCCCGGAACGATACCAGTTTGGCATGCGGCGGGACGAATCGCCCGCCGCGGAAGCTACCGCGCCTTCACCGGGCGGTTGCCGTGGCTGTCGGCGGGAACGCCGCGCGCGAGCGACATGTGGCTGTGCACCGCGAGCCAGCCCTCGGCGCCCGGCACCAGGATCAGCGTGGTGCGGCCCGGCCGGTCGAAGGGCGTGCCGTCGGGCGCGTAGCCCGTGGAGGTGAAGGGCGCGATCGCCACCGCCATCCGCCCGTCCGGGCTGGCCAGGACGCGCGTGACGTCGAGCCGGAAGCGGAAGTCGCTCGTCTTCGGCCAGACGCTCTCCCACTGGCGGTCGCGGAAGGGCTCCAGCCCCTCCACCAGCGCCTGCACCGTCCCGAAGGCGATGATGCGGGGGTGCCAGAAGGGATAGGCGCTGCGGTAGTCCACCTCGCGCACCGTCGCCGCGAAGCGGTCGAGCCAATCGAGGATGGCGTCGCGAATCGGGGCGGGGGCGTCGGGAAGGTCAGGGGTCATCGGCATCTCAGCGCGGCTGGCGGCTGGGCCGCAGGGGACGGTCGATCGCCGCCAGGGCGGCCTCGATCTCGCGCTGGGCGGAGGCGCGGTCATTGCCCAGGATGGCGGCGCGGGCGCGGGCGATATGACCGATGGGGCCGCCGCTCACGGCCTCGCCGGCGCGGGCTGGCGAGGTGTCGCGGGTCAGCAGGCGGGTCTCTGCACGCTCCAGGAACTCGTTGGCCGGACCGGCGCGGCCGGTGCGCAGCGCGGTCAGCGCGCCCCGCAGCTGGCCCGCCGCATCGTCCAGGCTGGCCGCATCCACCTCGGCCTGGTCGCGCCGCTGGGCGGCCACGCCGGGCGGCTGGTCCGGATTGGCGCGGGAGCGCTGCAGCTCACGGACCGAATCGGCCTGCGCGAGCTGGGCGATGGTTTCGAAACGGCTGCCGCTATGCGCCTGGGCCAGGGCCGGCACCAGCAACGCGGCAAGGACGAGGATGCGGATCATCGCACGAGCTCCTTCAGGTCCACCTGCGGCCGCGCCCCGTAATGGCTGATGACCTCGGCCGCGGCGATGCTGCCCCAGCGTCCGGCTTCCGGCAAGGAGAGGCCACGGGCCCAGGCCGCCAGGAAGCCGGCCGCATAGGCATCGCCGGCGCCGGTGGTGTCGACCACCTTCGTGGGCTGCGCGGCGACCAGGTGCCGCGCGCCGCCGGAGATGATCACGGAGCCCGCTTCGCTGCGGGTCAGGGCCGCGATCTCGACCTCACGCGCGGCCTGGGCGGCGGCGGCCTCGAAGTCGTCGGTCTCGTAGAGCGCCAGGATCTCCGCCTCGTTGGCGAAGAGGATGTCGGCCTCCTCCTTCACGAAGGCGCGGAAGGCATCGCGGTGGCGGCCGACGCAGAACGGGTCGGAGAGGGTGATCGCCACCTTGCGGCCGGCGGCATGGGCGGCGCGGGCGGCGGCACGGAAGGCGGACTGGGCCTCCGGCGGGTCGAAGAGGTAGCCCTCGAGATAGACGACCTTGGCGCGGGCGATCTCGGCCGCGTCTACGTCCTTCTCGCCGAAGGTGACGCAGGCGCCGAGGAAGGTGTTCATCGTCCGCTGGCCATCAGGCGTGACCAGGATGAGGCAGCGCGCCGTGGGCGCCCCGCCGGTGAGCGGCGGCGTGGGGAAATGCACGCCCACCGCCCGGATGTCATGGCCGAAGACCTGGCCGAGCTGGTCGTCGGCGACCTTGCCCAGGAAGCCCACCTTCGCACCGAGCGCCGCAGCCACCGCGCAGGTATTGCCGGCCGAACCGCCCGAGCTCTCGACGCCGGCGGGCATGGCGGCGTAGAGCGCCTCGGCCTCGTTGGTGTCGATGAGGCGCATGCTTCCCTTGGACAGCCCCTGCTCCACGATGAAGGCCTCATTCGTGGGGGCAAGGACGTCCACGATGGCATTGCCGATACCGAGGATATCGAGCGTGGGAGAGGTCATGCGGGGCCGTTTCCTGTTGCGTCGCGGCGGAAGGCGTAGCCGCCAATCCCGCGGATGGCAAAGGCCCGGACGATAATTTGCAGCCCGGCGTTGCCCCGGGTAGGTGCCGCGTTATAAACTCCCCTCAACGCCCAGAACTTGTAAGGATTGCCAGCATGTCGATCTTCGGCCGTAAGAAGGATGACGGTTCTGAGGCTCAGGGGCCGCAGGAATCGGTGAGTGTTCCGACGGCCCGCGACGCCGAGCTGACGATGCCGACCTATCGCGCCCCCTCGGCGAACAGCGCGCCCGTGGGCATGCCGCCGAAGCCCGGCGCCGCCCCGACCCGCCCCGGCATGCCGGCCACGGCCCCCGGCGCCGCCCGCTCGCCCCGCCCCGAGGGCCAGACCGAGCGCCGCACGCTGATCGTCGGCCGCGGCATCAGCCTCCAGGGCACGGTGGCCGATGCCGAGCGCCTCGTGGTCGAGGGCACGGTCGAGAGCCAGATGATCCAGGCGGCCGAGCTGTCGGTGACGCAGACCGGCGTCTTCCGCGGCGAAGTGCAGGTCGAGGACGCCGAGATCGGCGGCCTGTTCGACGGCACGCTGACGGCGCGCGGCAACCTCATCATCCGCTCCACCGGCAAGGTGAAGGGGATGGCGCGGTACAAGAAGCTTTCCGTCGAGGAAGGTGGCCAGATCGTCGGCAGCATGGAGATGCTGCAGGGCGAGGGTACCTGAGCCGACTTCGATCCTGAGGCCCGCCCCGTTCGGCGGGCCTTAACCCTCTTTCTGGATGTTCGCGCGATGCCGCGCTGGATCCTGCTCCTGCCCCTCTTCCTTCCGGCCTGTGCCGGGGAGCCGGATCGCGAGGTCGAGGCGGCCCGCGCGTCCCTGGCCTCGCAGCAGGCGAGCCTGGCCGCGCTGATCGGGCGGCCCTCAGCGCCGCCTCGCGCCCCGGCGCCCAACAGGGTGCCGGGCCGGATTGCCGGCTCCTCACGCCCCTCGGTGGCACCTCACGCCGCTTCGACGCTGCTCGGCGCCTCGCCGGAATCGGTGCGGGCCGCGCTCGGCGAGCCCATGCTCCAGCGCAGCGAGGGGCCTGCCCAGGTCTGGCTCTACGCGGGCGGGGGCTGCCAGCTCGACATCGTCATGTATCCCTCTGACGCCGGGCCGCGCGTCGCGCATGTGCAGGCGCGCGCGGGCGGCCTGGCCCAGCGCACCGAGACCTCCTGCCTGCGGGACCTGGCGGGACGTGGCTCCTCGCACCAGGCGCCGGCCCCTGAGGCCCCCCCCGTCGAGCTCGGCGCGTGAGCCTGGCGTGACGGGTCCTTTCCGCGCCGGGGCGGCGTTCCCCTGCCCGCGCGACCGTCGCTGACAATCGAGGCCCCGTGCTCCCCTATATCGATGCCTTCGTGCCCTGCTTCGGGCTGCTCGCGCTCGGCGCGCTGCTCAAGCGGCGCCTGCTGCGCGAGGAGATCATCTGGGCCGGCATCGAGCGGCTGATCTTCTGGGTCCTGCTGCCCGCGCTGCTCGTCGCGGCCATCGGCTCGGTAAAGCTCGGCGAAGTGCCGATCCTGGGCATGCTGATCGCCATCTGGGTGGCGCTCGGGCTCGGGACCCTGCTGTCGCTCGGCATCTCGCGCTATTTCGGCCAGGGCCATGCGGCGATGACCAGCGTGGTGATGGGCGGCATCCGCTTCAACAACCTCATCGGCTTCGCCGTTGCCGGGGCCATGTTCGGCCTGCCGGGGATCGCGCTGGGCGCCGTCTCCTCCGGGCTGATCGTCCCCTTCGTGCAGTTCGTGAGCAACGCCGCCTTCGCCTCCGAGAAGGGCTTCCGGCCCTGGCCGATCCTGCGGCAGATCCTGACCAATCCGCTGATGCTGGCCTGCGCCCTCGGCTTCGCGGTGGCGGCGGCCGGCGGCCTGCCGCCGGGCGTGAAGCCGCTCCTCGAATCGCTCGGCCGCGCCTCCGTGGCGCTCGGCCTGCTGGCCGTCGGCGCGGCGCTGTCGGTCGGCGCGATGACGGACCGCATGGCGCTTCAGCTCACGACCACCTTCCTCAAGCTGGTGATCGTGCCCGGCCTTACCCTGGCGATCTGCCTCTGGCTGGACCTGGCGCCGCTGGCGACGCTCATCGCCGTGCTCTTCATGGCCCTGCCCACGGCCGCGACCTCCTATGTGATGGCCCGCGCCATGGGCGGCGATGCGCCGCTGATGGCGGCCATCACCTCCTGGGAGCATTTCCTCTCCATCCTCACGCTGCCGCTCTGGATGCTGGCGGTGAAGGCGATCACCGGGCTGGGCTGAGGTCGCGGCAACCTCCTGTTCACCTTCTCGCGGCAATCTCGCCGCGGAACGAACCGGACCGAGCCGAGATGCCACCCTCCCCTGTCGCAGCCGCGGCACTGTCCGACGGCACTGCCCGACGGGATCCGAATCTCGTCCTCGCCCACGCGGCCATGGCCTCGATGCAGCGGCAGGGGCTTTCCCCCACCCCGGCCAATTACCTCGTCTGGTTCGGCTATCACGACGGCGCCGAGCCCGGGCTGCGGGAGGCAATCGACGCCGGGCTGGCCGGCGGCGGGCGGATCACCCAGTCCCTGATGGACGAGCTGCGCGCCCGCTTCTTCGATGCGGGCCGGGAGGCGGTGTCGCTGCACGAGATGTCCCGCCGGCTCGAGGAGGCGGTCGGCGAGGCGGTCGGCCTGATGGACGGCGCGCGGGAAGCCGCCTCGCGCTACGGCGGCTCGCTGCGCGCGGCATCGGACGGGCTCACGGACGAGCCGGAGGCGCTGGGCGCGGTGCTGCAGCGCCTGCTGGCCGATACGCGCGAGATCACCCGCCGCAGCGATGCCGCCGCCCGCCGGCTGACCGAGACCGCGCTGCGGACGCAGGAGCTCCGGGCCGAGCTCGCCGAGGCGCGGCGCCTCGCCACCACCGATCCCCTCACCGGCCTCGCCAATCGCCGCGGCCTGGAGGAAGCGATGCGCAGCGGGCTGGAGAACGCCGCGACGGCGCCGCTGACCCTCCTCCTGCTGGATGTGGACCACTTCAAGGCCGTGAACGACGCACATGGCCATCCGGCCGGGGACCATCTGCTGCGCCTGCTCGCGGAGACGCTGCGAGAAGCTCTCGAGACGCTTCCGCATGGAGGGGAGGCGCTGCCCGCCCGCTTCGGCGGTGAGGAATTCTGCGTCCTGCTGCGCGGCGCCGGGCTGAAGGAGGCCACGGGCGCAGCCGAGGCGATCCGCCTGCGCATCGCCGGCGCCTCCCTTCTGCTTCGCCCAGCGGGGCCGCGGCTTGGCGTCACGGTCTCGCTGGGCATCGCCATGGCCCTGTCGGGCGACGGCCCCGCCCAGCTGATCGAGCGCGCCGATGCCGCGCTCTACGAGGCCAAGCGCAGCGGCCGCAACCGCGTCTGCACCGATCCCTCCCTGCCCAGGGCCGGCTCCATCTGGGGATGACCGGAAGGCAATGACCATCTTGGAAGGCCGCGATCCTGCCTTCATGATGGGCAGCTATTCCGGAGAGATCGACACATGCTGCCACGACGCAACCTGCTTCGAACGGGCGCCGCCATGGCCGCCGCGCTGCCGGTCGCCGCGCAGGCGCAGGGCTTTCCCGACCGCTCCCTCCGATGGGTCGTCGGCTATCCGCCGGGCGGCGCCTCGGACACCTTCGCGCGGCTCATCGGCGCGAGCCTCGCGACCCGGCTCGGCCAGAGCGTGGTGGTGGAGAACCGGCCCGGCGGCGGCGCCGTGCTGGCGAGCGAGATCGTCGCCCGCTCCGCCCCCGATGGCTACACCTGGCTGCATGTCGACAACGGCATCCTGACCTACAACCCGGCGCTCTATTCGCGCCTGCCCTACAACCCCGACACCGATCTCACCGGCATCGGCTTCATCGGGCGCTTCCCGCTCTACATCGTCGTCCGCACCGAGAATGCGCCGACGGATTTCGCCGGGCTCCTCGCCGCCTCGCGCCAGAAGTCGATCACCTACGGCACGCCCGCCGTCGCCTCGCCGCATCACCTGGCGATGGAGCTGGTGCGGCGGCGCACGCAGATCGACGTGACGCATGTTCCCTATCGCGGCGGCCCCGCCGCCATGCAGGACCTCCTGGCCGGCCAGGTGGATTGCGTGGTGATCGACACCGCGACCGGCCTGCCCTTCATCCGCGACGGCAAGGTCCGCGCGCTCGCCGTCCTCACCGAGGCGCGCACGCCCGGCGCGCCCGAGGTGCCGACCATGGCGGAGCTCGGCTACCCCAATACCGTCGCCTATGGCTGGCAGGGGATGAGCGTGCCCAGCGCCACGCCCGCGCCTATCGTGGCGCGCCTCTCCGCCGCGATGATCGAGGCGATCCAGTCGCCCGAGATCACCTCCCGCATGCGCGGCCTCGGTGTCGACTACCAGCCCTGGACGCCGGTGCAGTTCGCGGAGTTCGTCGCGGCGGAGAATGCGCTCTGGCGCCCGCTGATCCGCGAGCTCGGCATCCGGCTGGACGGCTGAACCGGCACGCCTGTGCCTGCCCGCCCGGCGGGCATCCCCTTCGACGGCCTCGCCGCGAGGGGGTATCGCCCCCGGCAGGCGCAACGGTGTCCGGCCCACGCCCGCGAGGCCCGGCCGGACGTCAGGGAAGGAGCAGGTTTCGGTGTCGGTTTCCCAGCATGATGCGGGTGGTCTCTTCACCCACCCGAAAGAGTTCCTGACGGCCAACCTCCTCTGCATGCGCGGCAGCCTTCCGACGGTGGCGGGCGTCCATAACTTCTCCTTCAGCAACGTGACGGCGGAGCTGGGCTACACCTGCAGCCGCAAGTCGAAATACTTCTGGAAGAGCGACCACTCGATCAACGTCTGGGACATCCGCCACGTGGCGAGGGGTGGCAGCGCGGCCTTCCACCTGCCCTACGAGCCCGGGCAGATGAAGCGGGCGATCCTTCCGAACGAGGCCATGCTGATGTTCACCTCGGAGATGACCGGCTGCACCTTCGGCATGGCGACCTACCGGGACGGGACCATCGAGATCTGCCATGCCAATTACCAGACGAAGAACGGCCACCTGGATACCGCCCGCCTCTCCCGCGAGACGGCCTGGTGCGCGAAGCGCCTGGAGGATCATCGCTACCGCGAGACGGTCCGGGGCAGGGCGGTGCCCAACCTCGCGCGGCAGGCGCGGATGGGCGCGACGGTGATCGGCGTGCGCAGCCCCCGCGGCTGGACGGTCTATGCGCAGCAGTGGGAGAATCTCGATGGCACCAACTTCAAGTATCTGGACCTGATCGAGCTATGAACCGTCCTTCCTGGGTCGTCTTCGATGTCGGCGGCGTGCTGGTCGACGAGGCACGCCTCATCCGCGGCTGGGCCGGTGTGCTGGAGCTGGGCGAGGCCGCCTTCACCGAACGGCTGCGCGAGGGCATCGCGGCGGAGAAGGGGATCGGCGGCACCATCCGCGAACTCGCGCCGCAGCTGGACATCAAGGCGCACCGCGCGCGCCTCAACGGCCTGGAGATCCCGGGCGAGGCGGACCTCTATCCGGATGTGCGGGCGGGGCTCGCGGCGCTGCGGCAGGCGGGCTTCCGCGTGGGCATCGCGGGCAATCAGCCGGCCGGCGTGGCCGAGGCGCTGCAGGCCTTGCGCCTCGAGGCGGATTTCATCGCCACCTCGCACCAATGGGGCGTGTCGAAGCCCGATCCGCGCTTCTTCGACGAGGTGCTGAAGGCGACCGGCGCCGCGGCCTCGGAGATCGCCTATGTGGGCGACCGGCTGGACAACGATGTCGAGCCCGCGCGCGCGGCGGGAATGCATCCGGTCTTCATCCCGCGCGGCCTCTGGGGCGAGGTGCACGACGCGCGCGTAAGCGGCGTGACCCGCATCACCTCGCTCCCCGAATTGTGCCGCTGCTTCGAAGCCCCCAACGGGTAGCGGCGCGCCATCGAAGAATCCGGCCGCACAGCGGCCGGCGCCGCCCGCTCAACTTCCCGGCCCGGGCGCTACCGCCGCACGACGAAGCCAGCCGCGCAGAGCGCGCGCCCGGTGCCTGAGGGCAGGCTACTGCTCCTTGTAGCGGTAACCGATGCCGTAGAGCGTCTCGATCTGCGCGAACTCGTCATCCTGCGCGCGGAACTTCTTGCGGACGCGCTTCACGTGGCTGTCGATCGTGCGGTCGTCCACGTAGATGTTCTCGCCATAGGCCGCGTCGATCAGCTGGTCGCGGTTCTTCACGAGGCCGGGGCGCAGCGCCAGCGCCTTCACCAGCAGGAACTCCGTGACGGTGAGCTGGATGGGCTTCCCCTTCCAGATGCAGGTGTGCTTCGTCTCGTCGAGCGTGAGGTCGCCGCGCACCAGCAGCCCGCCGGCGACGACGCCGCTGCTCTCCTGCTTCATCGCCTCGTTCCGGCGCAGCAGCGCGCGGATGCGCTCCAGCAGCAGGCGCTGGCTGAAGGGCTTGGTGATGTAGTCGTCGGCGCCGAGGCGCAGGCCCATCAGCTCGTCCACCTCCTCGTCCTTGGAGGTGAGGAAGATGACGGGCATGGCGCTGCGGGCGCGCAGGCGCTGCAGCAGCTCCATGCCGTCCATGCGCGGCATCTTGATATCCAGCACCGCCAGATCCGCCGGCTTGCCCATCAGGCCCTGCAGCGCGCTCTCGCCGTCGGTATAGGTTCGGACCTGGTAGCCTTCCTGCTCCAGCGTCATGGAGACGGAGGTCAGGATGTTGCGGTCGTCGTCCACGAGCGCGATGGTCTGCGGCATGGGGTGGCTCCTTGGCGCCCGGTCGGGGCCTGATCGCACCGGGGGATCCCGATGCCTGAATCGCCCCCTAGATACCCGGCGACGGGGGCGTAAGACAGCCCGTCCCGCAACCGATTCGCCACTCCCTTGGCATCAGGCCCCTACCTCGGCTTCAGGGGAAGCAGAATGTCGGTCAGCCATTCGGCGGGCGGCAGGCTCCGGCAGTCGTTGAGGTAGTGCTCGAGGGCCGGCTGGTCGGCCGGCTCCTCGCCGCTCGCCGGCAACCATTCGCCATAGAGACGGTCATAGGCGCCCTCGAGCTCGCTGTAGGGCCCCTGGAACCGGAGCCGGGCGCAGCGCAGCGGCGGCAGGGACAGGGCCTCGACTCCCTCTCCCAGCGGCGTGCCCGCCGGGACGGTGAGGGCCGCGCGGGAGCGGAGCTGCTCCGCCGGCACCGTGTGCGGGTCGTCCCAGTAGAGGCCGTAGAACTTCGTCTCGGGCCCAATGAGCCCCTGGCCGCCCGCCCAGGCGGCCAGCCGCTCGAAGGCGCCGCCGATCTCGGTATAGGCCCCGCGATGGGCCAGCGTGGCGAGATGCATCGCCGGGAGGTCGGTGAATGTCACGTCGGTCATGTCATGCTCCTGGACGGCGCCGATGCCGGCGCGCTGGCGATAGGCGCCCGGGGGCAGGCCATGGGCCTCCCGGAAGGCGCGGGTGAAGGCGGCGACCGAGCCGTAGCCGGCCTCGCGGGCGATGCGGCCCATCGGATGGCCGGTGCGCAGCAGCGCCGCCGCGGCGCGGGAGAGGCGCAGGCGCGTCAGCGTCTCGGCCGGCGTCTCCCCCATCATCGCGCGGTAGACGCGGTGGAAGTGGCAGGGCGAGAAGGCGGCGACGCCGGCCAGCTCCTCCAGGCTCGGGGTCCGGTCCAGCCGTTCCGACAGGTGCCCGACGACCCGGCTGATGCGGGCGGCGTGGTCGGTGAGGGTCGTGGTCTTGATCGGCATGGACGTTGTATGCCGCAGGCCGGCTTGATCGCGCTTGCGAAGTTGAGGACCGGACCATGACCGACGAGGCGGGCTTCGAGGCCCGGAAGATCATCCGCGCGGCGCGGGCCGCGACCCTGGCGACGCAGCTCGAGGGCCAGCCCTTCGCCAGCCTGGTCACGCCCGCCTGCGGGCCGGACCTCGCGCCCCTGCTCTGGATCTCCACCCTGTCGGCCCATACGCGGCAGCTGATGCGCCAGCCGCGCTGCGCCCTGCTCTTCACGGGCCCCGCCCAGGACGCCAATCCGCAGACCGCGCCGCGCGTTACCCTCACGGGAATCGCCGAGCAGATCGAGGACCCGAAGCTGAAGGCGCGCTGGCTCGCCCGGCATCCCTATGCCGCGATCTATGCCGATTTCGGCGATTTCGCCCTTTGGAAAGTGAAGCCCGGCGAGGCCCTGCTGGTGGGCGGCTTCGCGCGCGCCAAGCGGCTGCGACTGGCCGAGCTGCTGCCCGATCCGGCCGCGGTGGAGGCGGTGGCGGCCGCAGAGGCGGAGATCCTCCAGCACGTGAACGACGACCATGCCGATGCCGTCGCCGCCATCGCGCAAGGCCTGCTGGGCGGCGGATCTGGGGCGTGGCGGCTCACCACGGCGGATGTCGACGGGCTGGATTTCGCGCTGGGGGAAACCGTCCTGCGGCTGGATTTCACGGCGCCTGTCGACGGGCCCGAGGGCATCCGCAAGGAGCTGATTCGCGCGGCGCGCCTGGGCCGCGCCAGCAATGCTGCATCGCAATAAAGGGCTCGGTCACGTTTTTTGCGACAAATCCCGACTCGCGTCGGTTGATTCTCATTGCCACCAGGGCTTAGCCGCCCTAATTCCGTCGCAAGTCTCGTCGAAACAGCCCGGGCCGGGGTCGCACGCGATCGATCCTGGCTGCTCGCTTCTCTGGGAACCCCCTATGACCGCACCCCTCGCCGGTACCGGAATCACCTCCGCTCACTCCGTCCATGCCAACCTGACCGCGGCCTCCCTGGTCCAGCAGGCCATGGTTCGCCAAGAGGGTCGCCTGTCGGCCGACGGCGCCTTCATCGGCCTCACCGGCCAGCACACCGGCCGCTCCGTCGCCGACAAGTTCGTGGTGGACGAGCCCGAGACGACCGCTCAGATCTGGTGGGGCAAGGTCAACCAGAAGCTCGACGCGGCGAAGTACGAGGTCTTCCTCAAGCGCGTCCGCGGCTATCTCGGCAGCCAGAAGGAGCTCTTCACGCAGGATCTCTATGCCGGCGCCGACCCGAAGTTCCGCATCAAGGTGCGCCTGGTCACGACCAATGCCTGGCACGCCCTCTTCGCGCGCAACATGTTCATCCGCCCGGCCGAGGCCGAGCTCGCGGGCTTCACGCCCGACTACACGATCCTGCATGCGCCCGAGCTGGAATCGGTTCCCGCCGAGGATGGGGGCCGCCCCGGCTCGACGACGCTGATCGGCCTGTCCTTCGCCCAGAAGATCATCGCGATTGCCGGCACCAGCTACGCCGGCGAGATCAAGAAGAGCATCTTCACCGTCATGAACTGGCTGCTGCCGGCGCAGGGCGTGCTGCCGATGCATTGCTCGGCCAATGTGGGCAAGGAAGGCGACACGGCGCTGTTCTTCGGCCTGTCGGGCACCGGCAAGACCACGCTCTCCTCCGATCCTGAGCGCGCGCTGATCGGCGATGACGAGCATGGCTGGTCGGACAAGGGCGTCTTCAACTTCGAGGGCGGCTGCTACGCCAAGGTCATCAAGCTGAGCCAGGAGGCCGAGCCGCAGATCTGGAACGCCTCGCACCGCTTCGGCACGGTCCTGGAGAACGTGGTGGCCGACAAGCACGGCCGCCTGGACCTCGAGGACGGGTCGCTGACCGAGAACACGCGCTCCTGCTACCCGATCGAGTTCATCCCGAACACGCAGCCGGGCGGCATGGGCGGCCTGCCGAAGAACGTGGTGATGCTGACGGCCGACGCCTTCGGCGTGCTGCCCCCCATCAGCAAGCTGACCCCGGCGCAGGCCATGTACCACTTCATGTCGGGCTACACGGCCAAGGTGGCGGGCACCGAGAAGGGCCTGGGCAAGGAGCCGCAGGCAACCTTCTCCAGCTGCTTCGGCGCGCCCTTCCTGCCGCGCCACCCCGAGGTCTACGGCAAGATGCTGGCAGAGCTGATCGCCCGCGACGGCGCCCAGGTGTGGCTGGTCAACACCGGCTGGACCGGCGGCTCCTACGGCACGGGCAGCCGCATGAGCATCCAGCACACGCGCGCCCTGCTGCGCGCCGCGCTGGACGGCTCGCTCGCCCAGGTCGAGTTCGTGCAGGAGCCCTTCTTCGGCCTCGCCATTCCCAAGGCGGTGCAGGGCATTCCGGCCAATGTCCTCAACCCGCGCGATTCCTGGGCCGACAAGGCGGCCTATGACGCCACGGCGAAGAAGCTGGTCGGCCTCTTCGAGAAGAACTTCGAGACCTTCGCCGGCGCCGTGAGCGAGGATGTGAAGGCCGCGGCCATCCGGGCCGCCGCCTGATCTCCTGCCTCCGGGCGGCGGTCCCGCCGCCCGGGCTGCGCGCCGTGGAAACGGCGCCGATGACGATGGGGGGTGCGGGCCCCCTCTTCCGCCCCCGCTGGATGGGATGGTGACATGCCTGACGGTTTCATCCCCCGCCGCGAGGAGCGGCCCGTGGCCCGCAACGTTCTGGGCGGCGTGCTGCTCCCCTGCAGCATGGCGCCGCTGACCGGCTGGTTCCGTGACGGCTGCTGCAACACCGGGGAATCCGATACCGGCCTCCACACCATCTGCGTGGAAATGACGGCCGAATTCCTCGCCTTCTCCCAGGAGAGGGGCAACGACCTCTCCACGCCGCGGCCGGAATACGAGTTCCCCGGCCTCAAGCCCGGCGACCGTTGGTGCCTTTGCGCCGCGCGATGGGAAGAGGCGCGCCGCGCCGGCAAGGCGCCGCGGGTCGTGCTCGCCGCGACGCATGAGGCGACACTGCTGGTCGCGGACATCGCCCATCTACGGGCGCATGCGACGGCCTGAGCGACGCTCCTTCCTCGCTCCGCTTGCGCGGTACGCCTCCGGAATACATGCCTTTTCCTGCATCCCGCGACCGCCGGGGACAGCATGGGCACCCCCTGAAAGTTTAAGGCCTCGTGGGTTCCACGGTTGTGGCCGCGCGGCATTGCGCAACCCGAGTCGGCGATGCTAAGGCCGAAGAAATTCTCCTATGAATTGAGGCAGGACCATGCGCCGCGCAGCTGAACGCATCGTGGCCTCCGGAGGAGCGATGCGGTCCCGATCCTTGCCGCGCAAGGAAGGCCGCGACGCATGATCTTCGCCTCCTTCGAGTTCCTCTTCCTCTTCCTTCCCGTCTTCTTTTTCCTTTATTTCCTGACGCCGGCCCGGCACCGCAACTGGACCATCCTGATCCTCTCCTGGGCCTTCTATGCCTGGTGGCGGGTGGATTTCCTGGGGCTGCTGGTCTTCGTCACGGCCTTCAGCTTCGTCACCGCCCGGCTGATTGATCGCCTCCCGCCCGGGCCAGCGAGGAACCGGCTGCTGGCCTTCGGCCTCACCGTCATCCTGGGCGTGCTGGCCTATTTCAAATACGCCAATTTCGGTGTGCAGACCTTCAATGACGCGGTCACCGCGCTGGGCCTGACGCCCACGGCCTGGTCGGAGATCATCCTGCCGATCGGCCTCTCCTTCTACGTGCTGCAATCGGTCAGCTACCTGGTCGACGTCTGGCGCGGCACCGTTCCGGTCAGCCGCAGCTTCGTCTCCTACGCGGCCTACAAGGCCATCTTCAGCCAGCTCATCGCCGGCCCCATCGTGCGCTACGCCGAGCTCCAGGAGGACCTGAAGCACCGCGTCCACACGCTCGAGAAGTTCGGGCTGGGCGCGCGGCGCTTCATGATCGGCTTCTGCATGAAGGTGCTGATCGCCGACACCATCTCGCCCATGGTGGACGCCGTCTATGCGCTGCCCAATCCCAGCATGGCCGACGCCTGGGCCGGCGCCGTCGGCTACACGCTGCAGCTCTTCTTCGACTTCGCGGGCTATTCGGCGATGGCCATCGGCCTCGCGCAGATGTGCGCCTTCCGCTTCCCGGAGAACTTCAACAATCCCTACCTGTCGGGGAACATCCAGGAATTCTGGCAGCGCTGGCACATGACGCTGAGCCGCTTCCTGCGCGACTACCTCTACATCTCGCTCGGCGGGAACCGGAAAGGCTCCTTCCGCACCTATGCCAACCTGCTACTGACCATGGTGATCGGCGGCCTGTGGCACGGCGCCAACTGGACCTTCATCTTCTGGGGCTTCTGGCACGGCAGCCTGCTCGCCCTCCATCGCGCCTGGCGCGCCGCCGGCAGGGGCCCGATGCCCTACCTGCCCGGCCATCTCCTGCTGATGCTGGTAGTGATCCTCGGCTGGGTCGCCTTCCGCGCGCACGACATGGGCAATGCGCTGGCGATGTACGGCGCCATGTTCACGCCCGGCAGCCTCAGGGTCTCCGACGAGTTGGCCTGGCAGGTGACGCCGGACCAGTGGTGGTGCCTGCTGATCGCGACGGTGCTGGTCTATCTGCCGCTGCTGGGCGAGCACCTTCCCTTTCTGCGGGCACCGCAAAGCATGGGCGCCTTCTGGCGCTACGGCTGGGCCGCGGCGCCCCTGGCGGGCTTCGTGCTGGGCATGATCCTGCTCTACAGCCGCGCCGCCGTCCCCTTCCTCTATTTCCAGTTCTGAGGGCGCGATGCGGATTCGGAACTGGCTTCGCAAGATCGCCCTCTGGCAGGCCGTCATGGTCATCGCCATCCTCGCCTGGGGCTTCTCCGAGGGGCTGCGCGCCATCGCCCTCCCGGCGGCGCAGCAGCGTCTGCAGCCCACGCTGACCGGCGAGGCCTTCATCGCCGGGCGGACGGCCGCGGCGATCAACCACATCATGGCCCACAACCTGCCCATCGACCCCTGGGCGCGCGCGGCCGGCGGCCTGTTCCGCTGGGGCTTGTTCCGCTCCGGCGGGCCGCAGGTGCGTGTGGGCTGCGACGGCTGGCTCTTCCTGAACGAGGAACTCCGCCCCTGGCCCGATGCCGAGGCCGCGATGGGCGAGCGCGTCGCGGCGCTGGCACGCATCCGCGACCGGCTGGCCGCGCGGAACATCGCCCTGCTGGTGGCGGTGGTGCCGGACAAGGCGCGGGTGCATGGCGACCGGCTCTGCGGCGCGCCGCTTTCCGCCCAGGCGGCCGCGCGTCACGACCGCTTCCTCGCCGCGCTGGAGGCTAGGAACCTCTCCCCCCTGCCGCTGCTGGCGCCGCTGCAGGCCCTGACCGCCCGGCAGGACGCCTATTGGCGCACGGACACCCATTGGAACCAGGACGGCGCGGCCACGGCCGCCCAGGCCATTGCCGCCCGCGCGGCAGGCCTCACGCTGGACCGGCCCGGCGGCTTCACCACGACCCGCGACGTCATCCTGACCCCTGGCCCGGGCGACCTGCTGCGCCTGATGGGCCTCGACATCCTGCCCGACGGGCTGCGGCCGCCGATCGACCGGCAGTACCTCGCCCATACCCGCGAGCCCGAGGCCTCCGGTGGCCTGCTGGACGACGATGCCGGCGCGCCGCAGGTGGCGCTGATCGGCTCCTCCTATTCGGTGAACGCCAATTTCCACGGCGCCCTGCAGGAGGCGCTGGGCACCAGGGTCACGAATCTGGCCCGGGCGGGCGGCGGCTTCTCCGGCGCCGCCTCGGACTATTTTTCCGGCGCGACCTTCCGCGAGAGCCCGCCGCGGCTGGTCATCTGGGAAATCCCGGAGCGGGTGATCGGCCAGCCCGTCACGCCTGAGGAGCGGGCCTTTCTCGAGCGATAGGCCGCGTCAGCGCAGCGTGTCGCGCAGGATCGGCTCGATCGCCGTCGAGAGAATCGCGTAGCCGACCATGGTGAGGTGGAGCGTGTCGAAGGACACGTAGTTGCCGAGATTGCCCGCCCCATCGAGCAGCAGCGGGCCAGGATTGGCGAAGACGACGCGCCGACCATCCGCACAGGAGGCAATGAGGCGGTTGGTCTGCTCGACCAGCGGCCGCACCGGATCGGCCGTCGTGGTCCCGCGCGGCAGGATGCCCAGCAGCAGGATCCGCGACGTCGGCGAAAGCTGCTGCAGCTTGGCCACGATGGCGCCGATGCCCGCCGCGGTATTCTCCGGCGTCGAGCCGTAGCCGAGATTGTTCGTGCCGATCATCAGCACGATGAGCTCGGGGCGCAGCCCGTTGGGCCAATGCCCGTTCTCCAGCCGCCACAGCAGGCCCTGGGTCGCGTCGCCGCCCAGGCCGAGGTTCAGCGGCGCGCGATGCCCGTAGAACTGCTGATAGATCTGTGCCTGCCAGCCCTCGATGATGGAATCGCCGAGGAAGACCAGCCGGCTATGCGATACATTGGTCTGCCGCAGCCGCGCCGTCAGCGCGTCGGCGCCCACCCCCCAGGGCGGCCAGGGTTGCCGGCTCGCCTGCGCTTCCGCCGGTAGCGCGAGCCCCCGGTGCGGCGCCGGGCATGCCGCGAAGGCGGGCAAGGCGAGCCCGGCGGCCAGGGCGGCGGCCGTGAGCCACAGCCGCATCCCCTGGCTCACCAGACCGGCCGGGTCGAGCCCTGCGGGAGCTGAACCCATTCCGGCCGTCCCTGCCGGTAGCTGCTCTGGATGGGGTCGTTCACGTTCGGCCGCGGATAGGCCGCGCCGTCATAGAAGGGCTGCAGATCCGCCCGCGGCTGATCCAGGCGCCAGCGGAGGTAGAAGAAGCCCGCCGCCTCGTCCCAGTTGCCCACCCGCTCGTAGCGGCCGGCCGCGCCCAGGCGCAGGTTCGGCGTGAGCGCGTATTCCAGGTTCGCGAAGATCGAGCCGGTCGGTCCCGTGCTCCGGTAGCCCGCGACGCGCGTGGCGAGCGAGCTGTCCAGCGCGGCCGCCTGCTCCAGCTGCGCCTGCATGGCGGCATTGGTGGGGAAGACCGCGCTCGAGCTCGTGCGATAGGCCTGGTAACCAGCCCCGCCCACCGTGCGGAAGGACCAGTCGCCCCAATGGCCGATATACTCGGCCTGGACCTGGCCCTGCAGGCTCTGCTGCGGGCTGAAGTAGCCGCCATGGCCGAAGGTGAAGCCGCTCAGATTGTGGTCGTAGCCGGTGTAGAAGCCGCCGACGCCCAGGGTCAGGCTCTGGTTCCGGTTGCGCAGCACGTTGTAGTAGGCGCCGACCGAGGCCTCGATCCGCTTGTTCGACTGCACGTTCTGGCCGTCGATCGAATAGCCGCCGACCCCGGCATAGGCGCCCCAGCGTCCGCCCGGCGTGTATTCCAGCTGCACCCGGCCGCCGGTCCGCACCACGCCGCCCCAATTCGTCGGCCAGTTGCGCTCGCGCTGGCCGGCATAGGAGAGGATGCTGTCCGTCATGGCGCGGCGCTCGAAGGTCATGCGCACGCGGAACTGCTCGTTGATGCGCGGCACGACTTCCACGCCGCCCACCACGGTGGGGTTGGCGAAGCCAAGCGGCGTCGAGCCGATATCGGCGCGGAAGTTGTTGCGCAGATAGGTCAGCCGCAGCGCCGCGCCGTCGACCGCCGCATTGGGCCGGCGGAATTCCGACTGCGGCAGCAGCGGGTTGGTGCCGAACTGGCGCCCCGCCGCGAGGTTGTTGGCGAGACGCCCAGCATTCATCGAGACCGTGTCGAGCCCGACCACGACGCGCCCGCCGATCCCCGGCACGGGCGTCGAGACCTCGACGGGCACCACCGTCGTCGTCGCACGCGAAAGGCCGGCATCGCCCGTGCGGCTCTGGATCTGGACGCCGGCCTGCAGCCAGGTCGCCGCCTCGTCGCGGGCGCGCACCAGCTCTTCCGCGATCTGGATCGAGGTCCGGTCGGTGAGGCCGCTGGTGGTGCCGCGCCGCGTGGGGCTGAAGGCGCGGGCGGTCTGGTCCGCCTCGACGATCTGCCCGCTCTGCCGCAGGTGATCCAGCCGACGCGCCGCGACCCGCTCCAGCACCTGCAGCGTGCGCACATAGTCGCCACGCGCCCGGGCCACGCGGCTTTCCGCCATCAGCACCTGGCTGTCATTGGGATGGAAGAAGGCCGTCTCGGTGAGCAGCGCATCCGCCTCGCGAAAGTTGCCCTCCGCGGTCGCGACGTCGATCAGCGCGAGGCGCGCCTGCAGGTTGCGCGGATCGCGCTCCAGCACGGCCTGCACGAGCTCCCGCGCCTCGGCGAAGCGGCGCGCGCCGACATAGAGGCGCACGAGCGCCATGTTCAGCGGCACGCTGGTCGGCTGGGCCTCGAGGTTGGGCCGCAGCGCCTGATAGGCTTCCTCCGGCGCCTCGCGGGCGTTCAGCGCATCGGCCTGCTGGACCGCGCCCTGCTCCATCACCCGCGCGAGCTCACGCCGCGTCTCGACCGGCAAGCTAGTATCGGCCGCGAGCGGATTGGCCAGCGCCGCGGCGTCCTCCATCCGGTCGGCCTCGAGCAGCGCGCTTGCAAGGTCGATGCGGTTCTGCGCCGTCGTCATCGGATTGGCGACGAGCGCCGCGCGCGCGGCAAGGCCCGCGCCGTAGCTGTCGCCGAGGCGGGCGAAGGCCCGCACCGCCGCCGGGCCGCTGGCGAAGCTGGGGTCGCGACGGCCGGCCAGGGCCAGCAGCGCCTCGCGCGCGCCCGGACGGCCCTCGCGCACCTGGTATTCGACCTGGCGCACCTCGGCCTCGCGCCGGGCATTGGCCAGCAGGCGGTTCGTGTCGCTGTTGCGCAGCCGGACCGGGATACGGTCCAGCAGGGTCAGCACGGTGCCGTAGCGCTCGTCCTCAGCCGCCAGAAGGGCCGCGGCCGTCGAGCTGTCGGCGCTGGTGTCCTGCTCCATCTGGGCCTGCAGGGCCCGGGCTTCGTCCAGCCGATCCATCGCGCGCAGCTGGCGCACGACGTCGAGCCGCACCCAGGCATTGCCAGGATCCTGGGCCAGCGCGCGCCGCAGGGCCTCCAGCCGGGCCTCCGGATCGTCCAGCAGCAGCGCGCGATCGCGCATGACGATGGCGCGCGCCTCGCCGGCGCCGGCGATGGTCAGCCCCGCCTCGCGCTGCAGCGCATCGGCCTCGGCGATCCGGCCCTGGCCGGTCAGCGCGAAATAGAGGCCCGTCTGGGCGTCGCGCAGGCTCGGCCGCAGACCCAGGGCGTTGCGGAAGCGCGTCTCGGCCGTCCCGTAATCCCGGCGCTGCAGGGCGACCTGGCCGAGGATCAACTCCGCATCCAGGCGCTGCTGGCCGCGCGCCGAAAGTCCCTGGCGCGCCAGACGGTCCGCCGCGTCCAGGTCGCCGCGTTGAAGCGCACGCCAGCCCTGGGCCGTCGGCGGCGAGACATAGCCGCCGCCGCCGGTGCCGGTCGCGCGAGTGGAATAGGGCCTGAGGTCGCCGACGGACCGCGTGAACTCCGCGGCGCGATCCGGCGCCAGGGCGACCGCGCGCTCCAGCAGGCGGCGCGCCTCGTCCATCCGGTTCTGGATCTTGCGCAGCACCGCGAGGCCCAACACGGCCTCCGCATCATTCTCGTCGAGAGCGAGGGCCGCGTTGAAGCGGCGTTCGGCCTCGGCATAATCCCGGCGGTCGATCTCCGCCCAGCCGACGATGCGCGCTTCGGGTCCAGGCGCAATTCCGCCCTGCGCGGCCTGCAGCTTCGCCTCGAGCTCGCGATCGCCGGGGAAGGCGGACAGATAGGCCTGGACTCGGACGGCCGTCTCGGCCTCGTCGCCGAGCCATAACAGCGCCTGCCGCCAGGCCTGCCGCGCCGGCTCGCGCATGGCGGGGCGTCGGGCCAGCTGCTGCAGGCGGTCGACGCCCTCGGCGCGGGTGTCCTCGCGATAGGTCAGGATCTGGGCATAGGTCAGCGCGAGGCGCGTGTCGTTCGGCGCGGCCGCGACCTGCCGGTTGAGCGCCTGCACGGCCTCGCGGTAGCCGGCCTCGGAGGACGAGGCCAGCACCTGGTAATATTCGGAGGACAGCGCCGCAGGGACGCGGCCGTCGCGGAAGACCTGGCGATAGCGTTCCACCGACTCGGCGCCGCGGCCCGCCGCGGCCAGCGCGCGCGCCGCCGCCAGGGCTTCGGCATCGTCGTTGAGAAGCCGCACGAGATCGCCGAGGCGGGTCAGCCGGGCATCCTGCGGCGCTATACGGCGGAACTGCTGCAGATGGCGCTGCGCGGCGGCGGTCTGGTTGCTGACGGCCGCCGTCTCCACCGCACCGCTCAGCGCGTCGAGGTTGTTGGGCTCCACGGCCAGCAGGCGCTCATAGGCCTGCAGGGCCCGCTCCGGGTGCCCCTGCTGCTGCCAGAACTGCGCCTGCTCCACGAGGTTGTTCGCCGCCGAGCCGCCGGAGGTGCGGACATCGGCCGGCGCCTGCGCCTGGGCCGGCACCGTCGCGGCGAGAAGCGCGGCGAAGGCCACGTAGGCGGCGGACGAACGACGAGTGTCCTGACGCGCGCCCTTACGGCTCCGGTGCGGCATCATCGGCCTTTCCTTCATCATGCCCCGCCCGTCATCGCTGATACCGTGCCGTCGTGTCGCGGGTCATGAAGCCGCGGACATCGCTGCCGGAGCCCATGAGCCAGATGCTGTACATGCCGCCCGCCTCGAGGCCCTGCAGCTCGATCGGCGCCGCCGCGCGGTCGCCGCAGCTCGCGCCGACACGCGCCGTCACCGGGTTCACGCTGCGGGCGCGGGTGCCCAGTGCCGCCACACCCTCGAAGATCGCCGGGCCCGAAGGCAGCAGCGCGAGGCTGGCGGCCGGACAATCCGGCAGGGCGTTGTAGAAGGCGATGCGCGAGCGCGTCTGGTTGAAATCGGCCGTGTCCACCACCGCGGTGGCGCCGATGCCGTCCGCCGTCCGGTGCAGCAGCACGGTGTTGAAGCTGCCAGGCTCGACCCGCAGCGTCGCGTTGCCGCGGTGCTGGCCTTCCTGGAACTCGAGCCGGAGCGTCCGGCCGGCCACGTTCTCGACCGCCGTATAGGCCATGATGCGCTGCGCCGGCTCGGTACCGAGCCGCTGTGCCGGCAGGAAGTCAGGGCGCGCCTGCACCTCGCCGCCCAGGCCGTTCACGAGGCGGAGATAGGCCGAGCCGCGCGGTGGCACCGGGTCGTAAACCTGACTCTGCGCCTGCGCCTGGAAGGCGAGGCCGGGAGCGAGGGCGAGGAATGCCGCCGCTAGCGTCGCACGAAGAAGGCGCCTCATGCCGCCACGAGCCGGCGGATCTCGGAGATAAAGGTCGTGGGCGCCATCGCCGCCTGACCCCAGGCCGGATTGTTGGTCGAGGTCACCATGTCGGGTTCCAGCAGGTTCCAGACCAGCGCGCGCGGCCGGTTGCGGCGGAAATCCTCGCTCTTGAGATATTCGAGCAGCGTGAAGTACGGGCCGACACTGTTCGGCTTCCAGGACAGCGCCACGGGGCGGAGAACCTGATTGGACAGCACGGGCTGGAAGCCGAAGCGCGGTTGCACGTTGCTGGTGCCGATGATGGTCACGTCGGTCTTGTCGTCGTCGAGCAGCGCGGCCGCGCCCTCGGGGGCGAGCACCTGCCGGATCCAGGATTCCTCGGCGCCATAGGAGGCGCGCTGCGCCTGGCCGACGTAAGGCGTGAGATCGCCCGCCGCGAGCGTCATGGCCCGCAGGTCACCGAGCCGCGTGCCCGGAAGGTCACTGCGCGGCAGGCCGAGCCGCTCGCGCATCTGCCGCGCGACCTCGATGGCCGCGACCTCGGCGCCGACCGGCGTCCAATGCGTGTCCGTCTTCCAGAAGAGCTGGCGCTCGGGCGTGCGCTGCATGACCTCACGGAAATGCGCGTCGAGATCGGGCGCCAGGGCACCCGCGCGCCGCACTTCCTCGAGGGTCACGCTGTAGCGGCGCGCAGCCTCCGGCGAAGGACGCGCGCCCGGCGCCAGGAAGCGCTGCATGAGCCGCTTGCGCGAGGGCACCAGGCACATGACGACGTCCATCCGCCCGCCGCGCAGCGCGGTGACGGCGTTGGACACCACCTGCACAGTGTCGCGCAGCGCCGCCTGATCCAGCCCGTCGATGCGGTCCCAGACCGGGAAGAGCCAGCCCTGCGTGCCGATCTGGACCAGCCCGCTCTGCTGCTGCGCGACAGCCGGTGCCGCCGCCATCGCGACGAGCGGCGCCGCCAGCAGGCCGCGACGGGGGAGACGCGCGGCCGTCATGAGCCGCGCCCCACCCAGACGCTGGATACCGGCCGGCTCGTCACGCCGAGCGCTCCCGCAGGCGCCGCACCGCACGGCGGCGCAGGATCCAGTAAAGCGGCGCCGGCACCAGGATCAGCACGACGAACAGGACGCCGAGGAGGTACCAGGGGTTGTTGCCCAGGTAGAATTCCGGCCACAGCCAGGGCGGCAGCTGGCCGACCTCGTAGGTCCGGTTGACGCGATAAGCCGCGACCCGGCCGCCCGAGAGCAGCGCGAGATCGCCCTGCACGCGCGGCACCTGCTCGGGGTCGCGCAGCGCGGCGACCATGTTCTCGAGGCCCGCCGGGCTGGAGCCCGTCAACGCCACGACCGAGCGGCCTGCGTGCAGCGGGCTCTCGAAGCCGATGAGCGCACCGAGTGCCTCGCCCGGCGCCGCCAGCTGCGCCGAGACGCGCTCCAGCTCGCCCCGGCGGTCGCCGCCGAAGAGGTTGCGGAAATCGCCCATGCCGTCGTTCAGCTGCACGGTGAGCCGATTGCCGTCGGCCCGCAGCGGGCTCGCGTCGCGCAGCAGGGTCTGCAGGGCGGGCTGCCGGCCGAGCGTGCCGATCACGATCAGGTCCTTGTCGGCATTCTCCTGCAGCGCGCCGGGTCGGATCACCTGCATGTTCACGGGCGGATAGCCGACCAGCGCCGCGATGCGGCCCGTCATCGTGAAGAAGGCTTCCAGCTCCTGCTGGCTCGGCCGCTCCGGCAGCACCACCGCCGTCTCGGAGAGGTCGGCGAACTTCGTGAAGGGGAAGCCCGAGCTCACGAAGAAGGCCAGGTTCGGCAGCGTCGTGAAGCGGTAGGCGCCCGTCAGGTCGATCGTGCTGTCCGGATCCACCGAGGCGCGGATGTCGCCCGGCACGGCGATGCAGTCGCCGCGATGCAGCGGGCGCATGTCGAAGCGCAGCTGCAGCTCGTTCTGGCCGAAGAGCATGTAGCTGGGCAGGGCGATCTGTGCCTCGTCCATCTCCGGCGAAACGAACTGCCGCTGGATCCAGCTCAGGGGCCAGGTCAGATCCGCCGCCCGCAGGGGAACGGAGCGGAGGTAGACGTCGTTGATCGCGACATCGAGGCGCGAGACCGCGACGTCCATGATCGGGCCCGGCGGGGCGCGGAAGCGCACGAGCGCGGAGAGGGCGCGCTCGCGCGGCGTGTAGAGATCGGGCGCGGTGCGGAACGGCACGGCGATCGGGCCGGGCACATAGCCGAAGGCCTGCAGCTCGGAGGGATCCATGATCTCGCCGAAGCGCAGCGGACGATCCGTGCGCACCCAGCGCGGCGCGTCATAGGCCGTGCGGGGCGGAACCAGCTGCTCCTGGATGGTCGCGATCTCGCCGGAGAGGGCCTCGCGGCCCACGCCGAGCGCGGTCGCCGCGGCCACCGCCTCCTGGCCGTTGCGGCCGGCGATGACCAGCAGCAGGCCGTGCGGGTCGGAAGGATTGGCCACGATGGCCAGCGTTGGCCCCTCGAGGCGCGGCAGCACGAGGCCCGGGATCGCATCGACGCTGGTGGTGACGACGATCGCGTTGCCCTGGGGCGGCAGGCCCGTCGCCACCGGGAAGTTGGCGCCGCGGTAGTCGGCCTGCACCGCGAACCACGAAGTTACGATGGCGGCGGAGCGCAGCGCCTCGTTGCTCGGAGTCTCGGGCAGGACGATGGGCAGCGACAGGGGCTCGCGCAGCAGGCGCGGGTCGAAGAAGGGCTCGGGCAGGCGCGCAAGGTCGCGCGTCACCGGCAGCCGCTCCAGCCGCAGCGAGAGGGTCGAGTTGTCGGAGATTGTGCTCCAGAGCAGGCCGGAGAGCGGGTCGTTGCACTCGATCGCGTAGCGGCCGGTGAAGCGGAAGTTCAGCCGGTTCACGTCGGCGAAGAAGAAGGGATTGATCGGGAATTCGAGCGGGCCGAAGGCCGGCCGCGAACGGTCCGGCTGGACGGTGCCGACGAACTGCTCGTTGAGCGTGAAGGCGATCTGGCTGAGCTCGGGAATGAGCGCGGGTGAGGTCGCGCCCTGCAAAGTGAGCCGTGCCGAGGTCACCACCTCGTCGCCGCGCACGCCGAAGAGGATGCCCTGCAGGTCGGACACGCCGCGCATCTGCATGGGGCCGCGCAGGCCGAGCTGGCGCAGCGTCCGGGTTTCGGTGCGGCCGGTGGGGGCCTCCTGGCCCTCGGCCTGCGTCGGCAAGGCGCCGTCCGTGCCAGGCGCCTGATCGGCCGGCGAAGCGGCTGTCGGCTGAGGCGAGAGGATCGGCGGTAGCAGTGGCGAGGGCGACAGCACCGGCGCCGCCGGCGAGCCAATGCCGGGCGGCGCGGGCAGCGCACCAGGCGGCGGCGAGAGCGCCGGTGCGGCCGGGGCGGCGGAGCCCGCCGGGTTCAGCGGGGAGCCGGGCGTGCGCGTCTGGCCCAGCGCCGGGCCGGACAGCATCAGCAGCAGCGCACCGCTGATGGCCGCCGGCACGCCGGGGCGGCGGGGAGCCTGGCCAGTGCCCGGGGGCGGCGCCATGGGCGGCCGGTCAGAGGGATCGGCATGCCGCCGCTGACGACGGCGGAAGCTGAACTGCGAACCACCGGAGAAGAGGCCACCAATCGACACGAATACTTCCTTCAGCGAGCGCAGCGGACGGTCGGCGCGGATGTCGTCCCAATCGACCCAGGCGTCGGCACGCCCGAGCGTCGCGATCACGATGGCGCCCTCATCGTGGATGTCCTGCGGGAGGAAGCGCAGGTTCACGCGGCCGCCCTGCCAGCGCAGCACCTCGGCCGGCACCCGGACGATCTGCGAACCGGCGTCGAGCTCCACCATCACCAGTTGGTCCTCACCGATCTGCTCGGGCGTCTCCATGCGCAGCGCAGCACCGCCGAGCGACATATCCTCCGAGATACCCGGGATGCGGCGACCGTCGGCCAGGACAATCGTGGTGCTGACTTCCGCCGCGACACGCGCGCGCTCGCGGACCTGTCGACGCTCTCGGCCGACGGCGAGGCCGGCCAGCACGGTGATGAGGCAGAAGGCCGCCCAGATGACGTTCAGCGCATAAGCCTGGAACTCCAGGCTGGACACCGGATTGGTCGAGAGGCCCCAGACGCCCAGCAGGACGCCGAAAATCAGCGCCGTGGCGAGGACCATGTTCGGCCCCACGGCCCGCAGGTCGAAATAGCCTTCCTCGAGCGTGCCGCCCTTGTCGGTGACGTTGAAACGGCCGCGCTTGGGATCAAGCAGCGTCGCAAGCGTGACCGGCAGCAGATAGACGGTCAGCACCGTCTCGTAGATCTCGGACCAGAAGGAATGGCGCACGTTCTTCTGGATGCGCGAGTTCGTCACGATCGAATGGACGATATGCGGCCCGGCATAGGCGACGATGGCCAGAGGCGACGCCGCGATGATGCTTTCGCCGAAGACGAGGAAGGCCAGCGGCGCCGTCAGGAACACGAAGCGCGGCAGCGGAAACAGGAAATGGAACATCGCCATGAAGTAGCAAAGGCGCTGGGGCAGGCTCAGGCCATGGGCGAAGAGCGGGTTCTCCAGCCGCATGATCTGGATCATGCCGCGCGCCCAGCGCATACGCTGGCCGATATGCAGCATCAGCCGCTCGGTCGCGAGGCCGGCGGCCAGCGGCACGCGCAGATAGGCCGTACGCCAGCCGAGCTTCTGCATGCGCAGCGAGCAGTGGCAGTCCTCGGTCACCGTCTCGGTCGGCACACCGCCCACGGCCTCGAGCGCGCTGCGCCGCATGACCGCGCAGGAGCCGCAGAAGAAGGTGGCGCCCCAGAAGTCGTTGCCCTGCTGGATCAGGCCATAGAAGAGCAAACCCTCATTCGGCACGCGCTGGCCGGAGGCCAGGTTCCGCTCGAAGGGATCGGGCGAGTAGAAGTGATGCGGTGTCTGCACCATCGCGAGGCCGTGGTCGCGCAGCATCCATCCGAGGCTGAGCTGCAGGAAGCCGCGCGTGGGCACGTGGTCACAGTCGAAGACGACGACGAATTCGCCGGAAGTCTGGGCCAGCGCGTTGTTGATGTTGCCGGCCTTCGCGCCCTTGTTGTCGGAACGCGTGATATAGCCGCAGCCCACCTCGGCGGCGAAGCGGCGGAAATCCTCGCGACGGCCGTCATCCAGCAGATAGACGTTCAGCTTCTCGGCCGGCCAGTCCAGCGCGAGCGCGGCGAAGATGGTCGGCCGAACAACGTCCAGCGGCTCGTTGTAGGAGGGGATGAACACATCCACGACCGGCCATTCGTCGACATTGGCCGGCATGGGCGCCGGCTTGCGCTCGAGCGGCCAGAGCGTCTGGAAGTAGGACAGGATCAGCGCGATGACCGCATAGACCTCGGCCAGGAGCAGTCCGGTGCCCAAGAAAGTCTGCAGGAAGGTGCTGAAATCCAGCGTCTCCGTCATGCGCCAGAAGATGTAGCGCAGGGAGACGATGGTAGAGAGCAGCGCCAGCAGTAGCGTCGCCGTGCGCCCGCCGAAGCGGCCGAAGACCAGGTAGAAGAAGAAACCACCCAGCGCGAAGATGATCTGCTGCTCAGGCTGCATGGGAACCGTGATGACGGTCGCCGCGGCGACCAGGCCAACAAGCGTGACCAGCCAGCCGATCCACTTGTTCCGCATGAAGGGAAGACGCGCGAGATGCTCGCGATGGGCGGCTATTTCGTTCACATGGCCCCCCGGGCGGCGAAAAGCTCGGGCGCGGCGCCCAGCGCCGCCTCGATGGCGGTGGTGGTTTCCTGCAGATCCAGGGCCGCCTGGCTGCCAGGCGCGACATCGAGCAGGAAGCGTTGCGCGGCAACCGCCTCGGCCATCATTTCCTCCCGGCAGATCGCGCCGAGGAGGCGAGGGCCGAGATGCCTCGTCAACATTTCCGAGACCGCTCTCGACAGGCGCGACTTGGGCTCGATCCCGTTGAGAATGACGCGAAGCCGACCTGCCATGAGGTTGGCTATGGTGCCGCCTCCCAGGAAGCTGCCATTGCTGATCTCCGGCACCAGCGCCGCGCTGGTGGCATCGGCCAGCAGCACAGCGCAGACCATGTTCGACATCGGGGCCAGGATGCTGAGCGCATGCGAGGCGCCGGGCGGGGTATCGGCGATCACCACGAGGTTGGGGTCGGCCAGGATCTCGCGCATCGGCGCGGCGAGAAGCTCCGGTTCCCGGTCGAGCGCCTGGGCGAGGTTGAGGGCCCCACGCACATCCGTGGCGCCATGCGGCAGGAGGAAAACGCCCGAGGACGTCCGGCGAACCAACGTCCGCCAGTCGGGTCGCTGGGGCAGCTGGCTCATGAAGCCGGAGGTGTCGGTGATCGGCAGCGCGAAGTGCAGGCGCAGCGCGTTCTGCGCATCGAAATCGATAGCCAGGACACGACGGCCTCGGCGCTGCAGCGCATCGGCAACATTCGCCGCCAAGGTGGTCTTGCCGACACCGCCCTTAGGGGACGCAAAGCAGATAAGGGGCATTATGCCTCCGGCGTCTAGAAGGGCGAAGACGACCGCGGGGCGGCGCCGAACGTATCATTGGGGGGTGCCGGCGACGGGGAGGCCCCGGCCATCGAACGGATAGCCTCACCTAATGGAAATGTCACGGCGGGATCGGCCGATTGAACTGCCCCGGCAGGCGAGGCGACTTGCTGGCGTAGCCGGGCCAACGTGCCCTCTGGCGTCGGTCGGGCGGCCACGGGCGGGGACTCCAGCGCGGCCTGGATCGAATTCAACAGGGTGAATTCCGGAACGGCAGGCCCTGCCGGCGCCACGAGGGGAAGCGGCACTGCCAGGCCGGCATCGAGGGTAGGGGCAGGCATCGGCAACGGCGCGGCCGTGACCGGGGCTGGCGGAAAGAAGCTTGGCGGAGGGATGGGTGCGGATGGAGGGGCGGCTGCCACGGCCGGCTGGACGGGAAAGGTGGGCGCCACGTGCAGGGGCGCCATCGCCGGAGGAGGCGGCGCGGGCGCCGGGGCAACGGGGGCCGGCGTGAATCCCGAAGCCGGGAAGGTTACCGTATCGCCTTCGACGTCCATGGCCGCAGACGCACGCGGCGGAAGGCTGGCTTCACCCTCGGCCAGGCGTACCGCCGCGGAAGTGGAGCGAAGCTCGCGGAGCACGACCTCGGGACTCTGGGACGAGGCCTCACGGCGCGGCGCATCGGTCCGCACCGGCATATTGCCGAAGCTTCGATAACGCAGCCCAGGCGCGTTAAACGCCGCAGCGACTCGCGCCACGTCGGGTTCGTTCGCCATCGCCAGTTACACCTTCAGTTAAAATCCGACCGGAGAATGCCCACAAACCGCGATCCGGCAAACCATTTTTTCGACGTTTTAACCTTTCCTGAAGGACTGCGTCCGTCAAGCCATGCTGTGTCGCGTGCGTCCCGCAGCCGCCGACCCTCCAAATACTGGACCCGGCAAGCTCCTTTCGGATCCCAACCATATCCTTGGTATCCAGAATTCGGGTGTAATGAGGTCGTAGAACACCCGTTCAGGCCTCAGGAGAACAGATCAGCGATTCCGAGATGGAATTCATCATTAATGATGAATTGTCTTATTTTTTAAATGATCGTTCCAGCCGGGGCTTGTCATTTCGCCGATGAGACCTTCCCCTGAGGAAAGTCCTATCCGAGGAACGCCAGATGACGCTCAAGCTCGTAACCTTCTCCAGCGCGGCCGGCCCGCGCCCCGGCGCCATGCTGGGCGACGCCGAGATTCTCGACCTCCAGGCTGCCGGCCTTCCCTATGCCGACCTCGCGGCCGTCATCGCCGAGGGCGCGCCTGCCGTCGCCGCCATCCGCGCGAAGGTCGCCGCGCCGCCGGCCGCCGCCCGCGTGGCCCTGGCCTCGACCAAGCTGCTGGCCCCCCTGCCCCGTCCGGCGCGCAACATCTTCTGCGTGGGCCGCAACTACATGGACCATGTCGCCGAGGGCGACCGCACCCGCGGCATCACCAGCAGCGAGCTGCCGAAGTTTCCCCAGTTCTTCACCAAGGCGCCCGAGAGCGTCATCGCCCCGGGCGACACCATCCCCGACCATGGCGCCACCGGCGTGACCGAATGGCTGGACTACGAGGCCGAGCTGACGCTGATCATCGGCAAGCCCGGTGCCAACATCTCGAAGGAGGACGCGCTCAGCCACGTCTTCGGCTGGACCATCGCCAATGACGTGACCGGCCGCGATCTGCAGCGCCGCTACGGCCAGTGGTTCAAGGGCAAGTCGCTGGACAAGTCCTGCCCCCTCGGCCCCTGGATCATCCCCGCCGAGGACCTCGACGCCTCCGACCTCGCCATCCAGCTCTGGATCAACGGCGAGCAGCGCCAGTCCAGCCGCACCAGCAAGATGATCTTCGACGTGAAGGACATCATCCATCACCTCTCGAAGGGCTTCACCCTGCTGCCCGGCGACGTGATCATGACCGGCACGCCCGAGGGCGTCGGCTATGCCATGGTGCCGCCGCAGGTCCTGAAGACCGGCGACGTGGTGAAGATCGCCGTCGAAGGCATCGGCGAGCTGACCAACCCGGTCGGCTGAACCGGTCCGGATCGCGGCCGCCTTGGCGTCCGCGATCCCCGCACCGGCGGGCCGTCAGCCCGCCGGCATCACGTCGAGGCGGTACACGTCCGGCGCCGCTTCCGGGTACATCGACCGCACCAGCGGATCATGGCCCGCGATCACATGGTCCCTGCCCTCGCCCAGGCTCGGCAGCATGGCGATCCCGTCGAGATATTCCTTCACGTTCACGATCACCGGGAAGGGATTCCCCGTCTCGCCATTGGCGAAGTAGTGCATCGCGTCTGAGGCGAGGACGACCCAGCCGCGCTTCGTGTGCACCCGCACCACCTGCAGCCCCGCCGCATGCCCGCCGACATGGCGGACGGTGATGCCGTCTGCCACCACGCCCTCGCCCTCATGGAACTGCACGCGGTCGCCATGCACCAGGCGCACGAAGTCCACGATCTGCTCCACGTCATAGGCGCGCCGCATGAAGGGCTTGCACATGCAGGGGCCCGTCGCATGCGCGATCTCGCAGGCCTGGGCGTGGAAGCGCGCGCGCGGAAAGCGCGAGAAGTTGCCCGCATGGTCCCAGTGCAGATGCGTGCTGATGACCGTCTCGATCTTCGTCGCGTCGACGCCGATCTCCTTGAGCCCCTCGGTCGGGCAGCGCAGGAAGTCATTGCCGCGCGTCTCGCAGAGGGCCTTGTCGGCGCCGCTGTCGATCAGGATCGCACGGCCGTCCTTCACCGCGGCCCAGACGAAGTAGTCCATGGGCATCAGCGCGTCATGCGGATCGGCCGGGGCGATGACAAAATTGTCGCGCGCCTTCTTCCGCGGATTCGTGGCGTAGCGGATGGCGTAGAGGTCCCAGGTCATTGTGCGTCTCTCCCTGCCCGGATGCTGGACAGACATCGGGTCCGCGTCCAGCCTGCGGAAAATCCGGGAGGAGTTTCCGCATGCGCATGAAGGCCGCCGTTCTGCACGCCCAGGGCCTGCCGCGCCCCTATGCCGAGACGCAGCCCATGCAGATTGAGGAGGTCGAGCTCGATCCGCCCGGCCCCGGCGAGGTGCTGATCGAGATTGCCGCCGCCGGCCTCTGCCATTCCGACCTCTCGACGGTCGAGAACCAGCGGCCGCGCCCGCTGCCCATCATCATCGGCCATGAGGGCGCCGGCATCGTGCGCGCGCTGGGCGAGGGGGTGACGGGGCTCAAGCCGGGCGACCACGTGGTCGCGCTCTTCGTGACCAGTTGCGGCGAGTGCCGCTACTGCGTGCGGGGGCGGCCGAACATCTGCGCTTCCTCCTTCGACGCGCGCGCCAAGGGCACGCTCATGTCGGGCGCGAAGCGCCTGAAGCGGCTGAACGGCGAGCCCATCAACCACAATTCCGGCCTCTCGCTCTTCGCGCAATTCGCCGTGGTGATGCGCGACAGCCTGGTGAAGATCGACCCCGACATTCCGCTCGAGGACGCGGCCATCTTCGGCTGCGCGGTCATGACGGGCGCTGGCGCGGTCCTCAACACCGCGCGGCTGCGGCCGGGCGAGGAGATCGCCATCGTCGGCCTCGGCGGCGTGGGCATGAACGCGCTGATGGCGGCCGTCGCCGCCGGCGCCTCGCGCATCATCGCCGTCGACACCAGCACGCAGAAGCTGGAGCTCGCGAAGGAATGGGGCGCGACCGATACCTTCCTCGCCGGGAATGCCGACTGCGCGGCGGCCGTGCGCGACGCGACGGCGGGCGGCGTGGACACGGTGATCGAAACCGCGGGCAGCATCCCAGCGTTGGAACTGGCCTATGCCATCACCGCGCGCGGCGGCAGCACCATCAGCGCGGGCCTGCCGAACGTCGCCTCGAAATTCTCCTACCTGCACGCGGCGCTGGTGAGCGAGGAGCGCAGCATCCGCGGCAGCTACATGGGCAGCTGCGTCCCGCAGCGGGACCTGCCGATGCTGCTGTCGCTCTACCGGCGCGGCAAGCTGCCCGTGGACCGGCTGAAGAGCGGCTTCGTCTCCCTGGATGAGATCAATCTCGGCTTCGACCGCCTGTCGGACGGCACGGTGCTGCGGCAGATCCTGCGGCCGAACGGCTAGCTCTCAATCCCCTTGCGTTTGTCGGGCGAGGACCGCCACGCTGAGGGATCGCGACGGCTGACCATGCATCGTGCCGGGCCAGGGTGGCAGAGACGGAAGAATAGAGGCGGATATGGCACGCAATCGGCAGGGTCGGGCAGGTGGGCGGTTGGCCCGCGGCTTCTGCTTTCTCCTGCTCGCGCTGTCGCCGCTCCCGGCCGCCGCCCAGGCACCGGCGCAGGCACCGGCCGATGCCGAATGGCGCGCCTTCAGCCGCCGCTATGTCGCGCCGGGCGGCCGGATCATCGACACGGCGAACCAGGGCATCTCGCACAGCGAGGGCCAGGGCTACGGCATGTTCTTCGCCGTCTATTTCAACGACCGTGCCGCCTTCGAGCGCATCTGGGGCTGGACGCAGCGCACCCTTTCGCGCCGGCAGGATGCGCTGTTTTCCTGGCGATACGATCCGCGCAGCAGCTTTCCCGTCTCCGACCCCAACAACGCGACCGACGGGGACATCTTCATCGCCTGGGCCCTGCTCATGGCCAGCGAGCGCTGGGACGTTCCCGACTATCGGGCGGCGGCAGCACGCGTCGCCACCGCGATCCTGAACTGCTGCACCGTCGAGGTCGGCAACCGGCTGGTGCTGCTTCCCGGCATCTCCGGCTTCCAGCGCGCCGAAGGCATCGTGGTGAACCTCTCCTACTACGCCTTTCCCGCCCTGCGCGCCCTCTCGCGCGTCGTGCCGGACCGGCGTTGGGCCCGGCTGGAGCGTGATGGGCTGGAACTGATCCGCGAGGCCGCCTTCGGCCAGCCGCAGTTGCCGCCCGACTGGCTGCTCCTGGGCCGCTCGGACGAGCGGCCGGCCATCGCGCCGGGCTGGCCCCCGCGCTTCTCGTGGGATGCCGTGCGCGTGCCGCTGAACCTCGCCTGGCAGCGGGTCGATGCGCCCACGCTCTCGGCCGCCAACCGTTTCTGGGCCAATCCCGAGAATCCCCATCGCCCTCCCGCCTGGATCGACCTGCGCTCGGGCCAGATGCCGCCCTATGCCGGGCATGCCGGGACCCGGGCGGTTCATGCCCTGACCCGCGCCCGCCTGGGCGAAGCTTCGGGGAGGCCGTTGCGGGTGGCGGATGCGCCGGATTACTTCGGCGCCGCCCTCGTCCTGCAGGCCCGCATTGCCGAGACCATGCCGCCGGAACCGCCCGCCCTGGAGCCGCCGGAAGCAAGTCCCCCGCCGCCGCAAAACAGGTGGTTCACGGAGTTGGGGCGTGCCGTCCTGACGCGGATACGCCGCGAGGACCGGGAGGATCCGAACCCCGTGACCGAGGCACGGTGGTCCCGCCCTGATTTCCTGGAGCCGTCCCAGGTACGGGGCGTGCCGTCCGGCCTGCGCGGCCTGGTGCCGCCCCGGTGAGCGGTCCCGGTCGCCGCGCGCTACTGGGCAGCGCCCTGACGCTTCGTGCCGCCACGGCAGAAGCCCAGCCTTCGGCAGCGTTCCGCCTGTCGTTCCCGAGCCGGTGGGCGCCCAGCCTGATGCCGGCCCTGGCGGAGTTCAGCAAGCAATACCCCCATCTCCGGGTCGATATCGGCACGGAGGCCCAGGACGTCGACTGGGTCAGCACGGCGCTCCAGGACGACCTGCAGACCGAGCGCCCGGACGTGGCCCTTGTCGGCGCGGCCGCGCTCGCGCTCGGGAAGACGCGCGGCCTGTGGCGGGTTCTTCCGGCCGGGCTGCGCGAGGCCAACCATGCCTCCATGGGGGGGCTCGCGGCGCAGATGCGGCCGCTCACGGGTGAGGAGGCGATCGTCGTCAGCGCCGACCCCGGCGGGCCGTTCCTGCTTCATCGACGCTCGGTCCTGTCGGAACCGCCGCGCGGCGCCGCCACCCTGCTGGACTACGCGCGCCAGAATCCCCAGCGCTTCCTCTATCCCCGGCCATCGGCTGCCGCCTTCGGGCAGCAATTCGTCATGGCGCTGCCGTACCTGCTCGGCGACCGCAATCCGTCGGACGCGCAGAGCGGCTGGGAGCAATCCTGGCGCTGGATGCGGGAGATCGATCCCTACGTCGCCTATTATGCGAGCGGAAGCGGGGAGGCGATGCAGGAGTTCAGCGAGGGCGGGATCGACCTGCTGCCGGTCTCGCTGGGCGCCTTCCTGCAGGGACGCATGAGTGGCCGCCTGCCCGAGGATGCGCGCCTTGCCAGCTTCGACATCGCGCCGGCGATCCCGCGCGGCCTGTTTCTCGTCGTCCCGAACCATGTTCCGCCCGAACGGATGGTTCATATCGAGGCCCTGGCGAGCTTCCTCCTGCGGCCGGAGATGCAGACACTCGCCTTCGGCCGGGGCCTGCTGCCCGCGGGGCCGGAATTCGGGATAGACGGGCCGGCGCCAAGGACCGATGCGGAAAAAGCCGCCTGGGACCGCGCGCTGCCCATGGCGACGGCCGTCATGGCCGCGCGGCGTCGGCTATCCCCGCTGCCGGCCGACCAATTGGCCTTTGTGCTGGGTCGCTGGGATGAGGAGATCGGCGCGACGCATAATGACGGCCGCTGAGCCCGAAGGCGGCTGGAGCTTCTTGTCTTCGCGCGCGCCTTTACCCGGCCGGATGATGCTTAGCGCAGCGCCTTCGCGAGCCCGTCGAGCCCTTCCAGCGTCATCGGGAACATGCGTCCCTCGACCGCGTCCTGGAGCATGCCGATCGTCGTCGTATAGCCCCAGTGCTTTTCAGGCGTCGGATTGAGCCAGGCGACGCGGCGGAAGTGGCCGGTGATACGCTTCATCCAGACCTTGCCGGATTCCTCGTTCCAGTGCTCGACGCTGCCGCCCGGCTCCACCACCTCGTAGGGCGACATGGAGGCGTCGCCGACGAAGACCACGCGCCAGTCGGGCCCATAGGTGCGCAGCACGTCCCAGGTCGGGATCTGCTGCTCGTGCCGGCGGCGGTTGGACTTCCAGAACCGCTCATAGGGGCAGTTGTGGAAGTAGAGGTGGACGAGGTGCTTGAACTCCGATTTCGCGGCGGAGAAGAGCTCCTCCGAGGCGCGGATGTGGTCGTCCATGCTGCCGCCGATATCCAGCAGCAACAGCACCTTCACGGCGTTGCGGCGCTCGGCCTGCATCTTGATGTCGAGCGTGCCGGCATTGCGCGCGGTGGCGCCGATGGTGCCGTTGACGTCGAGCTCGTTCGCCTCGCCCTGGCGCGCGAAGCGGCGCAGCCGGCGCAGCGCGAGCTTCATGGCGCGCGAGCTGAGCGCGGCATCATCGTCGAGGTCGCGGAACTCGCGCTTGTCCCAGACCTTCACGGCGCGGCGGTTGCGGCTGCCCTCCTGCCCGATGCGCACGCCCTCGGGATTGTAGCCCTCGGCGCCGAAGGGCGAGGTGCCGTTGGTGCCGATCCAGCGATTGCCGCCCTGGTGGCGCTTCTTCTGCTCGGCCAGGCGCTCCTTCAGCGTCTCCATCAGCTTGTCGAAGCCGCCCAGCGCCTCGATCTTCGCGCTCTCCTCCTCGGAGAAAAGGCGCTCGGCCAGCTTTTTCAGCCATTCGGCCGGCAGCTCGCGCTCGATGATCTCGCCGGTCACCGTCGTCTCGGGCTCGAGACCCTTGAAGAACTGGCTGAAGGCCTTGTCGAAGCGGTCGAGGTGACGCTCGTCCTTCACCAGCGTGGCGCGCGCCAGGTAGTAGAAGTCGTCGAGATCGTAGTCGGCGACGCCCTCCTTCATCGCGCCCATCAGCATGAGCCATTCGGTGATGGAAGCCGGCAGGCCGGCCTTCCGCAGCTCCTGGATGAAGGGCGCGAACATGGGATTACCTGCGGGCGCGGTTCAGGAAGGCCAGCCGCTCGAAGAGATGCACGTCCTGCTCGTTCTTCAGCAGCGCGCCGTAGAGCGGCGGGATCGCCACCTTGGAATCGCTGGAGCGCAGCGCCTCGGCCGGCATGTCCTCGATCATCAGCAGCTTCAGCCAGTCCAGCAGCTCGGAGGTCGCGGGCTTCTTCTTCAGCTCGCCCACTTCGCGGATCTGGAAGAAGACGTTCAGCGCCTCGCGCGCCAGGTCGGCGCGCAGGTCCGGATAGTGGCTGTGCAGGATGCGCTCCATCGTCTCCCGGTCCGGGAAACGGATGAAGTGGAAGAAGCAGCGGCGCAGGAAGGCGTCCGGCAGCTCCTTCTCGTTGTTGGAAGTGATGATGACGATGGGCCGCTGCCGCGCCACGATCGTCTCCCGCGTCTCGTAGACGTGGAACTGCATGCGATCGAGCTCGAGCAGCAGGTCGTTCGGGAACTCGATATCGGCCTTGTCGATCTCGTCGATCAGCAGCACGACCGGCGTCTCGGAGGTGAAGGCCTCCCAGAGCTTCCCCTTGAGGATGTAGTTGGACACGTCCCGCACGCGCTCGTCGCCGAGCTGGCCGTCGCGCAGGCGGCTCACCGCGTCATATTCGTAGAGGCCCTGCTGCGCCTTGGTCGTGGACTTGATGTGCCATTCGATGAGCGGCAGGCCGAGGCTGCGGGCGATCTCCTGCGCCAGCACCGTCTTGCCCGTGCCCGGCTCGCCCTTCACCAGCAGCGGGCGCTGCAGGGCCACCGCGGCGTTGACGGCCACCTCCAGCTCGCGCGGGGCGATATAGCGTTCGGTGCTGGCAAATTTCTTCACGCGGGATCCTTTCGGGCAGTCCGCAGAGTGTTCGCCCGGTCGGGCGGCCTTCGCAAGAGCCGGAGGCTCGGACATAAGGGTTGGGATGAACCTCTATTTTCTCGCGATGCTGTTTCTCGGCGTAGCCGGAATGATCCAGAACCGGTGCAACATCCCCGAGATGCGGCCGGAATACCCGCCGGCGGACCGTGCCTTCAGCCTGCTCGGCCTGTTCTCTTTCGTCATGTGGCTGGCGCTGATCGTCTTCGGCTTCTGGAAGCTGCATTGGTCGGAGCCGGTGGTGGCGATCGTGGGCTCGCTCTGCGCCAATGCGCTGGTGGCGACCCAAGGCGCGCGGACCTGGTGGCCGGCGGCCTCGATGGCGTTGGCGCTGCTGGGCCTGGGCATGGCCAGCAAGCTGTTTTTCGAGGCTTTCTAGAGCGTCGCCCGATCAGATGGCCTCAGCTGGTCGGGTAAAGATGCTCGAAAGACCATGCTCTGCGGCTCAGCCGCGCGCGCTGCGCATCCCCGGACGCTTCACGACCGAGGCATCGGCCAACAACCGCGCGTAATCCGGGCTTTCGACGGCGACGAGCGCGACCCGCCCCTCGGAATCGTGGTGCAGCCCATAGCCATGCTTCTTCACCAGCGGCGAGGCGCGCAGGCAGGCCTGGGGCTTCGCGAAGAAGGCCTCGGCCGTCACCGCGCCCTTGCGGTCATTCTCGACGGCGAGGAGCATCTGGTCCGAGGTCATGGCATAGGGCGCGGCGGAAAGCAGCGCAAACTGCCGCCCTGCCACCGTTTCCTCCTTGGTGGGCGGCGTCGCCACGGTCACCGGGCAATCGCCCGACATGGTGATCAGCGTGTCGCGGTAATTGGTGGTGTGCATCGCCCCGCGCCCTCAACCGGCTATCGTGCGAAAGCCGCGAAATCCGCTGCCAGCCGCACATAGATCTCGCGCTTGAAGGCCACCGCCATCGCCGGCAGCTCCGACAGCCGCGCCCATCGCCAGGCGTCGAATTCCGGATGCGGGTCGAGGTCGAGGCGGATATCCGCATCGGTGCCGGTGAAGCGCAGCGCGAACCATTTCTGGGTCTGGCCGCGATACTTCCCGCCCAGGGCCTTGCCCTGCAATTCGGCCGGCAGGTCGTAATTCAGCCATTCCGGATGCTCGGCGATGATCTCGGCCTTGGCGGTGCCGATCTCCTCCTCGAGCTCGCGCAGGACCGCGGCGCGCAGGTCCTCGCCGGGATCGACGCCGCCCTGCGGCAGCTGCCAGCCGCCCGCGGCCCCTTCCGCATTGGGCATGTCGGCGCGGCGGGCGACCAGGATCAGCCCCTCCGCATTGAACAGGACGGCGCCGACATTCGGCCGATAGGGCAATTTCATCGAGAGGCGGTCTCCGGGCGTCTGGCGCCGCCTGTAGCACCCTCCGCGCGGCGCATCACCGCCGTCACGGGTGCGAGAACCACGCTGCGCGTCTCGATCCCCGCGGCCCAGGCCGAAAGGCGCTCCAGCGCGACGGGGGTGATCTCGCCAAGATAACCCAACGCCGCGCCGCGTGCCCGCGCCACGCGCTCCAGCTCCGCCAGGCGCGCGTCGATCTCGACCCGCTGTGGCGGATCGTCCACGACGACGTCCACCGCCCGCCCCCAGGCGCGCTGCGGGTCCCCCGCCCCGGGGCGGGGGTCGATATACAGCAGCCCACGATCCGCCAGGGCGATCTGCAGGCGCGAGAAGGGGTCGGCCAGGGAGGCGAAGCGCTCGCCCCGCATGGCGCCCAGGGCGCCCACCGCGCCCACATGGCCGGGATAGCGGGCCAGCAGCCAGTCCAGCCGCTCGGCATTCGCGGTCCAGGGCAGCGTGGTCATCAGCGCGCGATTGCCGGGATCGTGCAGCGGGAAACCCGCCGGCTCCATCGGGAGGGCAAGAAGCGTCTCGAAGCCGCGCCCCCGCGCGCGCTCGATCAGGGGCTCGGCGCGGGCGGCATAGGGGCTGAAGGCCAGCGCGACGGTCCGTGGCAGCGTGTCGATGGCCTCTTCCGAAAGCGCGTTGGACAGGCCGATGCCGCCCACGATCAATGCGACGCGCGGCCGCGTCTCGCTGGCCGGGAAGTCCCGCGCATAGGCGCGCAGCGGCATCTGCCCGTCACCGCCGATCTTGGGCAGCAGGCCGACGGGGCTCGCCTCGATGAGGTTGGGGTCGATGTAGCGCTGCAGCACGGGCGGCAGGCGGGCCTGCAGCGGACCGAGGGTGAGGGGCGGCGCCGGATCGAGCGGCGCGGGAGGCTCGGCGGCCGCGACAGGAGGGCCATCGGGCGGCCCCAGCACGGCGAGGCGCCAGGCGCCCCCGCCGAAAACCAGCAGGACAAGGACCCAGAACAGCCCCAGCCAGCGCCAACCGCGGCTGCCGCGCGCAGAAGCCTCGCTCACGCCATCACGTGCTCAGCGCTGGGCGCGGCGCTGCGGCTGGGCCGCCATGGCGCGGACCAGCGAGGTCGCCTGCTGGAGCTGGAAATCCGTCTCCGGCTTCGTGGGGTCGAGCGCGGGGAAGCCTTCCGGCGGCTGGCGCTGCACGCGCTCGGTGATGGCGGCGGGCAGGTTCAGCGGCGGCAGCGGCGTCGCGCCGTTCTGCGTCTCCGAGCCTTCGGCGCGGAGCGCGCGGCGCAGATCGGCCTCGCGGTCCCGCGGATTGGCCGAGGCGGTCTGCGGATCCTGCCGCGCGGCGCGCACCTCGATGTCCGGCTCGATGCCGGTCGACTGGATGGAGCGGCCGGAGGGCGTGTAGTAGCGCGCCGTGGTCAGCCGGATGGCGCCGTTATTGCCGCCCAGCGGCATCACGGTCTGCACCGAGCCCTTGCCGAAGCTGCGCGTGCCGAGGACGACCGCGCGGCGATGGTCCTGCAGGGCGCCGGCCACGATCTCGCTGGCCGAGGCGCTGCCGCCATTCACCAGCACCACGATCGGCAGGCCGTTGGCGATGTCGCCCGAGCGCGCGTTCCAGCGCTGCGCATCCTCCGGACGGCGGGCGCGGGTGGAGACGATCTCGCCCTGGTCGAGGAAGTCGTCGGCGACCTGGACCGCCTGGTCGAGCAGGCCGCCCGGGTTGTTGCGGAGGTCGAGCACCACGCCCTTGAGGTTGCCGCCCGCCTGCTGGCGAAGCGCCGTCATGGCGCGGCGGAGGTTGGTGTCGGTCTGCTCGTTGAAGGAGGTGACGCGGATATAGGCGACGTCGTTGCCCTCGAGCCGGTAGCGGACCACCTGCGGGCGGATCACATCGCGCGTGATGGAGACCTCGACGGGGCGGGCCTCGCCCTCGCGGCGGATGGTGAGGCGGATCGCGGTGCCGCGCTCGCCGCGCATCTGCTCCACGGCCTCCTGCAGGGTCAGGCCCTGGGTGCTGGTGCCGTTGAGGTGGGTGATGAAGTCGCCGGGCTTCACGCCCGCACGGGCGGCCGGCGTCTCGTCGATCGGGGAAATGACGCGGATATAGCCGTTCTCCTGCGTCACCTCGATGCCGAGGCCGCCGAACTCGCCCCGCGTCTGCACCTGCATGTCGCGGAAATTACGCGGGTTCAGGTAGGCGCTGTGGGGATCGAGGCCGGTGAGCATGCCGTTCACGGCATTCTCGACCAGGTCGCGGTCCTGCACCGGCTCGACATATTCGGCCCGCACGCGGGCAAAGACGTCCCCGAACAGCTGCAGCAGCCGGTAGGTCTCGGCTCGGCCGCCATCCGCTTGCGCCCAGGCGGCAACCTGCGGACCGATGATGATCCCGGCCGCAAAGGCGGCCGCGACGGCGGCGGTGGTCCCGACCCTGAGCTTCATACAGGTAGCCTCTTCCTACGATCCCATACGCCTTGCCCCGCCGGCCAAGCCAAGCAGGACGCCGATCGGCCACCGGCGTATCCCGCTTTTCTACACCATTGGCGAAGGAAAAGCTTAATCCTTCATCTACCAGCGCGAAGCCGGGCGGGGCAAAAATCGCGAAACGGCCGGTAAGTCTTTGTCACGAAATAATTCGTGCCGGCACGCCGGCCACGCGTGAAAAGGCGTCCACCTCGGTGGTCACGGCCGCGCCGGCGCCGATCACGGCGCCCTCGCCGACCCTGACATTGGGCGCGACGACCGCCCCGGCACCGACCATGGCACGCGGCCCGATCCGCACGCCGCCGCAGAGGATCGCGCCGGGCCCGATATGCGCCCCCTCCCCCAGCTCGACATCATGCTCGACGATGGCGCCCGTGTTCACCAGCGCCAGGCGGCCGATCCGCGCCTGGGCGCCCAGCACGGCCCGCGGCATGACCACCGCCCCCTCGGCGATCTCGGCGCTCCGTGCCTTGATCGCACTGGGATGCAGCAGGACGGGCAGCGGGGCGCGCAGCCGGGCGGCCGCCGCCAGCCTCGCGGCATTGTCGCCGAAAGCGATCAGCAGCGGCCCGCCCTCATGCGCCGCCTCGGTGCCGAGCACCGGCAGGCCCAACACTGCCGGCAGCGGCGCCCTTCCGTCGAGAAAGCCCGCCACCTCGAAGCCCGCATCCAGCGCCGCCTCGCAAACGGCGCGGCCATGCCCGCCCGCGCCCAGGATCAGGACCCGCATTCCGCCCCCAATGCGACTGTGCCTAAGATCGACGAACCGGAGGAACCCCTAAGCATGACCGATCTCGACCTGCTTCGACTCGAACGTTGCCTGGACCGCCTGCTCGACCTGCCGGCCGGCGCGCCCGGCGCCACCATCGGCGTGGCGCGCGATGGCCGGATCCTGGCGCATCGCTCGGCCGGCCTCGCCTCGGTCGAGCTGGGCGTGCCGATCGGGCCCGGCACCAACTTCCGCATCGCCTCCGTCTCCAAGCAGTTCACCTGCGCCGCCATCCTGCTGCTCGCCCGGGAAGGGCGCCTCGCCCCCAGCGATCCCATCAGGCGGCACCTGCCGCAACTGCCAGCCATCCTGGACAGCATCACGCTCGACCATCTGATGCGCAACACCTCGGGCCTGCGGGACATGCTGGAGCTCAACCGCCTCGGCGGCGTGGATCTGGGAACGCCCCTCGCCGAGGAGGAGCTGGATGCCTCCATCGCCCGCCAGTCGACGCTGAACTTCCCCCCCGGCACGCGCTACCTCTACTGCAACAGCGGCTTCCGGCTGCTCGGGCAGGTGGTGGAGCGCCTCTCCGGCCAGAGCCTCGCGGCCTTCCTGGAGACGCGCTTCTTCACCCCGCTCGGCATGACGCGGACGCGGCACACGCCCAGCGTCGCGACCCCGATCCCGAACCTCGCGACCGGCTACCTACCGGAGGGCGGCGGCTTCGTCCGGGCCACGCAGGGCTTCCCGCTGGGCGGCGAGGGCGGGCTGGTCTCCTGCGTCGAGGATCTGATGCTCTGGGCGGACGCCATGGCGAAGGGCGCGCTGGGCCACCTCGCGGCCGAGCTTGAGGCACTGGTCCCTTTCCCCAACGGCGAGCCGGGGCGCTATGCGCGCGGCCTCCAGGCGGATGCCTGGCGCGGGCTGGACACCGTCAGCCACGGCGGGCTCTGGCCCGGCTACAAGACCGCCTATCTGCGGATCCCGGCCAAGGGGCTGACGGTGGTAGCCATCGCCAACAACGCCGCACTCGATCCTGCCGCCTTCGCCAATGCCGCCGCCGCTGCCGCGCTCGCCGGCGATGCGGACCTGCTGGCCGAGCCGCCGGCGATCGACCGCGCCTCCATGGTGGGCACCTGGCTTTGCGAGGAGGACGGGCTTTCACTGGATTTCGGCGAGGACGGCGTGGCCCGCATGCACGGCGTGCCCTATGCGCTGGCGCCCACGGCGGATGGGCGGCTCGCCGCCCTGCGCGGCAGCTTTCCCTTCATCGCGGCACCGCCGCGCGACGGGGTACTGGAAGTCGAATTCGATGCCGGGCGGCGGCGCAACTTCCGCCGCGCCTCCACCGTGCCCGCGCCGATGCTGGATGGAAACTGGAGCTGCCCGGAGCTGGCCACGCGCTGGCACATCGAGGGCGGGAGCGTCCAAGCCGCCGGCCCCGTGCGGACGGCCGTGGCGCCCTGGCGCGTGGAGGCGCTGACGCCGCGGAACCTGCGCGTGCACATCCCGTCGTCGCTGTTTCCGGCCTGGGCCGATGTCGTGGTATCGGAGGATGGCAGGGCGCTGACCGTCAATGCGGGCCGTGCCCGCGGCCTGGTCTTCGAGCGCGCCTGAACGCAATGCGGCCCGCCAAGGAATAGCGGGCCGCACTTGGGAGGCTTCGGGGTTAACCGGGAGCCTGGGTCTGCAGCGATTTCTTGGCCTCACCCGAATTGACCGTCAGGACGACCTTATCGCCCTCGACGCCCTTCACCTGGCTCAGCGGCAAGTAATGGTGATGGCCCTGCCCATGGGGATCGCTGTCCCGCGTGAGCTTGATGCGGTCGCCGTCGAGATGATCCACCTTGCCGACCGGGTTCCCGCAAGAACCGACGACCTGCATGTGCTCCTTGATGTCCGCCTTGTTCATCTGGGTTTCCTTTCTGCTTCGGCGCCGAGACAGCACCGTTACTGAGAGGAACGCCCCGTCGGCAGCCAGGTTGCCCCACGGCGCCTTACGTCAGCGCCATGGGGTGGTCACTCCCGGCCCAAGAGAGGGAGTTACGGCTGGGTGAGGCTGTCCATCGCCGCCTGGACACCGCCCTTGGCATGGGGAATGCCCGCCAGGCCCAGCGCCATCTCGACCGAGGCCAGCGTGCCCAGGATCATCGGCTCGTTGAGGTCGCCGAGATGCCCGATGCGGAAGACCTTGCCCGACAGGTTGGAAAGGCCCGCGCCGGTGGAGACGTTGAACCGCTCCAGCGCGATCTTGCGCACGGCCTCGGCATCGGTGCCCTCGGGCATCAGGATCGCGGTCACGCTGTCGGAATAGCGCTCGGGATTCTGGCAGAAGAGCTGCGGGCCGTTATTGCCGGACCAATGCTGCACGCAGGCGCGCACGGCCTTCGCCAGTCGCGCATGGCGCTTGAAGACGTTCTCCAGCCCTTCCTCCTCGAGGATGAGCCGCAGGGCCTCCTGCAGGCCGTAGAAGAGCGTGACCGGCACGGTGCCGACGAAGCTCTTCTGCTTGCGCGCCAGCATCTCCGTCCAGTCGAAGTAGTGGCGCGGATGGGTGCTGGCCCGGTGCGCCGCCATCGCCTTCTCGGAGGCGCCGGTGAAGCTGAAGCCCGTGGGCAGCATGAGGCCCTTCTGGCTGCCGCCCACGCAGACATCGACGCCCCACTCGTCCATGCGGAAATCGAAGCAGCCGAGCGAGCTGATCGTGTCCGTCATCAGCAGCGCCGGGTGCTTCAGCTCATCGAGGATGGCGCGGACCTGGTCGATCGGCAGGCGAGTGCCGGCGGCCGTCTCGTTGTGCACGCAGCAGACGGCCTTGATCTCATGCGCCGTGTCGGCGGCCAGCGCCTCGCGGATCGCCGACATCTCGACGCCGCGGCGCCAATCGGCGGCGACCGGCTGCGTGCGGAAGCCGAGGGTGCTGCACATCTTGGTCCAGGAGGCGGAGAAATGGCCCGTCTCGGGGATCAGCACGAGGTCGCCCGGCGAGAGCGTGTTGACCAGCGACGCCTCCCAGGCGCCATGGCCGGAGGCGGTGTACATGAACAGGTGCTGCTCGGTCTTGATGACCTTCTTCAGCCCCGCGAAGCAGGCATCGTAGACGGCCATGAAGGCAGGATCGTTGAAGTCCATGCTGGCGCGCGCGGTCGCGAGCAGCACGGAATCGGGGATGTTCGTCGGGCCCGGATTGGCGAAGAAAAGCCGGCCGCGCGCCATGGGACGCGCGGTGATCGGGGCAGTGTGACCGTCCATTTTCTCGTGACTTTCCTGCGAATTCGTTCCGGCCAGTATTGGCCGGAACCACGCGCTGATCAACGCCGCCCCGGCGTTGATCAGCGCTGCAGGCGGATGCCCGTGCGCGCCACCACGTCGCGGTACTTGGCCACCTCGGCCGCCATGAAGGCGCGCGTCGTCTCCGGCGTGTTCGGCTCGGTCCAGGCCGAGACGCCGGCGCCCAGCAGCCGGTCGCGCAGCGACGCGTCCGAGACCGCGGCCACCAGCGCGCGGTTGATCTGCGCGACCAGGGCGGGCGGCATGTTCGGCGGGCCCACGATCATGTTCCAGGTCGTCATCTCGAAGCCGGGCATCGCGGCCTCGTTCAGCGTCGGCACATCGGGGAAGGAGGGGAAGCGCTCGCGGCTCGTCACCGCGAGGCCGCGCACCATCCCGTCCCGCACCTGGCCCGCCGCGCTCGCCAGCACGGCGATGCCGAACTGGCCCTCGCCCTGGTGGATCGCGGTCAGCATCAGACCGCCGCTGCGATAGGGGACGTGGGTGAAGCGCGCGCCACCCAGCGCCAGCGCCATCACCTCGACCGCGAGATGCGGGATGGAGCCGACGCCCGAGGTCGCATAGGCGAATTCCTCGGGACGCGAGGCGCGCAGCCGCGCGACCGCTTCGGAGGCAGTGCGGGCGGGGAAGTTCGGGTTGGAGACGAGGATGAGCGGCGCGGTGCCGACCATGCCGATATGCGTGAAATCCGCCATCGGGTCATAGGGCGTGCCGCCCTCCAGCGCGGCCGGCGCGATGGCATGGGAAGAGACTTCGACCAACATGATCGTGTGCCCGTCCGGTGCCTGGCGGCGCAGCCAGTCCGAGGCCACGACGCCGGAGGCGCCGGCCCGGTTCTCCACCACCATGCGTGCGCCGGGCGAGATCTGGGCCGCGAAGCGCTCCGAGATCAGGCGCGAGGCGATATCCGTGCTGCCACCCGGGGCAAAGCCGGTCGCGAGCGTGATGGCACGCTCCGGATAGGTCTGCGCGCCGAGCGGCGAGGCGAGCACGGCAAGACAGGACGCGGCGAGCGCGAATCTTCGGAACAACGGATGATCCCCCTGGTTTTTGTTGGGTCGATCAAGCCCGAGGCCTCGCGCGGACGCAAGCCGTCACGATGCGCAGGGCAAGGCAAGGCGAATGGTGTCCGCCCTGCCCGTTCCCGCCGCCGCCCGACGCGGGAGGCGCGTCAGGGACGCTCGAGCCGGAGCCCCGCGCCTTCGGCAATGCCGCGAAACTTCGCGACCTCGGCCGCGATGAAGCGCGACGTCGCTTCCGGCCCCGTCGGCGGGGGCACGGCGACGCCGAGGCCGGCCAGCCGCTCGGCCAACGCGGGTTCGGCCAGGCAGTCCTGCACGGCGGCGGCCAGCGTCGCGATCCGCGCGGGCGGCGTGCCGCGCGGCGCCAGCAGCGCGTTCCAGGTCGAGACGTCGAAGGGCGCGAGACCGCCTTCCTCCAGCGTCGGCAGCTCGGGCCAGGTCGGGGTGCGGGCGGGCGTCGCCACGGCCAGCAGCCGCACGCGGCCGTCGCGCGCGATGCCGGACAGGCTCGCCAGCGTCTCGAACACGAAGGAAACCTCGCCGCGCGCCAGCGCCTCCAGGGCGGGGCCGCCGCCGCGATAGGGGATGTGCTCGGCACGCAGCTGCGTGCGCGCCAGGAAGAGCTCGGCGGCCAGATGCGTGATGCTGCCCGCCCCGGCGGAGCCATAGGTGCCCGGCGCTTCCGCCAGGGCACCGCGCAGCGCGGCGAGGTCGCGAGGGCCGTTCGGTGCCACCGCGAGGGCCAGCGGCGTCACACCCGTCAGCGCCACCGCGTCGAAGTCCCGGACCGCGTCATAGGGGAGATCCTGGAAGACGGCGGGATTGGCGCCATGCGAGCTGGCCGAGGCGAAGAGCAGGGTATGGCCGTCCGGCATGGCGCGCTTGGCGGCCTCGCTGCCGACGGCGCCGCCGGCGCCCGCCCGGTTCTCGACCACCACGCGGGCCGAGAGCCGGGCCGAGAGACGATCAGCCAGGAGGCGCGCGGCGATATCCGTGCTGCCCGCCGGCCCGAAAGGCACGATGAGGGTGATGCCGCGCTCGGGAAAGGCCAGCGCGGCGGTGGGGAGGAAAAGGCCCGCAAGGACGAGGAGGGAGCGTCGCTTCATGCCGCGCGACATGCCGAAAGCATGTTGCCACGGCATGTCGGTCTTGCGGCGTTACGAAGAAGTCGGTGCCTACTCCGGCACCGCTCCAAACAACCCGTGATCCAGCGAGGCGCGATAGACCCGCACCGGGAACTCCGAGGCGCCGGCCGCGCCGCGCAGCGCCGCCACATCCTCGTCCATCAGGGGCGTGATGACCGGCAGGAAGCGCGGCGTGGGCAGCGGCGTCACCGGCCGGCCCAGCAGCGTCTCGATCACCTCGTCCGTGAGCGGTGAGATCGCGCCGCAGGTCATCTCGAAGCCGCCCAGGCGCATGAGGCGCCCGGCGAAGGCCGTGCCCTCCATGCCGTCCTGCGCCAGCATCCGGTCCTCGATGCGCAGCTTGGTGCCGCGCAGCAGGTCGTCCGCCTCGACGCCCCCTTCGGGATGCGGCCGGACGACGCGGAACAGCGTGAAATGGGCCCGCGAGAGCGCGGCCAGCACGGCCGCCTCCTCGCTGCCCTCGGGGTACTCACCGGCCTTGGCCTCGCGGTCGAGCGCCCGCGAATGCCCGCCCATCGGCCCGAAGACGCCGAGGTCGAGCACCAGCTGGAACTGCGCCTCGTTGGCGACCTGGACCTCGTCATCCTTCCAGCCGAAGCCCAGCGCCCGCGCCTGGGACGCCGCCGACGCGCGCGGGATGCGGCGCGCGGCGGCGGTCAGGATGCGCTCGCGGATGGCCCGGTAGGTCTCGTAGAGCGAGGTGCTCACGGGCCGTTGATGCCGAGCGACGCCGCCGTGTCGAGGATGCTCTGCCAGGCGTCACGCGCCAGCGGCACGCCCGAGACGGTGCGCGCGGCGCGGCGGTGGTTCTCCGGCTCACCGGGGACGAGGACCGGCGAATCCGCCACGGCCGGGGCGCAGGACTTAATCCAGGCCAGGTAGTCGGCGGCCGCCTGGTGGAAGGCGTCCTCGTCGCCGAAATGCTGCGGCGAGAGGTAGATGGACAGCATGCCGTTGGCGATGCGGCCGCGCTCGGTGATCGGGCCGGAGGTGCCGCCGCCCGTCAGGGCGCCCGCCAGCAGCTCGCACATCAGCGCGAGGCCGGAGCCCTTGTGATCGCCGAAGGCGCGGATCGCGCCCGTGCCGTTGCTCGGTGAACGGGGGCCGACCTGCGCATAGGGTCCGTAGAGGGTGTGCGGATCGCCGGACATCTCGCCATCGGCGGTGATCAGCGCGGTGTCGGGCAGCGCCTTGCCTCCGTTGGAGGCGACCAGCACCTTGCCCTCGGCCACGAAGGAGGTCGCGAAGTCGAGGATGACCGGGCCGCCGGGCAGCGGAACGCCGATGCTCATCGGCGCGGTGGAGAAGCGGCGCTCCTTCCCGCCGAAGGGCGCGACCAGCACGGAGCCGGCGACGTTCACGAAGTGGATCGAGATCAGGCCCTGGGCCGTCGCCATCTCGGCATAGTCGCCGGTCCGGCCGATATGGCCGGCATTGCGCATGCCGACGATGCAGGAGCCCTTCTCCAGGGCGCGGGCGATGCCGAATTCGGTGGCCTGCTTCGCGACCGTCTGGCCGAAGCCGAAATTGCCGTCGAGCAGGGCGAAGGCACCGCCGTCGCTGATCACGCTGATCTTCTGGTCGGGGAGGACATAGCCCGCCCGCTTCCACTCGACGTAGCGCGGCACGCGGTCCACGCCATGGCTGTCATGCCCCGACAGGTTGGCGCCGACCAGATGGTTAGAGATCCGCGCGGATTCCTCCGCGCTGCAGCCGGAGGCCGAGAAGATCCTGGTGACGAAGTTCTCCAGCTCGGTCACGGGGATAAAGACGTAGTCGGGCTCGGCCATGTGCGTGTTCCTCTTCTGGCCAGGAAATTGCACTCGGGCCGCGGGCGCGTCCAGACCTCCGGCGGCGCCTGCCGGACGAGGACCCCACGGGCGGAGGCTCCGCCCTGGGGGGCCTCGCCAGGGGCTGGTCCTAGAGCACCCGGCCCGATTTGGCGTCCAGCAGGTGCATGTTGTTCATGTCGGCCGAGAGGACGATCGGCACGTTGGGCTCGGCCAGGACGGTGGGCTCCAGCCGCGCGCAGCAGTCGCGCGCCTCGCCCAGGTGGAAATGCGCGAGGGTCTCCATGCCCATGGGCTCGATGACCTCGGGCGTGATGGTGATGTCGGCGCGGTTGGGCAGGCCGGGGCGATGGTCGGTCAGGTGCTCCGGGCGGATGCCGAACAGCAGGTCCATCCCCGGCGCGCCGGCATAGCGCGCGCGCCGCGCCTCCGGGATGGGCAGCACCGCGCCGCCCGGCAGGTGCACGGCGCCATTCTCCACCCGCGCGGGGAGGAAGTTCATCGCGGGGCTGCCGATGAAGCCCGCCACGAAGCGCGTCGCCGGATGATGGTAGAGCTCCTGCGGCGGGCCGACCTGCTCGATCAGGCCCTGGTTCATCACCACCACGCGGTCGGCCAGGGTCATGGCCTCGACCTGGTCATGCGTGACGTAGACCGTGGTGGTGCGCACGGTCTGGTGCACCTTCTTGATCTCGGTGCGCATCTGCACGCGCAGCTTGGCGTCCAGGTTGGAGAGCGGCTCGTCGAAGAGGAAGACCTTGGGGTCGCGCACGATGGCGCGGCCCATGGCGACGCGCTGGCGCTGGCCGCCGGAAAGCGCCTTGGGCTTGCGGTCGAGCAGGGGCGTGATGTCGAGGATGCGGGCCGCCTCGTCGACGCGCCGCTTGATCTCCGCCTTGGGGAACTTCCGCAACGTCAGGCCGAAGGCCATGTTGTCGAAGACCGACATGTGCGGATAGAGCGCGTAGTTCTGGAAGACCATCGCGATGTCGCGGTCGCGCGGGGGGATGTCGTTCACCACCGTGCCGCCGATCGCGATGTCGCCCGACGAGATTTCCTCGAGGCCCGCGATCATGCGCAGCGTGGTGGACTTGCCGCAGCCCGAGGGGCCGACCAGGACGACGAATTCGTGATCCTCGATCTCCAGGTCGATGCCCTTCACCGCCTGGACGTCGCCCTCGTACATCTTGACGATCTTGCGAAGCGAGACTTGCGCCATAAAAGATTCCCCTGTTGGCCCGGCCGGTCCACGCCGTCGCACCTGGGGCACGACGGCGATCGGGCGGGCTTCAGCCCTTGGTGGCGCCGGCGGTGAGGCCGGCAATGTAGTAGTCCATGAGGAACGCGTAGATGACGACGGGCGGCAGCGCCGCAAGCAGCGCGCCGGCCATGATCTGCCCCCAGGCGAAGGTGTCCGCGCGCACCAGCTGCGAGACGATGCCGATCGTCAGCGGCATCTGGTCCGGCGTGGTGACGAAGGCCGTCGGATAGACGAAGGCGGCCCAGGACACGGTGAAGGCGAAGATGGTCGCCGCGATGATCCCGGGCATCGCGACGGGGATGAAGATCTTCGTCAGCATCTGCATCCAATTGGCGCCGTCGATCAGCGCCGCCTCGTCCAGCTCCTTCGGAATGGAGGCGAAGTAGCCGATCATGATCCAGGTGCAGAACGGTACGGTCAGCGTCGGATAGACGAGCACCAGCCCCCAGATGGAGTTCAGCAGCCCCAGCCCGCCCACGATCTGGTAGAGCGGGATGAAGAGCAGCGTGTCCGGCACCAGATAGGTGAGGAAGACGCCGGTCGCGAGGAACTGGCTGCCGAAGAAACGCATGCGCGCCAGCGCGAAGGCGGCCAGCACCGAGATCACCATGGTGATCAGCACGACCAGCCCGGTGATGATGAAGCTGTTCAGGAAGAAGCGCAGGAACATCGTGTTGCCGAGCAGCGCGGTGTAGTTCTCCGCCGTCGGATTGCGGACCAGCCAGGGATTGCCCTGCATGTTCGCGATCTCGGCGCTGCCCTTCAGGCTCGTGATGAACATGTAGACCGGGGGCGCGAGGAAGATGATCGTGGCCAGGATCAGCGAGGCATAGGCCGTCCAGAGGGCCCAGCGCCTCTCGCTCGAGAGGCTCCCGGCCTTGCTGTAGATGCCGCTGCCCTTGGCGACATCTTTCGAAGCGGTCGCAGCCGACATCACATTTGCTCCTTGTTCCGACGGGTCACGCCGCGCAGCACGAAGAAGGCGCAGACCGCGAGGATCGGCAGCATGAAGAGGGAGACGGCCGCGCCGCGCGGGATGTTTCCGCTCAGGATGCCGACCTGGAAGGCGTAGCTCGCAAAGACATGCGTGAGGTCACGTGGGCCGCCATTCGTGAGCACGCGCACGATGTCGTAATTCGCGAAGGTCACGATCAGGCTGAACAGCACCGTGATGGAGATGATGTTCGCCATCATCGGCACGGTGACGTAGCGCAGGCGCTGGAAGCCCGTGGCGCCGTCGATCGCCGCGGCCTCGTAGAGCTGCTCCGGCACGCTCTTCAGCGCGGCGAGGTACATGATCATGAAGAAGGGCGCGCCCACCCAGACGTTCACGATGATGATGGCCGCGCGCGCCCAGATCGGCTCGCCGAGCCAGGGCACCGGCGGCGCGCCGACGATGGAGATCAGGTAGTTGATGGAGCTGTAGGAGGGGTCGTACATCCACCACCAGCCGAGCGTGGACAGCGCGGGCGGAATGACCCAGGGCACCAGCAGCATGCCGCGCCATTTGCGCTGCCCCTTGGTCGGGATGTGATGCAGCATATGCGCCAGCCAGAAGCCGATCAGCGCCTTCGCGATCACCGCCGTGATGGCGAAGATGCAGGACTGCCAGACCACGTTCCAGAAGGTGTCGGTGTCGAACAGGATCTCGAAATTGCCGAGGCCGATGCTGCGTTCCATCGTCCGGTTCAGCGTCGAGAGATAGACGCCATAGGCGGCCGGATAGGCGACGAGGCAGACGATCACCAGCAGAAGCGGCAGGGTCATCAGGAAAGCGATGGTGGACCGGCGCCGCGTGAAGCGCCTCAGGCTGCCCGTCCCGGGCTGCGGCGCCAGGCGGGTGTCGACGGAGAGGGTGTCGGCGGACATTTGGAGGTCTCCTGCCCTGCATCAAAGGTGGGCGGGGACGACGCCCCCGCCCGAGATGCCGGCGTTAGCCGCGGGCGAAGTTGCGCAGCTCGCGCTCCGCCCAGTTGAGCGCCTGGTCGATCGTTTCGCCGCCCTGGGCCACGCGGGCGATCATCTTGGTGTTGACCGCCTGATTGTAGCCCTGCACCGCGATCTCCGCCGGGGCCGGCGCGAAGGCGATGTTCTGCTGGGCGTGGTGATGCGGCTTGACCGGGTAGTTGAAGACCACGCCCGTGGGCGGGCCTTCGGTTTCCCAGATCTTGAAGTCCGTCATCGTATTGAAGGGCGGGATGTCGTAGCCGGAGCTCGTCGTCGTCTGAGCCTCGGCCTGCTCGCGCTCGGAGAGGAATTCCAGCAGCGCCTTGGCCGCCGGCTTGGCGCGGCTGAAGCTCCAGATGCCCCAGAAATACGGCAGGTAGGGCGTGAAGCGGCCCTGCGGACCCGCCGGCATGGGGAAGGTCCAGCACTTCTCCGCCACCGCGGGGGCGTCGCGCCGGGCGACCGCCCAGGTCGAGGGCGGGTTGAAGATGAGCGCCGAGCGGCCCGAGATCAGGGCGCGGTTGTTCGACGCATCGTCCCAGGCATAGACGTCATTGGGCAGGAAGCGGCAGAGGCGGACCGCATATTCCAGCACCTGCCGCACCGCGGGGTTGCTGCGCACCGTCACATTGCCGCGCTCGTCGACCAGCGTCGCGCCGAAGCTGCGGAACATGGAGCCGACCCAGTCCACCGCGTCGCTGAAGCTGCCCAGCGGCAGGCCGAAAGGCACCTGGGCCTGCGCGCATTTCTCGGCGGCGATCAGGAAGTTGTCCCAGTTCCATTGGTCGACGCCGGGGCCGGTCTGGTTCGCCGCCGGATACATGGCCTGCACGTCGATGCCCGCATGCTGCTTCAGCAGGTCGAAGCGGGCGAGGGACGGCTTCTGCTGGCTGCCGGAAACGGCCGGGATCGCGACCCACTTGCCGTCCCGCTTGGCCAGGTATTCGCCGATCGGGTTCACCGGCCCGTATTTGGCGACCAGGCGGCCGATCACGTCGTCCACCGGCTCCAGCAGCCGGGCATGCGCCGCCGGCTCCCAGGTCGGGAAGCTGAGGATGTCATGCCCCGAGCGGCTCTGCGCCTGGGCGGCGATGGTGAGCAGGTTCTGGTTGCCGACCGAGGTGATGAAGTCCACCTGCACGTCCACGCGGTTGCGCTGGCCCCATTCGGCGCAGAGCCGGCGCATCACGTCGTTGCCGACGGGAACCCAGTGGTCCCAGAAACCGCAGCGGAGCGTGCCGCCCGTGCCCTGCGCGTGAACCATCGGAGCCGAGAGGACGCCTGCGGCGATCACTCCGGCCCCCGAGCGCAGCGTTGTGCGCCGGGTCATCCCGTTCCCTGCCATCTTGAACCATCCCTGTGTTTTCTTGTGCGGTCTGCGCCGCCGTCCCGAGGTTAGGCGGTCTGCGCCGGGCAGCGCAACCGATTGCTGCAATCCTCAGCAGGTATGAAGATAGCGGAATGAACACGCAGAGTTTCGATGCCCTCGTCATCGGCGCCGGCATCGCCGGGGCCACCGCGGGCGCCCATCTTTCCACCACGCATCGCGTGGCGCTCCTCGAGGCCGAGGAGACCGCCGGCTATCACACGACGGGGCGCTCCGCCGCGATCTGGATCCTCAGCTATGGCAGCGAGGACGCGCAGATCCTGACCGGCGCCTCGCGCGACTTCCTCGAGGAGCCCCCGCCGGGCTTCACGGAGGTGCCGCTCGCCCATCCGCGCCCCGTGCTCAACGTGGCAAAGGCGGAGGACCTCGCGGATCTGGAGCAGACGCTGCAGCATGGCCGCGTGCCCCTCAGCCTCGCCGAGGCGAAGGCGCTGGTGCCGGCGCTCAGGCTCGATGCCCTGGCCGGCGCCGCGATCGAGCACGATGCCTTCGACATCGACATCGCCGCGCTGCACCAGGGCTTCCTGAAGCAGATCCGCGGCAATGGCGGCACGCTGACGCTGCGCCACCGCGTCGGCCGGATCTGGCGCGAGAACGGCCTCTGGCATGCCGAGGCGGCCAATGGCGCCGTCCACTCGGCGCCCGTGATCGTGAACGCGGCCGGCGCCTGGGGCGACGTGGTGGCGGGGATCGCGGGCGTCGCGCCCATCGGCCTGCAGCCCAAGCGCCGCACGGCCCTCATCATCGATCCGGGCCCCTACGACACGGCGGACTGGCCGATGGTCGTGGACGTGAACCATTCCTGGTACGTGCGGCCCGAGGCGCGGCGCAAGCTCATGGTCAGCCCGGCCGACGAGACCGACAGCGAGCCCATGGACGCGCAGCCTGACGAGCTCGACGTCGCCATCGCCATCGACCGGATGCAGCAATGCCTCGACATCCCGGTGACCCGCGTGGAGCACCGCTGGGCGGGGCTGCGCACCTTCACGCCGGATCGCGGCCTCGCGATCGGCCCCTCCGAACAGCCCGGCTTCCACTGGTTCTGCGGCCAGGGCGGCTATGGTATCCAGACCGCGCCGGCGGCGGGGCGACTGCTCGCCCAGCTGATCCGGGGCGACACCCTCGACGCGGACATCCTTCCCGCCGTCGCGCCCACCAATCCACTGAGGTTCGCCCGATGACCCTTCCCGATTTCGACGATGTTCGCGCCGCGGCCGAGCGGCTCAAGGGCCGCATCCGCCGCACGCCCATGCTGCGCCACCGCGCGCTCGACGCGGCCGCCGGCGGCGTGGTGCTCGTCAAGCCGGAGCCGCTGCAGGTCACGGGCAGCTTCAAGTTCCGCGGCGCGACCAATGCCTCGCTGCGCCTCGGCGAGGCGGCCCGCAAGGGCGGCGTGGTCACGCATTCCTCAGGCAATCACGGCCAGGCCGTGGCCGCGGCCTGCCACGCCCTCGGCATGCCGGCGCTGATCGCCATGCCGCAGGACGCGCCCTCGGTGAAGGTCGAGGCCACGCGCGCCTGGGGCGCCGAGATCCACTTCTTCGACCGCCACAACACCGACCGCGAGGCGCTGACCGCCGAGCTCGCGCAGAAGCGCGGCGCGACGGTGGTGCCGCCCTTCGACCACCCGGACGTCATCGCCGGCCAGGGCACCGCGCTGCTCGAACTGCTGGAGGATGCCGAGGCGGCCGGGCTGAAGGTCGACCAGTTCGCCATCAACACCGGCGGCGGCGGCCTGCTGGCGGGCTCGGCGCTCTCCGCCAAGGCGCTGGCGCCCCAGGCGAAGATCTATGCCGTCGAGCCCGAGGGCTGGGACGATTACGGCCAGTCCCTGCGCGCCGGGGAGCGCGTGCCGGTCGACGGCAAGGGCGCGGGTCTCTGCGATTCCCTGCTCTCCAAGGTGCCGGGCGTGTTGACCTTCGCGATCAACTCCCCGCGCGTCGCCGACGGGCTGTCGGTCACCCCGGCGGAGGTCTTCGCGGCCATGCGCTTCGCCTTCACGCATCTGAAGGTGGTGGTGGAGCCGGGCGGCGCGGTCTCGCTGGCCGCGCTGCTGGCCGGCAAGCTGGAGACGCGGGACCGGGTGACGGCGCTGATCCTCAGCGGCGGCAATGTGGACGCCGCCGTCTTCGGCCAGGCCATGGCAGCCTGATCCCCATGCCGCTCGCCGCCACGCTCCGGCACAGCTTCCTGCTGCGGGCGCTGGCGGCGGGCCTGCTTGTCTTTGGTGTCCTGTCCCTCGTCCTGCCTTTGCGGCAGGCGGGGATGCTGGGCTGGTGCGCCAATGTCGGCGCCTATGCCGCGCTGCTCTTCGCCTATCTCGGTGATGCGGACCCCGACACCATGCGCCGCCGGGCGCAACAGCTGGCGGAGGGCCGCGCGGTCGTGCTCACGCTTGCGCTGCTGGTGGCGACGGCCTCGCTCCTGATCGTCGCCCTGCTGCTCGCCACCCGCAACCAGGGCGCGACGGAGCAGGTGCTCTCGATCTTCGTCATCATCGCGGCGTGGTTCTACCTGCACCTGCTTTTCGCGCAGGAATATGCCCACGAATTCTGGATGACGGGCGAAGGGCTGGACTTCCCGGGCGGCGAGGACGAGCCTTCTTTTGGGGAATTTCTCTATTTCGCCTTCGTGGTCGGCTGCACCTTCCAGGTCAGCGACGCCACCACCAATACGCCGCGCATGCGGCGCATCGTGCTGCTGCACGGCATGACGGCCTTCTGGTTCAACACCGTGATCCTGGCTTCCGCCGTCAGCACGGTGCTGAGCCTGGCCGGTTGAACGAGGGCCGGGCAGCGGCAAGCCGCGCCCAGCCCGGATACCCGAATCAGGTCGGGTTGATACGCGTGATCTTCGTGCCGTTGAGCGCGATCGCGGCCATCAGGCCCTGCTGGTTGAAGGTGATCGCATAGACCGGCTCCGTCAGCGTCGTGGAGGTCGCATTGGCCTGCACGCCGCGGTCGAGCACCACGACGCTCGGCCCGGTGCCGATTTCCCAGCCCTCGGCGTTCATCAGCGCGCGCAGGGCTTCGTCCGTCATGAAGAACATGGCGAGGCCCGCGGCCTGGGCGCCGGCCAGCAGGCCGAAGGACAGGCCCGCGATGTTGAAGTAGCCGGCATTGGTTTCGCCGCGCATCAGCGCGCCTTCGCCGAACTGGCCGCCGACGATGAAGCCGCCGCTCACGATGCGGGGAAACACCAGCACGGCCTTCGCGCTGCGGAAGAGCGGCGCGGCATTCTCCATTCGATGCAGGCGCACCAGCGAGGCGCTGACATCGGCGTTGATCTCGCTGCGGGTGGCGGCCTCGGCGCGCCGGGGAACGACCAGTGGCGCGGCGGCGAGGAAGGGAAGCAAGGTGGCGGCACGAGCCAGCTGTCGGCGTTGCATGGGAGACTCCTGTTGCTCGGATAGCACGGACCACAAACGCTCCCGTGGGGGGGAGGTTGCACCCGCCCCGAGGCCGGGCGACCTTGCGCGCCATTGCCTTGGGAGAAAGCGACTTGATCCGGATTCTCGGCCGCGCGAACAGCACCAACGTCTGGAAGCCCCTGTGGGTGCTCGAGGAGCTCGGCCTCCCCTACGAGCGCAGCGATGCCGGTATGGAGCACGGCGTGGTCGACACGCCCGAATACCGGGCGCTGAACCCCAATGGCCGCGTGCCCTCCCTCCGGCATGGCGAGGTGGAGCTGTGGGAGAGCAATTCCATCTGCCGCTACCTCTGCCTGGTGGCCGGCGGCGACGCCAAGGGCCTCTACCCGACGGAGCCGGGCCGCCGCGCCAGCGTGGACCGCTGGCTGGACTGGCAGCTCTCCACCCTCTCGCCGGTCGAGCGGGATCTCTTCTGGGGCATGGTGCGGACGCCGGCCGAGAAGCGCGACATGCAGGCCGTGCGCCGCGCCGTGGAGGGCAGCGCGAAGTGCTGGGCCATCCTGGAGAACCGCCTGGGCGATGGGCGCCGCTACATCGACGGCGACACGCTGACCTTGGCCGACATCATCCTCGGCTGCTACGCGCGGCGCTGGTTCGGGCCTGAGGTGCGGGTTTCGGACATGCCGGAATTCCCGAAGCTCGAGACCTGGTTCGCCCGCCTCGGCGAGCGGCCGGGCTTCCAGCGCTTCGTCGCGCCTGAGCTGTTCTGAAGTAGCAGGAGGCGCCCGGTCCGGCACGGTGTGCCGGACCGGGCCCTCGATCAGGGGGTCACGCGGACCTCGCCGCCCCATTCGCGCAGCAGGGCCGCCAGTTCGCCGCCGCCGGCATGGCTGGCGACCAGCACGTCCGGGCGCAGCAGGCGCAGCAGTTCCTCGCCGCCGCTATCGGCACCGATCGCGACCAGATCGACTTCCGGCCGCTCTGCAAGGCTGTCCGCCGCCTCGCCTTCGCCCGCCACGCCCACCAGCAGCCGGTCGCACCAGCGGCGCGCCTGCTCGGTCAGGGCCGGCGGACAGGGCTCGCCATTCACCTGCAGCAGGCCGATGCGCCAGCCGCGATGCTTCCAGCGTTCGATCACCTCGGCGGCGAGCGGCAGGGAGACGAGCTTGCGCGCCGCGCCGCGGCCGGGCGTCAGCCCTTCCAGCAGTTCCTCCGCCCGGACGGGCGCGATGCCCGACTTGCGGCTAACGATGCCCAGCGCGAGGGCGGCCAGCCGCGCCACGGAGGCGAGCGACAGGCCGGTGGCCATGCCGGCCGCCACGACCGCGACCACGGCATCGCCGCCGCCCGCCGGGTCATGCACCTCGGAGGCCTCGGCGCGGAAATGGCGGATCGTCTCGGTGCCGTCGGCCTCGACCTCGAGCAGGGTGAGGCCTTCCGGCGCTCGCGGCACCAGCACGGCGCCGAAGGAATGCGCCCGGCGCAGCGCGCTCGCGGCAGCGGCGACGCTCGCCTCATCATGCACGGGCATGCCCGTCGCGCCGGCGAGCTCGGCCGGTTCGGGGATGATGAGGTCGGCGCCCGCGAAGCGCCCATGATCGCCGCCCTTCGGGTCGACCACGATGCGGCGGCCGGCCGCCTTGGCGGAGGCGATCAGGCGCGCCGGGATATCGCCCGCCAGCACGCCCTTCCGGTAGTCCGAGAGCACGAGGGTGGTGGTCGCGGCCACCGCGTCGGACGCGATCTTGACCAGGCGATCGGCCAGGCGGGGATGGATGGGAGCGGATTGCTCCCGATCGGTGCGCAGCAGGTGCTGGCCGCCGGCGACGAAGCGCGTCTTCATCGTGGTGGCGCGGCCGCCCTGCACGAGCAGCCAGGGCTCGACGCGCGGCTGGCCGCCGATCAGGCCGGTGAGGTCGCTTCCCGCCTGGTCGTCGCCCACGACGGAAACGAAGGCCACGGCCGCGCCCAGCGCGGTGAGGTTGCGCACGACATTGCCGGCGCCCCCGGGCAGCGCGACCTCGCGCTCGACGGTGAGGATGGGCACGGGGGCTTCGGGGCTGACGCGATCGACCGTGCCGTAGACATAGCGGTCCACCATGGCGTCCCCGACGACGAGGACGGTGCCACGCGCCAAGCCTCGCACCGCCTCCGACAACTGCGCGGGTGTCGCCGCGTCATGAATGGGCGAAGAAGGAGTCTCTGGCATTGGCGATGGCCTAGCGCACGACATGAACGGCCGCAATAAAATGTGACAAAGCTCGTAACGGTTTCATCCGGATTTTTGTCGTGCGCTTCTTTCTTGCCGAGGTCTGCCGAAATGCCAGCCTAGCGATTCATTAAGTTTTGCCGACGGAAAATGGGCCGTGGCGCAGGAAGGGCCGCGGATTTCATGTTTTTTCCCGTCTCGGTGGATTGGCGAACCGCCCTCGCCGCGGCGCCGGCCGGCGGCCTGGCCCTGTTCAATCCCGCGCGCGGCCCCCTGGCAGTACGGCAAGTGGCGCGCGCCCTGCTGGAGGAGGCCGCGGTGCTGGGCGGTGGGCAGGTGCTGCATCTGCCGGGCGGCGACCTGCTGGTGGGGGCGCAGGCGGCGCCTGGTCTCCGGGCCGGCCAGCTCATCGCGGAGCTGACCGGGAAGATGCCCGAAAGCTGGCCCCTCCCCGAAGGACGCGCGCAGGCCGAGGCGCGTTGCCGCAACGCCTCCCCCGCCGGGGAACTACCCACCCTTGCGGCGCTGGAGGCGCGATGCGCCGCCCTGCCGGTCACGGAGCTGTCCCGTCTCACCTTTTTCGCGGAGGGCACCAGCGAACGCCCCGTCGCGCAGCGGCTGGCTCCCGTCTCGCTGGGCCTGCCGGATCCCGGGCTGGAAGCGTTGGCGCGCGAATGGATCTGTCGCCGGTTGCTGGCCGCGCTCGCCGATCCCGCCCAGCGAAGCGCCCTTCCCGCGCTCTGGCCCGAGCTCCGGCTGATCCTCGATCTGCCGCAGGGCGGCCTTTCGAAAGGGGCGGCGACGGGGAGCGGGATCGGCGCCCTCGCCCTGCTGCCGCTGGTCTCGCGCGCCGATCCCGCGCGCTTCGCCTCGACCGAGGCAAGCCTTCGCGCCGCCGGCTGGGCGGTGGGCCTGGTAGCGACGGATGCCCGCGCCCTGGACTGGGTGGAGGCGCCAGGTGCCGCCTGGGCCGTGCCGGTCTCCGCGGTGCCTCCCAGACAGCTCCCGGCCCAGCTGATCCTCCTGGGCCAGCCCGTGCCCGACTGGGCCCGCAGGCCCGGCGTGCTGCACGAGGTCCAGACGCCATGAGCCAGGCCGCGCCCGACCTGTTCTGGGAGGGCAGCGCGCCCATGCGCGACGCCATGGCCCTGGTGACGCTCGCCCGGGAATGCGTGGCCTCCGGCGTGGAGCGGCGGGCGCTCTACCTGCGCCTCTCGCTGCTGCCCGCCCGGCTGCGCGACCCGCGCCATCACCGCCTGGTGCGCGAGGTGCTGGCGCCCGTGCTGCGCCCGACACGGGCCCGGCTCTACGAGCTTCCCGGCGGCGACCTGGTCGTGCTTTCGCCCCCGCCCGGCGAGCATCTCGACGAGGTGCGAAAAAGCGTCTGCCGCGTGCTGCCCGAAATGGCGCGGGACAGCGCCATGCCCCTCCTGCGGCTGCCGGCAGAATCGGCCCGGATGCTGAGCCTGCTGGAGGCGGCGCTGGGGCTGCAGGCCTTGCCAGTCGCGGCGCAGGAAATCGCAGCAGCGCTGCCCATCCCCTCGTCCGCCGAGATGGACGCGGCGCTCCGCGCGCTGGCGACGGCCAATCTCTCCGCCTATCTGCGCCGGCAGACGATCTGGCGGCTGGTGGCCGGCGACGAGGAGCCCCAGCCGATCTGGACCGAGCTCCGCCCGCATGTGCCGGATATCGCCGCTGCGCTCCTTCCCGGTCGGGCGCTCGCCGCCCATCCAGCTTTCGCGCGCCGCTTCCGCCACGCCGCGGAGCGCCGGATCCTGGCCGAGCTCTCCCGGCCGGAAGAGGCGAGGAAGCTGGGCGCGGCCTGCCTGCCGCTTGGCCTCGGCACGGTGACGGAAGCGGAGTTCCTGCGGCTCGAAGCCGTGCTCGGACCGCGCGGCCGGCGCGACCTCGTGGTCTGCATTCCGGTCGAGGAGATGCTGCTGGACCCGGCCGGTTTCGCGCTCGCCCGCGAACTGGCGGATCGGCGCGGCTGGCGGCTGGGCCTCGACGAGATGGAGCCGGAATTGCTGCCGCTGCTTCCCGCCTCGCGCCTTGATCTCCCGCTGCTGCGGCTCCGCTTCCGGCCGCAACTGGTCTCCGGGGATGGCGCCCTGCGCGCGACTTGGGACGCGGCGCTGCCGGCCGATCGCTCGCGCATCGTGCTGATCGGCGCCGACGCGCCGGTCGCCGTCGCCTGGGCCTGGCAGCGCGGCATCACGCTCTTCGGCGGACGCGTGCTGGAGGCGCGCCTTTGATCCCCTAGACCGTGAGGTACTGCGCGCGCGCGGCCTCGTCGGCCATCAGCGCCTCCATGCGGCCTTCCCAGCGGATCGCGCCCTTTTCCAGCACGCAGGCGCGGTCGGAGACGAGGCGCGCGAAATGCAGGTTCTGCTCGCTCAAAAGCACCGTCAGCCCTTCGCGCTTGAGGGCGAGGATGGCCTCGGCCATGCGCTCGATGATGACGGGGGCCAAGCCCTCGCTCGGCTCGTCGAGCAGGATGAGACGGGGATTGCCCATCAGCGTGCGGCCGATGGTGAGCATCTGCTGCTCGCCGCCGCTCATGCGGCCGCCCGGGCGCTTGCGCATGGCGCCGAGGCTGGGGAAGAGGGCGAAGACGCGCTCCGCCGTCCAGGGCGCGAGGCCCTCGCGCGCCGGCATGCGGCCGACCTCCAGATTCTCCAGAACGGAGAGCTCGGTGAAGATGCGGCGCTCCTCGGGGACATAGCCGATGCCGCGGCGCGCGATCTCGAAGGGTTCGCGGCCGGCGATGTCCTCGCCCCGGAAGCGCACCGCGCCGGAGGTGGGGCGCAGCAGGCCCATGATCGACTTCATCGTCGTGCTCTTGCCCGCGCCATTGCGGCCGAGCAGCGCCAGAACCTCGCCCTCGCCCGCGCGCAGCGTCACGCCCTGGAGGATATGCGCCCGGCCGTAATGCGCGTGGAGGTCCGTGACGTCGAGCATCAGCTGTAGCCGTGAGTCGCGCCGGTGCCGAGATAGACCTCCCGCACGCGCGCATCGCGGCGGACCTCGGCGGGTAGGCCTTCGGCGATGGGCTTGCCGCGGTCGAGCACCAGGATGCGGTCCGCATGGGCGAAGACGACGTCCATGTCGTGCTCCGTGAAGAGGACGGCGATGCCGCCCTCGCGCGCGATCCGGGCGGCGAGTTCCATGAGCGCCACGCGCTCGGCCGGCGCCATGCCCGCCGTGGGCTCGTCCATCAGCAGGAGGGAGGGGTCATTGGCCAGCGCCACCGCCAGCTCCACCCGCTTGAGGTCGCCATAGGCCAGCACCCCGCAGGGCCGCGCCGCCTGGCCCGCCATGCCCACCCGATCGAGCAGCGCCATGGCCCGCGCCGGATCCTGCTTCGAGACCGGATTCCAGATGTCGTAGAGCCGGCGCGCGTGGCTCAGCAGCGCCATCTGCACGTTCTCCAGCACGGTCATGGAACCGAAGGTCGCGGTGATCTGGAAGGTGCGGCCCACGCCCATCCGCCAGATCCGGCGCGGGGCGAGGCCTGTGATCTCCTGCCCGCGCAGCTTTACCGAGCCGCGGTCGGGACGGAGCTGGCCGTTCAGCATATTGAAGCAGGTGGATTTCCCCGCGCCGTTCGGGCCGATCAGCGCCAGAAGCTCGCCGGCCGCGACGCTCAGCGACACGCCGGAGACCGCCTGGACGCCGCCGAAGCTCTTGTGCAGGTCGCGGACCTCGAGCGTCACGACCGCCCCTCCCGGCGCCCCAGCGCGCCGGCGAGGCCCTGCGGGAAGAAGAGCACCAGCGCCAGGATGATGATCCCGAGGAACAGGCGCCACAGGTCGAAGGCCCGCATGAGCTGCTCATGCAGCCAGGTATAGGCCAGCGCGCCCGCGATCGGGCCGCTCACCGTCTTCACGCCGCCGAGCAGCACCATCAGCAGCCCATCCACGCTGCGCGAGATGCTCATATAGGTCGGGAAGACGCTGCCCTTGGAATAGGCGAAGAGCCCGCCCGCGATGCCCGCCGCAACGGCCGCGAGGATGAAGGCGAACCAGCGGATCCGGAAGCCGTCCATGCCGATGGCCTCGGCGCGCAGCGGACTGTCGCGCCCCGCGCGCAGGGCGTAGCCGAAGGGCGCGAAGATGGCGCGCCGCAGCAGCATCACCGCCCCCACGCAGAGCGCCAGGGAAAGGTAGTAGAAGACCAGCTTCGACTGCGCCCAGGCGCTGGGCCAGACGCCGAGGATGCCGTTGTCGCCGCCCGTCATCTCCACCCATTGGAAGGCGGTGGACCAGGCGATCTGCGCGAAGGCCAAGGTGAGCATGGCCGCATAGACGCCGGAAAGCCGCACGCAGAAGAAGCCGAAGACGAGGCCGCCGAGCCCCGCCATGAAGGGGGCAGCGAGCAGGCCGAGCTCCATCGGCGCGGCGAAGTGCCGCACCAGCAGGGCCGCCCCATAGGCGCCGAAGCCGAAATAGGCCGCGTGGCCGAAGCTCGCCATGCCGCCCGGCCCCATGATGAAATGGAGGCTCGCGGCGAAGAGCATCATGATCGCGATCTCGGTGAAGACGATCAGCGCGTAGTCGCCGAGGAAGGGCGGCACGATCACCGCGAGGAGGAGAAGCCCGAGGCCCGCCCACCGTCGCCAGGGCGAGGCCGGGAGGTAGGGCGGCTCCGGCGCCGCGGCGGCATGGGCGGTGGAGGGCGCGCGGCCCAGCAGCCCGTGCGGGCGGATCACCAGCACGACGGCCATCACCAGGAAGGCCAGGACCAGCGTGATGCGCGGAAAGATCAGGATGCCGAAGGCCTGGAGCTCGCCGATCAGCAGCGCGGCCAGGAAGGCGCCGGGCAGCGAGCCCAGCCCGCCGACCACCACCACCACGAAGGCCTCGACGATGACGACGAGGTCCATCTGCAGGTTCACGCTCTCACGCGGGATCTGCAGCGCGCCGCCCAGCCCGGCCAGGACCGAGCCCAGGAAGAAGACCGTGGTGAAGAGCGCGCGCTGGTTCACGCCGAGCGCGCCGACCATCTCGCGGTCGGCCGTGGCGGCGCGCACCAGCGTGCCCCAGCGCGTGCGGTTGAAGAGCAGCCAGAGCAGCGCCAGCACCACCGGCCCCACGGCGATCAGGAAGAGCTCGTAGAGGGGGAAGCGCACGCCCAGCACCATGGTGGCACCGCGCAACCCCGGCGCGCGGGGGCCCAGCAGGTCCTGCGGCCCCCAGATCAGCAGCGCGACATCCTGCACGATGAGCACGACGCCGAAGGTGGCGAGAAGCTGGAACAGCTCCGGCGCCTTGTAGATCCGGCGCAGCAGCAGCACCTCGATCAGCACGCCGACGACGCCCACGATCAGCGCGGCGAGGGCCACCCCGCCCCAGAAACCCAGATGCCCGCGCGGAAGCTGGGTGACCAGCGTCCAGGACAGGTAGGCGCCCAGCATGTAGAGGCTGCCATGCGCGAAGTTCACGATGCGCGTGACGCCGAAGATCACCGTGAGGCCGGAGGCGACAAGGAAGAGCGAGGAGGCGGTGGCCAGCCCGCTCAGCCCCTGGACCAGGAGGTTCTCCAAGGACGCGGCGCCGGCTAGCCCTGCGGACGCATGGACCGCACGACATCGTCGGTCGGCAGGTAGTTCTTCCCGTCGCAATAGCGCCAGTTCAGCATGACGCCGCGGCCGTCGCGCAGGCCGGTCTTGCCGACATAGGCCCCCATCGTCGCCTGGTGGTCGAGGGCGCGGAATTCGGACTCCGCCTCGCCGAAGGCGCCGCTGTAGGTGAGGCCCGACATGCCGTCCACCATGTGCTCGGTCTCGGTGGAGCCCGTCTTGCGCAACATGGCGGCGATGGCCGTCACGGTATCGGCGCCCACGATGCTGCCCAGCTTCGGCAATTCGTTGAAGCGGGCGCGATAGGCATCGCGGAAGCGGACGTGGCCGGGATTCTGGATATCGGCCACGGGATATCCGGTGACGATCCAGCCCTCCGGCGCCTCGTCGCCCAGGGGGCCGAGATATTCCGGCTCGCCGGTCAGCATGGAGACGACGGTGCGACCCTCGAAGAGGCCGCGCGTGGTCCCTTGCCGCACGAAGTTCGTGAGGTCGGTGGCGAAGGTCACGTTGAAGATAGCCTGCGGATTGGCGCTGGCCAGCGCCTGCACCGTGGCGCCGGCATCGATGCGGCCCTGCGCGGGGAACTGCTCGGCCACGAAGGTCGTGCCGGGCTTGGCGCGGAGCAGCAGCTCCTTGAACCAGCGGACGGCGGACTGGCCGTACTCGTAGTTCGGCGCGACGGTGGCCCAGCGCATCGGCGGCAGCTTGGCCGCCTCCTCCACCAGCATGGCGGCCTGCATGTAGGTGCTGCAGCGCAGGCGGTAGGTGTAGCGATTGCCGCGCGACCAGACGAGCGCATCGGTCAGCGGCTCGGAGGCGACGAAGAGGCGGCGGTTCTGGTTCGCGAAATCGCTGAGCGCAAGGCCGACATTGGAGAGGAAGCCGCCCGCGAGGATATGCACGCGCTCGTTGTTCAGGAGCTCGCCCGCGTGGCGGACGGCATCCTCCGGCTTGCCGGCATCGTCGCGGAAGACGGTCTCGATCCGCCGGCCGTTGATGCCGCCGGCCGCGTTGACCTCATGCTGGATCAGCGCCCAGGCGTTGCGGTAGGGCGCGAGGAAGGCCGGCTGAGCCGAGTAGGAATTGATCTCGCCAATCCGGATCGGCCCCTCCTGCGCGATCGCGGCGGGCGCGGCCAGCGTGGCCGCGGCGCTCAGCAGCGCAGTGCGGCGGGGAAGCACGAAAGACATGGCAAGGCTCCAGGATGACGGCGGCATCCAAGCAAGCGGCGAGCAATGCCGCAATGCAAAATCCGGAAAATCAGCGCTTTAGAGGCGGTTATCCCCTGCCATCAGGGAAGGTCGACCAGGCGCTTTGCGCGAGGGATAGTCCGATGCGCGATCGGCCCGCAATGGCCGAGCGAGGAAGGCGATCTGGCGCCCCGACGCAGGGAGGCCCGAAGACCTCCCCGCGCCCGGGCGCCGGATCTGTCAGGCCGCCTGGACGAGGCCCCCGGCATCGGCCAGGGCGCGGAGGTGATGGTCGGTGTCGCCGAACATCGCCTCGTTCACGGTCAGGCGCTTGAAGTAATGGCCCGCGCCGTATTCCATCGTCATGGCGATGCCGCCATGCAGCTGGATGCTCTGCTGGCCCACGAAGCGCTGCGAACGCCCGATCTGGGCCTTCACCGCGTGCATGTTCTTCCGCCGCTCCACGGCATCGCTGCCCTGCGCGGCCATGGTCGCGAAATAGGCCATGCTGCGCGACTGCTCGAGCGCCACGAGCATGTCGGCGGCGCGGTGCTGCAGCGCCTGGAAGGTGCCGATGACCTTGCCGAACTGCTGGCGGGTCTTGAGGTAGTCCAGCGTCATGTTGTGGACGACCTCCATCGCGCCGATCGCCTCGGCGGCGAGGGCCGCGATGGCCTCGTCCACCACGCGGTCGAGGATGGGCAGGCCGCCCTCGGCGTCGCCGAGCACGGCATGGGCGCGGGCATTGGTGAAGTCCACCTCGGCCGCGCGGCCGCCATCGACCAGGCGGAAGCCACGAACGTCCACGCCCGGCGTCTTCGCCGAGACGAGGAACAGGCCGATACCGCCCTTGTCGCGCTGGCCGCCGGAAACGCGGGCCGAGACGACGAACCAATCGGCCGTGTCGCCGTGCAGCACCATGCCCTTGCGGCCGGTGATGGCGTAGCCCTCGCCGTCCTTCTTCGCCGTGGTCGTCACGTCGAAGAGGTCATAGCGCGACTGGCGCTCGACCTGGGCGAGCGAGATCAGCGCCTCGCCCGCGGCGATGGCCGGCACCAGCTCGCCGCGCAGCGCAGCGTCGGCGCCGTGGCGGAGGAAGCCGCCGCCCAGCACGACCGTGCTGAACCAGGGCTCCAGCGTGATGTGGCGGCCCATCTGCTCGGCGACGAGCATCGTCTCCTCGGGACCGCCGCCGAAGCCGCCATCCTCTTCGGAGAAGGGCAGGCCCAGCAGGCCGAGCTCGGCATACTGCGCCCACATCTCGCGGCTCCAGCCGGTCTCGCTGGCCATATAGGCCTTGCGATTCTCGAAGCCGTACTTCGCGGTCAGGCTCTTGCGGATGCTGTCCTGCAGGAGGGCCTGGGACTCGTTGAGATCAAAATCCATGTGTTTTCAGAGCCCCAGGAACGCTTTGGCCATGATGTTCCGCTGGATCTCGTTGGATCCACCGTAGATGCTCTGCTTGCGCCAGTTGAAGTAGATCCCGGCAAGGCCGAAGGCCCAGTCAGGCGCCACATCCCACTCGTTGGTGCCCTCGGCATCTGGATCGCCGTCGACCCAGGCATAGGGGCCGGCCGCCTTCATCAGAAGCTCCGACACGCCCTGCTGGATCTCCGTGCCCTTGATCTTGAGGACCGAGGTCGTGGGATCGGGCTTGCCGGTGCCGGCGCGCTTGGTCTCGTTGGCGATGACGCGCATGACGGACATCTCGAGCGCCTTGAGCTCGACTTCCATCTCCGTCACCTGGCGCCGGAACTCCGGATCCTCGATGAGGGGACGGCCGCCATCCATCGTCTCCTTGGCGATGGCCTTGAGCCGGCGGATGCGCTCGCGCGAGGCGCCGACGCGGGCCTGGCCGAAGCGCTCGTTGCCCAGCAGGAACTTGCCGCAGTCCCAGCCCTTGTTGACTTCGCCGACCAGCAGGTTCGCGGGGACCTTCACGTCGTCGAAGAAGACCTCGTTCACCTCATGCCCGCCCTCGATCGTGATGATCGGGCGTACCGTGATGCCGGGGGTCTTCATATCGACGAGGAAGAAGGAGATGCCCTCCTGCTTCTTCGCGTTGGGATCGGTGCGGGCGAGCACGAAGATCCAGTCCGCGTGCTGGGCGAGCGTCGTCCAGGTCTTCTGGCCGTTGATCACCCATTCGCCGTTCTCGAGGACGGCCTTGGTCTTGAGGCCCGCGAGGTCGGAGCCGGCGCCGGGCTCGGAGAAGCCCTGGCACCACCAGTCGTCGAGGTTGAGCATGCGGGGCAGGAAGCGCTCCTTCTGCTCCTTCGTGCCGAACTGGATGATGACCGGGCCGCACATGTTGATGTTGAAGCCGAGCGGCATGGGCGCCGGCCACATCTGCAGCTCCTCGCGGAAGATGTACTTCTGCGCGGGCGACCAGCCGGGGCCGCCGTATTCGGCGGGCCATTCCGGCGCCGCCCAGCCCTTCTTGTTCAGCTTGCGCTGCCATTCGACGACCATCTCCTTGGTCGGCGACTTGCCCGAGATCAGGTGCTGGCGCGTGGCGTCCGGCAGCTCGGCCGCGAGGAAGGCGCGAACCTCCTCGCGGAAAGCGACCTCGGCATCAGTGAAGCGAAGTTCCATGGATGCGTCTCCTAGGCCGCGCGCTTGACGCCGAAGGAGGCGAAGTTGCCGCCCTCAGCCGCGAGCTGCTCGATTAGTTTGGCCGGCTTCAGGTTGGCGTCCCCGGTCAGCTCGGCATAGTGCTCGAGCCGGTCGCGGACGTTCTTCAGGCCCATGCGGTCCGCCCAGAACATCGGGCCGCCGCGCCAGGCCGGCCAGCCGAAGCCGTTGCAGAACACCACGTCGATGTCGACGGCGCGATAGGCCACGCCTTCCTCGAGGATGCGCGCGCCCTCGTTCACCATCGGCAGCAGCATGCGCTCGAGAATCTCCTGATCCTCGATCTTGCGGCGGCGGACCTGCAGCTTCTCCGCGACGTCGAGAATGATGGCCTCGACCTCGGGATCGACGAGGCGCGTGCGCTTCTCGTCGTACATGTACCAGCCCTTGCTGGTCTTCTGGCCGAAGCGGCCGAGCGCCACGACCGCATCGGCGATCGGCGCCACGGTGCCGCGCGCCTTGCGGACGGCCGCGCCGATGTCGAGGCCGGCGAGGTCACCGGTCGCGAGCGGGCCCATGGCCATGCCATAGGTCTCCATCACGCGGTCGATGTCCTGGGGCAGGCAGCCTTCCAGCAGCAGCTTCTCGACCTGCGGGGTGCGCTTGCCGGTCATGCGGTTGCCGACGAAGCCGTCGCAATTGCCGACCAGCACCGGCAGCTTGCCGATGCGCTTGCCCACTTCCGTCGCCGTCGCGATGGCGTCGAAATTGGTCGCGGCGCCACGGACGTTCTCCAGCAGGCGCATCACATTCGCCGGCGAGAAGAAGTGCATGCCGATGACGAGCTCAGGGCGGCTGGTGGCCGAGGCGATCTCGTCGATCGAAAGCGTGGAGGTGTTGGAGGCGAGCACGACGCCCGGCCGCGCGAGCTTGTCCAGCTTCGCGAAGATCTCCTTCTTCACTTCCATGTTCTCGAACACGGCCTCGATCACGAGGTCCGCGTCCTTGACCACGTCGAGGGTGGTGCTGCCCTTCAGGAAGGAGCGGCGCTTCTCGTACTCGGCCTGGCTGAGGCGGCCGCTCTTCAGCGTGCGCTGCCAGTTGGCGTCACAGCGCGCGAGGCCCTTGTCCAGCGCCTCCTGCGTCGTCTCGACGATGGTGACGGGGATGTAGTTGTTCGCGAAGTTCATCGCGATGCCGCCACCCATGGTCCCGCCGCCGATCACGACCGCGTTCTTCACCGGCAGGGACTTCGTGCCCTCGGGCATGCCCGGGATGCGCTGCGCCTCGCGCTCGCCGAAGAAGACGTGGCGGAGCGCCTGGCTCTGCTCGCCGGAGACGAGGCGCTGGAACTGCTCGCGCTCGATCGCCAGGCCTTCGTCGAAGCTGGTGGTCAGCGCGGCGCGGACGGCGGTCACGCAGCCCTTCGGGCTCTCCTGCCCGCGCGAGCGCTTCAGCAGCGCGGCGGCGGCGGCGTCGAAGGCGGCCAGGTCGGCGCCCTTGATCTTGTCCGTGCGGTGACGCGCGAGGGTGAAGGTGTCGCCGGCATGGGCACGCGCCCAGGCCACGGCCGAGGCCTCCAGCGGCTCGTCCACGATGGCATTGATGAAGCCGAGCTTCACCGCCTCGCCGGCCGAAATCGGCTCACCGGTCACGATGATCTTGAGGGCGGCTTCGCCACCGATCATGCGCGGCAGGCGCTGCGTGCCGCCGGCGCCGGGCACGAAGCCGCGCTTCACCTCGGGCAGGCCCACCTGCGCCGAGGCCAGGGCCACGCGCGCGTGGCAGGCGAGCGCCAGCTCCAGCCCGCCGCCGAGCGCCGAGCCATGGATCGCGGCCACGACCGGCACCTTGCAGTTCTCGATCTCGTCGAAGACCTCGGGGAGGCTCGGCGGCTGCCGGGGCTTGCCGAATTCGGTCATCTCCGCGCCGGCGGAGAACATGCGGCCGTCGCCGATCAGCACGATGGCGCGGGCGCCTTCCTTCACGGCGGCGCGGATGCCGAGGTGAAGCCCCTCGCGGACGCCGGTCCGGAGCGTGTTGACGGGGGGATTCGCAATGCGGAGGACATGGATGTCCCCATCGCGCGCGTGTTCGACAAAGCGCTCTTCGGCCATGGACTGGCTTCCTCGTTCCAAGAATAGGTCGTTGCGGGACTTTCCTTCCGAGGCGTCGTGCCTGTCAACGGCCGCCGGGCCGCGCCGACGCAACGAGTTTCATCGATATCGCGGAACCCAAGGGAAAAGGCCGTATTCCCCTCGACCCCCGACCGACCGGATGGTCGGCAAAGCGCTCCGGCGCGCCGGCATTAGGACCGATACGGACGGCCGTGAGACGTCCGGCGGGGCCGCCCGGCCGGAAAGAGGGCACCAGGTTGCGTGTGGGAGAGGGGGTGGGAATCGGCGAGAGGGACGCCCTGGAGGCGTCCCGCGGCCATCAGGAGCCGGCGAAGGGGGCAGAGCCCCCTTCCTGGTCAGCCGTTATCTGCGTCCAGCGCGTAGCCGGCCGAGCGAACGGTGCGGATCAGGTCCACCTCGCCCTCGGCATTGATCGCCTTGCGCAGGCGGCGGATGTGGACGTCCACCGTGCGGAGCTCGACATGGATGTCGCGCCCCCAGACGGCGTCCAGCAGCTGCTCGCGCGTGAAGACGCGGCGCGGATGCGAGAGGAAAAACTCCAGCAGCCGGTATTCGGTGGGGCCGAGGTGCAGCGCGCGGCCGTTCCGCGTCACGCGATGCGCATCCTGGTCCATCGACAGGTCCAGATAGGTGATGCTGCCCTTCGCCGAGACGTTGGACGCCCGGCGCAGCAAGGCGCGGATCCGCGCGAGCAGCGCCTCCACCGCGAAGGGCTTGGCGATGTAGTCGTCCGCGCCGGTGTCCAGGGCGCGCACGGCGTCCTGGTCCTCGGTGCGGGCGGTGACCATGATCACGGGCAGGTCGCGCGTCGCGGGGCGGCGGCGGATCTGCCGGCAGACCTCGATCCCCGACATGGCGGGCAGCATCCAGTCGAGCAGCACCAGGTCCGGCTTGGCCTCGGAGATGCGCAGCAGCGCCTCCTGTCCATCCGTCGCCTCGTCGACATGGAAGCCCTGGCGCTCGAGATTGTAGCGCAGCAGCGCGAGCAGCGGCGCTTCGTCCTCGACCACCAGGATGGTGGGCTTCCCCCCGCCGTTGAAACCTTCGGGCATCGGCATGCTTCCTTAGCCTGGAGGATTGACCACGGCGGAGGAGGAGATGTCCGCCTTCGGGCGCTCATCCGTCAACGCCTCGCCCAGCACCGCGAAATGCACGCGCTCGGCGATATTGGTGGCGTGGTCGCCGATCCGCTCCAGGTTCTTCGCGATGAAGAGCAGGTGCGTCGCGGCCGTGATGTTGCGGGCATCCTCCATCATGAAGGTCAGCATCTCGCGGAAGATGCCGTTGTAGATGCCGTCGATCGGCTCGTCATTGGCCCAGACCGCATCGGCCTTCGCCGCGTCGTTCTCGACCAGCGCGTCGATCGCGCTCTTAAGGTTCTCCTGCACCAGCTCGGCCATGCGGCCGAAGCCGTTCAGGCTGCCCATGCGGGGCTGCTGCGAGACGACGATCGCGCGCTTCGCACCGTTGCGGGCGTAGTCGCCGATGCGCTCGAGGTCCTGGCTGATCTTCATGCAGGCGATGATCAGGCGCAGGTCGGCGGCCATGGGCTGGCGGAGGGCGAGCAGGCGGACGCAATACTGCTCCACCTCGCGCTCCATGCCGTCGAGCGCCGCGTCGCGGGCGACGACCTCGGCGGCGAGGACGCTGTCGCGCCGCATCAGCGCATCGACGGAATCGGCCACCTGGCGTTCCGCGAGGCCGCCCATGCGGGCGATCATGTCGCGCAGGCGCCGGAGCTCGTCGCCGTAGCTCGTGACGATGTGGGTCCGCGGGTTGGTCGGCATGTCGCTTCTCCTCAGCCGAACCGGCCGGTGATGTATTCTTGCGTCTTGGGGTGCTTGGGCGCGGTGAACATCGCGGCCGCCGGCGCCACCTCGATCAGCTCGCCCAGGTAGAAGAAGGCCACCTGGTCCGCGCAGCGCGCCGCCTGCTGCATGTTGTGCGTCACGATCGCGATGGTGAACTCGTTCTTGAGCTCGTCGATCAGCTCCTCGATCTTGAGGGTCGAGATCGGGTCGAGCGCCGAGGTCGGCTCGTCGAAGAGGATGACCTCCGGCCGCACCGCGATGGTGCGCGCGATGCAGAGGCGCTGCTGCTGGCCGCCGGAGAGGCCCATGGCGCTGGCCTGCAGGCGGTCCTTCACCTCGTTCCAGATGGCGGCGCGGCTCAGCGCCCATTCCACCCGCTGGTCCATCTCCGACTTGGAGAGCTTCTCGTGCAGGCGCACGCCGAAGGCGATGTTCTCGTAGATGGTCATCGGGAACGGCGTGGGCTTCTGGAACACCATGCCAACCTTCGAGCGCAGCTCGTTGAGGTCCACGCGGGCGTCCAGCAGGTTCTCGCCGTCGAGCAGCACCTCACCCTCGGCGCGCTGGCCGGGGTAGAGGCTGTACATGCGGTTCATGACGCGCAGCAGCGTCGACTTGCCGCAGCCCGAGGGGCCGATCATGCCGGTCACCTGGCGGTCGGGGAAGTTGAGGTTGATCCCCTTCAGCGCCTTGGGAAGGCCGGCACCGTAGTAGAAGTCGAGGTTGCGGATCTCGATCCGGTTCCGGACGTTGATGACGGCATCGGAGCGAACCTGCATGCCGCCGAAGCTGCCATTCGGATCGACGGTCATCTGGGTTTCGGAGTTCATGATCTTCTCCTGGCTTACTTGCGCTTGCGCAGGAGAACCCGCGCGATGACGTTGATGGAGAGCACGCCGAGCGTGACGAGCAGCGCGCCCGCCCAGGCGATGTCGACCAGGTCCGGGAAGCCGGAATTGGCCTGCTGATAGATGGCGATGGGCAGGCTCGCCATCGAGCGGCCCAGATCCCAGCTGGTCACGCTGTTGCCGAAGCTGGTCAGCAGCAGCGGCGCCGTCTCGCCGGTGATGCGGGCGAAGGCCAGCAGCACGCCGGTCACGATGCCCGAAAGGGCCGCGCGCCAGGTCACGAGCGTGATCATCTTCCATTTCGGCGCGCCCAGGCCCACCACGGCCTCGCGCAGCGTGTTGGGGATCAGCGTGAGCATGTCCTCGGTGGTGCGGACGACGACGGGGATGACGATGATGGCCAGCGCCAGCGAGCCCGCAAGGCCCGAGAAGCCGCCCATCGGCAGCACCACCATCTGGTAGATGAAGAGACCGATGAGGATGGACGGGGCGGAGAGCAGGACGTCCGAGACGAAGCGGATGGCCTCGCCCAGCTTCGAGCCGCGCGCATATTCCGCGAGGTAGGTGCCTACCAGCAGCCCGATCGGCGTGCCGACGACGGTGGCGATCGCCGTCTGGATCAGCGAGCCGACGATCGCGTGGAAAAGTCCGCCGCGGATGGCGTCCGGATCGCCATAGGTGGTCGGTTCGAACTCGCGGGTGAGCACCGTGAGGTCGAGCGCCCCGAAGCCGCGATAGATCAGCGTGGCAAGGATGGAGGCCAGGAAGATGAGGCCAATGATCGTCGAGCCGATGCAGGCCCAGCGGACGATCCCGTCCACCGCGCGGCGGCGGCGCCCGAGGGCACGGGCGGTCGCCTGGTCCTTGGCGGGGGCGGCCGCCATCTGAAGGCCAGTGAGGCTGGTCGTGGAGCTCATGGGGCGCGCCTCACTTCAGCCGCGAACGGAGGAGCCAGCGCGAGGTCGCCAGCACGATGAAGGAGATGACGAAGAGCAGGAAGCCCAGCGCCAGCAGCGAGGACTGCTTGAGGCTGCCCATCAGGCTCTCCGGAAACTCCATGGCGACCACCGAGGCGATGGTGGTCGAGGGATCGAAGATCGAGGTCGCGATGCGGTTCGCGTTGCCGATGACGAAGGTCACCGCCATGGTCTCGCCCAGCGCGCGGCCGAGGCCGAGCATGATGCCGCCGACGACCGAGACGCGGGTGTAGGGGATGACGACCTTGTTCATCACTTCCCAGCGCGTGCAGCCGAGGCCGTAGGCGCTCTCCTTGTACACGGCCGGCACGGTCAGGAAGACGTCGCGCATCGTGGCCGCGATGAAGGGCAGGATCATGATCGCGAGGACGACCGCGGCGGCGAAGAGCGAGGTGCCGGCGAAGTTGTTGCTCTCGAAAATCACGCCGATCACCGGGATCGCGCCCAGCACCTCGCCGAAAGGCAGCTGGATGTAGTTCTGGATGATGGGCACCAGGATGAAGAGGCCCCACATGCCGAAGATGATCGAGGGGATGGCGGCCAGCAGCTCGATCGCGGTGCCGACGGGGCCGCGGATCCATTCGGGCGCGAGCTCCGTCAGGTAGAAGGCGATGCCGAAGGCGGCGGGCACGGCGATGAGGATGGCCAGGATCGCGGTGATCACCGTGCCCAGCACGGCCACGGCGGCGCCGTAGCTCTCACGGCCCTCGACCGGGTTCCAGTCCGTCGACCAGAGGAAGGAGACGCCGAATTCCCGGAAGGCCGGCAGGCCGCCGATGAAGAGCGTCAGGATGATGGCGCCCAGGAGCGCCAGAACCAGCAGGCCGGCGCCGCGGCACAACCATTCGAAGATCTTGTCGCCGGCGGCGCCACTGGCGCGCGGGACGGAGGAAGTGGCGGATTGCTGCACGCGGGAACCTCTTGCAGGGGGGCGGGCTGGGCCCACCCCCGGTCAATGCCTCAGAGCGTCAGGCGGTCCAGATCGACGCGCCGGACGGGTTCTTCACGGCGCTCCAGCTGGCGCGGATGGCCGTGTGCACGGCGTCCGGCAGCGCGATGTATTCGAGCCGGCGGGCGGCCTCGCCACCGTTCTTGAAGGCCCAGTCGAAGAACTTCATCGAGTTCAGGCTGCCCGTGACGCGCTCGGCGGTCGGGTTGGTGGGCAGCAGGATGAAGGTCGGCGAGACGATCGGCCACACGGTCGCACCGGCCAGGTCCACCATGTCGGCCGCGAAGTTCGGCACCGTCCAGTCGGCGGCGGCGGCGGCGGCCTGGAAGGCCTCCATCGTCGGGCGGACGAAGTTGCCGGCCTTGTTGCGCAGCTGCGTCGTGACCAGGCGGTTCACGGTCGCATAGGCATTCTCGGTGTAGCCGATGGCGCCCGGCGTGTTGCGGACGGCGTTGGAGACGCCCTCATTGCCGCGCGCGCCGTTGCCGACCGGCCACTGGACGCTCGTCGCGGCGCCGGGGCCGGACTTCCACGCGTCGGACACGCGCGAGAGGTAGGTCGTGAACACGAAGGTCGTGCCCGAGGCGTCGGCGCGATAGGCCGGGGAGACCGGCAGGTTCGGCAGGCGCAGGTCGCGGTTGAGCTCGACGATCTTGGCGTCGTTCCAGCGCGTGATGCGGCCGAGGAAGATGTCGGCAAGCACTTCCGGCGTCAGCTTCAGCGTCTGGTCGGCCACGCCCGGCAGGTTCACGATCAGCACGACCGAGCCCAGGACCGTCGGGAACTGCAGCAGGCTGCGCTCGCGGAGCTGGTCGGCCGAGAGCGGGGCGTCGGAGGCGCCGAAATCGACGGTGCGGTTGGTGATCTGGTTGATGCCGCCGCCCGAGCCGATCGACTGGTAGTTCAGCTGCACGCCCGCGCCCTCGCGGGCGGCCTGGCCCCAGCGCTCATAGACCGGACGGGGGAAGCTGGCGCCGGCGCCGGTGATGGGGGCGAGCTGGGCGAAGCTCGGGCGGGCCAGCACGGGCGTCGCCGCCACGCCGGCGGCGAGAGCCAGAAGGTTGCGTCGGTTCACAGACATCTCCATCGGAACGAGGCGGGGCGATAGGCCCCCATCCTCTCGGGCCCAGCGGATATGCCCTCAGGAAGACCAAGGTGTTTCACATTTGTGAAGCTTATGTGACACAGACCTTTGGGGCCAGTTGTAGGCCCTCCGAAGCGCGGAAATGCTTTCCCTGGAATGGCCTGCGGGCCGGAATCAGCGCGTGCGGGCAGGCGCCGTCGTGGGCGAGGCGTTCCCGCCGCCGCTGCCGGGCATGGTCGCGACGGCCGCGGCCAGCGCCGCGATGGGCAGGGCGATGAGCGCCGGCGCCGCCAGCCCTGATCCGAGGGAACCGCTGCCCTCCGCTATCGGCCGGGCGGTTCCGGCGCTGCGCAGCGGGATCGTGGGGCGCGGCGCGTTCACCACGCGCGGTGACGCGGCGCCCCGGGCGGGGACCACCACCCCGGAGCCTGCCGGGATGACGAGGCGCTCCTGCGCCAGGGCCGGGCCGGCCATGACGGTGGCAAGGAGGGCGAGGGCGGCACGGCGCATGACCGATGCTGGCGTGGCACCGGCACCGGTTTCAAGAGAAATTCTGGCGTCGTAGCTCAGCCCGGCCGGCCGACCAGCCCCCGGGCGATGATCACCCGCATGATCTCGTTCGTGCCCTCCAGGATCCGGTGGACCCGAAGGTCGCGCACGATCTTCTCGATGCCGTAATCGGCCAGGTAGCCGTAGCCGCCGAGAAGCTGCAGCGCCTCGTCCGCGATGCGGTGACACGTATCGGTCACGAAGCGCTTGGCCATGGCGCAGAAAGCGGTGGCGTCGGGCGCCTTCTCGTCCAGCTTCGCGCAGGCGCGCCAGAGGAAGCTGCGCGCGGCCTCGAGCTCGGTGGCCATGTCGGCCAGGCGGAACTGCGTCGCCTGGAAATCCGAGACCGCGCGGCCGAAGGCGCGGCGCGACTTCACGTAGTCCAGCGCGATGTCGAGCGCCGCCTGCGCCCCGCCGAGCGAGCAGGCGGCAATGTTCAGCCGCCCGCCGTCGAGCCCGGCCATGGCGTAGCGGAAGCCCTGCCCTTCCTCGCCCAGCAGGGCCTCGGCGGGGACGCGCGCCGCCCCGAAGAGGACCTGCCGGGTGGGCTGGGCGTTCCAGCCCATTTTGCGCTCATTGGCGCCGAAGCCGAGGCCCGGCGTCTCCTTCGGCACGAGCAGGGCCGAGATGCCGTCCGCCCCCGGCCCGCCCGTGCGCGCCATGGTCAGATAGAGATCCGAGACGCCGGCGCCGCTGATGAACTGCTTGGCGCCGTCCAGCACATAGCCCTCGTTGTCGCGGCGGGCCTTGGTGGCCAGCGCCACGGCATCGCTGCCCGATCCCGGCTCCGTGAGGCAGTAGGAGGCGACCTTCTCCATAGTCAGCAGGCTCGGCAGCCATTGCGCGCGCTGCGCGTCGGTCCCCCAGCGATCGGTCATCCAGGCGACCATGTTGTGGATGGAGAGAAAGGCGCTGATCGTCGGGCAGCCCGTCGCCAGCGCCTCGAAGACCACCGCGGCGTCGAGGCGGGAGAGCCCGGCGCCGCCGCTCTCCTCGCGCACATAGAGCCCGGCCATGCCGAGTCCGGCCGCCTCCCGCAGGACGTCGAGCGGAAGGTGGCGGTCGCGGTCCCAGGCGATGGCCTGGGGCGCGATCCGCTCGCGGGCAAAATCCAGCGCCGTCTCGCGCAGGGCCTTGGTGTCGGGCGAGAGATCGAACATGCCCGATGTCACTCCGCCGCCGCCGGGGTGTCCAGCATCGCCCATCGCGCCCGCGTGGCGGCGATGTTGCGCGCCTTGATCGGCCCGTAGCCCTTGATGCCGGCCGCCGCCTCGACCCAGTCGCAGGCCCGGGCGTGGTTGGTGGGATGCAGCCCAGCGAGGCGCTGCTCGATCCCCGCGCGGAATTCATCCACCAGCGCGCGCTCGGTACGCCTCTCCTCCGTCCGGCCGAAGGGGTCGAGGAAGCTGCCGCGCAGCACCTTGCCGTGCCGGAGCCAGCCCATGGCCTTCAGCATCCAGGGCCCGAAGGTCATCTTGCGCGGACGGCCGTCGCGCCCCTCCCGCGCCAGAAGCGGCGGGGCCAGGTGCATCTCGATCCGCGTCGTGCCCTCGAAGCCCGACCGGAGCTTCGCCTGCCAGGCCGGGTCGGCGTGGAGCCGGGCAACCTCGTACTCGTCCTTATAGGCCATGAGCCGGTAGAGCTGCGTCGCCACCGCCCGGGCCAGGCGCTGCTCGCCCGGCATCACCGCCTCCTCCGCCGCGCGCACCCGCGCCACCATATCGGCGTAGCGGGAGGCGTAACGCGCGCTCTGGTAGCCGCGGAGATCGTCGACGCGCCGTTCGATCAGCGCGTCCAGCGTCTCGGGCGCCGCCGGCCGCGCCTCGACCGCGAGCCGCCCGGCCTCGAAGGCCGCGAGGTTCTTCGGGATGGCCGCGCCGTTCAGCTCGATCGCCCGCCGCAGCGCGTCCCGCGACATCGGGATCATTCCGCGCTGGAAAGCCGCGCCCAGGAGAAAGATGTTGAGGAAGATGAGGTCGCCGAACTCGCGCTCCACCTCATGCGCGGCGTCCAGCGCCACCACGTCATGCGCGGCCGCCTGCAGGCTGGCCATCATGCCGGCGGGGTTCTCGCGCGTCTCGGGATCGAGCACGAAGCGGCCGGTCGGCATGAGCTCCGTGCTGACCACCACGCGCGAGCGGCCCGGCCCGAGCAGCGGCCGCGCCGTGCGGCCATGCGCGCCCACCAGATCGGCCGCGATCATCGCATCCGCCTGGCCCTGGCCGATGCGCGGGCTCGCCACCTCCTCGCCCGGCCGGCCGACGCGCAGCTGCGCATAGACGCCGCCGCCCTTCTGCGCGAGGCCGAGCATGTCCAGCGTGCGGACCGGCCGCCCCTCCAGATGCGCGGCCATGGCGAGGATAGCGGAGAGCGCGGTCACGCCCTGCCCGCCCACGCCAGCCAGCAGGATGTTCCAGGCCTCGCCCGGCTTCGGCTCCGGCAGGACCGGCAGCGTGGCCTCAATGGAAATGACGGGTGTCGCCGGCTTCACCGGCTGCGCGCCCTCGAGCGTGAGGAAGGAGGGGCAGAAGCCCTCGACACATGAAAAGTCCTGGTTGCAGGCGGATTGGTCGATGCGGCGCTTGCGGCCCCATTCCGTCTCGACTGGCTCCACCGCGATGCAGTTGGAGACGCGCGAGCAGTCGCCGCAATCCTCGCAGACGCGCGGGTTGATCACGGCGCGCTTCCGGGCCTTGGGCGCGAGGTCACGCTTGCGCTGGCGGCGGCGCTCGGTGGCGCATTGCTGGTCGTAGATCAGCGCCGTCACGCCCGGGATCTCGCGCAGCATGCGCTGCACCTCGTCCAGCTCGGCGCGTGGGAAGAAGCTGGTGCCGACGGGGATCAGCGGGTCGCCCTGATGGCGCTCGGGATCGTCGCCGACGATGACCACGCGCTGCGCGCCCTCGGCCCAGACCTGCGCCGCGATGCGCGGCACCGTCACCTCGCCCTCGGCGGGCTGGCCGCCCGTCATCGCGACGGCGGAGTTGACCAGGATCTTGTAGGTGATGTTCGCCTTCGCCGCGATCGCCGCGCGGATCGCCATCACGCCCGAATGCGCATAGGTGCCGTCGCCCATATTGGCAAAGACGTGCTTGGTTTCGGTGAAGTGCCGCTGGCCGAGCCAGGCCGCGCCCTCGCCGCCCATATGGCTGAACAGCTCGCTCTCGCGATTCATGTCCTTCACGAGGTAGTGGCAGCCGATTCCCGCCAGAGCATGGCTGCCCTCGGGCAGCTGGGTCGAGGTGTTATGGGGGCAGCCCGGGCAGAAATAGGGCTGCCGCAGCGCCAGGGGCTCGGCGGCCGAGGCGGCGAGCGCGTCGAGTTCCGCGAGGCGCGCCGCAAGCTTCTCCGTCCGCAGCGCCTCCGGCAGCACCCGGGCCAGGCCGCGCAGGATCATGGCCGCATCGAGCTCGGAGAGGTCGCTCAGCACGTCCTTGCCGTGAATGCGCGGGCGGGTGGGATCGGCGTAGAGCGCCTCACGCAGCTGCATCTCGAGGAAGGAGCGCCGATCCTCGACGACCAGGACGGATTCCAGCCCCCGGGTGAATTCGCGCGCGCCCTCCACGTCCAGCGGCCAGGCAAGGCCGACCTTCCAGATCCTGAGGCCGCCCATCCGCGCGAGCTCGGGCGAAATACCCGCATCGGCCAACGCCTGACGCAGCGTGGACCATGCCTTGCCGCGCACCGCGATGCCCAGCCGCGCATTGGGCGCGTCCTGAACCAGGCGGTTGAAGCCGTTGACGCGGGCGAAGGCCAGCGCCGCCGGCACCTTGAAGCGTCGCACCCTTTCCTCAATGCCCAGCGCCGTGTCGCGCAGGCGGATATGCAGCCCGCCGGGCGGCATTTCGATGCCGTTGGGCACGACCGTGGCGAAGGCGGCCGGATCGACGGTGAGGCTCATCGTCGCGTCCATCGTCTCGGCGACGCATTTCATGCCCACCCAGAGCCCGCTGAAGCGCGAAAGCGCGAGAGCCTTCACGCCGTATTCCAGCACCTCGCCCACATCGGCGGGGTCGAGCATCGGGATCTCGAGATCGGCGAAGGCGTATTCGGAGCCGCTGGTGACGGTGGAGGACTTCGCCGCCGGATCATCGCCGGCCAGGGCCAGCACGCCGCCCTCCGGTGAGGTGCCCGCGCCGTTCGCATGGCGCAGCACATCGCCGCTGCGGTCCACGCCCGGCCCCTTGCCGTACCAGATGGAAAAGACGCCGTGCTGCTTCGCGCCCGGGAGCAGCGCCACCTGCTGCGTGCCCCAGCAGGCCGTCGCCGCGAGGTCCTCGTTCAGCCCGGGCTCGAAGACGACATTGGCGGCGCGCAGCCGCGCCTTCTGCTTCCAGAGCTCCTTGTCGTAACCGCCGAGCGGCGAGCCGCGGTAGCCGGTGATGTAGCCGGCCGTGTCCATCCCGAGCGTGTCGTCCAGCAGGCGGCGCATGAGGGGCAGGCGGACCAGCGCCTGGGTCCCGGTCAGCAGAGTCTCCCGCCCGGCCGCCTCCCAACGCTCCTCGAGCGAGATGTCGGGGCGGATGATGTTGTTCATTGGGACGCCTCCGGTAGTCGGATCGATAGGCTGGAAGCCTGGCCCGGATTGCGCAAGAGTTACTGCTGCATTCTGTTGTGCAGTGCCGAAATGGCAGAAGGATCTTCCGCGTGGACGCGATCGACCGCCGAATTCTTCGTGCATTGCACCAGGAAGGCCGCCTGACCAATGCGGAGCTCGCCGAGCGCGTGGGGCTTTCGCCCTCACCCTGCTGGTCGCGCGTAAGGCGCCTGGAGCAATCCGGCGTCATCCGCGGCTACCGCGCGGAGCTGGACCAGGCGAAGCTGGGCCTGCCCGACACCGTCATCATCGAGGTGATGACCGAGAAGCATGACGAGGAGCAGCTCAAGCGATTCGAGCAGGCCATCGCCGACATGCCGGAGGTCATCGAGGCCTGGCTCGCCACCGGCGAGTACGACTACATCCTGAAGGCCGCGGTCAGCGGCACGGCCGGCTACGAGCGACTGCTGCGGGAGAAGATCTACCGCCTGCCCGGCGTGCGCCACACGCGCACCGCCTTCGGCCTGCGCTGCCTGAAGCAGCTCTTCACGCCCATGCCGGTGTGAGGGCGCCTATCGTCCGACGAAGCAGGCTCTGCTAGCCTTCCCGCATGCTTGCTCTGACCATGGGGGAACCCGCCGGGATCGGCGCCGAGATCGCCGCAAAGGCCTGGCTGGCCTTGCGCGACGGCGGGCCCGCCTTCTTTCTCATCGACGACGCGGACCGGATCGGCGGCGTGCCCGTCGAGCGCATCGCCTCGGCCGGCGAGGCGGCGGCGGTCTTTCCGCGCGCGCTGCCGGTGCTGCACCGCCCCCTGCCCTTCCCCGCCGTGCCGGGCCAGCCGAGCGTGGCCACGGCCGGTGCCGTCCTCGCCGCCATCGAGGAGGCGGTCGCGCTGGCCAAGGCCGGGGAGATCGGCGGGATGGTGACCAACCCCATCCAGAAATCGGTGCTGACGGCCGCCGGCTTCCCGCATCCCGGCCACACGGAATTCCTGGGCGAGCTGGCGGGCACGGGCGTCCCACCCGTGATGATGCTGGCCTCTTCCGAGCTGCGCGTCGTGCCCGTGACGGTGCACGAGCCCCTGGCCCGCGCCATCGCCCGCCTGACGCCGGAGCTCATCGTCGAGCATGCGCGCATCACCCATGCGGCGCTGGTGCGCGACTTCGGCATCGCCGCCCCCCGGCTCGCCGTGGCGGGGCTGAACCCGCACGCCGGCGAGGCCGGGACGCTTGGCCACGAGGACCAGGCGATCGTCGCGCCGGCGGTGCGGATGCTGCGCGACCTGGGCATCGACGCCACGGGCCCCTATCCGCCCGACACGCTCTTCACCGCCCATGCGCGGCCGACCTACGACGCCGCCATCTGCCTCTATCACGACCAGGCGCTGATCCCGATCAAGACGCTGGACATGGCGGGCGGCGTGAACGTCACCCTCGGCCTCTCCATCGTCCGCACCAGCCCCGATCACGGCACGGCGCTCGACATCGCGGGCAAGGGGGTGGCGAGCCCCGACAGCCTGATCGCCGCCCTCCGGCTGGCCTCCCAACTCGCTGACAATCGAAGGAAACGGGCCTGATGCGCCTCTCGGTGAACGTGGACCATGTGGCGACGCTGCGGAACGCGCGCGGCGGCGTCTTCCCCTGCCCGGTGGAGGCCGCGCGCGTGGCCATGGCGGCCGGCGCGGACGGCGTGACGATGCATCTGCGCGAGGATCGCCGCCACATCCGCGATCGCGACCTGGAACGCGTGGCCGCCGAGGTCGACACCCGCCTCAACTTCGAGATGGCCGCGACGGAGGAGATGGTCGCGCTCTGCGAGCGGCTGCGCCCGCCGGCCTGCTGCATCGTGCCCGAGAAGCGCGAGGAGCTGACGACCGAGGGCGGCCTGGATGTGCTGCGCGCCGGCCCCTACCTCGCCGAATCGATCCGCCGGCTCGCCGGCCTCGGCATCGAGGTCTCGCTTTTCGTGGAGCCGGACGCCGCGCAGATCGCCCGCACAGCCGAGCTCGGCGCCCAGGCCATCGAGTTGCACACCGGCACCTATGCCGAGGCTTCCGCCGAGGCGCGCCCGGCGCTGGCCGCGAAGCATGCGGAGGCGGCCCGGCTGGCCCGTTCGCTCGGCCTGCAGGTCCATGCCGGCCACGGGCTGAGCTACGAGACCATCGCACCCATCGCTGCCATCCCCGAGATCAGCGAGGTCTCGATCGGGCACTTCCTGATCTCGACCTCGGTCTTCGAGGGGCTGCCGGTGGCGATCAAGCGGATGAAGGGCCTGATCGCCGCCGCGCGGGGCTGAGAGCCCGTCAGTTCCAGCCCGGATCGGTCCAGGCCGCCTCCGGGTCCAGCGGATAGGTGGGGCGCGGCAGTCGCTTCCACTTGAAGTTGGTCAGCACCGGGCTGGTGAGGCCCGGGCTGTCCACCTCGAAGATGCGGTCATTCGGGAAGAACTCGTCGAAGCCCGCGCGGAAATGCCCGCGCGACTTCACCACGACCGTCTTCGCGGCGCCGATGTCGATGCCGTGCATCTCCAGCGTGCGCGGCTCATGGCACTGTCGGCGCAGGCTGACGACCACGATGCGCATGCCCGAATCGTCGAGCTCCAGCAGCGCCGTGGGGCCGAGGTCGAAGAGCCTGCCGGCCATGGTCCCGCGCCGGCCCTTACCCTTTCCATCGGTCAGCTTCAGCACCTTGGCGCCGCTCTCGAAGCGCCTCGAGAACTCGCTCTCTTCACGGTTGAAGACGGCGTGGAAATGCGCGCCCTCGCCCAGTGCCTGGGCCTCCGCCGCCAACGCGGGATCGACGAAGAGGCCGAGCACCACGCCCTGGGCCCGCGCCTCATGCAGCGCACGCAGCGTATAGGCCGTGCTGCCGCGCCCGCCGCCGCCGGGATTGTCACCGGCATCGGAGAAGATCACCGGCGCGACCTCTCCCTTGCCGGCCGCGACCGAGAGCGCCGCCGCCTCGTCCAGGCTCAGCAGGCGTCGCGTGTGCCGCTCCCGCTCCGCCCAGCCGCGCCGGGCGAGCTTCGCGCAGGCGCGCTTCGCCGCACCCTCGTCGCCATCGCGCGCAGTCACCGTGACCGTGATGCCGCATTTCGGCAGGTCGCTGAAGGTGAAGCCGCCGGTCACGCTGGCGTTCAGGATGGCGGGCTCCGCCGCCATGAGGGCCTCCGCGTCGCGGATCAGGTCCGCATAAGGCCCCTCGGCCGTGAGCAGCGTGACGGAGGGCGGCGTCAGCGGAAGTCGGAGAAAGGCCTTCGCCGTCTTCATCCCGCCGAGCAGTTCGCGCATCGCGTCAGCCGCCTCCGCCGCGCGCGCCGCCATGTCCACATGCGGGTTGGTGCGATAGGCGATGAAGACATCGCAGTTGTCGATCAGCTTCTCGCTGACATTGCAGTGCAGGTCGTGCGTGACGACGACGGGAACCGCCCGCCCCACCACCTGGCGGATCATCGCCAGCATCGTGCCGTCGCTGTCCTCGTCGCCCGTCGCGCTGCTGGCGCCGTGGCTTGCGACATAGACGCCGTCGAGCGGCAGGGCGGCGGCCAGGCCGCGCCGCATCTCGTCCAGGAAGGAAAGGAACAGCGCCTGGTCGATCGGCCCGCCCGGCGGCGCCGCCGCGACCAGCACGGGGCAGGGCGTCCAGTCGCCGGTCGCGTCCATGCGGCGATAGAAGCCGCCGATCTCCGCCGGCATGGGCGAGGCCTCGGCGCGCGCGAGTCGCGTCATCTCCTCGCCGCGCGTCAGGCACTGCCGCTCGAAATCCTCCAGCCGTGTGATCGGCGCGAAGGCGTTGGCCTCCAGATGCAGGCCCAGAACGGCGATGCGCGGCACTCGTTTCAACTCAATTCCCCCAAGGATGGACGCGAGGCCCCGAGTGGATAAGCTCCATGGCATGTCGTCAATCGCGCGCGCCCTTCTCCTGCTGGAACGCCTCGTCGCCATCGACACGACGAGCGCGCGGAGCAATGCCCCGCTGATCGAGTTCGTGCGCGGAGAGCTCGCCGCGCAGGGCATCGAATGCCGCGTCACGGTGGAGGGCGAGAAGGCGAATCTGCACGCCATCATCGGCCCGCGCGTGGCGGGCGGACTGGCGCTCTCGGCCCATGTCGACTGCGTGCCCGTGGAGGGCCAGGCCTGGCTCGCCGATCCCTTCGCGCTGCGCCGCCAGGATGGTCGCGTGATCGGCCGCGGCGCCTGCGACATGAAGGGCTTCGTCGCCTGCGTCCTGGCGATGGTGCCGGAGATGCTGGCGGCCGATCTCGCGCGCCCCTTCCACCTCTGCCTCACCCATGACGAGGAGACGACCTTCCGCGGCGCCGACCGGCTGATGGACGAGCTCGGCCATGACGCGCCGCCCCCGGCGCTCTGCATCGTCGGCGAGCCGAGCGGCATGGCGCCGATCATCGCCCATAAGGGCTATGCCAGCTGGGACGTGGTCTTCACGGGTCTTTCCGGCCATTCCTCGCGCGCGGACACCACGGCGAACGCGCTGATGGCGGCGGCCGAGGCGGTGGCGTGGCTGAAGGCCGAGGCGCGGCGATTCGCCACGCAGGGCCGACGGGTCGAAGGCTTCGTGCCGCCCTACACGACGGTGCATGTCGGTACCTTTCGCGCCGGCACCGTGCTCAACATCGTGCCCGACCACGCCGCCTTCACGCTGGAGGTGCGCACCGTCCCCGGCGACGAGGCGAGCGAGGTGCTCGCGCGCTTCGTGGCGCAGGTGGAATCGGCGATCCTGCCGGAGCTGCGCGCCGTGCATCCCGAAAGCGCGATGATCGTCGCGCCCCGCGCGCGGGCCCCGGCGCTGGAGCTCGACGAGCATCACCCGCTGCTGGCGCTGGTGCAGCGCACCTCGGGCAGCAATTCGCGCGGCTTCGTCAGCTACGGCACGGAGGCGGGCTACTATCAGCGTGCCGGCATCCCGGCGATCGTCTGCGGGCCCGGGGACATCGCGCAGGCGCATCAGCCTGAGGAATGGATCGCCGAATCGCAGCTGCAGGCCTGCTGCACCTTCCTCGAACGCCTCATCGAGGATCAGGTTCGCGGCACCGGATGAAGCTGCACCTGCCGCCCACCCTCGATGCGCTGCTGCGCGGCGCCGGCGCCGACTGGCCAGGCATGCGGCTCGCGGCGCCCGATCTCCGCCGCTGGTGGGCGGGCAACGTAGTCCCGGGCGTCTGGAGCTTCGACAGCGGGCTGCCCGGCCTGCATGTCTGCCTGGTCGCGCTCACACATGGCAACGAGATCGCCGGCGCCGTGGTGCTCGACCGGCTGCTGCAGGAAGGGCTTCGCCCCTCGCGGGGCCGGCTGACGCTGATCTTCGCCAATCTCGACGCCTTCTCGCGCTTCGAGCCCGACGACCCGACCTCGTCGCGCTTCCTGGAGGAGGACCTGAACCGCATCTGGGACCCTGAGACCCTCGAGGGACCGCGCCGGTCGAGCGAGATCCGCCGGGCCCGCGCCCTGCGTCCGGTGCTCGATTCGGCGGATGTGGTGCTGGACCTGCACTCCATGCTCTGGCCATCGGACCCGCTGTTCCTGGCCGGCACCTCGGAGGCCTCCATCCCGCTGGGGGTTTCGCTCGGCGAGCCGCCGCTGGTCGTCGCCGACCAGGGGCACAAGGCCGGGCAGCGCCTCATCGATCACGTGGCGGCGCGGGGCGGGCGGAGCCTCATCCTGGAGGCCGGCTGGCACTGGGAGCCGGAGACGGTGGTGCGCATGGAGAAGGCCGCGCGGCGGCTGCTCTCCGTCACCGGCGTCGTGCCCGGCGCGCTTCTACCCCTGCCGGCGCCGCGCGTCGCACGGGTGACGCAGAGCGTGACGGTGCGGGGAAAGGACTTCACCTTCGTCCAGCCCTGGCGTGGCGGCGCGATCATCCCCGAGGCCGGGACGCTGATCGCCCGGGACGGCACGGAGGAAATCCGCACGCCGCACGCCGATTGCCTGATGGTGATGCCGATGCTGCTGGCGCCGCCGGGGCAGACGGCGGTGCGCCTCGCCCGGATCGACGTGCCGGAAAAGCGGAGCGCCCGGCAGCCCCGCCGCGAAGGCGGCGCCTCGGCCTAGAGCATTTCCCGTTCGCGAAGGCTCACGGCAAACGCTCCGGCCCTTTGTCTTTCGAGCATCTTTACCCGATCAGACGGTGCCGTCTGATCGGGCGATGCTCTAGGCTCCAGGCTCGCCCTGCACGGGGCTCGCGCCCATGCCCACCAGCAGGGCGGTGATCTCGGCCGTCGCGGCCTCCACGTCCGACAGCGAGACGCCCTTCGAGACCAGCGCCACGCCGCCGCCCAGGAAGCCCGCGCCGCTGCTGTGCTGGCGGTAGAAGGGGTAGCTGCCGATATCCAGCGCGGGATAACGCTGCTGGATCGCCGCCAGCCCCTCCGCGATATTCCCCTCGAAGACGCCGATCGCGTGCACGGCGCGGGAGACGACCGGTACGCCGCCCTGCAGCGAGGGCGCCAGCGCATCGAACATCGACTGCATGATGCGCGGCACGCCGGCCATGACGTGCACATTCTCCATCGAGAAGCCGGGCGCGGTGGTCATGGCGCAGCGGATGGGCACGGCGCCCAGCGGCAGCGTCGCCATGCGCAGGCGGGCCGCGTTCATCTCCACCGGCGGGTCGCGGCGCGCATAATCGGCCGCCATCAGCGCGCGCGTCTCCTCATGGACGACCCAGGGCACACCGAAGGCCTGGGCCACGCATTCGCTGGTGATGTCGTCATGCGTGGGGCCGATGCCGCCCGTGGTGAAGACGTGGTCGAACTTCTTCCGCACCTCGTTGACGGTGCCTACGATCGTCTCGACGACGTCGGGGATGACGCGCACCTCGCGCAGCGGGATGCCCATCTCGCCCAGCCGGGTCGCGAGGAACTGCAGGTTGGCGTCCCGCGTGCGGCCGGAGAGCACCTCGTTGCCGATGATGAGCAGGCAGGCGGTGGGATTCATGGCCATCCTCTTTCGCGCGCCACTCGCTGGCGCCTTGCCGGAAAACCTAATCGTGTTTCCGCGGCCCGACCATCCGTCACAGGAAATCGCGCAGCAGCGCGACCAGCGGAACGTCGGCGGGCGGCATGGGGTAGTCGGCCAGCTTTTCCGGCCGCACCCAGGCCAGCGCCTGCCCCTCCGCCGAGGTCACGCGCCCCTGCCACTTGCGGCAGATGTAGAGCGGCATCAGCAGGTGGAACTTCTCGTAGGCATGGCTGGCGAAGAAGAGCGGCGAGAGGCAGGATTCCTGCGTCTCGATGGAGAGCTCCTCCCGCAATTCACGGATCAGCGCCGCCTCCGGCGTCTCGCCGTCGTTCAGCTTGCCGCCCGGGAACTCCCAGAGCCCCTCCAGCTGCTTTCCCTTCGGGCGCTGCGCCAGGAGGATGCGGCCGTCGCTGTCCACCAGCGCGCAGGCGACGACGAGGAGGACAGGCTTGGGCGCGGGGGGCTTCGGCGGTTCGGCGACGCGCCGGAACATGAGCACCGGCATCTTGCGGTTGCGCGAGAGGAACTGCTGCACGCCCGACCCGCTCTCGACGAAGCCGAGGTGCCGCAGCACGGCCTGCGAGGCCAGGTTGTCGGTGAGCACGTCCGCCTCGACCTCGACGAGGCCGAGCTCCGTCTGCGCCCAGTCCAGCAGGGCGGCCGCCGCCTCGCGCGCCAGGCCCTGGCCCCAGAACTTCCGGCCGATCCAGTAGCCGATCTCGGGCAGGGCGTTGCGCCGCAGCGTGAGGCCGATGCAGCCGACCAGGGCGCCGTCCCGCGTGATGGCGAGGTGATAGGCGTCCTTCGAATCGATCTGCGCGCCGGCCGAGGCGATCCATTCCTGCGCGAGCTGCTCGCGATAGGGGAAGGGCACGCGGGCGAGATTGCCCGCGACCGAATAATCGTTGACCAGCCGCGTCACCGCGGCCGCGTCCTCCGCCACGAGACGGCGCAGCAGCAGCCGCGCCGTGACGATGGGAAGGCTAGCTCCGGTAGCTGCCATTGATGTCGATGTATCCATGCGTGAGGTCGCAGGTCCAGACGCGGGCCTTGCCGCGGCCGAGGCCGATATCGACCGTGATCTCGACCTCGCGCCCCTTCATGTGCGCGACGACGGGCGCCTCGTCGTAATCGGGGATCACGCCGCCGTCGCGCGCCATCCAGGTGCCGCCCACCGCCACCGAGAGCTTGTCGCGATCCGCCGGCTCGCCGGCCTTGCCGACGGCCATGACGATGCGGCCCCAATTCGCGTCCTCGCCCGCGATCGCCGTCTTCACCAGCGGCGAATTGGCGATGGCCATGGCGATGCGATGCGCCGACTTCGCGCTGACCGCGCCCGTCACGTCGATGGTGATCAGCTTCTGGGCGCCCTCACCGTCGCGCGCGACCATCAGCGCCAGCTCGTGCAGCACCTCGTCCAGCGCGCGGGCGAAGTCCTTCAGGATGGCGCCGCCCTCGGCGGGGACGCGCGGGTGCTTCACTTGGCCCGTCGCGAAGAGGAGCACCGTGTCGGAGGTGGAGGTGTCGCTGTCCACCGTGATGCAGTTGAAGGTCTTCGCGGAGCCCTTCGACAGCAGCTTCTGCAGGACGGGGGCCGGGATCTTCGCGTCGGTCGCGATGAAGGAGAGCATGGTCGCCATGTCGGGCGCCACCATGCCGCTGCCCTTGGCGATGCCGCAGATCGTCACCACGGTCTCGCCGATCTTCGCCGTGCGGGTCGCGCCCTTGGGGAAGGTGTCGGTGGTCATGATGGCCTTGGCGGCGGACTGCCAGGAATCGGCCTCCAGCTTGCCCACGGCGCCCGGCAGCGCGGCCAGGAGCACGTCCGTCGGCAGGCGCTCGCCGATCACGCCGGTGGAGGCGATGAAGACCTCCTTCGGCTTGCAGCCCAGCAGCTGCGCCGTCTCGGCGGCCGTGCGCTCGCAGGTCTCGCGGCCGGCGCGCCCGGTGAAGACGTTGCTGTTGCCGGCATTCACCACCAGCGCCCGGGCCTTGCCGCCCTTGAGCGCCGCGCGGCACCAGTCCACCGGCGCGCCGGGGCACTTGTTCAGCGTGAAGACGCCCGCGACCGTCGTGCCGGCCGCGAAGCGGAAGACGGTCATGTCCTCGCGCTTCTTGTAGCGGATGCCGGCGGCCACGCTGGCGCATTCGGCACCGGCGATCGACGGCATCTCCGGCAGCGGAAGTGCCAGGGGCGAAACTTGCGTGCTCATATCAGGTCTCTCTTAACCCTTCAGCTTGGCGATCCAGTTTCCGAAGGCCGCCATCAACCTGGCCACCGCGTCGCGCGTCGGCTGGTCAGTGAGCGTGCCCTCGGCATCGAACTTGTCCTGCGCGCGGATCACGAAGACCTCCGGCGAAGGCATGGTCAGCGCGCCGGTGCCCTGGAGCGACTGGCGGAGCTGCAGCTGCGCCCGCGCCGTGCCGATCAGGCTCATCGAGGCGCCGAGAAGGGCGACCGGCCGGCCGACGAAGGGCGTCCGCGGCTCGCCATCGGGGCGCGACAGCCAGTCGAAGGCATTCTTCAGCGGCCCGGCGATGCCGTAATTATACTCCGGGCAGCCGAAGAGGAGGCCGTCGGCCGCCTTGCCCTTGCGGCGCAGATTGGCCACGGCCTCGGGCGCGCCCTGCTTCTCGAGGTCCTCGTCGAAGAGGGGGACCCCCTCGATGCCCACGACCTCGACCTCCATCCCGGCCGGCGCGAGGGCGGCCGTGGTCCGGAGGAGGCTACGGTTGTAGCTTCCCCGGCGCAGGCTGCCGCAGATCGCGAGGACCTTCACCTCCGGGGCTGGCCCCGGCCCGCCGGGGCGGCCGGCGGCGGCGGCTCGGCCTGGATGGCCGGCGGGGTGTTCGGCGCGGGGGTGGGCGTCGCGGCGGCCGGCGGGTCGACCAGCTCGATCTGCGCCCCGGCCCTGACGCGCTGGATGGCGGCCTGCACCTCCTCCTCGATCATGGTCTGGCGCAGCGTGTCGCGGCTCTCCTCGAAGCTCGGCCCGCGCGAGGAGCGACGCTCCTCCACCTTGATCACATGCCAGCCGAACTGGGTGCGGACCGGGTTCGGGCTGACCTGACCGGGCTGGAGCGCGAAGGCAGCGGTGGCGAATTCCGGCACCATGTCCCCCCGGCGGAAGAAGCCGAGGTCGCCGCCGTTACGGGCGGCCGGATCCGTCGAGCGGCGGCGGGCCACCTCCTCGAAGCTCGCGCCGCGCTGGATCTCGGCGAGGATGGCCCGGGCATCGGCCTCGTTCGGCACCAGGATATGGCGGGCGTGAACCTCTTCCTCCGGCGCGCGGTTCGCGGCGTCCCGCTCGTAGCGGGCGCGGATGGCCTCGTCGGTCACCCGGGGCAGGACCTCGCGCCGGAGCATCTGGTCGCGCAGCTCCGCATCCTCCGCGAGGCGGAGGCGCCGGCGGATCTCCGGATCCTGATCCAGGCGGGCAGCGCGGGCGGCCTGCACCATGACGCGATCGGTCACCGCCCGGTCGACCAGCTGCTGGAAGACCTGCGGCGGCAGCATGGAGCGCAGCAGGTGCGGCGGGACCTGGCGAAGCTCGGGCGGCATGGCCTCGGCCGCCGTGGCGATCACCTCATCCAGCCGGATCTCTTCGCCGTTGACGCGGGCGAGCACCGGGTTGCGGTCCTCGGGCGCGGCCGCCGCGGTGGTATCCGCCGGGGCGGGGGTGGCAGCGGGGGCAGGAGTCGCGGCGGGGGCGGGGGTCGAGGGGGCCGCGGCCGGCGCCGTGGGAGCCGCTGTCTGCGCTCGCACCCCCGGGGCAATCCCGAAAGCGACAGTCGCGAGCAGGAAGGCGGCAAAGGGGGTGCGGATCATGGGGCGGGGTCCATTTGTTGCGCGGACAATGGCGGATGCCATGCTGGCCCACAACCCGCGCCGCCGATGGCGGTTACAGAGGGCGCTCCCCTGGCGTGTTGACGCAACACGTTGACCGGGGGGCATGCCGCGCCTACCTGTCTCCCGCCCCCTATCCGTGCGCTCGGCGCGCGGCGCCCGGAGAGTCCTGCCACCCATGTTCGCCCGTATTGCCCGTGCCATCTTCGGTTCTTCGAACCAGCGCTCCCTGAAGCGGTACGAGTCGCGAATCCCTGCCATCGCGGCCTTCGAGCCCAAGCTCGCCGCCCTCTCCGACGAGGAGCTCAAGGGCAAGACCGCCGAGTTCCGTGCGCGCCTCGCCTCGGGCGAGGAGCTGGACGACGTCCTGGAGGAGGCCTTCGCCACGGTCCGCGAGGCCGCCAAGCGCGTCATGGGCATGCGTCATTTCGACGTGCAGATGATCGGCGGCATGGTCCTCAACGACGGCAAGATCGCCGAGATGAAGACCGGCGAGGGCAAGACCCTGGTCGCCACCCTGCCCGTCTACCTGAATGCCCTGCCGGCCAAGGGCGTCCATGTCGTCACCGTGAACGACTACCTGGCCACCCGCGACAGCGAGTGGATGAGCCAGGTCTATGGCTTCCTCGGCCTCACCACCGGCGTGATCGTGCAGGGGCTCAGCGACGACCAGCGCCGCGAGGCCTATGCCTGCGACATCACCTACGGCACCAATAACGAGTACGGCTTCGACTACCTGCGCGACAACATGAAGTACCGACTGGACGAGATGGTCCAGCGGCCCTTCGCCTATGCCATCGTCGACGAGGTGGACTCGATCCTGGTGGACGAGGCCCGCACCCCGCTCATCATCTCCGGCCCGACCGACGACACCTCCGACCTCTACCGCCGCGTGGACACCGTGATGGTGGAGTTCGTGAAGGACACGGAGCGCTTCGAGAAGGACGAGAAGCAGCGCACCGTCGCCATGACCGAGAAGGGCGGCGAGGATATCGAGCGCCTGCTGACGGAGGGCGGCGTCCTGACCGAGGGCAACCTCTACGACGCCCATAACGTCTCCGTGGTCCACCACGTGAACCAGTCCCTGCGCGCCCATGTGCTGTTCAAGCGCGACGTCGAATACGTCGTCCGCAACGACAAGATCGTGATCATCGACGAGTTCACGGGCCGCATGATGGAAGGCCGGCGCTATTCCGACGGCCTGCACCAGGCGCTGGAGGCCAAGGAGCACGTCACCGTCCAGCCCGAGAACCAGACGCTGGCGAGCATCACCTTCCAGAACTACTTCCGCCTCTATCCCAAGCTCTCCGGCATGACCGGCACGGCCTCCACCGAGGCGGACGAATTCGCCGAGATCTACAAGCTGGAAGTGGTCGAGATCCCGACCAACGTCCCAGTCGCGCGTCTGGACCAGGATGACGAGGTCTATCGCACCGCGCTCGAGAAGTACGAGGCGGTGGCCAAGCTCGTGGCCGAATGCCGCGAGCGCAACCAGCCCTGCCTCGTCGGCACCACGAGCATCGAGAAGTCCGAGCTCCTCTCCACGCTGCTGACGAAGAAGAAGATTCCGCACCAGGTGCTGAATGCGCGCTACCACGAGCAGGAGGCCGGCATCGTCGCCCAGGCCGGCCGGCCAGGCGCCGTCACCATCGCCACCAACATGGCCGGCCGCGGCACGGACATCCAGCTCGGCGGCAATGCCGACATGCTGGCCCGCGCCGAGGTGCCGGAAGGCCATGGCGAGGACTACCAGGAGGCCTTCGCCCGCCATAAGCGCGAGGTCGAGATCGCGAAGCCCATCGCGAAGGCGGCCGGCGGCCTCTTCGTGATCGGCACGGAGCGGCATGAGAGCCGCCGCATCGACAATCAGCTGCGCGGCCGCTCCGGCCGCCAGGGCGACCCCGGCGGCAGCCGCTTCTTCCTCTCGCTGGAAGACGACCTGATGCGCATCTTCGGGTCCGAGCGGATGGGCGGTATGCTCACCAAACTCGGCCTCAAGGAAGGCGAGGCCATCATCCATCCTTGGATCAACAAGGCGCTGGAGAAGGCCCAGAAGAAGGTCGAGGCGCGCAACTTCGACACGCGCAAGAATCTGCTCAAATACGACGACGTCATGAACGACCAGCGGCGCGAGGTCTATGCGCAGCGCCGCGCCTTCATGGACACCGAGGACCTCTCCGAGACGATCCTCGACATGCGCCGCGAGACCATCAAGGGCATGGTCGAGCACGCGATCCCAGAGAATGCCTATCCCGAGCAATGGGACCTGCCCGGCCTCGAGAAGCGCGTGCAGGACGTGCTCGGCCTCGACTTGCCGGTCATCGCCTGGGGCAAGGAAGAGGGCATCGACGAGACCGAGATCCATGAGCGGATCACGGCCGCGGCCGACCAGGCCGCCGCCACGAAGGCCGCCAACCTGGGTCCGGACTTCATGCGGATGGTCGAGAAGTCGCTGCTTCTGCAGATCTTCGACCAGGTCTGGAAGGAGCACCTCCTTCAGCTCGACCATCTGCGCCAGGGCATCGGCCTGCGCGCCTATGGCCAGCGCGACCCGCTGAACGAGTACAAGCGCGAGGCCTTCGCGCTGTTCAACAACATGCTGGAGGATCTGCGCGAGCGCACCACCTCGCTCCTCCTGCGCATCGAGCTGCAGCCCAACGCGCCGGTGCCCCAGCCCGAGCCCATCCGCGTCACCGACATGCGCCATGCGGAGCTGCCGCCCGACGACTATGCGATGGAGCCGCAGGGCCCGGGCTATGGCGCCGCGGCCCAGGGCGGGACCCGGCTGCTCGCGCCCGAGGTCGATCCGGAGGCTCCCTCGACCTGGAGCGCCACGCCGCGCAACGCGCCCTGCCCCTGCGGCTCGGGCAAGAAGTACAAGCACTGCCACGGGCGGATGGAAGCGAAGTAAGCCTGAATCCCGAAGGTTTGACCGGCAGGCATCGCCTTCCGGTCAAGCCGTAAGGGATGGAGTGGCCGCGACGGATCTGCCAATCCTTGCCAGCCCCGTGCACAAGGCACGGCCGCTCGGCGGAACATTCCGCAGTAAAAACTTCATCCCCGGAAAATCGGAAGAGTATCGCAAGGAGCTTTTACGCTTCTGGCGATAATACTGCTGCCCAAAGGCAGCTTCGGCGACTGGACCGCGGTCCTGATTTTATCCCATCTTCCTGGAATTTACCGAGCATTCCGTGCGAGCGGAAAATCATTCTTGACCATTGATCTGGCTCGTGATTTCATCCGCCCTGGTCAGGGCACTCGGTTGCCCGCGGCCACATGAGGAACAAGCGATGGACTGCCACCCTAGTCGTGGCACCGCGCTCCCCGCCGTCTGCAGGTCGGGGGTCGTGGTGCCCCGGCATAACAATGCAGGCTCCCCGGCGCAGCGGCGCCGAGTGTCCCGGATGGCGCAACTCCACGCCTGACCCGTGACGTCTCCGCCGCAGCCCAAGGGGCGGCTGCGGAGATGCACGATGAACAACTTTCCTTCCGACACAGCACGCGGCAACCGCGAAGTCTGCCCGCGCCTCGACGCCTCCTGCTCCCAGGATCAGCTGACGGGCCGGCCGGTCATGACGTGGCCCGCCGAAGCGGAGGCGCCGCCGCCGGCGGCTTCCTGGGCGGGTGTCGTCATGACCCGCCTGTATCGAGCCGTCGCCGCACGCGGCACCCCCTGAGCGAGGAAACACCATGGACGACCCCTCCAGTCGCCCCACCGGTGCGTTCCTTTCGCGCACCGGTGGGGTTTGGCTCATCCCCTTCACTGATCATCAGGTGACACCCCCCGGAAGGCGGGCGGAACCCGCGCGAACAGCGTCAGGCAGGCCCTGACGGCTGCGCCGTCGGATTCCGCCCCCCGCCGATGGAAGGGGCGCTCGCCGACGGAACGCAGAACATGATCTCCCCTGTCATCGGGCGGCCCCGGCAGGACGCCGCGGCACGCCGTGTCGAAGCCTTCCCCTTCCGCATGAACCTCACGCGGACAGCGCCGCTCCTTGGCGGCACGGCCATGGCTCCAGCGCTGAGCTCTTGCCTCCCCGGCCACGAAGCGTGGCAGCGGGACAGGGCCGGCGGGCGCCCTCCGCCGCGCCGGCAGACCGGCCGAACGGCCACCCGTCCCCACACCTCAATCTCCCCTTTCGCAGGCCCGGGCGCGCAAGATGCCCGTGGCCGATCACTGAGACTCGACCATGACCTCAACGAATTTCCGCCCCGCCGCCCGTTCCGCGGCGGCTATCGCCCTGGCGATCGCGCTGGTTGCCCCGCTCTGTGCCATGGCACAGACGCCGCCGCTTTCTGCACGGATCGCGGGTGAAGAGGCACAGCTCTCCGCCCCTCCTGCTCCGGCGGAGGCGGCGCTGTTCCCGAGCCTTGCCGCATGGCAGGACCAGATGGAGAGCGAGGGCTGGCTGGTGCGCGGCCAGGCCACCTTCGTCATCCAGGGCCACCCTTCCTTCCGTTCGCCCTATCGCGCGGCCGGCTCGCTGCGTCCTGCGGCGCAGGCCGCCAATACCTTCTCGTCGGATCTCGTGCTCGGCCGCCGGTTGTGGGCGGGCGCGGAGGTGCTGGTGAACGCCTCGGTCACGCGGGGCTTCGGCCTCTCCAACGCCACCGGCATCGCGGCCTTCCCGAACAACGAGGCCTTCCGCCTGGGCTCGACGGAGCCCTACATCTATACGCCGCGCATCCTGTTCCGGCAGACCATCGGGCTCTCGGCCGATACCGTGCCGAATGACGACCCGCTGCGCTTCAACGCGCCGCTGCCGCGCGAGCGCATCACCATCACCGCGGGCAAGATGAGCGTCTGGGACATCTTCGACGACAACCGCTACGCCCATGATCCGCGCACGCAATTCCTCAACTGGGCCCTGGTGGGCGGGGGCGCCTTCGACTACGCGGCCGATGCGCGGGGATGGACGCCGGGCGTGGCCATCGAATGGGAGAATGGGAGCTGGGGCCTGCGCGCCGGCGCCTTCCAGGTCGCGCGCCGGGTCAACGGCCTCTTTCTCGATCCCGCCGTCACACGCGCCTGGCAGGCCCTCGCGCAGGTGGATCGCTTCTACACCGTGAACGGGCGGTCGGGCGCGCTCCGCCTCACCTACGGCGCCTCCCGCTCCCGGCAGTCCAGCTGGGGCGAGATCTTCCGCAACGGCTTCGATACCTTCGAGCAGAATCCCACCGGCTACCGCCTGAAGCACAACGTCAACCTGAGCTGGGACCAGGAGCTGACCGACGACCTCGGCGTCTTCGCGCGCCTCTCCTGGAATGACGGGCGCACGCAGAACTGGATGTTCACCGAGATGGACCGCGCGGTCTCCGGCGGCCTGTCCCTGCGCGGCCTGCGCTGGAACCGGCCGAACGACACGGTAGGACTTGGCGCCAATATCGGCTGGATCTCGGCCGGGCGGCGCCAGTACCTGGAGCAGGGCGGCATCGGCTTCATCACCGGGGACGGCGCGCTGCGCTATCGGCCGGAAGTGGCCTCGGAGGTGTATTACGACGCCCGCGTGGCTCCGGGGGTCAATCTCGCGGTCAACTACCAGCTCGCGGTGAATCCGGCCTTCAATGCCGATCGCGGGCCGGTGCATCTCTTCGCCTTCCGCGCGCGCCTGGCCTTCTGAGCGGAAGCGGCGGCGGGAAGGCGGAAAGTCCGATCGGGGCCAGGCCTGCGCCCGGCCCCGATCCTTTGCGTCAGATCACGCCGTGCGAACGCATGGCGTCGGCAACGCGGCTGAAGCCCACGATGTTCGCGCCCAGCACGTAGTTGTCCGCCGCGCCGTATTCCTTGGCGGTCTCGGCGCAGGAACGGTGGATGTCGCGCATGATGTCCGCGAGGCGCTTCTCGGTCGCCTCGAAGGTCCAGGAATCGCGCGAGGCGTTCTGCTGCATCTCCAGGGCGCTGGTGGCCACGCCGCCGGCATTGGCCGCCTTGCCCGGGCCGAAGAGCACCTTGCCCTCCTGGAATACGCGCACCGCTTCCGGCGTCGAGGGCATGTTCGCGCCCTCGGCGACCGCGATCACGCCGTTGCGCACCAGCACTTCCGCGTCGCGTCCCGTCAGCTCGTTCTGGGTGGCGGAGGGCATGGCGATGTCGCAGGGCACCGACCAGATCGAGCCTTCGCTGTAGTGATGGGCGGAGCTGCGCTCGATCGCGTATTGCGAGATCCGCTTGCGGCGGTTCTCCTTGATGTCCTTGATCAGGTCGAGGTCGATGCCGGCCTCGTCGACGATGTAGCCGCCGGAATCGGACATCGCGATGACCTTGCCGCCGAGCTCATGGATCTTCTCGACCGTGTAGATCGCGACGTTGCCGGAACCCGACACCACGACCCGCTTGCCCTCGATGCCCTGGCGGCGCGTGGCCAGCATCTCCTGCATGAAGTAGGTGGCGCCGTAGCCCGTCGCCTCGGTGCGGACCAGCGAGCCGCCCCAGCCCACGCCCTTGCCGGTGAGCACGCCCGCCTCGTAGCGGTTGGTGATGCGCTTGTACTGGCCGAACATATAGCCGAGCTCGCGGCCGCCCACGCCCATGTCGCCGGCCGGCACGTCCGTGTACTCGCCCAGGTGGCGGTACAGCTCGGTCATGAAGGACTGGCAGAAGCGCATGATCTCGGCTTCGGACCGGCCCTTCGGATCGAAGTCGGAGCCGCCCTTGCCGCCGCCGATCGGCATGCCGGTCAGCGCGTTCTTGAACATCTGCTCGAAGCCCAGGAACTTGATGATCCCGAGATTCACGGAAGGGTGGAAGCGCAGCCCGCCCTTGTAGGGGCCGAGCGCCGAGTTGAACTGGACGCGGAAGCCGCGGTTCACATGCGTCTGGCCCTTATCGTCGGTCCAGGGCACGCGGAAGATGATCTGCCGCTCCGGCTCGCAGATGCGCTCGAGCAGAGCATCGTTGAGGTAGGAAGGCTTCTTGGCGACGACACGGCCAAGGCTTTCAAAGACCTCGCGGGCCGCCTGATGAAATTCGTCTTCCCCAGGATTCCTGTGGAGAATATCCGCGAATATTGGCCCCAGCTTTTCATCAAAATTTGTCAAGCGTTATCTCCAACCTTTTTTGCTTGCCGGAATTTTAGACAGCTTCCAATTCGTGCTCGGCGAACACCACGCGGATTCCTGACGAATCATCGCTCATTACCTGAGCAGTCGCGCCGGAATTTCAGCGATTTTGCGCCGCACTGCAACAGGCCGTCACGTCTTGGATCGTCATTTCCCGCTTATTGCGTAAGCCATCCTGTCCATTATGCAATCGCGGCCCGCTGGCCCTTCCTCATAAATCCGCCATGAAAGAGGGGGCATCCTTACAGCATGGCCGGCACGGCCCTTATAAGGATGCCCTATCAAAAGCGGCTTTTGCCGCCTCTTGAGGCACGGCATGCGCTCCTTGGCGCTGTAAAAATCGTCCGCTACGATAGGTTGACCCGGGAGGAAAAGGTCCCATGAGCGCGATCCCCCGCCGCTCTTTTCTCGCGCTTGCCAGTGGGGCCTGCGCGACGCCGGCCCTCGCCCAGGGCGTCTGGAATCCAGCCCGCCCGGTCACGATCGTGGTCGGCTTCCCCCAGGGCGGCCGGACGGATATCGCATGCCGGCTGCTGCTTCCCGGCCTGCAGGCGGCGCTGGGCGTCCCCGTCGAGATCGACAACCGCGCGGGCGAGGCCGGGAACCTCGGCACCGAAGCGGTGATGTCCGCCAAGCCGGACGGCTACACGCTGCTGCTCGGCAGCGTCGGGCCGATGACCATCAATCCCCACACGGTCGAGGGCATGACGCTCGACCCGCGCGAGCTGGCCCCCGTGGGCCTGGCCGGCCGGTCGGCGCTGGTGCTTTGCGCCGATCCGGCGCTCGGCCTCCGCGACCTGGCCGGGCTGAAGGCCTATCTGGCCGGGCGGCGGGAGCCGCTCGCCTATGGCTCGCCCGGCGCGGGCAGCCTGGCGCACCTCGCCATGGAGATGCTGCGCCAGCAGCTCGGCCGGCCGGCGATGGCGCATACGCCCAGCCGCGGATCGGCCGCCGCCCTGCAGGACCTCCTGGGCGGGCGCACCAAGCTTCTCTTCGACAACGCCTCGGCCGTCATGCCGGCGCTGCGTCGGGCCAAGGCGTCGGGGCTGCTGACGACGGGCCTCGCCCGCTGCCCTGCTTTGACCGAGATCGCGACCGCGCAGGAGCAGGGCCTGCCGGATCTCGCCTTCTACGCCTGGATCGGCCTCTTCGCGCCGCGCCGGACCGCCGCGCCCATGATCGTGCGCCTCAATGCGGCGCTGAACGCCGCCGTGGCCGAGGCGGGGCTGCGCGCCCATCTCACGGGCCGGGGCGACGAGCCCGGCGGCGGCACGCCCGAGGAGCTCGCCCGGCTGATGACCGCCGATTACGACCGCTGGGGTCGCCTGGCCCGGGCTTCTTCCATCCGAACGGACGCATGACCGAATGAAGCTCTATCTCTCCCCCGGCTCGAGCTCCATGGCCGCGCATATCGCCCTGCGCGAGGTCGGCGCCGAGTTCACCACGGCCTCGCTCTCCTTCGACCGGGGCGAGACGCGGACGCCGGAATTCCTCGCCATCAACCCGCTCGGCAAGGTCCCGACGCTGATCGTCGACGGGCGCCCCCTCACCGAGGTGGCCGGCATCCTCTTCTACCTGGGGCGCCGCTTCCCCGAGGCGAAGCTGCTGCCCGAGGACATCGAGGAGCAGGCGCAGGTCGTCTCCTGGATGTCCTTCTGCGCCTCCACCGTCCATCCGGCGCGGCGCCAGGGCCTGGAGCACTCGCTGGAGATCTACCACGTCGTGGAGCGGAAGCTGGCGGGGCGCGAATGGTGCGTCGGCGCCTATTCCGTCGCCGACATCCACCTCTTCCGCCTCTACTGGCGCGTGCGGGACTGGCTGGACCAGCCGGCCGGCACCTTCCCCGCGCTCGAGGCCCATTACGCCCGCATGATGGCGCGTGACGCCGTGCGGGAGACCATCGAGGCCGAGAAGCGGCTGGGCTGAGAGCCGCGGCCCGGGCCGTCAGACCGTCCCGATCGTGCCGCGCATCTCGCGCACCAGCTTCCGGCCGATGGCCTCGGCGAAGTCGGCGTAATCCGCGCAGTCCATGACGAAGGCGCCCGGCCCGCCCATCACCTCCGTGCGGTAATGCTCCAGCAGGTCCGGCTCCTCGTTCAGCACGGCGAGGCCGTTGATCGTGGCCCCGCCCGCCACCGCCACGTCGCGGATCGGCCCCGGCGGGCGCCCGCGGTTGCTGGCGCCGTCGCCCGAGACGTCCACGATCAGCCGCGTCGCATCGGCGGGGCATTGCGCCAGCAGGCGGAGGGCGGCCACCAGCCCCTCGCCCAGGGCGGTCGCCCCAGGACGCGGAAGGCGGGGCGCGGCCTCGAGCGCCTCGGCCACCACCGCGCCTTCGGCCGCCGTCGCGATCCGCTGCCAGGGCAGCGCGACCTCCTGCCCGTCGGACCAGAAGAGCGCGGCGACCGCCACGGCGCCGCGCGGCCCGCCCGTCGCGGCGGCGATCACGTCCGGGTCGAGGAAGGCCCGGCCCAGCCCGTTCACCATCAGCGCGAATTCGTCGAAATCGACGCTGGCCGAGACGTCTATGGCCAGCACCAGCGCGAGATCCACCGCTTCCATGGCCGGGATGCCGCGCGCGGGCCCGCCGCCTAGAGCGGCGGCAGCGGATCGGCGATCCGGCGCTCCAGCGTCAGCCGCGCGGGGCTGCTCCAGCTGCGGTCGTATTGCGGTGGGATGGCCAGCGCCTCCGTCCGGCCCAGCGCCACGGCGGCATTCAGCGTCCAATAGGGGTCACGCAGGAAGGCGCGCGCGAGCAGGATGAGGTCCGCCTTGCCCTCGTCGAGGATCTCCTGCGCCTGGGCCGGCTCCGTGATGAGACCGACGGCCATGACCGGGACCGCCGCGCCGGACTTCACCGCCGCCGCGCCCGGCACCTGGTAGCCCGGGCCCATCGGAATCTTCTGCCCCGCATCCAGGCCGCCCGAGCTCACATCGACGATGTCGACGCCGAGCTCCTTCACCAGCTGGGAGAGGCGCACGCTCTCCTCCGTATTCCAGCCGCCCTCGACCCAATCGGTGTGGGAGATGCGGATGGACAGCGCCAGCTCGTCGGGGATGGCGGCGCGGACGGCCTTCACCACCTCGCGCGCCAGCCGGGTGCGGCCGTCGAAATCGCCGCCCCAGCCGTCATTGCGCTGATTGGAGAGGGGGGAGAGGAACTGGTGGATCAGATAGCCATGCGCGCCATGGATCTCGATCAGGCGGTAGCCCGCCTGCACCGAGCGCCGGGCCGCCGCGACGAAGGCCTGGATGGTCGCCTCGATCTCGGCCTCGCTCAGCGCCTGGGGCGGCAGGAAGTCGCCGAAGGCGGCGGCGCTCGGGCCGAGGGTCTGCCAGCCGCCTTCCGCCGGGGCGGGCGCCTCCCAGGGCCGCGACCGGCTGGCCTTCCGGCCCGCATGCGCGATCTGGATGGCCGGCACGGAGCCCATGGCGGCGATGGCACCGGCCAGGCGGGCATGCGGGGCGGTATGCGCGTCGCTCCAGATGCCCACATCCTGCGGCGTGATCCGGCCCTCCGGCACGACGGCCGAGGCCTCGACCATGGTCATGCCCGGCCCCGCCACCGCGCGGGAGACGAGATGCGCCATGTGCCAGTCCGTCGGCAGCCCGTCCGCCGCACAGGAGTACATACACATGGGCGAGACGCCGATGCGGTTGCGGAGCGTGACGCCGCGCAGCGTCAGCGGGCTGAAGAGATCGGTCATGAACGGGGCTCCACGGACCAGGGGGGTGTGCGGCCGAGACGGTTTTCCATCACCACGATGGCACGGAACTCGCCCGGCACCAGCCGACCGGCCTCGTCCGTCTGCAGGCGCGTGAGCGTCACGCTGTCGGAGACGTTGCCGCCCACTGCCTCGACGACGCCCGGCCCCGCCGCGACGACGATGTCGCAATGCATGGGGCGGAACTGCCCGCGCTCCCGCGCCCGCTCGGACCAGGAAGCGAGGGGCCGGCGCGAGCGGTCGCGGCAGACGAGGTCCCCGGCCTGGGGCGCATAGGCCAACGGGTCGCGCGGCAGGAAGGGCGCGAGGCCGGGCCAGGCGGCGGCCAGCGTGTCCAGATGGTCGAGATAGCGGGAGTGCGAGGCGTCGGGCGCGAATTCCGGCGCATCCACGCCCGCCGCCGACATCACCCAGGAGATGAAGGCGGCGGACCAGTAGGGCTCGGCCCATAGGCCCGGCGACGTCGCCTCGCCGCGCAGGGCGGCGATGTAGCGGCCGCGATTGGCGGGAATGGCGCCCTCGCCATTGGGAACCGCGCGCCAATAGGCGAGGACCCGGGGGAAGTTCTCGGGGGCGTTTTCCAAACGGGCGACGCCGGGATTCTCGCAGGCGGCGAGGCTCGGGCCCGGCAGGCCGCCGATGGCGCAGCCCCAGTCGCGCCATTCGTTCACGGCCAGGCGGATCATGCGCTCGCGCGCCGCCGGCGGGTAGCTCAGCGGGGGCGGAATGGCCGCGACCTGAGGCTGGGCGGCGCAGCCGGCCATCAGCAGGAGCAAGGGCAGGAACCGCAACACGCTACCTGTCTGCCAAAGGCTGGCACCGGCCGCAAGTCGGGCTATCTGTGGCGGCATGGGAACGAATTCCGAGGCCCAGGGCGGCCGCCTCTTCTTCCGCAGCGAGACTTTCGCGGGCGATGCGCGCCGCCGACCGCCGACGGGCGAGACCGTGACGGAGGCGGCGCGGGAAATTCCCATCCATGCGCAATGCGACGTGCTCGTCGTCGGCGGCGGCCCGGCCGGCGTCGCGGCGGCGGTGGCCGCGGGACGCCGGGGCGCGCGGACCCTCCTGCTGGAGCGGAACAACCATCTGGGCGGCCTTTCCACTGGTGGCCTCGTGGTCTGGATCGACCGCATGACCGACTGGTCCGGCCGCAAGGTCATCCGCGGCTTCGCCGAGGAATTTTTAGGCCGCCTGCCTCCCGGCGCCATCGCTGGGCCGCCGCCCGCCGCCTGGGGCAGCCGCGACGCCGCGACCGCCGCCTGGTGGCAGCTGCGCACCGCCGCCTTCCATGGCGTGGTGACCCATTCGCCGACCTGCGACCCGGAGGTCATGAAGCTCGCCGCCATGGAGATGGTGCTGGAATCGGGCGCCGAGATCCTCTTCCACGCCTGGGGCGCCGAGCCGCTGATGGAGGAGGGCGCGGTGCGCGGGGCTATCTTCGAATCGAAGCAGGGCCGCCGCGCCATCCGCGCCGCCTGCGTGGTGGACGCGACGGGCGATGGCGACCTCTTCGCCCGCGCGGGCGCAGCCTTCGACGCGGATATCGACGAGAACGACATCCATCACTGCATGAACACAAGCTGGCTTTTCGGCGGCGTGAACATGCCCCGCTACCAGCGCTGGCGCGCCGAGGAGCCCGAGGCCTTCGGCGCTTTCATGCAGCGCGGCCGCGAGCGCTTCCGCTACTTCGAGCGCGCCTTCGCTTCCTGGCGTGACGACGTGGCGCTGTTCCTGGGGCCCCGCCTCTCCGGCTATTCGGCCGTGGATGTGGACGACCTGACGGCGGTGGAGATCCAGAGCCATCGGCTCATGGCGCAGCACCTGGAGCATTACCGCGCCGAGGCACCGGGCTTCCGAAATGCCTGGATGATGCTTTCCGCCCCGCAGATCGGCATCCGCCACGCGCGGCGCCTGCGCGGGGCCGGCAGCGTGCTTCGATCGGACTGGGATGGGCGGGTGCGCGCGGACGAGATCGGCGTCTCGCCCAGCCTCGCACCGAAATTTCCCAACGTCTCCGTGCCCTACGGCGCGCTGGTGCCGGAGAGGCTGGACGGGCTTCTGGCGCCGGGCCGGCATCTGAGCTGCGACTCCAACAGCCATTCCTTCCTGCGCGAGATCCCGCAATGCTGGCTCACGGGCCAGGCGGCCGGGCTGGCGGCCGCGATCGCGGCGGACCGCAACCTCGCCTCCCGCGCCGTGCCGATCGCCGAGCTCCAGGCCGGGCTGCGGAAGGAAGGCGTCCATCTGTCGGACGCCGAACCGGCCGGAAGCGAGGAGTTTCAGACGGCGTCGAGCTGCATCTCGGCCACCGAAGGGCGGTAGGTCGCGGGGCCGCTGCCGTCGCGGATGATATAGCCGCGCCCCCAGACCGTGCCGATGACATTGGCCGCGCCGGCGACCTGCAGCTTCTTCCGCAGCTTGCAGACGAAGACGTCGATGATCTTGCCGTCCGGCTCGTCCAGGCCGCCATAGAGGTGGTCGAGGAAATTCTCCTTGGACAGGACCGTCCCCCGGCGCATCAGCAGCAGCTCCAGGATCGCGTATTCCTTGCACGTCAGGTGCACCATGCGCCCCTGCACCGCCACCTCCTTGGCGCCGATGTCGAGGGAAAGGGCGCCGAGCTGGATGCGGGGCCGGCTGAAGCCCTTGGAGCGCCGGATCATCGCCTGGAGGCGGGCCACCAGCTCATCCGGGTCAAAGGGCTCGGCCATATAGTCGTCGGCGCCGACGGAGAGGCCGTGGATCTTGGCCTGGGTGCGGGAGACGGCCGACAGCATCAGGACCGGCGCCTCGACGCGCGAGGCGCGGAGCTTCGATACCACCTCGTAGCCTTCCATGTCGGGGAGCATGAGGTCCACCACGACGGCGTCGTAGTCATAGAGGCGCCCCATCTCGAGGGCCTCTCCTCCGCAATCCGCGACATCGACGACCATGCGGTGCTGCTGCAATTGGAAAGTGATGCCACGCGCGGCGGACCGGTCGTCTTCGACCAGAAGTATACGCATCGAAGTCTCCCCACACACTTTTTGCGTGCAAAGAATTACCACTAGAGCGTGCAATTTCCAAGAATTTTATGGTCTGTTTGTTTCTTTAAAAAGATTAACGTCCAATAAATAGCCAATTTGTCTTGTTTGCAATGGGTTCATGGCCTTTGATTATTGTTAATCACAACAATCCTTGATTTTTCCCGAAGACTGGGACGATCGAAGCGTAATCCCCATAAGGTGTCATGATGGATCGCATTTCTGGACAGTCGACAACAAAAAAGGGGCGCACCCAGCCGGGCGCGCCCCTCATTTGAGTCCGGCCGGCCGAAGCCGGCGCGGAAACTCCTACTCCTCGCCGGCCATCTCGCGGCGGCGGCGGATCGCCGCGCCGAGGATGTCGCCCAGCGACGCGCCGGAGTCGGCCGTGCCGTACTCCTTCACGGCCTCGCGCTCCTCCTCGATCTCCTTGCCCTTCACGGTCAGGGAGAGGCGGCGGGCAGCGCGGTCCACGGCGGTGATCTTCGCATCGACCTTCTCGCCGATGGCGAACTTGTCGGGGCGCTGATCCTGGCGGTCACGCGCCAGTTCCGCACGGCGGATGAAGCCGGTCAGCACGTCGTTGACCTTCACCTCGATCCCGTTGGTCTCGATCTTGGTGACGGTGCAGGTGACGATGTCGCCCTTCTTCACGTTGTCCAGCACCTCGGCGGCCGGATCGGCCTCGAGCTGCTTGATGCCCAGCGAAATGCGCTCCTTCTCGACGTCGACGTCGAGAACCTTCGCCTTCACCGTATCGCCCTTCTTGTAGTTGGCGATCGCCTGCTCGCCCGACAGGTCCCAGCTCAGATCGGAGAGGTGGACCATGCCGTCCACATCCGGGCCGACGCCGATGAACAGGCCGAACTCGGTGATGTTGCGGATCTCGCCCTCGATCTCGCTGCCCAGCGGATGATCCTGCAGGAAGACCTCCCACGGATTGCCCTGGGCCTGCTTGAGGCCGAGCGAGATGCGGCGCTTCGGCTCGTCCACGTCCAGGATCAGCACGTCCACCTGCTCGGAGGTCGCGACGATCTTGCCCGGGTGGACGTTCTTCTTCGTCCAGGACATCTCGCTGACGTGCACGAGGCCCTCGACGCCCGGCTCCAGCTCCACGAAGGCGCCGTAGTCGGTGATGTTGGTCACGCGGCCGGAGAACTTGGCGTTCACCGGGTACTTCAGCGCGACGCCATCCCACGGATCGGACATCAGCTGCTTCATGCCGAGGCTGATGCGCTGCGTGTCGCTGTTGAAGCGGATGACCTGCACCTTCACGGCCTGACCGATCGTCAGGGCCTCGCTCGGGTGGTTGATGCGGCGCCAGGCGATGTCGGTGACGTGCAGCAGGCCGTCCACGCCGCCCAGGTCCACGAAGGCGCCGTAGTCGGTGATGTTCTTGACCACGCCATCGAGCACCATGCCTTCCTTGAGGCCCTGTACGAGCTCGGCGCGCTGCTCGGCGCGGGTCTCTTCCAGCACCGCACGGCGGCTGACGACGATGTTGCCGCGCGCCCGATCCATCTTCAGGATCTGGAAGGGCTGCGACTGGCCCATCAGCGGGCCGACGTCACGGACGGGGCGGATGTCGACCTGGCTGCCGGGCAGGAAGGCGACGGCGCCGCCGAGGTCGACGGTGAAGCCACCCTTCACGCGGCCGAACAGCACGCCGTTCACGCGCTGGTTGGCGGCAAAGGCCTTCTCGAGGTTGGTCCAGGCCTCTTCGCGGCGAGCCTTCTCGCGCGACAGGACGATGGCGCCTTCCTTGTCCTCGTAGCGCTCCACGAAGAGATCGACGACGTCGCCGGGCTTGATCTCGGGCTTGGCGCCGGCCGGGGCGAATTCCTTGAGGGGGACGCGGCCTTCGCTCTTGAGGCCCACGTCCACGACGGCGAAGTCATCATCGATGCGGATGATCTTGCCGGACACGACGGAGCCGGCGAAGCCGGTGTTGGCGCCCAGCATCTCGTCGAGAAGCGTGGCGAAGTCTTCGGAGCCGCCGCGCGCGGCGGGGCTGGTGGCAGATGCCATGTGGCGATTTTGTCCTGAGTCGAGCACGGGGCGAAGGCCCCGTATTCCGGGTCTTGCGCCATCTCCCGGGGTCCGGGCGATCACGTCTTGCGGAAGCATCCGCCGCTGTTTGGCGCGCGTACGGTCCGCGCCGATCCGGCCACAGTGCTGTGACGAGCGTTACATCTGCCCTGAAGGCCGCATCGTCAAGCGGAAATCACTTGCTTTGTAAGGATTCCACGATTCGCACGGCCTCGGCGAAGGCCTGCTCGGCATCCAGCTCGGTCGTGTCGAGCAGCACGGCGTCCTTCGCGGGGGCCAGCGGCGCGACGTCGCGCGCCGCATCCCGGGCATCGCGCGCCGCCATCTCGGCCGCGACTTCCTCGAGGCTCGGCGCCGCGCCGCGCGCGGCGAGCTCGGCATGGCGCCGGCGGGCGCGCTCGGCCGCGCTGGCGGTCACGAAGAGCTTCACGCGGGCTTCGGGGAAGACCACGGTGCCGATGTCCCGCCCATCCAGCACGGCGCCCTTCGCCGCGCCGAAGCCGCGCTGGAAGTCGAGCAGCGCCGCGCGGACGGCGGGAATCGCCGCCACCTTGCTGGCGGCGGCATCGGCGGGCGGGTTGCGCAGGTCGGTCCGGGTGAAATCCGCCGGGTCCAGGGCGCGGGCCGCACGCTCGGCGGCCGCTGGGTCCGCCGGGTCGGCGCCCTCGTCGAGCACGCGGCGCCCCGTCGCGCGGTACAGCAGGCCGGTGTCGAGATAGGGCAGGCCGAAATGCGCCGCGAGGCGGCGCGCCAGCGTGCCCTTGCCCGCCGCCGCCGGCCCGTCGACGGCGATCACCAGAGCCATGCTCACACAGGGACCATGAGATCTGCGCCGAGGGCAGCGTGCATCAGCGGCAGGAAGTTGGGGAAGCTGGTCGCGATGAAGCTGCCATCGTCGATGGAGAGCGGCGTGCGGCAGGCCAGGCCCAGCACCAGCGCGCTCATCGCCATGCGGTGGTCCATCTCCGTCGCCACCACGCCGCCGCCCGGGGGCGGGCCGCCGCAGCCATGGACCAGCAGGTCGTCGCCCTCGATATCGCAGCGCACGCCGGCCGCGCGCAGCAGCTCGGCCGTGCCGGTCAGGCGATCGCTCTCCTTCACGCGCAGCTCGGCCAGGCCGCGGAAACGGCTGGTCCCGGTGGCGCAGGCGGCCGCCACGGCGAGGATCGGGTATTCGTCGATCATGCTCGGCGCCCGCTCCGGCGGGACGTCGACGGCACGCAGCGCGGTGAATTCCGCGACCAGGTCGCCCACCGGCTCGCCGCCTTCCAGGCGCGGGGAGCCGACCTCGAGCTTCGCGCCCATCTCGCGCAGCGAATCGAAGAGGCCGGTGCGCAGCGGGTTGAGGCCGACATTGTCGATCACCAGGCGGGAGCCCGGCACGATCAGCGCGGCCACGAGGAAGAAGGCCGCCGAGGAGGGGTCGCCCGGCACGTTCACGGCGGCGGCGCGCAGCTCGGGCTGGCCCGTCAGCTCGATGACGCGTCCATGGCCGCGAACCTCGACCTGCACCTTCGCGCCGAAATGGCGGAGCATGTTCTCGGAATGGTCGCGAGTCGCTTCCGGCTCGACGACCCGGGTGATGCCGGGGGCGCTGAGGCCGGCCAGCAGGCAGGCGCTCTTCACCTGGGCCGAGGCGACGGGCAGCGTGTAGTCCAGCGGCAGCGGGTTGCGCGCGCCCTCGATGGCCAGCGGCAGCCGCCCGCCCTCGCGGGAGAGGAATCGCGCCCCGCAGGCCGCCAACGGGTCGGTGACGCGCTTCATCGGCCGGCCGCGGAGGCTGGCATCGCCGGTCATGACCGAAAAGAACGGGTGCCCGGCCAGCAGGCCGCAGATCAGCCGGGCGGCCGTGCCCGAATTGCCCATGTCCAGCACGTCGGCCGGCTCGGTCAGGCCGCCGAGGCCCCGACCGGCCACGCGCCAGCGCCCGGGGGCGAGATGATCCACCGTCGCGCCCAGGAGGCGCATGGCCGCAGCGGTGCGCAGGACGTCCTCGCCCTCCAGCAGGCCCTCGATCTCGGTGGTGCCGATGGCCAGGGCGCCGAACATCAGCGAGCGATGACTGATCGACTTGTCGCCGGGCACCTTGAGGCGGCCGGAGAGGCCCCGGGGGGCCGGGCTGGAGCGTAAGGGGGTGGGATCAGAAGCGTGCGACATGACAACCCGGTTTGACACCGACGCGCGGCCCGTGGCAATGCGCGCCGCTGCCCAACGGGGCAGAAGGAATCAGAGGGCTCCATGGCAAAGCCTGAACTCGGTTTGAAGCGCACCTGCGTGGCCTGCGGCGCGAAGTTCTATGATATGGCCAAGCAGCCGGCCGTTTGTCCGAAATGCGGCACGGAGCAGCCGGCTGAGCAGCCGCGCCCCCGTCGCTCGGCCAATATCCTCCCTGACGACAAGCTGAAGAAGCGCGCCGCCGCGGAGACGGAGGCCGATGCCGACGACGTCGAGCTGGAGGATGTCGAGGCCGATGCCGGCGTCGAGGATGCCGACGAGCTCGAGGACGAGGACGAGGCCATCGCCGACGAGATCGAGGTCGAGACCGACCACGAGGAAGAGAGCTAGCTTCGAAGCTCTCGGTACCGGGCGCGCTTCGCGCCCGGTCTCGCCGCGTCGCCGGACCACCGGGCGATGACCTCGGCGGTTTCGACTCTCCGTGCTCCCGCCGGAGTCCGGGCAGACCTGCGCCGGTCTGCGGTTGCGGTGCAGGCCCGTCACCCGTATCTAGCGGTGATGCGCGGTCTTGCCCTTGCCTCCCTGCTGATCCTCGCCGCTCCCGCCGCCCAGGCGCAGCGGAGCGCGCCGACAGCCGCCCGTCCTGCCCAGCTCGGCTCCTTCCAGGCCTGGACCGCCGCGACCCATGTCGAGGGCAACGCCAAGGTCTGCTACGCCTTCACCCGCGCGCGCACCATCGAGGGCGTGCCGGGGCGCGAGCGCAACAACGTCATGCTCGTCGTCACGCACCGCGCCGGCAGCCGCGACCAGGTGGCATTCCGGGTCGGCTACGCCTTCCCCCGCAATGCCGAGGCCAAGCTCTTCGTCGGCGCGACCGAGCTGCCCTTCTACACCTCGGGCGACACGGCCTTCGCGCGCGACGGCCGCGCGGTCGTGGCCGCGCTGCGCGGCGGGCGTGAGGCGCTGGGCCGCGGCCCGGGCCCCAATGGGCGCGGACAGGCGACAGACACCTTCGGCCTCAACGGCTTCACCGCCGCCTATGACGCCATTTCGCGCGAATGCCCGGCACCCCGCAGATGAACAAGGCCTTCCCACCCGCCAACCGGGTCGCCCAGCCGATCGACGGGCTGACCGAGGCGGAGCGGACGCGCATCCTCGCCAAATCCGCGATCTTCTCGCCGCCCGCGATGACGGACGAGGAAGGCCGCCGTGACCTCGTCGGCCTGACGCGCGAGCAGCTGGCCGAGGAGATGCTCGCGATCGGCGAGAAGCCCTTCCGGGCGAAGCAGCTCTGGCACTGGATCTACCACCAGGGCGTGCGTGACTTCTCGGTGATGAACACCATCGCGAAGCCGCTCCAGCTGCGACTCGCGGAACGCTTCACCATCGGCCGCCCCAGCGTCACCACAGAGCAGACCAGCACCGACGGCACGCGCAAGTGGCTGTTCAAGTGGCGGGACGGCCAGGAGGTCGAGACCGTCTACATCCCCGAGGACGATCGCGGGGCGCTGTGCATCTCGACGCAGGTGGGCTGCACGCTCAGCTGCTCCTTCTGCCACACCGGCACCCAGAAGCTGGTGCGCAACCTCGGCACCGCCGAGATCGTCGGCCAGTTCATGGCCGCGCGCGACAGCTACGGCGAATGGCCGACGCCCAAGGGCGAGGAAGGCCGGCGCGTCTCCAACATCGTCGTGATGGGCATGGGCGAGCCGCTCTATAATTACGAGGCGACGGCCCGCGCGCTGAATATCGTGATGGACCATGAGGGCATCGCCCTCTCCCGCCGGCGGATCACGCTCAGCACCTCCGGCGTCGTGCCCATGATGGACAAGTGCGGCGAGGAGCTGGGCGTGAACCTGGCCGTCTCGCTGCACGCCGTCCGCGACGACCTGCGCGACGAGCTCGTGCCGCTGAACCGGAAATACCCGATCGCCGAGCTTCTGGCGGCCTGCAAGCGCTATCCCGGCGCCTCCAACGCGCGGCGCATCACCTTCGAATATGTGATGCTGCGCGGCGTGAACGACAGCGAGGCCGAGGCGCATGAGCTGGTGCGCCTGCTGCGCGACCTGCCGGCCAAGGTGAACCTGATCCCGTTCAACCCCTGGCCCGGCAGCGCCTACCAGACCTCGACACCCGAGGCCGTGCGGCGCTTTGCCGCCATCCTGAACGATGCGGGCTATTCCAGCCCCATCCGCCGGCCGCGCGGGCGCGACATCCTCGCCGCCTGCGGCCAGCTCAAGACCGAAAGCGAGCGCGCGCGGCGCAGCACCGCCGCGTGAGCGGCGGGTCTTCCCCCGGGGCGGCGACGCCCCGTCCGGAACCCCATCTTCCCCTTCCCCACCGAGAATCCGAATGACCGAAGGCCGCGCCGGCACTCCTCCGCAGGTCGCCATTTGGCTCCTGTCGCTCGCGGCCTTCGGCTCGGCGGCCGGCATGCGGATCATGGACCCGCTGATGCCGCTGGTCGCCGCGGATTTCGGCGTCACCGTCTCGAACGTCGCGGTCATCGTGGCCGTCTTCATGCTCTTCTACGGCAGCGGCCAGGTGGCGACGGGCCCGCTCGGTGACAGACTGGGCAAGCTCCGCGTCGTGGCGGTAGCGCTGGTGCTCTTCGGCATCCTCACCCTGCTGGCCGAATTCGCGACGAACGTCATGCAGCTGGCCATGCTGCGCGCGGCCAGTGGGCTGGTGGCGGGCGCCGTCATCCCCCTGCTGCTGGCCCATATCGGCGACACGGTGCCCTATGCGGACCGGCAGGCCGTGATCGGCCAGTTCCTCATCGGCAATGTGATGGCGCAGCTGATGACGGGCCCGATCTCGGGCGTGATCGGTCAGCATTTCGGCTGGCAGGCCAGCTATCTCGCCTTCGGGGCCTTCACCCTGACGGTGGGCGCGGTGATGGCCGCGCTGCTGGGCCCACGCATGCTGCAGGCCCCGCCCGCCGGGCCGGCCGGGCAGAGCGGGCTGATGGCCTATGCGAAGATCCTGAAGAACCCGTCCGCGCGGCGGCTGATGTTCGCGGCCTTCCTGGACGGCGCGCTGCTCTTCGGCGGCGCCTTCCCCTTCATCGCCTCCTACCTGATCGAGGATTTCTCGCTCGCCGCCGGCGAGGCCGGGCTGATCGTGGCCTTCTTCGGCGTGGGCGCCATCTTCTACACGCGCCTGGCACGGCGAATGGTGAAGCGCTTCGGCGAGCGCGGACTGCTGCTGGGCGGCGGGCTCGGCCTCGCGGCCGGGCTGGGCGTGACCGCGGTGGCGCCAGCCTGGGGCGTGGTGCTGACCATGCAGCTGGTGCTGGGCTTCTGCTTCTACAGTTTCCACGGGGTGCTGCAGGCGCGGGCGACGGAAGCGCTGCCGGAGGCGCGGGGGACCTCGGTCTCCTGCTTCGCGATGTCGCTCTTCCTGGGCCAGACGGCGGGGTCGCTGGTCTTCGCCGGGGTGATCGCCGGCGGCGGCTATCGCATGTGCTTCGGACTGGCGGCGGCGGGAATGGTGGTCTTCGCCTTCTGGATGCGGGGCGTGAAGTAGCGCCTTCCACGCGACTCCCGGGCGCCGGGCCTCACGGGCCGTCATGAAATTCACCGGGAAGGCCTGCCCCGGGCACCCCCGGGGTTGCGGGCGCCCCGATCCGCTGGCATCCCAAGGCCTCTCTGCCAAATCCCCGAAAGGTGTCGGACATGCGGGTCAAAGATGTGAAAAAGGTCGTGCTGGCCTATTCCGGTGGGCTCGACACCTCGGTCATCCTGAAGTGGCTGCAGACCACCTATCAGTGCGAGGTCGTGACCTTCACCGCCGATCTCGGCCAGGGCGAGGAGCTGGGCCCGGCCCGCGAGAAGGCGCTGCTGCTCGGCATCAAGCCCGAGAACATCTTCATCGACGACCTGCGCGAGACCTTCGTGAAGGACTTCGTCTTCCCGATGTTCCGCGCGAACACGGTCTATGAGGGCCAGTACCTGCTGGGCACCTCCATCGCCCGCCCGCTGATCGCCCAGCGCCAGATCGAGATCGCCGAGCAGGTCGGCGCCGACGCCGTGTCCCATGGCGCGACCGGCAAGGGCAACGACCAGGTCCGCTTCGAGATCGGCTACTACTCGCTGAAGCCCGACGTGAAGATCATCGCCCCCTGGCGCGAATGGGACCTGACCAGCCGCACCCGGCTGATCGAGTTCGCCGAGCAGAACCAGATCCCCATCGCCAAGGACAAGCGCGGCGAGGCGCCCTTCTCCGTCGACGCGAACATGCTGCACAGCAGCTCCGAGGGTAAGATCCTCGAGGAGCCCTGGGACGCGCCGGACGAGATCGTCTGGCAGCGCACGATCAGCCCGATGGACGCGCCCGACGTCGCGACCGAGATCACCATCGACTTCAAGAACGGCGACGCCGTCGGCATCAACGGCGAGGCGCTGAGCCCGGCCACCCTGCTGACCCGGCTGAACGAGCTCGGCAAGGCCAACGGCATCGGCCGCCTCGACCTGGTCGAGAACCGCTTCGTCGGCATGAAGAGCCGCGGCTGCTACGAGACGCCGGGCGGCACCATCCTGCTGCAGGCGCACCGCGCGATCGAGAGCATCACGCTCGACCGCGAGGCCGCGCACCTGAAGGACAGCGTGATGCCGCGCTACGCCGAGGTCATCTACAACGGCTTCTGGTTCTCGCCGGAGCGCCGGATGCTGCAGGCGCTGATCGACGCCAGCCAGGCGAGCGTGGAGGGCACGGTCCGCCTGAAGCTCTACAAGGGCAATGTGATCGTGACCGGCCGCAAGTCGCCCCACAGCCTCTACTCGATGAAGCACGTCACCTTCGACGAGGACCAGGGCGCCTACGACCAGTTCGACGCGCAGGGCTTCATCAAGCTGAACGCGCTGCGCCTGCGCCTCGGCGCCATGGCGGGCCGCAAGGGCGGCACGCTCTAAGGTCACATCGAGGGGCGCTGCCCCTCGAGCATCCCGCCAAGAAACTCAGTTTCTTGGCTCTTCGATAAGTCACGGTCCAGGGACGAAAAGTCCCTGGCGGGAAGGTTTGAGAGGGCAACGCCCTCTCATCCCAATGGCGCTGTCCGACCGCGCGCCGGCGAGCTAGGCTCGACCAGGCCGACCGCCCGTCGCGGCCGGCTTCGTCGAGGTTTCGCCATGCCGGTCTACAATCCCCCCGCCTTCCGGGAAGATCGTCCCGAGGTCCTGCTGCGCCTGATGCAGCAATCCGGGCTCTGCCTGCTGGTCAGCAATGGCCGCTCCGGCGTGCCGGACATCACCCACCTTCCCCTCCAGACGAACGGCAAAATCGTCGTGGGCCACATGGCCCGCGCCAATCCGCACTGGAAAGCCCTGCGCGAGGCCGGCCGCGCCATCGCCGTCTTTCCGGGGCCGGATGGCTATATCTCGCCCAACTCCTACCCCTCCAAGGCCGAGAACCACCGCGCGGTGCCCACCTGGAACTACGAGACCGTGCATGCCGAGGGGCCCATCGAGATCGTCGAGGACGCGGGCAGGCTGCGCGACATCGTCACCGCCCTGACGGACCAGCACGAGGCCGGAAGCGCCACGCCCTGGTCCGTCAGCGACGCGCCGGCGGATTACCTCGCCAGCCAGCTCAAGGGCATCGTCGGCGTGGTGCTGACCGTTGAAACCCTCACCGGAAAGCGCAAACTCTCCCAAAACCGCAACGAGGCGGATCGCGAGGGCGCGAGGATCGGGCTCGGCGGACAAAACGAAGCGCTGGTCCAGGCCATGCTTCGCAGCAGGGACGGGGACTGAACAGCATGGACATGGAGCTGACGGGCAAGCGCGTGGTGATCACCGGCGCTTCCAAGGGCATCGGCTATGCCTGCGCCGAGGCCTTCGCCACCGAGGGCTGCGACGTGGTGATCGCGGCGCGTGCGCCTGAGGAAGCGGCCGCTGCGCTGCGCGGGAAGTACCAGGTGCGCATCGAGGCCCTGGCGCTCGACCTCTCGAAGCCGGCCGACCGCGTCCGGCTCCATGCCGCCACGCAGGGCGCGGATATCCTGGTGAACAATGCCGGCGCTATCCCTTCCGGCAGTCTCGACGTGCTGGACATGGAGACCTGGGAGCAGGCCTGGCAGCTCAAGGTCTTCGGCTACTTCCACCTCACCAAGCTCTTCCTCGCGGATATGCGGGCGCGCAAGTCCGGCGTGATCGTGAACGTGGTCGGCATGGCGGGCCGCGCCTGGCGGCACAACTACATCGCCGGCACCGCGGGGAATGCGGCAATCATCGCCTTCACCTCGGCCGTGGGCGGCGAGGCGCAGGCGGATGGCGTGCGCGTCTTCGGCATCAACCCGGCCGGTACGCGCACCGAGCGCATGGTGACCATGGCCCGCCAGCGCGCGCAGGTGACGCTGGGCGACGCCGAGCGCTGGGAGGAGATGCTGACCGGCATGCCCCTCGGCCGGCCCATCGAACCGCGCGAGATTGCGGAGCTCGCCGTCTTCGGCGCCTCGCCGCGCGGTGGTTATATCGCAGGCACCGTGATCGACGTGGATGGCGGCGGCTGGTTCAAGTGACCCGGGTTGCCCGACCTCGGCCTTGAAGAGCACTCTCCGCGCCAGGAAATGGAGAGGATGCTCATGGAGCTCAGGGGTTCGGTCGCGCTCGTCACGGGCGGCAATGGCGGTCTGGGGCAGCGCATCTGCCACGCGCTGGCCAAGGAAGGCGTGCATGTCGCCGTCATGTACGCGCAGAGCAAGGATCAGGCGGAATCCGTCGCGCGCGAACTGGCCGCGACCTACCAGGTGAACGCGGCCGCCTTCGGCTGCGACATCACCGACGGCGCGGCGGTCGAGAAGCTGGTCGCCGACGTGACGGCGCGCTTCGGCCGTCTCGACATCCTGATCAACGACGCGGCCTTCAACAAATCCGTCCCCTTCCAGGACCTCGACGGCCTGTCGATGGAGCTGTGGGACAAGATCATGGCCGTGAACCTCACGGGCCCGATGCGGCTGACCAAGGCGGTGGCGCCCATCATGAAGGCGCAGGGTCACGGGCGGATCGTGAACATCTCCTCCGTCGCGGGGCTGGGGCCGACTGGCTCCTCCATCGCCTATGCCATCTCCAAGGCGGGGGTGATCCACCTGACTAAGTGCATGGCCGTGGCGCTGGCGCCGGAGACGCTGGTGAACTGCGTGGCGCCTGGCCTGCTCGAAGGCACGCGCGCGACGGCGAATCTGCGGCCGGAGCAGGTGGAGCGCTCGGCCGCCAGCTCGCTGCTGGGCAAGCCGGCCGACAAGGACGACTGCGCCGACATGGTGGTGACCATGTGCCGCACGACGACGATGACGGGGCAGACCATCGTCATCGATTCAGGTCGCACTTTTCATTGATGCTGTTGCGAGAGGGCGCTGCCCTCTCGCACTCACCCGCCAGGGACTTTGGTCCCTGGCCCCTAACTCGAAGAAATTATTCATCGGAGATGCAAGAACCTGAGGTTCTTGCCGGGGAGTTCGAGGGGCAGCGCCCCTCAACCCCGCAAAGAATTCCCGCGTCCCATGTCACATCCGTCCGCGCCACCTCGTCATGGAGGTGACCGTGCCCCTCGCACGGATGGAGACACCCATGACGCCTCGCCTGACCACCATCCCCGCCGACGCCGCGCCCCGGACCTACAAGGCCATGATGGGCCTCGCCGTCGCGGTCGCTAATTGCGGCCTCGAGCACAGCCTGCTGGAGCTGGTGAAGATCCGCGCCTCGCAGATCAACCGCTGCGCCTTCTGCATCCACATGCACGTGACCGACGCGCGCAAGATGGGCGAGACGGAGATGCGCATCTACATGCTCAATGCCTGGCGGGAATCGACCCTCTACACGGACCGCGAGCGCGCCGCCCTCGCCTGGACCGAGGCGCTGACGCTGATCGCCGAGACAGGCGCGCCGGATGAGGACTACGCTCTCGTCAAAGCCCAGTTCACGGAGACCGAGCAGGTGAATCTCAGCTTCGCCATCGGCGCCATCAACACCTGGAACCGCCTGCAGGTGGGCTTCCGCGTGCCGCATGCCGTGGAGAAGGCGAGTGAAGCCGCCTGACGCGCAGACCTCCGCGTTCGAGGCGCAGCGGCCGCGGCTGCTGCGCCTCGCCTACCGCATGCTCGGTTCCACGGCGGAGGCCGAGGACGTGGTCCAGGACGCCTGGCTCCGCTGGCGCCGCGTCGACCGGGAGAAGGTGCGCGAGCCCGCGGCCTTCCTCACCCGCACCGTCACGCGGCTCTGCCTAGACGCCATGAAGTCCGCCCGCGCCCGGCGCGAGAGCTATGTCGGCAGCTGGCTGCCCGAGCCGATCCTGGAGCCGGAGGAGGAGATCCGCCCTGACGAGCTGACGCTCACCCTCATGCTGGCGTTGGAGCGCCTTTCGCCGCTGGAGCGCGCGGCCTTCCTGCTGCACGACGTCTTCGGCGTGCCGCTGGACGAGGTCGCGGCCACGCTGAAGCGCGAGGCGGCCAGCACGCGGCAGCTCGCGGTGCGGGCGCGCCAGCATATCCGTGAGGCGCGGCCGCGCTTTCCCGTCCCGCGCGAGGAAGGCGACCGGATCGCCCAGGCCTTCTTCCGGGCCTCGCATGGCGGTGACATCGCCGCGCTGCGGAGCCTCTTGGCCGAGAATGTGGTCGTGCATGCGGATGGCGGCGGCAAGGTGCTGGCCTTTCGCAACCCGATCGTGGGGATGGAGAAGGTGCTGCGGATGTTCCAGGGGCTGGCGCGCAAGAGAAAGCCAGACTTCCTGATGCAGCCGGGATGGATCGACGGCCTGCCCGGCTATGTCAGCCGGGAGCGCGGCGTCCTGCAGACCACGGCGCTGGCGATCGAGGACGGCCTCGTCACCGCCGTCTACATCACCCGCAATCCGGACAAGCTGGCCGGGATCGCACGAACGATGGATGCCAGCCTCCATTGAGGTCGGGTTCAGCCGCGCGGCTGGCGCGTCAGCCGGGCGGCGTGCGGGAGATCCAGCCGCGCGCCTTGTCGATCTGCCGGTTGCCCCAATCCATGGCCTTCTGCTCGCGCGCCTCGATGGTGGGCAGCAGATGCGGCCAGCGCCGGTCCACCACGCCCACGCTGCGATAGGCCCAGGCATACTGGTCGCGCAGGATGAAGGTGCCGAGCACGACGAAGATCGCGCCAGGCAGGATCGGCAGGATGATGCCGACCGGGCCCAGCGCCAGGCAGCCGATGCCGATGGCCTTGCGTCGACGGCAGGGGCGGAACTCCATCATCCCGGAAACATGGATATAAGTTTACCTTCATTCAAGGGTAAATGACGCTCTGGAGGCGCGATCTTCACAGGGCACGGGTCATTTCGCCCCGGGCCATCGTCCCCTAGGCTGCCCGGATGCCGGCCATGAGGAACCCGCCCAACAAGGATGCGCCCGTGCCTCGCCGCGCCGCCTGCCCTTGAAGCCATCCGCCCCGCCCACCGCCTCTTTGGGCATGATGCTCATGGTCGGCGCGATGTTCGTCTTCGGCACGCAGGACGCGCTGTCGCGCTACCTGGCCGAGACCTATTCCGTGCTCGGCGTCCTGCTCATCCGCTACTGGTTCTTCGCGGGCTTCGTCATGGTGCGCGCCGTCCGCGCGCCCGGCGGCATCCGCCAGGTGGTGCGCAGCAAGCGGCCCTTCCTCCAGTCCCTGCGCGGCGTGATGCTCGTGCTGCAGGTCTGGATGATGGTGAAATCCTTCACCCTGATCGGCCTGGTCGAGGCGCATGCCATCTTCGCCTGCTACCCGCTGCTGATCGCGGCGCTGGCCGGCCCCGTCCTGGGGGAGCGCGTGTCGCTGCGGCGCTGGCTCGCGATCGGCGCGGGGGCGGTGGGCGTGCTGCTCATCCTGCGGCCCGGCGCGGGGCTCTTCGCGCCGGCCTCGCTGCTGGTGCTGCTGGCCGCGCTGAACTTCGCGGCCTACGGCCTGCTCACGCGCGTGGTCGGCCTGCACGACGCGCCGGAGACGAGCTTCTTCTACACCGGCATCGCGGGCGCCGTGGCCATCACCCTGCCCGGTCCCTGGATCTGGACGCCCATCGCCATGCACGACTGGTTCTGGATGGGGCTGCTCTGCCTCTCCGGCTCGATGGGGCATTACCTGCTGATCCGCGCCCTGGCGGTGTCGGAAGCCAGCCGGCTGCAGCCGCTGGCCTATTTCCAGCTGATCTTCGCCGCCGCCGCCGGCGTCATCGTCTTCGGCGAGCATCTCGCGCCGATGACGATGGCCGGCGCGGCGCTGGTGGTGGGCGCGGGCCTCTTCAACCTGCGTGCCTCGCGCTGAGCAGCGCGGTTTTGGCCCCGCGGTGTTGGCATCCAGGGCGAGCAGACGCATCCTGCGCCACCCGGCGATAACGCCCTGTCAGAATGAGGACTCCATGGAAGCCAAGCTCGACCTGCCCTTCGACACCGAGGAAATGCTCGCGGGCCTCCGCACCTGGGTGGAATGCGAAAGCCCGACGCATGATGCCGCCGCCGTGAACCGCATGATGGCGCTGGCCGGCCGGCACCTCGCCATCATGGGCGCGACCGTGGAGACCATTCCGGGCCGCATGGGCCTCGGCGACTGCGTGCGCGCCCGCTTCCCGCATCCGAGCAACGAGCCCGGCATCCTGGTGATGGCGCATCTCGACACGGTGCATCCCGTCGGCACGCTGCAGAACGGCCTGCATTTCCGCCGCGAGGGCGATAAGGCCTATGGCCCCGCCATCCAGGACATGAAGGGCGGCACCTACCTCGCCATCGAGGCCATCCGCCAGCTCGCCATCGCCGGCATCGCGACCTCCAAGCCCGTCACCGTGCTGCTGACCAGCGACGAGGAGATCGGCAGCCCCTCCACGCGTGACCTGATCGAGGCCGAGGCCGCGCGCCACTCCGTCGTGCTGGTGCCCGAGCCCGCGCGCCCCGACGGCGGCGTGGTCACCGGCCGCTACGCCATCGCGCGCTTCAACCTGCGCACCACCGGCCGCCCGAGCCATGCCGGCGCGCGCCTCGGCGAGGGCCGCAGCGCCATCCGCGAGATGGCCAAGCAGATCGTCGCCATCGAGGAGATGACGACCGACGCCTGCACCTTCTCCGTCGGCGTGATCCATGGCGGCCAGTGGGTGAACTGCGTCGCGACCCATTGCGATGCCGAGAGCCTCTCCATGGCCAAGCGCCAGGAGGATCTGGACGCGGCGGTGGAGCGGATGCTGTCGCTGAAGGCGAGCGGCAACGACGTCTCGCTCGAAGTGAAGCGCGGCGTGACGCGCCCGGTCTGGGAGCCGAACGGCAAGGTGCTCGCCCTCCATGCCCAGGCCGAATCCATCGCCAAGCGCATCGGCTTCGCGCTGCCGCACCAGTCGGCCGGCGGCGGGTCGGACGGCAATTTCACGGGCGCCATGGGCATCCCGACGCTGGACGGCCTCGGCATCGTCGGCGCGCTGGCGCACACGCTCGAGGAGCACGTCCAGATCAGCAGCATGGTGCCGCGCGCGAAGCTCCTGGCCGGCCTCCTGCAGACCGTCTGACCATCGGCGAGGCCGATCGGGGAGATAGATTCTCCGGCCTCACCGCGACCGCGTCGCGGGCGGTATTCCTTCTTCCGGCAGCGGGCCATGGGTTCGCCGCCGGGCAGAAGGATGACCGCCATGCGCCACCTCCGTTACGCCGCCCTGGCCTGGGCGCTGATGCTCGGCTCCCTCGTCGCGTGGCCCGCCGCGGCCCAGCAGGTCTCGGCCCAGGGCACCGTGTCCGGGCAGAACTGGCGCCGCACCCAGAACTTCGACGAGGCCGAGGCCCGGCGGCTGGAGAACAGCCCCCTGGCCCGCGACCGCGCCGCCCGGGCGGCCCGCCAGGCCCAGTTCAACCGCCCCTATAGCGGCCTGCCGATCCGGCCCGAAACACCACCGGCCCGCTGAGCGATACAATCTCCGGTCGGTGGCGCGCCCCCCATGCAACTCGCTAAGGGAGGAGGGTCCCGTCACCCTCACCAGGAGCCTCGCATGCGCGCCTTCGCCCTCACCGTCGCCCTCCTGGCCGGCGCCGCCGGCCCGGCCCTCGCCCAGGGCACGAGCGCCAGCGGCAGCGGCGCCATCCATGGCCAGAACTGGACCATGGGGCAGGATTTCAGCCAGCACCGGCAGACGGCGCCCACGCCCGGCACCCTGGCTGCCGACCGCGCCCTGCGCGCCGAGCGCCAGCGGCAGATGAGCCGGAATTTCGACGGCGTCGGCCGGCCCGTTGCCCAGATGCCCGTCCCTACGCCGGTTGGGGCGCGTTGAGGGCCACCCCCGCCTCGCGATAGAAGCGCGCCGCGCCCGGGTGGAAGGGCAGGACGCGGTTATTGGCCGCAGCCTCCTTCCGCGTCGTCGCCGCGACCTGGCCGATGTCCCGCGCCGGATCAGCCACCGTCAGCACCGCGCGGGTGATGGCATAGGCCGTCTCCTCCGGCAGGGCGCGGTTGGCGACGATGAAGTTCCAGGCCGCGAAGCTCTCGATCGGCGCCGTCTGGCCCGGATAGGTGCCCGGCGGCAGCGTCGTGGGCGCCAGCATCGGCAGGCGCTGCGTGACGCGGCCCACCACCTCCGCCCCCGGCCCGAAGACCACCCCGGGCGCGCGCGCCAGCGCCTCCAGGATGGAGGGGATGGGCACGATGGCGCCCTGCCACAGCGCGTCCATCCCGCCGCCCAGCAGGCCCTGCGTCATCTCGGCCGGGCTGCCGCTGACGATCTCGACCCGGATGCCGGCGGCCTCGGCCGCCGCGACCAGGAAGGTCTCGGCCGGGCCGCGCGCCGGGCCGGCGCCGACGCGCTTGCCATTCAGCTGGGCGAAGCCGGTGAGCCCGCTCGAGGTCAGGGCCGCGACCTGGAAGCTCGTCTCGTACATGGGCCAGAGCGCGCGGACATTGACATGACGCCGCCCGCCGGCCGCCGGCGTGCCCTGCACCGCATCCCAGGCCGAGCCAAGGAAGGCCGTGCCCAACGCATTCGCATGATCCTCCACGGCGGTCAGATTCTGCAGCGAACCGGTGCTGGCCTCGACCGTGGCGGTGATGCCCTGGCGCGAGAGCAGGGCGGCGATGGCATTGCCATAGGTCACAAAGGGGCTGCCCTGGCCCGCGGTGTAGATGGCCAGCGCCGGATGGGCCTGGTTCGTCCCCTGGGCACCCGCCCCCCGGGGGACCGCGCCCGCCGCAAGGCCAAGGGCGGGCACGGCGAGAAGGCTGCGACGCTGCATGGGTTCACTATCCTCAAGGGGCCATCGCGGATTAGATGCGAAACAGGCCTTCTTCTCCAAGGATCATTCGAGCCGCATGCCCCATATCGCCGTCGCCCGCCTGTGGTTCGAGGGGAACAGCTTCGCGCCCGAGCCGACCCCGCTCTCCGCCTTCCAGGGCCGGGAATGGGTGGCGGGGCAGGAGGCGCTGGACCGCTACCATGGCACCGCGACCGAGCTCGGCGCCGTCGATGCCTTCCTGGCCGAGCGGCCGGGCTGGACGGCCACGGTCCTGCGCTGCACGGCGGCGCAGCCCGGCGGCCCCATGGCGGACGAGGCCTATGACGCCTGGATCGCCGAGGTGGAGAACGGCCTCAGGGCCGGCAGTTTCGACGGCGTCTACCTCTCGCTGCACGGTGCCTGCCTGACGGAGAGCGACCCCGAGGCCGACCTCACCACCCTTCGCCGCGTGCGGGCCGTGATCGGCCCCCGGGTGAAGCTGGTCGCGAGCTTCGACTTCCACGGCAATATCTCGCCGCAGGTCGTGGGCCTGCTGGACGGCGCCTCGGTCTATCGCACCTACCCGCATGTCGACATGGACCGCGCGGCGCGGCGCGCCCTGGACCTGCTGGAGCACGGGCTCGGCGGCGGGGCGGTGCAGGGCTGCATCGTGAAGCTGCCGGTGGTGCTGCACTCCTTCCACATGCGCGACGCCGAGGGCCCGATGGCCGAGGTCTGGGCCGAGGCCCTGGCCGCCGAGAAGCGCCCCATCCTGGACGCCTCGCTCTTCGGCGGCTTCGCCTGGGGCGACACGCCGACGGCCGGCCCCTCCGCCATGGTCTGGGCGGAGGAGCACGCGCCCGCCCGCGCCCTGGCGCGGCGGCTGGCCAATGAGATCGAGGCGCGGCGGCCGCGTTTCGCCGTCAGCCTGCCCACGCCCGAGCAGGCCTTGCAGACGGCGCTGGCCGGGCCGCCCGGCCTCGTGGCCCTGCTCGACCCGGCGGACAATCCGCTTTCGGGCGGCGCGGCGGACACGCCGGGCCTGCTGCGCGTCCTGGTCGACGCGAAGCTCGGGGAGGAATGCGTCTACTGCTTCCTGCATGATCCCGAGGCGGTCGCGGCCGCGCAGGAAGCCGGGATCGGCGGCGCCTTCGCCCGCGACCTCGCCGGGCGCACCACGCCGGCCTTCGGGCCCCCGGTGCCCTTCGCCGGCACCGTCGAGGCCCTGACCAGCGGCCGCTTCCTCAACACCGGGCCGATGGAGCACGGCGCGCCGGTCGACCTGGGCCCCACGGCGCTGCTGCGCGCCGGCAAGCTGCGCGTGGTCGTGACCACCCGGAAGGAGGCGGCGGTTGACCCCGCCTTCTTCGCGCTGCACGGCATCGACCTCGCCCAGGTCCGGCTGCTGGCCAACAAGGCGAAGAACCATTTCCGGGCCGCCTTCGCGAGGCGCTGCAGCGCGATCGTGGAATGCGACGCGCCGGGGCCGGCGGCGCTGGACCTCTCCGCCCTGCCCTTCCGCCACGTGCCCGCAGCCTGGAGGACGGCATGATCCGCGACATCGAGGCCGCCGACCTGCCGGCCCTGCTCGTTCTCAACAATTCCGAGGCGGCGGCGGTGAACGAGCTCACCCTCGAGGAGCTCTCCGCGCAGGTCGCGGCCGCCGTCTCGGCCCGCATGATGGCGGATGGCTCCGGCTTTCTGGTGGCCTTCGGCGCCGAGACGCCCATCCAGGGTCCCAACCACGCCTGGTTCGTCACCCGCGGCGGCGACTTCGCCTATGTGGACCGCATCGTCGTGACGCCGGCGGCGCGCGGAAAGGGCGTGGCGCGCTCGCTCTACGAGGACCTCGCCGCGCGCGGCCTTCCGCTGGCTTGCGAAGTGAATGTCGAGCCGCCCAACCCGCAGGGCCAGGCTTTCCACGCAAAGCTGGGCTTCCTGCCGGTCGGCGAGGCGACGGACCCGCGCAACGGCAAGCGCGTGCGCTACCTGATGCGCGGCTGAGCTCGTCGCTAGAGCGTTTGTTCCCGAGCATCTTTACCCGATCAGATGATGCCATCTGATCGGGTGATGCTCTAGCAGATCAGCCGATCGATCAGCGCCTCCCGATCCTCCTCGGCCACCGCACCATCGAGCAGCAGATGGGCGAGGCCATGGACCATGCCCCAGTTGCGCAGCGCCTCGTCCCGGCTGCCCGCCGCGCCCTGCAGCGCCTCGAAGGCCCGGCCCGAAGCCTCATGCAGTTCGGGATGGCGTGGGGTGAGGCGCGCCAGCATCGGCCCGAACATCAGCCGGAAGCGTCCCGGCCGGGCGAGGGCGAAGCGGATATAAGCCCGGCCCAGCGCCACCAGCGCCTGGCCGGGCGCTCGCGCGGCGGCCTCGCCCAGCGCGCGGCCGAATTCGGAGAAACCCCGGACGGCGAGCTCGGCCAGCAGTGCATCCTTATCCGCGAAATGACGGTAGGCCGCCGTCGGCGTGACCCCCGCCATGCGCGCCGCCTCGCGCAGGCTGACCTCCCCGCCGGCATCGAGCAGCGTCTCGGCCGCCTCGATGAGCGCGGATCGCAGGTCGCCGTGGTGATAGGGCTTTTCCAATGTTGACACCAATCACATTCGGATTATGTTTACGATAGTAACATAGGCGGGACCCCGTGCCATGCCTCTTCTCCTTTATCTTCACCTCATCCTTGCGCTGGTAGCCCTCGGGCTTGTCCTCGCAGCCCTGGCCGCGCCAAAGAGGCCGGGCGCCCACCGGATCCTGGGGCGGCTGGCGGCGTCGGCGCTGGTGCTCACGGCCGTGACCTCCTTCGGCCTGCCGGCCTTCGGACATTTCTCCGCGCTGCACATCCTCTCGACCGTGACGCTGCTCTCCGTGCCCTATGCGGTCTGGCTCGTGCGGCAGGGCAAGGTCGCGGCGCATCGCCGCATCATGCTGATGAATGCGGGCGGTCTGCTCGTGGCGGGGATCTTCGCCGCGCTCCTGCCCGGGCGGGCGCTGCACGGCATGCTCTTCGGCTGAAGAGCCGGCGGCTCAGGGCCGCCAGGCGCGATGATAGGGGTGGTTGGTCCGGATGCACTGCGCCCGGAACAGCTGCTCGGCCAGCAGGGCGCGGACCAGCAGATGCGGCCAGGTCAGCGGCCCAAGCGAGAGGCGATGTTCCGCCCGGCGGGTGACGGTCTCGTCCAGCCCTTCGGCCCCGCCGATGGCGAAGCAGAGCGGACGCGCCGCCTCCTCCCAACGCGAGGTGAGGGCGGCCAGGGCCTCGCTGCTCGGCGCGGCACCGCCGAGGTCCAGCGCCACCAGGAGCGCATTCGCCGGCAGGGCCGCGAGGATCGAGGCCCCCTCCCGCCGCCGCAACTCGGCGGGGCTGCCGGTCGCGTCCGGCAGCTCCACCAAGTCGAGCGGCGGCCGCAGCCGGGCATTGTACTGGGCGAAAAGCGCGCCCTCGGCGCCGGACTTGAAGCGTCCGACTGCCAGCAGCCTCGCCTTCATGCGCGGCCGCCTCGCGGCGACCCCGCATGGGTCATCGTCCGGCGCACCAACATGCCAGGCCCGCGCGCTAGATCGGCGACTGTTCCCCGGGGCCCGACTCGCCCAGCGGGCTGTCCGGTCCCCACATCTTCTCCAGATCGAACTTGAGGCGCGATTCCGGCTTGAAGAGGTGGATGATGAGGTCGCCGGCGTCGATCAGGACCCAATCCTCGCTGCTCTGCACGGCGTCGCGGCGCAGCTTCAGCCCCGCCTCGCCGAGCGCGGCGTCGATATGGGTCGCCATCGCCTGGATCTGCCGCTCCACGAGGCCGGTCGCGATGATCAGGCGATCGGCGTAGCTGGCGCGCGTCGTGACGTCGAGGACGACGATGTCCTCGGCCTTGTCGTCCTCCAGGCTCTTGCGCGCGGCCTCGACCAGGCGCTCCAGCCGATCCGGATCGAGCTTGACGCGGGCGCGCTTGGAGGCGGGCTTCGCCTTGGACGCGGCCACCTTCGCAGGAGCTTCCTTCGCGGCGGCCGCCTTGGTCGTCGCCTTGGGCGCGGCGCGGACCGTCGCGGTGGTCCTCGGCGCGGGCTTGGCGGGGGCCGCGGCGGGCTTGGCGGCGGCACGCGTGCGCGTCGTCTTCACGGCGGGGTCGGCCGCAGCGCGCGTCCGGCTCGGCTTCGCCGCAGGCGCGGCGGCGGCGCGGGAACGGGCCGGCTTGGCCGCAGGCTCCGCCGCACGCGTCCGGCTGGACTTCGCGGCAGGCTCGGCGGCGCGAGCTCGGCTCGGCTTGGCTGCGGGTTCGGCAGCACGCGCCCGGCTCGGCTTCGCGGCCGGCTCAGCGGCGGCACGCGTCCGGGTTGGCTTCGCCTCGGGGGCGGCGGAAGCGCGGGCCCGGCTCGGCTTGGCTGCAGGTTCGACAGCGCGCGTCCGGGTCGGCTTCGCCGCAGGCTTGGCGGCGGCGCGCGTCGTCGGCGCGGCCGTGCGGGCGCGGGCCGGCTTGGCCTCGGCCTCGTCGGCGCTCCGCTTCGATGCCGGCTTCGCAGCCACGGCTCGCGCCGGGGCCTTGGCCGTGCTGCGGGCAGGCGCCTTGCGGGCCGGCTTCTTGGTCTCGTCAGGTGTCCGCGCCATGCGCTGGTCTTTCTATCCTCTGGAGGCCGCCCGGATCTGGGTGGCCGAGATGGCCCGCTCCGCCGCCGGCACGAAGCACCACGGTGCCCCTGCCGTCTCCCGCGAAGCAAGCAGGGAGGTCGCGCGGCGACGCCGGTGCCGCATCGCCGAAGCCGCACGGCCGCGCAATGCAGCCCGGCTGTAGCCCGGACGCGGCAGGACCGCCAGCGGCGTATGATGCGTCATCTGCCGCCAGCGCCGCCAGCGCGGAAGCTGGGTGAGGTTGTCCGCTCCCAGGATCAGCACGAATTCCGTCCGCGGAAAGCGCTGGCGCAGCAGTTCGAGGGTGCGGTGCGTGTAGCGCGAGCCGAGCTTCGCCTCGATGTCGGTCGCGATCACGCGCACGCCGTCGGCCACCCGCCTTGCGCTCTCCAGCCGCTCGGCGAAGGGCGCCATGCCCCGGGCGGGCTTCAGCGGATTGCCCGGCGAGACCATCAGCCACACCTGATCCAGCCGGAGCGAGCGCAGCGCCGCCCGCGCCACATGCGCATGGCCGTGATGGGCGGGGTTGAAGCTGCCGCCCAGCAGGCCGATGCGGCGCCGCCGGCGGTCCCCGAAGCGTCCTGGTGCGAAGCGTCCCGGTTCACGGCTTGGTCGTCCTGCGATCAATGCGTTCGGACGCTCACGTTGATCGGCTCGGACAGCAGGCCCTCATAGCGCACGGTGTAGGTGCGGCCTGCCTCCGCAGCCACGGCCGGCGAGAAACCGCCGAGCGAGATGTACTGCCCCGCCTGCATGCGCTGGCCGCGGCTCGCGAGGTCCTGCGCGAGCCAGGGGATCACGTTCAGCGGATGGCCGAGCAGCGCCGTCCCCGGCGCGCGCGCGATCTCCCGCTGATCGCTCGAGAGGGTCACCGTCATGGTGCCCAGCCGCGCGGCAAACTCGTCCGTCGCCTGGGCCGGGATCGGCTCGCCCACCACGCCCAGCCGGGCGCCGACATTGATGGCCAGCAGGTTCGGCCCATCCATGCCGGCGGAGAGCGCCAGGTCCGGCATCTCGATGAAGGGGATCACGAGGTCGATGGCCCGCAGCACCTCGATCGGCGTGCGCGCCTGGTTGATGGAATCGTCGCGCACGCGGACCAGCAGGTCGGCCTCGACATTCGGGACCGCGCCGAAGCGGGCCGGGACCTCGCCGCCCGAGCGCAGCGCGATGGTCCGCTGGAAGATCGTGCCCACCACCGGATGCGCGACGCCGAAGCGCTGCTGCGCCGCGGCGTTGGTGAGCCCGACCTTGTAGCCCACCGGCTGGCCGAGATGCGGCACCATCAGCGGCACCAGCTGGTCCTGCGCGCATTGCCCGTCGGCCAGGCTCGTCATTCCGGTCAGCGGCGGGGCGGGCGTATTGGCCAGGATGGACCGCGCCAGCCCCTGCACGGCCTCGGCCGAGGGACAGGCCGCGAGCGCGGGTCCGAAGGTCGCGAGGCTGGCCGCCGCGGCGAGAAGCAGGGTGCGCATGATCGTTCTCTCCCGTAATTCGGGAGAGCCTAACCTGCCATCCGGCCCGGCGAACACGGAAATCAGCCGGGGAAATCAGCCGCGGATCTGGCCGGTCCCCGTGATGCGGTAGCGGAAGGTGCAGAGCTGCTCGAGGCCCACCGGCCCCCGCGCATGCATCCGGCCCGTGGCGATGCCGATCTCCGCGCCGAAGCCGAACTCGCCGCCGTCGCAGAACTGGGTGGAGGCGTTCCACAGGCCGACGGAGGAATCGATGCCGTCCAGGAACTGCTCAGCCGCCGCCGCATCCTCGGTGATGATGGCTTCGGTATGCTCGCTGCCGAAACGGCGGATATGGGCAAGCGCGCCCTCCACCCCGTCCACCACGGCCACGTTCAGGATGGCGTCGAGCCATTCCGTCGAGAAATGCTCGTCGGTCGCGGCCGGCAGGACGGGCATGACGGCGCGGGCGCGGGCATCGGCGTGGAAGGTGCAGCCGGCGGCCGCCAGGTCGCCCAGCAGCAGCGGCAGCAGGCTGGGCGCGACCTCCGCATCGATGAGCAGCGTCTCGGTCGAGCCGCAGACGCCCGTGCGGCGCAGCTTCGCATCCATCAGGATCTTCCGCGCCATCTCCGGGTCGGCAGCCTTGTGGACATAGGTGTGGCAGAGCCCCTCGGCATGGGCGAGGACGGGAACCCGCGCCTCCTCCAGCACGCGGTTCACGAGGCCCTTGCCGCCGCGCGGGATGATGAGGTCGATCAGCCCCGCCGCGCGCAGCATGGCGCCCACGAAGCCGCGATCCTGCGTGGGGGCGAGCTGCACGGCATCCTCGGGCAGGCCGGCCTGGCGCAGGCCCTCGCGCAGGCAGCCAGCGATGGCGCGGGCCGAGCGCGCGCTCTCGCTGCCGCCGCGCAGCAGCACGGCCGAGCCCGCCTTGAGGCAGAGCGCGCCGGCATCGGCGGTCACATTCGGGCGGCTCTCGAAGATCATGCCGATCACGCCGAGCGGCTGGGCCACGCGGGCGATGCGCAGCCCGTTGGGCCGCGTCCATTCGGCCAGCGTCCGGCCGACGGGGTCGGGCAGGTCGGCGATCTCGTCCAGGCCCATCGCCATGGCCTCGACGCGCGCGGGCGTCAGCGTCGCGCGGTCCAGGAAGGAGGCGGAAAGGCCGGGCGCGGCCGCGAGGTCGGCGGCATTGGCCGAGAGGATCTCGGCGGAACGGGCGCGCAGGGCGGCGGCGGCATGGCGCAGCGCCGCGTCCTTGGCCGGTCGACCCGCACGCGCGAGCGGGACGGCCGCCGCGCGGGCGGCGCGGGCGGCGGTGTCGAGCAGCGTGGCGTTGTCGTCGGTCAGGGCGTTCACAGCGGTTCTCCTATCCTTCCCAGATAGGCCCGGGGAACGGCCCCGGCTACCCCTCGGGCGTCGCGCCGCTGGCGCGGACCATGGGCGCCCAGCGCAGCGTCTCGGCCTGGATGGAGGCCGTCAGCTCGGCCGGGGAGGTGGGGTGCGCCTCCATGCCGCGGCGGGCGAATTCCGCGCGCAGCTCGGGCTCGCTCAGCACCTGGCGCAGGGCGGCGGCCATGCGCTGGACCACCGGCTCCGGCGTGCCGGCCGGGAAGAGCCATGAATCCCAGTTGCTGACGCTGTAATGGGCCAGGCCCGCCTCCTCCACCGTCGGCAGGTTGGGCAGCAGCGGACTGCGCGTCGCGGTGCCGATGGCCAGGGCCCGGAGCTGCCCGGCCTCGATGGCCGAATGCACGGTGGGCGTGGTCGCGAAGCCGTAGTCGATGTGCCCGGCCAGGAGGTCGGTCGCCAGCGGGCCGCCGCCGCGATAGGGCACATGCACCGACTTCGTGCCGGCCAAATGGTCGAAAAGGACGGTGGCGAGGTGGCCGATCGACCCCGTCCCGGAATTGCCGGCGCGGAGGGTATCGGGCTCGGCGAGGAGCGCCGCGCGCAGGTCGGACACGCTGCGCCAGGGCCGGGCCGCCGGGCAGACGAGGATATTGGCGACCGTCATGACGTGGGAGATCGGCGCGAAGCTGCGCGCGGGGTCCCAGCTCAGCGAGCGGAAGAGCGTCGGGTTGACCGTCATCACGCCCACATTGCCCTGGAAGATGGTGTAGCCGTCGGGCGCGGAGCGGGCGACGGTCTCGGCCGCGATGTTGCCGCCGGCGCCGCCGCGGTTCTCGATCACGATCTGCTGGCCGAGCACGGCGGCGAGGCGCGGCCCGAGCATCCGCGCCGCCACGTCCGAGGAGCCGCCGGCGGCGAAGGGCAGCACCACGCGGATCGGCCGCGCCGGCCAGTCCTGCGCCCGGGCGACGGCGGGCAGGGCGAGGCTGGCGAGGAGAGCGGTGCGGCGACGGATCATGGGGAGTCTTTCCGGGGAAGGGCGCCGGAAACTAGGCGCCGCCCGCCGGCAGGAAAAGCACGAAGAGCCGGACAAATGGCGGTCAAGACACGGAAATCGCCCGAAAAACGGGCAGGTCAGTCCCGCGCAACCGCTTAGTGAAACCGAAGCCGGTAGCCGCCAGCGTCGCGTGAACCGCCATGAAACCACGACGACCGCACCAGAAGACGGGAATCACCCAGGAACAAAAAGAGGACAGGCCATTCGCGGAAGACTACAGGTTTGCAGGGGGGGAGGAATGGTTTAGGTCCAGGAGTTCCTCGTTCTCCCAAGGACCGATGCCCGATATTCGCATAGCCCCCTCCCTGCTCGCTGCCGATTTCTCCCGCCTGGGCGAGGAAGTGCGAGCGATCGAAAAGGCCGGCGCGGACTGGCTGCACCTTGACATTATGGACGGGCACTTCGTCCCGAACATCAGCTTCGGCCCCGGCCTGATCAAGGCGCTGCGGCCGCACAGCAAGCTTTTCTTCGACGTGCACCTGATGATCGCCCCGGCGGATCCCTACCTGGCGGCCTTCGCCGAGGCGGGCGCCGACCTCATCAGCCTGCACCCGGAAGCCGGACCGCACCTGCACCGCAGCCTCCAGACCATCCGCGCCCTCGGCAAGAAGGCCGGCGTTGTGCTGAATCCGGGCACGCCCGTCGACGCGCTGACGCATGTGATGGACCTGGTGGACCTGATTCTGGTCATGTCCGTGAATCCCGGCTTCGGCGGGCAGTCCTTCATCACCAGCCAGCTTTCCAAGATCGCCACGCTGCGGAAGATGATCGAGGCCACCGGGCGGGACATCGCGCTGCAGGTGGATGGCGGCGTGACGGCCAAGACCGCTCCCGATTGCATCGCGGCGGGCGCGGATGTTCTGGTGGCGGGCACGGCCGTGTTCGGCGCGCCGGACTACGCCGCTGCCATCTCGGCGCTGAAAGGGGGGCGTTGATGTCTGATATGATCCGCAACGCCCGGAAGCTCTTCTCCAAGCTCAAGCCCATCCGCGTGCCCGACGCCCCGGCCCGCGTCTTCCGCGACCTCTGGCCCGGCGACGCCAATCGCGGCGCGCGGCTGCTGCGCGGCGAGTTCGAGGTTTGCGGCAGCGCCCGCCAGCTCGACAACTGGAGCGCTTCCGCCGGCCCGACGCCCTGGCGGCAGGCCGCCCATGGCTTCGCCTGGCTGCGCGATCTCAGGATGCTCGGCACCGACGCCGCCCGGGTGAAGGCGCGCGACCTCGCGGAGGACTGGATCGCCCGCGGCGCCGCCGAGCCCATGGCCATGGCGCCGGAAGTGGCCGCAGCCCGCATCTCCGCCTGGCTCGGCCATTGGGATTTCCTCGCCGCCACCGCCGAGGACGGCTTCCGCCGCACCCTGCTGCAGCGCATGGCGCAGGACGGGCGGCTGATCTCGGCCTCGCTCCCGGCCGAGGCCGCGCATCGCGGCGCGCTGGTCGTGCTGAAGGGCACCATCGCCGCCGCCGTGGCGCTGGAGGAGGAGGCCTGGCTGACCCGAGCCCTCCGCTTCCTGCCCGGCGAGCTCGAGCGCCAGTTCCACCCCGATGGCGGCCATGTGGAGCGCAGCCCGGCGGTGCAGCTGCTGGCCCTGCAGGACCTCATCGAGATCCGCAACCTGCTCAATGGCTGCGGCGTGAATTCCCCGCCCCAGCTCTCGACCGCGCTGGACCGGGCGGGCCAGGCGCTGCGCCTGTTCCGGCACGGCGACATGGCGCTGGCCCTCTTCAACGGCACCCGCGAGGAGGCACCGGCGCTCGTCGACGTCGTGCTGACCCAGGGCCAGGCCAAGGGCCGCGCGCCCATGCTGCTGGAGGAGACGGGCTTCCACCGTCTCGCGGCCGGTCGCACCCTCATCATCGCCGATTGCGGCGCCCCTCCCCCCGGCCGCGCGCCGGACCCGGCCTCCGGCCTGCCGCGCGGCGCCGATCGCGGCGCGCATGCCGGCACCCTTTCCTTCGAGATGTCGGTCGGGCGCGACCGCCTCGTCGTGAATTGCGGCGCGGCCCCGGCCGCCGACCCCACCTGGCGCGACGCGCTGCGGGGCACGGCCGCCCATTCGACCCTGATCCTGGCCGACACCAACAGCAGCGAGCTCAAGGACGAGGGCCTCGGCCGCCATCCCGAGCGCGTGGAGATCGAGCGGCAGGAGGCCAATGGCGCCCAATGGCTGGAGGCCGGGCATGACGGCTACCGCCGGACCCATGGCGTGATCCACCGCCGCCGCCTCTACCTCTCCGAGACGGGCGATGACCTGCGCGGCGAGGATGCGCTGGAGCCCTTCCCCGGCCCGGCCGTCCCCTGGACCATCCGCTTCCATCTCCACCCCGGCGTGACCGCCGTGCTGCAGGAGGAGGAGGGCGGCGTGCTCATGCGCCTGCCGGGCGGCCAGGGCTGGCGCTTCCGGGCGCGCGGCGCCCGTGTGGCGCTGGAGGAGAGCATCTACCTCGCCGCCGATCCGCGCCGGACCAGCCAGATCGTCCTCACCTCGGACGGCGAGGCGGAGACGGTCCAATGGGCCATCAGCCGCGTCGTCTCCGGCGGCCCCCCCACCGAGCCGACCACCGACGGTTGACGCCCGATCGCCGGCGGCGGCCTCGCCGACGGCGTGAACCGGGCGTCCTGGGAAAACCGCTGGAGCGACGGCGATCAAGGTTCTCCAACTCACGAATGTCGACTTCTCGCTGCGCCACTTCCTGCTGCCGCTGATGCGCGGCGCCAGGGGGCGCGGACACGAGGTGGTGGGCATCAGCGCCGAGGGGCCGCTGCTGGACCAGCCCCGCGAGGAAGGCTTCCGCGTCCTGCCGGTGCCGATGGCCCGCAGCCTGAACCCGCGCGACCACCTGCCCGCCTTCCACCAGCTGCGGCGGATCATGCGGGAGGAGCGGTTCGACCTCGTCCACGCCCATATGCCCATTTCCGGCTTCCTGGCGCGGGCGGCGGCGCGGGCCGAGGGCGTGCCGCGGGTGGCCTATACCTGCCACGGCTTCCTCTTCAACCAGCCCGGCCCGCTGTGGCGGCGCGGGCTCTCGCTCGGCGTCGAATGGCTAGGCGGGCGGATGACCGACACCTTCCTCACCGTCTCGGAGGAGGAGGCCGCGGATGCGCGGCGGCTGCGGATCCACCGCCACGCCACCGCCACCGGCAATGGGCGGGACCCCGCCCTCTTCCACCCCGACGCCGGGGCCCGCGCCGCGCTGCGCGCCGAGATGGGCCTCGCGGAGGGGGATTGCGTCGTCATCGGCATCTCCCGCCTCGTCCGGCACAAGGGCTGGCCGGAGCTGCTCCAGGCCATGGAGCGCGTGCCGGGTGCGCATCTCTGGGTCGTGGGCGAGCGCCTGCCGACCGACCATGGCGAGGACCTGACCCCCCATTTCGCCCGTGCCGCCGAGGTGCTGGGCCCGCGCCTGAAGATGCTGGGCTACCGGCACGACGTGGCCCGCTGGCTCCAGGCCGCCGATATCTTCGCCCTGCCCAGCCATTTCGAGGGCCTGCCCATGTCGGTCATCGAGGCGATGCTGACCGGCCTGCCCGTCGTCGCCACCGATATCAGCGGCTGCCGCGAGCAGGTGGTGAGCGGCGAGACCGGCTACCTGGTGCCGCCCATGCAGGTTTCGGGCCTCGCCGATGCGCTGGCCCGTCTGGCTGCCGACGCGCTGCTGCGGCAGAAAATGGGCGCGGCGGGCCTGGCCCGCGCCCGATCCCTTTTCACCGAGCAGGTGGTCGTCGACCGCACCCTCGACCTGCTCGGGCTATGATGGACGCCCCATGACCCAAGCCCTCCCCATCCGCCGCGCCCTGCTCTCCGTCTCCGACAAGACGGGCATCGTGGAATTCGCTCGCTTCCTGGCCGATCGCGGCGCCGAGATCCTCTCGACCGGCGGCACGGCCAAGGCCATCCGCGACGCCGGCATCCCGGTGAAGGACGTCAGCGAGCATACCGGCTTCCCCGAGATCCTGGACGGCCGCGTGAAGACGCTGGTGCCGCAGGTGCACGGCGGCATCCTGGGCCGGCGGGACGAGGCCTCGCACCTCGCGCAGATGGAGGAGCACGCCATCGCGCCGATCGATCTCGTGGCCGTGAACCTCTACCCCTTCGAGGCGACCGTCGCGAAGGGCGCCGCCTTCGAGGATTGCATCGAGAATATCGACATCGGCGGCCCGGCCATGATCCGCAGCGCCGCCAAGAACTTCTCCGGCGTCGTGGTCTGCACGGAGCCGGCGCATCTCGCCCGCGTCACCGCCGAGATCGAGGCCGAGGGCGGCACCTCGCTGGGCCTGCGCAAGGAGCTGGCGGCCGCCGCCTATGCCCGCACCGCGGCCTATGACGCCGCGATCTCCGGCTGGTTCGCCGGGCAGCTCGGCCAGGAATTCCCGCCGCGCCTCGCCGTCGCGGGCGTGCTGAAGCAGACGCTTCGCTACGGCGAGAACCCGCACCAGCAGGCCGGCTTCTACCTGAGCGGCGAGAGCCGCGAGGGCATCGCCACCGCGCGCCAGGTGCAGGGCAAGGAGCTCTCCTACAACAACCTCAACGACACCGACGCCGCCTATGAATGCGTCGCCGAGTTCGACAAGCCCGCCATCGTCATCGTGAAGCACGCCAACCCCTGCGGCGTGGCCGAGGGCGCGGACCTGGCCTCGGCCTGGGACAAGGCGCTGCTCTGCGATCCCGTCTCGGCCTTCGGCGGCATCGTGGCGGCCAATCGCAAGCTGGACGCCGCGGCGGCCGAGAAGATCGCCGCCATCTTCACCGAGGTGGTCATCGCCCCCGATGCCGACGAGGCCGCCCAGGCCATCTTCGCCAAGAAGAAGAATCTTCGTCTGTTGCTGACCGGCGGGGTTCCCGACCCGGTGGCGCCCGGGATGTTCTTCAAAAGCGTGGCCGGCGGCTTCCTCGCCCAGTCGCGCGATGCCGGCCGCGTCACGGCCGAGACGCTGAAAATCGTGACCAAGCGCGCGCCGACCGAGGCCGAGATCGCCGACCTGCTCTTCGCCTTCCGCGTCTGCAAGCACGTGAAGTCCAACGCCATCATCTACGCCAAGGGCATGGCGACGGTGGGCATCGGCGCGGGCCAGATGAACCGCGTGGAGAGCAGCCGCATCGCCGCCTGGAAGTCCGAGGCGGCGGCCAAGGCGGCCGGCCTGCCCGAGCCGCTGGCCAAGGGCAGCGTCGTGGCGTCGGACGCCTTCTTCCCCTTCGCCGACGGGCTGGAGACGGCGGCGGCGGCGGGCGTGACGGCGGTGATCCAGCCGGGCGGCTCGATCCGCGACGCCGAGGTGATCGCGGCGGCCGATGCGGCGGGCCTCGCCATGGTCTTCACCGGCATGCGCCACTTCCGGCACTGATCCGGCCCTCAGACGCCGGGCGCGCGCTCCGCGCGCCTGGCCATTGCGGCCGGCGCCTCGTAGCGCGTCCAATGCTCTGCTTCGCCACGAATCCGGTTGCGGCGCATAATGGGCGGATGCGTAGAAGAAGCGGGTTCGGCGATGTCGGTTGAAGTTGTGCTGCTGGGGCTCGCCCTCCTGCTGCTGCTGGCGGTCCTGGCCGTGCTGCTTACGCGCCGGCCGCCCTCCGATCCCACCCTGCCCCTCCTCCAGGCCGCGCAGGAGCGGCAGGCCACCGCGCTGGCCAGCGCGCGCGAGGCGCTGGCCGGCGACATCGCGCGGCAGAAGGCCGAGTTCTCGCTGGAGCTCCAGGGCTTCACCACGGAACAGACCCGGGCGCTGAACGGCGCGCTGCTGAAGCAGACCGAGAGCCTGGCCTCCATGGAGAAGGCGCTGCTCGAGCGCCTGACCGCCGATGCGAAGTCCACGCAGGAGGCCACCGCCGGGCAGACCGGGGCGCTGAACGCGGCCCTCCTGCGGCAGACGGAATCCCTCGCCGCCATGGAGAAGGCCTTGCTGGAGCGCCTGGGCGCCGATGCCAAGGCCGCGCTGGAGGCCACCACCGCCGAGGGCGGCCGCGCGCGCGACGCCACCGCCGAGCAGACCAAGGCGCTCAACGCCGCGATGCTGAAGCAGACGGAATCGCTCTCGGCCATGGAGAAGGCGCTGGTGGAGCGCCTGACCGCCGACGCGAAATCCACCCAGGAGGCCATGAGCGCGGAGACCGCGCGCTCGCGCGACGTGCTCGACAAGAAGCTCACCGAGATGCGCGAGAACAACGAGAAGCGCCTCGCCGAGATCCAGAAGAGCGTGAACGAACAGCTCGCCGGCGCCGTCGAGAAGCAGATGAACGAGAGCTTCAACCGCGTCATCGACCAGTTCACCGCGGTCCAGAAGGCGATGGGCGACGTGCAGGCCGTTACGGCCCAGATCGGCGACATCAAGCGGCTCTTCGGCAATGTGAAGACGCGCGGCGGCTGGGGCGAAACCCAGGTGAAGGCGCTGCTGGACGACATCCTCCCGGAGGGGTCCTACGAGGTGAACGTCCGGCTGCGGGAAGGCAGCTCGGACAGCGTCGAATTCTGCGTGGTCATGCCGATGCAGGGCAGCGAGCGCGTGCTGCTGCCGGTGGACGCGAAATTTCCCATCGAGGATTACGAACGCCTGCTCACGGCCTGGGAAACGGCCGACCCCATCGCGGAGATCGCCGCCCGCAAGGGTCTCGAGAACCGCATCCGCGGCGAGGCCCAGAAGATCGCCCAGAAGTACATCTGCCCGCCGCGCACGGTGGAATTCGGCGTGATGTACCTGCCGACGGAAGGTCTCTACGCCGAGGTCGCGCGCATCCCCGGCCTCATCGACGATGTGGGCCGCGTCCATCGCGTGCTCATCCTCGGCCCCACGCTGCTGCCGGCGCTGCTGCGGACCATCCAGCTCGGCCATGTCACGCTGGCGCTTTCTAAGAACGCGGAATCCGTGCGGGAACTGCTCTCGGCGACCAAGGCCGAGATGTCGAAGATGGACGGCGTGCTGAGCTCCCTCGGCAAGCAGGTCGGCACCGTGCAGAACACCATCGGCAAGGCGCAGGTCCGCACCCGCGCCATCTCCCGCAAGCTCCGCGGCATGGACGCCCTGCCCGGCGAGCGCGTAGAGCAGATCTTCGAGCTCGAGCAGGAGATCGCCGAGGACGACGAAGAGGCATGAGCCTCCTGCAGGCACAGTCCGCCCTGGGGCTCGGGCTGCTGTGCCTGCTCGCCTGGGCGCTCGGCGGCTTTCGGCGCGTCGCCTCCTGGCGCGTGGTCGTCGGCGGCCTGGTCGGGCTGATCGGCATCGCCGCGCTGCTGCTGCACGTGCCGCCGCTGCGGGCGGTCTTCGCGCTGATCGGCCGGGGCGTGGATGCGCTGGCGCGCGCGACCCAGGCCGGCACCTCGCTGGTCTTCGGCTATCTCGGCGGCGGCCCGCTTCCCTTCCAGGAGACCGCGCCCGGCAGCAGCTTCATCCTGTTCTTCCAGGCGCTGCCGCTGGTGCTGCTGGTCGGCGCGCTCTCGGCGGTGCTCTACCACTGGCGCATCCTGCCCTTCGTGGTGCGGCTGCTGGCCGGCGGGCTGAGGCGCCTGCTAGGGCTGGGCGGCGCGGCCGGCTTCTCCGTCGCGGCCAATGTCTTCGTCGGCATGGTCGAGGCGCCGCTGCTGATCCGCCCCTGGCTCGGCCGCCTCACGCGGTCGGAGCTCTTCGTCGTCATGGTCGCGGGGCTCGCGACCATCTCGGGCAACATGCTCGTCGTCTATGCACTCATGATCTCCCAGGTGGTGCCGGATGCGGCGGGGCAGCTGCTGACCGCCTCGCTGATGGGCGCGCCGGCGGCCGTGCTGGCGGCCTCGCTGATGATCCCCGCGACCGGCGTCACCGAAGGCGAGGCCGAGGCGCCGCGCCTGCATGCCAGCACCATGGAGGCCCTGCTCCAGGGCACGGCCGACGGGCTGCAGCTGCTGCTCGGCATCATGGCGACGCTGATCGTCTTCGTGGCGCTGGTGGCGCTCGGCAACGAGATCCTGCGCCCGCTGCTCGGCCTGTCGCTGGAGCAGATCGCCGGATGGCTCTTCTGGCCGCTGGCCTGGGCCATGGGCGTGCCGGCGGAGGAGAGCCGCGTGGTCGGCCAGTCGCTCGGCGTGAAGGTCGTGGTGAACGAGTTCGTCTCCTACCTGGAGCTGGCGCGCAGCGGCGGCGCCGGGCTGTCCGAACGCTCGCGCCTCATCCTCACCTACGCGCTCTGCGGCTTCACCAATTTCGGCTCGCTCGGGATCATGCTGGGCGGCCTCTGCGCCATGTGCCCGGAGCGGCGGCCGGAGATCGTCTCCCTCGGCCTGAAATCCCTCGCCGCGGCCACCATCGCCTGCTGCATGCTGGGGGCGACCGTCGGGGTACTGACGCCGCCGTGAGGGCGCGGTAGCCTCCGCGAAACCCGCCTGGAGTGCGCCATGTCCCACCTCGTCCATCGCAACCTCAACGTCGATCCGCCGATCGCCGTCTTCGGCCAGGGCATCTGGCTGCGCGAGGCCTCGGGCCATGAGGTGATCGACGGTTCGGGCGGCGCGGCGGTGGCCTGCCTGGGCCACGGCAACCCCCACGTCCTCGACGCCATGCGCGCCCAGCTCGAGAAGCTGACCTATGCGCACACCGCCCTCTTTTCCTGCGAGAGCGCCGAGAAGCTCGCGGACAAGCTGGTGGGCCACAAGCCGGGCGGGCTGAGCCACGCCTATTTCGTCTCCTCGGGCAGCGAGGGGATGGAGGCCGCGATCAAGATGGCGCGGCAGTACTTCGTCGAGATCGGGCAGCCCCAGCGCCAGCACTACATCGCGCGCAAGCAGAGCTACCACGGCAACACGCTCGGCGCGCTCTCCGCCGGCGGCAATGCCATGCGGCGCAAGCCCTATGCGCCCATCCTGAGCCCGGCCTTCAGCCACGTCTCGGCCTGCTACGCCTATCGCGACCGCGCCGACCATGAAAGCGACGCCGACTACGTGCAGCGCCTGGCCGACGAGCTGGAGGCGGAGTTCCAGCGCCTCGGCCCACAGAACGTCATCGCCTTCTGCGCCGAGACGGTGGTGGGCGCGACGCTGGGCTGCGTCGCCGCCCTGCCCGGCTACTTCCCCGCGATGCGCGCGGTCTGCGACCGGCACGGCGCGCTGCTCATCCTCGACGAGGTGATGAGCGGCATGGGCCGCTGCGGCACCATGCACAGCTGGGAGCAGGAGGGCATCGTCCCCGACATCCAGGTGATCGCGAAGGGCCTGGGCGGCGGCTACCAGCCGATCGGGGGCATCCTGGCGCAGGAGAAGGTGATCGCCGCCATCCGGGACGGTTCCGGCGGCTTCATGCACGGCCACACCTACCAGGCGCATCCCATGGCCTGCGCCGCCGCGCTGGCCGTGCAGGAGGTGATCGAGAAGGAGAACCTCCTCGGCAACGTGCAGGCGATGGGCGCGCTGCTGGAGCAGCGGCTGACCGAGCGGCTGGGCAACCATCGCCATATCGGCGACATCCGCGGCCGCGGCCTCTTCTGGGCCATCGAGCTGGTGCAGGACCGCGGCAGCAAGGCCGTCTTCGACCCGAAGCTGAAGATGAACGAGCGCGTGCGCAAGGAAGCCTATGCGCGCGGCCTCGGCTGCTACCCGATGGGCGGCACGATCGACGGCCTGCAGGGCGACCACGTGATCCTGGCGCCGCCCTACACCGTCACCGCGGCCGAGGTCGACATGATCGCGGAGCGCTTCGGCGACGCGGTGGAAGCCGCGCTGGCCTGACGCATAGCTAAGGGGCCTTGCCCCTCGGGGCTGTGGGGAGAGCCTTCCCCACAGCCCGCCGACTTCCAGGATTTTCCCCGTTTTTCGATGTTCCGTCTCCACAGGGGTTGAAGCGCACCCCATCACGTAACATCATATGATACATGAAACGGGACAGCAGACTTTCCGGCGTCCTCCACGTCCTGCTCCACATGGCAGAGGTGGATGGACCCGTGACCTCGGAAACCATGGCGCAGGCCATGAGCACCAATCCCGCCGTGATCCGCCGGATCATGGCCGGCCTCCGCGAGGCAGGATTCGTCCGGTCGGAGAAGGGGCATGGCGGCGGCTGGACCATCGCCCGCAACCTCGCCGCCATCACGCTCCGCGATGTCTACGTGGCGCTCGGAACGCCCGAGCTCTTCGCCATGGGCAACCGCACCGAAGCCCCGGGGTGCCTGGTGGAGCAGGCGGTGAACGCCGCGCTGGACGGCGCCTTCCGCGAGGCCGAGGCGCTGCTGCTCGACCGGTTCGGCGCGGTGACGCTGGCCGAGCTCAGCGCGGATTTCCACGCCCGCATGGTTGCGAGCGGCAAGACCATCGACCTGGAGACGGTTCATGCAGTTTGACGCCCTCATCATCGGCGGGAGCTTCGCCGGGCTTTCCGCCGCCATTCCCATCGCCCGCGCGCGCCGTTCGGTCTGCGTGATCGACGGCGGCAGCCCGCGCAACCGCTTCGCCGCGGCCTCGCACGGCTTCTTCGGCCTGGACGGGCACGATCCCCGCAGCATGATCGCCACGGCGCGGGAGCAGCTGCAGCGCTATCCCACCGCGCAGACCCTGGCCGACGAGGCGGTCGCCGCCCGGGCCGTCGATGGCGGCTTCGAGGTGACGCTGAAAGGCGGCGGGACGCTGACCGCAGCCAAGCTGCTGCTGGCCTTCGGCGTCTCCGACGTGCTGCCCGAGCTGCCCGGCATCGCCGAGCGCTGGGGCAAGAGCGTGCTCCACTGCCCCTACTGCCACGGCTTCGAATATGCCGGGGAGCGCCTCGGCGTGCTGGGATCCACGCCGATGTCGGCGCACAAGGCGCTGCTGATCGCCGAATGGGGCCCCACGACCCTGTATCTCGACGGCGGCGAGGCGCCGGACGAGGAGGTCCGGGCGAAGCTGGCCCGGCGCGGGGTGGCGATCGAGCCGGCGCGAATCACCGCTCTCGAAGGGGCGGAGGGCACGCTTTCGGCGCTGCTGCTGGAGGACGGGCGGAAGGCGGCCATCGACGCGCTCTACGTCGCGCCGCCCTGGCGCCTCAACAGCCCGATCGCGGAGCAGCTCGGCTGCGTCGTGGACGAAGGTCCCTTCGGGCCCACCATCCGCACCGATGGCGGGAAGCTGACCACGGTGCCCGGCGTCTATGCCGCGGGCGATATCGCGCGGGCGCCGCATAATGCGAGCTGGGCCGCCTCCGACGGCGTCACCGCCGGGGTCTTCCTGCACCAGTCGCTGGTCTTCGAGCCGCTCGCGGCCTGAACGGCCACGGGCGGAGGTCTCCTAGCGGCGCGCCTTGAAGGCCGCCGCCAGCGTGCCGTCATCCAGCACGTCGAGCGCCCCGCCCATCGGCACGCCCTGGGCGAGGCGCGTCACCTGCACCTCGAGCGGGGCGAGCCGCTCGGCGAGGTAATGGGCGGTCGTCGCGCCCTCCACCGTGGCGGGCAGGGCCAGGATGATCTCCCGCGCCCCCGCCGCCCGCGCCATGAGCGGGGCGATGGAAAGCTCCTCCGGCCCCACGCCGCCGAGCGCGGAGAGCGTGCCGCCCAGCACGTGATAGGAGCCGTGATGGGCCTGCGCGCGCTCCAGCGCCCAGAGCTCCGCCACGCCTTCGACGACGCAGATCAGCCCATGGTCGCGATGGTTGTCGCCGCAGATCCGGCAGGGATCGCTGGTATCGAGGTTGCCGCAGACGCTGCACGGCCGCACCGCCGCCGCCGCCGAGCGCAGCGCCTCGGCCAGCGGCAGCATCCGCGTCTCGGGCGCCATCAGCATGCGGAGCGCCGCCCGCCTCGCGCTGCGCCGCCCGTAGCCGGGCAGCTTCGCCAGCAGCGCGATCAGATTCTCGACGGGATCGTCGGCGCGCATCGCCTCAGAAGGGGAGCTTCAGCCCGGGCGGGAGGGACATGCCGGCCGTGGCCTTCTGCATCTCCTCGGCCATCGTGGCCTCGACCTTCTGCTTCGCATCGGCATGCGCCGCCACGATCAGGTCCTCCAGGACCTCGCGGTCGTCGGCCACCATGAGCGAGGGGTCGATGCTGATGCGGCGCAGGTCGCCCTTGCCCGTCAGGCGGACCTTCACCATGCCGGCGCCCGACTGGCCCTCGACCTCGGTCGATTCCAGCTTCGCCTGCATCTCCGCCATGCGGCTCTGCATCTGCTGGGCCTGCTTCAGCATGTTGCCGAGATTCTTCAATCAATCCTCCTCTGGGGTATCGGGGTCGAAGCCCACCGGCTCGGCCTCGGGCGGCGCGAAATCCGGCAGGTCCGGCTCGTCCTGCGCCTGGATGGGCAGGAGGCCATATTCGTCGACATTCTCGTCCCGGACCGCGTCGAGCGTGGCGCCGGGGAATTCCTGCAGGATGGCGAGCACGAAGGGATGGCTCGCCGCCGCCGTGCGGCGGTCCGTCTCGGCCGTGCGCGACTGGTCGGCCAGCGTCGGCTCGCCCTCGGCATTGGAGAGCGCGATGGTCCAGCGCTCGCCGGTCTGGGCCTCCAGCATCGCCGAGAGCTGGGCGCCGAGGTCGCGCGGCGCCTGCGGGCGCACCCGCATCTCCACCTGGCGCGGGGCGATGCGCACGGGATGGACGTCGTGCAGCAGATGGGCGTGCAGCAGCGCCTGGTTGCCGGCCGCGGCCAGCGCCACGATCTCGCGCCAGGCGGTCGGCTGCGGGCGGGCGATGACGGGCTCGGGCGCGGCGACCATCACGGCCCCGCCCCCGGCGACGGCGCGCATGCCGCCCCCGGAGGGGCCGGGCGCCGGCGCGCCGGAAGCGACCGAGCCCCCGGATTCGAGGCGCCGCAGGATATCCCCCGGCGTCGGCATCTCGGCGACATGGGCGAGGCGGATCAGCACCATCTCCGCCGCCGCGCGCCGATCGGGAGCCGCCAGCACTTCCTCGATACCCTTGAGCAGCATCTGCCAGGCGCGCGTGAGCATTGGCACGGAGAGCTTCGTGGCCAGCGCCGCGCCGCGCACGCGCTCGGTCTCGGGAATGCCGGCATCCTCGCGCAGCGCGGGGATGGCCGCGAAGCGCGTCAGCATGTGCACCTGCTCCAGCAGGTCGTTCATGATGGTGGCCGGATCGGCCCCGCGCTCATGCGCCTCGTCCATGCGGCGCAGCGCGGTCGGCAGGTCGGCCGACAGCACCGCCTCCAGCACGTCGAAGACCAGGGCCCGGTCGGCGAGGCCCAGCATGTCCCGCACGCTCTCGGCCCCGACGCCGCCGCCCTCGCCGGCAAGGGCGATCGCCTGGTCGAGCAGCGACAGGCCGTCGCGCACGGAGCCGTCGGCGGCACGGGCCAGCATGGCCAGCGCGCCGTCCTCGATCTCGGCGCCTTCCTTGCCAGCGATGCCGCGGAAATGGGTCCGCAGACGCTCCTCGGGCACGCGCTTGAGGGAAAACACCTGGCAGCGGCTGCGGATGGTGATGGGCACCTTCCGCAACTCGGTCGTGGCCAGGATGAAGGTGATGCTGGGCGGCGGCTCCTCGAGCGACTTGAGCAGGGCGTTGAACGCCTGCTCCGTCAGCATGTGGACCTCGTCCAGGATGAAGACCTTTTGCCGGCCCTGGGCGGGGCGGAAGCGCAGCGCCTCGCGCAGCTCCCGCACGTCGTCGATGCCGCGGTTGGAGGCGGCATCCATCTCGATGACGTCCGGATGCCGGTCGGCGAGGATGGCCACGCATTCCGGGCAGACGCCGCAGGGATCGGCGGTCTGGCCGCCCTTGCCGTCCACGCCGATGCAGTTCAGCGCGCGGGCGATGATCCGGGCCGTGGTCGTCTTGCCCACGCCGCGCACGCCGGTCAGCAGGAAGGCGTGATGGACCCGGCCGCGCGCGAAGGCGTTGCGCAGGGTGCGGACCAGCGCCTCCTGGCCGATCAGGTCGTCGAAGGTCTGGGGGCGGTATTTTCTCGCCAGCACCCGGTAGGGCGTGGGCTTGGCCGCGACCGGCACGGCAGCCGGCGTCGCGACAACGGGCGCGGCGGCAGCGGGCGGCGGCGGATCATCGAAGCCGAAGAGGCCCGGCCCCTCGGGCGCGGGCGGCTCGGGAATCTCCTCCCATGGGGGCCTCTCGGGGCCGATGTCGCCGATCAGATCGCTGGGCATCATCCGCGCCGAAAAGGAAGCAAGAGGTGGAAGGCCGACATCGACCCGGGCAAGAACCCGTTACGGCTGCTTCCTTCCGGACCTGACCGAGTTGGCGAGGAGCCCGTCCGCGCCGACCTTCCGGGGCTGCATATAGCACGTCCCCTTCCGGGATGCATCGGGGGTGGCTGCACCCGGCCTCCGCGCCCGGCGAATGGCTGCGAATCGGGGAGGGTCCGGCGCCCTGTTCCCCGCGGGGCGAAACCCCGGCGCCGGGTGGGCGTTGAGCCCCCATGACGGAAGAAAAGCATCGAATGACCGCGACCGAGACGCGGCAGGGACAGCCGATGAACGTGGTGCGCTGGGTGCTGATCGGCGGGCTCTGCCTGGTGATCCCGGCCCTCGCCCTCATCTGGTACGTCACCTCGCCCTGATCCGCCGCCCCCTCGGTTGGCGGGCGGGTCGCGGCATGGCAGGTTGCGGCCATGCTCATGATCCCGGCCAGCCGCGAGAACGTCTACACCGGCAGCCCGCTCGACCGGCTGTCCGGCCAGCGGCGCGACGACGACTTCATCCAGGCCCAGCTCGCCCACGAGTCGGCGGTCTTCGTGCCCGTCTGGCGCTCGCGCAATCTCATGCGCGGCGTGGAGCAGGGCCAGCCGGAGGCCGTCCTCCTCTCCCGCTCGGGCGCCGAGGCCGTCCGCATGGCCGGCGGGCCCTGGGCTTTCCTCGGCCTGTGGGACCAGCGCCCGGTCTTCACGGTGGATTGCTCCCGGACGGACGATCCGCTGCCCCTCCTGCCGCCCGAGATGGGCAGCTTCGGCGACCTACGCGCCGTGGCCGGCCTGCTGCCCGAGGGCGAGGCCAGCGTCCTGGCCCATGCGCGCGGGCTGATGCACTGGCGGGTGAAGCATAATTTCTGCGGCGTCTGCGGCTCGCCGACCGAGCCCCGGGATGCCGGCAACGCCCTGGCCTGCCCCGGCTGCGGCGCCCAGCACTTCCCCCGCACCGACCCGGCCGTGATCATGCTGGTGGTCCGGGGCGACCATTGCCTGCTCGGCCATTCGCACCGCTTCCCGAACGTGAAGATGTACTCGACCCTGGCCGGCTTCGTGGAGCCGGGCGAGAGCCTCGAGGAAGCCGTCCGCCGCGAGGTGATGGAGGAGGCCGGGATCTCCGTCGGCCTCGTGCGCTACCATTCCTCGCAGCCCTGGCCCTTCCCTTCCTCGATCATGCTCGGCTTCTACGGCGAGGGCCTGACGGAGCAGATCGTCGTCGATCCCGAGGAGCTGCAGGACGCCCGCTGGTTCAGCCGGGCCGAGCTGCGCGACCCCGGGGCCCATGGCTTCGCCCTGCCGCGCGCCGATTCCATCGCGCGCCGCCTCATCGAGGACTGGCTCGCCGCATGAAGCGCTTCCTTCTCATCGCCCCCCTGCTCGCCGGCTGCACGGGCCTGGTCCCGGTCGTGCCGCCGCCCGTCATGACGGACGAGGCCTGCCGCACCGAGGCGACGCGGGCGCGGGAGGTCCGGAACGTCTCCCGCGAGGCGAATTTCGAGAACTACGCCAATATGCGCCAGACCCAGTCCGACCGGAACGTCGCGCTGCGCGAGGCCTATGACAACTGCCTGCGTGCCCATGGCCGCCCGCTCCGAGGCGGGGTCGAGCCGGTTCAGCGGATCGACTGAGCCGCCTGCGACCGGAGGCGGAAGCGCCGAAAAAGGTGGGCGGCCGATGCCGCTCCCTGGTCAAATTCCCATGCCGCGCCATCTGAAAGGCGCGGAGGAGCGCGACATGTCCCAGACGGTAAAGCACGGCAACCTCCTGCGGCACCCCTGCACCGACGCCACCACCCCGGCCGTCCGTCTCTGGGCCCGCATGACCGACGAGGCGACGGCGGTGGCTGCCCATGACCGCGTCATGGCCGGGCCGATGAGCCGCGCGGTGCTGTCCCATGCCTGCCTGGCCGAGGCCCTGGCCGCCCGCATCGCCTCGCGCCTCGCCGATGCCGACCTGGACGCCGCGGCCCTGCGCGACCTGGCGCGCGACATCTTCCTCGACCGTCCCGAGCTGGTGAATTCCGCGGCGGCCGACCTGCTCGCCGTCCAGGATCGCGACCCCGCCTGCCCGGACCTGCTGACCCCCTTCCTGCACTACAAGGGCTTCCTCTCCCTGCAGGCGCATCGGGTGGCGCATGTGCTCTGGCATGCCGGGCGGGCGCACCTTGCCCGGCACCTGCAGGCGCGCGTCTCGGAGGTCCTCGCCGTCGATATCCACCCCGCCGCGCGCTTCGGCTGCCGGGTGATGCTGGACCATGCCACGGGACTCGTGGTGGGCGAGACCGCCTCGGTGGGCGACGACGTCTCGATCCTCCAGGGCGTGACGCTGGGCGGGACCGGCAAGGAATGCGGCCAGCGCCACCCGCAGGTGGAGCGCGGCGTGCTGATCGGCGCCGGCGCCCAAATTCTGGGGAACATCCGGATCGGCGAGGGCGCCAAGGTCGGCGCGGGCAGCGTGGTGCTGGCCGATGTCGCGCCCTTCACCACCGTGGTCGGCGTGCCGGCGCGGCAGGTGGGGCGCCATCATGGCCTGCCGGCGCTGACCATGGAGCACTGCATCGCCGAGGGCGCCGTCGCCATCACCGGCGACTGAAGCGGGCGCGCCTGAATCAGGGGCCCGGCGTTGCGCCGGGGTCCTGGGGCGCAGCCCACCGTTCCAAAATGATGTCCGAGACGCATCCGGCGATTGCCGGAGGGCGGCGCGCGCCCTGAATAGGCCGTGCGCCGCGGCCCTGGACCCGACCTGGCCGTGACCGCGATCCGCGGAGAAGCCCGTGATGGAGACGAATTCCGCCCCGCTTCGCCCGGTGGTCTTCTCGACCGAAGGCCTGCCGGCGAAGGAACAATTCGGCGTCTGGCACGACACCAATGCCCCCATGCTGGGCGTGGCGGGCGACGAGCAGGCCCGCGCCAGCTTCCGGGCCCGCCGCGAGATCTGGTCCTTCGGTCCCTTCGCGCTGAGCCGCGTCCAGGCCTCGGCCTCCCGCTACTGGCGCACCGGGACGGACGTCCGGCGCGATTCGCTCGACCACTGGATGGTCACCATCGCGCGCCGGGGCAGCCGGCATTTCCGGATGGCCAATGGCGAATGCCTGCTGATGCCGCCCAATGTGACCAGCACCATGTCGCTCAACGAATCCTTCGAGGGCGAGCGCGAGGAGATCGACTGGCTCGGCCTCGTCATTCCCCGGCATGTCCTTCCCCAGGCCGGCGCCGCGATGGACGCGTCCCGGCAGAAGCCGCTGGAGACGGCCCTGGGCCGCCTGCTCGGCGCCTATCTTCGCAACCTCAAGGCGCAGCTTCCCCTGCTGGGCGCGGCCGATGTCCCCCGGCTGGTCGAGGCGACCCGCGTCATGATCCTGGCCTGCGCGACCGGAACGCCCGATGCGATAGCGGAGGCGGCCGGGCAGATCGACGCGGTCCGCCGGGCGCAGGTCATGACCCTCATCCGGCAGCAGATCGGCTCGCCGATGCTGACCCCGGCCGGGCTCTGCCAGATGCTGCGCATCTCCCGTTCGCAGCTGTACCGGCTCTTCGAGGCGGAGGGCGGCATCTCGCACATGATCCATGTGGAGCGGCTGGCGCATGTCCATCGCGCCCTCCGCGACCCGGTGGAGAGGCGCGGCATCGGGCAGATCGCCGCGGAGGCCGGCTTCGTCGAGCATTCGACCTTCAGCCGCGCCTTCCGGCGTGCCTATGGGGCGTCGCCGAGCGACCTTCGGATGGCGATGCTGTCCACGGCGCCGGATATCGGCGCCCGGCCCGCGGCCTTTTCGATCGAGCCGCGGAACCTGGGCGAGGCACTGCGGCGGCTCTGAGCCGCCGCGGAGGCCGGATCAGGCGCCTTCGTGCGCCAGGCGGAAGGGGCTCGCCGGATAGGTGCCGAGGATGCGGAGCTCGCGCGAGAAGAAGCGCAGCTCCTCCAGGGCGCGGAACAGGTGCGGCTCGTCCGGGTGGCCGTCCACGTCGCAGAGGAACTGCGTCGCGGTGAAGTTGCCGTCGAGCATGTAGCTCTCCAGCTTCGTCATGTTCACGCCGTTGGTCGCGAAGCCGCCCAGCGCCTTATAGAGCGCCGCCGGCATGTTGCGCACGCGGAAGACGAAGGTGGTGACGGGGTTCAGCACCTCGTTCGCCGCCGCGGCCTTCGCCTCCTTCGTCATCACGTAGAAGCGCGTGGTGTTGTGCAGCGCGTCCTCCACGTTGCGGCGCAGGATCTCCAGCCCGTAGATCTCGGCGGCCAGCTCGCTCGCGATGGCGGCGTCCTCGAGCGTGCCGTCCTTGGCGATCAGCTCCGCCGCGCCGGCCGTGTCGGCCTCGATGACGGGGGTGAGGTTCAGCTCCTTGAGGATCTTCAGCACCTGGCCCAGCGCCACCGGATGGCTGTGCGCCTTGCGGATGGTCTGCAGGGTCGCGCCCTTGCGGGCCAGCAGGCAGTGCTCCACCCGCTCGAAATGCTCGCCGATGACGGAGAGGCCCGAATCGGGCAGCAGCCGGTGGATATCCGGCACCCGGCCGGCCAGGCTGTTCTCGCAGGGCAGCATGGCCAGCCCGGCCTCGCCGTCGCGCACCGCCTTCATGGCAGCCTCGAAGCTCGGGCAGGGAAGCGTGGTCCAGCCAGGATAGGCATGGCGGCAGGCGAGGTCGGAATAGGCGCCGGGGACGCCCTGGAAAGCGATGATCTGGGACATGGTCTCTTCTAGCCGAGCAGTTGACGGGCGCGTTCGAGGTCGGCCGGCGTATCCACGCCGAAGGGGCCATGCACCACGCGGGTGACGGCGATTCGCATGCCCGCCTCCAGCGCGCGGAGCTGCTCGAGCTTCTCGCGGCGCTCCAGCGGCGATTCGCGCAGGGTCACGAAGCGCTCCAGCGCGCGGCGGCGGAAGGCATAGACGCCGATATGGTGCCAGCGCGGCCCCTCGCCCCAGGGGATCGGGTTGCGGCTGAAATAGAGGGCGGGCGCCACTTCCGCCTCGCCCTCGAAGGCGCAGGCCGCCTTCACGAAGGAGGAGGTCATGGCCTCGACGTCGTCGGCGATGGGGCAGACGAGGGTGCCGATATCCACCTGGGGGTCGGCCAGGGGCTTCAGCACCGCGCGCAGGAGCTCGGGGTCCAGGGTGGGCACGTCGCCCTGCAGGTTCACCACCACGTCATGCGTGCCGAAGGGGTCGAGCTGCGCCAGCGAGCGCTGGACGCGGTCCGTGCCACTCGGCAGGTCGTCGGCGACAAGGACCGCCCGGCCGCCCGCCTGCTCCACCGCGGCCACGATCTCCGCCTCGCCGGCGGCCACGGCCACCGGCCCGATCCCGGCCTCGCGCGCCCGGTCCAGCACATGAACGATCATGGGCCGGCCGGCGATATCGGCCAGCGGCTTCCCGGGCAGGCGGGTCGCGGCCATGCGGGCCGGAATGATGACGATCGGGTTCACTGTTTCGGATCCAGGGATTCGTTCGTGTGGGGGCGGTTGATGCAGCGCACCGGCGCCTGTATGGGGAAGGACGAATAAGTCAGGGTCCGGCTTCGCGCAAACGCTGTCGCCGCGGCCCGTCGCTCGGAAGGGTGTGCTCGGCATGAGCCTGGAGTTCAACAAGGCTTTCGCGGCGGTTCTGACCGCGGGCATCGCGTTCATGGGCGCTGGCGTCATCGGCAGCCAGCTGGTGAAGCCGCATCGTCTGCACGATCCGGCGATCTCGCTGGGCGCCGTCGCGCCCACGGCCGCGCCGGCCGCCGCCCCTGCGGCGCTGGAGCCCATCGGGCCCCTGCTGGCCGCCGCCAATGCCGAAAATGGCCGCGTCATCGCCGGCCGGGTCTGCGGTTCCTGCCACACCTTCACCGATGGCGGCCGCGCCGGCGTGGGTCCGAACCTCTATGGCATCGTGGGCAACCACCACGCCCATATGGCGGGCTTCAACTACAGCGCCGGCATGAAGTCGAAGGAAGGCCAGCCCTGGGATTACGAGGCGCTGAACGCCTTCATCGCCGGCCCGGCCCGTGCCATCCCCGGCACGCGCATGGCCTATGGCGGCCTGAACAACGTTTCCCAGCGCGCGGACCTGATCGCCTTCCTGCGCACCCTGGCGGCCACCCCCGCGCCGCTTCCCTGATCCGGGAAGCATGATCGATCCGCGCCTCGTCGAGGCGGCCGAGGCGGCCGCCGACCTCGCGGGCGGCATCATCCGTCCGCTCTTCCGCTCGGCCCTGCTGGTCGAGGCGAAGGGCGACGCCTCGCCCGTCACCGAGGCCGACCGCGCCGCCGAGCGCGCCCTGCGCGCCTTCCTGGGCGAGCGCTTCCCCGCCCATGGCATCGTGGGCGAGGAATACGGCACCGAGCGCGGCGACGCCGAGTACCTCTGGGTGCTCGACCCCATCGACGGCACCCGCGCCTTCCTCACCGGCCGCCCCCTCTTCGGCACGCTGATCGGCCTGCTGCATCGCGGCGTGCCGGTGCTCGGCCTCATCGACCAGCCCGTGACGCGCGAGCGCTGGGTGGGCGTGGCCGGCCAGGGCACCACCTTCCGCAGCCCGCTCGGCGGTACCGTCTCGCCCCGCGCCTGCGAATCGCTGTCGGCCGCGGAGCTGTCCTGCACCTCGCCGGACATCTTCCCCCCCGATCAGGCCGCCCGCTTCGAGAAAGTGCGCCGCGCCGCCCGCCGGGTGACCTGGGGCGGCGACTGCTACAGCTACGGGCTGATCCCGCTCGGCCTCGTCGACGCCGTCGTGGAAACCACGCTGAAGCCCTGGGACTGGGCCGCGCTGGTCCCCGTCGTCGAGGGCGCCGGCGGCCGCATGACCGATTGGCGCGGCGAGGCGCTGACCCTCGCGAGCCAGGGGGACGTCATCGCCGTGGGCGACCCCGCCCTGCTGCCGGAGATCGTGGACGCCCTGCGCGGACCGTAAAACTTGTCCTGCGAGGGAGGCACCGCCAATCTGTCCCGCATGAAACGCCGTGACCTCTTCGCCGCGGGCTTCGGCCTCGTCTCCTTCGCCGCTTCGGCCCAGCAGCAGGGGGTCATCCGCACCCATGCGCTCTCCCTGCTCGGCGAGCCCGCCTTGCCGGCGGACTTCCCGCATTTCCCCTGGGTGAATCCCGCAGCCCCCAAGGGCGGCGAGGTCGCGCTCACCTCCCTCGGCAGCTTCGACAGCTTCAACCCCTTCATCCTGCGCGGCACCCCGGCCGTGGGGCTCACCAACCTCTACGACACCCTGCTGATGGAAAGTCCGGACGAGGCCAGCACGGAATACGCGCACCTCGCTTCCGCGATCGAGCTGCCGGCGGACCGCATGGGCGTCACCTTCGAGATCCGCGAGGGCGCCCGCTGGCATGACGGCCGCCCCCTCACGGCCGAGGACGTCGTCTGGACCTTCAACACGCTGCGCGAGCACGGGCGCCCCTTCTACCGGGCCTATTGGGCGGATGTGACGGAGGTGACGGCGGATGGCCCGCGCCGCGCCGTCTTCCGCTTCCGCAGCAACGAGAATCGCGAGCTGGCCCTGATTATCGGCCAGCTGCCGGTGCTGCCCAAGCATTGGTGGGAGGGCCGCGACTTCGCGCGCCCCTCGCTGGACGTGCCGGTCGGCTCCGGCCCCTATCGCCTCGACCGCTTCGAGCCGGGGCGCAGCGTCACCTACCGCCGCGTGGAGGACTATTGGGGCCGCGACCTGCCGACGCGGCGCGGCACCAATAATTTCGACGCGCTGCGCTACGAGTATTTCCGCGACACCACGGTCGATTTCGAGGCCTTCAAGGCCGGCCAGATCGACTTCCGGGCGGAGAATGCGGCGCGCAACTGGGCCACCGGCTACGACTTCCCGGCCGTGCGCCGCGGCCTCGTGAAGCGCGACGAGATCCGCCATGAGCGGCCGACCGGCATGCAGGCCTTCGTGATGAACCTGCGCCGCCCGCGCTTCCAGGACGCCCGGGTGCGCGAGGCGCTGTGCCAGGTCTTCGACTTCGAATGGCTCAACGCCAATATCTTCAACGGCCTCTACACGCGCACGACGAGCTTCTTCTCCAACAGCGACCTCGCCTCCTCGGGCCTGCCGGTGGGCAAGGAGCTCGCGGTGCTGGAACCCTTCCGCGCCCAGCTGCCCGAATCCGTCTTCACCCAGGAAAACCGCCTGCCCACGACGGATGGCAGCGGCAACAACCGCGACGGGCTGCGCCGCGCGCTCGACCTCATGCGCCAGGCCGGGTGGACCATCCGCGACCGGCGCCTCGTCAACGCACAGGGCCAGCGCTTCGAGTTCGAGATCCTGCTGAACGGCCCGGTCTTCGAGCGCATCGCCCTGCCCTATGTGCAATGGCTGCAGCGCCTCGGCGTCGAGGCCCGGGTGCGCACGGTGGACCCCGCGCAGTATCAGGTGCGCCTCGATGCCTTCGACTACGACATGACGGTGGACGTGATCCCGCAGTCGCTCTCGCCCGGCAACGAGCAGCGCGACTTCTTCACCTGCGCCAAGGCGCAGGAGAACGGGTCCCAGAACATCGCCGGCATCTGCTCGCCCGTCATCGACGCGCTGGTGGAGCTGGTGATCGCCGCGCCGGATCGCGAGGAGCTGGTCGCGCGCACGCGGGCGCTGGACCGGGTGCTGCTGAACGGCGCCTACGTCATCCCGCAATGGCACCTGCGTGCCTTCTGGATCGCCTACTGGAACCGCTTCGGCCGGCCCGCGCGCAACCCGAAATTCGCGCTGGGCCTCGATTCCTGGTGGATCGACCCCGAGCTGGACCGCGCCCTGGCCGAAGCCAAGCGCGGCCTGTGACCGATCCGCGCCAACGCGCCGCCATCAGGGCGGGCCGCGCATGAGCTCCTACCTGCTGCGGCGGCTGCTGCTGATCGTGCCGACGCTGTTCGGCATCATCCTCATCAACTTCGCCATCGTGCAGTTCGCCCCCGGCGGCCCGGTCGAGCAGATGATCGCCGAGATCCGCGGCCAGGGGCAGACGATGGGCCGCCTCACCGGCGACGGCGGGGGCGAGGTCCGCCAGCAATCCTCGCCCTCCGGCTCCTCCTCGGAGGGGCCCACCTCCACCTATCGCGGCGCGCGCGGCCTCGACCCCGCGGTGGTGCGGGAGATCGAGCGCGCCTTCGGCTTCGACAAGCCCGCCCATGTGCGCTTCGGCGAGATGCTCTGGGGCTATATGCGCTTCGACCTCGGCCGCTCGCTCTTCCGCGACCGGCCGGTCTGGGACCTGGTGATCGAGAAGCTGCCCGTCTCCATCTCGCTCGGCCTGTGGTCCACGCTGATCATCTATCTGATCTCCATCCCGCTCGGCATCCGCAAGGCGGTGCGCGACGGCTCGCGCTTCGACCTCTGGACCAGCGCGGTGGTGCTGGTGGGCTATGCGATCCCGGGCTTCCTCTTCGCCATCATGCTGGTGGTGCTCTTCGCCGGCGGCAGCTTCCTCCAGTGGTTCCCGCTGCGCGGCCTGACCTCCTCGGGCAGCGAGGGCTGGCCCTTCTGGGAGCGCGCGCTGGACTACGCCTGGCACATGGTGCTGCCGACCATCACCCTCGTCATCGGCGGCTTCGCCGGGCTGACGATGCTCACGAAGAACTCCTTCCTGGAGGAGATCAACAAGCAATACGTGCTGACGGCGCGGGCCAAGGGCGCGGGCGAGACGCGGGTGCTCTACGGCCATGTCTTCCGCAATGCGATGCTGATCATCATCGCGGGCTTCCCCGCCGCCTTCATCAGCATCCTCTTCACCGGCGCCCTGCTGGTGGAGATCATCTTCTCGCTCGACGGGCTGGGGCTGCTGGGCTTCGAATCCGCGATCCGGCGCGACTATCCGGTGATGTTCGGCACGCTCTACATCTTCACCCTGCTCGGCCTGATCATGCAGATCGTGAGCGACTTCACCTACACGCTCGTCGACCCGCGCATCGACTTCGAGGCGAGGCGCTGATGCGCGCCCGCCCCCTTCCCGCCCCCCGCCCTGGGCAGGAGACGGAATGATCCTCTGGAAGCAGGAGGACGGCAGCGTCCTCGCCACGCCCCAGCCCGCCCATGCGGTGCTCTCCGGCCAGCTCATGCGCGTGCTGGCCGAGCCGCCCGTGCCCTTCGAGCCCGTCGTCACCGCCGCCGCGCAGCACGATTGCGGCTGGATGCGCTGGGAGGCCGATCCCGACTTCGATGCGGAGACCGGCCTGCCCACGGCCTTCAACGCCGTTCCCGGCGTCCAGCACGTGGCGCTGTGGGAAGCCGGCGTGCGCCTCGCTTTGGCCTCCTGGGGCCTCTGGGCCGGGCTGCTGGTGCTGCGCCACGGCTCCTTCATCTATCGCCTTGGCCTCGAGCATCACCGCCAGGCCGGCGGCGACGAGAACCGCCGCGCCATGCAGGGCTATATCGACCGCGAGCCGGCCTGGAGCGCCCTGCTGGCCGCGAAGCTCGGCGTGACGGAGGCGCAGGTCGCGGCCAATGCGCGCAAGGTCGCGATGGTGGATGCCATCGCCCTCGCCCTCTGCTGGGGCCGCGATTCCTTCGACAGCCTCGACACCATGCTGCGCCGACGGTCGCCCTTCGAGGCGACGCTCGATCCCTGGCCGCTCTCCGTGCCCGAGATCGTGCTGGAGACGGAGACGCTGCGCCTGCCGGCGCGCTTCTCCGACAGCGGCGAGATGCGCGCCGGCCTGGCCGAGGCGCCCCGGATCCCGCTGCGCTTCCGGCTGACGCCGGCATGAATCTTTCGCCTCTCAATCGGCGGCGGATCGCGAATTTCCGCGCGAACCGGCGCGGCTCCCTCTCGCTCCTCGTCTTCGCGATCCTCTTCGTGCTGACCCTCTTCGCGGAGCTGCTGGCCAATGACCGGCCGCTCGTCGCGCATGTGGACGGGCATTGGCGCTTTCCCGTCCTCGTCGACTATGCCGAGAGCGACGTCGTGCCGGACGGACTTCCCACCCAGGCCGACTGGCACGACCCGGAATTCATGCGCGAGGTGCAGGAGCGCGGATGGGTCGTCTGGCCGCCGATCCGCTACAGCCATGCGACGATCGTGACCGGGCTCGACGTCCCTGCCCCTTCGCCGCCGAGCTGGCGGAACCTCCTCGGCACCGACGACCAATCGCGCGACGTGATGGCGCGCGTGATCTACGGCTTCCGCATCTCGGTGCTCTTCGGCTTCACGCTGACGATCTTCGCGTCCCTTCTCGGCATCGTGGCGGGCGCGGTGCAGGGCTATTACGGCGGCTGGACCGACCTGCTCTTCCAGCGCTTCATCGAGATCTGGTCGGGCATGCCGCAGCTCTTCCTGCTCATCATCCTGAGCAGCGTGATCGAGCCGAGCTTCTGGACCCTCCTGATCTTCCTGCTGCTCTTCTCCTGGATGGGGCTCGTCGGCGTGGTGCGCGCCGAGTTCCTGCGCGGCCGCAACCTCGACTACGTGCGCGCCGCCCGCGCGCTGGGCGTCTCGGACGGGCGGCTGATGTTCCAGCACATCCTGCCCAACGCCATGGTGGCGACGCTGACCTTCCTGCCTTTCATCCTTTCGGGATCGGTGACGGTGCTCTCCACGCTCGACTTCCTGGGCTTCGGCCTGCCGCCCGGCTCGCCCTCGCTCGGCGAGCTGCTGAGCCAGGGCAAGAACAACCTGCAGGCGCCCTGGCTGGCCTTCACCGGCTTCGCGGTGCTCGGCGGCATGCTGACCCTGCTGATCTTCATCGGCGAGGCGGTCCGCGACGCCTTCGATCCGCGCAAGCTGCCCGGAGGCGGAAGATGAGCGGTCTTTTCGTGTCCTCGGGCGCCGGCGGAGCGCGGCCATGAGCCTGCTCAGCGTCGAGAATCTGTCCGTCGCCTTCCGCGGCAAGCGCGTGGTGCAGGGCGTCTCCTTCCACGTCGAGGCCGGCGAGGTGGTGGCGCTGGTCGGCGAGAGCGGTTCGGGCAAGTCCGTCACCGCGCTCTCGATCCTGCAGCTCCTGGCCAATACCGGCTCCAACCCCGAGGGCCGCATCCTGCTGGATGGCGTCGAGGTGCTGAAGGCGCCGGTCTCCGAACTCCAGCGCCTGCGCGGCGGCACGGCCGGCATGGTCTTCCAGGAGCCCATGACCTCGCTGAACCCGCTGCACAGCATCGGCCAGCAGGTCGGCGAGGCGATCACGCTGCACCGGCCGCTGCGCGGCGCCGCGCTCCATCAGGCCGTCATCGACACGCTCATCCGCGCCGGTCTGTCCAATGCGGAGGAGCGGCTATCCGCCTATCCGCATCAGCTGTCCGGCGGGCAGCGGCAGCGCGTGATGATCGGCGCGGCGCTCGCCAACGAGCCGAAGCTGCTCATCGCGGACGAGCCCACCACCGCGCTGGACGTCACCATCCAGGCGCAGATCCTGGAGCTGCTGGCGGACCTGAAGAAGCGGCTGGGCATGGCCATGCTGCTCATCACCCACGACCTGCAGATCGTCCGCCGCCATGCCGACCGCGTCGTCGTGATGAAGGACGGCACGGTCGTCGAGCAGGGCACCGTGGACACCGTCTTCACCGATCCCAAGCACCCCTATACGCGCATGCTGATCGGCACGGAGCCGCGCGGCCGCCCTGCCCCCGTGGCGCCCGACGCGCCGGAGGTGCTGGAGGGCGAGCAGATCCGCGTCCATTTCCCGATCCGCCGCGGCTTCCTGCGACGGACCGTTTCGGTCGTGAAGGCGGTGGACGGCATCGACATCTCGGTGCGAGAGGGCGAGACGCTCGGCCTCGTCGGCGAGAGCGGCAGCGGCAAGACCACGCTCGGCCTCGCGCTCATCCGCATGGAGCGCAGCGAAGGACGCATCCGCTTCGAGGGCAGCGATATCCAGGGCCTTTCCCGCGGCGAGCTCCGGCCGCTGCGCGCGCGCATGCAGATCGTCTTCCAGGATCCCTACGGCTCGCTGTCGCCGCGCATGAATGCCGGCGAGATCGTGGGCGAAGGGCTGACGGTGCATGAGCCGGGCCTCAATGCCGCCGGCCGCGCGCTGCGCGTGGGCCAGGCGCTGGAGGAGGTCGGCCTCGATCCCGCAATGGCCGATCGCTACCCGCATGAATTCTCCGGCGGGCAGCGCCAGCGAATCGCCATCGCCCGCGCGCTCGTTCTGAAGCCGCGCCTGCTGGTGCTCGACGAGCCGACCAGCGCGCTCGACGTCAGCGTCCAGGCGCAGGTGGTGGAGCTGCTGCGCGGCCTGCAGGAGAAGCACCGCCTCGCCTATCTCTTCATCAGCCACGATCTGCGCGTGGTGCGGGCGATGGCGCATCGCATCATCGTCATGAAGTCGGGCCGCATCGTGGAGGCCGGCGAGGCCGAGGCCCTTACCCAAAACCCGCGCGAGCCTTATACGCGCGCCTTGATGGCCGCGGCTTTCGAGCTGCGGGCAGCGGAAGGGCGGTGACAGAATTGAGCACGACGGAACACGCGGCGGATCATCCCTGGGCCGGCCATGAGCGCGAGAAACTTCAGGAGCTGATGGACACCGAGCAGGTGAAGATCGGCGTCCATATCCGCAAGATGAACTCGCCCGGCAGCCCGGTGTACCGCATGTCGGAAAACATCGTTCCCGCCGCGCTGATCCTCGTCAGCTCCTTCGCGGGCACGGCGCTGATCCATTTCTACGTGGGCGCCGTGATCCTGGCCGTCGGCTGCACCTGGTGGGTGTGGAAGGTGCTGCCGCAGATCCGCGAGGCGACCTTCCTGCGCACCACGGCCTATGTCCTGGAAAGCGACGCGCATTTCGACCAGATGTGGGCGCGCGGCATGCTCAGCCTCTACGCCAAGCTGCCCGACGGCACCGAGCGCGCGGCAGCGAACCGCGACGACTGGCGCGCCTTCATTCGTTCGCTGCACGGAATTTTCTGACGGCAATCGGCCGCCGCTCCGCCTGGGGACCGCCGATCAGGCGGCCCCGACCGTAGGTCAGGCGAATTCTTCCTGGAGCGCCGGGGCGGCGATGATGCCGTCGGCCTCGGACATGGTCTGACGCAGCTCGCGCAGGAAGACCGCGCCCTTCAGCGTCCGCTGCACGAGCACGCTGCGGCGGTCCATCGGATCCACCTTGCGCCGCGCGAGCTCCAGCTCGCCAAGGCGGTCGAGCGCGCGGGTGATCGCGGGCTTCGACACGTTCAGGTCCTGGGCCAGGCCGCGCACGGTATGCGGGCCCGCATTCAGATAGACGGTCAGGAAGACACCGAGCTGGCGGGCGGAAAGATCCGGCCCGTCTCGCCGGACGAGCGATACCGTCGTGTCCCGCAGGATCCCGATAAGCTGGTCGGCATTGGTCTGGACTGACATCGACACTGATCCCTCCTCCTCCGGGCCCGAGGCCCTTCCAGGGCACACCACGCTCCGAAGCCGAACGCGGCGTTGCGACATCCCAAAATGGGAAACGAGGAGACAGATAGACGCCATCCCGCAACGAATTGCAAGAATTTCATTTATCGGTAGGCATTGGTTGCCCGGGAAAATGCCTTATCGCGGGTCCGCGCCAGTTCGGGCCAGGAATCTTTCGATCCCGCCAAGGGCCGCCCGAAGCCCGGTCGCCTCCCCCCCTTCGGGCCGCCCTGCCCTCGTGGAATCGTTCCAGGCGTAGAGGTCCAGATGCGCCCAGGGGATGCCGTCCGGCACGAAACGCTGCAGGAAAAGCGCGGCGACGACGGCGCCGGCCATCGGCCGCGTGGAGACGTTGTTGAGGTCCGCGACCCCGCTTTCCAGCCAGTTGGCGTAACCCTCGTGTAATGGAAGGCGCCAGACCGGGTCGCCCGCCTCCCGCCCGCCATCCATCAGCGCCTGGGCCAGGGCGTCGTCGTTGCTGAACAGGGCCGGCAGGTCGGGACCCAGCGCGACCCGTGCCGCGCCGGTCAGGGTGCAGCCGTTGAGAATCAGCCGCGGCGACTGCTCGCCGGCATAGGTCAGCAGGTCCGACAGGACGAGCCGGCCCTCCGCATCGGTATTGCCGATCTCGACCGTCAGGCCCTTTCGCGTGCGGATCACGTCCAGCGGCCGGAAGGCCTCGCCGGAGACGCTGTTCTCCACGGCGCCGATCACCAGCAGGAGGCGAATCGGCGCGGCCGTCGCCATCAACGCCTCCGCGAGGCCGAGCATCACCGCCGCGCCGCCCATGTCCTTCTTCATGCGCAGCATGGAGGAAGGCGGCTTGAGATCGAGCCCCCCCGTGTCGAAGCACACCCCCTTGCCGCAGAGCGCCACCAGCGGCGCATCCTCCGCGCCCCATTCCAGCACCGCCACCCGGGGGGCGCGCGGGCTGCCCTGGCCGACGGCCTGGATGGCCGGGAAGCCCGTGCGGAGCGCATCGCCCTCGATCACCCGGAAGCGCGCGCCATGGGCCGCCGCGACATCGCCCACGGCCTCGGCCAGCTCGGCCGGGCCGAGGTGGTTGGCCGGCGCGTTGATCAGGTCCCGCGCGCGCCAGATGGCGGCGGCCAGGGCCTGGGACGTCTCCGTGCCCGGCGGGGTGATCAGCCGCGCCGGCGCGCGCTTGCCCGGCTTGAAGCGCGTGTAGCGATAGGCGCCGAGGCACCAGCCCAGCACTGCAGCCGCGGCATCGCCCCCCTCCAGCCGCCAGAGCGTGCCCTCGGGCAGGCCATAGGGCAGCGCGCCGTAGCCCTCGGCCGTCCTGGGCGCGCCGAACAGCGCCCCCGCCAGGCCGCCCTCGCCGGGCAGGAGGGCGATCTCGCCCGGCCGGCCCCCGAAACCCGAGGCCCGGGCGAAATCCGCGCCCGGCAACGCCTCCCAGCCCTCCGGCGTGACGACATGCAGCGGCAGCGACGGGGCGGCATCCGGGACGAGGCAGGGCAGCATCGGAGGTTCCTTCTTTGCATAACGCTGGGCCCAGTCATGCGTCCGAACAACCCGCATTGCCGAACGGCCCCGCACACGCCACATCGGCTGCCATGCAAGCATCCCAAAACGACATGATCGGGTGGCACGGCACCACGATCCTCTGTGTCCGCCGCGACGGAAAGGTCGCGATGGCGGGCGATGGCCAGGTCTCGATCGGCCAGACCGTTGTGAAGAACAATGCGCGCAAGGTGCGGCGCATCGCCCAGGGCCGGGTCATCGCCGGCTTCGCGGGCGCGACCGCCGACGCCTTCACGCTCCTGGAGCGCCTCGAAGCCAAGCTCGAGCGCTTCCCCGACCAGCTCGAGCGCGCCTGCGTCGAGCTCGCCAAGGACTGGCGCACGGATCGCTACCTGCGGCGCCTGGAGGCCCTGCTGGCCGTGGCCGACAAGGACCGTTCCCTGCTGCTCACCGGCCAGGGCGACGTGCTGGAGCCCGAGGATTCCATCATCGGCATCGGCTCGGGCGGCAATTACGCGCTGTCCGCCGCGCGCGCCCTGATGACGGTGGACGGCATTTCCGCCGAGGAGATCGCCAAGCGCTCGATGAAGATCGCGGCCGATATCTGTGTCTACACCAACGGCAACTTCATCCTGGAGACCCTGTGATGAGCGACGTCATCACGGCGCCGGAGACGGTGAACCTTTCCCCGCGCGAGATCGTCAGCGAGCTCGACCGCTTCATCATCGGCCAGCACGACGCCAAGCGCGCGGTGGCCATCGCGCTGCGCAACCGCTGGCGCCGCCAGCAGCTCCCCGACTCCTGGCAGGAGGAAGTGGTGCCGAAGAACATCCTGATGATCGGCCCCACCGGCTGCGGCAAGACGGAGATCGCGCGGCGGCTGGCCAAGCTCGCCAACGCGCCCTTCCTCAAGGTCGAGGCCACGAAGTTCACCGAGGTCGGCTATGTCGGCCGCGACGTGGAATCCATCGTGCGCGACCTGGTGGAGGCCTCGATCGTCCAGACGCGCGAAGCCGCACGGAAGGGCGTGCAGGCCAAGGCCGAGCTGCATGCGGAGGAGCGCCTGATCTCCGCCCTGACTGGTGAGGCCGCGCAGGGCGACACGAAGCAGAAGTTCCGCAAGATGCTCCGCGAGGGGCAGCTGGAGACGCGGGAGATCGAGATCGAGGTCACCGAGGCGCCGGGCCAGCCCGTCGGCATGATGGACATGCCCGGCATGCCGCCCGGCCAGATGCAGAACATGCAGGAGATGTTCGGCAAGATGTTCGGCGGCCGCGCCAAGCCGCGGAAGATGACCGTGGCCGCGGCGCGCGAGGCGCTGATCCGCGAGGAGGCCGACAAGCTGCTCGACCAGGAGCAGCTGACCCGTGCCGCCGTGCAGAACGCGGAGAACAACGGCATCGTCTTCCTCGACGAGATCGACAAGATCGCGCGGTCGAGCGAAGGCGGCGTGCGCGGCGGCGACGTCTCCCGCGAGGGCGTGCAGCGCGACCTGCTGCCGCTCATCGAGGGCACGACGGTCAACACGCGGCACGGCCCGGTGCGGACGGACTACATCCTCTTCATCGCGAGCGGCGCCTTCCACCTCTCCAAGCCGTCGGACCTGCTGCCCGAGCTTCAGGGCCGCCTGCCGATCCGCGTGGAGCTGAAGGCGCTGACCCGCGAGGACTTCCGCCGCATCCTGACCGAGCCCGAGCACTCGCTGCTCAAGCAGGCCAGCGCGCTGATGGGCACCGAGGGGCTGCAGCTCGACTTCACGCCGGGCGCGGTGGATTCCCTGGCCGACCTCGCCGCCGAGATCAACGCGACGGTGGAGAATATCGGCGCGCGCCGGCTCTCGACGGTGCTGGAGCGGCTGCTGGAGGAGATCAGTTTCTCCGCCAGCGACCGCCGCGGCGACGCCGTCACGGTCGATGACGGCATGGTGAAGGACCGGGTGGCGAGCCTGGCCGCCAGCGCGGACCTCTCGCGCTACATCCTGTAAGGCAGACTTCCGCCGGCGGCGCCGCAGGGCGCTTCCGGCGCCCCATGGGACCGCGATCCGATCGCTCGGACGCGGTCTTTTCATGTCCGGGAAACGACTCCAGGCGCGCCCGGTCCGGGCCGGGAAAGGCCCTCGCGTCCCTCACCGAGGCCGGCCGTGCCGGCGGATCGCCAAATCCCTTCCCCCGGCCCGGTGTCTGGGATATGGGCGATTCACTAGGGTTGCAACGAACTGGAGGCAAATGCCCATGAATCGCCGTCTTGTCCTCGGCGCCGCCGCCGCAGCCGCGCCCGCGGCGCTGGCAGCCCCGGCCCTCGCCCAGTCCATGCCCGAGCTGCGCTGGCGCTTCCAGTCGAGCTTCCCGCGCAACCTCGACGTCCTCTTCGGCACGGCCGAGAAGGTCGCCGCCCGGGTGGCCGCGCTCACCGAGAACAAGTTCCGCATCCAGGTGGCCCAGGCGGGCGAGATCGTCCCCGGCCTGCAGGTGCTCGACGCGGTGCAGGCCGGCACCATCGAGTGCGGCCACACCGCCACTTACTGGTACATCGGCAAGGAGCCGAGCTTCGCCTTCTTCACCGCCATGCCCTTCGGCCTGACCACGCGCCAGATGACGGCCTGGCTGCGCCATGGCGGCGGCAACCAGTTCGCCGACCAGCTGCTGTCCGACTACAACTGCGTGGGCATCCCCTGCGGCGACACGGGCGCGCAGATGGGCGGCTGGTTCCGCAACGAGATCCGCACCGTGCAGGACGTGCAGGGGCTGAAGTTCCGCATCTCCGGCTTGGCGGGCGAGGTGTTCAAGCGCATGGGCGCCAACCCCACGCTCGTCGCCCCGGCCGACATCTACCCGGCGCTGGAGCGCGGCACGATCGACGCGACCGAGTTCACCGGCCCGCATGACGACGAGCGCCTCGGCTTCCACCGCGTCGCCCGCTACTACTACGCGCCCGGCTTCTTCGAGCCCTGCGCGCGGCTGCACATGCTGATCAACAAGCGCTCCTTCGAGGGCCTGCCCGCCCTCTACAAGGAGGCGCTGACCATCGCCTGCGCCGAGGCCGACAGCGAGATGGTCAGCCGCTACGACCACCTGAATCCGCAGGCGCTGCGCCGCCTGGTCGCCGCCGGCGCGCAGCTGCGCTTCTACTCGCGCGAGATCCTGCAGCTGGCCTGGCGCTCCAACGAGGCGCTGATGGCCGACCTCGCGAACGGGAATCCGCGCTTCAAGACGATCTGGGAGAACTACCGCCCCTATCGCGGCGAGCTCTTCCAGTGGTTCCGCGTGGCCGAGAACAGCTACGACAACTTCGCCTTCGCCGAAGCGGCCCGGTAGTTTTTCCCTCAGAAGCCAGGCGCCTACGCCGCGCGCCTGGCTTCGCCCCGCCGCTGGACCACCGCCAGCGCCGGCCGGATTGCCCCTTGCCTGCCGGGGTCTGGCCGGCCAGCCTGCCCGCGATGATCCCTCCGAACTTCACCCGTCGCATCCCGGAAGGCGAGGACCGCGAGCGCCTCGTCTGCAACGATTGCGGCTATATCGCCTACGAGAATCCCAAGATCGTCGTCGGCAGCGTCGTCTCCGACGAAGGGCGGATCCTGCTCTGCCGCCGGGCCATCGAGCCCCGCCGGGGCTACTGGACGCTCCCCGCCGGCTACATGGAAATGGGCGAGACGACCGAGGAAGGCGCCCGCCGCGAGGCCTGGGAGGAGGCGCGGGCGCGGCTTGCATTTGATGGCATTCTCGCCATTTACTCCATTGCAAGAATCGGTCAGGTGCAGATCATCTATCGGGCCCGGCTCGCAGAGCCCGGGTATTCACCAGGCCCGGAAAGCCTTGATGTCCGGTTCTTCGCTTGGGGAGATATCCCTTGGGACGACCTTGCCTTTCCTTCCGTCCGCTGGGCCCTCAGGGCATGGGCCGAAGGCGAAACAGCGATAGCCGGCAATCCGCCGCGGGATCCGCGCGGAATGGATGGCCTCTGACCCTTGGCGCCGCGCTGATCGCGCTTCTGGCGGCCGTCGGCGCGCCTTCCGCTTCCGCCCAGGCCGTCAACACGCAGGTCCGCGCGGAGGAGCCTCGTCCCGCGCCGCAGGCCCGGCCCCGGCCGCGCCCGACCGCCCCGCGCGACCGCGCCTATATGGATGGCGGCGTGCCCTCCTCGCCCGGCTTCAGCGGCTTCGGCACCACCAGGACCGCCCCGGCGCCGCAGGCCGAGCTCGCCCCGCGGCCCAATAACGACCTCGAATACCGTCCTTCCGCGCAGGATCCGCCGGACGTCGCGACGATCAGCCCGACGCTCATCAACCCGTCCCTGCCGGGACGCGGGGCGGTCTCGCATGGTGCGGTCAACCAGCGCGAGCAGCGCTTCCTCGACAATCCCGCCGCGGGCGCGCGCTTCAGCGTCCCGATGAACTGGTAGCCGCCTCTCGCCCCGGCCGGCGCCATGGGCTATGGCTCGCGCGTCTGGGCGATCCCCGCCGATGATCCTGAGCCCTGGAGGAAGACCGACGATGCGCAGCACGGCATGGATGGCCCTCTCGGCCGTCGCTCTTCTCGCGGCCACCGCCCCCTCCGCCTTCGCCCAGGGCATGCTCGGCCGCGGCGGCGCCGCCGTCCGCCCGCCGGCAGACCAGCGTCCGCGCGAGCCGGCGCCCGCCCTGCCCGGCGTGGCCGCCCAGCGCGGCATCGCGCCGATCCCGGCGGAGACCTCGCCCTCGGCCATGAATCCGAATGACGCGCTCTTCGATGGCATCGCCCGCGGCGACATCCAGACCGTGCGCGACGCGGTGGCGCGCGGCGCCGACGTGAATGCGCGCAATGCCCTGGGCCTCACGGCGGTCGATTCCGCCGTGGACCGCGGGCGGCCCGAGATCATGTTCTACCTCTTGTCGATGCGCAGCACGGCCAGCGCGCCGCCCCCGCCGCCCGAGCGTGCGGCGCCGGACGCCCGGGCCCAGCGCGCCGCCGCGGCCGCCGCAGCCGCCGCCGCGCGCGCCCGTCCGGCACAGGGCTCCGCGCCCACCGCCTCCACCGGCGGTACCGCCCGCCTTCCGCAGCTGTGGCAGGCCAATGGCGGCGCGCCGCAGCCCTCCATCGGCTTCCTGGGCTTCGATGCGGGCACGCCCGCCGGTGCCTCGCGGCCGACCGCGGCCGCCGCTACCGCCCGCCGCAACCGGGGCTGATCTCCAGGGCCTCTCAGGCCCTGGATTTCGCACGAACTATCGCACGAGCCAGCGCGCCAGCCGCCGCGCCATGTCCGAACGCGGCCGGTCGAGCATGCGCGACAGGCTCCAGCCACCGTGCCGTACCCGCGCGCGCAGATTGCTGAATTCGCGGAAGCCCGCCTCGCCGTTGCGTCGCCCGAAGCCGGATTCGCCCACGCCGCCGAAGGGCAGGCCGGGAAGGGCCGCGTAGTCCAGCGCCCGGCCGGTCAGCAGCGCGCCTGATTTGGTCGAGGCGGCGATGGTCTTCTCCTCCGCGGGCGTCGCGCCGAAGGCATAGATCGCCAGCGGATGCGGCCTCGCCCGGATCCAGGCGAGGGCGGCGCTCAGGTCGCGGCATTCCTCCATGGCCAGGAGCGGCCCGAAGATCTCCTCCTCCGCCAGGGCGCCGGCCGAGGGCACCAGCCCGATGGCATCGGGCCCCGGCCCGGTCCAGACGATGGTGACGCCCGCGCCCAGCCGCTCCAGCCGCGCGCGCTGCGCCGCGTCGATGACGGAGGTGCCGGTGTCCGGGATGCCGGCCGCCTGGGCCGCGCGGAGGAAGTCGGCGGCGCTGTGGCCGACCAGCAGCACCGTATCGGGGGCGACGCAGGTTTGGCCGGCATTCACCGATTTCGCGGCCAGGATGTCGCGCGCGGCACGGTCCAGCTTCGCGTCGGGCAGGACCAGGGCAGGGCACTTGCCGCCGAGTTCGAGGGTCAGGGGCGTCAGGTGCTCGGCCGCCGCGCGCATGACCTTGCGGCCGGTAGCGGTGCCGCCGGTGAAGACGAGGTGGTCCCAGGGCTGGGCCGCGAAATCGGCCGCCACCTCGGGCCCGCCCTGCACCACGGCGGCCATGCCCGGCCCCAGCGCCTCGGTGGCGATCTCCTCGATCAGGGCGGCGATGCGGGGTGCCGCCTCCGACGGCTTGAGCACGACGCGGTTGCCCGCCGCCAGCGCATCGATGGCCGGCAGCAGGGCCAGCTGCAGCGGGTAGTTCCATGGCGCCATGATGCCGACGACGCCTTTGGGCACGCATTCCGTCCAGGCACGAGCCGGCAGGAAGGGCAGGGACACCGCGACGGACGCCGGCCGCGCCCAGTCGCGCAGCCATCGGCGCGAATGCGCGGCCGCCTCGGCGACCAGCAGGACATCCGCCAGCAGGGTGTCGGTGCGATCGCGGCCGCCGAAATCGGCATGGGCCGCCTCGGCGATGGCATCGGCCCGGCGGATCACCGAGCGGCGCAGGGCGGCAAGAAGCGCGCGGCGCCGTGCCAGGCCGGGCGCGCCGTCCGCAACCTCGAAGGCACGAAGGCCGGCCAGCGCCTCCGCGGGGGTCATCCCCCGCTCATCCGGAGATCGCCCGGGCCGCGGCGGCGCCCGAGAGGATGGCCGCCTCGATGGTCGCCGGCAGGTCGGGCCAGGTCCAGTCGCCGGCCAGCGCCAGATTGGCCAGCGGCATCCGCGGCGGCCGGGGAACCTGCCCGACGCGATGGCGCGGCGTGGCGCGGCGCTCCTTCACGACGCGGCAGGGCGGCGGTGCCTCCGGCCAGTCGCCCGCCACCCCGAAGGCGCGCACGGCCTCGAGGATCTCGGCCCAGGCGCGCGGGGCGAGGGCGCCCACCTCCTGATCGGCCTCGGCATCGCCCGCGCTGACCGTGACGGCGAGGCCGCCGGGGCGGATCAGCACCCATTGGCACAGCGCGCCAACCAGGCCGAGGAAGCGCACGGGCCCCGGCGAGGTGATGGCGAAATGCAGATTCACGATCGGCGCATGCGCCTCGGGCACCGGCAGCTCGGGCAGCAGCCGCTGCGCCTCCCAGGGCGGCAGGGCCAGGACCACGCGGTCGTCCGGTCCGAGCGCGGTCTCGTGGTCCTGGAAGACGAGGGCGGTGGCGCGCCGGCCGTCCCGCGCGATCTCGCGCAGGCGATGGCCCGGCCGGTAGGCCGCGCCCGCCAGCTCCAGCGCCGCCAGCGCCGGCTCCACGAGGTCCGGGCCCAGGCCGCGCCGCGCCACCAGGAGGCGCGTGGCGCCGGGCGCGCCGAGGCGGCGTAGCACCTGGCCCAGCCGCAGGGACGAGGCCTCGGCGGTGGGGGTGTTCAGCGCGGCGATGACCAGCGGGTCCACGAAACCGCGCAGGAAGGCGGGGTGCCGCTGCATCGCCTCCGCGACCGTGCGGTCCTCGCCGCGCAGGGCCATGCCGGCCATGGCGAGGACGGCCCCGGCCGTGACGCCGGCGGGCCGGCGGGCGGCCTGCCACCAGCCGAAGGGCGACAGCGAGACCAGCCGCGCGGAATGATCCGCCACATCCAGCACGGGCAGCCCGCCCGGCTCCGGCTCCAGCCAGAACTGGCGCGCGCCGATGGCGTCGAGGAAGCCGAGCGCCGCCCGGTTGGCGCCGATCAGCGCATGGGTGCCGTTATCCGTGCCGTCGGGCAGGGCGCGGGCGCGGCCGCCGGCACCGGGCGTGGATTCGTGCAGCGTGACGAGGCGCCCCTGCAACGCCAGCGCATGGGCGGCAGCGAGGCCGGCAAGGCCCGCGCCCACCACATGCGTCACGCCGACACCCGGCCGCACGGGCGCGTCGGGGAAGGCGGCCGTCATCGCCCCGTGACCGCGAAGACGGCCATGCGCAGCTTCTCGCCCTTGGTCAGGCGGGCGCGGACGCGCGGCAGCGACCAGCCGCGCGCCAACATGTGGTCGAGGATGCGGCGATAGCCCCACATCATCACGCGCGCCGGGCGCAGTGCCTCGGTGTCGTAACGGGGCAGCATCGCCTCGGCCTGGAGGTAGCCGGCGGCGGCGCGCGCGGCGATCTCGCGGCAGATGCCGGCGAAGGCCGGGTGCGACACGATGGACTTGGCCGGCCCGTCCGGGATGCCGGCCTTGGCCAGCACGCTGAGCGGGACATAGACGCGGTCGCGCACCGCATCCTCGTCCACGTCGCGCAGGATATTGGTCAGCTGGAAGGTGTGGCCCAGCGCCAGGCCCCATCCCTCGGCCTTGGGCTCGCCGAAGATGCGCACGCTCATCGCCCCCACGCTGCCCGCCACGCGCCGGCAGTAGAGGTCGAGCGCCGCCTCGTCGGGCAGGCGCACGCGGTCGCCCGCATCGGTCTCCATGCCCGCGATCATGGCGTCGCATTCCGCATAGGGGATGTCGAAGGCCGCGCGCGCCCACGCGAGCTCGCGCGACAGGGCGCAGTCCGGATGATCGAGCTTGGCGCGCCAGCCGGCCAGGAGGCGGCGCTTCTCCGCCTCGGGCATCCGGCCGTCGGCGATGTCGTCCACCACGCGGCAGAAGGCATAGACCGCCCAGAGGGCCCGGCGGCGGTCGCCCTTCAGCGTCGCCATGCCGCGCGCGAAGGAGGAGCCGGCCCGCTGCACGCGCTCGGCAACGATCACGGCGTCGGAGCGCGCCGGGAGGACGGCCGCCAGGGCCTCGCGCGCGAAGTCGGCCTTGCCCAGGGCGACGCGGCCCAGCACCGGGTCCGCCTGACGCAGCTTCGCCAGCAGCCGCCGGGCGAGGCCCGTGGTCATGAGGGATTGCAGGCGCAGGCGGCGCGAGGCCACGAGGCGGGGCAGGGCGGCCGCGCGGTCGAGCTGGTCCTCCACGCGGTCCAGCGCCGCGTCCAGGATCTCGCGGCGGCGCGCATTGCCGGGCTCGAAGAAAGCTTCCTCACCGCCGGCCAGGGCGAGCCAGGATTGCGGCAGGTAGACGCGATCGAGCTCGGCGCGGTCGGAGACGAGGTCCTGCAGGTGGTTCAGCACCTGCAGCGCGGTGCAGAGGCCGTCGGCCGCGTGCCGGGCCTCGTCGGAATCGGTGCCGTGCAGGCGCAGCAGCATCCGGCCCACCGGATCGGCACTGCGCGTGCAGTAATCCTCGAGGTCGGTCCATTCGGCGTAGCGCGCCTGTTCCGAATCCTGCCGGAAGGCACTCAGCAGCCACCGGGCCTCCTCGGTGCCGACCTTCTGGCGGTGCAGCGCGGCGGCGACCTCCAGCGTCGTGGCCGGATCGTCCAGCGCGGCCTCCATGGCGTCGAGGCGCGCCAGCTTCTCCGCGGGCGAGAGGCTCGAGCTGTCGGCGATGTCGTCGGCCGTGCGGGCGAAGCGATAGAAGGCCATCACCTGGGCGCGCACGGGCTTCGCCAGGATCAGCGAGGCGGTCGGGAAGTTTTCCGTGTCATGGTCCCGGTGCGGAGCTTCCGGGGCAGCCAGGTCATTCATGCCGGTCTTGTGCCGGGATATGCGCGGCCTTTCCAGCCCGCCGGATAGCCGAGGGCCCCGCGGGCCAGCGCCGTCCATTGCAGCGCCAGCGCGACCAGGACCGTCAGGGGATGCAACGGCACGGTCCACCAGGGCTCCCGGCCACGCCAGGCGACGGCGGCCCGGACCGCGAAGCCCAGGAAAATCGCCGCCGCGGCCCCGGGTGCGGGCAGCAGCAGCCAGGGCCAGAGATGGCCGCCGGCCAGCAGCAGGGTCCAGACCGGCAGACCGATCGGCGTCGCCATCCCCTCGCGCGCATTCTTGAGAAAGCCGTCCCAGGCCTCGCCGAAGCCCCGATACATGCGGCAGCTGGCCAGCGGCGCGCCGGCGACGATCTCGGTATCGGCGCCGGATTGCCGGAAGCAGCGGGCGAGGGCGATCCCGTCATGCAGCACGCCCCGGATGGCCGCATGCCCGCCGGTGCGCTCATAGGCGCCGCGCTCGACGAGCAGGAGCTGCCCGCAGGCCGCGGCCAGGGCGGCCCAGCGTGTCGTCGTCCGCCCCCCGAAGGGCAGGTAGCAGAGCAGCAGAAAGTTGATGAAGGGCACCGTCAGCGCCTCGCCCAGGCTGCCGATGCGCTGCCGCGGCACCGCACTGACCATCGGCGTCCCGCGCGCGGCCATGGCGGCGGCGGCCCGGGGGGCGAGGCGCACATCGGCGTCGAGGAAGAGGAGGTGCGTGCCCGTCGCGGCCTCGGCCAGGCGGGCGCAGGCATGCACCTTGCCCGTCCAGCCCGGCGGCAGCGGCGGCGCCTGGAGCAGGCGGACGCCGGGATATCCGGCGACGATGGCCGCGGTGCCGTCGGTGCTGCCGTCATCCATCACGATCACCTCGACTTCGCAGCCCGTCGAGGCCAGCGCGGCCTCGAGGCAGGGGCCGATGTTCCCGGCCTCGTTGCGCGCGGGGATGAGGATGGAGACGCGCGTGCCGGCCGGCGGCACGCCGCGCGCCACCGGCAGCCGGATCAGGTTCAGGAGGCCGAGCAGGGCCGGCAGCAGCGCCAGCGCCAGCGCGATATGCGTGGGCGCCATGCTCAGCCCTCCCGCGCGCTCGGATCGTGCTCCGGCGCAAAGCGCAGGCGCTGCCAGAGCCCGTAGATGCCGCCCATGCCGCGCCCGCCGCCGATCACCACGCGGAAGCGCGCGGGATCGCGGCTGATCGCATCGGCGGCGAGCCGATCCATCACCGCCGTCAGGGCGGTGCGGAGGCCTTCCTCGTCCGTCGCCTCGACCGGAGGGCCGAAGGCCATCAGCGCCTCGCCGCGCTTCTCGGTCCAGTGGGTGTATTCGACGGCCAGCGGCAGGATCACCGCCTCCGGCGCAAGGCGCGGCAGGCGCAGGATGCCGGGCGCGAGCGGCACCGGGCGCTCGCGCACATCGGCGAAGCGGCCGGGCGCATTGACCCAGAGGAGGTGGCGCGGATCGGCCAGGACCTCCTTCGCGGTCGCGAGGAAATGGCGCGCGCCGCGCGGCGAATGCTGCTCCACGCCGAAGGCGCCGAGGCGGCGCAGGAAGCCGTATTTCTGCAGGGCCACGGCATCCATCGGCACGAAGCTGGACCGGTCCGGGAAGAGGCTTCGCGTCGCCAGCAGGACCAGGACGCCATCCCACCAGCCGGGATGGTTGGCGAGGACGATCAGGGGCCGGCCGAGCGGTGCGTCGGGCTCGCCCCAGCGCGCGAGGCGGAGGGCGCAGAAGCTGCCGGCGAACTGGCGGCGGAACGCGCCCTCGAAGAAGCGCAGCAGGCGCTCCGACCGCAGGGCGACAGGGCCGCTCACCCGGACAGCTCGGCCTCGCGCCGGCCGGCGAGCTCCGCCTCGGGGCTCATGCCGCTGCCGCCGAGGTCGCGATCCATGCTGTCGGCCGCGATCCAGCCGCTCATCATCACCATCGGCATGCCGGGGCCGGGATGCGCGGCGCCGCCGGCCAGATAGAGGCCCTTCACCGCGCGGCTGCGATTGCCGGGCTTGAAGGCGCCCGTGAAGGTGCCGTGCGAGGCCAGGCCGTAGATCGCGCCGTCCAGCACGCGATAGCGCTCGTGGATGTCGACGGGCGTCAGCCGACGCTCGACGACGATGCGCTCCTCGATGTCCTCTAGGCCGGCGGTGCGCTTCAGCTTGTCGAGAATTTTTTGCCGGTAGCCGGGGAAGAGCTGCTCCCAGTCGTGATGCGGGCGCAGGTGCGGCGTATGGACCAGCACGTAGAGGGACTCACCGCCTTCCGGCGCGCTGGTGGGATCGGTGGTCGCCGTCGCGGCGAGATAGGCGGTGGGATCGGGCGCGGGCTCGCCGCGCTTGTAGATCGCGTCGAACTCCTCCTCCGCGTCGCGCGAGAAGACGAAGTCGTGATGCGTCAGGTGCTCGTAGCGCCGGTTCAGCCCGAGATAGAGCACGACGCCGGAGCAGGCCGGCTCGTAGCCCTTCTTCGTATAGGCCTCGCCCGCGCGGCCGCCGACCAGCTCCTTGTAGGTGCGGATGGCGTCCATGTTGGAGATCACCGCGTCGCACATCAGGCGCTCGCCGGTGGTGAGCGTGACGGATTGCATCGCGCCATTCTCGATGCCGAACATCGCGACATCGCAGTCGGGCCGCAGCTCCACGCCCAGCTCACCGGCCAGCTTCGCCAGGCCCTCGGCCACGGCACGCGTGCCGCCCACCGGATACCACACGCCCTCGCTCGCCTGCATGTCACCGATGGAGGCGAGCACGGCGGGCGCGAGATAGGGATTGCTGCCGACATACTGGCAATAGTGATCCAGCATCTGCGCCAGCCGCTCGTCCGGCACATGGCCACGAATGACCTTCGCGACCGTCTGGCCCATGCGCAGCGCCAGGACATCCTTCAGCGTGTTCGGCGAGAAATTCTGCTTCACGTCGAGCGTGTCGCCGATGCCCTCGACCGACTTCCAGAAGAAGAATTTTTCCGAGACGCCGTGCAGGTGCTTCGAGACGTCCTGGAAATTTCTATAGCCATCACCCGCGCCGGTGCCGGGTGCGAATTCGTCCATCATGCGCGCCATGGCATCGACCTTCTCCATCAGGTCGATGCGCGTGCCGTCGTCGAAGAAGCAGCGCCATTGCGGGTCCAGGCGGATCAGCGGCAGCTCCTTCGCCTGGTCGCGCCCCGCCTCCGCGTAGATCCGGCGCAGCACGCGCGGCACGGTGAGGATGGTCGGCCCCATGTCGAAGCGGAATTTTCCCGAGCCGTCCGGCGCGTCGAGGAAGAGCTGCGCCGCCTTGCCGCCCAGCCAGGAATTCTTGTCCAGCAGCGTGACGCGATGGCCCCGCGCGGCCGCGACGCAGGCCGCGGCTAGGCCGCCCAGCCCCGCGCCGACGACGACAACACGCGCGCTCATGTCCGTGCCCTCGAACACCGGGCGGCGGCTTCGCCGCCTTGGCTTCGCGCTGCGGAAGTGGTGCGGCCTGGAAAGTCGGGACGGGCGAGCCGGCCGCCGCGCGGCCGGAGGGCGGCCAATGACATGATCCTGTGATCCTTGCTCATGCCATTACCGTGCGCGGTGCCAGGGCGAGTTCCTGCTGCACGAGCTTGGCGGTGATGCGCGCCCCCTCATAGATCACGGGCAGGCCGGAGCCGGGATGCGTGCCGCCGCCCACGAGGTAGAGGCCCTCGGTGTCGTTGAAGCGGTTGCGGGGACGGAAGCTGAGCATCTGCATGAGGTCATGGCTGAGGTTGAAGGTGGCGCCGTAGCCCACGGCGAATTCGTCCTGCCAGGATTGCGGGCTGACGATCCGCTCGTAGCGAATCCTTGGCTCGATGTCGTGCAGGCCCAGGGTCTTCAGCCGATCCAGCGCGAGGCGGCGGTAGCGCGGCGCCTCCGCCTTCCAGTCACCGCCGTGACGCAGATTGGGCACCGGCACCAGCACGTAGAGCGACGAATGCCCCGGCGGTGCGAGGCTGGGATCGGTGATGCAGGGGTTCTGCACATAGAGGCTCGGCGCATCGGGCAATTCGCCGCTCTGGATCTGGCGGATGTTGCGCTGATACTCCTCGGCCAGCAGCACATTGTGATGCGCGAGCTGCGGGAAGGTTCCCTCCACGCCGAGATAGAGCATGAAGGTGGAGCAGGAGTAGCGCGCCTTCTCGATCTTGCGGTCGGACCAGTCCTTGCGCAGATGATCCGGCACCAGCTTCGGCACGGCATGGGCGAAGTCGGCATTAAGGATCACGGCCTCGGCCGCGATCTCCTTGCCGCCGGCCACCACGCCCGTCGCGCGGCGCCCCGCGAAGGCGATGCGCTCGACCGGCGTGTCCAGGCGGATCTCGACGCCGAGGCGCTCCGCCACCCGCGCCATCGCATCGCTCACCGCGCCGCAGCCGCCGCGCGGATGGAACACGCCGTGCTCGTATTCGAGGAAGCTCAGGATGGTGAAGAGCGAAGGGCAGCGGAAAGGCGACATGCCCAGGTATTTCGTCTGGAAGCCGAAGGCCAGGCGCACGCGCGGATCGGCGAAGTAGCGGCGCAGATCCTGGTCGACCTGCTGGTGCGGACGCAGCTGGGGCAGGGACTTCATCACGCCCGGCGTCATCATGCCGCGATGGCTGAGGAAGGGCCGCTCGAGGAAGGGACGGAACACCTCCAGCTTGCGGCGGTTGTCGTTCATGAAGCGCCGCAACCCCGCGACATCGCCCGGCGCCAGCGCGGCGATGGCCGCCTCCATGCGGGGAAGGTCGGAGGTCGCCTCCAGCGTCACCTGCGGCTGGCCTTCGAAGACAAGTCGGTATTGCGGATCGAGGCGGATCAGATCCACCTCCTCGTCGAGATCGGCGCCACAGGCGGCAAAGATCTCCCGCAGGATGCGCGGGTAGAGAAAGAAGGTCGGCCCGAGGTCGAAGCGGTAGCCTTCGGGCGAGGTCAGCGTGCGCGTGCGGCCGCCCACCACGCCGTCCTTCTCGAAGAGCGTGACGCGCGCGCCGGCGGCGGCCAGCTGCATCGCGGCCGCCAACCCGCCGGGGCCAGCGCCCACCACGGCGACATGCGGCATCGCGCGGCGCAGATACGGGGCAGACAACGGCGCGTTCATTCGAGACCTGTCACTGTGTTCATCGCTGTGGCGGTGGCTCCGTCAACGCTCGGGCGCCGCCAAAGGCGGCAATCGGTCAGCCCGCGCGGTGGGGCAGCAGCGCCAGAAGCTCGGCCGCGCCGAGAATCTCCGCGCAATGAGCCTGGGCGCGCGGCAGCAGGCGGGCGCGGTAGAAGTCGGCGATGGGAGCATAGCACGGATCAAGCCGGGCCGCCCGCGCCAGGAGCGCGCCGCCGAGAACCCATCCGCAGGCCTCGAGATAGGCCGTCGCGGAGGCCGCGGCCTCTTCCGCCGAGGCGCTGAGAATCCAGCTCGTCGCCTGCTCCAGCGCGTCCAGCGCAGGGGCCAGGCGCGCATCCGCGCCGCGCGCCTCGGCCAGCAGGCCGCGCAGCACAGCGCCCTGGTCGCGCGGCAGCTTCCGCGTGACGAGGTCGAGCGCCTGGATGCCGTTGGTGCCCTCGTAGATCGGCGCGATACGGCTGTCGCGCAGCACCTGGGCCGCGCCCGTATCCTCCACGAATCCCATGCCGCCATGCACCTGCACGCCGAGGCTCGCATTCTGCACGCCGCGATCGGTGCACCAGGCCTTCACGATGGGCGTGAGCAGCGCCAGCCGCGCCTCCGCCGCCTCGTCGCCGAGCTTCGCACGATCGGCCGCGACGGCCGCGTCCAGCGCGAGGAAGCGCCCGGCGAGCGTGACGGCGCGGATCTCCGCCAGCATGCGCGCGACGTCCGGATGCGAGGCGATGGCCTGCCCGGACTGGACGCGCTCGGCGGCATAGGCCTCGGCCAGATGCAGCGCCCGCGCGCCGGCGGCCACGCCCTCGATGCCGACCTGCAGTCGCGCATTGTTCATCATGGCGAACATGGCCGGCAGGCCGCGATGCGGCTCGCCGATCAGCTCGGCCTCGGCGCCCTCGAAGAGCATGATGCAGGTGGGCGAGGCATGGATGCCGAGCTTCCGCTCGATGCCGCCGCAGCGCAGCGCATTGGGCGTGCCGTCGGGCCGCAGCGTCGTCGCCGCGAAGAGGCTGATCCCGCGCGAGCCGGCCGGCGCGTCCGGCAGCCGCGCCAGGACGAGATGCAGCGTATTGGCCGAAAGATCATGCGCGCCATAGGTGATGAAGATCTTCTGGCCCGTGAGCGCATAGCGCCCGTCGCCCAGCGGCTCGGCCTTGGTCCGCACCGCCGCGAGGTCGCTGCCCGCCTGCGATTCCGTCAGGCACATGGTGCCGTTCCAGCGCCCGCTGACGAGCTCCGGCAGCCATTTCTCCGCCTGCTCGGGCGTGGCGTACCTCTCCAGCAGCTCGATCGCGCCGGCCGTCAGCGTGGGGCAGAGGGTGAAGGCCATGTCGGCCGTCGTCATGATCTCCTTCAGCGCGCACCAGAGCGCGAAGGGCAGGCCCTGGCCGCCATGCGCCTCGGCCGCGGCGAGGCCTTGCCAGCCGCCCTCGATCCAGGCGGCGTAGGCGGCGCGGAAGCCGGGCGGGCAGGTGACGGCGCCATTCTCGAAGCGCGCGCCGAGGCGGTCGGCCTCCAGGCGTCCGGGTTCGACGATGTCCGTCGCGAAGCGGCGCATCTCCTCGAGCAGGGCCGCCACATCGTCGGGCGCGAGGCCCGATTCCGGCATCGCATGCAGCCGGGTGAGCGCGAAGTGGATGTCCTCGATCTGCGTCGTCGTCATGGGGTCACCACCTCGTCGCCCGCGGCCCAGGCGGGCAGGAAGGCCTCCAGCTCGGGCTTCGCGATGGCCTCGGCCAGGCGCGCGCCCAGCACCGGACCGAACTTGAAGCCATGGCCCGAGAAGCCGGACATCACCCAGGCGCGGCGGGAGATCTTCTCCACGACGAAGCGCTCGTCGGGCTCCACGTCGTAGAAGCAGGTCGCGGTGCCGAGCGGCGCGAAGCGCTCCAGCCCCGGGATGCGCCGCCGCGCCAGCGCCAGGATGCGTTCCGCCTCGCGCGGATCGGCGCTGCGGTCCGGATCGTCGGGGTCGCCCTGCAGGGAGAAGCTGTGGTCGCCGATCTTGAGCGGCGTGCCGGCCACGGGTGGGACCATGTAGAAGCCGCCGGCGAGGTCGATGATCATCGGCGCCTTCGCGAAGGCCGCGGCCAGCTCCGGCGGGGGGCCCAGGCGCACGATCACCTGGCGGGAGGCCGTGACGCGCTGGCCGATGCCGGGCAGCAGCCGGGGAATCCAGGGCCCGGCCGCGACGACGAGGACATCGGCGCTGCGGACCGTGCCATCCTCCAGCACCAGCGCGGCGCGCGCCGCATCGACGCGGGTGGCCCGCGCCGTCTCGATCATCGCGCCGTGCGCGACGACATGCCGGGCCAGCGCGGCCACGATCCGCTCGGCCAGCAGGACGCCGCCCTGGGGGCACCAGAAGGCCCGCGCGATCCCGTCGCCGGACAGATAGGGGAAGCGCGCCGCGACCTCGGCGCCGGTGAGGTCCGTGACGTCGCGGCCCTCCGCGCCCAGCGCGGCGCGACTGTCGCGGAACCAGTCGCCGCTGGCCTCGTCGGTCGCCAGCACGCCGGTGGGGATGTGGAGCACCTCGCCCAGCTCGGCCCAGAGCTCGTCCCAGGCGGCATAGGCGGCGTCGACCATCCGCATGTACCCGGCCTGCGCGCCATAGGCGTGGCGGATCAGCCGGTGATGGTCCACCGAGGAGCCGAGCGGGTTGGGCGGCGGCGCCTGGTCGACGACCCGCACCGCGAAGCCCTCGCGCTGCAGGGCCCGTGCCGTGCTGAGCCCCATGATCCCAGCCCCGAGGACGAGGGCAGTCGGACGCCTTTCCATCCCGTCATCCTGCCTGAGCGGCCGCCCGGTTGGAAGCGCGACGCCCGCCCCGGCTTCTCAGCGGGCGAGGGTGAGCCGCGCGACCTCCTCCTCCAGCGCCGCGATCCGGCGGTCCCGCACCGCCAGCGCGGCGGCGACGTCCTTCGCCTCGAAGCGCTGGGGGATGTGCTGCTGGCAGTTCACGTCCCAGGCGCGGAGCCGGAACAGGATCGCCTGCTCGGGAATCGCCCGGTAATCGGCCGGCCGCAGGGATTCGAGCAGGGCCGGGTCGTCCTCCACCACGCGCGCCTCGCCCCAGAGCTTGATGCGGCGCCGCTGCGCATAGTCGATGAGGAAGAGGAAGGCCTTCGGATTTTCGGCCAGGTTGCCCAGGGTGATGAACTGCCGGTTTCCCCGGAAATCGGCGAAGCCCAGCGTCTCCTCGTCCAGCACGCGCAGGAAGCCCGGCGGGCCGCCGCGATGCTGGATGTAGGGCTGCCCCTCCGCGCTGGCCGTGGAGAGGAAGAAGCTGGTCTGGGCGGCGATGAATTCCGCGAGCTCGGGCGAGACCCTGGCGGGCCAGTCGCCCTCCCGTGCCTCGAAGCGGGCGCGCGAGCCGCGCCTGGCCTGCACCGCCTTCACGCTCGGTGAGAACATGACATCGGACATGGAAGCCTCCTGATCGGCGGCCTCCTACATGATCCTTTCCCCGCGCCGGGATAATCGAAAAGATTGACACTTCATCATTGCCGGAACTGCAATGACGAATGGACCGCTTCGCCGCCATGGAGGCCTTCATCGCCGTCGCCGACCGGCGGGGCTTCGCGCCGGCGGCGCGGCATCTCGGCCTGGTCCCCTCGGCCGTGACGCGGCAGGTGGCGGCGCTGGAGGAGCATCTGGGCCTGCGGCTGCTGCAGCGGACCACGCGCTCCGTCACCCTCACCGATGCGGGCGCCCGCTACCTCGACCGCGCCCGGCGCATCCTGACGGAGATGCGGGAGGCCGAGGATTTCGCGCAATCCGCCCGCGCGAGCCCGATCGGGCGCCTGGTCGTGACCGCGCCTGCGACCTTCGGGCACCTGCATGTCGCGCCCCTCATGGCCGACTACCTCCGGCGCTACCCGGAGACGCAGGGGCAGCTCCTGCTGTCCGACCGCTGGATCAACCTGGTCGAGGAGGGCATCGACCTTGCCATCCGCATCGGGCACCTGCCGGATTCGGGGCTGGCGGCGCGGCCGCTGGGGCGGACGCGGCAGGTGCTGGTGGCCTCGCCCGGCTATCTCGCCCAGGCGGGCGTGCCGCAGGAGCCGGCCGATCTCGCGCGGCACCAGCTCATCCGCTTCGCGGGCTTCGACGGGCCGGAGGAATGGCGCTTCCAGCGGGAAGGCGTGGAGCAGCGCGTGACCGTCGCGCCCCGGCTGCTCACCAACAGCGCGGATGCCGCCATCCGCGCGGCGGAGCGCGACATCGGCCTCGCGCGGGTGCTCAGCTACCAGGCGCGGGAGGCGATCCAGGCCGGGCGCCTGCAGGTGGTGCTGGGCGAGTTCGAGCCGCCCGCGCGGCCCATCCAGCTCGTCTGGCCGGCGGCACGGCTGGTCTCGGCCAAGCTGCGCGCCTTCATCGACCTCGCGGCCGGGACCACCGACTGGGACTTCGGCTGACCGCGCCGGACGCGGTCAGCCGCCAGCCCTGGCGGCTCAGCGGGCGCGCAGGCCCAGCGTCTGCACCGCCTCGCGCTCCTCGGTCACCGTCTGGGCGAGGAAGGCCGTGTAGTCCGCCGTGTTCTTGTAGAGCAGCGGCATGTCCAGCCGGTCGAGGATGGCGCGATGCTGCGGGTCGTGCAGCGCGTCCTTCATGCCGTCATGCAGCGCCGTGACGATCTCGGGCGACATGCCGCGCGGGCCCACGAGGCCGTAGGGCGAGTTGTAGACGAGATCGATGCCCGTCTCCCGCAGCGTCGGTGCCTGGGAGAAGCGGCGTGGCCGCTCGGCGCCCCAAGTGACGAGCAGGCGGAAGCTGCCATCCTCGACCATCGGCGCCCAGCCGCTGGAATCCACGGCGCAGTCCACCTGGCCGCTCATCAGCGCCTGCACGTTCTCGCCCACGCCGCGATAGGGGACATGCGTCCACTTGATGCCCTGGCTGCGCGCGATGCGCTCCATGCCGATGAAGGCGGTGCTGGCGGCGCCGGCCGTGCCGTAATTGACCTTGTCCGGGTTCGCCTTGGCGTAGTCCAGGAACTCCTGCCAGGTCTGCCAGGGCGCCTCGCGCCGCACGACCACGCCGATCAGGTAGCCGGTGAGGTGCAGGATGGGGCCGCTATCGGCCGTCGGATCCGCATTGATGTCGCCGGTCATCAGCATGCTGCGGATGGCGGTGACGGGAAGCGTCGTCAGGTTCAGCCCGTCCGGCGCGGTGGAGCGCATGGAGAGCAGGCCCAGCGAGCCGCTGGCGCCCGGCCGGTTCTCGACCATCACGGTCTGGCCGAAGCGCCGCGTCGCGGCGTCGGCGAAGACGCGCATGTGCACGTCCGTGGAGCCGCCGGGCGAGAAGGGGACGATGAGGCGGATCGGCCGCGAGGCCAGGCCCTGGGCGCGCGACAGGCTCGGCGCCGCGAGCGTCGCCGCTGCGGTGGAGAGGAGGAGACGGCGCGAGGTGTGAAGTGGCATTTTTCATCGTCCCTTATGCAATTGGGCCCGCTCATCGCATGCGGGCCGGGACGAGGCAAACCGCGGCGCCCCGCAGGAGGGGCGCCCTCGGCCGGCCGGCTATTCCAGCCGGATTCCCGCCGTCCGCATGATGGCGGCGTAGCGCTCGGCGTCCCGACGCAGCAGGTCGATCGCGTCCTGCTGGCTGCCGCCGCCGGGGATGAAGCCGGCATCCCGCACCTTGGCGCGGACGGAAGTGTCGCCCAGCGCCCTGTTCACGCCGGCCACCCAGCGGGCTGCGATCTCCGGCGGCAGGCCACCCGGGCCCATGATCATGTACCAGACATTGGCGTCGAAGCCGGGGAAGCCCTTCTCCGCGACGGTCGGCACGTCGGGCAGCCATTCCACGCGCTCGGGCATGGTCACCGCGATGGCGCGGACGCGGCCGGCGCGGATATGCGGCAGGTAGGTCGGCAGGGTGTCGAAGGCGATGTCGATGCGGCCGGCCAGGATCTCAGTCACCGCCTGGCCGGTGCCGCGGAAGGGAACGTGCGTCATGCGCAGCCCGGCCTGGGAGGAGAGCAGCTCGGCGGTCAGGTGCTGCTGCGTCGCCACGCCCGAGGAGGAGTAATTGAGCTGGCCCGGATGGGCGCGCGCATGGGCCAGGAAGCCCTCGAAATCCTGTGCGGGCGAGCTGAGCGGCACCACGGCCACCAGCGGCACGGTCCCCGCCAGCACCACGGCCGTCTGGTCGCGGTAGATGTCGTAGGGCGGCGGGTTGAGCAGCGGCGGCACCACGGCCGAGGCGCTCACCGTTGTCATCAGCATGGTGTAGCCGTCCGGCCGCGCGCGGGCGAGCTGAGCGACGGCGAGCGTGCCGGAGGCGCCCGGCCGGTTCTCCATGGCGACGGCATGGCCGCCGAACTCCTCCTGCAGGGTCGGCTGCAGGGCGCGGGCGATGATGTCCGTGCCGCCGCCCGGCGCGAAGGGGATGAGGAAGGTGATCGCGCGGTTCGGGTAGGCGACCTGCGCCTGGGCGAAGGTCGGCGCGGCGAGCGCGCCGAGCAGCAGGCTGCGGCGATGGGCCATGGACATGTTTCCTCGTTGGTATTTTGGGAAGGCTAACGCGCGGCGTCGCACGGCGTCCACGCCGCGATTGTTGACACTGAGAATGATTCTCATTAGCCGGACTGGCTGGCCACCCGCGGCCATCTCTTTCCTCCAGGAGCCGGAGCACGCCTCGCCGCATGGTCCATCGCGCCGCGCCTTCCCGCCGCCCGCGGATCCATGTCGTCGCGCGCGGCTGACTTCGTCCGCCTTTTCGCGACCGAGCGGGGGCGGCTGCTCGGGCGCCTGAGCCGCCGGGTCGGCTGCCCGGCGACCGCGGCCGACCTCGTGCAGGACATCTTCCTCCGCCTCTGGGAGCGGAGGAGCGAGGCCGCCGGCAACCCCGCCGCCTATCTCAACCGCAGCGCCCGCAACGCGGCCATCGACCATCTCCGCGCCGAGCGCGTCCGCGCCGCGCATGTCACGGGGCTGACGCCCGAGCAGCACGGCGCCCAGGCCGCGCCCTCGCCCCAGCAGCTGTTCGAGGCCCGCGACCGGCTCGACCGCGTGGACGAGGCCATCCGCCGCCTGCCGGAGCGCACGCGGGACATCTTCCTCCTGCACAGGATCCACGGGCGCGGCTATGGAGAGATCGCCGGGGTCTTCGGCATCTCCGTCAGCGGCGTGGAAAAGCACATGGCCAAGGCGCTCGAGGCCTGCCGGCGCAGCATCGCAGGTGAGGACGAGACCAGCTGAAACGTCGAACCAAGGGAGAGGAGCGCGCGACCATGTCCGACAGCCCACTTCCCGATGCCGATCCCCGGGCAACAGCGCAGGCCGAGGCCGCTGCCTGGTTCAGCCGGCTGCGCAGCCAGCCCACGGCCGCACAGCGCCAAGACTTCGCCTCCTGGCAGGCGGCGAGCCCGGCGCATGCGCGCGCCTATGACGAGATGGAGGCCGCCTGGTCCGCCACCGCTGCGCCCGGCCATCGCGTCGCGGAGGAGGAGGCCGGGCGGCTGGAATTCTACCTCGCCGCCATGGATGCGGCGAAGGCCGCGCGGCGGCGGAAGACCACACGGCGCGCGGCCGGCGCCGGCGCGGCCCTGCTCCTCCTGCTCGGTGCGGGCACCTGGCTTGAGCGGCCGGGCCTGCTGCAGGACCTCGGCACCGACCACGTCACCGCGCGCGGCGAGCGGCGCCAAGTCGCGCTGCCCGACGGCTCGACGGCACTGCTGGATGCGGACAGCGCCCTGGCCTCCGCCTACACGGCCGGGGAGCGCCGGGTGCGGCTGCTGCGCGGCGTCGCCTATTTCGAGGTGCTGCCCTCGGCGATCCCCTTCGTCGTCGAGGCCGCCGGCGGCGAGATCCGCGTCCTCGGCACGAAGTTCGACGTCCGCGTCCTGGACGCGGAGGCCATCGTCACCCTGGCGGAGGGCCGCGTCGCGGTCACGGCCAGCGGCGGACACGCCGTGCTCGAGCCCGGCCAGCGCCTCCGCTTCGGGCGGGACGGGCTGCAGCCCGCCGAGACGGCCAGCCTCGACCAGGCCCTCTCCTGGCAGAGCGGCCGCTTCGCCTTCTACCGCATGCCGCTGGCCGAGGTGCTGGAGGAGGTGGGCCGCTACCGCCCCGGCCGCATCCTGATCCTCGACCGCGGCCTCGGCGCGCGCGAGGTGAGCGGCAGCTTCTCCCTGGCCGACACGGATGCCGCGCTGGCGTCGCTCCAGGCCAGCCTCGGCTTCCGCCTGCGCGTGCTGGCCGGCCGCCTCGTCGTCATCACGCCCTGAGTTTTTTTCGCCGCGCCGGTGAGGGGATCGTCCGCTGAGCCGTGAAAGGGGATGAGGGTGCCGGCCGGCGCCCGCATGTACCGATGTGGCAAGGGGTTGTCCGGATGAGAAGGCAGTGGGCGAAGCGGCGTTGGGCCGCGCTGTTGGCGAGCACGTTCCTGGCGCCCCTCGCATTGCTTCCCGCGGCCCCCGCGCAGGCGCAGGAGGCCCGGCTCTTCAGCTTCAGCATTCCCGCCCGCCCCGTTCCCGATGCGCTGAACGAGATCGGCCGCGTCACCGGCCTTTCCGTCGTCTTCACGGAGACCGTCCCGCGCTCCGTCATGGGCCGCCCCGTCTCCGGCTCGATGAGCGCGCAGCAGGCGCTGGCCACCATGCTGGGCGGCACCGGCTATGCCTTCCGCTTCACCGCGGCGGACACCATCACCATCGTCCCGGCCAGCGTCTCCGGCGCGGCGGACGGGGCCATCCAGGTTCCCGAGCTGCTCGTCGAGGACACCCGCCCGCTCGGCCAGGTCGGCGCGCTGATGCGGCCCTATGCGGGCGGGCAGGTCGCCACCGGCGGGCAGCTCGGCCTGCTGGGCAATCGCAGCGTGATGGACTCGCCCTTCAGCCAGACGAGCTACACCGCGCAGACGATCCAGAACCAGCAGGCGCGCAGCGTGGCCGACGTGGCGCGGAACGACCCCTCGGTGCGCAGCACCTGGGCCGATGGCAGCTACTCCAACCAGTTCTTCGTCCGCGGCTTTCCCCTCGCCAATGCCGATATCGCCATCAACGGGCTCTACGGCCTCGTGCCCGTGCAGATGTCCGGCGTCTCCTGGGTGGAGCGAGTGGAGGTGCTGCGCGGGCCGAGCGCGCTGCTCTCCGGCATGCCGCCGCAGGGCAGCATCGGCGGCACGATCAACCTCGTCACCAAGCGCGCGGCGGAGGAGCCGATCACGCGGCTGACGCTGGGCTACATTTCCAGCAGCCAGTTCGGCGCGCAGGTGGACCTCTCGCGCCGCTACGGCCCGAACCGCGAATGGGGCGTGCGCTTCAACGGCGCCTATAGCGGCGGCGACACGCCGGTCTCCGGCCAGGCGAACCGGCTGGGCGAGGTGGCGCTCGGCCTCGACTATCGCGGGGAACGGCTGCGCGTCTCGGCCGACGTCGCCTATCAGCGCAATGAATCCGACAATCCGGCGCGGCCCATCTATGCGCGGGCGGGCTTCCAGATTCCGCGCGCGCCCCGCGCCTCTGCCAATCTCGGGCAGGACTGGTACCGGTCGCACAGCGACGACACCTTCGGCATCCTGCGCGCGGAATACGACGTCACCGACAATATCACCGCCTATGGCAGCTTCGGCTCGCGGCGGAACAGCTTCCTCGGCCTCTACAACTTCATCTACCTGAAGAACGCGGCCGGCGACTTCGACGCGAACAACTACTACCAGCCCTCCTACACCACCTCCTACACGGGCGAGGTGGGCGTGCGCACGCGCTTCAATACCGGGCCGGTGCGCCATGAGGTCACGCTCAGCGCGATGCGCCTCTGGTACGAGACGGGCAATCTGGCGCCGGTCATCTCCACCTTCAGCTCCAACATCTTCAGCCCGCGCTCCTTCCCCATGCCGAGCCTCGCGGGCCGTGCCTCCACCGCGCCGCGGACGGGCGAGGCGACGCTGACCAGCGTGGCGATCGCCGACAACATCTACATGCTCGACGACCGGCTGCAGCTCATCCTGGGCGCGCGCCACCAGAACGTGCGCCAGACGTCGTGGAACGCCACGACCGGGGCGCGGACGGCCCGCTACGACGAATCCGCCTGGACGCCCGCGGTGGGGCTGGTGGTGCGGCCCTGGCGCCAGGTCACCTTCTACGCGAACTATATCGAGGGGCTGAGCCAGGGGCCGGCGGCGCCGCTCGGCTCGGCGAATTACGGCGAGGTCTTCGCGCCCATCCGCTCCCGGCAATACGAGGTCGGCGCGAAGTACGATTTCGGCCGCGTGCTGGCGACGCTGGCGCTGTTCCAGATCGAGCAGCCGAGCGGCCTGCTGGACACGCGCTCCAACCGCTATTCCGTGGGCGGCGAGACGCGCAACCAGGGCGTTGAGCTCAGCCTCTTCGGCGAGGTCACGCGCGGCCTGCGCGTTCTCGGCGGCGTCACCTTCATGCGCGGCGAGCAGACCCGCACGCCTGGCGGCCTCAACGACGGCAAGACCGCGATCGGCGTCCCCGGCACACAGCTCAATATCGGCGCCGAATGGGACACGCCCTTCGTGCCTGGCCTGACGCTGGGCGGGCGGGTGATCCACACCTCCTCGCAATATGCCAGCGCGGATAATGCGCAGAGCATCCCCGGCTGGACGCGCGTGGACCTGAACGCGCGCTACCGCTTCGAGCGCGCAGGCGGCCAGCCGGTCACGCTGCGCGCGGGCATCGAGAACGTCTTCGGGGAGAACTACTGGGCGGCGGCCTCGTCCAACTTCGGGCTGGCGCGCGGAGCCCCGCGCACCTTCCTGCTGTCGGCGACCTTCGATTTCTAGAAGCGAAGCCCGGGGAAGGCTTAGCGCCCCGTCCACTTCGCCGGGCGGCGTGCGAGAAAGCTCTCGACGCCCTCGGCGAAGTCCCTGCTGGTGAAGCACATCTCCACGAGGTCGTCCCCGTGGATCTCGCGCAGCGGCGCGCGAAGGCGGCGCATCGCCTCCTTCGTCGCGCGCATGGTCAGCGGCGCATGGCCCATGACGGTGCGCGCCAGCTCCTCCGCGCGGGCCTGGAGCGCCGCGTGGTCCGGCAGGATCTCGCTGAGCAGGCCGGCGGCCTTCATCTCCTCCGCGCCGAGCAGCCGCGCGGTGTAGACCAGGTCCATCACCCGCGCCGGGCCCATCATCACCGCCAGCCGCGCGTAATTCGCCATCGAGAGGCAGTTGCCCAGCGTCTTGGCGATGGGGAAGCCGAAGCGCGCATTGGCCGCGCCGATCCTGAGATCGCAGACCGAGGCGATGGCCGCGCCGCCGCCCGTGGCCGCGCCCGCGATCGCCGCGATGGTCGGCTTCTGGCAATTCTCCAGCGCCGTCATGATGCGGTCGATCTTCTCCTCGTAGGCGAGGGCGTCGGCCGCCGTCTTGAAGTTCGTGAACTGGCTGATGTCGGTGCCCGCCGCGAAGGCCTTGTCGCCCGCGCCGGTGATGACGATCACCTTCACGCTGTCATCCGTGTTCGCCTCGGTGGCGAGCTTGTAGAGGCCTTCGTACATCGGGAAGGTCATGGCGTTGCGCGCCTGCGGGCGGTTGAGCGTCACGAAGACGATTCCGTCGCGGCGCTCGATCAGCAGTTCGTCGGACATCTGGCGGTTCCTTGCCCTTGCGGCCCGGTTCCGACGCCACCCTTGAGGCGGCGGGGGACCGGCCCGTCAACATTGTCGGCACAGGGTTGCAGCGATCCGCCCGCGGTGGAAGATGCGGGGGCCGTTCAGGAGGATTCCTCATCATGATGCCGCTCGCCCGCTTCACCGTGCTCGACCTCACCCGCGTCCGCTCGGGCCCCACCTGCGTCCGGCAGCTGGCGGATTGGGGCGCCAATGTCATCAAGATCGAGGCGACGGACGAGGTCGACACCGGCAAGGGCCTGGGCGGCGAGCGCGACGGGCCGGACTTCCAGCATGTGCACCGCAACAAGCGCGCCATGACGCTGAACCTGAAGTCGGCCGAGGGCCTGGCCACCTTCAAGCGCCTGGTCGCCAAGGCCGATGTGGTGGTCGAGAACTACCGCCCCGACGTGAAGGACCGCCTCGGCATCGACTATGACAGCCTGGCCGCCATCAACCCGCGGATCATCCTCGGCTCCATCTCGGGCTTCGGGCAGGACGGGCCCTACGCGAAGCGCCCGGGCTTCGACCAGATCGCCCAGGGCATGGGCGGGCTGATGTCCGTCACCGGCCTGCCGGGCCAGGGCCCCGTCCGCGCCGGCATCCCCGTCGCCGACCTCACGGCCGGCCTCTACTGCGCGCTGGGCATCATGGTGGCGCTGCTGGAGCGCGAGCAGACGGGCAAGGGCCGCTGGGTCCATGTCAGCCTGCTGGAGGCGATGATCGCCATGATGGACTTCCAGGCCACGCGCTGGACCATGAAGGGCGACGTGCCGAAGCAGGCCGGCAACGACCACCCGACCACCATCCCGACCGGCCTCTTCAAGACCTCCGACGGCGTCATGAACATCGCCGGCGGCGGCCAGGTGATGTGGGAGCGCATCGTGAAGGTCCTGGGCATCGAGGAGGAGGCGAAGGATCCCGAGATCGCCACCGACAAGCTGCGCAGCCAGAACCGCAAGAAGGTCAACGCGCTGCTCGAGAAGGTCACGCAGACCGACACCTCGGCCAATTGGGTGGCGAAGTTCAACAAGGAGGGCGTGCCCTGCGGGCCCGTCTATTCCATGGACCAGGTCTTCGCGGACGAGCAGGTGAAGCATCTCGGCGTCGAGATGACGGTGCAGCATCCGCGCCTGGGCGACGTGAACGTGGTGCGTGCGCCCATGCAGATCGCTGGCGTCGAATGCGCGAAGAACCCCACGCCCGATCGCGGCCAGCACACGGATGAGATCCTGGGCGAGTTCGGCTTCTCGGCCGAGGAGATCGCGGCGCTGCGCGCGGCGAAGGCGATCTGACCATGAAGATCACCTCGATCCGTCAGGGCGTCGTGCCGATCAGCAGTCAGATCGCCAACGCCTATATCGACTTCTCGAAGATGACGGCGAGCGTGGTCGCCATCACGATCGAGGCCGGGGATGGCCGCCAGGCCACCGGCTACGGCTTCAACAGCAACGGGCGCTACGCCCAGCCCGGCCTGCTGGCCGAGCGCTTCATTCCCCGCCTCGAGGAGGCGGGGGAGCTCGCGGCCCATCCGGATGGCGGCTTCGACCCCATCCCGGCCTGGACCGCGATGATGAGGAACGAGAAGCCGGGCGGCCATGGCGAGCGCTCCGTCGCCGTCGGCGTGCTCGACATGGCGCTGTGGGACGCGGCGGCGAAGCTGGCGGGGCTGCCGCTGTGGAAGCTGCTGGCCAATCGCTACAACGGCGGCAAGGCCGACGACGCGGCCTGGGTCTATGCGGCCGGCGGCTATTACCACCCGGGCAAGGACATCGACGGCCTGGTCGAGGAGATGAAGCGCTACCTCGGCATGGGCTATTCGACCGTGAAGATGAAGATCGGCGGCTCGCCCGGCATGGCGGTGCGCGAGGCCCTGCTGCTCGACCTCGGCCGCATCGAGGCGGTGCTGAAGCTGCTGGACGGTGACGGCTCGCGCCTCTGCGTGGACGTGAACGGCCGCTTCGGCCTGCATGCCGCGCTCAGCTACGCCGCCTCGATCCAGGGCTTCGGCCTGCGCTGGTACGAGGAGCCGCTGGACCCGCTGGACTACAGCACCCATGCGACGCTGGCCGAGCAGTACGTCCCGCCCATCGCGACCGGCGAGAACCTGTTCAGCATGGTCGACGCCCGCAACCTGATCCGCCATGGCGGCCTGCGGCCGGACCGCGACATCCTGCAGATGGACCCGGCGCTCTCCTACGGGCTCGTGGAATACCTCCGCACCCTGCAGATGCTGCGCGAGCATGGCTGGAGCGCGCGGCGCTGCGTGCCGCATGGCGGCCACCAGTTCGCGCTCAACATCGCCGTCGGGCTCGGGCTGGGCGGCAACGAGAGCTATCCGGAGGTCTTCGCGCCCTTCGGCGGCTTTGCCACGGGCGTTCCGGTCCAGGACAGCCGCGTGCGGATGCCCGAGGTGCCGGGTGTGGGCTTCGAGGCCAAGAACGAACTTTACGCCGTCCTGAAGGATCTTTAAGGGGCCCCGCCCCTCCTTCCTCCGTCGCCTGGACCGTCAGCGGTACCCGGCAACTCGTTTTCAAGGGGAATCGATCCCGCGCGATGCGCTTGCATCGCGCGGGAAACTGCGCAGATCATGAAATTGAGGCCCGATTCGGGCTGCCACAGGAATTCGCCAGACATCCGATGGTGCCGCTCTCCTCCCCCCATGTCAGCCGTCGGCGCGCCGTCTTCGGCGGGCTCCTTCTCCCCCCCGTTCTGGCCGGCTGCGGCACCAATGCCATCGCCCAGCGCGGCGCGACCTTCGATTTCGCCGATGTCGCCGAGCGCGTGCTGCCCGCCGTGGTCAATATCGCCGTCTCGGGCGAGCAGACGGTGCAGCCCCCCGCCGAATTCCGCGGCACCCCCTTCGAACGCTACTTCCGCAACCGCCGCGAGCGGGTGCAGGGCGCGGGCTCCGGCTTCGTGATCGATCCCGCCGGCTATGTCGTCACCAACAACCACGTGGTCGGCAACGCCCAGCGCGTGACCATCTCCATCCAGGGCGGGCAGGAGCTCCAGGCCCGCGTGGTCGGCAGCGACGAGCTGGCCGACCTGGCCCTGCTCCGAGTCGAGAGCCGGACGCCGCTCACCGCCGTCTCCTGGGGCAGCAGCGCCGCCATGCGGGTGGGCCAGTGGGTGATGGCGGCCGGCAATCCCTTCGGCCTCGGCGGCAGCGTCACCTCGGGCATCCTCTCCGCCCGCGGCCGCGACATCGGCGCCGGCCCCTTCGACGACTTTCTGCAGACCGATGCGGCCATCAACCCCGGCAACTCCGGCGGTCCCCTCTTCAACCTCGCCGGCGAGGTCATCGGCATCAACACGGCGATCTACTCGCCCTCCGGCGCGAATGCCGGAATCGGCTTCGCCACCCCCTCCGACCTGGCTCGTCCCGTTATCGAAACGTTGCGGCGCGACGGAAAGGTGGAGCGCGGATGGCTGGGAGTTCAGGTTCAGGACCTCGTCGCCGAGGACCCCCGATCGGGCCGCCGCGCCGTGCTGATCGCGGGGGTCGAACGCACGGGACCCGCGGGACGCGGCGGTTTGCGCGTGGGTGACGTGGTCTTCGCGGTGAATGGCGAGCGCACCGAAACCTCGCGAAGTCTGGTCCGCAGCGTCGCCGCCATCCCCCCCGGACAGACCATCCGCTTGACGGTTCTCCGCGACGGACGCACGCAGGACCTCACCCTCCAGGTGGGACGCCGGCCTCCCGGGCCTGGATGAGATTACGGCCGGTCCAGATCGAAGGACCCAAGTGACATGATGCGCATCCTTCTGGTGGAGGACGATGTCGAGGTGGCCCGCTTCGTGAAGAAGGGGTTGCAGGAGGCCGGGCATACGGTGGAGCACGCGTCCAATGGACGCGACGGGCTCTTCCTCGCGGCCTCCGAATCCTTCGACATGCTGGTGCTGGACCGGATGCTCCCGGGCGGCGTCGACGGCGTCCGCCTTGTCGAGACGCTGCGACAGCAGGGCAACCGCTCCCCCGTGCTCTTCCTCTCGGCCCTGTCGGCCGTGGACGAGCGGGTGAAGGGCCTCAAGGCCGGCGGCGACGACTACCTGGTGAAGCCCTTCGCCTTCGCCGAGCTCCTGGCGCGGGTCGAGGCGCTGGGCCGCCGCCCTTCCTCCGAGGCGCCGGTCACCAAGCTCAAGGTCGCCGACCTCGAGCTCGACCTGCTCTCGCGCACGGTGACGCGCAGCGGCCGCAAGATCGACGTGCAGCCGCGCGAGTTCCGCCTGCTGGAGCACCTGATGCGCCATGCCGGCCAGGTGGTGACGCGCACCATGCTGCTGGAGAAGGTGTGGGACTATCACTTCGACCCGCAGACCAACGTGATCGACGTGCATGTGAGCCGCCTGCGCCAGAAGCTCGACAAGGGCTTCGACAAGCCGTTGATCCATACGGTGCGCAACGCGGGCTACATGATCCGGGCCGAGGGGTGAGGGGCACGGGCCAAGGCCCCGCCGCCCGGCCGGGACCATGAGCGACGCGCCGCGGCTCCCCGGCCTCCGCCCGACACCGCCCCGGCTGCTCCAATCCGCCGGCTTCCGCTTCGCGCTGCTCTTCATCGCGATCTACTCCGTCGCGGCCAGCTTCCTGGTGGCCGTGCTCTGGTGGGCGACGGCGGGCGCGCTGGACCGGCAGACCATCGCTTCCATCCGCACCGATGCCTCCACCCTCGTGGAGCGCTTCCGCGAATCGGGGACGCCGGGCCTCGTCGAGGCCATCGAGGAGCGTCTCGCCCTCGATGCACAGAACGAGACGATCTACCTGTTGGTGGCCGCGGACGGCCGCCGCCTCGCCGGCAACCTGCGCGACTGGCCGACCGCCATCGGCGAGGACGGCACCTGGTTCCGCACCCGCATCCAGCATGATGGCGGGGTGGCGGAGGCGCGCGTCCATCGCCGCGACCTGCCGGGCCTGAGGCTGCTGGTCGGCCGGGACGAGAGCGAGCGCGTGCAGCTGCGCCTGCTGCTGACCGAAGGCGTGGCCTGGTCCCTCGGCGCCGTGCTGATCTTCGCCGGCCTCGGCGCCGCGCTGATCCGCCGCGCCCTGCAGGCGCGCATGCGCCCCGCGGTCGCGACCGCACTGGGCATCGCCGGCGGCGACCTCTCGCACCGGGTACCGCTCTCCGGCCAGGGCGACGAGTTCGACCGGCTGGGCGCCACCATGAACGACATGCTGGACCGCATCGCCTCGCTCATGGCCGGGCTGCGCGGCGTCTCGGACGCCATCGCGCATGACCTGCGCACACCCATCGCCCGCGCCCGCGCCAAGCTCGAGGAGAGCCTCAACACGGCCGCCGGCGAGGCCGAGCTGCGGGCCGCAATGGAGGAAGGCATCGCCGACCTCGACAATATCAGCCGCGTCTTCCAGGCCCTCCTGCGCATCGCCGAGGCCGAGGCCGGCGCCCGCCGCGCCGCCTTCGCGCCGCTCGACCTGCCCGAGGTGCTGCGCGACGCGGCGGAATTCTACGAGGCCATGGCCGAGGCGCATGAGCAGCGGCTGGAGACGGACCTGCCGGAGCATCTGGCGCATGTCGTGGGCGATCGGGACCTGCTGCTGCAGGCCGTGGCCAACCTGCTCGACAATGCGATCAAGTTCACCCCGCCCGGTGGCGTGATCCGCCTGGAAGCGCGGGACACCGGCGCGCGCATCGAGGTCGCGGTCAGCGATTCGGGCCCGGGCCTGCCGCCGCAGGACCGCGCGCAGGCGCTGGACCGCTTCTACCGCGCCGATTCCTCGCGCCATCTGCCAGGCTCCGGCCTCGGCCTCTCGCTGGTCCGGGCCGTGGCGCAGCTGCATGGCGGCGAGGCGGTATTGCTGGATGCGATGCCGGGGGCGGATCCGCCGGGGCTGCGCGTGGTGATCAGCCTCGCGAAGCTCTGAGGCCCGCCATGGAGAAGGCTTCACGGCAGGCCCACCCGGAGGAGACACCCGGGCGGGCATCAACGGGGACATGCATTGGCTGTTCTCCCTGCCGGTTTCCGCGCTCGCCATCATCCCCATCCAGGCGGAGCGCCCTTTGCGGGTGACGACGGACGGCGCCGAATACTGCCAGACGCTGGTCCTGCGCCTGGCCGCCTCGCCCAATGCCACGGCCGAGCTGCCGCGCTTCCTGGGGGAGGAGGGCCGGCACCTCTGCGCCAATGGCCGCTATCGCGCCGGCATCGCGAAGCTGCGCCGCGCGCTTCGCGCTGCCACGGCGGAACAGCGCGGCGGCTGACTCCCCAATTCGCTGCGGGTGGCGCAGGCTGAGCGGATGTCCGCGCGCCACAACCTGACCGCCGCCTTCGCCGGGGCGGCCGCCACCTGCGCCGGCAACGGAATCGCCCGCTTCGCCTTCGTGCCGCTCTTCCCCGCGCTGGTCTCGGCTGGCTGGGTCAGCGGGGCCGAGGCCGGGGCGCTGGGGGCCGCCAACCTCGCCGGCTACCTGCTGGGCGCGCTCGGCGGCCCGATGGCGGGGCGGCGCCTGGGCACGCGAAACGCGATGGGCGCGGGCATGGCCATGCTGGTCGCCTCGCTGCTGCTCTGCGCCCTGCCGGGCGGCGCGCTCTGGCTGCTGCCCTGGCGCTTCCTGGCGGGGATAGGGGCCGGGGTGCTCATGTCGCTGGCCGGCCCCGCGGCCCAGCGCGCGGCACCACCCTCGCTGCGCGGCAGGGCCTCGGGCATCGTGATGAGTGGCGTCGCCATCGGGATCGGCGCCGGCGCGCTGGCGGTGCCGGCGCTGCTGGTCCTGGGGCCGAGCGCGGCGTGGCTCGGCCTCGCCGCCCTCGTCGCCGGGCTCTGGTTCTTCGCGCAGCCGCGCTTCCCGGCCGATCCCGGGGGGCGGAGCCCGGGCGGCAGGCCGCCGCTCATGCCTTTCCTGCTGCTGGCCTATACGCTTTCCGGCGCCGGGCTGGTGCCGCACATGATCTACCTCGCCGACTATGCCGCGCGCGGCTTCGGCCTGGGCGTGACGGTGGGCAGCGGCATCTGGCTGCTCTTCGGCATCGGCGGGCTGACGGGGACCATGCTGGGGGGATGGGCGGCCGACCGGATCGGAGGCCCGGTCTCAGCCCGGCTCTGGCTCGGCGTGCAGGTGGCCGCGCTCGGGCTGGCGCTGGTGCCCTGGTGGCCGGCGCTGCTGCTCTCCGCGCTGGCGGCGGGCTTCGCCGCCGTCGGCATCTCGGCCGTCACCCTGGCCTGGGCGCGGGAGGTGGCGGGGCCGGCGGCCGGCATCCTCTGGGTCCGGGCAACGGTGGGCTTCGCCGTGGCGCAGGCGGCCTCGGGCTTCGGCTTCGCCGCGGTCTTCGGCGCGACGGGCGAGAGCCATCACGCGGTGTTCCTGGGCGGGCTGTTCTTCTCCGTGCTCGGCCTCGCCGCCACGCTGGCGCCGCATCACGCCGGGGCGCGGCGCGAGGCCTGAGCAACCTTCCCAGCCGAGGATTGCCGGCACGGCCCGGGCTGTGCAGGCTGGCCGCCGTTTCCTGACGGAGTGAAGCCATGCCCGAAGCCTCCCGCGTTGTTCTCGTCACTGGCGCTGCCTCGGGCATCGGTGCGGCCTGCTGCCGGGCCCTGGCCGGCCCCGGCACCTCGCTGCTGATCCACACGCGCCAGAGCGTCGAGAAGGCGGAGCAGGTGGCCGCCGAGGTCCGTGCCAAGGGCGCCCTGGCCGAGGTGATCCTGGGCGACATCGGCGAGACCGACGTGCCGGCCGCCCTGGTGGCGCGGGCGCAGCAGGCCTTCGGCGGGCTGGACGTGGTGATCGCCAATGCGGGCTTCGCGGACAAGACGCCGGTCACGCAGATCGACGACGCGCAGTTCGCCCGCAGCCTGGACACCATCCTCTGGGGCTTCATGCGCCTGGCGCGCGCCGCCGTGCCGGCGATGACCGACCGCAGCTCGCCGCGCATCATCGCCATCTCCTCCTTCGTGGCGCATGCCTTCCGCAAGGGCGTCACGACCTTCCCGGCCAGCGCGGCCGCCAAGGCGGCGGTCGAGGCGCTGGTGCGCGCCCTGGCGGTGGAAACGGGCCCCGCCGGCATCACGGTGAATGCCGTGGCCCCCGGCTTCACGCGCAAGGATCCCGGCGCGCATGCCGCCTATAGCGAGGAGCAGTGGAGGCAGGTGGTGGCCAATATCCCGCTGGGCCGCCTCGGCACGCCGGACGACGTGGCCGCCATGGTCGCCTTCCTCGCCTCGCCCGCCGCGGAATACGTAACGGGCCAGGTGATCCACGTGAATGGCGGGCTGGTGGGCTAGGAAATTTCCCGGCCGGAGGCGGGCCTCAGCCCTCCTTCTGGCCGAACCGCTCCACGAGCTCGGCGATCACCGCCGGGTCGCTCTGCTCCATCACCCGGCGGGCGAAGCGCGCGCAGTCGTCGATGTCGAGGCTGCGCACCGCCTGCTTCACGCGGGGAATGGAGCTGGCATTCATCGAGAGGCTGCGCAGGCCGAGGCCGAGCAGCAGCGGCACCAGCTTCGCGTTCCCCGCCATCTCGCCGCAGACGCTGACCGGCATGCGCAGGCGCAGCGCGGCCTCGACGGCGAATTGCATGAGGCGCAGCACCGCGGGGTGCAGCGGGTCGTAGAGATGCGCCACGTCGATCTCGGCGCGATCCACGGCCAGCGTGTACATGGCGAGGTCGTTGGTGCCGATCGCGAAGAAATCCGCCTCCAGCGCGATGGCATCGGCGGCCAGCGCGGCCCCCGGCGTCTCGATCATGGCGCCGAGCGGCGGCAGCTTCTCGGGCAGCGTCTCGCCGCGGCGGCGCAGGCGGCGGGCGACGCGCTCGTAGATCTCCCGCGCGGCCGCGACCTCCCTCGGCACCGTGACCATGGGCAGCAGGATGCGGACATTGCCCAGATGCGCGACGCGCAGGATGGCGGCGAACTGCTCCTCGAGCAGCTCCGGCTTCTTCAGCAGCAGCCGGATGCCCCGCAGGCCGAGCGCGGGGTTGGGCCCCGTCGGCACCGGCACGCCCTGGGCCAGGGCCTCCATGTCCTTCTCGCCGCCCCAGTCCAGGACGCGGATGGTCACGGGGTCCTGCCCCATGGCCTCGACGATCAGGCGATAGGCCTCGACCTGCGCGTCCTCGTCCGGGAGGTCCTCCCGGTTCATGAAGAGGAACTCGGTGCGCAGCAGGCCGATGCCCTGGGCGCCGGCCTGGGCGATGAGCGGCAGCTCGGCGGGAATCTCGAGATTGGCGTGGAGCTCGACCTGCTGGCCGTCCGTGGTCTCGGCGGGCAGGCGCCGCAGCTTGCCGAGTCGCGCGCGCTCCTTCGCCTGGGCGGCGAGGCCTTCCTTCGCCGCGGCCAGGGCCTCGGCGGTGGGGTGCAGCGTGATGCGGCCGGCTCCGCCGTCGAGCACGGCCTGGTCGCCGCGCCGCGCGGCCGCGGTCAGCCCGGGGCAGCCGAGCACGGCCGGGATGCCGAGCGCACGCAGCATGATGGCGGTATGGCCATCGGCCCCGCCCTCCTCGGTCGCGACGGCGGCGACGCGGCCGGGCTCGAGCAGCGCGGCGTCGGCCGGGGTCAGCTCGTCGCAGATGAGGATGGCGCCGACCGGCACGCCCTTGAGACTGCGGAAGGGCGTCGCGGTCAGGTTGCGCACGAGGCGGCGGGCGATTTCGCGCACCTCGCCGGCGCGGCGGTTCAGCCCGGACTTGTCGTCGTCCTTGGCGGCGAGGATGAGGGTGGCGATGGCCTCGGCCTCGTCCTGCACGGCCGTCTCGGCGGAGAGGAGCTCCTCGCCGATCCGCTTGCGGGCGCCGCGCAGCAGCCGCGAATTGCCGAGCATGAGGATATAGGCGTCGAGCAGCGGCTCGAGCTCCTCCTGCGCCTCCTCGGGCAGGACGGAGAGGCGCGTCTTGAGCTTGCCCACCTGCTTGCGGGAGAAGGCGGCGGCATCGGTGAGGCGCTGTCGCTCGGCCTCGACATTGCTCTCGGCGATGCTGCGCCGGGCGGCCTCGGCCGGTGCCTCGGTCGTGTCGTAGATCTGGCCGATGACGATGCCGGGCGAGACGGGAATGCCGCTGAGACGGTGCTCGCTGGCCCGGTGGGGAAGCGTCTTGGCGCGCGCGGGCTCCGCGCGCTTGGAATCGGGCTTGGCGGGCCCCTCAGTCTTCATGGAAGCCGGCTTCCATGAGCCCGGCCACCGCTTCTAGCGCCTCGCGCGCGTCCCATCCCTCGGCCTCCAGCGTCACTTCGCTGCCCTGACCGGCGCCCAGCATCATCAGCCCCATGATGGAGCAGGCCGGCACGGTCTGCCCGGCGCGGCTGACGTTCAGGCAGGCCGAGTAGCGCTCCGCCAGCGCGACCAGCTTGGCGGCGGCGCGCGCGTGCAGGCCGCGGCTGTTCACGATCTTGATGGTCCGCTTCAGCACCATCCCGTCCCCGCCGCAGCCGCAGCCCGCTTCGACGGCGGGCGTCGACGCCAGATGGGCGGAAGAGGGCGTTGCATCGGCATCCATGGGCCATTCGTTCATGACGTTCCACTCTGGGAGGGGGTAGTGGACTGCCCAGAGGGGGGATTCTGGGCGTTGAGAAGGCCGTTGGGAAGATCGCCCGCGGCCGTAATGTACTTTCTTCCTGCCATGATGGCGTGCTCGACGGCCGAGGCCAGGGGCTCGGAGCCCCGGATCTTCGCGAGCTTCACGAGCAGGGGCAGGTTCACGCCCGCGATGACCTCCTTGTTCCGGTGGTCGCAGAGCGAGAAGGCGAGGTTCGAAGGCGTGCCGCCGGCGATGTCGGTGAGCAGGATGACGCCGTCGCCCTCATCCACCTCGGCGATGCGGGCGCGGATATCGGCGCGCCGATTCTCCAGGTCATCCTCGGCGCCGATGCACACCGTGGCGATGGCGCGCTGGGGGCCGACAACGTGTTCCATGGCATGGCGCATCTCCAGCGCCAGACGGCCGTGGGTGACGAGCACGAGGCCGATCATGAGGGATACTTCGAGGACATAGGCATGGAAAGGCTGGGGGCCGCCTTCTTGCTGGAAAGTGGGGATTCGGGGGTGCCGGCGTCTTGGGGGGGAGCGGCGAGCACCGGGGCGGATATATCGTGCGTCTGGCCCAATTCCCGATGCGCCAGATCAGCACGCCAGCCCTGCTGCCGGAGATGGGCTGCGAGCTTTTCGGCGACGAAGACGGAGCGGTGCCGGCCGCCGGTGCAGCCGACGGCAATGGTCAGGTACTTTTTCCCCTCGGCGACGTAGCGCGGCAGCAGCGGCTCAATGAAGCCCACCAGCCGCGCCCAGAAGGCCGGGAAGTCCGGATCGGCCGCGACATAGTCGCCCACCGCCGGATCCCGGCCCGTGAGTGGCTTCAGCGCCGGCACGTAATGCGGATTCGCGAGGAAGCGCAGGTCGAAGACCAGGTCGGCCTCGCGGGGCAGGCCCTTGGGGAAGGCGAAGGACTGGATCTGCAGCGAGAGGCCCGGGGCGTCATCCGGCCGGAAGCGCGCCTCGATGAGGCGGCGCAGCTCGGGCAGGGGCAGGACGGAGGTGTCCAGCACCAAATCGGCCGCGTCGCGCAGCGGGGTCAGCAGCGCGCCTTCCATGCGGATACCATCCAGTACGCGGGCGCCGAGCGGGCCGCCGGGAGCCAGCGGATGGCGCCGCCGCGTCTCGGTATAGCGCCGGAGCAGCACCTCCTCCTCGGCCGTCGCGAAGACGAGCGTGGCGGCCAGCCCCTCGCGGTCGCGCAGCCGGCGCAGCGCCGCCACGACCTCGGCCGCCTCGAAGCCGCGGGTGCGAGCGTCGATGCCCGCGGCCAGCGGGCCCGTGCCGTCCTCGACGAGGGAATCCAGGATGGCGAGCGGGGGATTGTCCACCGTCTCGAAGCCCAGATCCTCCAGCACCCGCAGGATCGAGGCCTTGCCGGCGCCGGAAAGGCCGGTGACGAGGACGAAGGGCCGCGGCCCGGGCGCGAGGACGGGGTCGCTCACGCCGCGAAGGCCCCGCAGCTCAGCCGGTGCCGCTGGGCCAGCGCGCCCAGGGCGCAGGCCAGCACATCCGGCGCGGAAGGGGCGGCGCCATTGGTCTCGAGCAGCGGCAGGGAGAGGCCGAGCGCCTCCCATTGCCGGGGCACGGGAAGGCGGACCACCTCCTCCCGCGCGACGAGGCGGACCACGAGGCGAAGGGGGGCGGAAACCCAGCTGAGGCCTTCGACGATACCCAGGCCGAAGACCTCCATGCGGCCCGCGAGCGCGGGGGGCGGGGAGGCCTCCAATCGGCCGTCGACGGCCTTCAGGACCACCTGATCATCCGATACGAGACTCCAGCCACGGCCCATCAGGCGCAACAGAAGATCCGACTTGCCGGCGCCCGGGGGAGCAAGGATCAATACCGCCTCGCCATCCAGAGCCGCGCAGCTTGCGTGAAAGAGCATCCCGGCTGCCAGAATGTTTCAACAGGTTACTTTATGGCAGGATTGGGGCTGCCAAGGAAGGCCGGCGTTTTCGGAGGGGTAGTGCATGCAGGTTGATCAGCTCGCCATCGAGGCCGCGGCGCGTCGGATCGCGGGGGATGTGCGGCGGACGCCCCTTCTCCATCTGCCCGAATGGGGCGTGCTGAAGCTCGAGCTGCTCCAGCTGGCCGGCAGCTTCAAGCCGCGCGGGGCCTTCAACCGGATGCGCAGCGCGGGCGCGGGGCCGGCGGGGGTGATCGCGGCCTCCGGCGGCAACCATGGCGTGGCCGTGGCCGCGGCGGCGCAATCCCTCGGGCTCAGGGCCGAGATCTTCGTCCCCGAGATCGCCGCCGAGGCCAAGCGCGCGCGAATCCGCAGCTTCGGCGCGGAGCTGACCGTGGGCGGCGCCAGCTACGACGAGGCGCGGCAGGCCAGCGAAGCCCGCGCCGCCACGACCGGCGCGCTGATGGTCCATGCCTACGATCAGGCGGAGGTCCTCGCCGGGCAGGGCACCGTCGCCCTCGAATGGGAGGAACAGGCGCCCGGCCTAACGCATCTTCTGGTCGCGGTTGGCGGCGGCGGGCTGATCGGCGGCATCGGTGCCTGGCACCGCGCGAGCGGCGTCACCCTCGTCGCCGTCGAGCCGGAGGGCTGCCCCTGCCTGCACGAGGCCCTGGCGGCGGGCCGGCCCGTGCCCGCCACGGTCGGCGGCCTGGCGGCGGACAGCCTGGGCGCGCGGCAGGTCGGCGCGCTGATGTTCCCCATCGCGGCCGGGCTGCACGCGGCGGGGCGCCTGCTCCCCGTGCGGGTGACCGACGAGGCGATCCGGGCGGCGCAGCGCGCGCTCTGGGAAAGGGCTCAGCTCGTGGCGGAACCGGGCGGGGCGACCGCGCTGGCCGCGCTGCTCAGCGGCGCCTGGGTGCCGCCGGCCGGGGCCAAGGTCGGCGTGCTTGTCTGCGGGGCGAATACCGATCCGGGCTCGGTCGCGTGACCTGTCCCTGATCAGCCCTCAGCGGATCAGGATGGGCGTGAGGCCGTGCCGCGCCGCGGCCCGCGTCAGGGTGCCATCCGCCCGGACGGCGCTGAGGAAACCGTTCACCTCGGCGAGCCAGGCCGGGTCGTGCAGCGGCACCGCCCAGGCGAAGAGCGTCTCCCCGAAGCGGTCCGGCGGCTCGATCACCCTCGCCCAGTCATGCATGAACAGCATGCGGCGCGTATAGGCGAAGTCGCTCATGAAGACGTCGGCCCGGCCGGACTGGATCTCCGCCTCGCGCGTGCGCGGCGGGGCCACGACCAGCATGTCGGCCCGGCGCAGGCTGCGGCCCATCAGCGCTTCCTGGATGGTGCCGGCGGCGACCGCCACCACCGTCCCGGGCGAGTCGATATCCGTCCAGCCGCGGATCCGCGTATTGGCCTGGGTGGTCACCGCATAGACGGGGCTGGCGAGGTAGGGGCGGCTGAAGGCCACGCGCCGGGCCCGCGCCGGGGTGATGCCCACGGCCATCATGGCGATGTCGCAGTCGCCGGCCTCGATCCGGTCCATGAAGGAGATGAAGTTGGTCTCGACGAAGCCCAGCCGCACCGAAAGCCGGCTGGAGAGCGCCCGCGCCAGGTCGATGTCGATCCCCTCGAACTCACTGTTGCGGGAGTTGCGGTAGGAAATCGCGAAGTAGTCGGGCCAGACGCAGACCTTGAGTTCTCCCCGCGCGCGGATCGCCTCCAGGCGCGGCGGGAGAGAATTTTCGGCCCATGCCTCGCAAATTGGGAGGAGCCCTGCGATAACGGCAAAAGCCATGCGCTTGAAAGCGATCCGCGACAGCATCCGGCGCTCCTTCGCTCCGAGAACGAACGAGCCGGAGCCGGCCCGGGCCGCCCCACGGCCAAGCCGTCTTTACGCGGTTGTGGCCGGGCTCGTCATCCTGTGCCTGCTCGCCGTCTATGGCACCGTCATGTATCGCGGCCGCGCGGAGGCCATCGCGGCGGCCGAGCGCCTCACGCAATCCGTGTCGGAGGCGCTGGCCGACCAGCTCACCCGCGCCATGCAGACGGTGGACCTCGTCCTCCTCGACCTCGCCGATCGCCCGCTGGAAGGCGACCATGACGGCTTCTCGGGCCAGCGCTCGCATATCCTGCGCGACATCTCGCAGCTGCGCGGCATCGTGCGCACCGACGCCAATGGCACGGTGCTGGAATCCACCGCCGAGGGGCTGGTCGGCCTCGGCCTCGGAGACCGGGAGTGGTTCCGCGTGCTGCGCTTCGGCGGGCAGCAGCTGCGGCTGGGCACGCCGGAGAGCGGGCGCTTCATCGCCTCCCCCCATGCCCGGCCGATCGCCGAGACCGGCCTCTGGTCCATCCCGCTGGCCCGCGCCGTCCGCAACGGCCGGGGCGAGTTCGACGGCGCGGTGATCGCGCTGCTGAACCCGGAATACCTGGTCACCATCTCCCGCCGCTATGCCGAGGCCTTCGGCGTTTCCATCCGGCTGCATTCCTTCAACGGCGCGCTGCTGGCCCGCTCGGATGGCGGGCGGGAAGGCATCGGGCAGATCCATCCCGGCGCCTGGCCCTTCCGCAACTTCCTGCCCCGGCGCGAGACCGGCTCCTTCATCGGCACCGACCAGGACGACGTGCCGGTGATGGCCAGCTTCTCGGTCACCCGGCAGGGCTTCTTCGTGGTCGAGGTGGCGCGCAGCCGTCGCGACGCGCTGGCGGGCAACCAGTCGCTTGGCCTGCTGCTGGGGCTGGGCGTGGGCGGCGCGGGGCTCTTCATCCTGCTGGCGCTCTGGCTGATGGTGCGCCAGGCGCACCGGCTGCGGGCGCAGGGCACGCAGCTCGCCCTCTCGGAAGCCGCGGCACGTGCCGGCTCCCGCGCGAAGGAAGACTTCCTCGCGAGCATGAGCCACGAGATCCGCACGCCGATGAACGGCGTGATCGGGATGACCGGCCTGCTGCTCGACACCCGGCTCGACACGCTGCAGCGCCGCTATGCCGAGACCATCCAGAACTCGGCCGAGCACCTGCTGATGGTGCTGAACGACATCCTCGACTTCTCCAAGCTGGAGGCCGGCGCCGTCGAGCTCGAGCGCGTGCCCTTCGACCTGGAGAAGGAGATCGGCACCATCGTCGAGCTCTTCGCGCCGCGCGCGGCCAGCAAGGGCGTAGAGCTGGTGGTGTCCATGCCGCCCGAGCTGCCGCGCCTCGTGGTGGGGGATCCCGGGCGCTTCCGGCAGGTTCTGTTCAACCTCATCGGCAATGCCGTGAAGTTCACCGACAGCGGCTGGATCCGCCTCGATCTCTCGGCCGAGAGCCTCGGCCCGCGGCAGGGCTGGCGCATGCGCTGCGACGTGATGGACACGGGCATCGGCCTCGATCCCGCGCAGATTCCCCATCTCTTCGAGCGCTTCACCCAGGCCGATGCCTCGATCCGCCGGAAATACGGCGGCACCGGCCTCGGCCTCGCCATCTGCGTCCGCCTCGCTGAGGAGATGGGCGGCGGGCTGGAGGCCGGCCAGCGCGATCCCTCACGGCCGCGCGGCGGCGGCAGCCGCTTCACCTTCACCGCCCAGCTCGGCCAGGTGCCCGGCCCGACGGACGTGCCGCTGGCCGAGGCGCTGGCCGGGCTGCGCGTGCTGGTGGTCGACGATTTCACCCTGCGCCGCGAGATCCTGGCCCGTCAGCTCGCGGGCATGGGGGCAGAGGCGCTGCCGGCGGCCGATGGCCCGACGGCGCTTGCCCTCCTGCAGAAGAGCGCCGCCGCCGGCCGCCCGGTGCGGGTAATCATACTGGACCGCCAGCTCGGCCAGATGCGGGGAATCGACGTCGCCCGGCAGATTCGCGAGCTGCCCGACGTGCCGCGCGCGCCGATCCTGCTCTGCTTCTCGGGCGCGCCGCTGGGCCGCGAGCAGCCGGAACCGGGGCTGGTGGACGGCATGCTGCTGAAGCCCATCCTGCCGGCCCGGCTGCGCGAGGGGCTGCTTTCCGTCGTCGCGCCGCCCACGCCCGCGCCCGTGCCGGTCGCCGCCGCACCGGTCGAGACGGGGCCGCGGCGGAAGGTCCTGCTGGTGGAGGACAATGCCACCAACCAGCTCGTCATGAAGACCATCCTCGGCCGCGCCAATTGCCAGGTGGACGTGGCGCCGGACGGGTCGATCGCCGTCACCATGGCGCATGGGCAGGTCTATGACGTCATCCTGATGGACCTGCAGATGCCGGTCATGGACGGGCTGGAGGCCACGCGGCAGATCCGCGCGACCAGCAACCCGAACCGGCGGACGCGCATCATCGGGCTGACCGCCGCCGTGGGCCCGGTCTTCGAGGCGCAGTGCCGTGCCGCCGGCATGGACGACTATCTCAGCAAGCCCGTGCAGCGGGCCGCGCTGCTGGAGCGACTCGGTCTCACCCTGGCCTGAGGCAGCGCCTCGGGCCCGCCGGCCCGTGGATGGCACCGCCATTGCAAAACCGCCATCGCCCTCCGCGCCGAACACGGCCGGCTCGGCCAGGGGTTTGAATCCCGCGGCCGAGTGGCAGTACTACATTGAGGGCCAGGCCCCCTCCGGCGTCTTCGCCGCCCACGGCCAGGCGCGGACCTTCGACTTCTCGGCCGGCGACGTGGGCTTCATTCCCTTCGCCATGAGCCACTACATCCAGAACACCGGCGACACGCCGCTGCGCTTCCTCGAGGTCTTCAAGAGCAGCTACTACGCGGATGTGTCGCTCAACCAATGGCTGGCGCTGACCCCGCCCGAGCTCGTGAAGGGGCATATGGGCTTCGACGACAGCGTGATGAACGCCCTGGCGCAGCGTCGCGCCAAGACGCCCACCCTCTGACGCGGCAGGCGTCGCTCAGACCTTCCAGACCTGCTCCGGCCTGGTCCAGAGCACAGGATCCTTCATCGCGGCGGCAAGGTTCTTCGCCACCGCGTCGATGATGGCCCGGCCCTTCTCCGCCGTCGCGGCGCGCGGATCGCCCTTCACGCCGGTGCGTGGCGCGCGCTCGGCGAAGCTGTAGAAGCGCGAATAGCCGGGGCGCACCTGCGTGCCGGCATTGCCGCCCGCGGCCTCCTCGATCCGGTCCTTGCGCACCTGCTCCTCGTCCAGCGCGAGCCACACCGCCGTCTCGCCCTCGCAGGCATGCATGACGCCGGGCTGCGTGGTGAGCGTGGCCGCGATCTCGGCCGGCGCCACGCTGGGCCAGGTGGTGGTGACGACGGGCATGCCGAATTCATGCGCCAGCTCGCGCACGGAAACCGCCAGCGGGTCGATATTGCCGCCATGGCCGTTCACGATCAGCAGGCGGGAGAAGCCCTGCGCCTGCAGGCTACGGACGACGCAGCGCAGCACCGCATGCAGCGTCGCGTGGTCGAGCGTGATGGTGCCGCCGAAGGGCAGGTGATGCTCGGAAAGCCCCGTCCAGAGCGGCGGCAGCACGATGGCGGGGATGTCGGTGGCGAGCTCCGCCGCGGCCACGCTCATCGCATGGGCGATGAAGCTGTCGGTCCAGACGGGGAGATGCGGGCCGTGCTGCTCGAGGCTGCCGATCGGCAGCACGGGCAGCGCACCCCTTTCGGCCAGGGCCTTCAGCTCCGGGCCGGTATGACGTTCCCAACGCACTTCCATGGCGCATGCTCCTCTTGAAGGAAGGAGCATGCCTCGCCACGGCAGACCTGTCCCGGGGTCCAGGGCAAAAAGCCCTGGCGGGAGAGGAGAAGAGGGTAGAGCCCTCCCGTGTCAGGCCGGCACGCCAACCTTCATCTTCTCGGCGATCTGCACCGCGTTCAGGGCAGCGCCCTTCAGCAGCTGGTCGCCGCAGAGGAAGAAGTCGAGCCCGCGATCCCCAAAGACGGGGTTCTCGCGGATACGGCCGGCCTCGACGTCGTCCTGGCCCGTGGCCGTGATCGGCATCGGGTACTGCTGCTTCGCCGTGTCGTCGACCACGCGCACGCCGGCCGCTTTGGCGAGGACCGCGCGTGCGGCCTCCGCCGTCACGGGGCGCTCGGTCTCGATGGTCACGGCCTCGCCATGCACGCGGTAGGTCGGGATGCGGACCGCCGTGCAGGAGACGGGGAGATCGGGCATGCCCATGATCTTCCGGCTCTCCCAGGCGACCTTCATCTCTTCCCGCGTGTAGCCGTTCGGCTGGAAGCTATCGATCTGCGGGATGACGTTGAAGGCCAGCGGATGCGCGAAGACCTCGTTCTGGGCCGGCTGGCCCTCGACGAGGACACGCCGCGTCTCGCGCTCCAGCTCCGCCATGCCCTCGGCCCCCGCGCCGCTCGCGGCCTGGTAGGTCGAGACGATGACGCGCTTGACGCCGAAGGCCTGGCGCAGCGGCTCGAGCGCGACCACGAGGATCGCCGTCGTGCAGTTCGGGTTGGCGATGAGGCGATGGTCGCCGATCGCGTCCGCATTCACCTCCGGCACCACCAGCGGCACGTCGGCCTCCAGGCGGAAGGCCGAGGAATTGTCGACCACGGCCACGCCCTCGGCGGCCAGGGCGCGCGCATGCGCCTTCGAGAAATCGCCCGAGACGGCGAGCAAAGCGAGATCCAGATGGCGCGCGGCCTCGAGGCTGTAAGCCTCGATGGTAATCTCGCCGAAGGGCGTTTTCTGTTTCGTGCCGGCACTACGCGTCGAGGCGAAGAGCTTGAGCTCCGTCACCGGAAAGCGCCGCTTCGCGAGCACTTCCACCAATTCCTTACCGACCGCGCCCGTGGCGCCGATCACGCCGACCCGCATGTGCAGGATCCCTTCGAGTTAGAAACAGGCCCGTTTAACGTGCCGCGCGCGGGAAGGCCAATGCCTTGGCCGCGCTGCGGTCATGCCCCAAGGGTGGGGCCGGGAGCGCGCCTAGCGGCGGGACAGGCTCACCACGGCGGCGATCACGGCGAACATCATGCCGCAGAGGAAGGCCAGCCAGGGCCCCGCCAGCGTGAAGCAGGCGGCCGAGGTGGTCGCGCCGAAGGCCTGGCCCAGCACCCGCGCCGTGGCCTGCAGCCCGCCCGCGCCGCCGGCCCGCGCGCGCGGCGCGTTGCCGATGATCGTGCGGTTGTTCGGCGCCTGGAAGAAGCCGAAGCCGATGCCGGCCAGCAGCAGCGCGGGGCAGATCAGCTCCGGACGGTCGGCCGGCAAGAAGGCCAGCGCCGCCACGGCGATGGCCAGGGTCACGCCGCCCACCGCGCAGGGGATCGCCGAAGGCAGCCGGTCCGACAGCCGGCCCGCAATGGGCGCGAGCAGGCCGATCGCGATCGGATAGGGGGTGATGATCAGCCCGATCTGCAGCGGCGTGAATCCCGCCGCCGAGAGGTGGAAGGGCATGTTGATCGCGACCAGGCTGTTCACCGCGAACATGCAGGTGGAGGCGATGACCGCGAGGCGGATCGACCGCACGCGCAGCAGGTCGAGCGGCAGCAGCGGCGTCGAGCGCGACAGCTCGCGCCAGACCAGCGCCGTGCCGCAGGCCGCGCCCGCCGCCAGCAGGATGACGCCGCCCCCGGGGCGGTGCAGCAGCAGGTCGAGGCCCAGGAAGACGAAGCCGAAGGCGGCGAGGTTCAGCGCCGCCGAGGCGAAGTCGAAGGGCCGACGCTGCGGCGGCACATCCGGCAGGTGCCGCACCCCGAAGGCCAGCACCGCGATGCCGATCGGCAGATGCACCGCGAAGACGAAAGGCCAGGGCGCCACGGCGAGCACCGCCGCGCCGATGGAGGGCCCGGCGGCGGAACAGATCGCGACGGTCATCGCATTGTTGCCGATCGCGCGGCCGAGATGCGAGGTCGGGTTGGTGTGGCGGATCAGCCCCGACAGCAGGCTCATCACCGCCGCCGCGCCGAAGCCCTGCACCACGCGCGTCACCAGCAGCACGTCGAAATTGGGTGCCAGCGCCGAGCCCAGGGCGCCAAGCAGGAAGAGCGCGAGGCCGGCGCTCCAGACCCGCTTGAACCCCAGGATCTCGCCCAGCGAGGAGAAGGGGATCAGCATTCCCACGACGGTGATCTGGAAGGCGTTCACCACCCAGACGGACTCGGCCGGCGTAAGATCGAGGGTGCGCGCGACCGAGGGCAGCGCGATGTTCACCATGCTGGAATCGAGCACCGAGATGGCGATGCCTGCCGCGAGGCAGATCGACGCATAGGCCCTGCGCGGTTGTGGCAGGCCGTCGGGCTCGGCCCTTGCCGATTGGGACATGCTACGCCCCGGCCCCGCGATGAGACTTCATGACCTTATACCCCCCGGTCAGGTCGTCGCACGGTGGAATCGTTGCGAAAAGCCTCCGACCGGCACGGCAGCCCTGCGGCTCACGCGGCGCGGGATTCCCGGCGGCCGACGCGCGGCAGGGTGACGCCCACCATGTCGTCGCGCGTGACCAGCGCGGTCAGCTGGTCCTCGGTCCAGCCCTCCGTGCCGGCGGGCCGCTGCGGCAGCACCATCCAGCGGAAGTCGGCCGTGCTGTCCACGACGCGGACCTGCATGCCCGCGGGCAGCACCGTTCCGAATTCCGCGAGCACCGCGCGCGGCTCGCGCACGGCGCGGCTGCGATAGGCGGCGGATTTGTACCAGTGCGGCGGGTAGCCGATGATGGCGCGCGGGTAGCAGCTGCACAGCGTGCAGACCACGAGGTGGTGCACGCCCGCCGTGTCCTCGAGCACACCCAGCGGCGGGTTGCCGCGCATGGAGATGCCCATGGCCTCGGCCGCCGCCGTGCCGTCGCGCAGCAGCAGGGCGCGCCATTCGGGATCGATCCAGGCGCGGGCCACCATGCGCGCGCCGGTCATCGGATTGGCGCGGTCGGCCGAGGCGCGCTTGAGCTCGATCTCCTCGTCGCTGACGATGCCGCGCCGCTTGAGCGCCGCCTCCAGCTTCGCGAGCAGCGCCAGGCTTTCGGCGCGGGGCGGTTGGTTCGCCATTATGCTTCCTCCAGCCAATGCTCGAAGAGTTCGATGAGCAGCGTGTCCCCCGCCTCGCCGTCGCCCCAGACCGGCGGCTGGTCGAACAGCACGTGGTAGAGCACGCGTGGCTCGGCGGGGCGGTTGAAGGCGATGTCCTCGGGGTTCGGGAAGGTGCCGAGCGCGCGCACGATGCGGCCGATCCTGCCGCGCGCGTAATGCGGCGTGCGAAGATGCATGCGCGCCACGCGCTCGGGCTTGGCATCCTTCACGCGCACACTCTGGCCCGCGGCGAAGCGCGCCGCGGAGACCTGCCCGGCGCCGGTGCTCACTGCAGCTCCTCCCAGGTGACGACGCCCTTGGCGATCATCACGGCGGCGACGGCACGCAGCCATTTCTCGTAGTAGGTGAGGTCGAAATACTCGGCCTCGGGCAGGCTCTCGATGTTGAAGCGCTGCTCGTCGGTGGTGATCAGCCCCTTGTCGCGCAGCACGGCGCGCAGCGCGTCCACCCGCTTGCCGAAATCGTCAGGCGGCGCGTCGTCCTCGATCTCGACGGGCGTGCAGCGGAAGCGCGGATTGCCGCCGAGGTCGTGCTGCGCCGGGAAGGGCGCGAGATTGGGCGTTTCCATGTGTCGAGCCTACCTCCTGGAAAGCGAAAATCTCAACCGTGCTGAGGGCAGGCCTAGCGCAGGGCCTGCGCCTCCCTTGCATAGCCGACGCGGCGTTCGGGCGGCGTCGGCCAGCGGCCGGTCACGCGCTCCAACAGCAACCGCGCATCGGCTTCCATGCCGGCCTCCATCGCGCAGTCGAGGAAGAGCTGCTCCAGCACGTCCTGCTGGGCATGGCTGCCGCCGAGCTCGTAGAGGCCGCCGATGGCCGGGCGCATCACCTGCACGGCCGCCGCATGCTGGCCGCGCGCGCGCAACAGCAGCGCCTCGCAGCAGGGCAGGGCCGCGTCGCGCACGATGCGGGCATTCTCGCCCGTATTGGCGCGGGCATAGTCGCGCAGCGCCTCCAGCATCTTTCCTGCGGCATCGAGGCGGCCATCGGCCGTCAGCGCCATCATCCAGTGCGGCAGGGTGAAGGCGGAGAGGCAGTCGCCGATGCGGCCCTCGGCCTTGTCCGCGAGCTCCAGCCAGCGCTCGCCCACATCGACGCCCTGGCGCTGCAGCCGGAAGAGCATGGAGGCCGCGTTCTGGCAGTCGATGTAGAGGTCGGGCTGCATCTGGGTGATGGGGCTGTCCAGGTCGCGGAAGCCCGTGTCGTAGAGGCGCAGCACCTCGTCGAACTCGCCGCGCTCCATGTGGAACATGGCCTGGTGCCAGGAGAGGTGGTGCAGCAGGTTGTTGCCGCCCGCGAAGTTCTGCGAGAGGCCGGTGATCCAGCCGATGCCCTCGGCCCGGCGCCCCTGCATCTCCAGCACATGGGCCACCGCATGCGCGGCCCAGAGATCGGCCGGATCGCGGCGGATGGCCTCGCGCCCCGCGGCTTCGGCGATCACCAGGCTCCCGCATTCCTCATGCGCGAAGGCCCGGCAGGCGAGCATGGAGCCGTAGCCCGGCATGCCGCCGTCCCAATGCGGCAGCGCCTGCTCGACGGTCGCCATCATCTCCGGCGCCTTGCCCATCCAGAAGGAGGCGAAGTGGTGCAGACGGAAGGCGAGGATGTCGCGCGGATATTCGGCCAGCAGCTCCGCCCAGATCGCGATCGCGCGGTCCTGCCCGCCCTCGGCCCAGGCGTCCAGCGCGGCAATATGGCGCTGCTCGCGCTCATTGCCGCCCAGGGCGCGGGCCTGTTCCAGCGCGGCCTTCGCCGCCGGCACATGCGCCGACTTGTAGGCGAGCATGGCGAAGGCGGCCTTCATGGCGTGCAGCAGCGGCGCCTCGCCATCCAGCTTCAGCGCGGCCTTGAGGCGCAGCGGCGTGTCGGCGCGGTACTTCAGGAAGCCCTCGATGGTATGGTCGAAGGCCTGCGCCGCCTCGTCCGAGGCGAAGCTGGCGCGGTTGCCCTGGGCGTCATGCGGCATGGCTCAGACTCCGAATTCGGCCAGCACCGCCTCGGTATCCTGCCCGAGCGCCGGCGCGGCCGGCTCCCAGGCACCGAGGCCGGGGATGGCCGGGAAAGGCATAGGCCCAAGGCCGGGCTGATCCAGGATCGGCGCCGCGCGGGTGGCCTGGACGTGCTGCTCCGCCAGGTATTCCAGCGGCGTGTTCACGCGGTCGCAGAGCAGGCGCGCGGCCTGCAGGAGCGCAAGCCATTCGGCGGCGGTCTTCGTCAGGAAGATCTCCCGCAGGATCGCGACCAGCGCGGGCTTGTTGGCGAAGCGCGTCGGGAAGTCCTTGAAACGCGGATCCTGCGTCAGCTCCGGCCGGCCCAGCACCTCGCAGAGCGTCACCCATTCGGGTTCGCGCACCAGGGCGAACATCACCGAGACGCCGTCCTTCGCCGGATAGGCGCCGGCGGGCGTGTTCACCTCGTCGGGCATGCGGCCGAGCAGGCCGGATTCCGCGATGGGCAGCACCAGCATGGAGGCCGCGCCCTGCATCAGCGAGATGTCGAGGTGCCGGCGCTTCGGCGGCGCGCCGGTCGCGCGGTCATGCGCCTGCTCGGCCAGCGCGGCCTGGCAGGCGGCGAAGGCGGAAAGGCCGGTGAAGACGTCCACGATCTGCGTGCCGACACGATGCGGCAGCGCGTCCATGCCCGGGTTGATCGCGACCACGCCGCAGAAGGCCTGGGCCACGCTGTCGGTGCAGGGGCGCTCGCTATAGGGGCCCGACTGGCCGAAGCCAGAGACGGAGATGCAGACGGCGTCGGGCTTGGCATTCTCGGGCCCGAGGCCGATGCGCTGCGCCACGCCGGGGCGGAAGGCCTCGATCAGGACATCGGCCTTCGCGGCCAGCTTCGCGGTCCTCGCGCGGTCGGTCTCATCGGTGAGGTCGAGCACTATGGCGCGCTTGCCGCGGTTGAAGGCGGTGTGCATCACGCTGTGGCTCTCCGCGCGCGTGCTGAGCCCGCGCGACCAGTCGCCCTTGGGCGGCTCGAGCTTCACGACATCGGCCCCGCACTGCGCCAGCAGCATCCCGCAATAGGGGCCGGCGATGCCCTGCGCGGCATCGAGAACGAAGAGACCCTTGTAGGGCTTCGGCATCGCATCCTCCTGTTGGGAGGCATCATCACGGAAAAGCTCGCCGGAGCGAAGAGACCTCCGGGCGTGGACATCAATTACATGATTTGGCACTTTAATCCGAAGCATCGGAGAGGATAGCCATGGATCTGCTGCTGACCCGCCAGGTCATCGCCGGCGAAGCCACGATCGGGACGCTGGAGATCGACGGCGAGTTCCAGTGCCACACGCTGGAGGACCTCGAGAGGTCCAAGAAGATCCACGGCAAGACCGCGATTCCGCCCGGCAGCTACCGCCTGACCCTGGAGGAGAGCCCGCGCCTGTCGGACCGCTATGCCAAGCAAGGGCGCAGCCGGCTGATCCCGCGGCTGCACGACGTGCAGAACTTCTCGGGCATCCTCATCCATATCGGCAATAAGCCGGAGGACACGGATGGCTGCATCCTCGTGGGCAGCTGGAAGCCCGGCCTGAAGGGCTACATCGCCAGCTCCGGCAAGGCCTATGACGCGCTGCATGCCAAGCTCTCCAAGGCCACGAGCCTGCGCATCACCGTCAAGAACCACATGGCCGAGGCCGAGGCGCGGATGCGCCACCCGCCCAAGGTCCTTTTCGAAAGTGTGCGCCGCCCGCCCGGCTACTGCCAGTTCTTCGACTCCTTCTCCATGTGAGCAAACGCGGCATGGCCGTGCCCGCGGGCTGCGCTATCCTCAGCGCAACCAACAAAGGAACGTCCATGACCGCCACCCGCCGCGCCCTTCTGGGCGCCGCCCTCGCCGCACCGGCCATCGCCCAGGCGCAGGACGCGCCCGGCCGCCCGGTGCGCGTGATCGTCCCCTATCCGCCGGGTGGCCCGACCGACATCGTGGGCCGCGTCACGGCCGCCGGCCTCCAGGCGGAACTCGGCTCGCCCTTCGTGGTGGACAACCGGGCCGGCGCCGGCGGCTCCATCGGCGCGGGCGAGGCCTCCCGCGCCGCGCCGGACGGCGCGACCCTGCTGGTCAACGCCTCGGCCCATGTCATCACGCCGCATCTGATGCCGGGCCTGCCCTTCAACGCGCTGACCGACTTCACGCCCATCACCGAGATCGTGAAGGTGCCGCTCATCCTCGTCGTGAACGAGGCGGTACCGGTGCGTTCCGTGCAGGACCTCATCTCGCTGGCGCGGGCGCAGCCGGGGCGGATCTCCTACGCCTCCTCCTCCATCGGCGGCGCGCCGCATCTGGCGGGCGAGCTCTTCAAGCTGATGACGCGGACGGACATCACCCACATCCCCTATCGCGGCTCCGGCCCCGCCTTGCAGGACCTGCTGGCCGGCACGGTCCAGGTCATGTTCGACAGCCTGGCCTCCTCGGCCGAGCATGTGCGCTCGGGGCGGCTGCGCGCCGTCGCGGTGACGACGACGCAGCGCCTGCCGAGTCATCCGGAACTGCCGACCATCGCCGAGTCCGGCGTCCCCGGCTACGAGATGACCACCTGGTACGCCATGTGGGGGCCGAAGAACCTGCCGCCCGCCATGGCCGCGCGCATGCAGCAGGCGGTCGCGAAGGTCTGCCAGCGCGAGGATGCCCGCGCGCGCTTCGCCTCCATGAGCGCCGAGCCGATCGCCAGCGCGCCGGCCGATTTTGCCCGCTTCTCCGCAAGCGAGTACGAGCGTTTCGGGCGGCTCGTTCGTGATGCCGAGATCAAGGGGGAATGATGCGCGCACTGGTCTGCGAATCCTGGCGGAGCTTCGACGAGCTCGAGATCAAGGACATCCCGCCGCCGCCGATGCGGCCCGGCGCCGTGCGGATCAAGGTGGAGGCGGTGGGCGTCTCCTTTGCCGTGCAGCTCGTCGTCGCGGGCAAGTACCAGCGCAAGCCGCCGCTGCCCTTCGTGCCCGGCACCGAGGTCGCCGGCACGGTGCTGGAAGGCCCGCTGCCCAAGGGCACGCGCGTCTTCGCCGCGCTCGACTGGGGCGGCTTCGCGGAGGAGGCGGTGGCGGATGCCATCCACGTCACGCCGATCCCGGACGGGCTGCCGCTGGCGCCGGCCGTCGCCTTCCCGATCAGCTATCCCACCGCCGGCTCCGCGCTGATGTGGCGCGGCCGCGTGCAGGCGGGCGACTGGGTGCTGGTGCATGGCGCGGCGGGCGGCGTCGGCCTCGCGGGCGTCGAGATCGTGAAGGCGCTGGGCGGCAAAGTCATCGCCCGTGCGGGCGCGGCCAAGCATGCGATGCTCCAGGCGCGCGGCGCGGATGCGGTGCTGGACAGCGCCGCCCCCTTCCGCGACCAGGTACGCGAGATCACCGGCGGCGCGGGCGTGAGCTGCGTGCTGGACACGCTGGGCGGCGACATCTTCGACGATTCGCTGCGCTGCCTGGGCGATGGCGGCACGCTGGTGACGGTGGGCTATGCCGGCGGCGGGATTCCGACCGTGCCGGCCAATATCCTCCTGCTGAAGAACATCACCGTCGCGGGGCTGAACTGGGGCACCTATATCGGCTGGTCCCCCGGCGACAACCGCGAGCGCTACGCCGCGCGCACGCGCGCGTTGTGGGACCAGCTCATGGGCTGGTGGGCCGAGGGCAAGCTGCGGCCCGAGGTGCATGCGAGCTATCCGCTCGAGAACTTCCGCGAAGCGATGGCGGAGGTGCGGGAGCGGCGCTCGGCCGGGCGCGTCGTACTCGTACCCTGACGCCCTAGGCCAGCGGCGCCGTCCGGTAGAGCGTCACCCGCAGCCCACCGTGCGGGATGGGTGCCTCGGTCGGCAGGAAGGGCAGGCGGGTGGCATGCGCCAGCGAGGAGTCGCTGGCGATCAGGCCGACGCGCCAGCCCTTGAAACGGCTCGCCAGCGTCTGCCCGAGGGCGTTGTACAGCGCCGACAGCTTCTGCTTGTCGCCGATCCGCGTGCCATAGGGCGGATTGACGATCACGAGGCCGGGCGGCCCTTCGGGCGCCGTGATCTCGCTGATCGTGGCCTGCCGGAACTCGGTGCAATCGGCGACGCCCGCGCGCTCGGCATTCGCGACGCTCATCTCGATCGCACCCGCGTCGCGGTCGCTGCCGTAGAAGCGGGCGGCGGGGACGCGGCGGCTCTTCACCTCGCGCATGTCCTGCCAGGCTTCCGGGTCGAAGGTCGCGAGCTGCTCGAAGGCGAAGTGGCGGAAGCGGCCGGGGTTGAGCCGGCTCGCGATCTCCGCGGCCTCGATGACGAAGGTGCCGGAGCCGCACATCGGGTCGAACACGGGCTCGCTGCCGTCATAGCCGCATTGCTGCAGGAAGAGCGCCGCCATGGTCTCGCGCATCGGCGCGCGATTCACGGCCTCCTTGTAGCCGCGCTTGTGCAGCAGCTCGCCCGAGGTATCGAGGCTGATGGTGCAGAAATCCTGCTCGATCCGAACCCGGACGGTGAGCTCGGCTTCGTCGTCATGCGGCGCGCCGACGGCCTCCTGGATCGACTTCACGATCCGCTCCTCGGCCGCGCCCGAGTGGTAGATGCGCGAGGACGCGCAGGTGGCCTCGACGCGGAAGGGCACGTCGCGGCGCAGGACGCTGGCCCAGGGCACGTGGCGCGCGCGGGCGTCGAGCTGGGCGAGGTGCTGCACCTTGAAGCCATCGAGGCGCGCCAGGACCCGCCCGGCGCCGCGGATCCACAGATTGGCGCGCCAGACTTCCGGCCAGCCGCCCCGGATCGTGACGCCGCCGGGAACGGGCTTGGCGAGCTTGAAGCCCTTGCCGCGCACCTCGGTATGCAGCGCGGCCTCCAGGCCCGGCAGGGCGGCCAGGAAAATCTCGAAATTCTGGTCTTTGGGCGTCTTGGCGGAATGCGGCATCGCCCTGCCTACCATCCCCGGTGGAGGGCGGCCACCGCGCCCTATTTCTTCAGGAAGCTGGCGAAGATCGCCTGCGCTTCCTCGGTGCGCAGCCGTTCGCCGAAGGCCACGCGCTCGGCCGCCATCACCTCGGCCAAGGCGGCCGCCTGCGGTGCGCGGACCAGGCGCTTCGTCTCCGCCATGGCGCCGGGCGGCAGCGCGGCGAGGGTCTTGGCCATCTCGAGCGCCGCCGGGTCCACCTCGTTGTCGGGCACGGCGCGGGAGGCGAGGCCGCTCGCCGCCGCCTCGGCCCCCGAGATCTGCGCGCCCGAGAGCAGCCACCAATTGGCCTTCGCCACCCCCACGCGCCCGGCCAGCAGCAGGGAGGAGCCGGCCTCCGGCACCAGCCCGAGCCGCGTGAAGGGCATCTGCAGCCGCGCCGTCTCGCTGGCGACCACGACGTCGCAATGCAGCAGCATGGTCGTGCCGATGCCGACGGCATAGCCGCGCACGGCCGCGATCACGGGCTTGGGGAAGGCGACGATGTTCTCCAGGAAATTGAAGGCCGAGCCGGGCTCGCCGGCGGGGCGGTCGCCGACCGAGGCGAAGTCCTTGAGGTCGTTGCCGGCCGTGAAGTCCTGCCCGCCGGCGAGAATCACCGCATGCACGCCGTCATCGCCCGCGGCCTGGCTCAGCGCCTCGCCCATCGCGTTGTACATCTCGCGGGTCAGGGCGTTCTTCTTGTCGGGCCGGTTGAGGCGAATGGTGAGGACGGTGCCGTCGCGCTCGATCAATACGTGTTCGGACATGTTTCTTCCCTTGCACTCCGCCCCTGGCGAATCCGCCCGGCGTCGATCCTCAATAAATCAGAACTTCGCCGCGTGACGTAGCGCGGCATCGGCGATCGCCTCCACCTCGTCCAGCGGCATGGCGGGCGGCGCCCCCTCGGGCGGCACGGCATCGGTGGCGAGGGCGCGGATCAGCGGGTCCTCCGGGTAGAGGAAGGGCTTGCCGTTGGCGGCGCGGTGGATCTCGATCTTCGGCACCTCCTCGCGCTTGAAGCCCTCGACGATGACGAGGTCGACCGGGTCCAGCCGGGCCAGCAGGGCGGCAAGCGCCGGCTCCGGCGCGCCGCGATGCTCGGTCATCAGCGCCCAGCGCTTGGCGGAGGAGACCAGCACCTGCGCGGCACCGGCCTGGCGATGCTCGAAGCTGTCCTTGCCGGGCTGGTCCACGTCGAAATCGTGATGGGCGTGCTTCACGGTCGAGACGGAGAGGCCGCGCGCCCGCAGCACCGGGATCAGGCGCCGGACCAGGGTGGTCTTTCCCGCGCCGCTCCATCCTGCCAGGCCGATGATCCTCATGCGCGTCCCATCCCTTTGCGGCGCGAGGCTAGCGCCGGTCGAGCCGCCAGGACACCATCCAGATCGCAAGGCCGCCCAGCGCGAGCGCGACGCCGACCCAGCCCGTCGAGGTCCAGCCATGGCCCGCCGCGATGGCCAGCCCGCCGAGCCAGGGGCCCAGCGCATTGGCCATGTTGAAGGCCGAGTGGTTGAGGGCGGCCGCCAGCGTCTGCGCGTCGCCCGCCACGTCCATGAGCCGCGACTGCAGGATGGAGGCGAGGCCGCCGCCCATGCCGATCAGCAGCACCACCGGCAGCAGCGTCCAGAGGTTCTGCGCCGCCCAGGGGTAGAGGGCGAGCATGGCCGCCGAGAAGGCAAGGGTGATGGCCGCCGCCGGCATCAGGGCGCGGTCCGCCGCCCAGGCGCAGACGAGGTTCCCCAAGGTGAGCCCCACCCCCATCACGCCCAGGACCAGCGGCACCAGAGCGGGCGAGACGCCCGTCACCTCGACCAGCGTGGTCGCGAGGTAGGTATAGACCGCGAAGAGGCCGCCGAAGCCGATGGCGCCGGTGCCCAGCGCCAGCCAGACCTGCGGTCGCCGCAGCGCGCCGAGCTCGCGCAGCGGGCTGTTCGTCGGGTCGCCGGGCTCGTCGGGCGCGAAGCGGGCGATCATCAGCGCCGTCCCGGTGGCGAGGACGGCCACCAGCCCGAAGCCCCAGCGCCAGCCCACCACCTGGCCGATGCCATTGGCCAGCGGCACGCCGACCACGGTCGCGAGCGTCAGCCCCAGCATCATGCGCGAGACCGCCTGGGCCCGCCGCTCGCGCGGCACCATCGAGGCGGCCATCAGCGCGCCGACGCCGAAGAAGGCGCCGTGCGGCAGGCCGCTGAGGAAGCGGAAGAACAGCATCCAGTGATAGTCGGGCGAGAGGGCGGAAAGCCCGTTCGCCACCGCGAAGACCACCATGAGGCCGATCAGCAGCGTCCGGCGCGCGAGCCGGGCGCCCAGCACCGCGATCACCGGCGCGCCGACCACGACCCCCAGCGCGTAGATGCTGATGACATGGCCCGCCGTCGGCTCGTCGATGCCCAGGCCGCGGGAGAAATAGGGCACGAGGCTCATCGCCGCGAATTCGGTGGTGCCGATGGAAAAGCCGCCCATGGCGAGGGCCAGCAGCACCAGCGCAGGATGCACCCCACGCCGCGCAGGCGCGGCATCGAGCGTCGTCGTGGATGTGGTCATGCGCAGTCACCTCGGCGGCCGGCGCCGCCGGGCACCGGGATATGGAATGAAGATTTCCCGGAGACCGCTTCCTGGCCGCACCGGTTCGTGCGGCCGTGTCGGGGGATATCGAATGCCTTCGTGGGGCTTCAAGCCCCGCAGGCGGCCCCGCAATAATCCATCAGAACTGTCATGTCGCGCTCGGCATGGCAGGCGACGAAGCGGCCGGGCGCCTTGGGGTCGGGCAGGGCCTGCAGCCCGGTATCGGCATAGACCCGCAGATAGGCCGGGCCGACGCTGACGAAGGCCGCCCGCGCGCCGTTGCGCTCGCACAGGTCGCGGAAACGCCAGATGGCCGAGATGGCGTCCCGGGCATCGCCCGCGGGGTCGCCATAGCCGATCCAGATCTGACCCGCCTTGGAGAAGGCGAAGCCGGCGCGGCCGCCTTCGCCCCAGAGCACGCCGTCGGCCTTGGGCGGCAGCGTGCCACCCAGCTTCTCCAGCGCGGCGCGCTGGGCGTCGTCATAGGGGGCCGGGCGGATGCGGGCGGGCCGCAGCAGCCGGATCAGCCCCACCAGCAGCAGCAGCACCGTGCTGCCGACGGCGAAGCGCAGCTGGATCGGCGCGCCGGCGGCCAGCACCACCTCCCACCAATAGGCGTCCTGCAGGCGGCTCGCATTGACGAAGAGGGCCAGCGCCATGCCGCTGATGGCGACGGCCGCCAGCGGCAGCAGCATCTCCTGCGAGAGCGGCTCGGCCCAGAGGCGGCTGTTGCGGTAGAAGGCGGGGCGCATCGTGGCCAGCGCGGCCGCGACCATGAGGAAGGCGCCCCAGGTCCACCATTCCTCGCTGCGCAGCCAGGCGAAGAGCGCGCCGGAGGCCAGGAGGAACAACGCCGCGCCCCAGGCCAGCGTCAGCCGCCGAGCGAGGCCGAAGGCCATGGCCATCAGCAGCGAACCCAGGATGGAGCCGGCGAATTGCGAGGCGATGGCCGTCTCGTAGCCCACCCATTGGTCGATATCGTCGACCGGGAGCGAGCCGAGGAAGATCAGCAGCGCGCCGCCCAGCGCCACGAGGCCCGCCATCGCCGGCACCTCTAGCGGCATGGCGCCCGAGCCCAGCGCGTTGAAGCGCGCCAGCCGGCCGCCGCGCTGGCTCAACTCGAACCCCGCGAAGAGCAGGCCCGAAATGAAGAGGGGCACGATGTAGTAGTAGAGCCGGAAGACCAGCAGCGCGCCCACCACCTCGGCCGCGCCCATATAGGGGGCGAGGCCGATGACGATGGCCGCGTCGAAGACGCCGAGGCCGCCCGGCACGCTCGCCACGATGCCCGCCGCATAGGAGGCGAGGTAGATGCCGACGAAGCGGATGAAGGTCAGCCCCTCCACGTCCGGCAGCAGCACGTAGAAGATCGCCGCCGTCACCGCGACGTCGACGGTGGCGAGCAGGCTCTGCGCGATCGCCATGCCGGTGCTGGGCAGCTCGACGACATGGCCGCGGATCGTCACGGTGCGGCGGAAGCGGCTCAGCAGGATATAGGCCAGCACGACGCCGAAGAGCGGGATGGCCAGCAGCTGCAGGATCCAGTGCGGCAGCACCTGGCCAAGCCAAGGCAGCACCTCCGGCTCCAGGATGAGCACGCAGCCGCCCAGCGCCATGCCGCCCAGGCCGAAGGTCAGCGAGGTGAAGCCGATGACCTTGCCGATCTCGAGCGGCGTGTAGCCCCAGGCCGAATAGAGCCGGTAGCGCACGGCGGCGCCGGAAACGGCCGCGAAGCCCAGATTATGCGCCAGCGCATAGCCGCAGAAGGAGGCGACCAGCGCCCGCCCCCAGCCAGACGGCCTTCCGGCGTAGCGTGCCCCCAACCAGTCGTAGGCGGCCAGCACCAGATAGGCCGCGACCGTCAGCCCCGCCCCCAGCCAGAGGGCGAAGGGCGGGATCTCGCTCATCGCGCGCGTCACATCCGCGATGGAAAGATTGCGGAACTCCCGCTGCACGACCCAGATGGCAGCAACCAGGAGGATCAGGCCGAAGACCGTCGCCCCATGGCGGCGGAGGAGCGGCAGCAGCGCTTTCACGCCGTGGCGCTCTCCCGTTCCAGGGCATTCTCGATCAGGGCGCAGGCCTCCACCACGCCCATGACGGCGATGGTGCCGCCGAAGCGCGGCCCCTCGGACTTGCCCAGCAGGACCTCGTAGAGCGCGCTGAACCAGGCGCGGCCGACGCCGGGGCGCCCGCCATCCTTGGCCGGCGTCTGGAAGGCCGGGAACTCGCGGCCGGCGTCGTAGACGGCCTCCTGCAGGGCGCCCTCACGCTGCGGGCCGGGGGGCAGGGCCTCGAATTCCGGCGCGCGCTCGCGCAGGATCTCGACGAGGCGGCGCATGGCCGCGGCCTCGTCCGGCGTCGCGTCGCGGAACTTCCGCGCCGGCGCGATGAAATCGCGCCAATAGGCGCAGGCATTGCGGACCAGGCGGTCCAGCACCGGCTCGTTCTCCGGCTTCAGCTCCGGATGGTACTTCTGCAGATAGGCCCAGAGCCGCGTGGGATCGTCCGTATTCGCGATGCCGGCGAGGTTCAGCAGCGTCGCATAGGAGACCGGCGGGGGCGCGAAGTTGGGCGCGTGGCCGCGATGGATGTGCCAGGCCGGGCTGGCCGGGTCCGGATTCTCGCGCAGCTTGCCGAGGCCCGCCAGCCAGTCGTCCACCGCGCGGGGGATGACTTCCTTGTGCAGCCGCTTGGCGCTGCCGGGCGAGGCGAACATGAACCAGGCCAGGCTCTCGGGCGAGCCGTATTCCAGCCACTGCTCGATGGTGAGCCCATTGCCCTTGCTCTTGCTGATCTTCTGGCCCTGGGCGTCGTTGAACAGCTCATAGGTGAAGGAGACCGGCGGCTCGCTGCCCAGCACCTTGCAGATCTTCGAGGAGAGCTTGACGCTGTCGATCAGGTCCTTGCCCGACATCTCGTAGTCGACGCCCAGCGCGTGCCAGCGCATCGCCCAGTCGGCCTTCCACTGCGCCTTGCAGGCGCCGCCCGTCACCTTGGTCTCGAAGAGCTCGCCCGTGTCGGGGTCGCGCCAGACGATGGTCCCCGCCTCGGGACGGGTCTCCTCCACCGGCACCTGCATGACCACGCCGGTCTTCGGATGGATGGGCAGGAAGGGCGAATAGGTCGCGCGGCGATCCGGGCCGAGCGTGGGCAGGATCACCTGCCGCACCTCCTCATGCAGGGCCAGCATGCGCAGCAGCGCCTCGTCGAAGCGGCCGGAGGCGTAATAGTCGGTGCTGCTCGCGAATTCGTATTCGAAGCCGAACTCGTCGAGGAAGGCGCGCAGGCGCGCATTGTTGTGCTGGCCGAAGCTCGGATGCGTGCCGAAGGGATCGGGGATCTTGGTCAGCGGCTTGCCGAGGTTGGCGGCCAGCAGCTCCTTGTTCGGCACGTTGTCCGGGACCTTGCGCAGCCCGTCCATGTCGTCGCTGAAGGCGAGCAGGCGCGAGGGAATGCCCGTCAGCTGCGTGAAGGCATGGCGCACCCAGCTGGTGCGCGCGACCTCGCCGAAGGTGCCGATATGGGGCAGGCCCGAGGGGCCGTAGCCCGTCTCGAACAGCGCCTCTTTTTTCCCCGTGACCGCCAGGCGGTCGGCGAGCTTGGCGGCTTCCTCGAAGGGCCAGGCGCGAACGGTGCGGAGGGTTGGATCGGCGGACATGGGCTTCCGATGGCAGGGGGACGCTGGATGGTCAATGCGCGGCCACCCATGACGGCGGCAAACCAGCCTTGCGAAACTGCGGGTCAGGGCGGGAAAGGGTGCCCGGCCTGCGAGGCCGCGGCACGCGCCGGAATTTTGTAACCATCTCTGCTGCCACGCATTTGGCGGTCTATATGCCAGCCTAGCGCCTGTGCTGAATCGGCTTGCGAGGACAGCCATGAAGAAACTGCTTCTCCTGGGGGCCGCGGGCCTCGGACTGGTCGGATGTGCGGCCACGCCCCCCTCCGGCCCCACCGTCATCGCACTGCCGCCACAGGGTAAGGATTTCGCGCAATTCCAGCGCGAGGATCAGACGTGCCAGATGAACGCGGCGGCCAGCATCGGCTACGCCAATCCCTCCGCCGCGGCGACGAATGCGGCCGTGGGCAGTGCCGTGGCCGGAACGGCGGTGGGTGCCGCGGCCGGCGCGCTGGTGGGCGCGGCGGCGGGCAATCCCGGCGCCGGCGCGGCGATCGGCGCGGGGGCCGGCCTGGTCACGGGCACGGCGGTCGGCGCCAATGCGGCGGCCGGCACGACCTACGAGATGCAGGGCCGCTTCGACGTGACCTATGCCCAGTGCATGACGGCCCTCGGCAACACGGTGCAGACCGCCCCGGCGGTGCCGCCCGCGGTGCCCTACTACGCCACGCCCTATTACCCTTACGCCTATCCCTATGCGGCCTATGGGTATCCCTATGCCTACCCCTATTTCGCGCCCAGCATCGGCATCTATGGCGGTTGGGGCTGGGGAGGCTATCGCGGCGGATGGGGCGGCTACCGCGGGGGCTGGGGATATGGCGGTGGCTGGGGCTATCGCGGCGGTTATCGCGGCGGCTGGCACCGCTGAGGGTTCAGCCCTTCACGAGCCGGACGGCGAAGAAGCCGTCCATCCCGCCCCGGTCCGACCACATGTCGGGCCGGGTCCGGAGCACGCCGCGCGGCGCCACGCCGATGCCCGGGAGCTCCTCCTCGCGCAGGGGATCGACCCGCAGCCCCTCGGGCAGGTGGTCCAGATGCCCCTCGCCCTCCTCGGCCTGCAGCGAGCAGGTGGCGAAGACCAGCCTTCCGCCCGGCTTCAGCAGCTTGGCCGCCGCTTCCAGGAGCTGGCGCTGCTGCCCGGCGAGCTTGGCGATGTCCTTCGACTGCTTGAGGTAGGGCAGGTCCGGGTGGCGGCGGATGGTGCCGGTGGCCGTGCAGGGCGCATCGAGCAGCACGGCGTCGAAGAGCCCTTCCGGCCGCCACTTGAGCACATCGGCATTGACCAGCTGCGGCGCCAGCTTCAGCCGCGCCATGTTCTCCCGCAGGCGGCCCATGCGGCCTGAATCCCGCTCCACCGCGACGACCTCGGCGCCCAGCGCGGCGAGCTGGGCGGTCTTGCCGCCCGGCGCGGCGCAGAGATCGGCCACGCGTTCGCCCGGGCGGACGTTCAACAGGAGGGCGGGCAGGGCCGCCGCGGCGTCCTGGGCCCAGAAATCCCCCTCCGCGAAGCCCGGCAGTTCGGTGATGCGCGTCCCCGCCGGGAGGCGCGCGGTGCCGGTGGGCAGCAGCACCGAACCTTCGGGCGCCGTCACGCCCGGCTTGAGCGAGAGGTCCAGCGGCGCCTCGGTCCGGTGCGCGGCGGCGATGGCCCGCACGGCCGACCCGTGCGCGGCGTGCCAGGAGGTCCAGAGCCAGCTCGGCGTATCGAGCCGGGGGTCGAGCCCTTCCAGCGCCTCGGGCCCCGCCTCGGCGACGCGGCGCAGCACGGCATTCACCAGCCCGGCCAGCGGCCGGGGCGCCAGGGACACCGCCGAGGCCACGGCCGCATGCGGCGGGGTGCCGAGCAGCAGCAGCTCCGCCGCGCCGATGCGCAGCGCCCGCTGGGCGGGCTTGGGCGGCTCGCGGCGCAGCCAGGGCTCCATCACGGCGTCCAGGCTGCCCATGCGGCGCAGCACGGCGGCGGCGATGCGATGGCCGGCCGCCTTGTCCCGCGCCTCGATCTCGCCCGGAATGGCGTCGAGGGCCTCTTCCATGGCGCGGTGCTGCTCCAGCACGGATTCCAGCAGAAGGGCGGCCACGCGGCGGGCGGGGGAAATGCTCATCGGCCGCTTTATGGCCGCGCGCCTCCCCGCATGCTAGACGCGCGGCGTCATGCGACCTCTCAGCCCTCGCCGCCCCTCCGCATGAGCGCGACGCGGCTGGACCTCCGTCTCGACCAGATGAGCGGCGCCGCGCAGCGCTGGCCGCGGCTCGTCCTCGTCCTGCTCTGCCTCGCGCTCTTCCTGCCGGGCTTCTTTTCCATCCCGGCCACCGACCGCGACGAGAGCCGCTTCGCCCAGGCCACGCGCCAGATGGTGGAGACGGGCGACTACGTCCACATCCGCGTCGGCGAGGAGGAGCGGAACAAGAAGCCGGTCGGTATCCATTGGGCCCAGGCGGCCAGCGTCCATCTGCTGGAGGCCACCGGCCTCGCGGACCGCAGCGACATCTGGGCCTATCGCCTGCCCTCGCTGCTGGGCGCCATCCTCGCCGTCCTCGCCACCTTCCAGTTCGGGCGCGGGCTCGTGGGTCGGCGGGCGGCGATGCTGGGCGCCGCCATGCTGGCCGGCTGCATGGTGCTGATGGTCGAGGCGCATATCGCCAAGACCGACGCCGCCCTGCTCGCCAGCGTGACGGCGGCGATGGGCCTCTTCGGCCTCGCCTATCTCCGCCCCGGCAGCTTCAGCGCGCGGCAGGCGGCCGCCTTCTGGGTGATCCTCGGCCTCGGCGTGCTGCTCAAAGGCCCGATCGCGCCTATGGTGCCCCTGCTGACCGGCCTCACCCTGGCCATCACCGACCGCCGCCGGGGCGGCCCCTGGCTCCATGCCCCCTGGCTCGGCGCGCTGCGCCTCTCCTGGGGCCTGCCGCTGATGCTGGCGATCGTGCTGCCCTGGATGATCGCGATCGGCATCGCGACCGAGGGGCGCTTCTTCTCCCAGGCCATCGGCGGCGACATGCTGGGCAAGGTCGGCTCGGGCGACGAGAAGCACTGGGGCCCGCCCGGCTTCTACCTGCTCACCTTCCTGGTCGCGGCCTTCCCGGCCGGCTTCCTGGTCCTGCTCGCGCTGCGGCAGAGCTGGGCCGAGCGCGGCCAGCCGGCCATCCGCTTCCTCATCGCCTGGGTCGTGCCGACCTGGCTGGTCTTCGAGGCGGTGGCGACCAAGCTGCCGCACTACACCCTGCCCACCTATCCGGCCCTCATGATGCTCGGCGCCGCCTGGGCGCTCGACCCGCTGCGCACCGAGCCGCCGCGCTGGCTGCGCTGGCTCGCCCGGCTGGCGGTGGCCGGCGTGGCGCTCGGCCTCGCCGCCGTGGCCGTGGCGCTGCCCTGGTTCGTCACGGGGCACGAGCCCCTGGGCGCCCTGCTCGCTTTGCCCGCGGCCCTGCTGCTGATCTGGCTGACCTGGCGCGAGATGGGGCGCGCCCATTGGGCCCGCGCGGCGGCCGTCGCCGTCGTCGCTGCGCTGCCGATCTATGTCAGCGTGATGCAGCTCACCTTCCCGCGCATCGAGGCGATCTGGATCGCGCCGCGGATCGAGGCCCTGCTGGCGCGCGCCGCGCCCGGCCTGCCTTCCGAGAAATTCGGCATCACCGGCCATGCCGAGCCCTCCACCCTGTTCCATGTGGGCGGGGGGTTGCAGCTTCTGCGCCGCGGCGAGGACGCCGCCATCTTTCTGACGGCCGATGCCGGCAGGGTGGTGGCGGTGGGTGACCGCGCCGAGGCAGACTTCCGCCGCGAGGCCGCGCGGCTTGGGCTGCGCCTGGAGGAGATGGGTTCCGTGGATGGACTGAACTACACGCGCGGGCGTCGGGTGACGCTGCGCTTCTACCGGGTGGCCACGCCATGATGGACCTAATCACGAGCTGGATCACGGCGGCCGGCTACGTCGGCATCTTCGGGCTGATGTTCCTGGAGAACCTGTTCCCGCCCATCCCCTCCGAGCTGATCATGCCCTTCGCCGGCTTCGCCGCCGCGCGCGGGCAGCTGTCGGTGTCGCTGGTGATCCTGGCCGGCATCCTCGGCACCATCGTCGGCAACATGTTCTGGTACGAGGTCGCGCGCGCCTTCGGCGCGGAGCGGACCAAGCGCCTCTGCGCGAAGTACGGGCGCTGGATCGGCGTGAACGCCGCCGACCTCGACAAGGCGGAGGAGACGCTGCGCCGCTGGGGGCCGCTGGCAGTCTTCCTCGGCCGCATCATGCCGGGCATCCGCACGGTGATCTCGATCCCCGCCGGCCTCATCGAGATGCCGCGCTCGACCTTCTATGCCTGGACGACGCTCGGCACGGCCATCTGGGTCGGAGCCCTGACCATGTTCGGCTACATCCTGGAGGAGGGCTACAACCAGCTCGAGCCCTGGATCGACCCGATCGGCAAGGGGCTGGTGCTGCTGGTGGGCGTGCTGTTCCTGGTGCAGATCTGGCGGATCTGGCGCCGCCGGTCCGCCGTGCCGGCCGCCCGTTCCGACGGCGAGGCCTGACAGTCCACACTTGACGGGGCGGCGCCCAGGTCCTTCATTGAGCGCATGTCGACGACCCTCCCCCTCTCTGGGCTGTATTACGCGCCGCGCATCTAGCGGCGGGATGGTCTTGTCATCTTTCAACCGCTGCCTCGCCAGCGGTTGATATCTTTCCGACGCCGTTGGCCTTGCAGCTTCGCAGAGGTCCAACCGTGTTCCAGTCCCACGATATCGGCATCATCGGCTTCGGCGCCTTCGGGCGCCTGATCGCCACGCATCTCGGCCCGCATTTCGGCCTCTGCGCCTACGACCCCGCGCCCTCCGCGCCGATGCCCGGCGTGGCGCCTGTCGATCTCGCGACGGCCGCCGCCTGCCCCATCGTCATCCTCGCCATGCCAGTCGGCGCCATGGAAGAGACGGTGCGCGCCATCGGCCCGCATCTGCGCCACGGCGCGCTCGTCGTCGATGTCGGCTCGGTGAAAATGCTGCCGGCCGAGATCATGCGGCGCGGCCTGCCCGACCATGCGGACATCGTGGCCACGCACCCGCTCTTCGGCCCGCAAAGCGCGCGCGACGGCATCCGCGGCCTGAAGATCGCCATCTGCCCGGTGCGCGGCCGCCGCGCGCCGCGCCTCGCGGCCTTCCTGCGCAAGGTCCTCGGCCTCGACGTCATCATGACGACGCCCGAGGCCCATGACCGGGAGGCCGCCATGGTCCAGGGCCTCACCCACCTCATCGCCAAGGTGCTGGTCCGGATGGAGCCGCTGCCCAGCCGCATGACCACGCGCAGCTTCGAGCTGATCCACCAGGCCGTCGGCATGGTGCGCGGCGACGCGCCCGAGGTCTTCCGCGCCATCGAGATGAGCAACCCGCATTCGGCGGGGGTCCGCCGGCGCTTCTTCGACCTGGCCTCGGCGCTGGATGCGGAGCTCACGGAAGGTTGACGGCGGGCCGGCCCGGGCGCGCAAATGAGGTCCATAACAAGACGAGGGAGGACATCATGGCGGGACGTCTGGCGGGAAAGCGGGCCTTCGTGACGGCGGCCGGGCAGGGGATCGGCCGGGCGAGCGCCCTGGCCATGGCGGCGGAAGGCGCCTCGGTCATCGCCACCGATCGCGACGGCGCCAAGCTGGCCGGGCTGGAGCAGCACGGCATCACGGTCATGCCGCTCGACGTGATGGACGACCATGCCGTGGAGGCCGCGATCACCGGCGCCGGCACGCTCGACATCCTCTTCAACTGCGCGGGCTTCGTGCATCAGAACACGGCGCTGACCTGCACCGAGGACGAGTGGGACTTCGCCTTCAACCTCAACGTGCGCGCCATGTGGCGCTGCCTGCGCGCGGCGCTGCCGGGCATGCTGGCGGCCGGGCATGGCAGCATCATCAACATGGCCTCCGCCGCCTCCAGCATCAAAGGCGCGCCGAACCGCTTCGTCTACGGCACGACCAAGGCGGCGGTGATCGGCATGACGCGCGCGGTCGCGGCCGACACGGTGACGCAGGGCGTGCGCTGCAACTGCCTGGCGCCCGGCACGGTCGATACGCCCAGCCTCGGCGACCGCATCGCCGCCAATGCAAGCTCGGCCGGCGGGCTGGAGGCGGCGCGGGCGGCCTTCGTGGCGCGGCAGGCGATGGGCCGGCTCGCGACCGCGGAGGAGATGGCCGCGCTCGTGGTCTATCTGGCCAGCGACGAGAGCACCTTCGTCACCGGCCAGGCCATGGTGATCGACGGTGGCTGGACGTTGTAGCGCAGCAAGACGTCACGCGGCCGCCCCTGGACGCTGCGCCGGGGCTTCGTTAGGTGCTGAATCCGGTGCCGGGGGGCGCCTGAAGGGCAAGGCCGACGGCGCTTGTTCCTCCATGTCGGGGAAGGCGCGCCGCATGCTCAGATCCGGGTTCTGGCTGCTCCTGCTCGGCTTGCTCGGGGCCTGCGCCCTGCCGGTCAACACCGCGCTGCGGGACTGGACGCGCAGCGCGGAGACCGCCCTCGATCGAAGCGGCGCCGCGCCGGCCTCCCTGGCCGCCCGCGAGGCACTCGCGACCTATTTCCAGGCCCTCGGCGCGCTGTGGGACGGCGCGGATCTCTCCTTCGATGCCGCCCGCTTCGCGACCCTCGCGGCCGCACAGCCCGATCCGGCGGTGGCCGGGGCGATCCGCGAGCTCGGGCGGCTGCTGCGCGCGGCGAGCGACGAAAAGCCCCCGCGCTGGCTGCCGGCCGACAATTCCGGCCCCACCCCGGCCTATGAGGACCGGCGCCTCTCCACGACGATCCGCGCGGCGGATCCCTCGGTGCAGCTTCTGCTCGCCGCGCTGAATCGCCCGGCCGTGCCCGCGGCGGCGACGCCCATGCCCCCTCACGCCGCGACGGACGATCCGGCGCTGCAGCAGGTCCAGCTGGAGCAGGAGGCCCGCCGGGCGCGCCGCGCTGCCCAGGAACAGACCGCGCAAAACCGGCAGGCGGCGGTGCTGACCGAGCTCGCCGCCGGACATGCCCTGCTGGCCGGGCTCGCCGGGCGCCTCCGCCAGAGGGAGACGGAGCGCGAGCTTCGCCGCGCCGAGGACCGCCTGCGCCGCGCCATGGCGGATCGCGGGGCGCTCCAGCCTCCCGGTGCGGAGATCCTCCCATGACGACACGACCTAGCCGCACGGCCATGGCCCCCCGAAGGCGCGCGCGCCCGGCCCTCTGGGCATCGCTGGCCGCCGCGCCGCTGATGCTCGCGGCCTGCAATGCGCCGGACTACACGCCCGTGCGCGACTGGGCCGCGACGGCGAGCCTGGCCGTGGACGAGCCGCGCATGGCAGGCGGCAGCGTGGCGCCGCCGCCGGGCACGGGCCTGCCGGCATCGCGCCCCGCCGAGGACGGCATCCTGGCCATGCAGGAGGCCCTGGCGACCTACCTTCAGGCCCTGGCGACCCTCGCCTCCGACGGCGTGCTGCCCTATCGCGAGAGCCCCTTCGTCCAGCTCGCGACCCGCGCGGAGGCGGCCTCGACGCCCGGCGCGCAGGCCATCACCGCGCTCGGCCTGCTGCTGCGCCGGGCCACCCACTACAATGCCCGGGCACCGGAGATGCGCGACAATATCCGCGCGGCCGATCCGCAGGTGCAGGCCCTGGTCGCGGCGCTGCGCGAGGCCGTGGCCCGCCAGGAGGCGGGGGAGGCCGCGGCACGGCGGGAGGCGGCCGCCTTCTATGCCGAGGTCGAGGCCAACGGCCGCGACGCCGCCGCCCAGCAGGCGCTTCGCGAATGGGCCCGCGAACGCGACGCCGCCTTCGCCGCCGAGGCCGCCCGCCGCCTCGGCTACGGGCAGGTCCTGGCCCGGGTGGCCGAGGGCCATGCCCTGCTGAAGGCCCGGGCCAGCCGCATGACGCGCCTGGACGTGGTGCAGGAGGTCCGCGCCGCCGAGGCCGAGCTGCGGCGCGCCGCTCAACCGCTCCGGACGGGCAGCGCCGGATGAGGTTGGCGCGGCTCATCCCTGCCTTGGCCATCGGCTTCCTGCTGGCGCCGGCCGGCGCCGCGGCGCAGCTGCTGGAGGATGCGGCGGCGCGCGTCCAGAACCGCCTGACGGAGATCGGCTCGACGCTGCAGTCCCGGCATGGCGGCCTGCTCGGGCTGATGGGCTACAACATGACGCCCGACGGCTCGACCAACTCGCTGCTGATCCAGCGCGGCTCAGGTCGCGCGGGCGGAGACGACGTCACCTCACTGCAGCTGAGCCAGTTCGGCTTCGGCTTCACGGCGAGCGAGTCGGTGCCGGTCTTCCTCGAAACCTACATCGGCTATGCGCGCTACGATCCGCGCGCCTATCTCACCCAGGGCGAGGCGGGACGGCGGTTGCCGCTGCGGTGGAACAACTTCACCGGCACCCTCGGCATCGGTTACGACATCCGCCTGGCGGAGAACCTGTGGCTGCGGCCGATCGTGAACGGCTCGCTGGGCGTCGCTGCCTCGGACGTCACGCTCTTCGCCTCCTTCCTGCACTACCGCACCGGCATCGACATCCCCGCCCTCACCGACAAGCAGGTGAATGTCTACGGCGTCGGCGGTTCGCTCATGCTGGCCTACTACGACCATCGCCCGGCGCGGGACATCGATGTCGAGCTGCGCTACACGCAGCTGCGCCTGCAGACCTATGGCAACACGCCCTCGGGCCTTCGCGGCTCCTCCACGCCGCGCACCCTGGGCCTCTGGGCGCGGCTGCGCTGGCCCACGGGCTGGGAGGCCTTCGGGCGGCCGGTGCGCTGGGTGATCGACGGCTCCGGCTCGGCCTATCTCGGCGACCAGCGGGAGGCGCTGGGCTTCGGCTGGTCGGTCAAGATCGGCGGCGGCATCGAATTCGATGTCGGGCGCTACGAGGTCGGCGCGATGGGGCTCAACCTCTCCCGCGTGCGGTTGATCGGGCGCTACTTCTTTGGCGACCGCGGCGTGACCGGCGCTTCCTTCGGCATCGGCATGAGCTTCTGAGCCGCAGCCGGGCCCACGGTTTGACAGTGCGCGCGGCGCGTTCCGATACTTCCGGAAAATCGTCCCGGGAGGACAATATGAAAACGTCTCGTCGCGCCCTGCTGGCCGCGCCCGCCGCGCTGCTCGCCACGCCCGCGCTCGCTCAGGGCGCCTGGCCCAATCGGCCGGTGCGCATCTTCGTCGGCTTCCCCGCCGGCGGTACGACCGACATCCTCGCCCGCATCGCCGGCCAGATTCTGCAGGAGGAGCTGGGCCAGCCCTTCGTCATCGAGAACCGCCCGGGCGCCGGCTCCAACATCGCCGCCCAGGCCGTGCTGCGCAGTCCGGCGGATGGCTACACGCTGCTGCTGGGCTCGCCCGGCACGAATGCCATCAACCCCCACCTCTACAGCAATTCCGGCTACGACCCGCGCACCGACTTCCTGCCCATCTCCCAGATCGCGGAGGTGCCGAACCTCATCGCCGCGCATCCGGGCCTCGGCGTGCGCGACGCGGCCTCGCTCATCGCGCTGGCGAAGCAGCGGCGCCTTTCCTATGGCGAGACGAGCATCGGCGGTTCGACCCATCTCGGCGCGGAGCTCTTCCGCGTGATGGGCGAGTTCGAGGCGACGCACGTCTCCTATCGCGGCAGCTCGCCCATGATGACGGACCTGCTGCCCGGCCGCATCGATTTCGGCTGCGACAACCTGCCCTCCATCCTGCCGCATATCCGCTCCGGCGCGCTGGTGCCCATCGGCGTGACCTCGACTTCGCGCTGGGCGGGCGCGCGGGAGATTGCGGCGATCGGCGAGACGCTGCCGGGCTACGAGGTCACGGCCTGGTTCGGCATCGTGGCGCCGAAGGGCACGCCCGCCGAGGTGATCCGGCGCGCCAATGCGGCGCTGCGCACGGGCCTCACCAGGCCCGAGACCGTGGCCCGCCTGCAGGAGCTCGGCGCCACGCCGCTGCCCGGCACGCCCGAGGAGTACCAGGCCCGCAACGTCGCGCAGTACGACCGGATGGGCGACCTGATCCGCCGCGCCGGCATCCGCGCCGAATAGGCCGTGGCACGGGACTTCGCGCCACGCGCTTTCCCGTGCAGTCTTCGCCCCGCTCTGACAGAGGAATATCCATGAAGCTGCTTCGCTACGGCCCCAAGGGCCAGGAAAAGCCCGGCCTGCTCGATGCGGCCGGCACCATCCGCGATCTGTCGTCGCTGGTGCCCGACATCAACGGCGACACGCTCTCGCCCGGCGTCCTGGCGAAGCTCGCCTCGGTCGATCCCGCGAGCCTGCCCGCCGTGACCGGCAATCCGCGCCTCGGCGCGGCGGTCATCGGCATGAAGAACCTGATCTGCATCGGCCTGAACTACGCCGACCATGCGGCCGAGACGGGTTCGGCCCTGCCGAAGGAACCGATCGTCTTCATCAAGTCGCTCGGCGCGCTGAACGGCCCCTTCGACGACATCATCATCCCCAAGAACTCGGTGAAGACCGACTGGGAATGCGAGCTGGCGATCGTGATCGGCACCACGGCGCGCTACGTGACCGAGGAGCAGGCGCTCGACCACGTGGCCGGCTATGCCGTCGGCAACGACGTCTCCGAGCGTGAATGGCAGCAGGAGCGCGGCCCGACCTGGGACAAGGGCAAGGGCTTCGAGACCTTCGGCCCGCTCGGCCCCTACGTCGTCACGAAGGACGAGGTGCCGGACCCGCAGAACCTGAAGATGTGGACCGACGTGGACGGCGTCCGCCAGCAGGACGGCAGCACGAAGACCATGATCTTCGGCGTGAAGACGCTGGTCAGCTACGTCAGCCAGTGCATCACGCTCTTCCCGGGCGACGTGATCTTCACCGGCACGCCGCCGGGCGTGGGCCTCGGCAAGAAGCCGACCCCCTGGTTCCTCAAGGCCGGCCAGCAGGTCAAGGTCGGCATCGAGGGCCTGGGCGAGCAGGTCTCGAACACGGTCGCCTACCAGGGCTGAGCGCCAAGGCGCTTTCGCCCAAGGCCGGCGCGCGGGAACAGGTTTTCCGCGCGCCGCACCTCCGCCGGCCCTGAGGCCGCGCCGAAACGTACCGCCTCCGCAACTTTTCCTCGCTTCCCCTCGTTTGGATGGCCAAAGGCGCTGTCCAGGAGAGGCGATATTCATGCGGGGACGATCCACCTCCAGAAGGCATCTCCTCGCGGCGACGGCGCTCGTCGCCTGCTCGCTTCCTGCCGCCCAGGCCCGCACCATCCGCGGCGCGCTGCCCTGGTCGGCCGGTGAGGCCTATCCGCCGCCGCGCCTCTCCGCCGCGGGCTGGCTCTTCTTCACCGAGGCCGAGGCCGCTGCCGTCACGGCCATGGCCAATCGTCTCATCCCGCCGGACGAGCTGGGCGCCGGGGGCGCCGAAGCAGGCTGCGCCACCTTCATCGATCGCCAGCTCGCCGGTTCCTTCGGCACCTCGGACTGGCTCTACATGCAGGGGCCCTTTCCCGCCGGCACGCCGCAGCAGGGCCTGCAGGAGGAGCATCCGCCGAACCGGCGCTATCGCGAGGCGCTGGCGGCCATCGCCGCCCATTGCCGCGAGAAGATGGGCGGGCGGCTGTTCCACACGCTTTCCAGCCAGGAGCAGGATGCCCTGCTGACGGCGATGGAGGCCGGCACCTCCGGCATCGCCGGGCTGCGCGACAAATCCTTCTTCGAGCTGCTGCTGCAGAATGTGATGGAAGGCTACTTCGCCGACCCGGCCTATGGCGGCAACCGCGAGATGGTGGGCTGGAAGCTCGTGGGCTTCCCCGGCGCGCGCTACGACTTCCGCGAGATGCTGGACCGTCTCGACCAGCCCTATACCGATCCGCCGGTCGGCCTGTTCGGTCGCCCCGCCTGGACGAGGGCTGCGCAATGACGCGCCGTCTTCCATCCACCGACGTCGTGGTGGTGGGGCTCGGCTGGACCGGCTCCATCATGTCCCTCGAGCTGGCGCGCGCCGGCCTGAACGTCGTCGCCATCGAGCGCGGCCCCTGGCGGGACACCGCGGCGGACTTCCCGCCCGCGACCTCGGCGGACGAGCTGCGCTACGCCGTCCGCCAGGACCTCTTCCTGCGCCCCGCGCAGGAGACGCTGACCTTCCGCAACAACATCTCCCAGAACGCGCTGCCGATCCGCCGCTGGGGCAGCTTCCTGCCCGGCAACGGCGTGGGCGGCGCGGGGGTGCACTGGAACGGCCATACCTGGCGCTGGCACCCCTGGGACTTCACGCATCGCAGCTCAACGATCGAGCGCTACGGCGCGGATTTCCTGCCGCCGGACAACATGATGCAGGACTGGGGCATCACCTATGACGAGCTCGAGCCCTTCTATGACCGGTTCGAGTATCTCTGCGGCATCGCCGGCAAGGCGGGCAATCTCCGCGGCGTGATCCAGGAGGGCGGCAATCCCTTCGAGGGCCCGCGCCAGCGCGAATACCCGACGCCGCCCATGCGCCTCACCCAGGCGCCGACGATGTTCGAGAAGGCGGCGCGGGAGCTGGGATGGCATCCCTTCCCGAACCCCTCGGCCAATATGTCGCAGGCCTATACCAACTCCTACGGCTGCCGCCTGGCGCCCTGCACCTATTGCGGCTTTTGCGAGCGCTTCGGCTGCGGCAATTATTCCAAGGCGAGCCCGCAGACCTGCGTGCTGCCCGCCCTCGTCCGGCAAAGCAACTTCGAGGCGCGGACGGAGTGCCAGGTGACGAAGGTGAATCTGAGCGCCGACGGCAAGCGCGCCACGGGCGTCACCTATCGCGACACTTCCGGCCGCGAATGGGAGCAGCCGGCGGAGATGGTGCTGCTCTGCGCCTATCAGCTCTTCAACGTGCGCCTGCTGCTGCTCTCGGGCATCGGCACGCCCTACGACCCGCGGACGGGCGAGGGCACGGTGGGCCGCAACTATGCCTATCAGATCACGGGCGGCGCGACGGGCTTCTTTCCCGGCGAGCGCCACTTCAATCCCTTCGTCGCCTCCGGCTCCGAAGGCATCGTCGTGGACGATTTCAACGACGACAATTTTGACCACACGCAGGTCGGCTTCGTCGGCGGCTCCAGCGTTGCCTGCATCCCGACCAATGGCCGTCCGATCCTCAACCGGCCCGTGCCCGAGGGCACGCTGCGCTGGGGCAGCGCCTGGAAGCGCGCGACGCACGAGAACTACAACCGCACGGCCTCGGTCGGCATCCAGGGCAGCGTCATGCCTTATCGCGGCGCCTATCTCGACCTGGACCCGACCTACAAGGACCCGTTGGGCCTGCCGCTGCTGCGCCTGACCTTCGACTTCCAGGAGAACGAGCGGAAGCTGCGCCGCTTCGGCGTCGACCGCTGCATCGAGGCGGTGCGCGCCATGGGGGCCGATCGCGTGATCCGCAACGAGATCACCGGGCCCTATGACATCGTGCCCTATCAATCCACCCATACGACGGGCGGCGCGATCATGGGCGCCGATCCGAAGACCAGCGTGGTGAACAAGTATTGCCAGAGCTGGGACGTCCCCAACGTCTTCATGGCGGGCGCCTCGCTCTTCCCCATGAATGCCGGCTTCAACCCGACAGGGACCGTCGGCGCCCTGGCCTATTGGGCCGTGGACGCGATCCGCGAACGATACCTGAAGGCCCCCGGGCCGCTGGTGCCGGCATGAGCCCGCGCACCCCCGCCCGCCGGCTCGCCGCGCTGCTGGCGCCCGCTTTCGTGCTGCTGCTCGGCGCACTACCGGCGCAGGCAGACGACAACGACTACGTCGCCATCGAGCGCGGGCGCTATCTGGCGACGGTCGGCGACTGTTCCTCCTGCCATCTGCATCGCGAGAGCCCCTATGCCGGCGGCCGCGGCATCGAGGCGCCCTTCGGCACCATCAACGCGCCGAACATCACGCCCGATCCGGAGACCGGCCTCGGCCGCTGGACGCGCGACGACTTCGCCCGCGCCCTGCAGCAGGGTGTCAGCCGCAACGGCGGGCATCTCTATCCCGCGCTGCCCTACCCCTGGTTCACGCGGATCAGCCGCGAGGATTCCGACGCGATCTACGCCTATCTGCGGACCGTCCCGCCGGTGAGCAACGCGGTGAATCGCGATACCTTGCCCTTCCCCTTCAGCATCCGCGCCGTGATGCGCGTGTGGAACGGCATGTTCTTCGAGCCGGGCCGCTTCCAGCCCGTCATTGGCCGCACCGACGAATGGAATCGCGGCGCCTATCTGGTGGAAGGGCTCGGCCATTGCGGCGCCTGCCACACGCCGGTGAACGCGCTGGGCGGCAGCCGCCGCAGCCAGTCCTTCGCCGGCCAGGCGCTGCAGGGCTGGTACGCCCCCAATATCGGCGGCAGCAGCTACCAGGGCATCGGCGAATGGGGCGTCGACGACGTGGTGCAGTATCTGCGCACCGGCGCGAATGGCTGGACGCGCGCCAGCGGCCCCATGGCCGAGGTGGTGCAGCGCAGCACCAGCCGCATGACCGAGGCCGATCTCCGCGCCATCGCCGTCTATCTCCGCGACCAGCCGGGCCGCGGCCCCGCCACCGCGCCGCCGGCCCTGGCCGCCGACAGTCCCCGGATGCGCACGGGGCAGGCGATCTACGTCGACAATTGCAGCGCCTGCCACCGCCGCGACGGGCAGGGCGTCGAGAGCATGATCCCCTCGCTCGCCTCCAACCAGATCGCGGTGCAGGCGGGCCCCGAGACGCTGATCCGGCTGGTGCTCTCCGGCTCCCGCCCCGCCGCCACCGACGCCGAGCCGACGGCCCCGGCCATGCCCGCCTTCGGCTGGCGCCTGAACGACGCGCAGGTCGCGGATGTGGTGACCTATCTGCGCAACAGCTGGGGCAATGCCGCCCCCCCGGTCGAGGCCTCCGTGGTGCAGACGATGCGACGGCAGCTGGCCGCCCGCGGCGAGTAACGCGCGCCTCGGGCGCGCATCGCGTGTCTCGGGCGTTGCACAAACACGCCCGGTCGTCATGATGCGCAAAACAAATCCGGGGGAAACAACATGAATCGCCGCCAAATGCTGGCCGTCTCGGCCGCGCTGCCCGCCAGCCTCGCCTCCCCGCTGGCCTCGCCCGCGATCGCGCAGACCTTCGACCGTCCCTTCCGCCTCGTGGTGCCCTTCGCGCCCGGCGGCACCAGCGACATCCTGGGCCGCATCCTCGCGCCGGAGCTGACGCGCCTCCTCGGCCAGAACGTCGTGGTGGAGAACCGCAGCGGCGCGGCCGGCAATCTCGGCGCGCAACTCGTCGCCCAGAGCAATCCGGACGGGCAGGCCATCCTGCTCATCGATACCGGCGTGCTGGCGACGGCGCCCTCGCTCTACACGCGCCTGCCCTTCGATCCCTCAAAGGACCTCGCGCCGGTCAACCTGCTGATCTACGCGCCCTATATCCTCGCCGTGCATCCTTCCGTGCCCGCGCGCAACGCGGCGGAGCTGGTGGCCTATGCCAAGGCAAATCCGAACCGCATCAATGTCGCCAATTCCGGCGTCGGCGCCGCCAATCACCTGACCTCGCTGATGCTGGCCGGCCATTGGGGCGCGGAGGTGACGCAGGTCCCCTATCGCGGCGGCGCGGCGGCGCTTTCGGCGGTCACGGGTGGCGAGGCGCAGCTCATCGTCAACGGTGCGACCGCGACCGCGCCCTTCGTGAAGGACGGCCGCCTGCGCGGCATCGCCGTCTCGGGCCCCCGCCGCTTCGCCGACCTGCCCGACCTGCCGACCTTCACGGAGCTCGGCTGGCCGGCCGGCGACAGCGGCACCTGGCAGGGTGCCCTGGTGCAGGGCGCCACGCCCGCGCCGATCATCGCCCGGCTCGACCAGGCCTTCCGCGCGGCGCTGGCCGTGCCCGACGTGGCGCGGCGCATGGCCGAGCTGGGCGCGGAGGTGCGCGCCATCGGCCCCGCGGAGTTCAGGACCTGGCTGGCCACCGAGACGGAGACCTGGGGCCAGGTGGTGCGGGCGAACAACGTCCGGCTGGATTGATGGAATCACCTGAAGGGCTGCTGGCCCGGCTCGCCGCCGCGGGCATCGACACGCGCACCGTGCAGCACCAGGCCGTCTTCACCGTGGCGGAATCCGAGGCCGTGCGCGCGGAGATGCCCGGCGCGCATTCAAAGAACCTCTTCCTCGCGCCCGCCAAGGGCGAGGGGCCCTTCTGCCTCGCCGTGCTGGAATGCGACCGCCGGGTCTCGGTCAATGCGCTGGCCCGCGCGGCGGGCTGGGGCAAGGTGAGCATGGCGCCGGCCGAGGCCCTGGTCGCCACGCTCGGCGTCGCGCCCGGCAGCGTCACGCCCTTCGGGCTGGTCAATGCGCCGCCCGGCTCGGTCCGCGTCGTTCTGGATGCGGAACTGGCGGAAGCGCCGGAGCTCGCCTGGTTCCATCCGCTGGTGAACACGGCCTCCACCGGCATCCGCCCGGACGATCTGCTGCGCTTCCTGCGCGGCCTCGGCCATGAGGTCGCAGTGCTCGGACTTGACGCCTGACGCGGGAGACAAGCCGCACGGGTTGTCTTATGCCCGCCCCCACAACATCTCTCCTTATCTCTTTGCTTTCGCCAGGACCCAGCCCGATGGACGTGATCTTAGACCCCAACCAGCCCAACCCCTCCGGCGGCCCCGATCCTGTCATCGACGGCGATCAGAAGACCTTCATGCAGGATGTGGTCGAGGCTTCGCGCCAGGTCCCCGTCCTGGTGGATTTCTGGGCGACCTGGTGCGGCCCCTGCAAGACGCTGACGCCCACGATCGAGAAGGTGGTCCGCGCCGCCGGCGGGCGCGTGCGCCTCGTGAAGATCGACATCGACAAGAACCGCCAGCTCGTCCAGCAGCTGACGCAGATGGGCCTGCCGCTGCAGTCCGTGCCTACGGTCGCGGCCTTCTGGCAGGGCCAGATCGCCGACATCTTCCAGGGGGCGCTGCCCGAGAGCGAGGTGAAGAAGTTCATCGAGAACCTGCTGAAGGTCGCCGGCGGCCAGATGCCCTCGGCCGACCTGATCGGCGAGGCCAAGGAGCTCTTCGAGGCGCAGGATTTCTCCGGCGCGCTCGAGATCTACGCCGCCCTCGCGCAGCAGGAGCCGGAGAATGCCGAGGCCCTCGCCGGCCTGGCGCGCTGCCTGATCGCCCTCGACGAGGAAGGCCAGGCCAAGGAGATGCTGGACGGCCTGGACGCCAAGCTGAAGGCCAGCGCCGAGATCTCCGCCGTCCGCGCGCAGATCGAGCTGGCCGAGGCCGGCCGCGCCGCGCAGTCCAAGTTCGGCATCTTCGAGGAGCGGCTGGCCGCCGACCCCGATGACCATGAGGCGCGCATCGAGCTTGCCGTGGCGCTCAACGCCGCCGACAAGCGCGTGGAGGCCTCGCAGGCCCTGCTGGAGGCGATCAAGCGCGACCGCGCCTGGAACGACGAGGCGGCGCGCAAGCAGCTGCTGAAGTTCTTCGAGGCCTGGGGCCTCGACGATCCCGCGACCCTGAAGGCGCGACGCGGCCTCTCCGCGCTGCTGTTCAGGTAATGGACCCCTTCCAGCCCGCGCCGGAGCAGCTGCCGGCCGAGATCGCGGTGTTTCCGCTCTCGGGCGCGCTGCTCCTGCCGGGCGGGAAGCTCCCGCTGAATATCTTCGAGCCGCGCTATCTGGCCTTGGTGCTGGACAGCCTGGCGCGGGGGCGGATGTTCGGCATGGTCCAGGCGAATTCGAACGCGCCCGAAACGGAGAGGGGCGGCGGCCTGTACCAGGTCGGCTGCCTCGGCCGGATTTCCTCCTTCGCCGAGACCGAGGACGGGCGCCTCCTCATCACCCTCACCGGGCTGGTCCGCTTCCGCCTGGGGGAGGAGCTGGCCCCCCGCCGTGGCTATCGCCGGATGCGCGCCGACTACGCGCCCTATCTCGCCGACCTCGACCCGCCCGAGGTGGAGCCCGCGGACCTGCCGCGCGAGGCCATCCTGGAGGCGCTGAGGCCCTATTTCATGGCCCAGGGCATCGAGGCCAACTGGTCCGCCATCGAGCAGATGAGCTGCCTGACGCTGGTGAACACCCTTTCCATGGTCTGTCCCTTCGCCACCGCGGAGAAGCAGGCGCTGCTCGAGGCCGTGACTGTGGCCGAGCGCGCCGACGACCTCGTCGCCCTGCTGCGCATGGCCGTCCTGGGCGGTGGGGACCTTCCGCCCGACGGGCGGCCGAGCTAGGAATCCCCTCATGACCGATACGCCCAGCCCCTCCGGCGCCGTGGATCCGCAGCTCCTGGAAATCCTCGTCTGTCCGGTGACCAAGCAGCCGCTCCGCTACGATCGCGAGGCGGGCGAGCTGGTGAGCGAGGCGGCCGGCCTCGCCTATCCGGTGCGCGACGGCATCCCCATCATGCTGCCCGACCAGGCCCGCAAGCTGGATTGATGGCGGTCTCGGTCACCGAGCTGCGCTACCGCTCGGCCGACCGGGTGCTCGACGTGGGTTTCGACGATGGCAGCCGCTTCGCGCTGCCGGCGGAATACCTGCGCGTGGAAAGCCCCTCCGCCGAAGTACAGGGCCATGGCCCCGGCCAGAAGAAGCTCGTCACCGGGCGGCGGCAGGTGGGCATCATGAAGATCGAGCCCGTGGGCAACTACGCCGTGCGGATCTTCTTCGACGACCTGCACGACACCGGGCTCTACACCTGGGAAACGCTGCACACCCTGGGCCGCGAGCAGGCGGAGCGCTGGGCCGCCTACGAGACGGCGCTCGCGGAAAAGGGCCTGTCCCGTTAGAGCAGATTCCGATCAAGCTGCTTGGCTTGATCGGGTGAAGGTGCTTGAGAAGCGGAAATTTCCAACCTGTGCCGGAGCGCGAGATCCGCGCCCCGGGATGCCGAAGAGGCCTCAGCTCCGGCCGTAGGTGTCCTCCAGCCGGACGATGTCGTCCTCGCCGAGATAGGAGCCGACCTGCACCTCGATGAGGGCCAGCGGGATCATGCCCGGATTCTCCAGCCGGTGCGTGCAGCCCAGCGGCAGGTAGACGCTCTGGTTCTCGCTCAGCAGGATGCTCTCGCCGTCGCGCTGCACCAGGGCCGTGCCGCTGACCACCACCCAATGCTCGGCGCGGTGATGGTGCTTCTGCAGGGACAGCTTGCCGCCCGGCCGCACGACGATCTGCTTCACCTGGAAGCGGGCGCCGCGGATATGCCCCTCGTAATGGCCCCAGGGGCGGTACATGCGGCGATGCTCGGTGGCGAGCTTCGAGCCCTTGGCCCGCAGCTGCTCGACCACCTTCTTCACGTCCTGCGCACGGTCGCGCGGCATGGCGAGCACGGCATCGTCCGTCACCACCAGCACCACGTCCTTCAAGCCCAGCACGGCGGTCAACACGCCTTCCGAGCGCACGAGGCACCCGCTGGAATCAACCAGCTCCACGGGTCCGTGCAGCGCATTGCCCTGCGCGTCCTTCGGCGAGGTCTCCCACAGCGCGTCCCAGCTGCCGACGTCGCTCCAGCCGAGATCGGCGGGGACCACGGCGGCGTGGCGCGTCTTCTCCATGACCGCGTAGTCGATGGAGATGGAGGGCGCCTTGCGGAAGGCCTTGGCATCGAGGCGGACGAAGTCCAGGTCGCGCGTGGAGGCCGCGAGCGCGGCGCGGCTCGCCTCCAGCACGGCCGGCGCATGCTGCGCCAGCTCCTGCAGCAGCGTCGCGGCGGTGGCGACGAACATGCCGCTGTTCCAGACGTGCCGGCCGTCGGTCGAGAGGCGCCGGGCGGTCTCGAGATCGGGCTTCTCCTGGAAGCTCGCGACGGCGCGGACGCCCGCGACGCCCGCCAGCGCCTCACCCATCTCGATATAGCCGAAACCAGTATGCGGCTGGTTCGGCTGCATGCCGAAGGTCACGATGCGACCGGTGCGCGCCGCCGCGGCGGCCAGCTCCAGGGCGGCATGCAGCGCCGGGACATCCTTGATCGCCGCATCGGCGGCCATGATCCACAGCACCGCGTCGGGGCGGGATTCGGCCACCAGCAGCGCGGCGGTGGCGATGGCGGGGGCGGAGTTGCGGCCCTCGGGCTCCAGAATGATCTGGGGATCGCGGATACCGGCATCGCGCAGCTGCTCGGCCACCAGGAAGCGATGACCCTCGCCCACCACGGCGATGGGCGGCGCGAAGCCCGGGCCGGAAGCGCGGTTCGCCGTCTCCTGCACCATGCTCCGGTCGGTAATCAGCGGCCAGAACTGCTTCGGGTTCGATTCCCGCGACAGCGGCCAGAGCCGGCTTCCCGTTCCGCCGGACAGAATGACGGGAACGATGTCGGTTGCACTCATGGGATTGAGCATTCCTGTGTCAGCGGCCTGAGGTCTCTGGCTGCGGGATTGCCGGTGGATGCGGGTGATTTCATGGCAGCGCTGTCGCGTTGTCGCCGCGAATAGAAGCGCGGCGAGAGGCGGGTGACAACGTTGCTTCCCCGCGGGCGCCCACAGGCGGCGGCCCACACCGGTGGAAAAGCGGCTAGCCCTGCCGTTTCCAGGTCAGCACCAGGACGTCCCGGCTGGAAGGCAGGGCGTCATCCGCCGGCTGCACCGAGGTCACCCCATGCATCACGCGGCGATCGTCCAGGATCGTGAGGTCGAGCAGCCCGTCCAGCGTGAAGCGCGCCAGCTCCTGCCCCTCGTCATCCGTCACCCGCGTCTCGCCGCCCTTCAGGTTGGTGCGCGCCAGCATGGCGATGAGGACCACGTCCACCCCGTCATGATGCACGCCCTCGGGCGTCGGATGACCGGGGGAATTGGCCTGCGCCTGGACGCGGAACTGGTGCATCTCGACGAACCAGCGCGTGCCGGGGTGCAGGCGGTCCGCCACATCGCGGCCGAGATCGAGCAGGCCCTGGCAGAAGGGATTGGCCACCGTCGCATCCTCGACGGGCGCGAACCAGCGGTCCACCCCGCCGTTCAGCGTGTTGTGGACGGTCGCCTGGAAATGCGCGCGATGCAGGCCGCGGCGATGACCGGCCTCGCCGGGAATCGTGGAGAAATTCGCCAGCCGGCGCAGGCGGTAGCGGCCGCCATCGCGCATGAAGCCGTCGGTCTCCAGCCGCTGCCAGCTCTCCGCGAAAGCCTGCAGCTGGGCCTCGGAGCCGCGGATCACGTCCCGCACCTCGGCGGGGCTGCGGCGGGCGAAGCCGCGATCGGCGACCTCGTCGGCAATGCTGTCCAGGGTCAGGCTCATGGCGCCTCTCCGATCGGCGGGGCTTCGCGCGTTATGTCGGCCAGTACCTCGGCGACGTGCCGCACATGGATGGGGCTGCCCTCGCGCCGCAGGCGGCCGGCCATGTTCAGCAGGCAGCCCATGTCGCCGGCGAGGAGCGTGTCGGCGCCCGTGCCCTCGATGTCCTTCACCTTGTCGGTGACCATCCGGGTCGAGATCTCGGGGTATTTCACGCAGAAGGTGCCGCCGAAGCCGCAGCAGATCTCGGGCTCGGACAGCTCGGCGATATCGAGGCCCTCGACCGAATCGAGCAGACGGCGCGGCTGCTTCTTCACGCCGAGCTCGCGCAGGCCCGCGCAGCTGTCGTGATAGGTGATGGTGCCCTCGTACTGCGCCTTCACGCGCTCCATCCCCATCACGTCGGTGAGGAAGGAGACCAGCTCGTGGGTCTTGGCGGCCATGGCCTCGGCCTTGCCGCGGTAATGCGGGTCGGTGTCGCCGAAGAGGCCGGGATAGTGGTGGGCCATCATGCCCCCGCAGGAGCCGGAGGGTGCGACGACATAGTCGTAGCCGGAGAAGTTATCGATGACCTGGCGGGCGATCTCCTGGGCCGAGCGCCGGTCGCCGCCATTGAAGGCGGGCTGGCCGCAGCAGGTCTGCGCCTCGGGCACGACGACGTCGCAACCGGCCTCCTCGAGGAGGCGGAGGGCGGCGAAGCCCACCGTGGGCCGGTAGAGGTCCACGAGACAGGTGACGAAGAGGGCAACGCGCGGCTTGGCCATGAAGGGAGGCTATCGCCCTTCGGCAGGTCTTTGGAAGGGACATGGCCTTGCATGGCGCAGTCCACAGGCGTGCAAACCGTGCAGGGGACCGGACCAATTTCCGCCCCGCCAGGGAGGCGATTGGTCCGCCGGCCCTCAGCCCTCGATCTCTTCCCGCAGCATCTCCAGGCGGAGCCACTCCTCCTCCGCCGCCTCCAGCGCCGCCTGGCGCTCGGTCAGCGCGTCCGTGCGCTGCTGGAAGCCCTTGGGGTCGCGGGAATAGAGGCCTGGATCGGCGAGCCAGTTCTGCAGCACGGCGATCTCCTTCTGCAGCTTCTCCATCGTGGCCGGCAGGGTGGTCAGCGCGTGCTGGTCCTTGAAGCTGAGGCGCTTTGAGGCCGCCGGCTGCGGCCGGGGGGCCGCCGCTTCGCGCGGAGGCGCCGCGGATTTCGCGACCGCCCGCGCGGTCACGCCCTCGCCGCGCTGGTTCAGCATGTCGGAATAGCCGCCGGCGAAATCCTGCCAGCGCCCACGTCCCTCGGACATGATGATCCCGGTGCAGACGCGGTCGAGGAAGTCGCGGTCATGACTGACCAGCAGGACGGTGCCGGCATATTCCGCCAGCAGCTCCTCCAGCAGGTCGAGCGTCTCCAGGTCCAGGTCGTTGGTCGGCTCGTCCAGCACCAGCAGGTTGGAGGGCGCGGCGAGCGCCTTGGCCAGCAGCAGCCGGCCCCGCTCTCCACCCGAGAGCTTGCCCACCGGCGTCCGTGCCTGCTCCGGAATGAACAGGAAGTCCTGCATGTAGCCGATGACGTGGCGCGGTTTGCCGTCCACCCAGACCTGGTCGCCATTGCCGTCGGTCAGCGTATCGGCCAGCGTCCGGTCCGGGTCGAGCGTGGCGCGCAGCTGGTCCAACGCCGCCATGGCGATATTGGTGCCGAGCTTCACGCTGCCCGCATCCGGCGGCAGCTTGCCGATCAGGATGTTCAGCAGCGTCGTCTTGCCCGCGCCATTGGCGCCGACGATGCCGATCCGGTCGCCCTTGATGATCCGGGTCGAGAACTTCTCCAGGATCGGCGTCTCGCCCCAGGACTTGGAGACGTCCTCGGCGGTGATCACCAGCTGGCCCGAGCTCCCGGCCTCGGCCGCCTGCATGGTCACGGTGCCGGTCGGCTTGATCCGGTCCCGCCGGGCGGCCCGCAGCGCCTGCAGCTCCGCCACACGGCGGACGTTGCGCTTGCGCCGGCCCGAGACGCCGTGCCGCAGCCAGTGCTCCTCGCGGACGATCTGCCGGCCGAGCTTGTGGGCGGCCTGCTCCTCCTGCTCCAGCTGCTCCTCGCGCCAGGCCTCGAACTCGCCGAAGCCGCGATCCAGCCGGCGGGTGACGCCGCGGTCCAGCCAGAGCGTCGCGCGAGACAGGCGCGAGAGGAAGCGGCGGTCATGGCTGATGAGCACCAGCGCCCCGCGCAGGGAGGAGAGCTCGCCCTCCAGCCATTCGATGGCCGGCAGGTCGAGGTGGTTGGTCGGCTCGTCCAGCAGCAGGATGTCGGGCTGTGGCGCAAGGGCACGGGCCAGGGCCGCGCGCCGGGCCTCGCCGCCCGAGAGGCGGGAGGGGTCTTCCTCGCCGGTCAGCCCCAGCCCTTCGAAGAGGGCGCGGGCGCGGTACGGATCGTCGGAGGGGCCGAGCCCCGCCATCACATAGTCCTCGACCGTGCGGTGGCCGGAGAGGTCGGGCTCCTGCGGCAGATAGCGCATGGTGGCGCCGGGCTGCAGGAAGCGCGTCCCGCCCTCGGGCTCCAGCTCGCCGGCCGCGATGCGCAGCAGGGTCGACTTGCCGCTGCCGTTGCGCCCCACCAGCGCCAGCCTTTCGCCGGGCGAGACGGAGATGCCCGCCCCCTGGAGAAGCGGCGAATTGCCAAGGGTGAAGCGGATGCCGTCGAGCAGCAGGAGGGGGGGCGCGGCCATGTGGCGGCGATGGCCCGCGCGCCGCGAGCCGTCAAGAGCGCGCCGCCATGCCGCATCCTTGCCAGGAGGGGCAACCAAGCCTGGACAGGCGGTGCCCGCCACGACATCCATCGGGCGTCAGAAGCCTACGGAGCTTATCCTTGTCCCAATCCGACGGCGGGGACGTCTTCACGTCCACTTCCTCCAAATCCTGGTTCTCGCGCCTCGGCGGCGCCTTCACGGGCCTGCTGGTGGGGATCGTCCTGATTCCCCTGGCCGGCTGGCTGCTCTTCTGGAACGAGGGCCGCGCGGTGCAGACCGCGCGCTCGCTGACAGAGGGGGCCGGCCTCGTGCAGTCCGTCTCCGCCGACCGGCCGGATCCCGCCAATCAGGGCCTGCTGATCCATGTGGCGGGACCGGCGCGCAGCGCCCGCCTCCCCACCGACCAGGAGCTGGATGTCAGCCCGCCCGCCGGATCGCTGCGCCTGGTCCGGCAGGTCGAGATGTACCAGTGGATCGAGGAAAGCCGCAGCGAGACCCGGACGCGCCTCGGCGGCGGGACGGAGACGGTGACCACCAGCAGCTATCATCGCGAATGGCGTGAGGGGCGGGTCGATTCCGGCCGCTTCCGCCAGCCCGACGGCCACCGCAACCCCCAGCCCCGCTACGGCGACCGCAGCTTCGCTGCCGAGGGCGTGACGCTGGGCGGCTTCCGCCTCGCCCCCGGACAGCTCGACGGCCTTCCGGCCGACGAGGCCGTTACCCTGCCGGACGGCCAGGCGACGCGCTTCATCGGGCGCGATCCTGACGAACCCACCGTGGGCGACCTGCGGATCACCTGGCGCGTGGCGCGCCCTGATGGGCTTTCCGTCATCGGCGCGCAGCAGGGCGACGGCTTCGCGCCCTTCGCCACCCGCGCGGGCGACCGCCTGCTGATGGTGCGCGGCGGCAATCTGCCCGCTTCGGAAATGTTTCAGCAGGCGCAGGACGACAACGCGCTGAACACCTGGCTGGTGCGCCTCGTGGGCGTGATCCTGATGTTCGCGGGCTGGGCGCTGGTCTTCAACCCACTGAAGGTCCTCTCGGACGTGATCCCGCCGCTGGGCGCGGTGGTCGGCTTCGGCACGGGCGCGCTGGCCATGGTGCTGACGGCGCTGGTGGCGCCGGTTGTCATCGCGGTGGCCTGGCTGGTGTATCGCCCGCTGGTCGGCATCGCGATCCTGGTGGTGGGTGCCGCGATCGCTTTCGGCATCGCCCGGCTGCGGCGCGGCCGGCGGCCGGCGGCGCAGCCCGCCTGAGCCACCAGGGCGGAAAAGCCCCTCCTTCCGGTCGGGCGGCGCATTTCCTGTACGCCGCATCCTCGCCGCCCGCCGGAGCCTCGCCTATGCTGCTCCCTCTGCCCCCCTCCGCGGCGGCGCAGGATACGAGGGGAGAATTCCATGAGCTTCGATTTCACCGGCAAGCGCGTCATCGTCTGCGGCGGCAGCAAGGGCATCGGCCGCAGCGTCGCGATCGGCTTCGCCAAGGCGGGCGCTTCCGTTTCCATCTGCGCGCGCGGCGCCGAGGCGCTGGCCGCCACCAAGGCCGAGCTCGGCGCCAAGGGCCATGCCGCGAGCTGCGACCTGGCCGACAAGGCGGCCGTGAACGGCTATGTCGCCGAGGCGATCGGCGCGCTGGGCGGGCTCGACATCCTGATCAACAACGCCAGCGGCTTCGGCATGACGGACACCGAGGAAGGCTGGAACTCGGCCCTGAACGTGGACGTGCTGGCCACCTTCCGCGCCAGCCGCGCCGGGCTCGACGCGCTGAAGGCCAGCAAGGGCAACATCGTCAACGTGTCCTCCATCTCGGGCTACCGCGCCTCGGTCCGCAGCCCGGTCTACAATGCGGTGAAGGCGCTACTGGTGAACTACACCATGAGCCAGGCCGCGCTCTTCGCCGAGGACGGCATCCGCGTGAACGCGGTGGCGCCCGGCTCGGTCGAATTCCCGGGCGGCAGCTGGGAGAAGCGGAAGACCGAGGCGCCGGACCTCTACAACCGCACCCTGGCCTCCATTCCCTTCGGGCGCCTGGGCACGCCGGAGGAGATCGCGAATGTGGTGCTCTTCCTGGCCTCGCCGCTGGCGAGCTGGGTCACGGGCCACACCGTCGTGGTGGATGGCGGCCAGCTTCTCTAGACGACGAACTCCGACGAAAGCCTGAGGGGCGGCGCCCCTCGGGCCGCGCTCAATCCGTGACCGGGTTGGAGCGCAGCTTCTTGGTCAGGCCGTGCTTGGTCTTGCTGTCCATGCGGCGCCTCTGGGAACCCTTGGTGGGCTTCGTGGCGCGGCGGATCGGCGGCGGCGGCTTGGCCGCCTCGTCCACCAGCTCCTGGAGCCGGGTCATCGCCTCCTCGCGGTTGCGCTCGCGGCTGCGGTGCTCCTGCGCGGTGAGGACGATCACGCCGTCCTTGGTCATGCGCCGGCCCGAAAGGGTCTTCAGGCGCATATAGACCCGCTCGCTCAGCCCGGCCCGATAGGCGTGGTACCGGAGCTGGACGGCGGTCTCCACCTTGTTGACGTTCTGGCCGCCGGGCCCGGAGGCGCGGAGGAAATCCTCCTCCAGGTCGGCAGGGTCGATGGTGATGCGGGGCACGGCCGGCTTTTGGCGCAGAACCCCGCATCGTGGCCAGCGCTTATTGGCGGTTGATGCCCAGTTCCTGCAGCAGCACGCGGTTGGCCGCGCTCTCGGTCACGAAGCGCTCGCGGAAGACGCCGGCCGGCTGGAAGCTCGGCACGGCGTTCAGCCGCTCGGCGATCACGCGGAAGCCCTCGCTCGTCACCGCGGTCCGGCAGGCGCGCTCGATGGTCTCGGCGATGGCGTCGGGCAGGTCGGCCGGGGCGATGAGGCCGCCATAGGTGGTGCCCGCCATCGGGTAGCCGAGCTCCCCGGTGCTGGGCACGTTGGGCAGGGAGGGCATGCGCTGCGTGCCCAGCACCGCCAGGACGCCGAGGCCGGTCGAGGCCGGGATGGAGGCGGCCTCCACGAAGACGTGGATCTGCCCGGCCAGCGCGGCCTGGGCGATCGGACCCGCGCCGGTGAAGGGCACGTTCAGGCCTTCCACGCCCATCGCGCGCAGCAGCTGCACGGTCAGGATGTGCTGCGTGCTGCCGACGCCGGGCGCGCCGTAGATCAGGGCCTCCCGGCCCGTGCGGGCGAAGGCGGCCATGCCGGCGAAGTCGGAGAAGGGCGCGTTGCGGCCCAGGATCAGCACCTGCGGGTTGTCGTAGGCGAGGCAGAGGTACCGGAAGCCCTCGGCCGTGTAGTTCACGTTCTGCAGGTGGGGCTGCGTCGTGATGGCGTTGTTCGGCGAAATGCCGATCGTGTAGCCGTCGCCCCGCGCGCGGAAGAGCTCGGCATTGCCGATGGCGCCGGCCGCGCCGCCGCGATTGACGCCGACCACGGGCTGGCCCAGCGCCTTCGAGAGCTCCTGCAGCAGGCCGCGGGCCATCAGGTCCGTGTTGCCGCCGGGCGGGAAGGGGATGATGAGCTGCACCGCGCGGCTCGGATAGGCGTCCTGCGCGCTCGCGGGCGGCCCGCCCAGCCATGACAGCAGCAGGGCCGTGAATATGATGATACGGCGCATTGTCCGTTCCCTTCCCTTGAAGGGGCCGGAGGCTAGTGCCTCCGGGCGTCGGCGCCAACGGAGCATTCGCGGCCATCGCCCGGACCGCCCGAAAATCGCGAGGCGCCCTGCGCCGGGCTGGCTTGTCAGATCGCCCCCCGGCGCGGAAACTCCGCCCATCGGAGGAATTTCCATGGATGGCAAGGTGATCGAGAGCGCGCCGAATGCGGCGGCCGACTGGCCGGATCGCATCTACGATCTGCTCAAGCAATATAATGTCCGCCAGGTGGCCCTGGTGCCGGATGCGGGCCATTCGCGCCTCATCAAGCGCTGCCTCGCCGACAATGAGCTGCGCGTCGTGACGCTGACCACCGAGGAGGAGGGCGTGGCCCTCATGCAGGGCGCCTGGCTGGGCGGCCAGCGCTCCGTGCTGCTGATGCAGTCCTCCGGCGTGGGCAACTGCATCAACATGCTCTCGCTCTCGAGCATCCATCGCACGCCGATGCCGATGATCATCACGATGCGCGGCGATTTCGGCGAGTTCAATCCAGCGCAGATCGCCATGGGCCAGGCCACGCAGACGGTGCTGGAGGCGATGGGCACCCTCGTCCACCGCGCCGACCGCGCCGAGGACGTGGCCGAGACCGTCGAGGCCACGCTCAAGCTCGCCTACAACACCTTCCGCCCCACCGCGACGCTGATCGGCCAGCGCGTGCTCGGCGCCAAGACCTTCGGGAAGGATTGAGGCCATGGTGAAGCTCGGAGCCTCCGGCAAGCTCGACCGGCGCGAACTGACGCGCGCCCTCTTCGAGGATCGCGGCGACCTGCTGGTCGTCGCCGGCCTCGGCGCCCCCGCCTGGGACATCACGGCCGTGGGCGACGGCCCACAGAACCTGCCGCTCTGGGGCGGCATGGGCGGCGCGGCCATGATCGGCCTCGGCCTCGCGCTGGCGCAGCCGGACAAGACCGTGCTGGTGCTGACCGGCGACGGCGAGATGCTGATGGGCATCGGCAGCCTGGCCACCATCGCGCACCAGGCGCCGAAGAACCTCAGCATCGTCGTGCAGGACAACGAGCATTACGGCGAGACCGGCATGCAGGAGACCGCGACGCGCCAGGGCACGGACCTCGTGAAGATGGCCGAGGGTGCCGGCATCCGGAACACGATGCTCGTCACCGAGCCCGGCCAGGTGCCGGCGCTGAAGGCGGCGATCCATAAGAAGGACGGCCCGCTCTTCGCCGTCGCGAAGATCGACCCCGCGACCCTGCCGCTGGTGCTGCCGCCGCGCGAGGGGGCCATCCTGCAGGCCCGGATGCGCGAGCATCTCCTGGGCCCCGCTGCCCACCTCGCCTGAAGACCTTACTGAGGAAACGATACGAATGCCCCATGTTGCCCTGCTGCGCTCCGTCCATCCCGACGCGATCGCGGCCCTCGAGGCCGAGCCCGGCTTCACCGTCGAGATCGTGCACGACACCACGCGCGAGAACCTGGCCCGCGCGATGGAGAAGGCCGAGGCCATCATCGTCCGCGCGACGCCGATCGACGCCGACTTCCTCTCCTACTCGCCGAAGCTGAGCATCGTCGCGCGCCACGGCGTCGGCTACGACGCGGTGAACGTGCCGGAGCTGACCAAGCGCGGCATTCCGCTGACCGTCACGGCCGACGCCAATGCGCTGAGCGTGGCCGAGCACGCGATGATGCTGATGCTCAACATCGCGCGCGGCACCAAGGCCTTCGACGCGAACACGCGCGCCTTCAAGTGGAGCACGACCGACGCGCCCGTGACCTGGGACCTCTCGGGCATGACGGTGCTGGTGGTGGGCTTCGGCCGCATCGGCGGCCGCGTCGCGCGGCTCTGCGCCGCCTTCGGCATGGACGTGGTGATCTGCGATCCCGCCGTGCCGATGAACACGGTGAAGGGCGCGGGCTTCCGCCACGTGAAGACGCTGCAGGAAGGCTTGGCCCAGGCCGACTGGGTGACCGTCCATTGCCCCTCCAACGCCGAGAATCGCGGCATGGTGAATGCCGAGTTCCTGGCCGCCATGAAGCCGGGCGCGCGCTTCATCAACACCGCGCGCGGTACCCTGGTGCAGGAAGAGGCGCTGGCCGGCGCGCTGAAGAGCGGCCACATCGCCGCCGCCGGCGTCGACGTCTTCTGGGACGAGCCCACGAAGCAGGACAACCCGCTGCTGAGCGCGCCGAACCTCATCATGACGCCGCACTCCGCCGCCGCGACGGAGCAGAGCATGCGCCGCATGGGCCTGTCCTGCGTCGACTCGATCGTGCGCCACTTCCGCGGCGACATCGACCTCGACATGGTGATTAACAAGGAAGTGATCCGGAGCAACCGATGAACCCACTCCTCGTCCTGGCGGAGCACGCCGCCTCCTGGCGCCAGGCCCCGCTGACGGAGGAGGTGGAGCATCACGCGCGCCGCGCCCTGATCGACTGGTTCGCCTCCCTGCTACCCGGCTGCCACCTGCCGCCGGCGACGCTGATGGCGAAGGCCCTGGCCAAGGAGCGCGGCAACGGCCGCGCCGTCTCCTATGTGGACGGCGCGCGCACCGGGCTGCGGCACGCCGCGCTGATCAACGGCACGGCGAGCCATACGGTGGAGTTCGACGACATCTGGCGCTGGGGTGTCTACCACCCCGGCTGCCCGACCATCGCGGCGGCCCTGGCCGCCGCGCAGACCCGGGACCTCGATATGCGGGCGCTGCTGCGCTCAATGGTCGCGGGCTATGAGGTCTCCTGCCGCATCGCGCAGGCGGTGCAGCCCTCGCATTACGATTTCTGGCACACCACGGGCACGGTCGGCACCTTCGGCGCCGCCGCCGCCGTCGCGGTGATCTACGACTGCGACGCGACGCAGACGGCGCATGCCATCGCGACCTCGGCCACCATGGCCGGCGGCCTCCAGCAGGCCTTCCGGGGCGACGGCATGAGCAAGCCGCTGCACCCCGGCCATGCCGCCGAGGCCGGCGCGCTCGCCGCAATGTCGGCCAAGGAAGGCATGACCGGCGCGCTCGACGTGCTGCACGGCCCCGCGGGCTTCGCCGCTGCCACGAGCGAGGACACCGGCAAGTGGGAGAAGGCCATCGCGGCCATCGGCCAGCCGCTCACCATCACGCAGATGACCGTGAAGAATCACGGCTGCTGCGGCCATATCTTCGCCGCGCTGGACGCCACGCGCGACCTTCAGCGCGAGCACGGCTTCGCCGCGCAGGACGTCGCGGCGCTGCACGTCGCGGGCTATGCGGCGACGAAGAACGTCTGCGACCGCCCCTCCGTCACGACGGAGCAGGAGGCGCGCTTCTCCACGCAGTTCACCGTCGCCTCGCTGATGGAATATGGCGGCGTGCGCCTCGACGCCTTCGCGCCGGAGCGCCTGGCGGATCCGAAGATCCGCGCCGTCATGCCGCGCATCAGCGTGAGCCTGGACGAGGAATGCGAGGCCGCCTTCCCCGGCGCCCGCAGCGCCAAGGTCTCCATCCGCCTGAATGACGGGCGCGAGCTGTTCCGCTACCAGCCCACGCGCAAGGGCGACCCCGACGCGCCGCTGACGGATCGCGACCTCGACGAGAAGTTCCTGGAGCTGGTGACGCCCGTGCTGGGCGAGCGGCCCGCGAAGGACTTCCTCCGCGCGCTCTGGACCGGCGGCGATCTTCCGGGAGAGCTGGACCTTCTCACCCGCCGCTGAATCGGCCGGGAGGCCGAAAAGCCTCCCGCCCTCGTTCCTCCGCCTCAGTCGACGGTGATGTTCGCCGTGCGGATCACATTGCCCCAGCGCTGCACCTCCTCGGCGAGGAACTGACCCGTCGCAGCCGGCGTGCGGCCTTCCACGACGAAGCCGATCTCCTCGAGGCGGCGCGTCATCGCGGGTTCGCGCACGATCTTGCCGACCTCTTCCGAGAGCCGGTCCACGATCGGCTGCGGCGTGCGCGCCGGGGCCAGCAGCATGCACCAGGTGCTCGCGTCGAAGGGCGCGATGCCCGCCGCCTCGCCCACCGTCGGCAGGTTCGGCATGAAGGAGGAGCGCGCGGCCGTGGCGATGGCCAGCGGGCGGATCGTCTCAGCCTCGAACTGCGCCCGGAAGGACGAGATCGTGTCGAACATGATGCTGATATGGCCGGCCATCAGGTCCTGCAGGGCAGGCTGCGTGCCGCGATAGGGAACATGCGTCATCCGCACGCCGGTCAGGATGGCCAGCTGCTCCATCGCCAGATGCGCCGTGGCGCCGATGCCGCTCGAACCGAAGTTCACCTGGCCCGGTCGCTCCTTCGCATAGTCGAGGTAGCCGCGCAGCGTCGTCGCCTGGATGTGCTTGCTGCCGGCCGCGACGAGCGGCGAGGTCACCATGAGCGAGACGGGCGAGAAGCTGTTGATCACGTCGAAGGGCAGCTTGCCGGCCTGCAGCGTGGCATTCGCCGCATGGGCGGGAAGCACCGTGACCAGCGTGTAGCCATCGGCCGGGCTGGTGGCCGCGGCGCCCGCGCCCACGATGCTGTTGGCTCCCGCGCGGTTCTCCACGATCACGGGCTGGCCGAGCGCGCGGCCCAGCGGCTCGGCGATCAGGCGGGTGGCGATGTCGGTCGTGCCGCCGGGCGTATAAGGCACGATGATGCGCAGCGGCTTGGACGGAAATGACTGCGCCTGCGCGACGGCGGGCGCCGCAAGGCCAGCGGCGACCGTGAGCGCGGCCCGGCGCGTGAGACGGATTTTATTGACCTGCATGGGTCGCTTCCCTTCTTGGATGGCCGCAACCTACGTCCGCTGACGGATCGGGCAAGCCACCCAGGAAGAAAAGGGCCGCGTCTCAGGCCGCGGCGCGCAGCCCCGTCTCGCGGATCTCCGTCACGCGATAGACGCCGACCACCTGGCCCAGATTGCCGGCAACGAGATGCACCATTTCAGCCGGCATATATTCCATGCCGAGCTCGACGCGCAGGCGGTCACGATGGCGCTGGCTCACCACATGATCCGGCGTGAGGTCGCGCTTGGCGAAGGGCTGCAGAAGGCGCGGAAGCAGGCCGGGCGAGGCCTCGGCCTCGACGGTGAAGAGGACGGAAACGGTATCGGACATCGGGAAATTCCTGAGAGCGGGTTGCGGCAGCGAGGCCCGGCGCGGTGACGCGCCGCAGCATCGCGGCGCGGATCAACCGGCCGGGCGCGTAATTCGCAGCGTGGAGCGCTTCAGGAACATGCCGTGGATATTAGGCAGCCGGGCTCAGCGAAGCAAGGCCGGCAGCAGCGCGTCGAGCCGGACCCGGCCTTCCGCCGTCGCGACCAGGCGCGTCCCCTGCCATTGCAGGTATTCTTCCTCGAGGCAGGCCGTGAGCATCGCGGGATCGATGGTCTCGGAGAAGGCGAGCCCGCTGCGCGCCTCGATGCGCTGCGGGTCGATGCCCTCGGCGAGGCGCAGGCCCATGAGCAGCGCCTCCCGGCCGCGGTCCCGGGGGGAGAGCGTCTCCTCCTCCACGATCGCATGGCCGGCGGCCTCAACGCGGGAGAGCCATTCCTCCGGTGCCCGATGCCGGCGCGTGGCGATCATCGCGCCTTGCAGCAGCAGGCGCTGATGCGCGCCGGCGCCGATGCCGAGATAGTCGCCATACCGCCAGTAGGCGAGGTTGTGGCGGCTCTCCGCGCCTGGCTTCGCGTAGTTGCTGACCTCATAGGGTGCGAGGCCGAAGCGCGCGGCCTCCTCGGCGGTCGCCTCGTACATGCGCGCCGCGTCATCCTCCTGCGGCAGCGCGAAAGCGCCGCGGGCATGCTCGGTGAAGAAGCGCGTCCCGGGCTCGATGGTGAGCTGGTAGAGGCTGAGGTGATCGGCGGCGAGCGCCAGCGCCTGGCGCAACTCGGCACGCCAGGATTCCTCGGACTGGCCGGGCCGGGCATAGATCAGGTCGAAGGAAAGACGGGGAAAAATGCCCCGCGCCGCCTCCAGCGCGGCGATCGCCTGCGGCGCATCGTGCCGGCGGCCGAGGAAGCGCAACGCTTCCGCATCCAGCGACTGCACGCCGAGCGAGGCGCGGTTCACGCCGGCGGCGGCGAATTCGCGCAGCTTGCCGGTCTCGACACTGGTGGGGTTGGCCTCCAGCGTGATCTCGATGCCGTCGGCCGCATCGAAGAGCCGCCGCGCATCGGCGATCAATGCGGCGACGGTCTCCGGCTCCATCAGGCTCGGCGTGCCGCCGCCGAAGAAGATGCTGGCCAGCGGCCGCTTCGAGTTCCGGCCGGGCTCCGACGCCGAGATCCGCTCCGCCTCATGGGCCAGCTCCCGCCGCAGCGCCTCGCGATGGCGCGCATGGTCCACGCCCCCCTCCCGGACATGCGAGTTGAAGTCGCAATAGGGGCATTTGGAGGCGCAGAAGGGCCAGTGGATGTAGAGGGCGAGGGGATCGGGCACGCGGGGCATATAGGCGTCCTGGCCGCGCGACGAAATGTCGCCGCCCGATATGTCATGCCCTGGGCCTGTCTCCCGCCACGAGCCAGAGCGCCAGCGCCGCCGCCGCGATGACCCCCAGCACCAGGAAGGCGGCCCCGTAGCCGAGCCATTCCGCCGCCATCCCCGCCAGCAGGGGGCTGCAGGCCGCGCCGATGCCCTGGGCCGTCATCACCAAAGCAAGGCCGGTGTTCACGCGCCCCGTCCCGTCCAGCAGCCGGGCGATGAGCCCGGGCATGGCCACGCCGAGCAGGCCTGCGCCCACGCCATCCAGCATCTGGACCGGGATCAGCACCATCGGGCTCTGGATGGCGCCGGCCAGCGCCCCGCGGAGGGGCAGGGCGACGAGCGCCAGCACGAAGACGATCCAATAGCCGCGCCGCTCCGCCAGCCACGCGGCGAGCAGCGCCATGGGGATCATCGTGCCCTGCGCGACCAGCACGGTCGCCGCCGTATAGGCGCTCGCATCCCCCGCCGTGCCGCGCGCCACCATCGCCTGGCCCAGCAGTGGCAGCATGGCGGCATTGGCCAGGTGGAACAGCATCATGGCCGCGGCCAGCACGTGCAGCCGACGGTCGGCCAGCAGGTCCCGCAGGGAGACGGCCGGGGCGCCCTCCCGGTCTCCCGCGCCGGTGGCGGCGGCGTAGTCGATGGCCGCGGCGGGAATACGGAGCAGGGCGAAGATGGAGCCGCCGGCCATCGCCGCCATCAGGACGAAGACCGCCGGCAGGCCGAACGACCAGCCGAGCACGCCGGACAGCACGGCCGCCGTGGCGTTGCCGGCATGGTTCCAGGCCTCGTTGCGGCCGAGCTGGTGCGGATAGCCCTTCTGGCCGACCAGCCCAAGGGTCAGCCCCGCCACCGCCGGGGCGACCACCGCCGCGGCGATGCCCGTGACGATCTGGGCCGGCGCCACCACGCCCATCACCGGCATCACGAAATTCGCCCCGCAGGAGAGGATGATGGCGATCGCCGCCAGGCCCAGCAGCAGGCGGATCCGGCGGGAACGGTCCACCATCATGCCCAGAGGCGTGGCGGCGGCCATGCCGGCCAGGCCGCCGATGGTCATCACCAGCCCGATCCCGCCCGGGGACCAGCCTTGCCCCTGGAGGTAGACCCCGAGGAAGGGGCCGAGGCCATCCCTCACATCGGCCATGAAGAAGTTGAGCGCATTCAGCGCGGCAACGGGCGAGTTCATGCGGCCATCCGAGGATCGCCTGCACGGGGCAGGCCGGCGTTGAGGAACGCCAGCCCTAACGCGCGCCGATCAGCTTTCGTCGCACGCGGCCCGAAATCCAGTCGATCACGGCCACGGTGATGACCATCAGGATGATGATGAAGGCCACCTCGTCCCAGTAGCGGACGCGGATGCGCTCGGCGATCTGCAGCCCGATGCCGCCCGCGCCGACGACGCCCAGGATGGTTGCGCTGCGCGTGTTGCTCTCGAAGAAGTAGAGCACGTGGCCCAGCATGATCGGCGCCACCTGCGGCAGCAGCCCGAAGCGCATCACCATCAGCGAGGAGCCGCCCGCCGCCGCAATCCCCTCGGCCTGCTTCTTCTCCGCGTTCTCGATCGCCTCGGCGAAGAGCTTGGCCAGCACGGCGATATCGGCCGTCGCGATGGCCAGAACGCCGGCCAGGGGGCCGAGGCCCACCGCGCGCACATAGGCCAGCGCCCAGATCAGCGAATCCACCCCGCGCATGCCGTCGAAGAAGCGGCGCAGCGAGAAGCGGAACAGCGTGTTCGTCACCACGTTGCGCGCGCCGAGGAAGCCGAGCGGCAGCGCGATGAGGGCCGCGATGAAGGTGCCGAGGAAGGCCATCGCCAGGCTCTCGCCGATGCCCCGCAGGATATCCAGCCAGAGCTCGCCGGGCGAAGGCGGGATCATCAGGCGGATGATGACCGCCAGGCCCGAAAGCCCGTTCCAGATCCGCTGCGGCGTGACCTGGAACATCCAGAGCGTGCCGATGAGCCAGGTGAGGAAGGCGACGCCGCCCAACACGCGCAGAGCCTTGCCGCCCGCGCTGGGCCCGAAGGCGCGCGGCATGCGCTCGCGCCAGGCGTCGATCTCGGCAGGGGCGATGCGAAGGGTCATGCCACGGCCTCGATCACGCGGCGGCGGAGCCGCTCGGAAGTCAGGTCGATGAGCATGACGGCGAGGATGATCAGCAGGATGATGGCGCTGATCTCCTCGTAGTAGTTGAAGGAGATGACCTTGTAGAGCTCCTCGCCAATGCCGCCGGCCCCCACGAAGCCGATCACGCTGGCGGAGCGCAGATTGATCTCGAAGCGCAGCATCGCATAGCTCAGCAAGTCAGGCAGGGCGGCCGGCAGCACGGCGAAGCGGCAGGCCTCGAACCAGGTGCCGCCCGAGGCGCGGACGCCGTCCCAGGGCCGCAGCTCCACATTCTCCATCGCATCCGCGAAGAGCTTGCCCAGCGCGCCCGTGGTGTGCAGCGCGATGGCCAGGATGCCGGCCAGCGCACCCACGCCGAAGGCCCAGACGAAGATCAGCGCGAAGACGATCTCGGGCACGGTGCGCGTCGCCTCGAGCAGGCGTCGCGTCAGCTGGAAGACCCAGTTCGGCGCGCCCAGGTTCTTCGCGGCGGGAAAGGCCAGCAGCAGCGCGACCGAGGCGCCCATGACGGTCGCGATGGCCGCCATCTGCGCCGTCTCGAAGAGCAGCAGCAGCCACGCATCGGCACGATAGAGCCAGAAGGCGAGGCTGCCTTCCGTCTCCGCGTCGGAGAGCAGCTTCGCCCATTCCAGCGAGGGCAGGATCCTGGAAAAATACTCGCCGATGCGCGGCGCGCCGGCGACGAGCGTGGAGGGATAGAACTCGCTCATCCAGGCGGCCGCGAGCAGGCAGGCGCCCAGCACGAGCACGCCGATGAGCGTGGAGAGACGGCGCTGCCGGCGGAGATCCCGGAAGGCGGCCTCCTGGGCGCTAATCCCCTCGCTCATGAGCGCCGCCGCCGTGCCGAGGCTTCCTCGCGCCGCATCTCCACGAAGAGCTCGTAATCGGCGTGGCGCGTCTCGCGATAGCCGGTGCTGGTGCCGCGCGCGATCTGCTGAAAGACGGCGGGATGCGCCAGGGGCAGAGCGAGGTGGAAGCGCGTCATGTCCTCGCGGAAATCGGCCGGGAGGTTACGGCGGATGGTCATCGGACCGTTCATGATCGGCTCGCTGCGCCAGAGGATGCGCAGATCCGCCATGTTCAGCATGCCCTTCTCGACCATCGCGCGCAGGTTTCCGCGCGAGAAGCCCTGGGCGGGATCGCCCATGCCGGAGGCGAAGGTCACCGCGGCGTCGTATTGCCGCTGCAGCAGCGCGACGACCGCCTGCTCATGCCCGCCGCCGAAGCCGGTGCGGCCGAAGAACTGCCCCGGCTCCACGCCCATGCCCTGCCGGCGCAGCTGGAACCGCGGGATCAGGTAGCCAGAGGTGGAATTGGGATCGGCCCAGGCGAGGCTCTTCCCGCGCATCTGCTCGAGGCTGGTGATGCCGCTGTCGGCGCGCGTCACGATGACGGAAATGTAGCTGACCGAGCCGTCTTCCTGCTCGGCGGTGAGGAAGGGCTCGACGCCGCCCTCGGTGTCCAGCCAGGCGCCGGCATAGCCGCTGGAGCCGAGTGTCGCGAATTCAATCTGTCCGGCCGAGAAGGCCTGCATCACGCCCGCATAGTCGCTCGCCGGCATGAGGCGAACGGGGACGCGGAACGTCTCCTCGAGGAGGCTGCGCAGCCCGTCATGGCGCGCGAGCCGGTCGGCCTCGTTCTCGCCGCCCATCAGGCCGACGCGGATGACGGGAACCTGGTCGGCCCAGGCGCGGCGTCCCGGCTCGGGCATGGCATGGCTGCCGACGGCGGTCCGGCGCGGGGTCCATTCCTGGGCACGGGCGGCGACGGGAAGGAGGGCGGCGCCGGCTAGAAGGGCGCGCCGGGCCAGGAACGGTTGCGTCATGCGGGTACAATCGAAAGAGAAGCGGCACGCGGCCGAGGCCGCGTGCCAGGAAGCAGGCCCCTGAGAGCTGCTGAAACTCAGCTCCGGCGACGGCGCGCGGCGGCTTCCTCGCGGCGCAGGTCGACGATCATCTCGAACATCGCGTGGTTGGCCTCACGATAGCCCGTGCCGCCGCCGCGCTCGACCTGCTCGTAGATCGCCGGATGCGACTTCGGCAGCGCCAGGTGGAAGAGGCGCATATCCTCCTTGAAGGAGGCGGGCAGGTCGCTGCGCGCCGCCGTCGGGCCGTTCGGGATCGGGTCCGAGGTCCAGATCACGCGGAGGTCAGCCATGTTCAGCATGCCCTTGTCCACCATCGCGCGGAGGTTGCCGCGGCTGTAGCCCTGCGCCGGATCGCCCTGGCCCGAGACCCAGGTGACCGCGCCGTCGTACTGGCGCTGCAGCACGGCCACGACCGCCTGCTCATGCCCACCGCCGAAGCCGGTGCGCGAGAAGTACTGGCCCGGCTCCACGCCGATGCCCTGGCGGCGCAGCGCGAAGCGCGGGATCAGGTAGCCCGAGGTGGAGTTCGGGTCGGCCCAGGCCAGCGCCTTGCCGCGCATGGCTTCCAGGTTGGCGATGCCGCTGTCGGCGCGCACCACGAGGACGGAATGATAGGCGATGGAGCCGTCATTCTCCTCGGGCACCACCAGAGGCTCGATGCCGCCATTGGTGTCGAGCCAGGCACCGGCATAGCCGGAGGCGCCGAGCGACGACATCTCGATCTGCTTGGCCGAGAAGGCCTGCAGGACGCCGGAGTAGTCGCTCGCGGGAAAGAGGCGCACGGGAACCTGAAACGTCTCCTGCAGCAGGTTCTGGTAGGCGCCGAAGCGGCCGAGGCGGTCGGCCTCGTTCTCGCCGCCGAGCAGGCCGATGCGCAGGGCCGGCACCTGGTCGGCCCAGGCGCGCCGGCCGGCGGCCGGCATGGGGATGTTGTCGGCCGTGCGGCGCAGCGCCGGCTGGGCGGCCGGGGCGGCCGTCTGCGCCCGTGCCAGGCTTGCGGCGACGACGGGGGCCCCGAGGACGAGCGCCCCGAGATAGCGGCGATTGATCATGATCGGCTCTCCGTGAGCAGGGTCAGGCCAGCGCCGGCTGGCGCGGGAACTCGAATTCGGAACGGGCGTTCACGGCCGCGGCGGCCTCCGCCTGGAACTCGGCCTCGGTGAGGCCATAGATCTGCGTGATGCGGGCCGAGTTCAGCTCGGAAGGCGGGCCGTCGAAGACGACGTGGCCCTGCTGCATCGCCACGACGCGGTCGCAATATTCGCGCGCGGTATCGAGGTGATGAAGGTTCACCAGAACGGTGATGCCGTCGCGGTTCACCTGCGTCAGCGCGTCCATCACCGTGCGCGCGTTGCGCGGATCGAGGCTGGCGATCGGCTCATCGGCGAGAAGAAGGCGCGGCTGCTGCATCAGCGCGCGGCAGATGGCGACGCGCTGCTGCTGCCCGCCCGACAGCGTGTCGGAGCGCTGGAGCGCGGTGGACAGCAGGTCGAAGCGGTCCAGCGCGGCGAGGGCCATCGCGCGCTCCTCCGGCGAGAAATGGCAGAGCAGCGAGCCGATCTTCGCCATCATGCCGTGCCGGTGGTTCAGCCGGCCGATCAGCACGTTGGTCAGCACGTCGAGGCGCTGCACCAGGTTGAACTGCTGGAAGATCATCGCGCAGTCGGTACGCCAGTCGCGCAGAGCGCGGCCGCGCAGCGCGGTCACGTCCTTCCCGTTGAAGAGGATCCGCCCCTCGCTGGGCTCGGCCAGGCGGTTGAGGAGCCGCAGCAGGGTGGACTTGCCCGCGCCCGAACGCCCGATCACGCCGACCATCTGGCCCGCGGGTATCTGCAGGGAAACGCCGTCCACGGCCTTCTTCTGGCCGAAGCGGCGCGTCAGGCCTTGGATTTCGAGCATCGGGTCCCCCATCGCATGGCGCGGGGCTTAGACGCCTTGTGTTTCATCCAGATGGCAGTTGCGCGGAGGCCTGATGACAGACACCCTCCGCCGCAAGAAGACACTTGGAGGATGGCCATGAATTCACGCCGCGCCCTGCTGGCCGCGCCCGCTTTGCTCGCTTTGCCTGCCTCGGCGCAGGAAGCCTACCCCTCGCGCGCCGTCGCCATCGCCTCGGGCTACGCGCCGGGCGGCGTCACAGACGTCACGAGTCGCGCCGTCGCCGAGCGGATGGGGCGCGAGCTCGGCGTGCCCGTGGTGATCGAGAATCGCGTGGGCGCCGCCACCGCCGTCGCCAATACCTACGTCGCGCAGGCGCGGCCCGATGGCTACACGCTGCTGATGGGCACCTCGACCCTCGCGATCAATCCGGGGCTGCAGCCCAGCCTCACCCCGCGTGAGCCGATGCGCGAGCTGGTGCCCGTCGGCATGATCTTCCGTTCGGCCTTCGCGCTGCATGTGCATCCCAGCCTGCCGGTGCGCAACACGGCGGAGTTCATCGCCTATTGCCACGCCAATCCGGGCAAGGTGAATTTCGGCAGCAGCGGCACGGGCGCGGTGAACCACCTGGCGCAGGCGCTGCTCGCCTCCCGCGCCAATCTCGACGTGGTGCACGTTCCCTTCCGCGGCGGCACGCCCGCGCTGATCGAGCTGCGCGCCGGCCGCATCCACGCGATGTTCCAGGCCCTGCTGGAGGCGATTCCGACGCTGCGCGAGGGCCAGACACGCGGCCTCGCCATCTCCTCCACCACGCGCAACACGCTGGTGCCGGACCTGCCGCCCGTCGCCGATACGGTGCCCGGCTTCGAGGCGGTGTTCTGGCAGGGCCTCTTCGCGCCCGTCGGCACGCCGGAGCCCGTGGTCCGGAAGCTGAGCGCCGCGCTGAACGCCGCGACGGAAGATCCCGCCCTGCGTTCCCGGATGGCGGAGCAGGGTGTAGAGTTGGTCACCGGCGACGCCGCCTATCTGCGTGACCTGCTCGCCCGCGAGACCACCATGTGGGGCGACCTGATCCGCAGCGCCAACCTTCGTGCGGAGTAGACTGCGATGAAATTTGCCCTTCCCCTGCTGCTGGCCCTCGCGCTCGGCGCCTGCGACTCGCTCGACACCTCGCCGGGCTCGTCGGGCGTGCCTGATACCGCCATCGGCCCGATGAACTTCACGCGCGGCCAGATCACCACCGGCGGCCAGGTGATCATGGACCGCGAGATGGCGCCGCGGCGCTAGCTTTCGCCCCATCGGGCCGCCATGATGCTCCCAACAAAGGACTTTCAGGGAGGTTCACATGCGCGGCCTGATGCAGGAGCACCAGCTCCTCGTCTCGTCGATCCTGCGCCACGCGGCGCGGCATCATCGTGGCGCCAAGATCGTCTCCGTCGATCCGGAAGGCGTTGCGAGCCGCGCAGGCTGGCCTGACGTCGCCCTCGGCGCCGCCAGGCTGGCCCAGGCGCTGACGCGCCTCGGCGTGAAGCCGGGCGACCGCGTCGCGACGCTCGGCTGGAACTCCCGCGAGCACCTCGAGCTCTACTACGCCGTCTCGGGCATGGGCGCGGTGCTGCACACGGTCAATCCGCGCCTCTTCGCCGACCAGATCGCCTATATCCTCGAGGATGCGCAGGACGTCCTGGTCTTCGTCGACCCCGCGGTGCTGCCGGCGCTGGTGGCGGTGGCCGGTCGCCTGCCCGCCTCGGTGCGCGCCGTCGTGCTGATGCGTCCCGCCGCCGTGCCGGACCTGCCCGTGGAAGTGCTGGAGCAGGGCGCGCTCTGCGCCGCGGAATCGGGCGACTACACCTGGCCCTCCTTCGACGAGCGCTCCGCCTCCTCGCTTTGCTACACCTCGGGCACGACGGGCATGCCGAAGGGCGTGCTCTACTCGCACCGCTCCACCGTGCTGCACGCCATGGGCGCCATCCAGCCCGACGCCTTCGCGCTGGCGGCGGTGGATGTGGCGATGCCGGTGGTGCCCATGTTCCACGTGAACGCCTGGGGCATTCCCTATGCGGCGCCCATGGCCGGCGCCTCGCTCGTGCTGCCGGGGCCGAAGCTGGATCCCGCCAGCTTGTTCAAGCTGTTCGAGACCGAGGGTGTCACCTTCTCCGCCGGCGTGCCGACGATCTGGACGCTGATGCTGCAATGGCTGCGCGAGGATCCCTCCCGCCGCTTCGCGAAGCCGCCGCGGCTGGTGGTGGGTGGCACGGCGCTGCCCGTCGCGGTCACGGCGGGTTTCCTGAAGGAATACGGCGTGCCGATCCTGCATGCCTGGGGCATGTCGGAGATGAGTCCGCTCGGCAGCCTCAACGCGCTCAAGCCCGAGAATGCCGGCTGGGACGAAGACCGCCAGCTCGACTACGGCCGCAAGCAGGGCCGTGCCCTCTTCGGCGTGGATTTCCGCGTGCTGGATGGCGACGGCCAGCCCATCGCGGAGGACGGCGTGGCCTTCGGCGAGCTGGAGGTCCAGGGCCCCTGGGTCGCCGGCAGCTACTTCCACCGCGACAACGACCCGGCCTTCACGCCCGATGGCTGGTTCCGCACCGGCGACGTGGTGACGATCGACGCGCTGGGGGAGATCGAGATCGTCGATCGCGCGAAGGACGTCATCAAGTCGGGCGGCGAATGGATCAGCTCCATCACGCTCGAGAACCTGGCGCTGGCACATCCGGACGTGGCGCTGGCCGCCGCCATCCCGGTGCATCACCCGAAATGGGACGAGCGGCCGCTGCTGCTGGTCGTGGCGCGGCCGGGCACGGAGCCCACGGCCGAGAGCATCCTGGCGGTGCTGGAGGGCAAGGTCGCGAAATGGTGGATGCCCGACCGCGTGGAGTTCGTGGAGACGCTGCCCCTGACGGCCACGGGCAAGCTGTGGAAGGCGGAGCTGAAGCGGCAGTTCAAGGACTATTCCCTGCCTGGCTGACCGCCTCGGCCGGGGGCGGAGTAGACAGGACCCGCGTGCCGGGGATGATGCGCGCTTTCCACCGGGGAACCGTCACATGATCGTCGACATCCGCATCTACACCTGCCTGCCGAACCGCATGAATGAGTTCGTGAAGCTCTACGAGGAGAAGGCCTGGCCGCTGCAGACCAAGTATCTGGAGAACTGCCTGGGCTGGTACACGACCGTGGAGGGCGAGCTGAACACCGTCGTCCATCTCTGGGCCTATAAGGACCAGGGCGACCGCGAGCAGCGCCGCACCGCCATGGCGGCCGACCCCGCCTGGGGCGAGTTCCTCGCCGCCGTCGGCAAGGCCGGCTGCCTGGTGAAGATGGAGAACCGGATCGGCAAGGAAGCGCCGCACTTCACCGCCTGGAAGGCGAAGTAAGAAGAAAGGGGGCTCAGGCCCCCTTCACCGGCCAGGGCTACGCGCTCTGGCCGCCTGCCTGCGAGGGGTCAGACCTTCAGCGTGCCCGCCGTCGCCGCCTGGTAGCGTGCGCCGATCTTCGCCCAGTCCAGCACATCCCACCACTTGCCGACATATTCGTTCCGGCGGTTCTGGTAGCGCAGGTAGTAGGCGTGCTCCCAGACGTCGTTGCCCATCAGCGCGCGCTGGCCGTCCATCAGCGGGCTGTCCTGGTTCGGCTTCGTCGTCAGCGCCAGCCGGCCCTCGCGCGTCACCGTGACGAAGGCCCAACCCGAGCCGAAGACGCCCATCGCCGCGGCATTGAAGCGGTTCTTGAAGTCGCCGAAGCCGCCCAGGTCGCGGTCGATGGCGGCCTTCAGCGGGCCCGTGGGCTCGCCGCCAGCGCCGCCCATGATCTCCCAGAACATCGTGTGGTTGGCATGGCCGCCGCCGAAGTTGCGCAGGCGGGTGCGCAGCGCCTCGGGCGCCTGGCTCACCTGCATCACCAGCTCGTCCAGCGGCAGGCGCGCCAGGGCGTCCTGGCCGGCGACGGCGGCGTTCAGGCCGTTGACATAGGCCTGGTGGTGGAAGCGCCAATGCAGCTCCATCGTGCGCGCGTCGATGGCGGCCTCGTTCTTGTCGAAGCCATAGCCGAGCTGGGGCAGGGTGAAGGGCCCGGAGGGCGGTGTCGGCGCCTGCGCGAAGGAGGGGCGGGACAGTGCGGCAAGGCCAAGTCCAGCCGCGCTGAGAAGCAGTCCGCGGCGTCGAAGGATGCTCATATCTCGTCTCCTGCTTGAGGGGCGGCACCGAGGCCTGCCAGCGAAACACCTATAGACGGCCCAGGGCGGCATCCCGGGTTAAATCCCGGATGGCCGGGCCGGCTTGCCACGCCCGCCCCCCCGCGCTACCGGCGGGCAAACCACATTCCGAGGACCCAAGATGAGCGAAGCCAGCCTGATCCTGAACCGCGAAGGCGCCGCCGGCACTCTCCTGATGAACCGGCCCAAGGCCCTGAACGCGCTGGATATCGGCATGATCCGGGACTTCGCCAGGGCCATCGCCGAGTGGAAGGACGACGCCTCGGTCAAGCTGGTCATCCTCGAGGGCGCGGGTGGCCGGGCCTTCTGCGCCGGCGGCGACGTGCGCGCCGTCCGCGAGGCGGCCATCGCCGGCGACCGCGCGCCGGTCGCCGCCTTCTTCACCGAGGAATATGCGGTGAACGAGGGCATCGCCCTCTTCCCCAAGCCCTGGGTCTCGCTGATCGACGGCGTCTGCATGGGTGGCGGCATCGGCCTCGCCATCCATAACGGCCCGCGCGTGGTGAGCGAGCACGCGCTGCTCGCCATGCCGGAGACCGCCATCGCGCTCTTCCCCGATGTCGGCACCAGCTACATCCTGCCGCGCCTGCCCAACTCGGTCGGCACCTGGCTCGCGCTGACCGGCGCGCGGCTGAGCGGCGCCGATGCGGTGCATGCCGGCCTCGCCACCCATTTCGTCCCGCGCGAGAAGATGGCCGCGCTGCGCGCCGCCCTGGTCGAGACCGGCGACGCCAAGGTCGTCGACCAGTTCGCCGAGCCGGCGCCGGAGCCCAGCTTCGCCCCGCACATGGAAGCCATCGGCCGCTGCTTCTCGATGGACAGCATGCTCGGCATCATCGATGCGCTGGAGGCTGAGGACACCGAGTGGTCCGCCGCCCAGATCAAGACCCTGCGCCGCATGTCGCCGACCAGCCTCAGCGTCTCGCTGGAGCTGCTGCGCCGCGGCGCCAAGCTGGACCTGCGCGGCTGCCTCGACGAGGAGCTGAAGCTGACGCGCAGCGTGGTGCACGACCATCCCGACTTCCGCGAGGGCGTGCGCAGCGTGCTCGTGGACAAGGACGGCAAGCCCGAATGGTCCCCGAAGACGCTGGAAGAGGTCCAGCCGGAGCAGATCCTCAGCCTCTTCCGCTGAACGGAAACGAGGGGGGCAGCGCCCCCCTCAGCTCGTCGCCATCACGCGGATCGGCCCCCGCCGGTCCGTCACGTCGACCAACACCTGCGTGCCGGAGCGCCGCAGATTGACGTCGACCGACCGGCCGTCGATGGCGAGGTTGCGCAGCGTCACCTCATCCAGGAAATCCGGCAAGGCGGGTTCCTCGAAAGTGATGCGCGACTGCTCGGGGTCGAAGCCGAGGCCGAGGCAAGCCTGCATCATCAACAGGGGCGCCCCCGCCGCCCAGGCCTGCGGCGCACAGGCCACGGGATAGAAGGTCGGCCCCTGGGTGCGCTGCCGCGGAAAGCCGCAGAAGAGCTCGGGCAGCCGGCGCAGGTCGATATAGGTCGAGGCGCCGAACATGCCCTCGAAGATCCTCACCGCCTCGCGCTTGAAGCCGTAGCGCGCGAAGCCCGCCGCGATCAGTGCATTGTCGTGCGGCCAGACCGAGCCGTTGTGGTAGCTCATCGGATTGTAGCGCGCTTCCGTCGCCGCCACCGTCCGCACGCCCCAACCGCAGAAGAAGCAGGGCGACATCAGCGTGTCGACCACGGACTTCGCGCGCTCCGGCAGGGCGAGGCCGGTGAGCAGGACGTGCCCGGCATTGGAGGTCAGCACGCGGCACGGCTTCTTCTGCCCGTCCAGTGCGATGACGTAGGTGCCCAGCGCCTTGTCGAAGAAATGCGCGTCGAAGGATTTGCGCAACTTCGCCGCCAAGCCCTCGTACTCCGCAGCGAGATCAGCGAAGCCCAGCCGATGCGCGATCTCGGCGGCCGACTGCCAGGCGCCGTAGACATAGGCCTGCACCTCTGCCAGCGCGATAGGCCCCTTCGCGAGCGTGCCATCCGCGTGGAAGACGGAATCGTGGCTGTCCTTCCAGCCCTGGTTGATCAGGCCGTCATCCGTCTGGCGCCCGTATTCGACGAAGCCGTCGCCGTCGCGGTCGCCGTAGTCGCTGATCCAGGACAGGGCGGCCTGCAGGTTCGGCCAGATCCGCCGTACCGTCACCAGATCGGCCGTGCGCCGCAGATAGGCGCCGGCCAGCATGACGAAGAGCGGCGTGGAATCGACGCTGCCGTAGTAACGGCGGAAGGGCACCTCGCCGAGCTGGGCCATCTCGCCGTGCCGCACCTCGTGCAGGATCTTCCCCGGCTCCGCGTCCGCGGCCGGATCGACCGCCGTGGCCTGGTTCGCCGCCAAATGCCCCAGCACGCCGCGGGCGATGGCCGGGTCCATCCACAGCGTTTCCAGCGCCGTGATGATCGCATCGCGGCCGAAGACGGCGCTGAACCAGGGAATGCCGGCATAGGGGTAGGGCCCCTCCGGCGTCTCGGTCATGAGCATGTAGAGGTCCGCGACGGAGCGGCGCGCCGCCTCGTTGAAGATCTCGTTGGAGCTGACGATCGATGCAGCGCGCGAGGAAGCGTTGCGCAGCGCGCGCCGCGCGTCGCGCAGGCCGGTGAAGAAAGCGCGCCGGGGCGGCAGGTTGCGCAGCCCTTCCGAGCCGCAATCCACTTCCAGGAAAAGCGCCTGGGTCGCGCGCGGCGCCAGCTCGATCTCGAAGACGGCGCGGTTTCCCGTGAGGCGCGTGGGCAGGGGATCGAAGGCGAGCAGCGTCGTTCGCCGCTCCTTGTCGAGGCCGGTGTAGCTCAGCGTGACGTGGTTGCCGCTGACCTCAGGCGCGTGCATCTCGCCGCGCTTCTCCCGCGCCGTGCCCCGTACCTCGAAGAGGTCGGCGAAGTCCGCCTCGAAGGCGAGCTCGACCGAGACCTTGCGCGTCTCCTCGTCGTAGTTGCGCAGTACCAGCCGCTCGAAGCTCGTCGCGTTCCAGAGAAAGCGGGAGCGCCGCAGATGAACGAGGTCATGGCCCAGCACCATCGCCCCATTGGCATCGAAGAGATCGGGATTGGTGAGGTCGCAGGTGAGGGTGGCGTTGTCCTCCCGCAGCGTGGAGCTCAGCAACATGGGCCGCGCGCCGTCGAGCGTGAGGTAGAGGTGGGACAGGTGCCGCGTGTCGCGGTGATAGACGCCCTCCGGGCTACCGGGCCCGGCATGCGCATCGCCATTGTGGTCGAAGAGCGCGAAGGTGTCGTCATGCTTCAGGATCCGCGGGCGCCGCTCCTGCAGGGAAGCGGCGGCGGGGACGAAGAACTGCGCGACCGGCGAGGCATTGGCGGGAGGGCCGCCCTGCGCGACGGTCTCGCCGCTGCCTTTTTCGTTCACGGGGCCGCTCAGGCGACGACCTGCAGGTCGAGATCGTCGCCCCTCAGGCGCCGGAGCCGTGCCGCGTTGCGCCGGGCACCCGCGAGATCGCGGTAGATGCGCACGTAGTCAGACGCCATGCGCGAGGCCGAGAAGCGCTCCTCGAAGCAGGCCCGGACCTGGGAACGGCTTATATGGTCGAGCTGCCCGACCGCCTCCACCGCCTCGTCCATGCCGTTCACGATGAAGCCCGACATGCCGTGGTCGATGACCTCGGGCACGGAGCCGCAGTTGAAGGCGATGACCGGCGTGCCGCAGGACATGGCCTCGATCATCACGAGGCCGAAGGGCTCTGGCCAGTCGATGGGAAAGACCAGCGCGCGCGCATTGCCGAGGAACTCAGCCTTCTGCTGCTCGTTGATCTCGCCGATGTAATGGACGTTGTCATGCGCGGCGATGAGCGGCGCGATCGTCTCGTCCCAATAGGCCTGGTCCACCCGGTCCACCTTGGCCGCGATGCGCAACTCCTGCCCCGATCGCGCGGCGATCTCGATGGCGCGATCCGGCCGCTTCTCGGGTGAGATACGGCCCAGGAAGGCGAGGTAGCCGCCCGCCCCGCGCGCCTTGTAGGGCAGCAGGTCGGCCGGCAGCCCGTGATAGACGGTGCCAGCCCAGTTCACCGGCGGCATCGGACGGCGCTGGTCGTCCGAGATGGAGACCAGCGGCACCTCGGAGAAGGTGCGGAAGAAGGGCTGCAGGTCCGGCATGTCGAGGCGACCGTGCAGCGTGGTCAGGGTGCGGTCCGCGAAGTCGCGGATCAGCGGGTAGTGGAAGATGTCCGTGTGGAAGTGCAGCACGTCGAAATCGTCGAAGCGCTTCCGCACCTCCTCCAGCATGAGGACGTGGTAGGGAATGAAGTCCTTGACCGCCGGGTTCAGCCGCAGCGCCATCTCCGTGCAGGGCACGAGCGTCGCATTCGTCCTGGAATCACCGCTCGCGAAGAGCGTCACCTCATGTCCCTGCCGGACGAGCTCGTCGGTCAGGTAGGCGACGATCCGTTCGGTACCGCCGTAGAACTTGGGGGGGCATGCCTCGGCGAGCGGGGCGATCTGGGCGATCTTCATGGACGTCTCCGAGGGAGGGGGAGCCCCTCACCGGGTAGAACGCGCCGGCGACCCATTCAGCGGCATGCGATTTTCCGAAACTCGGGGATATCCGCGACCCGCAGCGCCGCGCCGCCTTCATCTGAGGGCGCCGACCAGCACCAGCACCACGCCGGAAACCAGGGTCAGCGCACCCAGCACGTCCTTCGTCTTCAGGCGCTCGCCGAGGAAGAAGCGGCTGAACAGCAAGGTGAAGATGATCTCCGACTGGCCCACCGCGCGCACCATCGCGACCGGCGCCAGCGAGAAGCCCACGAACCAGCAGCTGGAGCCGAAGGCCGACAGCGCGCCGACCTGCATCGAGTTCCGCCAGGTGCGGAAGACGGCCAGCAGCTGCTTCGGCTCGCGGAGCAGGAGCCAGCCGCCCTGCAGCAGCGTCTGGATGACGTTGGTAACCACGACCGAGAAGAGCGCCTTCAGGATCGCATCCTCGCCCGGCAGGGTCATGTTCGCCTTGCGGATGAAGATCGAGGTCAGCGCGAAGCAGAAGCCCGCGCCGATGCCGCAGAGCGCCGCCGGCTGCGTCGTGGCCCGCAGGATATCCGCCCCCTTCAGGCCGCGCCCCGCCAGGCTCAGATACATCACGCCCGAGAGGCTGACCGCGATGCCGAGCCAGGAGAGGGCGGGAAGCACCTCGCCCAGCAGGATGACGGCGATGACCGCGGCCTGGACCGCCTCCGTCTTCGAATAGGCCGTGCCCACGGCGAAGCCGCGCGGACCGAAGGAGGAGATCAGCAGGTTGGTGCCGAAGATCTGCCCGATGCCGGCCAGGGCGCAGAGGCCGATGAAGCCGAGGTTCACCGGCCCGAAGCTTCCCCCCATGATCAGCCAGTAGGTCAGCAGGATCATGAGGCCGAAGGGCACGCCGTAGAGGTAGCGTACGACCGCCGCCCCATTGAGGGAAAGCTGGCCGCGAAGGCGCTGCTGGAGGGCGGTGCGCCAGCACTGGAACAGCGCGGCGGAGAGGGTGATGAAGACCCAGAGCGGCAAGTGCGGAACCCCTTGATGGCCGCAGCTTAGCCAAGCTTCCCCGCGCCGCCAGCGGGGCGGGCCGTCAGGCGCGCGCCCTGTGGCGGGCTCGGCGCCTCAGTGCCGCCAGGCGAGCTCCCGCGGCGGGCCGATGGTCGGGTCGGCCTCGAGGATCTCGCCATTCGTCACCGACTTGCCGGTGAAGGCAAGGATGAAGCCCCAATGCGAGACGACCAGCGTGTGCGCCCAGTCGTCCAGCGCCGCCATCTCGGCCCGGAACAGGGCCGCGCGCTCCATGATCTGCTCCTGCGGCTCCTCGATGGCGGGCCACCACACCTCGTCGAGGGCGTGGAAGGCCACGTCCGGCCAGTCGGCGCGGAGCTGGCTGATGGGCGAGCCGACGTCGCAGACGAAGGCGTAGCGCTCGCGCACCGTCGGCGTCACCGTGAGCGGCAGGCCCAGCCGGCGGCCGATCGGCGTCGCGGTTTCGAGCGCGCGGGTGTAGGGAGAGACGATGATCCGGCGGATATCGCGCCCGGCCAGCACCTCGGCGGCCTGCGCCGCCTGCTCATGGCCCAGCGGCGTCAGCCGGGGATCGACGATTCCGGGGTCGACCCGGGTCGCCGAAAAGTGGAGGTTGAACTCGCTCTGTCCGTGGCGCAGGAAGATCATGCTCCGAGGCGTAGCCGGTGATCCGGGGAGTGGGCAAGCGGGTCTTTACCCAACGAGACATTGCAGCGGGGCCATGCACCGCCTAAGTAGAGAAGCCTGGAGGTGTTGATGCAGGGCGGTTTTCCCATCGATCTGATCTTGTTCGCGATGGTCGCGGCCTTCCTGGTCCTGCGCTTGCGCAGCGTGCTGGGCAAGCGCCAGGGCTATGAGCGTCCGCCGGCCGCGCCTGGCGTGCCGGAGGCTCGTTCCACCCGCGTCGAGAACGTGAACGACGATATCGTGCCGCTGCCGCGGACGGATGGCGCACGCCGCGTCGTGCCGCCCACGTCGAGCGCCGCGGGCCAGAACCTGTCACGCATCGCCGCGGCCGATCCCGCCTTCAACGCCGAGGCCTTCCTGGACGGCGCCGAGGGTGCCTTCCGCATGGTCGTCTCGGCCTTCGCCCAGGGCGACCGCCAGACCCTGCGCAGCCTGCTCTCCGACGACACCTATGCCGGCTTCGAGCAGGCAGTGACGGCCCGCGAGAATGCGGGCGAGCAGCAGCGCACCGAGATCCGCGCCATGCAGGAGATCGGCGTCGAGGACGCGGCGCTGAACGGCAATGTCGCCGAGGTGACGGTGCGCTTCGTCTCCGACCAGGTGAACATCACCACGCGCAACCAGGAGATCGTCGCCGGCGCCGATGCGGTGACCGAGGTGGTCGATATCTGGACCTTCCAGCGCGACGTGTCCCAGAAGGACCCGACCTGGCGCCTGACCGCGACGCGGAGCGCCTAGGCGCTCCGTCTCCGCCGGGATCATTCCTCTCCCGCGCGATGCTCCGTCAGATGGGCGGAGAGCTTCTCGATGATCGCCAGCATCTTCACGATCTCCTGCTCGCGGAGCGAATCAAGCTTCGCGTGCAGCGCCTCGATCTCGAGCTCGGCCTTCACGTTCACCTTGTAGTCGAACTCGGCGTTCCGGCGGTCGATCTCCGATTGCCGGTTCTGGCTCATCATGATCGATGGGCGCGGTGTAGGCCGCCTGGAAGGACAGGGCGAGGTTCAGCAGGATGAACGGGTAGGGATCCCATCGCAGGACGTATCCCGTGACGTTCAGCACGATCCAGACCACCAACAGACCGCTCTGGATGATGATGAAGCGCCAGGAACCAACGGTTGCCGCCACCCAGTCGGCGACGCGCTGGCCGGTGCTGGAGCCGGGCGGGCGCAGGCTGCGGGCCGGCCGCTGGGCGCGCAGCGCCAGGAGCTCCGCCCTGTCCTCGGCGGTGAAATGGGAGTGGGGCATCGGCGGGAACCGTCGGCTGTTTCCCGCAGGATATGGGCTTCGGCGCCCGCCGGCGCAGGAAGAACCTGCGCCGGGCCTCAGGCCTGCTTGTGCTCGATCAGTTCCTTGCGGATCTTCCGGCCGCGCTCGATGCGGTCGACGATGAAGTCCTCCTGGCCCCAGCGGATGGCGCGACCGAAAGCCTGCGCGTCCTCGGTGAAGCGAGCCAGCATCTCCAGCACCGCCGGGCGGTTGTTCAGGAAGACGTCGCGCCACATGGCCACGTCGCTGCCGGCGATGCGCGTGAAGTCGCGGAAGCCGGAGGCGGCGAATTTCAGCACGCTCTCGCGCGTCTCTTCCGAGAGGTCGTCGGCCGTGCCGCAGATGGTGAAGGCGATGAGGTGCGGCAGGTGCGAGACGATGGCCACGACCTTGTCATGCGTCGCCGCGTCCATGCATTCGATCATGGCGCCGCAGCGGTGCCACATCTCGCGCAGCGTGGCGATGGCGGCCGGGTCGGTGCCCTCGGGCGGTGTCAGGATGGTGTAGCGGCCCTCGAAGAGGGCGGAAAAGCCGGAATCCGGGCCGGAGAACTCGGTGCCGGCCATGGGATGGGCGGGGACGAGGTGCACGCCCTCGGGCAGCAGCGGCTGCAGGTCGCGCAGGACGGAGCCCTTGGTGGAGCCCACGTCGCTGAGAATGGCGCCCGGCTTCAGGTGCGGCGCGATCTGCGCCATCACCCCGGCATAGGCGCCGACGGGCACGCAGAGGATCACGCAGTCGGCACCCTCGACGGCCTGGGCCGGATCTTCCTCCACGCGGTCCGCGAAGCCGAGCTCACGCACGCGGGCCAGGGTGCTGGCGCTGCGGGCGCTGACCACGACCTCGCGGGCGATGGCGCCCGTCTCCCGCGCGCGGCGGGCGATGGAACCGCCGATGAGGCCCGCGCCGATCAGGCAGAGCCGGTCGAAGAGGGGTTCAGCCCCCATCGCGCATGAAGGCCGTCAGCGCCTCCGCGACCAGGGTGCATTCCTCGGCGGTGCCCACGGTGATGCGCAGGCACTGGGCGAGGCCGTAGGCGCCCATGGCGCGCACGATCAGGCCGCGCTGACGCAGATAGGCATCGGCCGCCTTCGCCTTCTCCGGCGCGCCGAAATCGGCCAGGAAGAAGTTGCAGTGGCTTGGCCAGACCTTGATGCCCGCCGCCTCCAGCGCCGCGCTGAGCTTGCCGCGCCATTCGGTGTTGTGCGCGACCGACTTCTCGAGCCAGCCCTTCTCCGCCAGGGCCGCGATACCGGCGGCCTGGGCCGGGGCGTTCACGTTGAAGGGCCCGCGGATGCGGCCGACCACGTCCATGACCTGCTTCGGCATATAGGCCCAGCCGAGCCGCGCGCCGCCGAGGCCGAAGATCTTGCTGAAGGTGCGCGTCATGACCGTGTTGCCGCTGGCATCCACCAGGGCCTGGCCGGGATCGAAGTCCGGCTCGGTCACGTATTCGGCATAGGCCGCGTCCAGCACCAGCAGGATATCGCCGCGCAGGCCGGCGCGCAGGCGGCGCACCTCGGCATTGGGCAGCAGCGTGCCGGTCGGGTTGTTCGGGTTGGCCAGGCAGACGATGCGCGTCCGCGGGCCGACCGCGGCGAGGATCCCGTCCACATCGGCGGTGAGGTTCTTCTCGGGCACCTTGATGACCTGGCAGCCGGCATAGCGGCCGGTCAGGTCGTACATGGTGAAGCCGTGGGCCGACATGATCAGCTCGGTGCCCTCGCCGCCATAGGCGAGGATCAGATAGGCCAGCAGCTCGTCCGAGCCGTTGCCGCAGACGATGCGGGCGGGGTCGAGGCCGAAGCGCGCGCCGATGGCCTCGCGCAGCGCCGTCGCATTGCCGTCCGGATAGCGGTGCAGCTCCTTCGCCAGGGCCGCATAGGCCTCCATGGCGGCCGGCGGCGGCCCGAAGGCGCCCTCGTTGCTGGAGAGCTTCACGATCCGGTTCACGCCCGGGATCTTCGACTCGCCGCCGATATAGGGCTCGATCGAGAGGATGGAGGGACGGGGGTTAAGGGCGTTCATGTCTTCGCTCCTCGTTCGGGCACGGCATAGCGGCCGAGGATGACGGCGTCGGGCGGGGCTTCGCCCATGGTCTCGATCAGCGCGCGGGTGAAGCCTTCCTCGCGCCGCATGGCGACGACGCGCCCGGTGCCCGAGAGGGTCGCCAGCGCGGCCCGGCTCGGCTCGCCCTGGACCTCGAGGCGCAGCAGCGTGGCGTCATGGCCGGAAGGATCAGCCGAGTGCAGGCCGATCACGGCGGCCTCCAGCGGCGGCTCGCGGTCGCTGTAGAAGGGCAGGCGGGCGATCACCGAGAGGTGCGTGGGGTCGAAATGCGCCCACCATTCCTCGGCGTTGCGGTCGCTCTCATGTGGCCAGGGAAGGATGGCGATGCTCGCATCCCGGGAGCCAAGGGCGGCGAGGGCCGCGTGGAGCGAGGGGTGCTGGCGCTGCGGCGTGTTGACGCCGAAATGCTCCGCCGCCAGCCGGCCCAGGGCCGGATCGGCGGGCAGGGCGATCGAGAACTGGCTCTGCTGAGCCACGGAGCTGGCGAAGAGCTCACGCCAAAGACGCACCAGGGCGGTCGGCGGCAGGGGACCGCTGTGCCGTCCGAGGAGGCGCCGCAGGATCGCGGCCTCGCGTCCGGGGCGCAGCACCGTCCCCGTGGGCTTCGCGCCGCCGCTGGCCAGGCGATGCACCACCTCGGAGCGACGGATCAGGATATCCTGAAGGGCGTCGTCGAGCGCGTCGATCTCCGCGCGCACGGCGGCGAGGTTGTCGAGGGCGGTGTCGCGGGGGGTCGCGCTGGGCGTCGGGGCGTCGGGCATGGGTGACATGACGCATAGCCGCGCCGCCGCGTCGCGCCAAGGCGCCACGACAGAAGGTGTGGCCCGGCCGACACGTTGCGGCCCCCGGGGGCAGGCCTTATCTCCCCTCAGGCATGGAGCAGACCGCCCCCTTTCCGGTGATCGAGCATCAGCGGGCCGTGTTTCCCGAAGGGGTCACGCTGGATTGCGGCGCGGTGCTGCGGCCCCTTTCCGTCGCCTATCGGACCTATGGCACGCTGAACGCCGCGCGGAGCAACGCCGTCCTGGTCTGCCATGCGCTGACCGGCGACCAATACGTGGCCGAGCGCCAGCCGCTGACCGGCCGGGGCGGCTGGTGGGAGGCGCTGGTGGGCCCGGGCAAGCCGGTCGACACGGACCGCTTCTTCGTCATCTGCGCCAATGTGCTGGGCGGCTGCATGGGCTCCACCGGCCCGGGCGAGGAGATGACGGACGAGAACGGCGTGCCGCAGGGCCGCCCCTGGGGCACGGATTTCCCCAGCGTCACCATCTGCGACATGGTCCGGGCGCAGAAGAAGCTGGTGGAGAAGCTGGGCGTCGACCGGCTGCTGGCGGTGATCGGCGGCTCCATGAGCGGAATGCAGGTGCTGGAATGGGCGGCGACCTATCCGGAGGCCGTCTTCGCCGCCGCCCCCATCGCCGCCGCGACGCATCATTCGGCGCAGAACATCGCCTTCCACGAGGTGGGCCGCGCGGCCATCCACTCCGACCCCGACTGGAAGGGCGGCCGCTACTGGGAGGACGGGCGCATCCCGGCCCAGGGCCTGTCGGTGGCGCGCATGGTCGCGCACATCACCTATCTTTCCGAAGCCGCGCTCACGCGGAAATTCGGGCGGCGGCTGCAGGGCGCCTCGGCGGTGACCTTCCTCGAGGACGTGTTCCAGGTCGAGAGCTACCTGCGCCACCAGGGCAGCACCTTCGTGCGCCGCTTCGACGCGAACTCCTACCTCACCATCACCCGTGCGATGGACTATTTCGACCTGGCGAACGAGCACGGCAGCGTGACCGCGGCCTTCGCCAACACGCCCACGCGCTTCTTCGTGGCGAGCTTCTCCTCGGACTGGCTCTTCCCCACGAGCGAGAGCCGCGCGCTGGTCCGCGCGCTCAATGCCGCCGCGGCGCCGGTCAGCTTCATCGAGATCCCGACCGACAAGGGCCACGACGCCTTCCTGCTCGACGAGCCGGAATTCCACCGCGCGATGGGCGGCTTTCTCGCCGGCGCAGCCCGGGCCCTGGGCGTATGAGCGCCTATCCCGCAACGGTCTATTTCGCCGCCCAGGCGCGCAACAACGCCTGGGCGAACCACCGGCTGCTGAAGGCCTGCGCGCGGCTGTCGCAAGAGGAGTTCGAGGCGACGCGCACGAGCTTCTTCCCCTCCATCAAGGCGACGCTGAACCACATCCTGGTCGTCGGCCGCTTCTACGTGGACGCGATGGAGGGCGGCACGCTCGGCCCCGCCGCCTTCGCCGACCCGCTTCCCTGCGCGACGGCGGCCGAGCTGCATCGCGCGCAAGGGGAGCTGGACCGCCGTCTCCTCGCCTGGTGCGAGGCGCTGGACGATCCCGGCCGCATCGTCGAGGTGCATCGCGGCACGCGCATCCAGCGCGAGCGCGCGGACCGGCTGCTGCTGCATTGCTTCGAGCACGACATCCATCATCGCGGGCAGGTGCATGCCATGCTCTCCGGCACTTCCGTGAAGCCGCCGCAGCTCGACGAGTTCTTCTCGGTTGGCGAGGCGCCGCTGCGCGCCGGCGACTTCGCCGAGCTCGGCTGGACGGAAGCCGACATCTGGCCGGAGACGCGCTGACCAATGCCCGAGGCGCCCGTCCAATACGTCGCGAAAAACATGCGGCTCGACCTGCGGCTCATCGCGGAGATGATTCCGCCCAATGTCCGCGTTCTGGATATCGGCTGCGGCGACGGCGCGCTGATGGCGCAGCTCGCCACCAAGGGCGTGGATGCGCGCGGCATCGAGATCGACATGCAGGCCGCGACCGAAGCCGTGTCCCAGGGCCTCGCCGTGATCCATGGCGATGCCGACAACGACCTCGCCTTCTATCCCGACCAGGCCTTCGACTACGTCGTGCTGAGCCGCACGCTGCAGGCCGTCGAGAAGCCGCGCGAGGTGCTGCGCCAGATGCTGCGCATCGGCCGCCACGCGATCGTGAGCTTTCCCAATTTCGGCCATTGGGAGATGCGGCTGAAGCTGCTCTTCGGCGGCCGCATGCCGGACACCGAGACCTGGTCGCGCCCCTGGTACGAGACGCCCAACATCCACCCCTGCACCATCCTCGACTTCCTCGCGCTGGCGGAGATGGAGGGCTACGTGATCGAGCACTGGCTTGCCGTGGACGAGAAGGGGCTGAAGGCGCCGTGGCGCCGCTCCGTGCGCCTCGCCAACCTCTTCGGGGAGCAGGCGCTCTTCCAGCTCCGGCGCGGATGATGCGCGCGGCGTGACGCCTGCGCGGCAGTGCGTGGGCAGGTCATCAAAACGTCTTTCCATGCCGAGGCGACCGGCGGATTGACGCCGCGTCCCGTCCTCGCCGCAGCGCACGACGAATGTCTGGTTTCGCCGCAGGCCATTCGCTACAGCTTGCAGGTAAGATCGCGCAACGACACAGGCGGCTTCGCCACGCGATCGAGCGGGAGGAACGCGACATGGTACGTGTGGCATTGGTGACTGGTGGTCAGCGCGGCATCGGCGCTGCGATCAGCGAGGCCCTGCAGGCAGCAGGCCGCAAGGTCGTCGCGAATTACGCCGGCAACGACGCCGCCGCCCAGGCCTTCACCGAGCGCACGGGTATCCCCTGCATCAAGTTCGACGTTTCCGACTTCGATCAATGCGTGGCGGCGATCGCGAAGATCGAGGTCGAGCACGGGCCGGTCGAGATCCTGGTGAACAATGCCGGCATCACGCGCGACGCGGTGATGAAGCGACTCGACCGCAAGATGTGGGACGAGGTGATCGATACCAACCTCGGCTCCTGCTACAATCTCTGCAAGGCCGTCTGGGACAGCATGAGCGCGCGCAAGTTCGGGCGCATCGTGAATATCGGCTCGATCAACGGGCAGGCGGGCCAGTACGGCCAGGTGAACTACGCCGCCGCGAAATCGGGCATCCACGGCTTCACGAAGGCGCTGGCTCAGGAAGGCGCGCGCGCGCAGATCACCGTGAACGCGATCGCGCCCGGCTACGTCGATACCGAGATGGTGCGCGCCGTGCCGCCGGAAGTGCTGGAGAAGATCATCGCGCGCATCCCGCGCGGGCGCCTCGGCACCGCGCAGGACATCGCGCGCGGCGTGCTGTTCCTCACCGCGGATGATGCGGATTTCGTCACGGGGTCGACGCTGTCGATCAATGGCGGCCAGCACATGTATTAGAAAATATAAATGTTTACGACACCCATTATTCTTCAAAAAAGAAAACATATATTATCGTCTGTTACGTCTTGAGGCGAGGCCTGACGGTTCGATATTGATAATTATTGATCGTCAGCCCTCACTAAAATCTGGTGGATTAACTTTAAGGCATGGAAACATAGAAATAGACCCAGAAAAAGTCGGCGAAATAGTCCATCATGGGAAATTTACTTGCCATGTCACCGGACAGGTAAATTACTACAAAAATGGCACGTCAAAACCACACATAACATACATTGATCCGTTATATAAATTAACTGAATTTAGCGTAATCGGATTCTATTCTGTTCCGTGTATAAGCAGACTTGATAAATATTATGAGAAAATAGATAAAACGAATATTTTGCCAATTATGGTGCCGCCAACCCACACAGGAAGATTTTCCTTTCGTTTTTCTCTTTCGCCAAATGAAAATATTAAAAATTCTGATTCGCTTATTGTAAAATATGAATTGTATTCTCTCGTAATCGAGCCAATTAATATAGAAATCCCAGCGGAAATGGCAGGCCATTTTGTTGTCGGGAATATAGATTCGGGAAAATATAATAACCGACAGGTGAATATAGATCATGCGGAGTTGGAGTTTCACAAGCGCATTCTCAAGGGCGCCCCTCCTATATACCGAGAAGCGGCAGGATCATATATTGTTTTTGCTGAAGTTCCGATGCGAATCCCCCCGAAATTAACAGTAAAATTTGATCACCCATCGCTGTCCGCAGAACAAATTTCGATCGAGGGAAATACCCCGAACGTCCACAAGATTAGATTTTGGATAAGAGATGCGGGAGGTAGGAACAAAAAAGACGACCTTCGCCGTCATATAATTTCTGTAGAATTAGACGCGGAAATGTAATTTTCGTTTCCGACATTTATTCTAAATCATCGTTTCAGATGAACTGCCCTCGCAAAAAACCCAACGCGGGCAGCGGCGTCCATTTCTTCGGAAGGTCGGAACGACGGATCGGCGCCACCGAGTAATGCGGCAGCGGCTGCTTCGAGCGGAGCAGGAAATCCTCATAGGCCCGCACCTGCTGCGCGCGCCACGCCCGGTCCTCCAGGGCGGCGGTCCGGCTGCGGAAAATCTCGGCGATGCGATTGGCGCGCCCCACGGTCGCCACCACGGCCCACAAGCTATCTTCGTCGCCCCTCGGAAGGGCCGCGATGTCCCGCATGATCCCAGTGAAGATCGTCCCGGGGCGCCGGGTCAAGCGGCAAGAAAAAGGCGCCGGAGGTCTCCCCCCGGCGCCTGATTTTCCCTCGTAGGAGGGTTCAGCCCAGCCGTTCGCCGTGCTGCGTGACGTCGAGGCCCTCGCGCTCCTCCTCCTCGCTCACGCGCAGGCCGATGATCACGTCCACGACCTTCAGCAGGATGGCCGTGGCCACCGCCGTGAAGACGAAGACCGCCGCCACCGCCTGGAACTGGATGAGCAGCTGGCCCATCGAGCCCGACACGCCGGCCGGTGCCGCTTCCGTGGCCGAGAGCGGGCCATAGGCCAGCACGCCCGTCAGCAGCGCGCCCAGGATGCCGCAGACGCCGTGCACGCCGAAGGCGTCCAGGCTGTCGTCATAGCCGAGCCAGTGCTTGAGGGCCGTCGCGCCCCAGAAGCCGGCCAGGCCCGCCACGATGCCGAGCAGGATGGAAGCGCCCGGCAGCACGAAGCCCGCCGCCGGCGTGATGGCGACGAGACCCGCCACCGCGCCCGAGATCACGCCGAGCACGGAGGGCTTACCCTTGATGGCCCATTCCGCGACCATCCAGCTCAGCGCCGCCGCGGCGGCCGCCGTGTTGGTCACCAGGAAGGCCATGCCCGCGCGGCCGCTCGCGCCGCCGGCCGAGCCCGCGTTGAAGCCGAACCAGCCCACCCACAGCAGCGCCGCGCCGATGACCGCGAAGGCGAGGTTGTAGGGGGAGAGGTTCTCCGTGCCGTAGCCCACGCGCTTGCCGAGGATCAGCGCGCCGACCAGGCCCGCGACGCCGGCATTGATGTGCACGACCGTGCCGCCCGCGAAGTCGAGCGCGCCGAGGCCGAAGATCCAGCCATTCGGGTGCCAGACCCAATGCGCGACCGGCGAATAGACCAGCAGCGTCCAGAGCGCGACGAAGACCATGAGGGCCGAGAACTTGATGCGATCGGCCAGGGCGCCGGTGATCAGCGCGGCGGTGATCACCGCGAAGGTGCCCTGGAAGGCCACGAACACACTCTCGGGGATGGTGAAGGCCACGGCGTCGGGGCCCGAGCCGAGGCTGAAGGGCTTGTCCCAATTCTCCGCGATGCCGCCGAGCAGCAGCTTGGAGACGTCGCCGATATAGGCACCGCCCTCACCGAAGGCGAGGCTGTAGCCGATCACGACCCAGAGGACGGAGACCAGCGCCGTGATGGCGAAGGACTGCGCCAGCGTGGAGAGGACGTTCTTCTTCCGCACCATGCCCGCGTAGAACAGCGCGAGGCCCGGGATCGTCATCATCAGGACGATCGCCGTGGAGATGAGCATCCAGGCCGTGTCGCCCGTGTCCACCTTCGGGTCCTGCGCGAAGGCCGGCATCGAGAGGGCCAGCAGCGGGGCGGCCCCGAGCGCGCCGCGCATCCAGGATTTCATGTTCGGTAATCTCCCCAAAACCGCGCCCGACGGCGCGCGCCGATGTTGTTCGAAGCGCCGGGTCACAGCGCCGATCCGTCCGTCTCGCCAGTGCGGATGCGCAGCGCCCGCTCCAGGTCGAGAACGAAAATCTTGCCGTCGCCGATCTTGCCGGTGCGGGCGGCACCGGCGATGGCCTCGACCACCGCCTCCGCCAGCGCGTCGTCGACGGCGACCTCGATCTTGAGCTTGGGCAGGAAGCTCACCTGGTACTCCGCCCCCCGGTAGATCTCGGTCTGCCCCTTCTGGCGGCCGAACCCCTTCACCTCCGTCACGGTCAGCCCCTGCACGCCGAGCGGGGTGAGCGCGTCGCGCACCTCGTCGAGCTTGAAGGGCTTGATGACTGCCATCACGAGCTTCATCCGCCTGCCTCTTCCAATGATCCGGCCGGCGGCGGGACGGCCGCTGACCACGGGATGCCTATTCAAGTTCCGTGCCAGTTTCGAAACCCAAGGGAACGAGGCGTTTAACGACGGGTGTGCCTTCTTTTTGGGCAGCCCTCCGGGCGGGCAGGATCAGAATCGCGCCGCCTTGTGCTGGCCGGCCATCGCGGGCTCCGCGCCCGCCGCGGGATGGCGTAGGATGCCGGCATGACCGCATCCTCTTCCGCAGATCTCGAAGTCGTCGTCGCCGTCATCGGCGCGGGGCCCGTGGGCGCGACGCTCGCGGCCGCCCTGGCCGCGCGCGGCGTGCCCGCCGCGGTGATCGACGCCGCGCCGCTGCCGCCCATGGAGCTCGGCCATTTCGACGGGCGCGCCTATGCCATCGCCCTGGCCTCGCGGCGGCTGCTGGACGAGGCGGGCATCTGGGAGAGGCTGCCGACGACGCCCTGCCCCATCGAGGGGATCAAGGTCGCCGACGGGCGCGTGGGCGAAGCGCCGTCCCGGCTCGACCTGGATTTCGACGCGGCCGAAGTCGCCGGCGAGCCTTTCGGTTGGATGGTCGAGGCGCGTGCGCTCCGCGTGGCGCTGAATGCGCGGCTGCCCGGCATGGCAAACCTCCACGCCTTCGCCCCCATGACCGCGACGGTCGTCCGCGAGGCCGAGGGCGCCAAGGTCACCCTGGCCGATGGGCGCGTGATCCGCGCGCAGCTGGTGGTGGGGGCCGAGGGCCGCAACAGCCCGCAGCGCCAGGCGGCCGGCATCGGCACGGCGCGGCACGATTACGGGCAGATCGGCATGGTCGGCGCCTTCGCGCATGAGCATCCGCACCACAACCGGGCGCTGGAGCTCTTCCTGCCGGCCGGCCCCTTCGCGCAGCTTCCGCTGTCGGACCTCGGCAGCTTCGGCACCAGCGTGCTGCCGCACGCCTCCTCCTTCGTCTGGACGGAGCGGCGGGCCTCGGCCGCGAAGCTCCTGGCGCTGCCGGACGAGGCCTTCTCCCGCGAGCTGCGCCGGCGCATCGGCGATCATCTCGGCGCCATCGAGCCGATCGGCCGGCGCTGGCACTATCCGCTGACGGCCATGCACGCGACCCGCTACGTCGCCGACCGGCTGGCCCTGGTGGGCGACGCCGCGCATGGCATGCACCCCATCGCCGGCCAGGGGCTGAACATCGGCTTCCGCGACGTGACGGCGCTGGTGGAACTGGTGGCCGAGGCCCATGCGGCGGGCGCCGACGCCGGGTCTGCGGCGCTGCTGGCGCGCTACCAGGCGCGGCGGCGGCCCGACGCGCTGATGATGATCGGCGCGACGCATGTGCTGGAGAAGCTCTTCGCCAACGATATCGGGCCGGTGCGCCTGGCGCGGCGGCTGGGCATCGCGGCCGTGAACCGGATCCCCTTCCTCAAGCGCAGCTTCGCGCGGCAGGCCATGGGCCTCCCGCTGCGCGGATAACCCCTCGGGCGGCGCTCTGCAGCCTTTTGTCTTGCGAGCCTCGTTACCCGACCGGATGTTTCCATCCGATCGGGCAGGGCTCTAGCGCCGCCGGCCCTCGGCCGGAATGCTCGCAGCCAGCCACCCCTCCAGCTCGCCGAAGAGGCGCCCCAGTGCGTCCTGCATGCCGGCCGCCTGCGCCGCCGGCGTCGCCTCGGCGGGAAGCGGCGTCGTGACCTCGAAGCGCCGCTGCGCCAGGACACGGGGATCGGCGAGGCCGACGCCCTCGGCCAGCAGCAGCGCGGTCATCCCGGCGCGGGCCTGGGCCGGCTCGGCCTGCAGGGTGATCAGCTCGGCCTCCAGGATATAGGGCGTGGACAGGCGCGAGCCCGGGGCCGCCACGGCGGTGAAGGTGCCGGAGGCGATGAGCCATTCGCGCAGCGCCGCTTCCACGAGGTCCGCCGGGGGGGCCAGCCATTCGTCGTAGAAGGCGACGTCGAGCGTCCCGTCCTGCCGCACGCGGCGCAGCCCGCGCACCTCCATGCCCGGCCCGCTGCGGAGAGTGCGCAGCAGGATCGCGCCCCTGGGCGAGGACAGGCGCGGCCCGGCCGGCCGGCGCGGCTCCAGCGCGTAGCGCCGGGTCTCCAGATAGGGGCGGCTCGGCAGCACGGAGCAGCCGGCCGCCAGCAGCGGAAGGGCAAGTAGAAAGCGCCGGTTCATCGGCGGGCTCCGGTCGGGGGTGGGGCGCCCAGGATGGCTTGCGACGGCGAGCGCCGCAGCGCCTCCGTCGTTTCGCGCAGGTTCGCCGTGGTGGCGCGCAGATCGCGCAGGAGGGGGGCCAGGTCGGCCTGGAGGTCGCCGGTGGTGCCGCGCACGCCGCGCACCCCGGCCTCAAGCTGGGCGACGGTGGCGGGCAGGCGGGCCGCGGTGCGGCGCAGGTCCTGTGCGGCAGCCGCCAGGGAGGCCAGGGCACCGCGGACCTCTTCCGAGGACACGGTCGCGCGGAGCGACTCGGCGGTGCCGCGGATTTCGCTGACGGCGCCCGGGAGATCGGCCTCCTGGGCGATGCGGCGGATGTCGCGCAGCAGGGCGGTCGCCTCGCCCACGACCTGGGACAGCTCCGCGCCCTTCACCTGGTCACGCAGGTCGGTCGCCAGGCCGCTGATGGTGGCGAAAAGCGCTGCGAAATCGACGTCCTGCAGCTGCCGCATCACATTCTCCGCGGCCGTCTGGACCTGCGCGACGGTGGAGGGCACCGCCGGAACCCAGGGGTAGCGCGGCTGCCAGGGGACGGTGGGGGCGGCCGCCCCCCGATCCGCGACGAAGTCCAACTCGATATAGGAGACGCCGGTGATGCCCTGGCTCGACAGCCGGGCGCGAAGGCCGAGCGCCACCGCGTCGTCGAGCGAGGGCACGTCGCCCGTGCGCCGCAGGTCCACCGCGAAGCGCACCACCACGTTCTGGAAGGCGCCGGCGAAGGGCTGCCCCTCCGGCCGGCGGTACTCCGCCGCGGCGAGCCCGATCTCCGTGACCCGGCCGACGGCGACGCCGCGATAGCGGACGGGCGAGCCCACCTCGAGCCCCTGCACGCTCTCCCGGATATAGGTCTCCAGGACCATGTCGTTGCCCGAGAGCCGGTTCTTGGTGAGGAAGAGGACGAAGGCCAGCAGCAGGCCGACGCCCACCAGCACCATGATCCCGACCGACAGCTGAATTCTGCGTGCGCTCGCCACTCTACATCGCCTCCCGCCGGAAAAAGGCGCGCACCGTGGGGTGCTCGCTCTCGTCGCGGAGTTTCTTCGGATCGCCTTCCGCAATCATTCCTTGGGCGTCCTTGTCCAACATGATGCACCGATCGCCGATGGCGAGGATGGATTGAAGCTCATGGGTCACCACCACGAAGGTGGTGCCGGTCTCCCGCGCCAGCGAGACGATGAGCTGGTCGAGCCCGGCCGAGGTGATGGGGTCCAGCCCCGCCGAGGGCTCGTCCAGGAACAGGATCTCGGGGTCGAGCGCCATGGCGCGCGCGATGCCCGCGCGCTTCAGCATGCCGCCCGAGATCTCCGAGGGCAGGCGGTCCCCGGCATCGCCCAGGCCCACCAGCCCCAGCTTGGCGCTGGCGATCAGGGCCCGTGCGGCCTCGGGGAGGCGGCTATGGGCCTCGATGGGCAGCTCCACATTCTCGGAGAGGGTGAGGGAGCCCAGCAGCGCCCCGGACTGCCACATGACGCCGATGCGCCGCAGCAAAGCGCGCCGTGCCTCGCCCTCCAGGTCGCTCCATTCCTCATCCAGCACCGCGATCTCGCCCGCGCTCGGCGGCATGAGGCCGATGAGCAGCTTCAGCAGGGTGGACTTGCCGCAGCCCGAACCACCGAGGATCACGAAGATCTCGCCGCGCCGGACGTCGAAGGTCACGTCCTTGAAGATGGTGCGGGAACCGAAGCGCATGGCCACGTCCCGCGCCTCGATGACCGCCTCGGGCCGATCTTCCGCCATCACCAGCCCAGCCTGAAGAAGAGGACGGCGAAGAGCCCGTCCAGCAGCACCAGGGCCACGATGCCGCCGACGACGGCACCCGTGGCCGCATCGCCGACCGCGCGCGGCCCCCGGCCCGCGGAGAGGCCCGCGCGGCACCCCACATAGCCGATCGCCAGCCCGAAGAACGCGCCCTTGCCGAGCCCGCCCGCGAGATCGCCGATCGAGAGCCACTGCCCGAGCTGGTTCAGCACCGCGACGGGGGGATAGCCCAGCGTCGCCATCACGATGCCCATGCCGATCAGGCCGGTGATGTTCATGACCATGCTCAGGGCCGGCATGACCAGCGTGGAGGCCAGGATACGCGGCACCACCAGCCAGGCCGTGGGGTCGAGCCCCATGGTCTTCAGCGCGTCCACCTCCTCGTTCACGCGCATGGTGCCGAGCTCCGCCGCATAGGCCGAGCCGGTCCGCCCCGCGAGGATGACGCCGGCCAGCAAGGGGCCGAGCTCGCGCGTCAGCGAGATGCCGACGAGCTGCGGGATGAAGATCTCCGCGCCGAACTGGCGCATGGGCACGGAGGACTGGAAGGCCAGGATCACGCCGATCAGCGTGCCCAGCAGGATGCAGAGCGGAAAGGCGCGGGTGCCGGCCTCGTCGAGATGCCGCAGCACCTCCGACCAGCGCAGCCGCCAGGGCCGGGGCAGGAGGCTGAGGGCGGTGAGGACGGTCTCGCCCATGAAGGCGGCTCGCTCGAGGAACTTCTCGTAGCGGCCGAGCGTATAGGCGCCGAGGGCGGAGATCGGGCGGAACTTGCGGGGCGGTGCCTCGCGCGCCTTCACCATGCCCAGACCGTTGCGGAAGCGCTCCAGGCTGCCGCGCGCCATCGCGTCCCGCGGCTCGATCCATTCGGCTTCGCTGCCCGCGAGCGAGGCCAGAAGCGCCGCGCCCCCGGAATCCAGCGCCGTCACCTCGCCGGCGTCGATGGTGACGGCGGTGGTGGCGCCACGGGCGCGATGCGCCTCCTCCCAGAGCCTGGCCGCGACATCGCGTTCCAGCGGCCCCGAGAAGCGGAGGTGCAGCCGCCCCTCGCGGGTCTGGGCGCTGAACGCCTCCCTCGCGGGGGAGGCGGCAGGCTCGGCGGGAGAGGGCACGGGCTTCAAGTGGCCTGGCGACGGGCGCTGGTCAGCGCGTGCATCAGGACGGCGGCGGCCGCCGCGACGTTGAGGCTCTCCACCAGGCCGGAGCCCGGCAGCGTGACGCGCATCTCGCAGGCGGCGAGGACGTCGGGCGAGAGGCCATTTTCCTCATGACCCAGCACGAGGGCGATGGGCTTGCCGCGCGGCAGCGCCTCGGGCGGGACGCCGCCGGACGCGGCCGCGCCGACTGTCAGCAGCTGGCCGGAAAGGCGCCGGAGGTTCTGGGCGAGGCTATCCGCCCGGATGACGGCAAGGTGCTCCAGCGCCCCTTCGGACGTCCGGAAGGCGGCATCGGAGAGATCGGCCTGCCGGGCATCGCCCGAAAGCAGCATGGCCTTGGCGCCGAAGAAGGCCGCACCACGGGCGATGGCGCCGAGATTGTGCGGATTGCCGATGCCATCCAGCACGGGAAGGATGGGCGAGGCGAAAAGGATCGGCTGCGGCGGGTTGCCCAGCGGCTCGGCACGGCGCGGATCGGCGATGGCGACGATGCCGCCGTGATGCTCGGTGCCGGCGATCCTGGCGAGCTCGTCCGGCAGGACCTCGCGATAGGCCTTGTGATGGCGCGCGAGATATCGGCACAGCGGGCCCGCCACCGGCCGGCGCTCGGCGAGGTAGTGCAGGCGCTGCACGGCTTCGGGTCGGCGCAGGAAGAGCGCGCGGACCGCATTCACCCCGGAGATCCGCTGCGGCTCCGGCCGGCGCGGCGGCGGCGCGTAATCGGAGAAGGAAGAACGTTCAGACATGCGGGAGCGCCTGGAGCTGATCGTTTAATTGTTTCGACACCGAAATACCTTCAGCCGTGGTCATCAACGTAGGGGCGACAGCGCCTGGCAGTCGGACCAGCCTCTTGGCCGGCCCTCTCACCGGGCTCCAGGGTTCTCATAGCATGCCGAGGATGGGATGGGTTGAGGGATGGCTCGGGAAGGGTCTCCAAATCGAAGGCGACCGTTTGGGGCACCGAGGAGAAGATATCCACCCCCAACGCGGGAGCCGCCCTCGCGTTGCTGGTTGATGTGAGACGGCCCTTCCAGGGCCATGCGCCTGTGCGGGGCAGGCGGCCGGCGGCACTGGGTGCGCATCTCCGCCTCGGCTGCTGGCCCGACTTCTTCACCGCGACTTCAAGGCGGGAGATCTATAGCGATCAGGGTTGAGGAGGGGAGGTCGGGAGCGGGTTTCATCTATCTCCATCAGAAGGGAGCAGAGTGCCATGGCGGCATCGCCTGCAGGACGGCTGCGATTCACGAGGACGAAGGTCCGCTGCGTGATACAGCTCTGGTCTCGATCATTTTGGAACACCTACGGGCGAGCGCAGCCGGATCGGCCATCCCATCCTACTCGCTCGACGCCGCGCTTCAGAGCAGCGCCGCTGATATGGCCTCACAAGAAGGTCGGCGTCCGTGGCTCGCAATTGGTCCTTCGCTGAACACCACCGGCTCTCGGCACGCGTCGCCACGCCGAAAGACAGCGCAATCGCGCACCGCCGATGTGCCGCGTCTCGGGGTTCCGCTTGGCAAGGCCCAGCAGCTCTGGCGTGATGGGCACGAAGCAGGAGACGCCATCATGACCGCCCCTTTCCCCATGCAGGATGCTACCCCCGCCGAGCTCGGCCTCGACGCCTCCCGGCTCGAGCGACTTTGCGACCGGATCGAGGCCGATATCGCGGCGGGCCACCACCCGGGTGCGCAGGTGGCCGTCGCCCGCCATGGCCGGATCGCCCTCTTCCGGACCTTCGGCCAAGCGCGCCAAGGCGTCGCGGCACGACCCGACACGCTCTGGCTGCTCTACTCCAACACCAAGGTCATCACCGCCGCCGCCCTCTGGGCTCTGGCCGAGGACGGGCTGATCCGCCTGACGGATACCGTCGCGCAGCACCTCCCAGGCTTCGAGGCCCATGGGAAGGGCGGCATTACCTTCATCCAGCTGCTCACCCACCAGGCCGGCTTCCCGAGCGCCGAAGTACCGGCCACGGCCTGGGAGGATCCGGCGATCCTGCGCGAGGTCGTGTGCAGCTTCCCGCTGGAATGGGAGCCGGGCAGCTTCGTCCGCTACCACCCGGCCACGGCGCATTGGGTCGCGGCCGCGGTGATCCGCGCGGTCACCGGCGAGGATCACCGCGCCTATATCCGCCGCCGCATCATCGCGCCGCTCGGCCTCGGCGACGAGCTCTTCGTCGGCCTGCCCGCCGAGGAGCAGGCGCGCGCGGCCGATATGCACGACGTCGACGGCACCGTCCGCATGCCCGAGGGCAGTGCCGCCGGAAGGGCGGCCGGCATCCCCGGCGGCGGTGGATACGGGACGGCGCGCGCGATGGCGGGCTTCTACCAGGCGCTGGTGAATGGCGGGTCCCTGAACGGGCAGCGCATCCTGTCGCGCCGCATGGTCGCCTATGCGATCCGCAACTACACGGCCGACCGGCTGGACGACTACAACGGCGTGGCGATGCATCGCGGCCTCGGCCCGCATCTGCGCGGGGAGACGCCCCTGGCGCGCGGGCTGGGCGCCATCGCCCACCCCAGGACCTTCGGACATGGCGGCGTCGGCTCGTCCTATTGCTGGGGCGATCCGGATTCCGGCGTGTCCTTCGCCTTCCTCTCCAACACGCGCCAGACGGACGAATTCCACGGGCCGCGCATGGATACGATCTCCACGCTGGCCCATACGGCGATCATCTGATTTCTCGGAACCGACCAGGGGGCGATCAATGCGGATCGCGCCCTGGCAACCGGGCCTCGGCTGAAGCCGGTCCGCGTCAGCCCTTGGCCGTGAGCAGCTGGACGATCCCGTCGAGCTGATCGAGATCCTTGTAGGACAGCACCACCTGCCCGCCGCGCGTGCCGTGGCGGATGGCGACCTTGAGGCCGAGATGGCCGCTGATCTGGCGCTCCAGCGCGCGGGTCTCGGCATCGCTCTTCGGTCGGCGCGGCGCCGGCCCACCCTTCTTCGACGCCGCCAGCGCTTCCGCCTGGCGGACGTTCAGACCGCGATCCACCACCGTCAGCGCCAGGGCCACCGGGTCCGTCGCCGTCAGCAGGGCACGTGCATGGCCCGCCGTTAGCGCGCCTTCACGCAGCAGCTCACGCACGCGCTCGGGCAGCTGCAGCAGGCGCAGCGTATTGGCGATATGCGGCCGGCTCTTGCCGATGGCGCGGGCCAGGGCTTCCTGCGTGAGGCCGAACTGCTCGGTGAGGCGGCCATAGCCTTCGGCCTCTTCCAGCGCATTGAGGTCCTGCCGCTGGAGGTTCTCGACGAGGCCCGCGGCCATCGCCTCGCGGTCGGAGAATTCGCGCACCAGGGCCGGCACGTCATGCAGGCCGGCAGCTTGCGCGGCACGCCAGCGCCGCTCGCCGCCGATGATCTCGAAGCGGTCGGGCCGCCCCTTCATCGGACGCACGAGAATGGGCTGCAGCACCCCGTGCTCCCGCACCGAAGCGGCAAGCTCGGCCAGCGCCGCCTCGTCGAAGGCCTCGCGGGGCTGGAAGGGGCCGGCCTCCAGCGCGCCGACGGGCAGGGTGCGCAGCCCCGGCGCCGTCGGACTGACCGCGGCAGCGTCGCCCAGCAGGGCCGAGAGGCCGCGACCGAGGGCAGGGGGCTTGCTCATGCGTCGCGGCCTTCCGCCTTGGCGAGCTCACGGCGGCGCGCCCGGTGCCGGCGCAGGAACTCCGCCGCCAGGCGCGCATAGGCCTCGGCGCCCGGCGAGCGCGGATCGTAGGAGGTCACGGGCAGGCCGTGCGACGGCGCTTCCGAGACGCGCACGTTGCGCGGGATCATCGTCTCGTAGACCTGCGTCTTGAAATAGGCGCGGACGTCGTTCTCCACCGCCTCGGAGAGGTTGTTCCGGCGATCGAACATGGTCAGCACGATGCCCTCCAGCCGCAGCCCGGCATTGTGGCCGGCCCTTACGCGATCGAGCGTCTGGATGATCTGCGACACGCCTTCCAGCGCGTAGAACTCGGCCTGCAGCGGGATCATCACCGCATTGGCGGCCACGAGGCCGTTCAGCGTCAGCAGGCTGAGCGAGGGCGGGCAATCGAGAATGACCCAATCCACGCCCTTCAGCGCCGTCACGCCCTCGGCCAGCGCGTCGCGCAGCCGCATCTCGCGTCGCGTGAGGTCCACCATCTCCAGCTCACCGCCGGCGAGGTTGGGGTCGGCAGGAACGATCGAGAGGTTGGGGATGGCGGTCGGCCGCAGCACCTCCGCCAAGGGTCGCCCCTCGACGAGCATGGCGTAGCTCCCCGCGCCGCGGGCGGCACGCGAGATGCCGAGACCCGTGGAGGCATTGCCCTGCGGATCGAGGTCGATGAGCACCACGCGCTGTTTCGCAGCGAGTGCGGCGGCCAGGTTCACGGCCGTTGTCGTCTTGCCGACGCCGCCCTTCTGGTTGGCGAGAGCAAGGACTTGGTAGGTGGCGGGGTCAGGCACCGGCAGGACGGATCTCGCTAAGGCGGAGGATGGTCGCTTGGTCGTCGGTTCGGCTCTGGAACCGTTCAACCTGCATAAACCAATGCGGGGCGACCTCCGTCAACTCCGCATCGACGGAACGCCCCTTCGGAAAGACCGCAATACCATCGGGAGCCAGGAACCGCGCGGCCTGCGGCACCAGAAGTTTCAGCGGCGCGAGCGCCCGCGCGGTGACGACCTGGATCGCCGGCAGCCTCGCCGCCTCGATTCGGGCGGGATGCACGGTGACGTGGCGCAGCCCGAGCGCCCGGCTTGCCTCGATCAGGAAGGCCGACTTCCGGCGGTCGGATTCCACCAGATGGGTTTCCTGCTCGCGCCCGATCGCGATGACGATGCCGGGCAGGCCGCCGCCCGAGCCGAGATCGGCGAGAACGCCATCCGGCAGCAGCGGCAGGAGCTGCCATGAATCCAGGATATGGCGCCGCCAGAGCTGCTCCTCCGGCGCCTGCGCCACGAGGTTGATGCGGGCATTCCACGACTGCAGGAGAGCGAGATAGGCCCGCAGCCGCGCCTCTGTTTCACGTGGAACATCCAGAGTTCCGGCCTCAGGCAGTTTCACGTGAAACACTCTTTCTCAGATGCACGGCCAGGGCCGCGATGGCCGCCGGCGTGATGCCCGGGAGGCGCCCCGCGCCACCCAGCGTGGCGGGGCGCGCCCGGCGCAGGCGGTCCCTCATTTCATTGGACAGGCCGGCGATTTCCGCGAAATCGATCTCGGCCGGAATCTCAAGGGCTTCCTCCCGCGCCAGAAGAACGCGCTCCGCCTCCTGCCGGACCAGATAGGGGCCGTAGAGGGCTTCCGCCTCCACATGCGCGCGGACACGCGGCGGAAGTTCACGAAGCCAGGGGAAGAGCGCCTCGGCCGCCTCGGGCGACATGGCGGGAAGCGCCAAGGCGTCCAGCACGCTGCGCCAGCGCCCGTCCTGATTCACGGGAACACCGGCCGCGCCATAGGCCGCGGGCGTCGCCCCGTCGGTCCTGGCGCGGGCCATGGCGGCCTCCACCTGCGCGGCGAAGGCACGATGGGCGGCGGCGCGCTCGCTGCCGACACAGCCCCAGGCCACGCCCTTCTCCGTCAACCGCATGCCGGCATTGTCGGCGCGGAGGCTGAGGCGAAATTCCGAGCGGGCCGTCAGCATGCGGTAGGGCTCGGAGACGCCCTGCAGCGTCAGGTCGTCGACCATCACGCCCAGATAGGCCTCCGACCGCGAGAGCACGACCGGAGCGCTTCCGCCCGCCGCCTGATGCGCCGCATTCACCCCGGCCAGCAGCCCCTGCGCGGCAGCTTCCTCGTAGCCCGTCGTGCCGTTGATCTGGCCCGCCAGGTACAGGCCGGGCAGGGCGCGGCATTCCAGCGTGGGCCGCAGGGCGCGCGGATCAACATGGTCGTATTCGATGGCGTAGCCCGCCCGCAGGATCACGGCGCGCTCGAGCCCAGGGATGCTGTTGACCAGGGCGCGCTGCACCTCCTCCGGCAGGCTCGTGGAGATGCCGTTGGGATAGATGGTGGGGTCGTCCAGCCCCTCTGGCTCCAGGAAGATCTGGTGCCGCTCGCGATCCGCGAAGCGCACCACCTTGTCCTCCACGGAAGGGCAGTAGCGGGGGCCGACGCCCTCGATCCGGCCGCCATAGACGGCGGAGAGATGCAGGCTCCCGCGAATGATGTCGTGCGTGCGGGGCGTCGTATGCGTGACGCCGCATTCCACCTGCGGGTTGGTGATCCGCTCCGTCATCCACGAGAGGGGCTCCGGCTCCGCATCTCCCTTCTGCCGCTCGAGGCTCGCCCAATCGATGGTGCGGCCGTCCAGCCGCGGCGGCGTGCCGGTCTTCAGCCGGGCGAGGGGGAGCTCCAGCCGCTCCAGCGCCAGCGCGAGGCCGACCGAAGGGGCCTCTCCCGCACGGCCGGCGGGAATGCGCGTCTCGCCCTGGTGGATGACGCCGCGCAGGAAGGTTCCGGTGGTGATCACCGCCGCCCCACAGGCGATGCGCCGCCCTGAGGCCGTGACAACGCCCTGCAGGCGGCCGTCATGCACGATCAGCTCTTCCGCCGCCTCGCCCAGCACGGTGAGGCCGGGCGTCGCCCGCAGGAGGTCCTGGATGGCGGCGCGGTAGAGGCGCCGGTCGGCCTGAGCACGCGGGCCGCGGACCGCGGGGCCCTTGCTGCGGTTGAGCAGCTTGAAATGGATGCCGGCCGCATCGGCGGCCTTGCCCATCAGCCCATCCAGCGCATCGACCTCGCGCACCAGATGGCCCTTGCCGATCCCGCCGATCGCCGGGTTGCACGACATCTCGCCGAGCTTGGCCGGGTCATGCGTCAGCAGCAGCGTTCGCGCGCCGCAGCGTGCGGCGGCCGCGGCTGCCTCGCAGCCCGCATGCCCGCCCCCGATCACCACCACATCGTAGGTCGCGTCCTGCATGCGCGGCCGTATAGCAGCTATTTGCCGATGCAGAACTCGCCGAAGATGAGGTCGAGCACCTGCTCCACATCGACACGCCCCGTGAGGCGCGACAGCGCGCGCAGCGCATTGCGCAGCGCCTCCGCCCGCAGCTCCGGCAGGCCCGCCAGGGGCAGGCGGTCCAGCCACTCCACGGCATCGCGCAGGGCCGCCCGATGGCGTGGCCGCGTCAGCGCCGCTTCCTCGCCCAGCCCCGCGCGTGCCGCTGCCGCGCCTTCCAGGCGTGCCCGCAATTCATCCAGCCCCTCGCCGGTTCGCGCCGAGACACGGATCGCGCCCTCGATCGCCACGTCCCCGAGATCAGACTTGTTGGCGACAACCAGCGCCTCCGGCCCCAGCAGCGACAGAGTGGCCGCGTCAGGCTCGGCATCCGCCGCGAAGACCAGCATCCGCAGGTCCGCTGCCTCGGCGCGTGCCAGCGCACGCCGCACACCCTCGGCCTCGATTTCGTCCGCGGCCTCGCGCAGACCGGCCGTGTCCGCCAGCGTCACCGGCACGCCCGCGAGGATCAGCCGCACCTCCACCACGTCGCGCGTGGTGCCGGCGCGCGCCGAGACGATGGCCGCGTCCCGTCCAGACAAGGCATTGAGAAGAGATGATTTTCCAGCATTCGGCGCGCCCAGGATGGCGATGGCCAGCCCGTCCCGCAGCTTCTCCGCGCGCCCGCCATCGGCGAGCAGCGCCGCCATCTCCTCCCGCAGAACACCGGCCGCCAGGGAGACCTGCACGTCGAGATCCGTGGGCAGGTCCTCCTCCTCGAATTCGATGAAGGCCTCCTGACGCGCGAGGAGTCGCGTCAGCCGTGCCGCCCATTCCGCGTGCCGGGCCGCCAAACCGCCTTCCGCCTGGCGCAGGGCCTGGCGCCGCTGCGCCTCCGTCTCGGCCGCGATCAGATCCGCGATGCCCTCCGCCGCCGTCAGATCCATACGGCCATTGAGGAAGGCACGGCGGGTGAACTCGCCCGGCTCGGCAGGGCGCGCCCCCAGCGCCACCAGCGCCTCCGTCACGGCCGCCAGGACGGCAGGCCCGCCATGGAGGTGGAGCTCGGCGCTGTCCTCGCCCGTGTAGCTTCCTGGGCCAGGCAGCCAGAGCACGAGCGCCCGGTCCAGCACCACGCCCTCATGCGTCAACCGCCGCAGGCTCGCGCGCCGAGGTTCGGGCAGGGCGCCGCACAGCACGGCCACCAGCTCCTCCACGCCGGCGCCGGACAGCCGAAGCAGCGCCACTGCGGCGCGGCCCGCGCCGCTGGCCAAGGCGAAGATCGGACCCGACATCGAAACTCCCGTAAGAATGGGACCCATCTAGGGGCCGCGCCGGCCCGCGGGAAAGAGGGGCCCGCTTGACGGCGGGCTCCGGTGGGTGCTGCATCCTTCCCCCGTGCAATATAGGGAAACATGCCGCAACTTTCGCTCCATACGCCTCTCGGCGAGATCACCATCTCCGAGGAGGACGGCGCGATCGTCTCGCTCGATTGGGGACGTGGTTCCGACCAGGAATCCACCCCCCTGCTGCGCGAGGCTCGCGATCAGCTGCACGACTATTTCGACGGCAAGCGGGTCAGCTTCCAGCTGCCTCTGGCGCCCCATGGCACGCCCTATCAGCGTCGCGTCTGGGCCGCGCTGGTGGCGATCCCCGCCGGCGAAACACGAAGCTATCTCGACATCGCCCGCGAGGTCGCTTCGGTCCCGCGCGCGGTTGGCCAGGCCAACGGCGCCAATCCGATCCCCATCCTGATCCCCTGTCACCGCGTGGTCGGCGCCAATGGCGCCCTCGGCGGCTACTCGGGCGGCGATGGCCCCTCCACCAAGCGCTACCTCCTCGACCTTGAGGCGCGCGCGCTCAACCAGCCGTCACCGGCCCAAGGAACGCTTCTATGAATCACGCCATCCGCATCCATGAATATGGCGGCCCCGAGAAGATGGTGTGGGAGGAAGTGCCCCTCCCGCATCCGAAGCCCGGCGAGGCCCTGGTGCGTCACAAGGCCGTGGGCCTGAACTACATCGACGTCTATTTCCGCACCGGCCTCTACAAGGCCCCCTCGCTGCCGACCTCCATCGGCATGGAAGGCGCGGGCATCGTCGAGGCAATCGGCGAGGGCGTGACCGAGGTCGCGGTGGGCGATCGCGTCGCCTATGCCTCCGGCCCCATCGGCTCCTATGCCGAGGCGCGTGCCATGAAGGCCGACCGCCTCGTGAAGATCCCCGAGGGCGTGGATTTCGAGCAGGCGGCCTCGATGATGCTGCAGGGCATGACGGCCCAGTACCTGCTGCGCAGCACCTACCGCGTGAAGGCCGGCGAGACGATCCTCGTCCATGCCGCCGCCGGCGGCGTGGGCCTGATCATGGTGCAATGGGCCAAGGCGCTGGGCTGCACGGTCATCGGCACGGTGAGCACCGAGGCCAAGGCGAAGCTCGCGCGCGATCATGGCGCCGATCATGTCCTGCTCTCGGGCGAGGATCTGCCGGCGGCGGTCAAGAAGATCACCGGCGGCGCCATGCTGCCCGTGGTCTATGACAGCGTGGGCCGCGACACCTTCATCCCCTCGCTCGACTGCCTGGCGCCGCTCGGCACGATGGTGAGCTTCGGCAATGCCTCGGGCGCCGTTCCGCCGATCGATATCGGCATCCTCGCCGCCAAGGGCTCGCTCTACCTGACGCGCCCGACGCTCGCCTCCTACACGACCAAGCGGTCGGACCTGGAAGCCGTCGCGGCGGACCTCTTCGACGTGGTGAAGAGCGGCAAGGTGAAGCTGAATGTGAACCAGCGCTATGCGCTGAAGGACGCGGCCCAGGGTCATATCGACCTCGAGGCCCGTAAGACCACCGGCAGCACCATCCTGCTGCCGTGAGCCCCTGCGGCGCCGTGAAAGCGGCGCCGCCTCCGCTTCCGGCTATTTCCGGGTGAAGTAGCTGTAGCGATAGCGCTCCCGCATGCCGATTCCGGCCTGCAGCGCGATCGACGCCTCGTTCGTGGCGGAAACCTGCGCGTAGAACTGCTCCGCGCCCTGTGCCGCCGCCCAATGCCCTGCCGCGCCGATCACCCGCCGGATCAGGCCCTGCCGGCGGAATTCCGGCCGCACGGCCAGGTCGAAGAGGCCGCAATACAGCCCATCGCAGGTCGTGGAGAGGACGGCGGCCGGCACGCCCCGCACCCGGAGCACCATCCAGGCCGCCGGGATGGCGAAGAGCGGCACGGCTTCCAGCTTCTCGGCATGGCGCGCGGGCGACTGGTACTCGACGGTGCCCAGCACCTCGAACCAGGCCGCGTCCGGCGCATCCAGGACGGTCACATCGGCATCCGCGGCGGCAATGGGCGCCAGGGGCCCGCTGGTCACCAGGCTCTCGTCCGTCTCTTCCCAGCCGGTCGCGCGCAGATGCGCCCCCAGGCCCACGGGATCGAGCGGCGAGGACCGGATGCGCGGGGTCACGCCGAGCCGCCGGTAACGGGCGGCGATCCGCTCCACGCGCGCGGCCAGCTCCGGGTCGGGCGCGGGATCGAGCGAGCAGGCGGCATTGGCCCGCCCCGTGCCGCCCAGGAAGGCGCGCAGCACGAAGGGCCCGTCGAAGGCCACCCGGCGCGCCGGGAGGGAATTGAAGGTCGCGCGCTCCAGCGCGTGAACCAGCGCCGGCGCCATCACAGCGCCTCGCGCGCCAGGGAGGCCATGGCCTCCCGATAGGTGGTGTCGAAGAGTGCCTCCAGCCCCGCATTCGTGCCGCGCAGCCCGGCCACCACGCGGCCGGCCCAGCCCACGTATTCGACGCGGCGGGCATGGTCCCAGGAGGCGGGCGGGGCGAGCATGATGGCCCGCAGGTTGGAAATCTTGTCGGCAAGCGTCACGAGTCTGGCACCTTCGGACTTCTTCGCCGCCATCTTCACCTGGATCGCCTTGCGCGTCTCCTTGGGAAGGCTGTTGTCGTCCGAGACCTCGGCCACGATGGAGGCGACCTCGGCACCGAAACGAGCCGTCAGCGCCTCCAGGGTCACCGGCTCGGGATCGGCGGCGCTGTCCTCGACGGTGTCGTGCAGCAGGCCGGCGAGGATCGCCGTCTCCGGCGCGCCGTGCTCGGCCAGGATCCGCGCGACCTCGAGCGGATGGTTGATATAGGGCTCCTGCGCGGCGCCCTTTCGCCGGTGGCCGGCGTGGACGGCGGCCGCGAAGCTCGCGGCCGCCAGAACGTCAGCGATCAATAGCGCGGACGCTGCGGGGTGGTGATCACGCCGGTCGCTGCGCCCACGGCGCCGCCCGTGAGGGCGCCGATGGCCGCGCCCTGGCCGCCGCCGAAGATGGCGCCCAGCGCCGCACCCGAGCCCGCGCCGATCAGCGCGCCGCCGGCGGCGCGCTGGCCCTCGCTGTAGGGGTTGGTGCAGCCGGCGGTGCCAAGGGCGGCGACGAGGCCGAGGGGAAGAAGAAGCTTGCGCATGTGGTGTCTCCTAGAGGTCAGTTGCCAGGATGGGATGCCGGTTCCGGACGCGAGCCGAAAGCCCCGCCGAAGGCGCCGTTGTTGCTGCTGCGGTTGTCGGAATTCGAACCACGACGATCCTGCTGCTGGTACCGCGAGTCGCGGTTCCGGTCAGCCGAACGGTCGTAAGGCCGGTAGGAGCCTGTATTGGGGCGATATCCGCCGCCGTAGCCGCGCGGGTTCTGATTGCAGGCAGCCAGGCCCAGAAGCCCGACCGACGCGACAACCAGCGTGCCTAGCCTGAACATCAGTAAAGGTTCCCTCAACGTCAGGCCATTGACCAGGGGAACGTGGCAGGAAAATGGGCGAAAGCCGGCATCGTCGCCACTTGCCGAGACCGGCGCCCAAGCATGGGCGCGGCTTCGCCGGAGGATCGGGGGCCCGGCGGTCAAACCGCCGCCGGGCCCTCGCGATCAGGTGTTCATCGCGTCGAAGAAGTCCTGGTTGGTCTTGCTGTACTTCAGCTTGTCCGTGAGGAACTCCATCGCATCCTGCGTGCCCATCGGGTTCAGGATACGGCGCAGCACCCACATCTTCGAGAGCGTGCCGCGATCCACCAGCAGCTCCTCCTTGCGGGTGCCGCTCTTGGTGATGTCGATCGCCGGGAAGACGCGCTTGTCCGAGAGCTTGCGGTCCAGGATGAGCTCGGAGTTACCCGTGCCCTTGAACTCCTCGAAGATCACCTCGTCCATGCGGCTGCCGGTGTCGATCAGCGCGGTGGCGATGATGGTCAGCGAGCCGCCTTCCTCGATGTTGCGCGCCGCGCCGAAGAAGCGCTTCGGCCGCTGCAGCGCATTGGCGTCCACACCACCGGTCAGCACCTTGCCCGAGGAGGGCACGACCGAGTTGTAGGCACGGCCCAGGCGGGTGATGGAGTCCAGCAGGATCACCACGTCGCGCTTGTGCTCGACCAGGCGCTTGGCCTTCTCGAGCACCATCTCGGTGACCTGCACGTGGCGCGTCGCCGGCTCGTCGAAGGTGGAGGCCACGACCTCGCCCTTCACGGTGCGGGCCATGTCGGTGACTTCCTCGGGGCGCTCGTCGATGAGCAGCACCATGAGGAAGACCTCGGGGTGGTTCGCGCTGATGGACTTGGCGATGTTCTGCAGCATCACCGTCTTGCCGGTGCGCGGCGGCGCCACGATCAGGGCGCGCTGGCCCATGCCGATCGGCGCGATCAGGTCGATGACCCGGTGCGTGTTGTCCTTGGTCGGACCCTTGCCGACGCTCTCGAGCTCCGGATTTTCCATCTTGAGGCGACGGGTCGGGTAGAGCGGCGTGAGGTTGTCGAAGTTGATGCGGTGACGGAGCGCCTCGGGCGGCTCGAAATTCACCGAATTGACCTTGAGCATGGCGAAGTAGCGCTCGCCATCCTTGGGGGCCCGGATCTGGCCTTCGACGGTATCGCCGGTGCGCAGGCCGAAGCGGCGGACCTGGGCCGGGCTCACATAGATGTCGTCGGGGCCGGGCAGGAAATTGGCCTGCGGGCTGCGCAGGTAGCCGAAGCCGTCGGAGAGGATCTCCAGGGTGCCTTCGCCGTAGATCGCCTGGTCGTTGTCGGCCAGCGTCTTGAGGATGGCGAACATGATGTCCTGCTTGCGCAGGATGGAAGCGTTCTCAACCCCAAGCTCCTCGGCGAAGGCGAGAAGGTCAGGCGGCGTCTTTGCCTTGAGTTCTGAGAGGTGCATGCAGCATCCGGGCTTGGGAAGTGGAAACGCGAAGCTTGGGAAAACGCCGGGGGCGCGAAGGAGGACCCGTGTCGCCCGGGGCTCATGAGCCAGGGGCGAAGCAGCGTTGGCAAGGGAGGGATCGGGTCCGCACGGGAGCCGACGGGAGGAACCTAGGGAGCCCGCAGGCCGGCGTCAACGGCAATCCGCCATTTCCGGGCCGCCGTCCCGACGGCGGCGGCCCTGGCGGGGGTCCCTAGAAGGGCTTCACGATCACCATGATGACGATGACGATCATCAGCAGCGTCGGCACCTCGTTGGCGATGCGCCAGTGCCGCTGCGTCTTCGGCCGCTCATCGGCCTCAAAGCGCCGCCGGTTGGCCGAGAGGTAGCCGTGGAAGCCGCTCATCAGCAGCACGCAGAGCAGCTTCGTGTGCCACCAGCCCGCCGTCCAGCTGATGACGCCCGGCGTCAGCACCAGCGTGATCCCCAGCAGCCAGGTCGCGATCATGGCCGGGTTGATGATGGCCTTCAGCAGCCGGCGCTCCATGGTGACGAAGCGCTCATGCTCCCGGCCGCCGCCCTGCGGGATCTCGAAATGATAGATGAAGAGGCGCGGCAGATAGAGCATCCCGGCCATCCAGGAGATGACCGCGATCAGGTGCAGCGCCTTCACCCAGGGGTAAGCGGGCGCGAGGGCGTCGATCGTCATGCCGCCACCAGCAGGCCCGCGACGAAGGCGTCCATGTCGCCGCCCGGGAAGAGATGGCCCGGAATTCCGGCGGCGGCCGCCGCCGCCAGATCCGTCTCCCGGTCTCCGATCAGGAAGCTGCCCTCGCGCCGCAGGGCGAAATGCGCCAGCCAGTCCTCGATCATGCCCGGGCCCGGCTTCCGGCGGGCGCTGGTGCGGCGGTAGCGTTCCTCCTCGGCCGCGGGGTGAAACGGGCAATAGGCGAAGCCGTCGATCCGCGCGCCGGCGGCCCGCGCCTGCTCGGCCATCCAGACGTGAAGCCGCCCCACCGTCGCCTCGTCGTAGAGGCCGCGCGCCACGCCCGCCTGGTTGGTCACAAGGCACACCGCGAGACCCGCCGCGTTCAGCCGGCGGATCGCCGGCATGATGCCCGGGATCCACCGCACCTCCTCGATGCGGTGCGGATAGCCGGTGTCCTCGATCAGGACTCCGTCCCGGTCCAGGAAGGCCACGGGGCGTAGGGGATTGGGCGAACGGGGCATGGCCTTCATAGGACAGCAATCTAGCTTGCTAGCCTGATAGCTAGCTAGCTCGGTGCTGGCCTTCCGCCACGGGAGGGATTAGAGGGGCGACCATGAACGCCGCCCCCCGCCGCGCCGAGATCGCCCGCCGCACCGCCGAGACCGACATCCAGGCGACCCTCACGCTGGATGGCACAGGCCAGGCCACCATTTCCACGGGCGTCGGCTTCTTCGACCACATGCTGCACGCGCTCACGCGCCACGGCCTGCTGGACCTCGCGCTGACCGCCAAGGGCGACCTGCACATCGACTTCCACCACACGGTCGAGGATTGCGGAATCGTCATCGGCCAGGCGCTGAAGGCCGCGCTGGGCGAGAAGCGCGGCATCGCCCGCTTCGGCCATTGCCTGATGCCGATGGACGAGGCGCTGGCCGAATGCGCCATCGACATCTCGGGCCGCCCCTTCCTCGCCTGGAGCGTCGCCTTCCCGCGCGACAAGGTCGGCGAGATGGACACCGAGCTCTTCGAGGAGTTCTTCCGCGGCCTCGTGATCAATGCGGGCCTCACCTGCCACATCACGCTGAAGGCCGGCACCAACGCGCACCACATCGCCGAGGCCTGCTTCAAGGGCTTCGCGCGGGCGCTGCGCATGGCGGTCGAGACCGATCCGCGCGCCGCGGGCGCCATCCCCTCCACCAAGGGCGTGCTGGAGGGGTGATGCACAGCTGGACGATCCACCTGCCCCCGCCGGGCATCCAGCGCCATCCGGCGGTCCTCGTGCCGGAGCGCTTCAGCTTCTGGGCCTTCCTCTTCGGGCCCTTCTGGCTGTTCCGGCACCGCTGCTGGCTGGCGGGCATCGGCGCGCTCGTCGCCATGGTGCTGGCCGGCCTGAGCCCCGCGCCGCTGGACGCCGCGCTGCCGCTCGCTCTCGCGATCCTGCTCGGCCTGCACGGCCACGACCTGCGCCGCTGGACCCTGGAGCGCCGCGGCATGCCGGCGAGCCATGTCGTCCTCGGCCGGGACGAGGACACCGCGCTGCTGCGCGCGACCTCGCAGGACGAGGACCTGCTGCGCATCTTCGCGGCGCGGGTGACGCCATGATGCGCATCGCCCTCATCGATCCCGGCTCGGGCAACCTCGCCTCCGTGCGCCGCGCGCTGGAACGCGCCGCCGAGGCGCCCATCGACGTCGAGATCGTGCGCGAGCCCGAGGCGCTGATCGAGGCCGACCGCATCGTCCTGCCCGGCCAGGGCGCCTTCGCCGCCTGCCGCGCGGGGCTGGACGCGCTGGATGGCATGGTCGCGGCCCTCTACGAGCAGGTGCAGGTCCGCAAGAAGCCCTTCCTCGGCATCTGCGTCGGCCTGCAGCTCCTGGCGGAGCGCGGCCTCGAGCACGGCATTACCCCCGGCCTCGCCTGGCTGCCCGGCGAGATCGCCCAGATGGACCCGCGCGACGCCGCAGGCGCCGAGCTGCCGCTGCCCCAGATGGGCTGGAACGCGCTCGACTTCACGCCGGGCGCGCATCCGCTCCTCGAGGGTCTGCAGCCGGGCGACTACGCCTATTTCGTCCATTCCTATGCCTGGCGCGGCGGCCAGCCCAACGACCTGCTGGCCACCACCGACTATGGCGGGCCGGTCCCGGCGATCCTGGGTCGCGGCAACGTGGTGGGCACGCAGTTCCACGTCGAGAAGAGCGCCGATGTCGGCCTGCGGCTGCTCCGCAACTTCCTGAACTGGACCCCGCGGGAGGACACGGCTTGAGCGCCGATCCCTCCGTCGTCCACCAGCTCGCGATCGAACGGGTCGACAACCTCGAGCCCCAGGATCTCGCCGACCTCTGCGAGGCCACCAATGCGGCCATCGCCGAGGGCGGCGGCTTTGGCTGGCTCGAGGCGCAGAGCCGCGCCGCGCTGGAGCGCCATTTCCGCGGCGTGCTGCTCGTGCCCGAGCGCGAGCTCTTCATCGCCCGGCTCGACGGCGAGGTGGCGGGCAGCGCCCAGATGGTCCGCCCGCCCCGCAACAACGAGGCCCAGGGCTTCTCGGCCCAGCTGACCCACGCCTTCATCGCGCCCTATGCGCGCGGCTTCGGCTTGGCCCGGCTGCTCATCCGCAAGATCGAGGAGCGCGCCGCCGGCCTCGGCATCCGCGTGCTGAACCTCGACGTACGCGCCACGCAGAAAACCGCCATCGCGCTCTTCGAAGGGCTCGGCTACGTGCGCTGGGGCACGCACCCCGCCTATGCCCGCGTGAACGGCGAGACCGTGGCGGGCTATCACTACTACCGCGTCATCGAGGTTCCGCACGGCCGCAGCTCGGCCGAGGCCCTCGGCGATTTCAAAGGCGACTGATGTGACCGGCTTCACCCTCTACCCCGCGATCGACCTCAAGCAGGGCCACGTCGTGCGCCTCAAGCGCGGGGACATGGCCCAGGCCACCGTCTATGCCGAGGATCCCGGGGAGCAGGCGCGCGCCTTCGCCAAGCAGGGCTTCCGCTGGCTGCATGTGGTGGACCTGGACGGTGCCTTCGCCGGGCAGCCCGCCAATGCCGAGGCGGTAGCGCGCATCCTCGCGGCCTCCTCGATGCCCGTGCAGCTCGGCGGCGGCATCCGCAACATGGCGACGGTCGAGGCCTGGCTGGCCGCCGGCGTCACGCGCGTCATCCTCGGCTCCGCCGCCGTGAAGGATCCCGCCTTCGTGCGCGAGGCCTGCCGCACCCATCCGGGCCGCATCGTCGTGGGCATCGACGCCCGCGGCGGCATGGTCGCGACCGAGGGCTGGGCTGAGACCAGCACCCTGCCGGCGCTCGACCTGGCGCTGCGCTTCGAAGATGCCGGCGCGGCCGCCATCATCTACACCGACATCGACCGCGACGGCATGCTGGGCGGCGTCAATGTCGAGGCGACGCGCGAGCTGGCGCAGGCGCTGGCGACCCCCGTCATCGCCTCGGGCGGCGTCGCCTCGCTCGATGACCTCATCGCGCTGAAGGCGGCGCGCGAGGACGGCATCGAGGGCTCCATCCTCGGCCGCGCGCTCTATGACGGCCGGATCGACCCCGCCGCTGCGCTGGAACTCGCCGCCGCACCATGACCGGCGCGGCGATCCGTGCCGCGCGCGAAGGGGACCTGGCCGCCGTCCAGGAGCTCTACCTGCATCTGAACGCCGAGGACCCGCCGGCCGATCCCGCCTTGGCGGGGCCGGCCTGGGCCCGGCTGCTCGGCTCCGGCCTGACGACCGTGCTGGTCGCGGAGGTCGACGGGCGGCTCGTCGCTTCCTGCACGCTGGTGGTGATCCCGAACATCTCGCGCGGCGCCCGCCCCTACGCGCTGATCGAGAACGTCGTCACCCATGCCGGCCACCGGCGGCAGGGCCTCGGCCAGGCCGTCCTCGCCGCCGCGCAGGACCTCGCCTGGGAGGCGGGGTGCTACAAGATCATGCTGGCGAGCGGGTCCCGGCAGGAGGCGACGCTCCGCTTCTACGAGCGGGCCGGCTTCGAGCGCGGGGGCAAGACCTTCTTCCAGATCCGCCGGCCTTGAAGCCGCCAATGGTCCTTCCGATCTCAACCGCTGGCTGAAGCCTCAAAAGCTTCGCTTGACCTTCTCGCAAAAAATGCCCATTCGCCGGGCCCCAGGCGCGCGGGAGCGCCTGGATGTTCTTCGGATTCATCCATAGATGCTGGCTTTGCGCATCATTCCCTGTCTCGACGTCAAGGACGGTCGCGTCGTCAAAGGCGTGAACTTCGTCTCGCTGCGCGATGCCGGCGATCCGGTGGAGCAGGCGCGCGCCTATGACGCGCAGGGCGCCGACGAGGTGACCTTCCTCGACATCGGCGCGACGCACGAGAACCGCGCCACCATGTACGACGTGGTCTCGCGCACGGCGGCCGAGGTCTTCATCCCGCTGACCGTGGGCGGCGGCGTGCGCAGCGTGGAGGATATCCGCAAGCTGCTGCTCGCCGGGGCCGACAAGGTCAGCATCAACAGCGCCGCCATCACCGATCCGGACCTGGTGCGCCGCGGGGCCGAGGCCTTCGGCAGCCAGTGCGTCGTCGTCGCGGTCGATGCCAAGCGCGTCGCCGACGGCCGCTGGGAGGTCTTCACCCATGGCGGCCGCCGCGAGACGGGGATCGACGCCGTGGACTGGGCGCGCCGCATGGCCGAGCTCGGCGCGGGCGAGATCCTGCTCACCTCGATGGACCGCGACGGCACCAAGCAGGGCTTCGACCTCGAGCTGCTGAGGCGCGTGGTCGCCACGGTCCGCGTGCCGGTCGTCGCCTCGGGCGGCGTGGGGTCGCTGCAGCATTTCGTCGACGGGGCGCAGGCCGGTGCTACCGGCCTCCTCGCGGCGAGCGTTTTTCATGACGGGGTCTTTCGCATCCAGGAGGCGAAGGATGCCTTGGCGACGGCGGGGCTCCCCATCCGCCGCGTACGGGAGATGGCGTAGTGGCCAAAGTGACGAAGAAAGCCGCCCCGAAGACGAAGAAGGCGGCCGCGAAAACCTTGAAGACCGCAAAGACGGTGAAGACCGTGAAGGTGGTGAAGGCGACGAACCTTCCCGTCCCCGGCAATATCCCGGCGGCGAAGGGGCGCATCAGCAAGGCGGTGCGCCGTGCCGAGACCGCCCATCTGAAGCCGCTGGAGCTGCCGCAGGACGGCGATGCCGCGGTGCTGGACCGCCTCTGGGACACTATCGAGGCCCGGCGCCTCTCCGGCGACGTGACCGTCTCGCACTCCGCGCGGCTGATCGCGCGCGGCACGCCCAAGGTCGCGCAGAAGCTCGGCGAAGAAGCGGTGGAGCTCGTGATCGAGGCCGTGGCGCGCAACCGCGAGGCGACGATCGCCGAGTCGGCCGACGTGCTCTACCACCTCATGGTCCTGCTGGCCGATGCCGGCATCCGGCCCGCCGAGGTCTGGGGCGAGCTGCGCCGGCGCGAGGGCATCTCGGGCATCGTGGAGAAGGCCTCGCGGCCGCGGCCCAAGGCGCTGCTGGCCATCGCGCAGACCAGCAAGCTGCCCTGAACCGGCCCGGAGAATGGCGCGAGCCCTGAAAGGGCACCGCCATCGCCCGGATCGTCCTGCGGCGCGGCCCATGGCATGCTGGGGCCCTGCATCACGGGACCCGATCCATGTCCACCAACGGCCTTCCGCCCTACGATACCCAGAACGTCTTCGCGCGCATCCTGCGCGGCGAGATCCCCAGCAAGCGCGTCCATGAGGACGAGTTCGCCTTCGCCTTCCACGACATCAACCCGCTCACGCCCGTGCATGTGCTGGTGATCCCGAAGGGCGAGTACGTCAGCGCCGCCGATTTCCACGCCACCGCCTCCGATGCGGAGATCGCGGGCTTCTGGCGCGCGGTCGCGAAGGTGGCGAAGGACCTCGGCCTGGACGCCACGGGCCACCGGCTGCTGTCCAACATGGGCGTCGATGGCGGGCAGGAAGTGCCGCATTTCCACGTCCATCTCTTCGGTGGAAGGCGGCTGGGCCGAATGGTCGCGCCGGTCTAGGCTCGCCCATGGCCTCCACACCGCAGGACGAAGCCCGCGCCGCCCTAGACGCCTCGGGACAGCTTCCCGACGACGAGCTGGATATCGGCGCGGTCGCCCTGCAATTCGCCCGGATCGACGCGCCGCAGGCCGATTGGCAGGCTGCGGCCTCCCAGCTCACCGGCATCGCGCGCCGCGCCGTGGAGCTGGCGGCGGCCGATGCGTCGGCGGATCGCGGCGACCCGGAGCGGCGGCGCCAGCTGCTGGCCCGCCTGCTGCACGAGGAATGCGGCCTGCTCGGCGATACCGAGACTTATGACGACCCGGCCAATGCCAATCTGATCCAGGTGCTGGAGCGGCGGCGCGGCCTGCCGGTGGCGCTCGGCATCCTGTGGCTGCATGCGGCCGAGGCGGCGGGCTGGGGCGCGCATGGCGTGAACGCGCCGGGCCATTTCCTGCTGGCGCTGGAGCATCCGCGCGGGCAGCTGATCCTGGACGTCTTCGGCGGGGGCATGCACCTCCAGGCGCAGGACATCCGCCGCCTCCTGAAGCTCGGCGAGGGCGACCAGACGGAGCTGCGGCCCGGCGTCCTGGCGCCGATGAACAAGCGCGACGTGCTGCTGCGGCTGCAGAACAACATCAGGCTGCGGCGGCTGGCGGCCAAGGATGCCGAGGGCGCGCTGGACTGCACGCGCGACATGCTGCGGCTGGCGCCGCGCCACGCCTGGCTGTGGCGCGAGGCGGGGCTGATCGAGCATCAGCTGGAGCGGATCGGCGCCGCGCTGCAAAGCCTGGACAAGGCCCTGGAGATCGAGCCCCGGGGCGAGGAGGCAACGCGTATCCGCAGCCTCGTGGAGCAGCTGAGGAACCGGCTGAACTGAGCCGGCCGGGCTGGAGCTAGGCCGCGGTCGGCATGGCCCTCAGCGTCACCAGCTTCGAGCCGAGCACCGCCGCCGTCGAGGCGACGAAGAGCGTCCCCGCCAGTGCGATGCCCCAGGCGGGGCTCATCCCCGCCAGCCAGCCGCCGGCCAGTGCGCCGATCGGCCGCACCCCGTAGATCGCCACCTGCAAGGTCGCGCCCACGCGCCCCAGCATGGCGCGCGGCGTCACGGCCTGGCGGATGCTCACCTGGCAGACCAGCCACATCATCGGCCCGAAGCCGACCAGGAACTGCGCGGCCAGGGGCAAGGCGAGGCCCTGGACCGGCGAGAGCGCCAGCAGCACCGGCGCCAGCACCGAGACGCCCGGCCCGATCACCAGCACGGCATTGGGCCCGAGGCGCCGCATGCAGATGGGCGCCAGCGCCGCGCCCGCCAGCAGCCCCGCGCCGTAGCCGCCCTGCACGAGCCCCACCTGGCCAGGCGACAAGGCCAGCGCCTGGAGGGCGAAGGGCACGAAGCCCGCCATCCAGGCGAAGAAGCCCATGTTCCAGAAGATCGCGCAGAGGCCGATACCGCGCAGCAGGGGATGGCCCAGCACGAAGCCCGCACCCTCGCGCAGCTGCGCCGCCAGCCCCGGCCGGTCGATGCGCGGCGCCGCACCCTGTCGCGGCAGGCGCGTCAGGGCGGCGAGGCCCAGCGCCGCGAGGCCCATCGCCAGCCCATAGGCCGCGTGCAGCCAGCCGATCGCGGCCAGGGCGCCCACGGCGGGCGCGGCCAGCAGCGTCACCACCGCGCGGCAGAGCTCCAGCCTGGCATTGGCCCGCGGCATCGCCTCCCGCGCCACGAGGTCGGGCACGGCCGAGCCCGCCGCCAGCACGTAGAGCACCACCCCGGCCGAGGCGGTGAAGACGCCCAGCCCCAGCAGCGGCAGGCTTCCCGTCTCCGATCCGGCGAAGGCCAGGCCCATGCCGCCCAGGTTCAGGCTCGCCGAGAGCAGCAGCGCCGCCCGGCGCGGCACGCGATCCACCAGCACCCCCGCGGGCAGGGAGCAGAGCAGCCAGGCCGCCGCCTGCACCGCCAGCAGCAGGCCGATCATCTCCGCCCCGGCCCCCAGGCCGAGGACGACGGTCAGCGGCAGCGCGGCCATGGCGACCTGGTCCGCCGCATGGGTGCCGGCGGCACCGCCGAGCAGGGAAGAGAAGGGGGCGGGCATGGGAGGTTCTCCGGAAGGACGGTCCCTCTCTGTGGCGGAGCGTGGCCCCGCGACGCGCTCCGGTTCTTGCCGCACAATCGGGAATGCTGGACCGCGGGGGGCGCCGTCCCCATCTCGAATTGCGCAGCAAGCGGCGGAGCGTGGCCGGCACCGGGCGGTGGCATCTGATGCTCCAGGACGCGGCCTCCCCCGGCCGCCCAGCTGAAGGACCATCGTCATGCCTCTCGACCTCGAAACTGCCTACGAGACCGACGCCCAGCGCTGGCAGGCCGTGCAGGCCCGCGACGCCGGCGCCGACGGCCATTTCTTCTACGCCGTGCTGACCACCGGCGTGTATTGCCGCCCCTCCTGCGCGGCGCGGCCGGCGCGGCGGGAGAACGTCTCCTTTCACCTCACCCGCGAGGCGGCGGAGCGCGCCGGCTACCGCGCCTGCAAGCGCTGCCGCCCCGATGGCGCCAGCCCGGCGGAGCGCCACGCCGCCGCCGTGGCCGAGGCCTGCCGGATCATGGAGGCGGCGGAGGAGATCCCGACGCTGGAGGCGCTCTCCGCGGCGGTCGGCATGAGCCGCTTCCGCTTCCATCACGTCTTCAAGGAAAGGACCGGGGTGACGCCGCGCGACTATGCCGCCGCCCGTCGCACGGAGCGGCTGAAGCAGCACCTGGACGGCAAGGGCAGCGTGACCGAGGCCTTCCACGGCGCCGGCTTCGGCTCCAACGGCCGCTTCTACGAGCAGGCGGGCAGCCTGCTCGGCATGCGGCCGCAGGAATGGAAGCAGGGCGGCCGCGACGCCGAGATCCGCTTCGCCCTCGGGCAATGCTCGCTCGGTGCCGTGCTGGTCGCCGCGACGCAGAAGGGCATCTGCGCCATCCAGTTCGGCGAGGACCCGCAGAAGCTGCTGGACGGGCTGCAGGACCGTTTCCCCAAGGCCCGGCTCATCGGCGGCGACGCGGAATTCGAGGCGCTGGTGGCGCGCGTGGTGGGGCTGGTGGAGCGGCCGTCCGAGACGGTCTCCCTGCCGCTCGACGTGCGCGGCACGGCCTTCCAGCAGCGCGTCTGGAAGGCGCTGCGGGACATCCCGCCCGGCACCACGCTGACCTATGGCGAGCTCGCCGAGCGCATCGGCAGCCCCGCCGCCGTGCGCGCGGTCGCGACGGCCTGCGGGAGCAACGAGATCGCGGTGGCCATCCCCTGCCATCGCGTCATCCGCAAGGGCGGCGCCCTGGCCGGCTATCGCTGGGGCATCGAGCGCAAGCAGGCGCTGCTGGCCCGCGAAGGCGTGGCATGAGCGCGGCCGATCCGCTGGCGGAGGCTGCCCTGTCTCCGCCACGCCTGGACATCGGCCCTCGCGTCGGCGCGCTCGATTGGGCGCGCATCGCGGCGGAGCTCGATGCGGAGGGCGCGGCGATAACGGGCCCGCTGCTCTCCCCCGCCGAATGCGCCGCGCTGGCCACACTCTACGACGAGGAGAGCCGGTTCCGCAGCAAGGTGATCATGGCCCGGCACGGCTTCGGCCGCGGCGAGTACCAGTACTTCTCCTATCCGCTGCCGCCGCTGGTGGCGGGCCTGCGCGGCGCGCTCTACGCCGCGCTCGCGCCGGTCGCCAATCGCTGGAACGAGGCGATGGGGATCGGCACCCGCTTCCCCGCGACGCATGAGGAGTTTCTCGCGCGCTGCCATCCCGCGGGGCAGACGCGGCCCACGCCGCTGCTGCTGCGCTACGTCGCCGGCGACTACAACTGCCTGCACCAGGACCTCTATGGCGACCACGTCTTCCCGCTGCAGGTGGCCTTCCTGCTCTCCGATCCGGCGCGGGATTTCTCCGGCGGCGAGTTCGTGCTGACGGAGCAGCGGCCGCGCCTGCAGTCGCGCGCCAGCGTCGTGCCGCTGCGCCAGGGGGAGGCAGTGATCTTCGCCGTGCATCACCGCCCGGTGCGGGGCACGCGCGGCACCTACCGCGTGAACCTGCGGCATGGGGTGAGCAAGCTGCGCGAGGGCCGGCGCCACACGCTCGGCATCATCCTGCACGACGCGGCCTGAGCAGGGGCCCTCAGGGCCTCTGCCAGCGCAGGAAAAGCAGGCTCGCGATCACCAGCGCCGCCGCGAAGGTCAGCAGCGCGGCGGCCACGCCGCCGAAGCCGGCCGCGATGCCGCTGATCCCCTGGAGCACGGCCGCGCCGCCGAAGAAGAAGATGTTCTGGGCCGAGAGCGCCCGGCCCGCCTCCTCCGGCCGCACCAGGCTGCGCAGCAGCGTGAAGCAGAGGATCTGGAAGGCGATGGCGAGGCCGAAGCCGGTCAGGATCAGCCCGTCCACCCAGGCGGGAAAGGCCAGCGGCCCGCCGATCACCAGCGCGACGATGAGGGCCGCGGCCAGCAGGTGCCCGCCCACCAGCAGCAGCCGCAGATGGCCTACCCGGCCCACCACCCAGCCTGCGAAGGCCGGCCCCACCACCAGCGCGAAGGTCACGCCCAGCAACAGGTTGCCCGCCGCCACGCGGCCCATGCCCTTGGCCTCCATCAGCCAGGGCCCGCCCCAGAGGCCGCGCACGCCCAGCACGGCGCCGAAGGAGACGAAGGCCACCGCCATCAGCCCGCGCAGCCGCGGCGAGACGGCGACGCGCATCACGTCCTTCGCGTCGCCCCAGGCGCTGCGCCCGGGCACGGGAACCGGCCGGTCGTGCCGCACCGTCAGCGAGACCGCCAGCGCGCCGATCGCCACGATCCCCAGGCAGGCAAGGAAGCCGGCGCGCCAGCCCTGCGCCTCCACCAACCAGGCGAGCGGCGAGGCGGAGAGGATCATTCCCGAATTGCCCACGCTCTGGACCAGGCCGGCCCAGACGGAAAACCGCTCCTGCGGGACGGCGCGCGCCGCATAGGTCATCGGGCACATCATCATGCCCGAGCAGCCCATGCCGAGCACGATCTGCGCGAGCAGCATGGTGGAGGCCGAGGGCGCGAGGGCGGCCAGCACGGTGCCCACGGCGGCGATGGCCAGCAGCGAGAGCGAGACCGGCTTCACGCCCCAGCGGTCCAGCGCCACGCCGACGGGGATCATCGCGGCGGCGAAGGCCGCGGGGAAGGCACCGGTGATGCCGGCCAGCGCCTCGGCCGAGACGGCGAGGTCCCGTGCCATCACGTCGCTCGCGACGGCGGGGAGCGTTCGGACGGCGTTCGAGAACATGTGCCCGAGCGTGAGCGCGAGCAGCGGCCAGGCGACCGGATTCATTTCGTTCCGCCGTGCGGTCCCCGGAGTTAGTTCCGGAAGATCTTTCCGGGATTGAGGATGCCCTTCGGGTCCATCGCAACCTTCAGCGAGCGCATGACCGCCATGGCCTCGACGCCATGCTCCGCCTCGAGGAACTCGCGCTTGCCGAGGCCGATGCCGTGCTCGCCCGAGCAGGTGCCGCCGAGGTCCAGCGCGCGCTTCACGATCTTCTTGTCGAGCTCCCAGGCCCGTTCCAGCGCCTGCGGATTGCCGTCCTCGACCAGGATGACGGTGTGGAAATTGCCGTCGCCGACATGGCCGACGATGGGCGCCATCAGCCCGGATTCCTCGATGTCGCGCTTGCAGCCGAGCAGCGCGTCGGCCAGCCGCGAGATCGGCACGCAGACATCGGTCGCGATGCCGCGCGAGCCGGGCTGGGCCGCAAGGCAGGCCCAGAAGGCGTCATGCCGGGCCTTCCACAGCTTGTTGCGGCTCTCGGCGTCACGCGCCCAGGCGAAGCCCTCGGCGCCGTATTCGGAGGTGATGCCCTCCACCAGCTCCGCCTGCTCCACGACGCCGGCTTCCGTGCCGTGGAATTCCAGGAACAGGGTCGGGACGGGCTTGTAGCCCTCCAGCTTGGAGTAGCTGATGCAAGCGGCCATCTGCACCTCGTCCAGCAGCTCGATGCGCGCCACCGGCACGCCGGCCTGCATGGTGGTGATGACGCTGTTCACCGCGGCCTCGAGGCTCGGGAACTGGCAGACGGCCGAGGTCATCGCCTCGGGGATGCCGTGCAGGCGCAGCCGCACCTTGGTGATGATGCCGAGCGTGCCCTCGCTGCCGATGAACAGCCGCGTGAGATCGTAGCCATTCGCCGCCTTGCGCGTGCGACCGCCCGTCTGGATCACGCGGCCATCGGCCAGTACGACTTCGAGGCCCAGCACGTTCTCGCGGATGGTGCCGTAGCGCACGGCGTTGGTGCCGGAAGCGCGCGTCGCGCACATGCCGCCGATCGTGCAGACCGAACCAGGGTCGACCGGGAAGAACAGCCCCTGGTCGCGCAGGTATTCGTTGAGCTGCTGGCGCGTGACGCCGGGCTCGATGAGGCAGTCCATGTCCTCGGCATTCACCTCCAGCACCGCGGTCATGCGGCTGAGGTCGAGCGAGAGGCCGGCGCGGACGGGGTTCACGTGGCCCTCCAGCGAGGTGCCGGCGCCGAAGGGCGTGATCGCGACGCCATGCTGGTGGCAGAGCTTCACGATCTCTACCACCTCCTCCGTCGTCTCCACGAAGGCGACGGCGTCCGGCAGCGTCGGCGTCGTCGTGTCCTCGCCGCGACCGTGCTGCTGTCGGATGGCGTCGTTGGTCGACAGCCGGTCGCCGATCAGGGCGCGCGCGGTGGCGATGACGATGGCGGCCGGGTTGGGAGAGAGCTCGTTCATGGCTGGGTCCTTACCCCGGGAGGGGTAACATGCGGGTTCTGCGGATCAAAGCAGGGCGTGGCTAAGCCCGGCTAAGTGTTAGGAATTCCGCGGCCGACGCGTTGACGCCTTCCCGGCCCGCTCCTAGCGTCCGTCCCAGATTCAGAAGGAGGACCCGCAGTGGCCAACAAGGTTAAAGAAGCGTGGAAGGCCGGTAAGGCCGTGGTCAACGGGTGGCTCGCCATCCCCAACGCCTTCTCGGCGGAAATGTACAGCAAGGCCGGCTGGGACAGCGTCACGGTCGACATGCAGCACGGCGTGCAGGACTACCTCTCCTGCGTGTCCTGCTTCCAGGGCATCCAGCTCTCCAGCGCGACGCCGATGGTGCGCGTGCCGTGGAACGAGCCCGGCATCGTCGGCAAGGTGCTCGACGCCGGCGCCATGGGCATCATCTGCCCGATGGTGAACACGGCCGAGGAAGCCCGCGCCCTGGTGCAGTACAGCAAGTACCCGCCGGCCGGCACGCGCTCGAACGGCCCGATCCGCGCTGGCGCCTACGGCTCCGCGGGTGGCTACCAGAAGACCGCGAATGACGAGATCCTCGTCATCCCGATGATCGAGACGAAGCAGGCGATCGAGAACATCCAGGCGATCCTGGACGTCCCCGGCATCGACGGCATCTATGTCGGCCCGTCGGACCTTTGCTTCTCCTACGGCAAGGAGCCGAAGCTCGACGTCGAGGATCCCGAGGTTCTCGCGATCTACGACATGCTGCTGGCCGAGACGGCGAAGCGCGGCATCGCGGCCGGCCTGCACAACGGCACCGCGACCTACGCGAACAAGATGATCCAGAAGGGCTTCAAGCTCGTCACGATCGCGAACGAGGTCGGCCTGATGGTCCAGGCCGCGACGCAGGCCGTGAAGACCGCCCGCGGCAGCTGATCGCCGGCTTTCTGCGCAGTGCGACGGAAAGGGGGGCTTCGGCCCCCCTTTTCTGTTGGCGGCCCGCTACTTGAACCGCTGGCGGAACCCCGCCACCACCGCGTCGTAGACCACGCGCAGCCGGCGGGCGTGCCGCATGTCCGGATGCGCCATCACCCAGACGGGCAGCCGCTCCACGAAGCCCTGCGGCAGCACGCGCACGAGGTCGGGGTCGTCCTCCACCTCGAAGGTACGGATGGGGCCGATGCCGATCCCCGCGCGCACCGCCGCCTCCTGCGCCAGGCGGCTGTCGCTGCGGAAGACGAAGATCTTCGGCAGGAAGTCCATGCCGCGACGCGCCAGGATGTTGGTCATGGTGCGCTTGTCCCGGTCGGGGCCCACGAGGCGGTGCCGGGCGAGGTCGGCCAGGCTCGAGGGCACGCCGTGCCGGCGGAGATAGGCGCGGGAGGCGAACATCCCCACCTCGATCTCGCCCACGCGCTGGGCGATCACGTCGTCCTGGTCCGGCGGGTCGAGGCGGACGGCGATATCCGCGTCCCGGCGCAGCAGGTTCTCCTGGAAGTTGGAGATGGAGAGCTCGATCTCGATCTCCGGGTGCTCCATCGCCAGCCCGCCCAGGATGGGCACCAGCACCCGCGTGCCGATGATCTCGCTGGAGGAAAGCCGCACCGTGCCCGAGGGCGCGTCCGGATTGCCCATTAGCCCCGCCGAGAGCTCCGCCGCCGCCTGGTCGAGCGCCTCGGCCTGGGACAGCAGGGCCAGGGCCCGGGCATTGGCGCGCAGCCCGCTCGGCACGCGGTCGAACAGGGCTTCGCCCAGCGCCTCCTCCAGCGTGCGGATCTGCCGGCCGAGGGTGGGCTGCGTGAGGTCCAGCGCCCTGGCGGCGGAGGACAGGCTGCCGTGCCGCATCACAGCGGCGAAGGCGCGCAGCAGCGACCAGTCGAGCGAGGCCAGCGCGGTCATCTCGGCGGACGGGCCATGTTGGTCATGCAATCCAGAATTTCACGTGCCTCACCCCATACGATTTCGAATGGGGGATGTACAACATTCGCGGCTGTCGGAATGGGAGGTGCGGAGTCATCTGACTGTCATCGAACGGGGTGAAAGCCCCCGCCGATTTCAGAAAGGACTAACTAAGATGAACGCCAGTGTTACCCTCGCCGCCGCTCTTCTCGCCACCGGTCTGGCGGCCGGCGCGGCTTCTGCCCAGTCGTATCCCCGCCTGATCGGCGGCGCGGACAACTCCACCGTCGAATACGCCCCCGGCTCGATGAACAACGTGGTCGGCGGCGGCCCCGTGACCGTGATCACCGAGGAGCAGGGCAAGCCCGTCGCGCGCCATGCGCCGTCCTCCAGCGTGCAGCGGCCGCTGGCCGGCCTTGTGCCGGTGCTGGTCGGCCCCGAGAGCAGCTACGACATCGTCTGGGTGCCGAGCACGCCGTCCTCGACCATGACGGCCTCGACCCCGAGCGCTCCGCGCGGCTAAGCGCGCAGACAAGACCGGCCTTCCGGTTCAGAATGCCGCCCGATGAAACGGGCGGCATTTCTGTTTCTGGGTGTCTTCGCCGCGCTGGCCGGCGCGGCCTGGATGCTCGACCGCGCCTTGCCGCCCCCCATGGCCCGCTTCGAGAATCTGGCGCGCGAGGTCACGGCGCGCGACGGCCGCACACTTTCCGTCCTGCCCGCCGCCGGGGGCATCTGGCGGCTGCGCACGCGGCCGGAGGACGTGCCGCCGCCCCTCCTCGCGCTGCTGATCGCGGCCGAGGACGGCCGCTTCCACAGCCATCCCGGCGTCGATCCCCTGGCCCTCGCCCGCGCCGCCACGCAGTGGATCCGCGCGGGCCGCGTCGTCTCCGGCGGGTCCACGCTCTCCATGCAGGCCGCGCGGCTGTTGGAGCCGCGGCCCCGCAACCTGCGCAGCAAGCTCATCGAGATCGCCCGGGCGCTGCAGCTGGAATGGCGGTACGGCAAGCGCGGGGTGCTGGAGATCTGGCTGACCCTCGCGCCGCAGGGTGGCAACCTCGAGGGGCTGCGGGCCGGCTCGCTCGCCTGGTTCGGGCGGGCGCCCGCCGCGCTCGACGCGGCCGAGAGCGCGCTGCTGGTGGCCCTGGCCCGACGCCCGGAAGCCCTGCGCCCCGACCGCCATCCCGAAGCCGCCAGGCGCGCGCGGGACGCCGTGCTGCTGGCCCGCGCCCCCGAGGTGGCGAGCAGCGCGGAGATCGCCCTCGCCGGGGCCGTTCCGGCCGAACGCCATCCGCTGCCGCGCCTGGCACCTCACCTGGCGCGGCAGCTCCGCGAGGGGCCGAGCACGCTCGACCTCGACCTCCAACGGGGGGTCGAAGGCATCGCGGGCGAGGCGCTGCAGCGCCTCCCCGATCGTGTCTCCCTCGCGATCATGGTCAGCGACCTGTCGTCCCGCGAGACGCGCGCCCTGGTGGGCGGCGACTGGATGAACCCCTCGCGCGCCGGCGCGCTCGACCTCTCGCGGGCCGTGCGCTCGCCGGGCTCGGCGCTGAAGCCGCTGATCTACGCCCTGGCCTTCGAGGCCGGCACCGTCACGCCCGACACGGTGCTGGACGACCTGCCGCGCCGCTTCGGCGACTATGCGCCGGAGAATTTCGACCGCGCCTTCCAGGGCCGGCTGCGCATCGCCGACGCGCTGCGCCAGAGCCTCAACCAGCCGGCCGTGGCGCTGCTCGACCAGCTCGGGCCGCTCCGCCTGGCCAGTGCCATGAAGGCCGCCGGCGTCCTGCCGCGCCTGCCCCCCGGCGCGGAGCCGTCATTGCCGCTGGCGCTGGGCGGCGTGGGCGTGACCCTGCGCGAGATGGTGGGGCTCTATGCCGTCCTCGGCGACGGCGGGCGCGCGGCAGGCGCGGGGCAGACGGTCGTGGAGGCCCGCGCCGCCGCCCTCGCCAGCGCGATCCTGGTGCAGCCCTTCCCGGGCGGCGGGCCGGCCGGCATCGCCTGGAAGACGGGCACGAGCTGGGGCGGACGCGACGCCTGGGCGCTGGGCATGGACCGCCGGCACGTGGTGGGCGTCTGGGTCGGGCGACCCGACGGCACGCCCATGCCGGGCGCGACCGGCGCGCGCCTCGCTCTGCCGCTGCTGGCACAGGTCTTCGAGCGCCTGCCCCCCGCGCCGCGCGCCCCGGCGCCGCAACGCGCCTTGGCCCTGGCCGCCGCCACGCCGATGACGGATGCGCTGCGGCTGGTCTTCCCGCCCCCCCATGCCGTCCTGCCGGAGGCGGGGCGGGTGGTGCTGCGCGCCGCGGGCGGGCGCCGGCCCTTCACCTTCCTGGTGGACGGTGCGCCGTTGACGACCGATCCGGCGCGGCGCGAGGCCGCCTGGATCCCGCCCGGGCCGGGCTTCTACCGGATCACCGTGCTGGATGCGGAGGGCGCGGCGGCCGGGACGGCTCTTCGGGTGCGGTAGCTGGTCGTGAGAGGGCGCGGCCCTCTCACACTCTCCCGCCAAGGCTTTCAAAGCCCTGGACCCTGCCGTGTGGCCTCCTAGGCAAAGGCGCGCTCCTCGGCCCATTCGGGGCGATCGCCACCCAGGGTCGGCGTGGGCAGCGCCCAGCGGCACGGCGTCTCCGACAGGCGCAGGACGGGGCCGAGCGTCAGCAGATCGCCATAGGGCGATGCCTCGCGCACACAGAGCGGATCGAGCTGGGCGGCGGTGAGCTTCTCCGGCGCGTCCTCGAACCCCTCCACCAGGCCCTGGCGCTGGTAGAACATGGCCGATTGGCACAGCGAAACCTGGACATGGTAGCTGCCGCCCTCGCGGGCCCGCCGCGCCAGCGCCACCATCGCGCCGAAGGCCGCGAGATATCCGGTCAGGTAGTCGCACATCGGCGCCGGGGCGAGCTTGGGCTGCCCCGCGCCCGTGATGGTTCCATGGCTCAGGGCGATGCCGGTGACCGCCTGCGCGACCTGCTCCCACCCGCCCCTTTCCGCGAAGGGGCCGCCGGATCCGAAGCAGTTGATCGAAACATTGATGATGCCCGGACGGAGCCGGACCAGCTCCTCCATCCCGAAACCACGCCCCGCCAGCCGGCCGGGGCGATAGCCGTTGAGGAAGATATCGGCCCCCCGCGCCAGCTCGGCCAGGCGTTCGGCCTCCCCGGCGCGTTCGAGGTTGAGGAAGCAGCTGCGCTTGCCGTGGCTGAGGTCGCGGACGAATTCTGGCACCTGCGGGAGATGCGGCGCGGTCACCATCAGCACCTCCGCGCCATGCTCCGCCAAGGTCCGGCCCGCGGTGGGCCCGGCGAGAATTCGGGTGAGATCGAGCACGCGAATTCCCGACAGCGGCCTCTCGCCCGCGGGAAGCGGCTCGGGCGCGCTGTCGGCGATCCTGGTGATCTCCACCACCGGCCGGTTCGCGAGATAGGCGCCTTGCGGATGCGCCAACCACTCCTCCCGGCTCCGGATTTTTCCGCCGCAGGCCCGGGCCTGCGCGATGGCGTCCTCGAGCGCATCGGCCTTCCACTGGCCGACGGCGGCCTTCACGGCCTCGGACGTGCTCTCGCATCCCAGGACATCGAGCACGCGGCGCTCGAGATGCGGCAGGTTGAAATGGGGCAGGAACCAGCGCCCATCGGCGGTCGGCCAGGGCTGGGTGACGGACACCATGTGCTTCATGCTGTCAGAGCCAGGCAGGAAGGCATATTGGCCATCCGCGCCGCGCGCCCGCGTGTAGTTCACGACATGCAGGGACGCGGCCGCCTCATGCACCGCCACCTCGACGCGCTGGCGGCGCCCGCTGCGCATTTCCCAGAGGTCATTCGCCGCCACGCCGCTGGCGGCGAGGACCGCGGCCACCGTTTCGCCGATGCGGAAGGGCGTCCGGAAAAACGGATCGGCCCCGCTGATGGTGACTTCGCCCGCCGCTGGCGCCACGCCCGCGCGGACCTCCATCAGCTCGGAGAAGGCCGTGGACCGATCATTCTTCATCATTCGCTTCCTCGCCGTTCTGGACGATGTGCCGGAGGCGCCTTCGCCGGGGCGAGGGGCACCGCGTGACGTGCTCGACGAAGCACGAGCCACATCCTTGGACCTGCCGGACGCTCATCGTCGCTCAGGTCGCCGGCTTTGAGAACCGGGGCCGTTCGCCGCCTTTTTGAAGGCCTAAGGGCCGACGCCGCAACGGGCGAGGGCGTCGCGCATATGATCCGGTACGGGCGCGGTCGCGCGGCGCTCGGGATCGAGCGGAAGGGTCAGCGCGCGCGCCAGCAGGTGCAGGCGGCCCTGGCCGCCGCCATACATCCCGTCGCCCAGGATCGGCCAACCGAGATGAGCGAGATGCGCACGGAGCTGATGCGTGCGGCCGGTGCGCGGCGTGAGCTCCAGGGCGGTGCGATCGCCGTCCCGGCCGATCACGCGCCATTCCGTCCGGCTCGGCAGGCCGGCGGGGTCGACGACCATGCGCCACCCCTCGGCCTTGGTGCTGCGCTTGAGCAGCGGCGCCTCGCAGACGCCCTCCTCGGCAGGCGGCGCGGCGGTCACCACGGCCCAATAGGTCTTGCGCGCCAGCCCCTCGGCAAAGAGGCGGTTGAGCGCGGCGATGGCCGGCTTGGTGCGCCCCAGCGCCAGGCAGCCCGCCGTGTCCGTGTCCAGCCGATGCGCGGGCTGGGGCAGGTGGCGCCGGCCCTGGCGCAGCGCGGGCAGCCAGTCCTCGAGGCTCGCGCCGCCACGCGGGCCGCGATGCACGGCGAGGCCGGCTGGCTTGTCGAGGATGAGCACCTCCTGATCCTGATGCAGGATGCGCGCGGCCATCCAGTCGGGCAGCGGGACCTTCACGTCGGGCGGGGCACGGTCCGCATGGCGGCGTTTCGTTGGCAAGGCGTCCCCCGGCGGCTCTCGCCCGTTCCGGCGCGGAGCGGGAAGGGGCTGGGTGGACCAGTTTCGCGCGTTTGGCGAGGCCCGCCGACGCCACCCCCACGCTATGCTTGACTTGCGATGGCCCGATGCCCTGCGATGCCGGGACGATCCGGCGGCAAGGCCGGACGTCAGGGAGGCTTCACGATGCAGGACCAGCTTCGGGCGCAGGCCCGGCTGTCACGGCGTGCCCTCGGCCTCGGAATGGTGGGTCTCGGCGCGGCGGGCGCGGGGGCGGCCCAGACCCCCACCTGGCCCCTGGGGCCCACGCGCTTCATCGGCGTCTTTCCGCCCGGCGGCGGCACCGACATCCTCTCGCGCATCTGGTGCCAGAAGATGACGGAGCTGACCCAGCAATCCTTCGTCGTCGAGAACCGCGCGGGCTCGGCCGGCAATGTCGGCACCGAGGCCATCGCGCGCGCGGTGCCGGATGGCCGCACCATCGGCCTGGGCAGCATCGCGCCCATGGCCATCGCGCCCTCGCTCTATCCGCGGCTGCCCTACGACGTGACGAAGGACTTCACCTATATCGCCGGGCTCTGGCAGCTGCCCAACATGCTGGTGGTGCACAACGACGTGCCGGCCCGCTCGGTGCCGGAGCTGATCGCGCTGCTGAAGGCCAATCCCGGCCGCTACACCTTCGCCTCCTCCGGCTCGGGCACGACGGTCCATCTCTCGGGCGAGCTGTTCAAGGTGATGGCGGGGGTGGACATGCTGCACGTGCCCTATCGCGGCGGCGCGCCCGCGCATGTCGACCTGCTGGCGGGCCGCGTGCACATGATCTTCGACAACATCCCCCAGGCGCTGGCCGAAGCGCGCGAGGGCCAGGTGCGCGCCCTGGCGGTGACGGGCGCGCAGCGCAGCCCGCAGGCGCCCGACGTGCCGGCCATGGCGGAGTTCCTGCCGGGCTTCGAGCTGACCTCCTGGGGCTCGGTCATCGGCCCGGCGGGAATGCCGGCGCCAATGGTGGAGCGGATCTCCCAACTGGCGAAACGCGCGCTGGAATCGCCCGACACCCAGCGTCTCTTCGAGGAGAACGGGGCGACGCCCTGGTGGACCTCGCCCGAGGATCTCGCGAGCTTCCGGGCGCAGAACGAGGCGACCTTCGCGCCGCTCGTCCGTGCCTCCGGCGCGCGGGTGGACTGAGAGCCCTCAGGCCAGGAGCTCGCGCCGCAGCAGGGGTTCCAGCCAGTCCGCGAAGGTCTGCAGCCGGCGGGAGAGATGCCGGCGGTGCGGGTAGAGCAGGGTCATGCGCATCGGCGCCGCCCGGTGGCCGGGCATGACCTCGACCAGTTCGCCGGCGGCCAGGTGGGCCCGCACGTCATAGGCCGGGACCTGGATGAGGCCGAGGCCGGCGAGGCAGCAGGCGATGTAGGATTCCGCGCCGTTGACCGTGACGCGGCCGCGCATCGGCAGGCTGCGCGTCTCCCCGCCCTCCGTCCATTCCCAGGGCTCCACGCGCCCGCTCGTCGGCGAGGCGTAGTTGACCGCGATATGCGAGGCGAGCTCCTCCGGCGCCTGGGGCGTGCCGTGCCGGGCCAGGTAGTCGGGGCTGGCCACGTTCACGAGCGGCAGCTCCCCCATCCAGCGCGCGATGAGGCCGGAATCGCCGAGCGGCCCGACGCGCAGGGCGCAGTCCACGCCTTCGCCCACCAGGTCCACCGCGCGGTCCGTCACGCCGAGCTCGATGTCGATGCCGGGATGGCTGTCCAGGAAGTCGGGCAGGGCGGGGGCGATCACCAGCCGGCCGATGCGGCCCGGCACGTCCACCCTCAGGCGGCCCGCGGGCTCCCGCGCGCCGAGGCGGAACAGCCCTTCCGCCTCCTCGACATCGGCGACCAGGCGCTGCACGCGCTCGTAGAGGGCCAGGCCGTCCTGGGTGGCGGTGACGCGGCGCGTGGTCCGGTGGAGCAGCCGTGCGCCGAGCCGCACCTCCAGGTCTCGCACGCCGGTGGAGACGGTGGAGCGGGGCAGGCCCAACAGGTCCGCCGCGCGAGTGAAGCTGGCGCAGTCCACCACGCGGAGGAAGATCCGGAAGAGGTCGATGCGGTCCATTGTTCGTCATTTCCGACAAGTCTTGTCAGAATGACCAGATTGGTCGCGCCTGCCCAGTAATTCATCCTGCTCCTTCCAGACAGGAAGGAAGTCAGCCATGGCCGATCACGGAATCCGCGGAAAGACCGCCCTCATCGCCGGCGGGGCGAAGAACCTCGGTGGGCTCCTGGCGCGGGACCTCGCGCAGCAGGGCGCCCGGGCGGTGGCGATCCACTACAATAGCGATGCCGCCCGCGCGGAAGCGGAGGAGACGGCCGCCGCCGTCCGCGCCGCGGGCGCCCAGGCCGTCACCCTCCAGGCGGACCTGACCACGGCCGGCGCCATGCGCCAGCTCTTCGCCGATACCGTCGCCGCCATCGGCCGGCCGGACATCGCCATCAACACCGTCGGCCAGGTGCTGAAGAAGCCGATCCTCGAGATCACCGAGGCCGAGTTCGACAAGATGAGCGCGGTGAACGCGAAGGCGGCCTTCTTCTTCATCCAGGAGGCAGGTCGCCACCTCAACGACAACGGCCGCCTGTGCACGCTGGTGACCTCGCTGCTCGGCGCCTTCACGCCCTTCTACGCGGCCTATGCCGGCATGAAGGCGCCGGTGGAGCACTTCACGCGCGCGGCCTCGAAGGAATTCGGCGCGCGCGGCATCTCCGTGACGGCGATCGGGCCCGGCCCGATGGACACGCCCTTCTTCTATCCCGCCGAAGGGGCCGATGCAGTGGCCTATCACAAGACGGCGGCGGCGCTTTCGGCCTTCTCCAAGACCGGGCTGACGGACATCGAGGACATCGTCCCCTTCATCCGCTTCCTCGTCTCGGAGGGCTGGTGGATGACGGGCCAGACCATCCTCGTGAATGGCGGCTACACGACGAAGTAGCCGCGGGAGGCGGCCGGCCGGTTTGCGACGCATTCCGGCCGGCGAAGGCGTCAGCCCAGCTGGATGCGCGCCGAGCGCACGACCTCGCCCCATTTCGTCACCTCGGCTTCGACGAAGCGCCGGAACTCCGCGCTCGTCGAACCGTGCGGCACGCTGAAATCCTGCCGCAGGCGCGCCAGCATCTCCGGCGTCTCCAACCCGCGGCGGACTTCCGTGTTCCACCGCGCCACGATCTCCGCCGGAGTCCGGGCCGGGGCGACCAGCCCGGTCCAGTTCACTGCCAGGAAATTCTCGTAGCCGGCCTCGATCATGGTCGGCACCTCGGGCAAGGCGGGCGAACGCTCGGCCGTGGTGACGGCCACTGCCCGCAGCTCCCCGGATTCGATCAGGCCGCGCACTGGCGGCGGGCTGGAGAAGTAGAAATCCACCCGCCCCGCCAGCAGGTCGGCGGTGACGGCGCCCGCGCCCCGATAGGGCACCACCAGCACCTCCTTGCCGAGGCGCTGGGCGAGCAGCTCGCTCGACAGATGGGCCAGCGTCCCGTTGCCCGGATGCCCCGCCTTCAGCGGCTCCGGCGAGGAGCGGATGGCCGCGGCCAGATCCTGCATCGTCTGCCAGGGCGAGGTCCTGGCCACCACGAGAACCAGCGGCTGCATCGCCAGCAGGGAGATGAAGGCGAAGTCGCGCAGCCCGTCGAAGGGCAGGTTGGGATAGAGGGCGGGATTCACCGCCAGATTGGCGCATTGGCCCATGCCGATCGTGTAGCCATCGGCCGGCGCCTTCGCGACGGCGTCGAGGCCGATATTGCCGCCGGCGCCGGGCCGGTTCTCCGGCACCACGGTCCAGCCCGCGACGGCCAGCATGCGGGCCCCGACCTCGCGGCTGATCGCATCCGTGCCGCCGCCGGGCGGGAAGGGCACGATGAGGCGGATGGGCCGCTCCGGATAGGCGGCCTGGGCGCGCGCGAGGCTGGGGGCGGCGAGGGCGGTCGCCAGCAGGGCGCGCCGTGCGGTCGTGAATGAAGCCATGTCCGCGGCCTCCCCGCCGCATCGTTCCTCAGGAAAGATCTGCCCGTCGGGTCCGACCCCGGCGATGAGGGGGATGTATATAGCCCCCATCATCGCCGGGGAGCGGCCTGCCCGTAAGATCTCCCCGAGTTGCCAGATCAGGCGGCCGGCACCTGGTCCAGGAAGCCGATCACCGCGCGGATCTTCCCACCCTCGACCACGAGCACGTCCGAGCCCTTGATCGGATGGTCCGGCCCCAGTCCCCAGGAGAAGCGCACGAAGTCGCCATGGCCGTCGGCCGGCTTCAGCAGGCCGAAGCGGAAGCCGGGGAAGCGCGCATGCACCGCGCCGACCAGGGCATCGATCTCGGCGTGGCCCTGCCCCTTCATCATCGGGTCCACATAGGTCGCGGCCTCGGTCCAGCCCTGGGCGAGCATCGCCCGGCGGCGTCCCGCATCCGTCTCGTTCCATAGCGCGATGTAGTTCTCGGCGACGTCGTTGGCGTGGGTCACGCAAACCTCCTCATTCGATCGCCCGGCCATCCCGGACGGCGCGGAAGATGCGGAACCGGAAGCAGGCGCGCGATTACGCCGCAGGTAATCGCGCGCGCCGCCAGGGCCCCGGCATAAGCGGGCCTCCAGCGAAGGAGACCTGCCATGCCCGCCTATGCCATCGCCCAGCTCAACGACGTGCAGCACGGCCCGGAGATCGCCGACTACCTGCTGCGCATCGACGCCACGCTCGCGCCCTTCCAGGGCCGCTTCCTCGTCCATGGCGTCGAGCCCGAAATCCTCGAGCCGGGATGGGCGGGACACCTCGTCGTGATCGCCTTCCCCGACATCGCGGCGGCGCGCGCCTGGTACGGATCGGCGGCCTATCAGGCGATCCTGCCGCTGCGGCTGAGAAACTCGCGCTCGACCGCCTTCCTCGTACAGGGCGTGAAGAAGGGCTACCGCGCGAAGGAGCGCGGCGAAAGCCTCATGGCCTGAGGGCCGCGGCCGTCGCGTCGTCGGCGGGCAGGAAGGCCTCGATGGCCAGCTCCGCCAGGCCGATGTCGCGCGGCGCGCCGAAGACCATGGAAGTGCTGATGAAGCTGAGCAGGCCCCGCTCTGTCCTCAGCTGCAGCGGCACCGCCAGCGCGGTGAGCTCGTCGCCCACGGCCTCGCCGCCCTCATGCGGCAGCGCTTCCAGCTCCTGGCGCAGGGAGGCGAGCACCGGATCGCCGCTATCCGCGATCTGCCTCCCGAGGCGGGACAGCAGGTGCTCGCGCCATTGCGCCAGGTTGGCGATGCGCGGCGCGAGGCCGGCCGGATGCAGGGAAAGCCGCAGCACGTTCACCGGCGGCGCGAGCAGCGCGGCGTCGACGCCGGCCAGCAGCGGGCCCACGCCGCCATTCATCGCGACGAGATTCCAGTGCCGGTCCACCGCCACGGCGGGGAAGGGTTCGTGCCCGGCCAGGATGCGCTGCACGGCCGCGCGGATGGCGGCGAAATCCGGATCGTCCAGCCCGCGCTCGCGATAGAGGGGCGCGTAACCCGCCGCCAGCAGCAGCGCGTTGCGCTCCCGGAGCGGGACTTCCAGCTGTTCCGCGAGCAGGACCACCATCTCGCGGCTCGGCTGCGCGCGGCCGGTTTCCAGGAAGCTCAGATGGCGGGCCGAGATGCCGGCATCCAACGCCAGGCCGAGCTGACTGAGGCGCCGCCGCTGCCGCCAGTCGCGCAGCAGATCGCCGACGGGGCGCATCTAGCGCGCCGCCCTGCCGGGTGTCTCTGGCGGGGCGGCGCGCGTCATCTCACTCGGCGGCGACGGCCGCCGCGCCGACGACCTTCGGCTGCGACTGCATCCAGGCGAAATACAGCTCGCGCGCCTGCTTCGCGAAGGGGCCCGGCTGCAGCTCGCGGCCATTGTAGCGGTTGACCGGCTGCACCTTGGCGTAGTTGCCGGTGGAGAAGATCTCATCCGCGGTCTCGAGCTCCTCCGGGCGCACGCTGCGCTCCTCGACCGTCACGCCCGCCTCGCGCAGCAGGGCCATCACCCGCCGCCGGGTGATGCCCGCGAGGAAAGTGTGGTTCGGCGCCGGCGTCACCACCACGCCGTCCTTCGCGAACCAGATGTTGGAGGTGGCGAATTCGGCGATGTTGCCCGCGATGTCGCAGACCACGGCCACATCCGCGCCCTGCGCGCGCGCCCAGGCATTGGCGCGCTGGCTGTTCGGATAAAGGCAGGAGGCCTTGGCGTCCGTCGGCGCCATGTCCGGCGCCGGGCGGCGGAAGGGCGCGAGCGCGGCGGCGATGGGCTGCGCCGGCAGCGGCGCGTCGTAGATCGCCAGCAGGAACTCCGTGCTGTCGGGATCGGGCTGCGAGGAGCCGATGGAGCGGCGCACGAAGAACATCGGCCGCACATAGGCGACGGCGTCGGGCCCCAGGCGGCGGATGCCCTCGCGCGCCAGGGTCTCGATCTCCTCGGCGGTCTTGGAGGCCTTCATGCCCATGACGGTGGCCGAGCGGACGGCGCGGGCGCAGTGACGGTCGAGGTCGGGCGCCCAGCCGTTGATGGCGCGCGCGCCGTCGAAGATCACGGAGCCCTGCCAGAAAGCATTGTCCATCGGGCCGAGCAGCTTCGGCTCCTCGGTCGACCAGACACCGTTGTAGTAGAACACGCCAGCCATGGGCTTTCCTCCGCAGGGCTCGGCCCGGGCTCCCGATCGAGCGCGAACCGGCTTCCGACTTGCCATTTTGCTCTCGCCGGGAGAGCGATGCGCCGCCTGGGCGGATCGCGCTCCGGCTTTCGCTTCAGACCGCCAAGCTTGTCATGGCCGGCGCCGCCGCGTAACCCGGGGGCGCCTGCTCCGCCCGCAGCATGTAGTCGCGATTGAGGGGCAGGGCATCGACGGTGCGGGTCAGCTGGAGCTGCCAGTTCATGTGTCCGCCATGGCGGAAGGCGCTTTCCGAACCCGCCAGATAGAATTCGAACATGCGGCAGAAGCGCTCGTCGTGGCGGGCGCGGATCTCCTCGCGATGGGCGGCGAAGCGGCGGCTCCATTCGCGCAGCGTCAGCGCATAATGCAGCCGCAGGATCTCCATGTCGGTGATCCAGAGCCCGGCCTTCTCCACCGCCGGCACCACCTCCGACACCGCGGGCGAATAGCCGCCCGGGAAGATGTAGCGGTTGATCCAGGGATTGGTGGCGCCCGGCCCCGTGGAGCGGCCGATGCCATGCACCAGCGCCACGCCATCCTCGCGCAGTGCGCGCGCGACGGCGCCGAAATAGGTGCCGTAGTGGTTGATGCCGACATGCTCCACCATGCCGACCGAGACCACCCGGTCCATCGGCCGGTCCCAGGCGCGGTAGTCCAGCAATTCGAAGCGCACCTGGTCGGCGAGGCCCGCGGCCTCCGCCCGGGCGCGGGCGATGGCCAGCTGCTCGCGCGAGAGGGTGATGCCCGTCACCCGCGCGCCGTATTCGCGCGCGAGCGTCAGGGCCATGCCGCCCCAGCCGCAGCCGATGTCCAGGACCTCGAGGCCCGGCCGGTCCAGTTTCAGCTTGGCAGCGATATGCCGCTTCTTGGCGAGCTGGGCTTCCTCCAGCGTCTCCGTTCCCGTGGGGAAATAGGCGCAGGAGTATTGCCGGTCCTCGTCGAGGAAGAGGCCATAGACGGCCTCGTCGATGTCGTAGTGGTAGGAGATGCGGCGGCGCGCGAGGCCCGCGGGGTTGAGCTGGCGCAGGCGGCGCACGGCCCAGCGGCCCCAGTTCAGGATCCAGGAAAAGCCAGGGTCGCCGCTGAGGGTCTGGTTGAGGCTCAGCACGTCCAGCATGTCGTGCAGCGAGCCCGCGATCGGCTCGATCTCGCCCTCCATGTAGAGTTCGCCGAGGGCCAGGCTCGGATTGAGCATCATGCGGCGGACGGCATGTTCGGTCTTCAGATGCAGGCCGCCGGAAGGTTCGCCGCCGGGGCCGAGCATGGCCTCGCGGCCATCAGGAAAACGTACGAGAAGCGCGCCCCGTTGGACGAAGCGGCGCAACATGAGTTGCAGCACCCTGTCTCTCCCAACTTTCCAGGGCATGATGTTACACAGAAGCGGGCAGGGCTTCGCAAGTCGTCCTTGGGGGCTGGCGAGGGAATGCGCGACGCGCGGACGGGAATTCGTCTCTTTTTCACAAAATAGTGAGGGAATGGAAAAGCGCTCTCCATTTCCGGCCTTTCCGGCACGAGGGTTCGTGCGGGCATCGGCGGTCTTGGCAAGGCCGGCCTCTTCTTGTCGGCATTCGCACGCTGCCCATCGGACGGAGGCGCTGTCTCACCATCTGATGTCGGGCCCCTGAAGAAATTGAACATGGACGGTGTCGGCCGAGCGCTGCTCTACTTCGCAACATGCTGCGCATGCCCAATTCCCGCCGGGACAGTGCCGGACCCGAGGCCTGGCGGGCAGGGCGATACGCGCTCCAGCCGGCAGCGCGAAACGCACCTTCGTGCGATTTCACATCGTTGATCCCTGCCTGGGATCGGCACCCTCACGCTACAAGCGGCGAGAGGGAATCACTCACACAATATGTGATATGCGGGAATATACATTGACCCTCCAGGGTCGAGGACTAAGTTCCGCCTCCGATGCCCGACCAGGGCCGTCGCGGCAGGAAGCGGGGCGATCACGTGACGTCGCGTGAATTGCGCCCCGAGGCGCTGCCGAACCCGCACTCCGAAACGCCCGCCGAGCCGCCACCGCCCATCAGCCCGCCCAAGGAATTCACGGCCATGCCCTTCGCCTCCGATGCCGCGCGCTTCGCCCTTTCCCGCCGCCAGGCGCTGATGGGCGCCTCGGCCCTCGTCCTGGCGCCCCGCGCGCTTCGGGCGGAGCCGCGGCGCGGCGGCACGCTGACCATCGTGCTCTCCAGCGAGCCGACCTCGCTCGTCGCTGCCACCACCGTCGTCACGCCCTCGCTCAGCGTCTCCGGCAAGGTGACGGAGGGGCTGCTGCAATACGACTTCGACCTCAACCCGCAGCCCGAGCTCGCCACCGAATGGTCCGTCTCGGCCGATGGCCTGCACTACGTCTTCAAGCTCCGCCCCGGCGTGAAGTGGCATGACGGTCGGGACTTCACCTCGGCCGACGTCGCCTTCTCGCTGCTGCTGCTGAAGCAGGTGCATCCGCGCGGCCGCAGCACCTTCGCCAACCTGGCCGAGGTCGCGACGCCTGACCCGCTGACCGCCGAGCTGCGGCTCAGCCGGCCCGCGCCCTATCTCATCAAGGCGCTGGCGAGCTCCGAGACGCCGATCCTGCCCAAGCACATCTACGAGGGCACGGACGCCGCCGCCAATCCGAACAACGCGGCGCCCATCGGCACCGGGCCCTTCCTCTTCAAGGAATGGGCGCGCGGCAGCCACGTGATCTACGAGCGCAATCCGAACTACTGGGATTCCGCCAAGCCCTATCTCGACCGCCTCGTCGTCCGCTTCATCCCCGATCCGGCCGCGCGCTCGGCCGCCTTCGAGACCGGTCAGGCCGACCTCGGCTACCGCACGCCCGTCGCCATGGCGGATGTGGAGCGGCTGCGCCGCGTGGCCGACCTGCGCTTCGAGACGAAGGGCAACAGCTATTCCTTCAACGTCACCAAGCTCGAGTTCAACCTGGACAACGAGTATTTCCGCAATCCCAAGGTGCGGCAGGCCATCGCTCATACCATCGACCGGGCGCAGATCGCGCGCATCGCCTTCTTCGGCAATGCCGAGCCCTGCGCCTCGCCGATCGCCCCGGGCCTGCGCGCCTTCCACGACCCGGCGCCCTCGCCCTACGGCTACGATCTGGCCCAGGCGGAAAAGCTGCTGGACGAGGCGGGCTTCCGCCGCGGCGCCAACCGCATCCGCTTCCGCGTGCCGCTCGACTTCAACCCCGTGCTCGACGAAGGCCGCCGCGTGGCGGACATCGTGCGCGCGACGCTGGGGCGCATTGGCATCGCCGTGGATGTGCGCGCGCAGGACACGGGCAGCTTCGTCCGCCGCGTCTACACCGAGCGCGACTTCGCCTTCACGGTGAACGGGCTGAGCAACCTCTTCGATCCCACGGTCGGCGTGCAGCGTACCTACTGGTCGAAGAACTTCATCCGCGGCGTGCCCTTCTCCAACTGCACGAATTATTCGAACCCCGAGGTGGACCGGCTGCTGGAGACGGCGGCGGTGGAGAACGACGCCGCCCGCCGCGCCGAGCTGTTCCGCGAGTTCCAGCGCATCGTCGCGGTCGAGGTGCCGGACATCAACATCTGCTCGCCCACCTTCCTCACCATCTACAACAAGCGGGCGCATGGCCATTCGCTGACGGCGAACGGCATCGAGGCCAGCCTCGCGGACGCCTATGTGGACGCCTGAATGAGCGTCGCGCTCCGCACCGGGCAGGCCCTGCGAAGGACGGCCATCCAGGCCGTCCCGACCATGCTCGGCATCATCGTCCTGTGCTTCCTGCTGCTCCAGCTCATGCCGGGTGACGTGGCCGATGTGCTGGCCGGCGAGTCCGGCGCCGCGACGGCGGAATCGCTGGAGGCCATCCGCAGCCGCGCCGGGCTGGACCAACCGCTTCTGGTCCAGCTCGGCCAGTATCTCTGGAACGTCGCGCATTTCGACTTCGGGCAGTCGACGCGCTTCGGCACGCCGGTCTCGCAGCTCATCCTGGAGCGGCTGCCCAATACGCTGGTGCTGATGCTGACCGCGCTCGGCCTCGCGCTCGGCCTCGGCATCCTCACGGGTTCCGTGATGGCGGTCTATGCCGGCCGCTGGCCGGACCGCGTGCTGCAGCTCGTCGTGCTGTTCTTCTACTCGACGCCGGGCTTCTGGATCGGGCTCATGGCCATCGTGCTCTTCTCCGTCCAGCTCGGCTGGCTGCCGAGCGGCGGGAGCCAGACCATCGGCGCCGAGCTCACGGGCCTCGCCGCGCTGCTCGATCGCCTGCCGTACCTGGTGCTGCCGGCGCTCGCCATGGCGTCCTTCTTCATCGCCGTCTATGCGCGCCTCACCCGCGCGGCGCTGCTCGAGGTCCTGCGGCAGGACTATCTGCGCACGGCCGTGGCGAAGGGGCTTCCGCCCTTCGTCATCTACACGCGCCACGCGCTGCGCAACGCGCTGATCCCGGTCACGACCGTGGCGGGGATGCATCTCGGCAACCTGCTCGGCGGGGCGGTGGTGGTGGAGACGGTCTTCAGCTGGCCCGGCATGGGCCGCCTCGCACTCGAAGCCGTGGCGGGGCGGGACTTCAACGTGCTGCTGGGCGTGCTGCTGCTCTCCTCCTTCCTGGTCATCGTGACCAACGTCGCGGTGGACCTGCTGCATGCCTGGCTCGACCCGCGGACCGAGGCCTCCTGACATGGCCGAGGAAAAGGGCCGGCCGCGCCACCGGGCGCTGAGGGCCATGCTGCGCAACCCCTCCTTCCTGGTGGGGATCGCGGTGCTGATCGCCGTCGTGGGGATCGCGCTCGCCGCGCCCTGGCTCTACCCCGGCGATCCGCTCGACATGGTCGCGGTGCCGACGCTCTGGCCGGGCGAGGACCCGGCCTATCCGCTCGGCACGGACAGCCTGGGGCGCGACGTGGCGGCCGGGCTCGCCCATGGCGCGCGCGTCTCGCTGCTGGTCGGCCTGAGCGCGGCCGCCATCGGGCTGCTGATCGGGACGGCGGTGGGCGCGGTCGCGGGCTATGCCGGCGGCTGGATCGACAATGCGCTGGTGCGGATCACCGAGCTGTTTCAGACGGTGCCGACCTTCCTGCTCGTCATCGTCCTGGTCTCCATGCGCGAGCCCACGGCCGTGGGCATCGCGCTGGCGATCGGCGTCGCCTCGTGGCCCACCGTGGCGCGGCTGGTGCGGGCGGAGTTCCGCGGGCTGCGCAGCGCCGATTTCGTGGCGGCCGCGGTGGTCTCGGGCGCGCGGCCCTCGCGCATCGTCCTGCGGCACATCCTGCCGAATGCGCTGGCGCCGATCGTCGTCACGACCTCGGTGATGGTCGCCAATGCGATCCTGACGGAGGCGGGGCTGTCCTTCCTCAATCTCGGCGACCCCAACCTCGTGAGCTGGGGCACCATGATCGGCGACGGGCGCCAGCTGCTGCGCACCGCCTGGTACCTGACTGCGCTGCCCGGCGCGGCCATCGCGCTGACCGTCATGGCGATCAACCTCGCCGGCGACGGGCTGAACGACGTGCTCAACCCGCGCTCGGGCAACCAGTGAGCCTGGCCCTTCGGGGCCCGGCGACTCAGACGGGCTCGAGCCCCTTCTCGGCGTAGAGCGGAGCGACCGAGGCGGCGGCGATCATGGCCACGAAGTCCCGCGCCTCCGCCGCCCTTGCCGTGCCGGCGAAGAGCCCGGCGGAGAAGATGGTGTCCGGCTGAATCTCCATCGGAATCTTGCCGAGGATGTCGATGCCCGGCACGGCCATCAGCTCGCTGACCTGCTGCACCGCCAGCTCCACCTTGCCGTCCAGCAGCAGCTGGCCCGTGAAGCCGGCCGGGATCACCGTGGCCTTGGCGTTCACCTCCTCGGCCAGACCCATCCGCTCCAGCAGGCCGGCGAAGAAGATGCCGCTCGCCCCCGCGCGAGAATAGCCGATGGTCTTCGCCGCCTGCAGCGTCTGCCGGAAGGCCTCCACGGTGGAGATGTCCGGGCGCGGCGCGCCTGGCGCGACCGCCATGCCGACATAGGAGCGCGCCAGGTCCACCCGGCTGCCCGGCGCCAGCACGCCCGAGGCCATGAGCTCGTCGACCGCCTCGGAGGTCAGGATCGCGAGATCCGCGCGCTCGCCGGCCTGGATGCGTTCCATCAGGCGCTTGGTCGGCTCGTAGACCGCATCGACCGTCACGCCGAGGCGCGGCAGCAGCTCCTCCAGCACGGACACCACGCCGAGGGTGGAGAATAGTTTCAAATCAGACACATGCGCCTCCTGGATCGGCGCGGATGTTCCTCGCTCTCCGCCGTGCCCGCAAGATGCGGGCCGCGACCGGCGCGACATTCCGGGACATTGCGCCGTGATGCCGACCGGGGATGCTAGGGCTCCGGCGCAAAGGGGGGCTCTGTTCGATGTGGGATTTCTCGGCGAGGCGCTCGCTCGGCCTCATGGTCCGGACCATGCCCTTCGTCGCCTTCCGCCTGCTCGTCTATGCCGGCATCACCATCGCCTATGTGCTGGCGACGGGCTTGGGCGCAGGCCTCGGCTTTCTGATCGGCGCGGCCGGCAGCGCGGAGTTCCGCGCCGGCGCCACCGGGATCGGCGGGCTGGCGGGCTTCGGCCTGGTCGCCGCAATGCTCTACTTCCTGCGCGAATACCTGCTCTACATCGTCAAGGCCGGACACATCGCCGTGCTGGTGGAGCTGATCGAGGGCCGGGCGATCCCGGCGGGGCGCGCGCAGATCGACCACGCCGCCACGGTCGTGCGCGCCCGCTTCACCGAGACGAACGCCCTCCTGGCGCTGGATCTCCTGATCAAAGGCGTGCTGCGCGTGATCATGGGCCTGCTGACGGGCATCGCCACGCTGCTGCCGATCCCAGGCGTGCAGACCCTGCTCGGCATGGCGCGCGCCGTGCTGCGCGTCTCGGTCGGCTTCACGGACGAGGTGATCCTCGCCCATGTCTTCCGCACCAAACCGGCCAACAGCTGGGAGGGCGGGCGCCAGGGCCTCGTGCTCTATGCGCAGAACGGCACGGCCATGCTGCGCAACGCGGTCTTCGTGACGCTGTTCATGTACGCGCTGACCTTCGTGGTCTTCCTGTTCATGCTCGCCCCGGCGGCGGCCGTCGCCTATGCGATGCCGGGCGGATGGTCGGCCGGCGGCATCGTCTTCGCGCTGCTTTTCGCCTGGGCCGTGAAGGCCGCGCTGATCGAGCCCTTCGCCATCGCCTGCATGATGCAGGCCTTCTTCCGCGTCTCCGCCGGACAAGTGTCCGACCCCGCCTGGGACGCCCGGCTGGAATCCGCCTCCCGCAAGTTCCGGGAGCTGAAGGCCAAGGCCATGGGCTGGGTGCCCCGCCCGGCGAATTGAGGGTGTTGTAGCGGAGCGGCCCCGCGCCTTATCTACCGCGATGGCCGCTCCCGCTCCCCTTCCGATCCCGGGCTCCGAAACGCCCGATCCCTCCTTCGGCGACCTGCTCGCCGCGCGCCCCGCCCTGGCGATGGACCCGCTTGCCGGGCTGATGGTCGAGGAGGTGCCGCTCGCGCGCATCGCCGCCGCCGTCGGCTCGCCGACCTGGGTCTATTCCGCCGGCACGCTGCGCCGCCGCGCCCGGATGCTGAAGGACGCTCTGGCCGAGGCCGGGCTCGACGCCTCCATCCACTACGCCACCAAGGCCAACCCGGCCCTGGCCGTGGTGAACCTCCTCGCGCAGGAGGGCCTGGGCGCCGACGTGGTGAGCGAGGGCGAGCTGCGCGGCGCGCTGGCCGCCGGCGTTCCGGCCTCGGGCATCGTCTTCTCCGGCGTCGGCAAGACCGACCGGGAGATGCGCCTGGCGATCGCGGAGGACATCCTCCAGCTCAACATCGAATCCGCCGAGGAGGCGGAGATGCTGAGCGCCGTCGCCGCCTCGCTCGGCCGCAAGGCCCGGGTCGCGCTGCGCGTGAACCCCGATGTGGACGCCAAGACCCACGCCAAGATCACCACGGGCCTGACCGAGAACAAGTTCGGCGTGCCTATCGCCACCGCGCCCGAGCTCTATGCCCGGCTCTGCGCCCTGCCGGGCCTCGATCCGGTCGGCCTCACCGTGCATATCGGCAGCCAGATCGCCCAGGGCATCGGCTCCTACCGCGCGGCCTATCAGCGCCTGGGCGAGCTGGTGCGCGAGCTGCGCGCGGCCGGACACCCCGTCCATCGCGTGGATTGCGGCGGCGGCCTCGGCATCACCTACCGCGACGAGATCCCGGCGACGCCCGCCGCCCTGGCGGGCGCGATCAAGGCCGGCCTCGGCGATCTCGGCGTGAAGATCATGATGGAGCCGGGCCGCTGGATCGCGGGCCCCGCCGGCGTGCTGCTGACCCGCGTGATCGTGGAGAAGCACGCGACGACGCGCCGCTTCGTGATCGTCGACGCCGCCATGAACGACCTGCTGCGTCCCGCGATGTACGAGGCCTGGCACGGCATCCTGCCCGTCTCGCCCTCGGCCTTCCGGGCGCCGCTTTCCCCGGCAGATGTCGTCGGGCCTGTCTGCGAAAGCAGCGATACCTTCACCAAGGCCCGCGATCTGCCGCCGCTGCCCCCCGAATCCCTCGTGGCCATCCTGGATGCGGGCGCCTACGGTGCCTCGATGAGCAGCACCTACAATGCCCGGCCGCTCGCGGCGGAGGTCATGGTGGAGGGGGCCCGCTTCTCCGTGATCCGGGACCGCCAGTCCTATGACGCCCTGCTGGCCGGCCAGCGCCTGCCGAGTTGGACGGAAGGGCAGAACCCGGGATGACCGGGCCGGCCCTTCGCCGTAAGCGCGCCCTCGCCAGGGCCGCGCTGTGGTGGGAGGCCGCATGGCCGGCTGCCTGGCCGCCTTTGGGCGTGCTGGGCGCCTTCGCCGTCATCGCTCTGCTCGACCTGCCGGCGCGGCTGCCGGCCTGGCTTCATCTCGTCCTGCTGGTGGCCTTCCTCGGCGCGCTCGGCGGGGCCGGCTGGCGCAGCTGGAAGCTGTTCCGCCGCCCCGACGCCGCCGCGACGGACCGGCGGCTGGAGCGCGCCAGCGGCCTGCCGCACCGCCCGCTGGCCGCCCTGGCGGACCGCCCCTCCACCACCGACCCGGCCGGCCTTGCCTTGTGGGAGGCCCATCAGGCGCGCATGCGGCGGATGATCACCCGGCTGCGCGTGGGGCCACCGCGCCCCGGCCTCGCGGCGCGGGACCCGCGCGCCCTGCGCGGCGGCCTGCTCGTGGCCCTGGCCGCGGCACTCGGCATCGCCGGGGCGGATGCGCCGGCCCTGCTGGCGCGCGGCCTCATGCCCGCCTTCGGCCGCGCCGCGCCGCCCGCGCCGCTGCATTTCGAGGCCTGGGTCACGCCGCCGAGCTACACGGGCGCGCCGCCGCTCTTCCTGCCCGCCGCCGGAGGCGCCGCCACCGTGCCGGCCGGCAGCCGCCTGCAGGTCGCGCTTTCAGGTGGCACCGGCGGCTCGCTCCCCGCCATCTCCGGCGCGCCGGGCCTCGCCTTCGAGGCGCTGGGCGGCGGCAGCCATACGGCCCAGGCCACGCTCTCGGCCGGGGCGCGGATCGCCATCCAGCGCGAGGGGCGGGAGCTGGTGGCCTGGAACCTCGCCGTCCAGGCCGATGCGCCGCCCGTCGCCGCCTTCACCGAGGCGCCCGGGCGGGTGCAGCGCGGCCTCGCCCTGCGCCTGCCCTGGCGCGCCGAGGATGACTGGGGCGTCGCCGCGCTCCGGGCCGAATTCCGCCTCGCCGCCCGGCCCGACGCGCCGCCCCTCACGCTCGACCTGCCCTTGCCCTCCGCCTCGCCGCGCCAGGCCCGCGGCCTCGCCCAGCCGGACCTCTCGGCGCATCCCTGGGCCGGGCTGCCGGTGGTCCTGCGCCTGATCGCCCGCGACGGCGCCAGCCAGGAAGGCGCCTCGGAGGAGGTCCGCCTCGACCTGCCGGAGCGGAGCTTCAACCATCCCGTCGCCCGCGCCCTGATCGAGGTGCGCAAGGCGCTCTCGGTGAATCCCGGCGCCCGCGGCGCGGCGATGCGCGAGCTGGACCGGATCGCCGGCGAGCCCGACGCCTTCGAGCATGATCCCGCCACCTTGCTGACGCTGCGCACCACGCGCGGCCAGCTCCAGCGCGACCGCCGGTCCGAGGCCATCGACGAGGTGCAGGAGCTGCTGTGGGAGGCGGCCCTCGCGCTCGAGGAAGGCCGGGACGGCCGCACCGCCCGTGCCCTGGCCGAAGCGCAGCGCCAGCTGAGCGAGGCGCTGAACGAGGCCGAGCGCAACCCGCAGGACGAGCAGCAGCGCAGCGAGGTCCAGCGCCGCATCGAGGAGCTGCGCGAGGCCATCCGCCGCCACCTGGAGGCCCTGGCCGAACGCCTGCAGCGCGAGAATGCGGAGGCGCTGCCCTATGACCCGCAGCAGCGCATGCTCGACCAGCGCGACATGGACCGCCGCACCCGCCGCATGGAGGAAGCCGCGCGCGAGAACCGCATGGAGGATGCCCGCCGCGAGCTGGCCGAGCTCGAGGAAATGCTCCGCGCCCTTCAGGAGGGCCGGATGGCCCGCGGCGAGAATCCCGAGCGGCAGCGGCAGCGCGAGCGCGGCCAGCAGCAGATGGGCGCCGTGCAGGACATGGTCCGGCGCCAGGGCGAGATGCTCGACCAGGGGCAGCGCCGCGCCGAGCAGCAGGAGCAGCGCGACCAGCAGGAGCGTCGGCAGCGGCAGCAATCGCCCTGGAGCCGCTCGCCCTCCCCGGATCAGGACCAGACCGGGCGCCAAGCCCAGAGCGACGCCCAGGCCGAGGGCCGCCGCCAGCGCGCGCTCCGCCGCGCCTTGGGCGAGCTCATGCAGCAGCAGGGCGACCTGACCGGCGAGATCCCCGAGGCCCTCGGCCGCGCCGATCAGGCGATGCGCGAGGCGCAGGAAGCGCTCGGCAATGGCACCGATGCCCGCCCGCACCAGCAGGAGGCCATGCGTCGCCTCCAGGAGGGCGGCCGCCAGATGGCGCAGCAGATGCAGCGCCAGTTCGGCCAGGGGCAAGGCGAAGGCCAGGGCGAAGGCGATGAGGGCGAGCCCGGCGACATGGAGATGGGCGGCCAGGGCGACGAGGGCGAGCAGCAGCTGGGCGAGGGGCGCGATCCGCTCGGCCGGCGCAGCCGCGAGAGCACCGGCAATGCCGATAATGGCGGCGATACCCGCGTGCCGGAGGAAGCCGAGCTCCTGCGCACCCGCCGCCTGCAGGAGGAGCTGCGCCGCCGCGGCGCCGAGCGCGAGCGCCCCTCCGAGGAGCTGGAATACATCGACCGCCTGCTGCGGCGGTTCTGAAGCCTTTTTACCCGATCGGATGGTTCCATCTGGTCGGGGCGAAGCCCCGCGCGGTCAGGCCAGCGCCGAGCGCGTCCGGTGCTGGCGCCTCAGCAGGAAGATCATGATCGCGAGCTGGACCAGGTTGAAGGCGATCCCCACCCACCAGGCCGCCGCGTAGAAGCCCACGCGATCGTAGATCGCGCCGGCGAGCCAGGCGCCGAAGGCCATGCCGCCCAGGCTGGCGAAGAGCATGAGCGGCACGCGCCAGCTGGCCTCCGCGGCGGGGAAGAGCGCCCGGACCGCCATCACATACGCCGGGACGATGCCGCCGAAGCCCAGCCCATAGGCGGCCGAGACGAAGAACAGCCCAGCCTCGTCCTGCGTCGCGAGGAAGCCCAGCATCCCCACGACCTGCGCCAGGGATCCGAGGAAGATCGTCCACAATCCGCCGATCTTGTCCGACAGCCAGCCCCAGAATTGCCGGGCGACGAAAGCCGAGAGCAGCAGGACCGACAGCATCGAGGCGCCGCGCGACGCGGAGATGCCCAGATCGCCGCAGAAGGCCACCAGATGCGCCGCCGGCATCGCCATGGGCACGCAGCAGAGGAAGGAGCAGGCGGCGATCAGGAACAGCGCCATGTTGGGCGCCATGCCCAGCACACGGCCGCCGGAGGCCGCCTGGAGGGCGCCGGGCTCCACCTGCGGCACCGGCGGCGGCCGCAGCACCGCCAGGGCGATGGCGAAGACGACGACGGCCGCCAGGATGCCATAGGCCTGCATGGTCGTCTGCCAGCCGAAGACGGCGATGGTGCGCTCGAAGACGAAGGGCCAGATGAAGCCGGCGATGTACTGGCCCGAGGAGACCAGGGCCAGCGCCGCGCCCCGCCGCCGGTCGAACCACAGCGAGACATAGGCGAACATCGGCGGAAACAGCGCGCCATTGCCGAAGAACCCCACACCGAGCCCGATTCCGACCAGCAGGGACCAGGAACTGCCGAGGGAGGCGAGAAAAAGCCCCGCGCAGATGGCCACGCCGCCCAGGATCGCCACGGCGCGTTGCCCGAACCGGGCCGCGAGCAGCCCGCAGGCGACCCCACCCAGCCCGCTGCCCAGATAGGCAACGGCACTTCCCAGCGAGGGCAGCGAGCGCCCGGTTCCGAGCGTTTCCGTGATGGGAACGAGGCCCACGACGACGATGAGCGGCGCCCCCGCGGCCATGGCGAGCATCGCCAGCGCCGCGATGGCGATCCGCCACGATTGGCGCGTCTCGATGCTGACCGTTCCGGCGGCATCCGGCATGTGGTGTTTCCCCCGACCGTACTCTCGGCCGAAGCGATTCAGCCGTCCAGGCCCGCCAGATAGCTCGCCACCTGCCCCATGCCGTCGACATGCGGCACGCCGAGGCCCGGCAGGATGCCCAGCACCCGGCATCCGGCGGCCACGCCGGCCGCGGCGCCCGTCGCGCTGTCCTCCACGACCAGGCATTCGCCGGGCGGCAGGCCGCAGGCGCTTGCCGCCGCCAGGTAGATGTCGGGCGCGGGCTTGGGCCGGGGGACGTCCTGGAAGCTGAAGATCCGGCCTTCGAAATAGGAACCGAAGCCAAGAACCCGCATCTTCATGGCCAGCTCCCCGCGCGAGGAGTTGGAGCAGAGCGCCATGGGCAGCCCAGCCGCCTCGGCCGCCCTCAGCGCCTCCTCCGCGCCCGGGATGGGCTGCAGGCCATGGGCGAATTCTCCCTCGATGCGCTTGCCGAGCGCCTGGGCCCAGCCCTGCGGCAGGGAGCCGAGGCGGGCCTCGATCCGGACCTGCATGTCCGGCAGGGCCATGCCGAGGAATTCGCGCTGCGCGCCATGCGTGTCCATCGGCCAGCCGAGCGCCGTCAGCTCCTCCGCGACGATCCTGTTGGCCAGCCCTTCGCTGTCGGCGAGCACGCCGTCGCAGTCGAAGAGGACGGCACGGACGGGGAGGGGCCTCATGCCGCCTTCGCCGCCAGCGACTGGGCCCTGGCATGCGGGCAATCCGTGTGCTGCCGCGGGCATTGGCGCGCGCCGGCGAAGCTGCACAGCGTCCGCGCCGAATGCTGCGCCCGCCGCGTCAGGTCGGCCAGGGATTGGATGAAGGCATGGTCGGAATTCTGCGCCGGCACCCGGAAATATCCCGGAATTCCAAGGCTTTCACCAATATGGCGATATTCGACGTCGAGTTCGACGAGGGTTTCCGAATGCTCGGAAACGAAGGCGATGGGGCAGATCAGCACCGCCACCTTTTCGGCGGCGGCGCGTCGGATCTCCTCCTCCGTGGAAGGGCCGATCCATTTCTGCGGCGTGACGCGCGACTGGTAGCAGACCACGTGGTCGAGGCCCGGCTCGTCCATCGCGCCCACGACGGCAGCCATCGTCTGCTCCACCTGCCATTGGTAGGGATCGCCCGCCTTGATGATCCGCTCGGGCAGGCCGTGCGCCGAGAAGAGCACGCGCAGCTTCACGCCCTCCGGCAGCGCCGCGCGCGCCTTGGCCTGGGCCTCCCGGACCAGCCGGGCCGTGGCCCCCGCGAAGCCGGCATCGGAATGAAAGCAGCAGAGCGTCGTCGTCGGCCGCGCGAGGCCGATCGCGGCGCAGGCGTCGTGCCAGGCGGCGATGGAGCTTCCCGTCGTGGTCGAGGAATATTGCGGGTAGAGCGGAACCAGCAGGACCTCGGCCGGGTCAAAGGCCTTCACCGCCCGCGCGGCCTCGTCCGAGAAGGGGTGCCAGTAGCGCATCGCCACGAAGCAGCGGTACTCGCTGCCCGGCTCCTTCGCCGCCAGCGCGGCCTCGAGCGCGCGGGCCTGCTGCTCCGTCAGCTCGCGGAGCGGCGATCCCCCGCCGAGGATGTCGTAATTCTCGCGCGCGGCCTTGGTCCGGCGCCAGGCGATGAGCCGGCCGAGCCAGGGACGCACGAAGGACGGCACGCGCAGGATCGCCGGGTCGGTGAAAAGGTTGACCAGAAAGGGCCGCACAGCCTCCGGGCCGTCGGGCCCGCCGAGGTTGAAGAGCACCACCGCTATGCGCCGGGTCATCTGCCGATCCTGATCATCCCGGGGGACATACCCGCTCTTGCCCGGCTTACAAGCCTTCTGATCACGCCGTCCGGAGCAGCCTCATCAAGGCCGATACATGTTCGGGCGGGGTCGGCTGCTCCACGCCATGGCCCAGGTTGAAGATGAAGGGCCGCCCCTTCATGGCCGCCAGGATGCCCTGAGCTTCGCGCTGGAGGGCCTCACCCCCCGCCAGCAGGGCCTCCGGGTCCAGGTTGCCCTGAAGGGCCAGGGAGGCCGGGATATGGGCCGCAGCCCATACTGGATCCATGGCCGTATCCATCGCGACGGCCTGGACCCCCGTGGAGGCCGCGTATTCGACCAGCATGGGGCCGGCGAGGCGGGGGAAGCCAATGACCGGAATGTCCGGCCGGGCCGCCTTCAGCGCCGCGCGGAGCCGCGCCGTGGGCTCGATCACCCATTTGCGGAAGGCCGAAGGGGGCAATTGGCCGGCCCAGCTGTCGAAGATCATCAGCACCTCGGCCCCCGCTTCGGCCTGGGCGAGCAGGTAGGCCAGCGTCGCCGCCTCCAGCTTCGCGAGGATTTCCCCGAAAAAGGCCGGATCCTGGTGCAGCAGCCGGCGGGCCTGCTTGAACTCGCCGCCGCCTTTGCCCTCGATCATGTAGCAGGCGACCGTCCAGAGCCCGCCCGAGAAGCCGATCAGCGTCGTCGTCGGGTGCTCGGCCTCCAGGGCCGCGCGCACGCGGCGCACCGTTTCCATGATGGGCGCGGCCTTGGCTGCCGCACCCGCGACGTCCAGCGCCTCGAGCCCCGCGCGGTCGCGGATGGGCGGCAGGCGGGGGCCCTCACCCTCCGCGAAGGTCAGGCCCTGACCCATCGCCCAGGGCACGATCAGGATGTCGGAGAACAAAATGGCCGCGTCGACGCCGTAACGCCGCACGGGCTGCAGCGTGACCTCGGCTGCGAGCTCAGGATTTAGGCACAGGCTCATGAAGTTGCCCGCCTGGGCGCGGGTTGCCCGGTATTCGGGCAGGTGACGACCGGCCTGGCGCATAAGCCAAGCGGGCGGGGGCCATACTCCCTCGCCGGAGAGGACCTTCAGAATGGGCTTCGCTGACATGGCCGGGACCAAACCAGAGAAAAAGGAAAAGAAGAAGAGTCTGGGTGGTGGTGAAGGTAGGGCCTGTGGATAACGAGGACCCAATTCAGCGGGATTTTATCCACAGGCTTTTCCGCCGGATTGACTCGTTGCGAATCCCGCCGCGCGCTTCGCCGTCGTTAATCGATCCGGAATGCCGGAGACCTTGTCCTCGAATCATACAGGGGCGGGAAATTTGCGCCGGTTGTCCCCGCTGACACGCCCGCCATTGCCGCGACCCCCTTTCCATCCCCATCATCCCCACAACCCCACAAAGTGATCCACAGGCTTATGTCCCCCCGGCCCACAACCAATCTCCACCTGGTCTCCGACAGCACGGGCGAGACGCTGAACAGCATCTCGCGCGCCGTCATCGCCCGTTTCGACAGCCCGGGGATCATCCAGCACCGGTGGTTCCTGGTCCGCTCGCGGATGAATCTCGACCGCGTGATCGAGGGGATCGAGCAGGAGCCAGGTCCCGTCATCTTCACCCTGGTGGACAGCAGCCTGCGCCTCGCGCTCGAGGAAACCTGCGCCCGCCTGGGCGTGGCCTGCCTCTCGGTCCTCGACGGCGTCACGGAGATCCTGCAGGCGGCGATCGGCACCCGGGCGCAGGAAAAGCGCGCCGCCCAGCATGTGATGGACGCCGACTACTTCCGCCGGATCGACGCCATGCACTACGTCCTCAGCCATGATGACGGGCAGGGCACGGCGGGCATCGCCAATGCGGACGTCGTGCTGGTCGGTGTTTCCCGCAGCAGCAAGACGCCGACCTGTTTCTACCTGGCCAACCGGGGGGTGAAGGCGGCGAACATCCCCTTCGTTCCGGGTGCGGCCACGCCGCCGGAGCTCGACAATCCGCCCTGCCCCGTCGTGGGCCTGACCATCGACCCGGCCGCGCTGATCGACATCCGCCGGCACCGGCTGCGCATCATCGGCGCCGACGGCATGCGCATGGGGGAGAGCCAATATGTGGACCCCGAGGCGGTGAAGAAGGAGATCCTCGCCGCCCGTCGCCTCTGCGCCGCGCGCGGATGGCCGGTCATCGACGTCACGCGCCGCTCCATCGAGGAGACGGCGGTGACGGTGATGCAGCAGGTCGACCTCTGGCACCTGAAGCACGCCAAGGCCTCGGTCGCGCCGGAGGATCCGGCGACCACCATCCTGGGCACCAAGCCGTGAGGATCATCCTGGCGTCGCAAAGCCTGGCCCGCCGCGCCCTGCTCGAAGGGGCGGGGATCCACTTCGAGGCCATGCCCGCCGCGGTGGACGAGGCCGCCATCAAGGAAAGCGCGCAGGCCGAGGGCCTGCCGCCGGCCGAGGCGGCCACCATGCTGGCCGATGCCAAGGCCGCGCGCATCGCGCGGCGGCATCCGGACGCGATCGTCATCGGCGCCGACCAGCTCCTGGTCTGCGAGGGCGAATGGTTCGACAAGCCGGCCGACCTGGAGGCAGCGCGCGCCCATCTTGAGCGACTGCGCCACCGCCCGCACGAGCTGGTGACCGCCACCGTCGTCTGGCGGGACGGCCAGCGCGCCTGGCATCACGTCGCCACGCCGCGGCTGGTGATGCGCGACTTCTCCGAGGCCTTCCTCGACGCCTATCTCGCGAAGGAGGGCGCTTTCGTGACCTCCAGCGTCGGCGCCTACCGGCTGGAGGGGATGGGCATCCAGCTCATGCGCGAGATCCGGGGCGATCATTCGGCCATCCTGGGCCTGCCGCTGCTGCCGCTGCTTTCCTATCTGCGGGATTCCGGCGTCATCGCCCGCTGAACGGATCGAGCTTCGCCGAAAAGTTGCCGGGCCTCCGGGCCCGCGCTACCAAAACGGCAAGCAACGGCAAATAACAGGAAACGTCCCATGCAGATCACGCGCCGCGCCGCCCTTGGCACCGCCATCGCCGTCCCGACCCTCGCGACGCCTGCCCTGGCGCAGGGCTGGCAACCGACGCGGCCGCTGCGGCTGGTCGTCACCTATCCGCCCGGCGGCGTGAACGACATCGTGGGGCGCATCATCGCCGAGCCGATGAGCCGCGAGCTCGGCCATCCCGTCGTCGTCGAGAACCGCGCCGGGGCGGGGGGCAATATCGGCACCGTCGCCGTCGCCCAGGCCGAGGCGGATGGCTACACCATCCTCTTCGGCACGACGGCGATGTTCGGCGTGAACCCCATCCTCTACGCTAATTCCGGCGTCGACGCTGTGCGGGACTTCACGAGCCTCGGCACCATCGGCGAGGTCGCCAATATCCTCTCCGTGGTGCCGGACCGCGTGCGCGCGACGAACATCCAGGAATTCGTGGCCGAGGCGAAGAGCCGGCCGCTGGTCTATGGCTCGGTCGGCAACGGCTCGTCCTCGCATCTCTCGGCTACCGTCTTCCTGCGCATGGCCGGGATCGAGGCGACGCACGTTCCCTATCGCGGCTCCTCGCCGCTGGTCGCGGCCCTGCTGGCGAAGGAGGTCGATTTCGGCTTCGACACCACCGCCACCTCCACCGCGCAGATCCGCGCGGGCGCGATCCGTCCCCTCGCGGTCACGACGACGCGCCGCGCGAGCGCGCTGCCCGACGTGCCGACGATGATCGAGGCGGGGCTGCCGGGCTTCGACCTCGGCGTCTGGTTCAACCTCGCAGTGGCGAAGCGCACGCCGGCGCCCATCGTGGCCCGGCTCACCGAGGCGCTCGAGAAGTCGCGGGATGCGCTGACGGCGCAGCGCCTGGGCACCGCCTTCGTCGAGCCGCTGATCGTGCCGCGGGAGCAGAACCAGAGCTTCGTGGCGCAGAGCGCGGCGCGCTGGCAGGAAATTGCGCGGCAGGCGAACCTGCGGATCGACTGATCGCGGCTCTTTTGCCATGATCGGAACGGCGCGGGCGTGCCGGAATGGTAGACGGAAGGGACTTAAAATCCCTCGGCCGCAAGGCCGTGCGGGTTCGAGCCCCGCCGCCCGTACCAGCGCCGCCGATCTCACCCTGGATCATGGGAGCCGAGCATGGACGCCCTCTCCTTCTCCGAGGAGGCACAGGCCGGCTGGCTGAGCGGCCGCCTTTCCGCCCGTCCGGGAAGCCCGATCGCGCCGCCGCTCCCCGCCGGGCTTCAGCACCCGCTGGGTGAAGGCGAGGGCCGGCCGCTGCTTCACGTCCCGGCCTCGCTGCCCGAGGGCGAGGTGCCCCTCCTCGTCATGTTCCACGGCGCGGGCTCCGATCCGGCGCGCGCGCTTCATCGCCTGGGCGGGGAGCCGGAGCAACGGCAATGCCTCGTCCTCGCCATCAAGTCGCGGAGCGCGACCTGGGACGTGCTGCAGGGCGGCTATGGCTATGACGTCGCGGTGCTGGATTATGCGCTGACGGCGGTCTTCCGCCGGTTTCCCGTCGATCCCCGGCGCCTCGCGATCGCGGGCTTCTCGGATGGCGCCTCCTATGCGCTCTCGCTCGGCATCGCCAATGGCGATCTCTTTGCCCAGGCCATCGGCTTTTCGCCGGGCTTCGTGGCGCCGGGGCCGCGCCGCGGCCGGCCGGGCATCTTCGTCTCGCACGGACGTGACGACGAGATCCTGCCCATCGACCGCTGCGGCCGCATGGTCACGGCCCTGCTGCGGGAGGAGGGATATGCCGTGCGCTACCTCGAATTCGAGGGCGGCCACATCCTCCCGCCCCAGATGGTGAGCGAGGCCCTGGCGAGCCTGGCGCCGCCCGCCGGCTGACAATCGGGCGCCGCCCACGCTTTTCCCTTGCGTCGGCGCGATCCGGGCGGACAGGCTTCCCTCATTGGGAAAGGACGTCCGTATGCGCCTCGTCGCCGTCGCTGCCGTGATCGGCGCGCTTGCCTTGCCTCGCCCTGTTCCCGCCGCCGACCTGTCGCTGGGCTATGGCGGCGCGATCACCTCGATGGATCCGCACTACCACGACCTGTCGCCCAACCACGCGGTGGCGCAGCACATCTTCGAGCAGCTGGTGACGACGGATTCCCAGATGCGGCCGATCCCCGGCCTCGCCCTCTCCTGGGGGGCGCTGAACGACCGGCTCTGGGAGGTGAGGCTGCGCCGCGGCGTCACCTTCCATGACGGCACGCCCTTCACGGCGGACGACGTGGTCTTCACCTATTCGCGCGTCCCCGAGGTCATCAACAGCCCGAGCTCGCTCGCGCGCTACACGCGCGCCGTCAGCCGGATCGAGGTGGTGGACGACCACACGATCCGCCTGCACACGGCCGAGCCCGTGCCGCTGATGCCGATGATGATGGGCGCCTTCACCATCGTCTCCCGCCGTCACGGCACCGGCGCCGTGACGAGTGACTACAATTCCGGCCGCGCGGCGATCGGCACCGGCCCTTATCGCTTCGTCAGCTACGCGCCGGGCGACCGCGTGGCCCTGGCGCGCAATCCGAACTGGTGGGGGCCGGCCCAGCCCTGGGAGCGCGTGACCATCCGCATGCTGCCGAGCGACAGCGCGCGCGTCGCCGCGCTGCGCGCCGGCGACGTGGACGCGATCGACGCCGTGCCGACGCGCGACGTCGGGGCCATGCGGCGCGCCGGCAACCTGAACATCGTCGAGAAGCCGGGCCTTCGGCTGATCTACCTCTATCTGGACGTGAATCGCCCGGTGTCGCCGCTGGTCACCGACCATAACGGCCGGCCGATGACCGTGAATCCGCTGGGCGACCCGCGGGTTCGCCGCGCGCTGTCCATGGCGATCAACCGGCCGGGCATCGCGCGGCAGCTGATGGAAGGCTTCGCCGTGCCCACCGGGCAGCTCATGCCCGAAGGCGCGATGGGCTACGACCCCTCCATCCCCGTCCCCGCCTTTGATCCGGAGGGCGCCCGACGTCTGCTGGCGGAGGCCGGCTATCCCCAGGGCTTCCGCATCGCCCTCAACGGACCGAACGACCGCTACGTGAACGACGGCGAGATCGCGCAGGCCATCGCGCAGTTCTGGACGCGGATCGGCGTGCGCACCGACGTCTCGGCCCAGCCGGCCAGCATCTTCTTCAGCCGCGTGCTGCGGGACGAATATTCGGCGAGCCTGATGGGCTGGTCCTCCAGCACCGGCGAGGCCGATACCCCCCTGACCGCGATCTCCGCCACCCAGGATCCGGCACGGGGCCGGGGCGCGGTCCTGCGGGCCTCGCACTACACCAATCCGGCGGTGGATACGCTGATCGACCGCGCGCTGGCGACCATCGATCCCCGGCAACGGGAGGCGCTCTACCAGGAGGCCATCCGCGATTCCATCCAGCGCGACGTGGCGGCGATTCCGCTGCATCACCAGGTCAATATCTGGGCCACCAGGCCCGGCATCACCTATGCGCCGCGCCTGCAGGAGACGTCCCGCGCCATGGAATTCTCACCGGCGGCGCGGCGCTGACGCGCCCATAAATGCCACGGAACTGACACACGGCCGCCCGGTCGGACATGCTAAATCCCAGGCATGAAAAAAGGATCTCGCTCGGGTAGCTCCCGGGCACGCGCCTGACAGCGTCCGCCTGGTCCTGAGGACCAGACGCCCCAAGGGGGCTTCGGACATCAACAATTCTGTCAGGGTATCATGTCTTCGTTCCGGGGCTATTCGCCCCTCGTCTACCGCCGGATCGGCCGCGCCGATCTGGCTCGCGTGGAATTGCTGGATCTCGATCCGGAGCAGGTCGAACGCTATCTCGACCCGCTGTCCGAGATCGTGGCGGCCGTCCGTAAGGGGCCGGCGCATTCGCTGATCGGCGTCGAGCTGGCTGGCGAGCTGATCGGCTTCTACGTCGTCCATCCCGATCGCCGCGACGCCGCCTGCTGGTGGCTGGGCTGGCTCGCCCTGTCGCGCGCGCATCAGGGCTCGGGTCATGGCGGCGCCATCCTCGTCGCGGTGAGGGAGCGGCTGAGCCGCATCCCCGGCTGCCGGCGGATCCGCCTGCTGGTGGTCGCCGAGAATCACGGCGCTCGCCGCCTCTATGCCCGGCACGGCTTCCGGCTCGTGGACATCCGTCCCCGGACCGGCGACCTCGTGCTGGAGCATGATTGCGGCGACGGCCGGCCGGAGGGGCAGGTCACCCCGCTTTCCCTCGGCCGGGGCTTCGCCTCCGACGCGTCGGGCCATCTGCGGCTGCGGCCGAAAGCCGGGCCGCATGCCGCCTGGGTCATCGGCGTGGAGCGTGGCCCGCCGGGCCTCGCCCCTTAGCGCCTCACCCCGATCAGATGGAATCATCCGGTCGGGTAAAGATCATCGGAAAACAAAAGGGTAGAGCGTTTGCCGTGAGCCCTTGCGCACGGAAAATGATCTAGCGGGAGGCGAGCATCTTCGCGCGATAGTCCTTCACGCGCTGGACCAGTCCGGGCCGCGCCATGGACCGCGCGAGGGCGGCGAGGTCGCCGTCGTCATCCGCCTGGCGCGAGCGGGCGTGCAGCATCGACACCGTCATGGGATCGAGCCGCTCGGCATCGCGCACGGCGGCGGGAACGACCTCATCCGCCGTGCCGATCGCGGTGGCGAAGCCCATCGCCAGGGCGGCCGGCGCATCGATCGGCTCGCCCTTGAGCAGCAGGGCCCGCGCCCGTGAATTCCCGACCAGCCCCGCCAGTCGCGCGGTGCCGAGCACCAGCCCGAAGGCCGGACCGGGGAAGCTGAAGCGCGCCTCTTCCTGCGCGACCCGATGGTCGCAGGCGGCGAAAAGATCCGCCCCCGCGCCGAAGATGCGGCCATTGCCGATGGCCATGGTCGTCACCGGTGCGCCATGCACCTTCTGCAGCAGCAGCTCGATCCGCAGGATGCGCAGCGCCAGATCGCCGTCGGAGATCGTGTCCAGGTCGCCGAGGTCGAGGCCGGTGCAGAAATGCTTGCCGGCGCCGCGCAGCACGATGAGCCGCGCGCCCGTCTCCACCGCCTCGTCGAAGGCGAGGGAGATCGCGTCCACCAGCTCGGCGCCCAGCGCATTGCCGCGATCCGGCCGGTCGAGCCATAGCGTCGCGACCGAGGCGTCGCGTTCAACCTTCACTGACATGGGGTGACTCCGTGACCCTGGCGGGCCTGGGCCCGATTTCCTGGCGCATCCTCAAGGCGAGGGCAGCAGAACGATCAGCGCCCCCGCCCGGCGATCCACGCCGCTGCGGGTGAAGCCGCGCGTCCGTGCCTCGGCGCGGATGCGGTCGCGCTCGATGCCCATCCGGGAGAGCTCCAGCCCCACGGCGCGGGCGCGCCGCGCGGCCAGGCGCGCGCCGGTCTGCGCCCCGCCCTCATTCGCCGAAGCGAAGCCCAGGACGCAGATATTCCTCTCGCGATCGCCGCGCGCGAGCTCGGCGAGCGGTTCCAGCACGCCGCGGGCATCTGAACCCACGCGGTCCGCATTGCGGGCGAAGGTGACGGTCGCCGCGTCGTCCTGCAGGCGCTCGACGCCCACGCAGGAGAATTCGCGCACCTGCGCCTTTGCGGGAAGAGCGGCCAGGATCAGGGGCAGCGCCAGTGCGAGGCGCTTCACGTCGCCACCAGCAGGGCGGCGTCGCGCAGCTTGGCCAGCAGGCCAGCGGCATCGGCCTGGGGATGGGCCTTGCTCAGCTCCGCCTCCGTCACGTCCGGCCGCGCGAGCAGCCATTGGGCGGCCTCGGCCTCTCCGGGCGTGAGGGCGAGCGCGCCGGAAGCGGTCTTGAGGACCCATTCGCTGCCGCGGCGGACGGGCTTCGCGCCGCCCACCACCACGCGGAAGGCGCCGCCCTCCGAGGTTTCGTCGGCACCGCCGGCCGAGGGCGCGGCCATGCCGCGCCAAGCCAGCAGGTCGTTTCCGCCCCGATGGAAGCGGTAGTCGGCCACGAAGCGCTCGAGCACTTCCATCACCTTGGGATCCTTGCACAGTTCCGCCAGGCGCGCGCCGAGCTGGCCCGCGCGCTGTGTCAACGCGAAGCGGGCCGCTGCGGTTCCATCCTGGCGCGGCAGCGGCTGCCGGAAAGCGGCATCATAGAGCACGCGCTCACCGAGGATGGTCATCAGGTCGATGCCGACGGGCGCATGTGCGCCATAGGCGACGTGCACGCTGGCCGGCGCCTCGGCCAGGGCGTCATGGTACCAGCCGCGCGGCAGGTAGAGCAGGTCACCGGCCTTCAGCGTCACCTTGGCGCGAAGCTTGCCCTTGGCCTGCTCGTGATGCTCCTGCGTCTGCGAGCGGAAGACGGGGTGGCTGATCGGCCATTCGGCGCGGCCCTCCCAGACGTTCCAGGTCTTCTCGCCCTCGACCTGCACGGCCCAGACGTCATGCGTGTCGTAATGCGCGGGGAAGGCCTTGTGGCTCTGCCAGGAGATGTAGACGTTCGCCTGCGCTTTCCCGAGCCCGGCATCCTCGATGGCGGAGGAGACCGAGGCCAGGCCCGGCGTCAGGCTGTCCACGTCGTTCAACACCAGGCTCGCGCCCTTCGCGACCCATTCGCGCACGCGCTCGGCCACTGGCTGCATGAGCTGTGCATTGGTGTCGCGGCCCGGTGCGGTGGTGCAATATTGCTCGGCCGGAACGGACTTGCCGTCCAGCACGACCATCAGGGACTTGCTGGTCCAGGCATGGGTCATGTCCATCAGGCGGTTGATCTGCCGCCAGGACAGGACGGAGGCGAACTTTCCCGGGTCCCCTTTCACGTGAAGGGGAGCCTTATCGTGATACTCGGAAAAGAACTGCTCCACCGTCATGGGGGCAAGAAGCTGAGCGAGCGTCATCGTCATGGTAACATGCTAGCGCAGTCCCCACGGCCACGCCACGCTTGCGCCAACCGTCGTGGCCGGCGTTGACTGCCGCCCAAGACCATTCAGAGGACGCCATGCCCGAAGCTCCGCTGCCCGCCGATCCCGTGCGGGATGAGGTCCTTGCCGCCGCCGCCCACGGCCTCCCGCCGCTGGCCGTGGCGCTGCTGCCTCGCCTCTTCGCCGGAATCCCGACCGGGGAGCTGGCCTCCCGCTCGCCCGCCGCGCTGGGCGAGGCCGCCGCCTCCCTCGCTTCCCTCGCCGCGCAGCGCCAGCCGGGGGAGGGGAAGCTACGCCTGCTTCCCCCCGCTTCCGGCCGCGGGGCCCATGGCATCGCCGAGGTCGTCACCGACGACATGCCCTTCCTGGTCGACAGCGTGCTGGGTGCGCTGACGCGGCAGGGCCGCGTGGTGAAGGAATTGCTGCACCCCATCCTGCCCATGACGCGCGAGGCTTCCGGCGCGCTGACGGCGATCGGCGAGGGGCCGCTGCGCGAAAGCCTGATGCGCGTCACCATCGCGGCCGGCGCGGGCAGCCTGCTGCCCGGCATGCAGCCCGGCGGCTGGCCGGAAGTCGAGGCCGCGCTGCGCAAGGCGCTGGACGATGTGCGCGCCGCGACGGGCGACTTCGACGCCATGGCAGCGCTGCTCGACCGCGCCGGGACCGAGATGGGCGAGGACGCTGAATCGCGCGAATTCCTGGCCTGGATGCGGGGCGAGAATTTCGTGCTGCTCGGCCATCGCCGCTTCATGCTGGAGGGCGAGGGCGCGCGCATCATCGAGGCGGAGAATCTCGGCCTGCTGCGCGATCCGCGGCTGCCGGTCTTCGACACGCTCGCGAACCTGCCTGCGCTTAATCCGCGCATCCGCGCCGCGCTGACCGAGCACGCGCCGATCACCGTCGCCAAGGCCAATATGCGCAGCACGGTGCACCGGCCGCAGCACGCCGACGTGATCGCCACGCGCATCCTCGGCGCGGATGGCCAGGTGGTGGGCGCGCGCCTCTTCCTCGGCCTCTTCGCGGCCGGCGCCTACAACCGCAATCCGCGCTCCATTCCCCTGCTGCGCGGCAGGGTGGAGCGCATCCTGGAGGCGGCCGGCGTTGCGCCGGACAGCCATGACGGGCGCGCGCTGCGCAACATCATGGACACCTGGCCGCGCGACGAGCTGTTCCAGGCGACCGAGGCCGAGATCCTCGCCGGCGCGCGGCAGGCGCTGGACCTTTCGATCCGCCCGCGCCCTGCGCTCTACTTCCGGCCCGATCCCTTCGGGCGCTTCGTTTCCGTCATCGCCTGGCTGCCGCGCGAGAGCTTCGATTCCCAGCTCCGTTCACGCGTCGGCGAGATGCTGGCGCGGGCGCATGGCGGGCGGCTCTCCGCCTTCTACATCGCGCTCGGCGACAGCCCGCTGGTGCGCATCCACTACATCATCGGCACCGACCCCGCGCGGCTCGTGGCCCCCGATCGCGTGGCGCTGGACGCCGCCGTCACGCAGATGGCGCGCAGCTTCGACGATCGCCTCGGCGAAGCGCTGACGGCCGAGCGCGGCGAGGCCGCGGCCGCGACGGTGACGCTGCAATGGCGCGACGCCTTCCCCCCTGCCTATGAGGAGACGGAGAGCGTGGCGCAGGCCGCGGCCGACCTTGCTCTGGCCGAGACGGCGCTGGCGAGCGGCCGCACCGAGGCCGCGGTCATCAGCCCGCCGGGCGAGGGGCCACGCCGCCTCGTGCTGCGGCTGGCCGTGCCGGGTTCCTCGCTGGCGCTGGCCGATGCGCTGCCGCTCTTCGACAGCCTGGACCTCCGCGCCATCGAGGAGGTGACCTACAAGCTCACGCCGCAGGGATCGGCGCCGGTCTCGCTGCATGCTTTCGCGCTGGATACAGGCTGCGACATCCTGCCGGGGCGCGAGGCGCTGCTGCTGGACGCGCTGGAGACGCTGATCGCGGGCGAGATCGAGGCCGATGGCTTCAACCGCCTCGTGCTCCGCGCCGGGCTCGACTGGCGCGAATGCTGGCTGATCCGCTCGATGTACCGCTGGCTGAAGCAGGTCGGCTTCCCCTTCGCGCAGGAGAGCGTGGCGGCGGCGCTGGCCGCGACGCCGGAAGCCGCGCGCCTTCTCGCCGACCTGTTCCACCGCCGCTTCGATCCGGCCGGCGCGCAGCGTGACGAGGCTACGCTGGACGCGGCCTGGGCGGCGATGCTCGAGAAGGTTTTCGATCCGGACACCGACCGCATCCTGCAGCGCCTGCGCCGGATGCTCGACGGCATGCTCCGCACCAACTTCTACCAGCGGAAGCCCTACCTCGCCTTCAAGCTGGACAGCGCCATCGCCGGCGACATGCCCGCGCCACGGCCCTGGCGCGAGATCTTCGTGCACAACGCGGCCATGGAGGGCTGCCACCTGCGCGCCGGGCCCGTCGCGCGCGGCGGTATCCGCTGGTCCGACCGGCGGGAGGATTTCCGCACGGAGATCCTGGGCCTGCTGAAGGCGCAGCGGCTGAAGAACGTCGTCATCGTGCCGACCGGCGCGAAGGGCGGCTTCGTGCTGAAAGGAACCGTGCCCACCGAGCGCGAGGCCTTCCAGCAGACCGGCATCGCGGCCTACCGCACGCTGGTGCGCGCCATGCTCGACCTCACGGACAACCTGCGCGGAACCGAGGTGATCACGGCGCCGGACACCATCCGCCGCGACGGCGACGATCCCTATATCGTTGCCGCGGCCGACAAGGGCACGGCCACCTTCAGCGACATCGCCAACGGGCTCTCGGCCGAATACGGCTTCTGGCTGGACGACGCCTTCGCCTCCGGCGGCTCGGCCGGCTACGATCACAAGGGCATGGGCATCACCGCGCGCGGCGCCTGGGTGATGATCGAGCGCCATTTCGTGGAGGCCCTGGGCCGCTCCATCCACGATGCACCCTTCACCGTGGCCGGCGTGGGCGACATGTCGGGCGACGTCTTCGGCAACGGGCTGCTCATCTCCAGGCAGACGAAGCTGCGCGCCGCCTTCGACCACCGCCACATCTTCCTCGACCCCGACCCCGACCCGGCGGGGAGCCATGCCGAGCGCGAGCGACTCTTCGCGCTGCCGCGCTCCTCCTGGGCGGATTACGACGCGAAGCTGATCAGCCAGGGCGGCGGCGTTTTTCCGCGCAACCTTAAGACCATTCCGCTGAGCAAGGAGGCGAAGGCCATGCTCGGCCTGACCGCCGACCGCGCCGAGCCGGCCGCCGTGCTGCAGGCCATCCTGCGCATGGAGGCCGACCTGCTCTATTTCGGCGGCATCGGCACCTACGTGAAGGCGGCCGCGGAGAGCCAGGCCGAGGCCGGTGATCGCGCGAACGACGCCATCCGCATCGACGGTCGCGAGATCCGCGCGAAGATCGTGGGCGAGGGCGCCAATCTCGGCGTGACGCAGGCGGGGCGCATCGAGGCGGCGCGCAACGGCACCCGCATCAACACCGACGCGCTGGATAATTCCGCGGGCGTCAGCACCTCGGACCACGAGGTGAACATCAAGATCCTGCTGGCCGATGTCGAGGCCGAGGGGATGATGACGCGCAAGCAGCGCGACGAGCTGATGGAGCGCATGACCGACGAGGTCGCGGGGCTGGTGCTGCGCGACAACGAGCTGCAATCCGTCGCCGTCTCGCTGGAAGTGCGGGCGGGCGCGGCAGCGCTGGCCGCGCAGGGTGCGCTGATGACGCGGCTGGAGCAGGAGGGCCTGCTCGACCGGGCGCAGGCGGGGGGCCTGCCGGACGATGCGGCGCTGGCGGCGCGGATGGCGCGCGGCGAGGGCCTGACCCGGCCCGAGGTCGCGGCGCTGCTTCCCTTCGCCAAGCTCTGGCTCGGCGAGGCGGTGGTGGACAGTGCGCTGCCGGACGATCCGGTCTTCGCGCCGCTGCTGGCGGATTATTTTCCCACTCCCCTGCGCGAGGAGCGTTTCGCGAAATACGTCGCCCGCCACCGGCTGCGGCGGGACCTGATCGCGACCGGCCTCGCCAACCAGGTCGCGAACCGGCTGGGCTGCGCCGGGCTGGCGCGCCTGGTGGCGGAGGCGGAGCCGGCGGAGGTGGTCGGCGCCGTCTGGCTGGCCTCCGAGCTCTTCGGCCTCGAGGCCCGCTTCGAGGAGGCCGAGCAGGCGCCCGCCGAGCCGCGCCTCGCCGCGCAGGCCACGCTGCGCACGCTGCTGGAGGCGGCCGCCGTGGAGTTGATGGCACCGGCGCGGACGGGGCTGGCCGCGGCCATCGCCACCCTTCGCGACGGCATCGCGACGCTGGCCTCCGGCGAGATGGCGGCCCGGGCGGACGACGCCTCGGGCCTTCCGGGCGACCTGGGCGGTTTCGTGGCCGCCGCGCCCGGGCTGGCGGCCGCCCCCTCCATCGTGCAGCTCGCGCGCGCCAGCGGCGCGACGCCGGCCGCGGCCGCGGCGGCCTGGAACGAGGCGGGGGCCGCCGTTCATCTCGACGCCCTGGCCGAGGCCGCGCGGCGCATGCCGGTCCCCGGCCTGTACGGCGACCGGGCACGGGCGGCGCTGCTGGCCGACCTCCGCAACACCCAGGCGCGCCTCGCCGCCGGGCGCCTCGCCGGCAGTGCCGTCGAGGGGCCGGTGACGGAGGCGGTGCGCAAGCTGGTGCGCGAGGCGGCGGCAGCGGGCGATGTCGCGGCGGTCACGGTCGCGGCGCGCGCGCTGGCCACCCTCGCGGTGGCGTCGGCCTGACACGGCCGGTTTCCGCGTCGCGGCAAACCGGGCTACAGCGCAACCCGATCGGGCGATATCGCTTGATCGGGTGGTGATGTTCGATGACCGCCACCGGCTTCGGCCCGGTGGTCCTTTCGCGGGACTCTCTCCTGCTCCGGTCCGTCGAGATCCGCGGGGGAACGGCATGACGCGACGCGAATGGGCCTGGGCCAGCTATGACTGGGCGAATTCCGCCTTTCCCACGGTGGTCTCCACCTTCGTCATCGCCGCCTATTTCACGAAGGCCGTCGCGCCCGACCCGGTGACGGGCCAGGTGATGTGGGGCTGGATGCAGGCGCTGGTGGGGCTGGCCATCGGGCTGATCTCGCCGCTGCTGGGCGCCATCGCTGATGCGGGCGGCAAGCGGCGCTCCATGCTGCTGACGACCACGGCGCTCGCCGCCCTCGCCACGGCCGGCCTCTGGTTCGCGAAGCCGGACCCGGCCTATGCCCTCTGGGCGCTGGCCTGCGTCGCGCTGGGCACGCTGTTCTTCGAGCTCGGCACCGTCTTCTACAATGCCCTGTTGCCAGCCGCGACGACGCGCGAGCGGCTGGGCCGTATCTCGGGCATCGGATGGGCACTGGGCTATGCCGGCGGCCTTGCCTGCCTGGTGCTGTGCCTCGCCGTGCTGGTGCAGCCGGACCCGCCGCCCTTCGGGCTCGACCGCAGCCAGGCGGAGGAGGTGCGCGCGACGGCGCTGGTCGTCGCGGCCTGGATGCTGTTCTTCGGCTGGCCCGTCCTCGTCTTCGTCAAGGAAGGGCCCGGCGAGCGGCGGCCCTGGGGGCGGGCGGCGATGCATGGCGTCACGGAGACGCTACGGCTGCTGCGCGGCCTGCCGCGTCATCCGGCGATCCTGCGCTTCATGCTCGCGCGGCTCTTCTACACGGACGGGCTGAACGTGCTCTTCGCCTTCGGGGCGGTCTTTGCCGCCGGCGTGCACCGCATGGGCATGGAGGAGATCCTGCTCTTCGGCATCGCGCTGAATGTGAGCGGCGGCATCGGCGCCTTCGCCGGCGGCTGGATCGAGGAGCGGCTGGGCGCCAAGCGCACCGTCCTGATCGCGCTTCTCGCGCTGATGGTGCTGGGCGGCGCCATGCTGCTCGCGGAGAGCAAGAGCGTCTTCTGGGTGCTGGGCGTCGCGCTGGGCCTCTTCTTCGGTCCTTCCCAGGCGGCAAGCCGCAGCCTGATGGCGCATCTGGCCCCCCCGGCGGAGGTCACGGCCTATTTCGGCCTCTATGCCTTCTCCGGCCGGGCGACGGGCTTCCTGGGGCCGGCCCTGCTGGCCCTCGTCACGGCCGCGAGCGGCAGCCAGCGCGCCGGCATGGCGGTGGTGCTGGTGATGCTGGCGGTGGGCGCCGCGATCCTGGCCGGCGTGCCGCAGCCGCGCGACGGGCGGTCGGCGAGATAGCGCGGGTAACTCCGGGTTCCCGGCCATGCAAAAGAGGCATGACCGGGAAGAGACGTCAGAAGATCGCCGCCGGCGCCACCGTGCTGCCCGTGAAGCCCTGCATGCGCAGCGGCTGCATCACGAAGCAGAACTCGCTGCGGCCCGAGGCCACCAGCTCGTCCAGCTTCAGGTTCTCCAGCAGATGCACGCCATGCACCACCAGCGCGATCTGATGCACGGGCAGCGAGGCATCCGGCATGGTCCGGGACGGCGCGCATTCGACCGGCCAGTTATCCGCGCCCAGCAGCAGCGGGTTGCGCGCGATGAGCCATTCCGCCGCCGCCACGCCGATGCCCGGGCAGCCGGCCACGTAGCGCGCATTCTCGCGGCCCCAGAGATGGGCCCAGCCGGTATTGATGATCATCGCATCGCCCTCGCGCAGCTCCACGCGCTGGCGGTTGAGGGCCTGCTGCAGGTCCTCGGGCGTGATCTCGTAGGTGTCGGGCAGGGTCTGCACGCCCTTGAGCCCGGCGACGTCGATCAGCACACCTCGGGTCATGATGGTGCCGATCGTGTCGACGCCCATCTCGGTGAAGCCGCCCCGCGTCATGATCGAGGGAACATTCACGCAATTGTAGGTTTCGTCCCCGATGGTCTGATGGGGGAAGCAGTCGAACTGGGTGCCGATCTGCGCGATCTCCCCCACCACAAGCTCCTCGTTGGAGCCGCGGCGGTTGGCCTGCGGGTTCATGTAGGTCTGCTTGAGGTGCACGTCGAAACGCCGCGTGCCGAAGAAGGGCATGCTCTGTGCAAGGACGTGGCCGATCTCGATCTTGCGGCCCTCGCGGATGAGGGCCGAGGCGTCGCGCATGCGGGCCGGTGTCATCAGGTTCATGCTGCCGCGGCGGTCGTTCGGGCCCCAGCGGCTGGGGCAGCGGGCGGAGGCGGGCGGCGGCGACCAGGCCGCTGGCGTCTGGGCCTGGGCCGGCGTCGCGGCCAGGCCGAGATGGGCGGAACCGCAGCCGACGCAAGCACCGAACAAAGCCCGACGTGACATCCCTCGCATGGTTTTTCTCCCTTTTTCATGAATTGGCGGCCTAAAGCCGCGGTAAAACATTAACTTGAAGAGAGAAATCGGCAAGACAACTTGCGAGGTCGTCAAGTAGGCCCTTGACCTCGGTTGGCGATTGCGTTCATCCCAAATGGGAGAAAACTCGCACGAGGAGAAACGACCAGTGAACCAAATCACCCGCCGCGGCGCATTCGGTGCCGGCCTTGGACTTCTCGCGACTCCCAGCATTCTCGCCCCGGCTTCTGCGCAGACCGCGCAGCAGATCGCCATCGCCACCGGCACGACGGGCGGCGTCTACTATCCGCTCGGCGGCGCGCTGGCGAACTACCTGACCCGCGGCATCCCGGGCGTCTCGGCCACGGCCGAGGTGACGGCGGGCTCGACCGCCAACTTCCAGCTGCTCGGCGCGAACCGCGCGCAGCTCGTCTTCGGCCAGGTCGATGCCGCCGTGGACAGCGTCCGCGGCGCCGGCCAGTTCCGCGGCCGCGTGGTCCCGACCCGCGCCATCGCGGTCCTCTACACCAACCGCATGCAGGTGGTGACGGTCGCCGACCGCAACATCCATTCCATCGCCGACATGAAGGGCAAGCGCATCTCGACCGGCGCGCCGCAGTCGGCCACGGAGCTCTTCGCGCGCCGCCTGATCGCCGCCGCCGGCCTCGACATCGCCAAGGATTTCCGCGGCGTGGAGCGTCTCTCCCCGGCCGAGAGCACGAACGCCATTCGCGACGGCAAGCTCGATGCCTACTTCTTCGTCTCGGGCATCCCGACCAGCGCGATCACCGATCTCGGCGCCACGCCGGGCACGCAGATCGTCATGGTGGACCATGCCGACGCCCTGGCGAACATCGTCCGCGAGCACGGCCCGGTCTATTTCGCCGAGCAGATCCCGGCCGGCACCTATCCGGGCCAGACCACGCCGAACCACCAGCTCTCGGTCGCGAACATCCTCGGCATGCGTGAGGACGCGAACCCGCAGCTGGTGACCCAGATCCTGAACATCCTCTGGGACAACCGCGAGGATTGGGCGCGCGTCCATTCCGCCGCGCGCGACTTCTCGCTCGAGCAGCAGAAGACGACTGCCGCCGGCGTGCCCTGGCATCCCGCTGCCGAGGCCTTCTGGAAGTCGAAGGGCGCGAACCTCGGCTGACCCCTAGTTTGACTGTCTGATGAACTCCGGCCGGGCCTGTAGCCCGGCCGCTCGCGTTTGGAAGAGATAAGCCGATGTCCAGCACGCTCCCGCCCGATATCGATCCCAATTCGATGGATGCCGAGACGAGCAAACGCGTCTCGGAGCTGATCGAGGCAGAAGAGGGGGCCATGAACCGTCTCCCCGGCCTGCTCGGTCAGGCCGCGGTGGCCATCGCCCTGGCGATGTCGCTGTTCCACCTCTGGGCGGCATGGGACATTGTGCCGACGACGACGCTGCGCTTCGCGCATGTCGGCTTCACCATGGTGCTGGGCTTCATGCTCTTCCCGGCGGCGGCCCGCTTCCGCGACCGCTTCCCGCCCTGGGACTGGGCGCTGGTCGCGGCCGGTGCCTATGTCACCTGGTACCTGATCTCCGGCGGTGACGACCTGCAGGACCGCATTATCTTCCCCGAGCCGATGGACATCATCGTCGGCTGGATGCTGATCGCGCTGGTGCTGGAGGTGACGCGCCGCTGCACGGGCTGGATTATGCCCGTCATCGCCATCTCCTTCCTGCTCTACGCCTCCTTCGGCAGCCATTTCCCCGAGCCCTGGACGCATCGCGGCTACGATGCCGAGCGCCTGGTGCCGCACATCGCCATCACGCTCGAGGGCATCTACGGCACGGCGGTGGATGTGAGCGCGACGCTCATCATCCTCTTTACCATCTACGGTGCCATCCTCGCCTCGACGGGCGCGGGCAAGTACTTCGTCGACTTCTCCTTCGCCGCGACGGGCGCCAAGTCCTCCAGCGCCGGCCGCACCGTGGTGCTCTCGGCCTTCCTGCTGGGCGGCCCCTCGGGCTCCGGCGTGGCCACGACGGTCACCATCGGCACCGTCGCCTGGCCGATGATGAAGCGCGTGGGCTACACGGCCCATGACGCGGGCGGCCTGCTCGCGGCCGGCGGCCTGGGCGCCATCATCTCGCCCCCCATCATGGGCGCGGCGGCCTTCCTCATCGCCGAATACCTGAAGATCAGCTACCTCGACGTGCTGCTGATGGCGGTGATCCCGACCTGCCTCTTCTACGCCTCGCTGCTCTTCATGGTGGAGCTGGACCAGCGCCGCATCCGCGCCGCGCGCGGCGGGATCGAGGACGTCAAGATCGACGTCGAGCCGGCGGGCGTGCTGTTCCGCAAGGGCTGGTACCATTTCAGCAGCCTGATCGCGATCGTCGCCTTCATGTCGGTCGGCTATTCGGCGACGCTGTCGGTGCTCTACGCCATGCTGCTGGCGATCGCGCTGTCCTTCCTCTCGAAGGAGCACGCGCTCTGGCCGCGGAAGCTGATCCGCACCCTGGCCGCCGGCTCCGAGCAGGCGCTGAGCATCGCCGCCACCTGCGCCAGCGCGGGCATCATCGTGGGCTGCATCACGCTGACCGGCCTCGGCCTGAAGTTCTCCGACATCGCCATCCAGGCGGCGGGCGGCAGCCTCGTGATCACGGCCATCTACACGGCGCTGATCGTCTGGGTCGTCGGCCTCGCGGTGCCGGTGACGGCCAGCTACATCATCTGCGCGGTCGTGGCCGCGCCGGCGCTGATGAAGCTGGGCGTGCCCGACTACGCGGCCCACATGTTCGTCTTCTACTACGCCGTGCTGTCAGAGGTCTCGCCGCCGACGGCGCTGAGCCCCTTCGCGGCGGCCGCCATCACCCGCGCCGGCCCCTACAAGACGACGCTGATGGCCTGGAAGTACACGCTGCCGGCCTTCCTGCTGCCCTTCGTCTTCGTGACGGATCCCCATGGCGTGGGCCTGCTGCTGAACATGACGCCCGACATGACCTGGGTCGACATCGCCTGGCAGACGCTGCTCGCCACGCTGGGCCTGGCCGCGCTCTCCTCGGCCACGCAGGGCTTCGGCGTCACCCGCATGAGCCAGCTGGAGCGCTGGGGCATGGCGCTGGCCGGCCTGCTGATGGTCTTCCCGGCGGTGGTCGAGGCCGCCTTCGGCGACCTGATCCCGGCGCCGCACCTGTTTGGCATCGTGCTCGGCGTGGCGCTGCTGGCCGTGCAGATCATCCGGTCCCGCCGGAGCCCGGCGCTCGCGTGATGAGGGACCCGGCCTTCGCGGCGCCCGGTCGCTTCTGGAAGGGGAATATCCACACCCATTCCAACGCAACCGACGGCCGGCGCTCACCTGAGGAGGTGTGCGCCGCCTACCGGGAGGGAGGCTACGACTTCCTCTCGATCACCGACCACTTCATGGCGAAGTACGGCTTCCCGATCGTCGACACGCGCGGCTATCGGACCGAGGGCTTCACCACCATCCTCGGCGCCGAGGTCCATGCCCCGGCGACCTCCCTCGGCGAGATCTGGCACATCCTCGCCGTCGGCCTGCCGCTGGACTTTGCCCCGACGGCCGAGGGCGAGACGGGCCCGCAGCTCGCGCAGCGCTGCCTGGAGGCGGGCGCTTTCGTCGCCATCCCGCACCCGGGCTGGTACGCGCTGACGGCCGAGGATGCGGCGACCATCCCGGGCGCCCATGCCGTGGAAATCTACAACCACACCAGCGCCGTCCGCACCGACCGGGGCGACGGCGGCTATCTCATCGACCAGCTCCTGGCCGGTGGCCGCCGGATCCAGGTGATCGCGACGGACGACGCCCATTTCGAGAGCCCCGACTGGTTCGGCGCCTGGATGATGGTGAAGGCCGAGGCCAATGAGCCGGAGGCGCTGCTGGCGGCGCTGAAGGCCGGGCATTTCTATGCCACGCAGGGCCCCGTGATCGAGGACCTCGCCTGGGGCGAGGACAGCGTGGAGATACGCTGCTCCACCGCCTCCGCCGTCATGGTGCTGGGCCGGGGCTCGGCGGCCAAGCAGTCGGTCGCGCCGGGGCAGAAGCGGGTTACCCTGCCGCTGGACGAAAGGATGCGGGCCGGAGGCTTCGCCCGCGTCGTGGTGGTGGATGCGGCCGGGAAGAAGGCCTGGTCCAACCCCCGCTGGTTCTGAACGGGGCGGCGCCGCGATCCTGCGCGGCGACCTTTTCCTGAGGCGAGCCGCCTGCCGGCCGGCCGCCATTGCCGCCGAAACGGCACCACACCACATGGTAATCGCCCGCCGGAAAATTCGGCGGAACGGCGCATGCAACACGCTGTCGCAATCTGCTGACCTTTCCACTATATTGCAGCCAAGACAGAATTTCCGCTGGGGGATGCCCGACCATGCGACGCACTGCTCGCTTCCTGACCATTCTGGCCGCGGCCGCCTTCGTGCTGGCACCGGCCCTCGCCGATGCACGCCCGGGCGGCCGGAGCTCCTCGGGCAGCCGCGGCGCCCGGACCTATTCCGCGCCGCCGAGCACGACGACCGCGCCGGCCGCGCCGCGCCAGTTCGACCGTACGATGCAGCAGCCGACCGCGCCCCGCCCCGGCACGCCGGGCGCCGGCGCGGCCAGCCCGGCGCGCCAGGGCGGCTTCTTCGCGCGCAATCCCTTCATGGGCGGCCTGATGGCCGGCATGCTGGGCGCGGGCATCTTCGGCCTTCTGGCCGGGGGCGGCTTTTTCGGCGGCCTCGGCAGCATGGCCGGCTTCCTGGGCTTCCTGCTGCAGATCGCGATCATCGCGGGCCTGGTGGCCCTCGTCGTCAGCTTCCTGCGCCGTCGTCAGCAGCCCGCGCCGGCCGGCCTGCCCAACGCCATGATGCGTGAAGGCGCCCCGCCGCAGCCCGCCATGACGGGCGGAAGCGCGGGACGCGGCCCCGCGGGCGACGCGATCACCATCGACGCCGCCGACTTCGCCGCCTTCGAGAAGTCGCTCTTCGAGGTGAACAGCGCCTGGTCGCGCGAGGATCTGGATGGCCTCACGCGCCTCGCGACGCCGGAGATGGTCCAGTACTTCCGCGACGACTTCAACGCGCTCAAGGAGCGCGGCTGGAAGAACGAGACCCGCGACGTGAAGCTGGAGCAGGGCGACCTCTCCGAAGCCTGGAGCGAGGGCCCGCGCGACTACGCCACGGTGGCGATGCGCTTCAGCCTCGTCGACGTGACGCGCGACCTGAAGACCGGCGAGGTCACGGAAGGCGACCCGAACGTGCGGTCGATGGCCACGGAGCTCTGGACCTTCGTCCGCGTGCAGGGCGGTCCCTGGACGCTGAGCGCGATCCAGCAGGCCTCCTGATCGCCTGACCAGAACGGGGTTTGAGGGGCGGCGCCCCTCAAGCTACCGTGCCGGGATGTTCACCCTTCCCGAGCTCGAAGCCGCCGCGCTTCTCGTCCACCGCCACTTCCCCGCCACCCCGCAATTCAACTGGCCGCTGCTTTCCGCGCGGGCCGGCTGCGAGGTCTGGGTCAAGCACGAGAACCACACGCCCACCGGCGCCTTCAAGGTGCGCGGTGGGCTGACCTTCTTCGACACGCTCAAATCCAGGGGCGTCATCAGCGCCACGCGCGGCAATCATGGCCAGTCGCTCGCCTATGCGGGTTCGCGCGCAGGCATCCCCGTCACCATCGTCGTGCCTGAGGGCAACAGCCTCGAGAAGAACGCCTCGATGCGCGCGCTGGGCGCCGAGCTGATCGAGCGCGGCCGCGACTTCGACGTGGCGCGGCAATACGCCCAGCAGCTTGCAGCCGAGCGCGGGCTGGACTTCGCGCCCTCCTTCGCGCCGGCGCTGGTGATGGGCGTGGCCACCTACGCGTTGGAGCTGTTCCGCGCAGCCCCGCCGCTGGACACGCTCTACGTGCCGATCGGGCTCGGGTCGGGCATCTGCGGCTGCATCATGGCGCGCGACCTGCTGGGCCTCTCCACCGAGATCGTGGGCGTGCAGAGCACGGGTGCCGATGCCTATGCGCAGAGCTTCGCCGCCGGCCGCGTGATCGAGACCGAGGCCGCGAATACCCTGGCGGACGGCATGGCCACCCGCGTGCCAGATCCCAAGGCGCTGGAGATGATCCTCCAGGGCGCGGCCCGCATCGTCACCGTCACGGATGACGAGGTGCGCGACGCCGTCCGCGCCTATTGGACGGACACGCACAACCTCGCCGAAGGCGCGGGCGCGGCCGGTTTCGCGGCGCTGATGCAGGAGCGCGAGAAGCTGCGCGGCAAGCGCGTCGCGGCGATCCTGTCCGGCGGCAATATCGACCTGCCGCTCTTCCGCGACTGGGTGATGGCGTGATCCTCGAACATGTCCGCCTGATGGGCGGCGCACCCGTCGATGTGCATGTCGCGGACGGCCGTATCGCGAAACTGGTGCCCAGCACGCGCCAGGGCGCGGCGCCGCTCCTGCTGCCCGGCCTGATCGAGGGGCATTGCCACCTCGACAAGACGCTCTGGGGCCGGCCCTGGTGGCGCAACGAGGTGGGGCCGCTGCTCCGCCACCGCATCGAGAACGAGAAATCCGTCCGCAAGTCGCTCGGCATGGATGCGGCGCGGGAGGGGCGCGCGCTGTGCCTCGCGCATCTCGCCGCCGGCACGACGCGGCTGCGCAGCCATGTGGACATCGACGAGGAAAGCCGCCTCGGACACGTCGAGAAGCTGCTGGAGCTGCGCGAATCCCTGCGCGGCGTGATGGAGATCCAGCTCGTCGCCTTCCCGCAATCGGGCCTGCTGCGCACACCGGGCGCGGAGGAATGGGTCGACGAGGCGCTGCGCCTGGGCTGCGACGTGGTGGGCGGCCTCGACCCCTCGGTGATCGATCGCGATCCGGTGAAGCACCTCGACATCGTCTTCAAGCTGGCCGAGCGCCACGGCAAGCCGGTCGACATCCACCTGCACGAGCCGCATGAGCTGGGCGCCTTCAGCATGGAACTGATCGCCGAACGCACGAAGGCCATCGGCGCGCAGGGCCGCGTCACCATCAGCCACGGCTTCGCCCTGGGCGACGTACCCGCGCCACGCGCCGACGCGCTGCTGACGATGCTGGCGGAGGCGGGCGTGGCGGTCTGCACCTCCGCCCCGCCCTCGCGCCCCACGCCGCCGCTGCGCCGCGCGCGCGAGCTGGGCGTCACGCTCTTCGCCGGCAACGACAACATCCGCGACACCTGGAACCCCTATAACGCGCCGGACATGCTGGCCCGGGCCGCGATGGTCGGGCTGAAATACGAGCTGCGACGCGACGAGGAGGTGGAATGGGCGCTGGCCACCGTCACCACCGAGGCGGCGCGCGGCTGCGGCTTCGCCGATTACGGGTTGCAGGTCGGCGATCGCGCGGATCTCGTGCTGGTGGAGGCCGGGACCGTGGCCGAGGCCGTGGTCACGCGGAAGCCGCCGAAGCTCGTCGTGGCGCAGGGCCGCGAGGTGGCGCGGGATGGCAGCCCGCTGATCTGAGGCAGCCCGCATGGTACGAAACCCCATCACCACGGCAGACGAGCAATGAGCGACGGCTACACCATCTTCCACAACCCCAACTGCACCACCTCGCGCAACGTCCTCGCGATGATCCGTGAGGCCGGACACGAGCCGGAAGTCGTGCAGTACCTGAAGACCGGTTGGACCGAGCCGCAGTTGCAGCAGCTGCTGAAGGCCATGGGGCGGACGCCGCGCGACCTCCTGCGCACCAAGGAAAGACTGGCGGCGGAGCTCGGCCTCCGCGATGCGCAGCCCGAGACGATCCTCGACGCGATGGTGGCGCATCCGGTGCTGGTGGAGCGCCCGATCGTGGTGACGCCGAAGGGCACGGTGCTGGCGCGGCCGAAGGACGCCATCACGCCCTTCCTCTAGGGTTCTTCGGCGTCCGATCCCATGGGCGCCGGTAGGCCCAGCAGCTCCCGCGTACCGGCCACGGCCTGCGCGAGCGTCACGCGCTGCGCCGTCACGCCCTCGGGCAGGCCGGCCAGCAGGCGCGAGGGGCAGGCGCGGTCGAGCAGGACGAAGACGCCCCGGTCGTCCGCGCGCCGCACCAGCCGGCCGAAGGCCTGGCGCAGCTTATGGCGGGCATGGGTGTCGTCGTAATCCTGCGGGCGGCCGCCGGAGAGGTAGAGCCGGCGCTCGCGCTGGAGGATGGTGCGGCGCGGCCAGGGCACGCGGTCGAAGACCAGCAGGCGTAGCGCGCGCCCGGGCACGTCCACGCCGTCGCGCATCGCATCCGTGCCGAGCAGGCAGGAATTCTCCTCCGCGCGGAAGATGTCGACGAGGGTGGCATTGTCCATTGCGTCGACATGCTGGGCGTAGAGGGGGATGCCGCGGGCCTCGAGCGCCGGACCCAGCCGCGCCTGCACCTCCCGCAGTCGCCGGATCGCGGTGAAGAGGCCGAGCCCGCCGCCGCCCGACGCGAGGAAGAGCTGCTGCATCGCGCTGGCGATGGCACCGGGCTGGCGCGCATCCACATCCGTCACGACGAAGGTGCGCGTATTGGTCGCATAGTCAAAGGGCGAGGGCATGGCGGCGCGGATCGCCGGGTTGGGCAGATGCAGCGCCCCGCTGCGGGCCTCGGCCTCGTGCCAGGCGGCCTCGGGATCATGGCGCTTGGCGGCATCCGTCAGCGTCGCGGAGGTGACGAGCAGCCCATGGGCGGAGCCCGCCACGGTGCGGGCGAAGGGGATCGTGGGATCGAGCCAGTGGCGGTGCAGCCCGGCATCCACGTCGCGCCCCTCGCGCCGGTCGAGCTGCAGCCAATCCACCATGAGGGGGCGCGTGCCGGCCTCGCGCGGGGGGAGGTCGAGCTGCTTCAGCATGCCGCGCCAGGCTGCCAGCGGCATCAGCGCGCGCCGCTCGATGCCGCGCATGGCGGTCTCGAGGCGGATGCGCTCGCCCACCTCCATCTCCTCGTCGCCTTCGCCCTCGGGCACTTCGAGACGCTTGGCCAGGAGCTCCTTCAGGTAGGTCAGCGGCGCTTCCAGCGCCTGCAGGGCCCGGCCCAGCGCCGCGCCCGTCTCGGCCACTTCCTCGGCGACGGGCTGGAGATCGACTTCCAGCGTGTAGACGCCGTCATCCTCCGGCGCGCGGGCGAGGATCTGGCGGCGCGCGGCGTGCAGGAAGATCTCGGTCACGGCGTCCTCGGGCGGCGGCGTGCCCTCGGTCAGGCGGGCGTACCAGCCGCCGCCGGGAAGGCAGCGCGCCTCGCGCAGCGCGAGGTCGAGCGGCGGCAGCAGCTCGGGGATGTCGCCGGCCAGCTCCTCGATGCGCGCGCGCAGGCCCTTGGCGCGCGAGCGGCCGCCTTCCGCGCCCAGCAGCCAGCGCCGCAGCTCGGCCGTCTCCACGCCGTTGAGCTCGGCGGAGAAGGCGGCATCGGCGGCATCGAAGAGGTGATGGCCCTCGTCGAAGACGTAGCGCGTGGGCTTGCCGTCCTCGCCGCCGCCCAGCGCCGCCTGCACCATCACCAGCGCGTGGTTCGCGACGACGAGCCGCGCTGTCCGCGCGCGGCGGATGGAATGCTCCACGAAGCACTTCTTGTAGTGCGCGCAGGCCGAGCGGATGCATTCGCCGCGCCGGTCGCCCAGTCCGTATAAGGTTCCGGGCGGGAAGAGCTCGCCGATCCATCCTGGAAAATCGCCGCCGGTGATGTCGCCGTCGCGCGTGGCGCCGGCCCAGCGCGCGACCAGCGCCAGCGGCAGCGCCATGGGGCGCAGCCCGTACTGGCCGAGCGCCTCGTCCAGGTTCAGCAGGCAGAGGTAGTTCTCCCGCCCCTTGCGCACTGCCACACGGGCGCGGCGCTCCTCCGGGTCGGGGAAGAGCTGCATCAGCTCCTGGTCGATCTGCCGCTGCAGGTTGCGCGTGTAGGTGCTGAGCCAGACGGGCGCGCCATTGCGCTCGGCCCAGAGCGAGGCGGGCGCGATGTAGCCCAGGGTCTTGCCCGTGCCGGTGCCGGCCTCGGCCAGGACCATATGCGGTGCGCCCTCGGCATCGCGTGGCGCGAAGGCATGGGCGGCGGCCGAGGCGAAGTCGGCCTGCTGGGGGCGCTGCTCCGCGCCGCTGCCAAGCATTTCCGCCAGCCGCCGGCGGGCATCGGCGCCGGTGACATCGAAGCTGGAGGGCGGCGGTGGGGGCGCGGTCTCCTCCCAATCCGGCAGGCGGCGCCAGGGCTTGAAGGCGTCGCGCGAGGGCTTGGCGTCGGACTGGCCGAGCGCGGCGAGGACGCTGGCCGCCCAGGGCCAGTCGGCGGCGCCTGCGAGCTGCGCGGCCATGCCAGCCGCCTCCCGGCCCGAGGGGCCGCCGGCCTCGTCGGCGAGGGCGCGAAGCAGGCGCGAGGCGATCTCGGGCAGCAGCGCGGCCGCGGCCTCGTCATCCTCGGGCGGCGGCAGGTCCAGCGCCTGGGCCAGGCCGCGCGGCGTCGGCGCGGCGTGGCGGGCGGGCAGGGCGAAGGCGAAGAGCTCCAGCAGGTCCAGCGCATCGAGGAAGCGCGGCAGGTCGAGCCGACGGGCGGTGGCGGGCGCGTGGACGAGGAAGGGCGGCGGGTACTCGCCCAGCGCTTCCGCGATGTGCGAGCCCGTGAGGGTGAGAACCTCGCCATCCGGCGTGAGGAGCGTGGCGCGACCATGCGCCGCAACCAGGGCGGGGGCCTCGGGCATCAGCAGGCGCGGGCGAAGGGAGGCCATCGGCGCTTATTTGGGGGTAAATCGCGAACAAGGCCAGACTTCGCCAGGGGCACGGGTTTGTGCTATGGGCGAAAACGGTCGTCTCCGTAGCTCAGCCGGATAGAGCACCAGATTCCTAATCTGGGGGCCGTGGGTTCGAATCCCGCCGGGGACACCAATTTTTCAATTACTTAGGTTTCGTTGGCCTGGTTCGCCTCAGCCGCTCTCAATCTTGCGGACTCTTTGCGGACTCTTTGCGGACTCTTTGCTCGTGACATCACTAGCTCCTTCAGTGATGCGGAGAGCAGGTGAGTGTGGCCTCGTCTGATCGTCATGGCACTGGAAAAATTCCGGCGACCTTCGCCATGCTCCCAATCCATCGGGCGCACAGCGAATTCTGCCCGAAGAAAAAAACCTCTGCGTGAGACCCAATGCGGTCAGGGCTCCTAACGGGCTCCAGAGATTTAGTCCCCCCCTGGGGGACAGCTCCTCGCTACCTTATCGCCCCCCATAGGAAGGAGACGGACGATGCACGCGCTTGTTGAGCCATCCGGCAACGTGGCTGACGTTGCGAAGAGCCCATTCGAGGTCCATCCGTCCCTTGTTTGGGTGCGAGTTCCCGAAGGGATGCCGGTGCAGGCCGGATGGAGCTATGATGGCTCGACGTTTCGGACTCCGGAGCCGGACAACGGCGGACGAGGCGGATCAGTTTATGGCGGCAACATCCTCTCGCAGGGCGGTCGCGGCGGCAGCGGAGGCGAGCGGGGCGGACGCGGGGGCGATGCTTTCGGTGCCGGCATCTTGCTTGGCGGCGACGGGGGCGCTGGCGGTATCTCGGGAGGCCGAGGCGGCGATACCGGCCCCGTTCCCCGTGCCCTGCAAAGCAAGGCGGAACACCGATGGGCCGAATGGAAAACCCCGGCCGCCATCCTCGGCGTCTTGGGTCTTCTGATTGCGGCGGCCCAGCTTCTACTATAGCGCCTAGCTCTGAACTTCCCGTGTCGCATTCCGCCTGGGCCGCAGCGAGCAGATCTGGAAGGTTCACGACGGCCGGATCGTACTCGATCTTGACCGATCGGCTGTTAGCCATCGCCACGTTGAAGCTCTTGCCCCTCCTCGCGCGCCGGGTCGAGCCGGGGGCATGGGGGACAGCGGCTTTGCGCGCACACAGATATCCCGCTGCAAACCCCCGGCCAATTTTCGAACCGGCCTTCCACAGGGCCAAACCCCACGACATCCCTGCGGAACGCCTCGAGGATCATCACACCTGAGGGCATCCCACGGACTAGCCGGAGCAATCGGCGGGGGCGGCCGACTGGCTGTTTCGACGGACCCTCGGCGGCATTGCGTGACGGCGTTGTGAAATGATCATTTTCCCAACATGCTCTTAGCGGCCTACCCTTTCTTAGATGGCCTATGAAGCGCGCGCCCTAACCAACAGACTTCTCGACCTTGCTGACATGCAGGGCCTCTCACTCACGCATATGGCTCTCCACAAGGTCGCATACTTTGCTCACGGTTGGCGGCTTGCTGAGCGGGCGGAGCCGCTGGTGTCGGAGTTGTTTGAGGCGTGGGAGCATGGGCCGGTGCTCTCGTCCGTTTATGGCGCGTTCAAGGGGTCTGGTCGGGCGCCGGTCACAACTCGAGCGGAACGGTTTGACCCCGTCACGCAAATCAAGGCAGTTGCAGCAGCTGAGTTCCTCGCAGAGGACGTCAAGTTCCTGGGAGACATCGTGCGGGCGTATGGCCGGCTAGACGCTCTGGCCCTATCCGACATGACTCACAAAGCTGGAGGTCCGTGGGATCGCGTGTGGAACGCAAGAGGCAAGAAGATCACGCTTGGGATGCGTATCAGCAACGAGACCATCAGGGCAGATTTTCTCGGTCAGTTGGTCGAAGACGCTTCCAATAGCTCTAATATGGCTTCCTGACCGCTGATTTTGCGCTAGCGACTCCGTTGCCCAGTATATAGTCGCCCTATGGCGATTCCCCCTCTGCCCCCGTCGCACGACCTAGTCCGCCTTATTCGCAGCAATCAAAAGGAGACCGAAGAGGCTCTCCTGGAGTATTTGCGCCAGAAACCCATCCCGTGGAATTACCAGCGAGCGCGGTCACTTTCGCCCTTCGCATACGCGCAGGAGGTACCGCTGTCGGCGCTGAAGCGTGCTTGCGACGCCGCGCGGATGCCCCAAGCGGGTCGCACGGCAACTTGGGACGTTCTGCAACTGGTCCGAATGGCCGGCAAAGGGCGGTCGCTCCAGTGTCACGGCATGGATGATGGCTTCGTAAGCATCCGCAAAGACCTGTCCGTGCGGGTCGCCGCTGACTTCTATTTCGTCGAAAATCGGCGCGCGACAGTGCTCTGGCTCCAGCCTCGGCGCGGCTATGCTCTCACGAATAGGCAATTGGCGATCTTCGGTTCGCTAATGCGAATCGCCCTTGTAAAAGGAAACTTCGTCGACGCGAATTTGGAAATCCTCGATCTCTCAGTTCCGCCTGATGAGGCTGAGCGCCAGGTCAGAAGGCTCGGGCTTGAGGATTTGCCTCATGTGTCTGAGGCAGAAGTCACCGAAGGCCTCCAATGCGTCGCTGATGCGTACGACACAATCGCTCGAATGGACATTAACTGGAAGGAGCTTCGGCAGCGTGGCAAGCCGAAGGATCGCCGTGACGACCAAGGCGACTTTTTCCGCGAATAGAATGCCGTGTGTAACGGCGCGGAGCATGACGCCGTTACATCACTCCGAGGAGTTAACCTGCAGATTTTATGGAATTTTTAAAAGAAGTGTGTCAGCGCTGATCCCCTCCCGCCGGGGACACCATTTAGGTTGATTATCTAGCTAATTTTGCTGAGGAAAATTTACCGCGATCAGTCGCAACCCCCAATCCTACCCCCAACGGCGGTGCGGGCTTGATCTAGACCCAGCGGGACGGCGTTCCTTCAACTACGTCGAGTGCCGCAGAGCAGGCGGCGGTAGAAGCGCGCTGCGCTGAGGTGTAGTCCATAGCATGTAAGCCAGCCCGGACCCTCCCTCCCTGCACCCTGGGCGGCCTGATCGTCTCTAAACAAGAGATACCGGCAATAGCTCAACCCGTCGGAGCGATAGCTGGCAAAGCACTTCCGGAACCGTTGCCTTCGGTATTCTCTAGGATGACGGGTACCTAAAGGCGGTTGATGATCAAGGTTTCGCAGCTTTTTTGGGGAAAGGCACGACCAGAGTATCGCTCCGAGCCGCAGACCCACCCTCTCATCGCTCATTCGCTGGATGTCGCGGCCGTCGTCGTTCTCTTGCGGCGCGCAGGTGAGCGGGAGTTGAGTGGCCAGACGCTTGGCTTCCTCGTCGCCTTGCATGACATCGGAAAATTCTCCCGGCCATTCCAGGCCATGGCGCCCGACCATTGGCCCACCGCCGCCCTGGGCCACCTGCCCGCCAGCGGGGTCCCTGCCGGCCCGAAGCATGACGCGCTCGGCTACCACATGCTGCGCCGGCCCCTCGCCGCGACTTTGGATCGCGTCCTGCCGCCACGGATCGAGGGGCGCCGAGCCTGGAACGACGGCGGGCGCTCGGCCCTGCTTCGCGGCCTCACCGGGCATCACGGCCGCCCCCCGGCATCTCTGAACCTCGAGCCTGGGCCCGTCGTCCTCTGCAGGAACTGCCTCGACGCCGCAGAGGAATTCGTGGTGACCATGGAGCGGATCTTCGCTCCGCCTCCCGTTACCTTGCCGGCCGATCCCCAGGCCTTGGCCCGTCTGGGCTGGCGGCTTGCAGGGCTGACGACCCTGGCGGACTGGGTCGCCTCCCGCCAGGCTTGGTTCCCCTATGTCAGCCCCGAGGCGGTGGTCGATCCTGCCGACTACCTGTGGAACCACGCCATGACGCGCGCGGCCGGCGCGCTGAGCGCTGCCGGGCTCACGCCCGCCCGTTCCTCGGTGTTCACCGGCATCCGGGGGCTCTTCCCCCGCATCGCGCACCGCGTCGCGGCAAATCGGGGCGTGGGAGAATCCCTCTTCCGCCACTCTGCTTCGGTATTCGAGACGGCGACGGCGACGGCGCTGTAGCAGGTGGTTGTCCTGACCAACCCGCGGCTTATTCCGCCCGGGGAGACCGGTGCCGGGCTTTTTGTTGCCGGGTGACGACTCCTAGGGCAAGGAGGCCAATCCCAAACGTTAGGATCGACGCCGGCTCCGGGACAGATTGCGCAAGCGTCCCATTGAACGTGCAGCCCCAGAAGCACGTCCCATCACCGACGATGGTGCCGGACACCATGTTGGTCCCATTGAAATTGAACGAGAGATCTATTCTCGCTGCGGACTGATAATAAATACCGCCGACAGGCAAGCCACCCGGAGCCGACGTGATGCGAACCGATGAACGGTCTGTGGTCGACCTGTCCACGGTTATCATCAAGTCATGGATGTCCGCCCGGAAAGCGTCGGTCACGCCGAACAAGCCGAGATAGATTTGTGCCAACCCATCTAAGAGCCACATGGTACGGTCTCGGCCGCGATACTGCGTCCAGTCGACGCCGGATGCATAGGCTGTATCGCTGATGACGAACGACAACTCCACGATGTCGAGCTGCTGGGACAGTGGGCGCGGATCCATCTGGTTCTGGTTCATCATGACCGGCTCGGTCTGACTGAAGGTCAGGATGACATCAGCCCTGGCGGCTTGGACGCCAGCCGTCATCAGGACAGCAGCCAACAGTAGGCGACGAAGCATCGGGGGCATCTGAAGCTTCCTTCCGTTTGTCCACATGCCTAAGCAAAAAATGTTCCGTGATTTTTCTGAGGGAAAATCAAATACTTGAAACCTGGCCCGCGACGGGTGCTGGAGCCGTGTCAAGTTGCTCAACCAAGACAAAGGCCATCATCCGGCACTCCTAGACGCTATGCCGCGCCCCAGAGCGCCCGTCCTCCTCAGGAGGGCGGGCGGTTTTGCGTTGAAGGTCCCTGCAAATTCGCGGGGACCCTCCCTGCAGGGCCAGCCGAAAGGTGCGGGCGGTGCTGGTCCGACAGAAAGTGCAGCTGCGGCAGATCCTGCTCCCGCGCCCCACGGGACCGAAACGCAGACGGTTAGCTCGCTCTTCCCGATCATATCGAAAGCAGGACTCAAGTTCGGCCCCATACCGGCGCGTGGATCGATGACACCTGGGCGAAATTGATGGGCTCTATGGCAAAACGCCTTGATGACGCAGCAGTTTGGATTGAAGTCGGGGCGCCGTCCGAACAGCCGAGTGTTCTCGATGCCGTAACCCAGAGACTTCAGAAAATCTGAGTTCGGGGCTTCGTCAACCTCCAACTCGTCTGCCGTTTTGTCGCGTTTTCTCAATCTGCCAAAAGGCGGAGAGCAAACATTTTGCCCCCGCTCCTGGATTGAGACGCAATGCTCAATGGCTGGATTTTCAGCATCTGTCTGGGCGATTTGCGGCCCCGTAACCTGTGCCGAGGCGGGAGTTAGCTTACGCACAGCGCGACCCGGTCGAGGATAGAATGTCTCGCCCCTCGATTCTTGAGGCAACGACGTCGCGGCATGCGCCTTCCGATCCGGTTTTTCCTTTGGCCCAGGAGCCTTGTCGATGCTGCACATTGATCTTCCAACCCGCGCCGAGATCGAGGCCCTGGCCAACCATCGTGGCGCCGCTGCCGTCTCGATCTATCTTTCCACTTCTCCCCTGCCGCAGGCCTCAAATGGCGATCGGATCGAGCTCAAGAATTTAGCCAAAGCCGCCATCGCCGAGATGGAGCAGAGCGGCACCGACAAACGCGACGTCCGCGCCATCGAGGATAGCGTTGAGGCGCTGATCGGCGATGACGATTTTTGGGCCGATCAGGCCAACAGCCTGGCCATCTTCGCCACGCCTCAGAGCATTCGGACTTTCAGACTCGGCAACAAGCTGGCGAACACGATCGAAGTCTCGGATCGGTTCCTGATCAAGCCGATCCTCCGTGCCGTTACCTTCCCGCACAATGCCTATGTGCTGGCAATCAGCATGGGTGCGGTTCGGTTGATCGAAGTTTCCGCCGACCTGCCGCCGCACGAGGTATCGGTGCCAAGCCTGCCTGATGGCGCAGCCGATGCGGCAGGCCGCAGCAGCCATATTGAGCGAAAGGGCAACATGGCGAGCGGCGAAAGCACCAGCGAGAGCGCGCTGCTGATCCGCTATTCCCGTGCGGTGGACCACGCGCTGCGTCCGGTGCTGGCGGGCCACACGCGTCCACTGATCATTGCCGCGGCAGAACCGATGGCGTCGATCTTCCGAAGCGTTTGCAGTTATCCGCATGTAGCGGACGAGGTGATGCCGGGAACCGCAGACCGCACTTCTGATCACGAAATCGCCGCTGCGGCGCGCGCGACGCTCGATCGAATCTACAGCTCCGAGATCACAGCGTTCGGTGAGGTTTTCTCTTCGCGCTCGACGCAAGACCGCGCGACAAGCGATCTCGGCCGCGCCGCCCGTGCCGCAACCTTCGGCGCGGTGGAAACCCTGATCGTGGACATGGACGCCGAGGTGCCGGGCTTTGTCGCGGAGGACGACGGCGCCATCACCTACGCGAAGGCGGCAGACGGCGTGAATTACAGCGTCACCGATGAAATTGCCCGGCGGGCACTGTTGAGCGGCGCTCGAGTGATCGCAGCGCGGCGCGAAGATGTGCCGGGCGGCCACGAATTGGCAGCTGTGCTGCGCTACCCGATCTGATCTCCAACACGCAATCGGGCTTCGCCGGACGCGAAGCCCGATCTCTGTTGCTGGAGAGGAGGAACAGCATGGCCGCACCGGCCCGTATCGACGTTCACCTCCAAGATCCGGCGCAGCTTTTCCAACCGGCTGACCATTTCCCCTCCAACGAGAGCGGACTCAAACCGGACGCGGAGTTCTTTTTCCTTCGACAGGCGAGCCAGCACAGACGTCGGGCGCCTTTAGCGATCATTGTACACCTTGCGGCGTCGGATGGCTCGAAGGCGGCCAACTCTGGTTCTTCGGTTGAGCTGGTTGGCCGCTTGCGCTCTGGGTTCGCCGCGGCCGCCGCTGGCGAGCGGCGCGCAATCCACGATCATTTCCGCACGGGGCGCCGGACGCTGTTGATTGGCCTGGGCGTTTTGGCGGGATGCCTTTTGCTGGCAGCACAAAGCCAAAACCTGTTCGGCAACGGTGTGTCAGGCAGCCTGGTGAAGGAAAGCGCGATCGTCTTTGGATGGGTCGCGATGTGGCGCCCGGCCAGTCTTTTCCTTTACGACTGGTTGCCCAAGGGCCTGAGGTTCTTCGACTTGCAGCGGCTGGCCAGGGCCGATGTCAGAATTGCCGTTTGTAATCCATCACAGGCTCGCTAAAGCGCCGCAAGCAAACGGTTTAATGGCTGGCGGTCCAGAATGACCTGCGATGCAGGTTCGGCTGCGCCACCATCCATGGCGGCGAGCCGGATCTCGCTGGGCGATGCGCCGAACTCGCGGCGGAAGGTGCGGCTGAACTGCGATGCGTCCGTGAAGCCGAGCCGGGCGGCGATCTCCCCAATCGTGCTGGTGTTGGACACGTCGCTGAGCCTGGCATGGCTGACCTCCAGCCGGATCTTTCGAATGTAGCGCTCCACGCCGCCTTCATGCTGCAGGAGACGGTAGAGCCGCGTGCGCGAGACGCCGAGCGCGCCACAGAGCATGCCGGCACCCAGCGCTGGCGATTCAATGTTCCGTCGCACGATCTGAGTGAGCTTTTGGAGCCGGGCCTCGTCGATCTGCGCGGCGGCGAGCTCCAGGCGGTCGGGCGAGGGGACCACGCAGGCGCCGATCATGGTGCGCACCGCGGCGGTCAAATTCGGCACGTCGTACGGCGTCAGTCCGGGCAGGCTGAGCGCCAGGTTGCGCACGAAGTGGCCAAGCAGCCGGCCGAGGCCTGTGTCGAGAATGATGCCGCGCGCGGCATCGAGTTGGCTTGCCATGTCGGCGAAGCCGTCGCGAGGGAGGTAGAGATGCAGGCGCTTATCGCTCGCGCGTTCGCTCGCTATGTCGACGCCCAAGGAGACGAGGAAAGGTGTCTGCGCGGGCACGACGAGAGTATCTTTCGGGGTGAGGATCTTGGTCTCACGCTGGCCGAGAGTGAGGCACCAATGGTCCACGGAATTGCGCCGTACCAGCTCTTTGGTCCGCGTGGCGCGCAGCGCCGGCGCCGAAACCTCCCCGATACCGAAGCCGTCCAGCGCCCAGTAGCGGCTTTCGGCGAGAAAGCCCTGGCTCGCCTGTGCTGGCTCCTCCAACTCGAACACCGAGGAGAACAAGGCACGCCAAGCGTCGCCCTGCTGCGTCGGCGGAAGGCCGTAGGTGGATAGGATCTCAGGTGTCACGAGGTTCCTAGCTGGATCGGACCGGGTGAGGGAGGCGACGAGCTTCCTATAAAGGCAGGGTGATCGCTCTTGGCATGCGAGAATCGCAGATCACCAACCCATGAGCTCTTTCGCCTGACCCGCGATGCCAATGGATCAGCCGCCGCGGCGGTGCTCGACCGCCTCTCGACGCCGAAACCTCGTGAGCATGTTAGTGGCCCAACCGGCTTCGGAAGGCTCAGTCTCGTCTAATCCTGCGGATGGAATCGAGCACGACCCATTCTGCTTCATCATTCCTATATTGCTGCAGCCTATTGGTCGCGCAGCTCTGGAACGGTACAGCAGCTAAGGTTCGAATGTTATCGTCCTACTCTGTTTTGGCGTGACTTCATTCGTCACAACGCGCGGCTTGTACCAGCTCCAGGCGTGATGAAATCCTCAGTGAGGGATTCCAGGCCGCCAATAGACGCACGCTCGACCGGTCGCCCACCCTCGAGCCAAATCGGTTTCTTGGCCACTAGATCTTGGGCTTGCGCATAGTCATCAGGACGACCGATATCGAGCCAGAGGCACTCGCCGCGCCATGTCATGACACGGCGCCCCCGACCCACCATTCGCGTCAGCAGATCCGGCACGTCGAGAGGCTGCCCGGGCGGGACGAGGTCGCGCACCGCTTCCCGTCGCAGGACGTAAAGCCCCATGCTGACGAGCGATTCGGTGCGCGGCTTTTCGCGATAGCTCTGCAGCCAGCCCTCGGCATCGACATCGAGGACGCCGTACTCCATCTGATGAACCCGCAGCGCGCTGGCGACCGTCGCATCGGCATTGGCCGCATCATGCTGCGCCAGCAGATCGCCGAGATCGATGTCGGTCAGCAGATCGCCATTGAGCAGCAGGAAGCGATCCTCAAGCCGGTCGAACAACGAGCCGATCGGTCCGCAGGTGCCGAGCGGTTCGTCCTCGACGGCGTATTCGATGCGCATACCGAGCGCACTGCCGTCGCCGAAGAAGCTCTGGATCAGATGCCGCAGGTGATTCACCGCCACGATCACCGAGGTGATGCCGTGGCGGCGGAGCAGCGTGAGCAGCAATTCCATAACCGGCTTGTCCCCGACCGGCACCAGCGGCTTGGGCAGCACGGCCGTGTAAGGGTAGAGGCGGGTACCGCGCCCGCCGGCCATCAGAACCGCCTGGGCGCGCCGCGTCACGTGGCGTATTCCTGCGTGGGCAGCAGGCCCGGATGCGCGCGGAAGAAGTCGATCGTCGCCCGCAGACCCTCGTCGAGACTGACGCGCGGCGCCCAGCCTGTCGCCTTACGGAAGGCGGTGTTGTCGGAGATCAGCCTGTCGACCTCGCTGGCGGGCGGGCGCAGCCGTTGCGGATCCAGCGTCACCTCGGCCTCCGTGCCGAAGGCCGCGACGATACGCGCGGCGATTTCCCCGACGCTCTCGCCATGGCCGGTTCCGAGATTGAAGGTTCTGCCCTCAATGCCCGCGGCCGTCGCCGCGGTGATCATGCCGTCCACCGTATCGGTCACGAAGGTCATGTCGCGGATCGGCGTCGTCGCTCCGAGCATGACCTGCTTTGCGCCGCCCAGAAGCTGGCCGATCACGGTGGGGATGACGGCGCGGGCGGATTGGCGCGGGCCGAAGGTATTGAAGGGCCGGACGGTCACCACCGGAAGCCCGAAGGCGGCGTGGTAGCTCTCCGCCAGCTTGTCAGCGCCGATCTTGGTGGCGGCGTAGGGCGACTGGGCGCGCAGCGGATGCGCCTCGTCCATCGGGATGTATTGCGCGCTGCCATAGACCTCGGAGGTCGAGGTGTGGACGACGCGCTGCACCGCCGCCGCACGCGCAGCTTCCAGCACGTTCAGCGTGCCGACCGTGTTGGCCTCCACGAAGCTGCGTGGCGCACGATAGGAATGCGGGATGGCGACCATCGCGGCGAGGTGGAAGACGACCTCCTGGTTCGCGGTGGCACGGGCGATGAACTCGCCGTCGAGCAAATCGCCGTGGAGCCATTCCACCGCGAGCCGTGCCTCGCGCGGCATGAAGCGCGCATTGCCGAACCCGCCTTCCGCCCCGTAGTGCAGCAACGCGCGAACCTTCGCTCCGGCCGCGACGAGGCGTTCTACGAGGTGGCTGCCGATAAAGCCGCCCGCGCCCGTCACTAAAACCCGGGTACCTTCCATCTTATAAGTATCCCAAATACAGAGCGCGCGATCTTACGCTCATATGCAAGTGCCTCATAGCAATCACGTACAGCATTCACAACGCTACTTGTCGATAAGTCAATCCTGCCGCAGATTTCCGCCTCCGAGAAGGGAATGGGCCGGGTGAGTCGAACAACGATATGACGAGTGTCACGAGGCCCGATCAGCCCGCACCGTCACACCCGCTCGTCAGCATCGTGATCCCGGTTTTCAACGGGGCCGACTATCTGGCGCAGGCGATCGACAGCGCACTCACCCAGACCTGGCCAGCCATCGAGGTGGTCGTCGTCGATGACGGATCGGACGACGATGGTGCAACGCGTGCGATCATTTCCGGCTACGGCGACAGGGTGCGCCTCGTCGCCAAGCCGAACGGCGGTGTCGCGACGGCGCTGAACGCCGGGCTGGAAGCCATGCGCGGCGAGTGGTTCTCCTGGTTGAGTCACGACGATTTTTATCACCCCGAGAAGGTGGAGCGGCAGATGGCGGCGCTCGCGGGGGCTCCCGGGGACAGCATTGCCTTCGGCGGCTACGAGGTCGTGGCCGCTGATGGCAGCCAAATCGAGGTCATCGACGCCTGCCGCGATTTCGATCCTGCGCGCCAGCTGTGGGCTGTGCTCGAGGGTCGCATCAACGGTTGCACGCTCCTCGCGCCGGCCCGCCTGCTACGGGAGGCCGGTGGCTTCGATTCCGGCTTGCCGACAACGCAAGATTATCACCTCTGGTTCACCCTCGCCCGCCGACACAGGCTCGTCCCGGTGTCCGACGCCCTGGTGAGCCATCGCCGGCACCCGAACCAAGGGTCCCGTTCCGAACGTCATCTCGTGGAAGCCGGGCTGCTCTGGGCCGAGATGCACGAACGCCTGACGCGCGAGGAGATGCAACATCTCGGCGGGTCGCATCTCGGTTTCCTGTGCCGGCTCCAACGCTTTTTGGACGCGTCGCCCTATCGCCTGGCGCAGGCTGCGGCGCAGGCCCGGATGGCTGAGTGCATGGCCGGCATTTCGGTGACCGTCGCCTGGGTACCGGATGGTGAGCCACAGATGGCTCCGGCGATCATGACACTGCAGGCCGCCGGCATACGCCAGTTGGACCAGGTGGTCATCGATTGGCGCAACGGGGCGATGTCCAGCTACGCGCTGCATCAGGCTATGCCAGGGGCAAAGGTCTTCATCGCCACCAGCGAGCGCCTCTTGCCTGCCGCTCTCGAAGCCGCGCTGCTCGGCGGCGAAGGCGCGCTGATCGTCTTTGCGGATTCGGCGACCGCGATGGATCCGGCGGCCTGGCGGCGAGGGCTCGAGGCGGTTGCGTCCGGAGAATGCGAGGCCTGGCCGCTGCCGCGCTTGGATACCGGCCGGTCAGTGCCGCCGCCCCTGTCGGGCGCGGTGCTGTCGCGATCCGCTTATGAGGGGGCGCTGGCCCGCCATGGCGATCCACACGCGGCGCTCGCCCAATTGCATTGGCCGCCGACGGCCGTTAGCCCACCGCCACCGCCACCGCCACCGCCACCGCCACCGCCACCGCCACCGCCACCGCCACCGCCACCGCCACCGCCACCGCCGGAGGCCCCGGTCGCCCCAGTTGTCTCCAGCCCACTCCCCGGCGCGCGCCTCGGGGCATTTCGCCTGCTCAAGGCGGCATATCGGGCGCTCCCCTGGAGCCGGCGGCGCACGACCGTGTGCGCCAAGGGGGAGCTCGAGATAACCGCGCTGCCTGCCTCACCGCCCGCTCCCGCGGCCGCCACGCCAGAAACGCCGCCCGACCCGCCGCCAGCCGCGCCGCCGGGCCGCGCAAGACTGCTCGTGCTCCATTCGCTCGGCGGTGGCACGCAACGCTATGCCGAGCTGCTCGGCCTGCACCTCCGGCAGCACCGGATCGCGCCGGTCTTCGCCTGGGGCACGGACGGCAGCCGGCTGTTTGTCTCGACGGCCTCGCCTGCCATGGCCGAGCGCAGCTTCGTGCTTCCCGATGAGCTCGGCGACGCGGTCGCCTGGCTGCGCGAGCAGGGGGTCGATCGCGCCGATCTGCTGCACGCCATGGGGCTCGAGCAGCAGATCATGCCGCTGCTCTCGGCATTAGGCTGCCCCTACGACGTGACCTTCCTCGACTACCACCTAGTGGCCTCCACGCCGCATCTGATGAATGCAGATGCCCATACCGCCGCGCGCGGGCAGGCAGCAGAGGCGCGGGAACTGGCCCACCTGCTGCGGGCCGCGCCACATCCGGTCATAGATGGTGCCGCCAACCTCCTGGCCTGCAGCCGGGATCTCGCCGCCCGCCTCGGGCGTTTGGTGCCCGGGCTTGAGGTCCGGCCGGTAAGGCCGCCGGAGCCCGGCCGGCCCGAGGCCTTTCGCGTGACGCCGCCGCGACCGCTCGCCGGGAAGGAGACGCTGCGCATCCTGCAGCTGGGTGCCACGGCCTCCCACAAGGGCCGGCAGGCCATCATCGATGTCGGCCGGCTGATCAAGTCCCGCGGCCTGGCGATGGAGGTGCATGTCCTCGGTCATTGTCACTCGCCCCCGGAGCCGGTCGAGCAGAATCCGGGCACCGTCTTTTGGTACGGGAGCTTCGCCGCCGAGGACCTGCCCGCCCTCATCGGGTCCATTCGACCGCATCTCGCCTGGTTCCCCGCACGGGCGCCGGAGACCTTCGGCTTCGCGTTGTCCGAGGCGATGCTGCTCGGCCTACCGATCGTCGCGCAGGCGCTGGGCGCCTATGCCGAGCGCCTGGCGGATCGTCCCTTCACCTGGAGCCTGCCGCCCGACCACATCCTCTCGGGTGAGGAGTGGGTTGACCTGTTCATGACCCTGCGCGAGAGCGGGTTCTCGGCCCCGATCCGCCAGGCCCTGCCGCCCTCACTGCCCCCGCTCGACGAGGAATTCTATCGCGATGCCTATTTGCGATGACAGCGGGCCCATCCCGCTTGCAGGCCGGAAAGTAAGGCGGGAAGCATGACCATGCGCGTTCTCGTTCTCGGAGCGAGCGGTATGCTCGGACAGGCGATGTACAGCGTCCTCTCGGCGCATCGCGGGCTTGAGGTGAGCGGCACGCTGCGCAGCGAAGGGTCGCGCCGCCTGTTTCCGGCGGCGTTGCAGGCAAGCCTGGTCGCCGGCGTCGACGCACTCGACATCGACGCGCTCGCCGCCTGCCTTGCCGAGCGGCGCCCCGATGTCGTCATCAATTGCGTCGGCCTCGTGAAGCAGCTCCAGGAAGCCGAGGATCCGCTTCGGGCCTTGCCGATCAACGCTCTTCTGCCGCACCGCCTGTCGCGCCTCTGCGCGCTGGCGGGCGCCCGGCTGATCCAGATCAGCACGGACTGCGTGTTTCGCGGCGATCGCGGCTCCTATACGGAGGACGACGAGTCGGATGCGACCGACTTCTACGGTCGCTCGAAGCTACTGGGCGAGGTGGATGCGCCGCATGCCGTGACGCTGCGCACCAGCATCATCGGCCGGGAACTCGCGAGCCGTCATGGGCTGGTAGAGTGGTTCCTCGCGCAGACGGGACAGGTGCGCGGCTTCACCCGCGCGATCTTCAGCGGACTGACGACCGATGCGCTGGCCGATGTCGTGGCGCAGCATCTGCTGCCGAAACCCGAGCTCCGCGGCGTCTGGCATGTCGCGGCCGCCCCCATCGCGAAGCACGAGCTGCTGCTGATGCTGCGTGAGGTCTACGAACGCGACGTCGAGATCGTGCCCGATGACACGCTGCGTATCGACCGCTCGCTAGACGGCGGCCGGTTCCGTGCCGCGACCGGCTTCGTGGCGCGGCCATGGCCGGAGATGCTGCGGCAGATGCGCATGCGGAGCCTCCGGCCATGACGGCGACCAACATTATCCGTGACCGAACCATCATGGTGACGGGCGGGACGGGCTCCTTCGGCCATGCCGTGACGCGCCGTTTCCTGCGCGATGGCGCGCGGGAGGTCCGCATCCTGTCGCGTGACGAGAAGAAGCAGGACGACATGCGCCGGCGCTTCGGCGACCAGCGGCTGAAGTTCTTCCTGGGAGATGTGCGGGAATATCGCAGCGTGCTCGATGCCATGCAGGGCGTCGAGCTCGTCTTCCACGCAGCGGCCCTGAAGCAGGTGCCGTCCTGCGAGTTCCACCCCATGGAGGCAGTGCGCACCAACGTCCTCGGCGCGGAGAACACCATCGCCGCGGCCGTGGCCTGCGGAGTCCGCTGCCTGGTTGCATTGAGCACCGACAAGGCCGTCTACCCCATCAACGCCATGGGACTGTCCAAGGCGCTCATGGAGAAGATCGTCGTCGCCAAGAGCCGCTCGGCCGGCCCGACGACGCTCTGCATCACGCGCTACGGCAACGTCATGGGTTCGCGGGGCTCGGTGATCCCGCTCTTCATGCGCCAGATCCGAGAAAGGCGTCCGCTGACCATCACGGATCCGCACATGACGCGCTTCCTGATGTCGCTGGAGGAGTCGGTCGATCTCGTGCTGCATGCCTATGCCCATGCCCGGCCCGGCGACACGTTCGTCCGCAAGGCTCCTTCCTGCACCGTCGGCACCTTGGCGGAAGCGGTCCAATCGGTGCTCGGCAGCCGGCTGTCGGTCGAGATCATCGGCACTCGGCACGGCGAGAAACTCTACGAAACCCTGGTGTCGCGCGAGGAAATGGTCCGCGCCGAGGATATGGGCCGGTTCTATCGCATCAGCGCCGATGCGCGGGACCTCAATTATGAGAAGTTCTTCAGTGACGGAGAGCCCTCGATCTCCGACGCTGTGGACTACAGCAGCCACAACGGCGAGCTGCTTGGCCCGGATGCCGTGGAACGACTGCTGCGCGACCTCGACTTCATGCGCGGCGAACGGTCGCAACAGCACGACGCGGCCTGACCGATGCGCAAGGTAATGACGATCCTCGGCACGCGGCCGGAGCTCATCAAGATGAGCCTGGTCATCGAGCGGCTCGACCGGGTGACGCAGCATGTGCTGGTGCATACCGGGCAGAATCACGACTACACGCTGAACAAGGTCTTCTTCGACGAACTCGGTATCCGCCAGCCGGATCATTTCCTTGCTGTGGCGGGTAGCGGTCCGATCGATACGATCGCCAGGGTGCTGACGGCCGTCGATGCCGTGCTGGAGCAGGAACGGCCCGATGCCGTGCTGATCTACGGCGACACGAATTCCGGCCTGGCGGTGATCCCCGCCAAGCGCCGCCGCATCCCGGTCTTCCACATGGAGGCAGGCAATCGCTCCTTCGACCAGCGCGTGCCTGAGGAACTGAACCGAAAGATCATAGACCATCTGAGCGACGTCAACATGACGCTGACGGAACACGCGCGCCGCTACCTGCTTGCGGAGGGCCTGCCGCCGGATCGCGTCTTCAAGGTCGGCTCGCATATGGAGCAGGTGCTCCAGCGCTACCGCCCGCAGATCGACGCCTCGGACATCCGCGAGCGCCTGGGCTTGCAGGCCGATCGCTACTTCGTCGTCAGCCTGCATCGCGAGGAGAATGTCGACGCGCCGGATCGCCTCCGCCACGGGCTGGACTGTCTGGAGTGCGTGGCGGAGAGCTTCGGCTGGCCGGTCATCGTCTCGACCCATCCGCGGACGCGCAAGCGCCTGACGGATCTCGGCGCCGAGGCCTCACCCCTGATCCGCTTCCTGCCGCCCTTCGGCTTCCCCGACTACATCCACCTCCAGTCGCACGCCCATTGCGTGCTGTCCGACAGCGGCACAATCACCGAGGAAGCCGCTCTGCTCGGCTTTCCCGCCGTGATGCTGCGCGATGCGCATGAGCGGCCGGAGGGCATGGATGCGGGCGTGCTGGTCATGTCGTCGCTGCATCCCGATCGCGTGATGGAGGCGATCGCCTGCGTCCGCAGTGGCCTACCCGAGCGGGCCGCTGGGCGGGTGCCGGACTACGAGGCGGGGGATGTGGCGGGAAAGGTTGTGCGCATAGTATTGTCGTACATCGATCAAATCAATCATTTGGTCTGGAGATCGTAGAATCGCCAAGAATTCGCGTCTTGACACCCCGCGAAGCGCGCACGTAAATGTCGCCCGCCGCTCGAGGATTGGTGATTATAATATTGCCACTCAGACCCGGATCAGTGGCGCAGCATGGTGAACAGAGGCGCTGATGATCAGCGAAGGTCGCGCGGAACGCCGGAAGCCACCGCGGGTCACCGTCGTCACCCCCACCTACAACCGCGCTGATCTCATCGGCCTCACCATCCAGAGCGTCCTCAGCCAGACGTTCCGGGACTTCGAATACCTCATCATCGATGACGGCTCCTCTGACACCACGGAGGCGGTCGTTCTGGGCTTTGGCGATCCCCGACTGGTCTATCTGCGCCACGAGAATCGCGGCGAGGCCGCGACGACGAATCGCGGTTGGGCCATGGCACGTGGCGAATACTTCGCGGTGCTTTCCTCCGACGACTTGGTGACGCCAAACTGGCTCGAGCGCATCGTGGCCCTGATGGACGAGAAGCCGGAGCTTCTGGTCGCGTATCCGGACTACGACGTCATCGACGGTGCCGGGTGCCGACAGCAGGACATCCTGCTGCCGGATTATGATCGCGACCTCATGATCGGCTGTTTCCGGACGATTCCCGGCGTCGGGACCCTGATTCGTCGCGCGACGCTGCCGGACATGCATCGACTGCGGAATCCCGACTACCGCCACGCGCCGGATCTGGATTCCTGGCTGCACCTGTCGCTGCGTGGCCCCTTCGCGCGCCTGCCGGAACGGCTGGCGTCCTGGCGCAGCCATGCGGGTTCCATCACCGTTGCCGAGCGCAATCGCGCCCGCGCCGACGAGCTTCTTCGCATTGCCAGCCGCTTCTTCGACACGTCGGGGCTACCCGCGGATGTCATCCGCCTCCGGCGTTTCGCGATGGCGGAGGCCCAGGCCCTCGCTGCCTGGATCCTGCAGGACAGCAATCCGCTTCGGGCGGCGCTTCACCTTCGGCAATCCTACAGTATCTCGCCCGCGCAACTTTCCTTCGTTCCAGCGTATTGGCGTCGCGAGGAGCAGCCGGATAACCGCTTCCTCCTCCGGCTCCTGGTACGCAGCCTTCGCCACCGCACCCTGCGAAGACTCCGGAGCGTCGCGATGCGGCTTCCGGCGAGGGTTCGGCGGCCGCTTCGGCGCGGCGCGGAACAGCTCGGCCTCGTGGCGCCCATTCCTGCGAGCATGACGCCACCTGCCGCCCCACCGCCACCGCCGGTCGAATCGAATGCACCGCTGCCGGCGCCGCTTTCCGTCGATGTGACGCCACCGGCCGAAGCGAGTGCACTGCCTCCGGCGCCGTTAGGGGACGAGGCGCAACAGCGGCTCGACGCGCTCCTGCCGCAACTGCGCGACGACCTGAGCGCATTCCGCCACATCGTCGCCCCGCTCTCGCCGACGCCGACAGTCCTGAATCATCTGCGCGCGGGGGTCCATAGGCTCGCCACGCCCTCCCTCGGCCTCCTGATGAGCCGGGCGATCGACCATCTGCCGTCCCGGATCGATCACCTCCTCCTCCTGCCATGGATCAGTGGTGTGGGCGGTTCGGAAACCGTCACCGCACGTCTGATCGAGGCTCTGCGACGCCTGCGGGACGAGGCCGGGATCTGCATCATCGCTCCTGACGGCAGCCAGCCCGCGACCGGCGCCCGCCACCATAACGGCATCGCCTTTCTCGGCTTGTCGGACATCGACGCATCGATGGATGATGGCGCGCGGCAGGAGATCCTGGATCGCATCCTCATTCAGCGCCGGCCCGGGACCGTGCATTGCATCAACAGCCGCATCGGGTGGCTGGCATTCCGCGACCGAGCTCGCCAATACGCCGCGGACAGTGCGCTCTTCGCGAACATCTACAGCGACATCCGCCTCGGTGATGGCGCCCCGGCCGCCCTCTATTATTACGACTTTCTGCCGCACTGCATCGAGCATCTCGCCGGCGTGCTCGGCGACAATTTCACGATCCTCCGCAAGGCGGCCGCAGCTTTCGGTGCAGGTGCCTCGGCCGGGGAAAGAATGCATGTCGTGCGCACGCCGGTCATCGGGCTTGGCGGGGGCGATCCGGCACGGGATCTGCGGCTCTTCCAGCCCTCGGCGGAGCGTCGCTCGCTGTGGCTCAGCCGCATCGCGGCGGAAAAGCGCCTCGACATTGTCGCACGTCTCGCCGAGCGCTTGCCGGCACGCCGTTTCGAGATGTTCGGCGACAGCGGCATGGCTTCGGTCGACCTCTCCGAGCTCCGCGCTCAACCCAATGTGACCATCCCCGGCGCCTTCCGGTCGCTGGGCGACATCGCGATGGACGGTTTCGATTCCTACGTCTTCACCACGTCGGGCGAGGGCATGCCGGTGGCGTTGCTCGAGGTCGCGGCATGCGGCCTGCCCGTCATCGCGCCGGATATCGGCGGCATAGGCGAATTCGTCACCGATGATACCGGCTGGCTCGTTCCGACGGCCGGGACCGTGGCGCAGTATGCCGATGCCCTGGCGCAGATCGAAGCGGCGCCGGAGGAGGCGCGCCGTCGGGTGCAGGCGGCACAGGCCCTGTTGTTGCGCGACTATAGCCGGGACGCCCTCGACCGCAGCCTGGCATCCATACCTGGCTACCTGGGCAGGTCCGATGACCGGCATTGATCTTTCCGTCGTCCTGGCCGTGGGCCGGGAGGCCGCTGCGCTGCACGCGACCCTCTTCGCGTTGCGGCGTGCGGCGGGCGCGCTGGCGCCAGGCATCGGCATCGAAGTGCTGTTGCTGCACGATCCCGATACTTCGGATCTTGCCGCGCGCTTCGCTGGCGACATGGACGCCATGTGCCTGCGCCCACTCGCGCTGATCGATCCGCTGGATGCTCAGCGTCATGCTGTCGCCTCGGCCCGGGGGCGTTATCTGGCCTTCCTCACCGCCGGCGATCTGTGTTCGGGCAACCTTCTGACCGAGGCCATGTGTGTCATCGGGCGCGAGGACCTGCGCCATTCCGTATGGCGCCCCGAAGTCATCGTGTCCTGCGGTCGTAACTACTTCGACCTGGCCTTGGATACGGTCCTTCAGGAGCCGATGCTCAACCAGGCGGCCGGCGCCGGGTTGTTGCAATCCTGCCCCTATGCCACGTGCTTCTTCGCCCATCGCGCGGTGTATCAGCGCGTGCCCTTCCCGATGGCCGATGCCCGGCGAGACTGGTTGGACGTGGATGCCTGGTGGATTGCCAACTGCCTGGGTGCCGGTATCGCCCAGCGCATCCTCGCCGGCACGGCGCTGTATCGATGGAACGCGGAGCAACCCTTGCCGTATGCCACGCGCATAGGACCCAGCACGCTCTTCAATCCGTATGTGATGCCATGACGTCTGCGCTTGTCACCGGAGCCACCGGCTTCATCGGAGCGGCGCTGGTCCGTGTCCTGCTCGCCTCGGGTTGGGACGTGCAGGCCGTCGGCCGCCGCCCCGCCGCGGTGCGCACCCACCTGCTCGACATCGAGGACGTGTCACGGGATGGATTGCTTGATCTGCTGAAGCAGAGTGGGTGCGACGTGGTCTTCCACCTCGCGGGCACCGCCGGCGGCGCCGGGGCTTCGCTGGAGCGGGTGAATGTCGGTTTTGCCAAGGCGCTCCTGGAAGCCGCAGCCCTGGCGCCGCGGCGCCCCTCCGTGGTTCTGGCCGGAACGGCAGCTGAATACGGCGAAGTGTCGGAACGCGATCTGCCGGTCCGCGAGGATCATCCCTGCCATCCGGCTACGCCCTACGCAGCCAGTAAGCTGCGACAGACCCAGCTTGGCCTCGCGGCCGCCGCCACGGGGCAGACCGTTTATCTTCCGCGCCTGTTCAACGTCGTCGGCTGCGGGATGCGCCCGCACTTGGCGCTCGGCCGCTTCGCGCGCGAGGTCTCGGCGCTGGGCAAGGATGGCGGTGTGCTCACCACTGGGCGGCTGGACGCCTATCGGGACTTCATCGCGCTGGACGATGCGGTTCGCGTGCTGATCGGGCTGAGCCAGTCTCCATCGGCGGCTGGCCGCGTGGTCAACCTGTGCTCGGGCGTGCCGCTGCGCATGGATCACATGCTGGACGCCTTGTTGCAGGCGACCGACGTGCCGGTAAGGCTCGAGATCGATACGGCCCTTTCGGGTGTCAGCGCCGTACCGTGCATGTATGGCTGCACACGTCGGCTTGCGTCCCTCGGCTTCACCTTGGCTGTGCCGGACGTCGCCGCCGAGATGGCGCGGCTGCTCAACGGATACGATGACGCCATGATGTCGACCGCATGCTGATCGGGGCGATCAGGGACATGGTCGCGCCCGGGCCGCAGCGCGTGCTGCTCGATCTGCGCGAAGGCGGCGGGATGCGCGGCTTTCACCTGACGGCGAGCCTGTCCCATCTGATGGCACACGGCGTCGAGGCCGAATTCTGGGCCATCCATGCGGACAAGGACGATGTCCTGCTGGAACTCGAGCTGATGCGCCGCCGCAGCGATCAGCTGATCCTTCGCTGGACGCCGAACGTCCCCGCGGTCCGCTTCTCGTATTATGTCGCCATGGCGGACGCGCTGCCGCATGGCTCCACCTGGGACGCTGCAAGGCGCTGCTGTCGGCACGCCATCCTGGGCCTGATGTTTCCCGATCCCGGCACAAGGCCGAAGAAGAACATGACCATTCTCGACGGCCACGACCTCCGTGCCTTCGCAATGTCCCTGGAAACGCGTCTGCAGCCGCGTACCGGCTTGCGCCGCCTGCTTGGCGCATGACGACGCGCCTTCTCGTCATCGGTCTGGCCAATAGCCCGCATCTGCACCGCTGGGTGCGGGCAGTGGCGGATGCGGATATCAGCGTCCTCGTTTTCCCCGCTCTGCAGGGGCAGGGCTGGGACGGGCTCGACACCGTCTCCATGGCGGAGCTCCAAGAGGATCTGCCGCCCGGCATCCATTGCCTCGACGCCCGTGACGTGCGCGGCGACGATTCCGCGGCCATCGACCGCGATTGGCGGTTCCAGCCGCTGACGCATCAGTTCGTTCCGGTCGGGGCTCTGGCCGCCGCCGATCGCCTGGCCGAGGCCGTCACGCGCTTCCGCCCCGATCTCCTGCACAGCATGGAGAGCCAGATCGCCGGCTATATCGTCGCCGAGTTGTGGCGGCGGCAGCCGCGCAGCCTGCCCTGGATCCACTCCACCTGGGGCAGCGATCTCGCGCTCTACGGCAGCTTGCCGGATCACGAAATCCGGCTGCGGGCCATGTTCCGCGGCGTGGATTTTCATCTGGCGGATTGCCGCAATGATCTCGGTCTGGCCCGGAAGCTGGGTTACATTGGACCTGAACTGCCGGTACTGCCATCGAGCTGCGGCATCGATGTCGCGCAGCTTACCGCGCGGCCCTCCCTGCCGCCCTCGCAGCGCCGCCAGATCCTCGTCAAAGGCTACCAGAACTGGGCTGGCCGCAATCTGTCGGCCCTGTCCGCCCTGATGCTCATCGCCAAGGAGGTCGAGCCCTACGAGATCGTGATTCCGAACGCCGATGCCGCGTTGCGGGAATGGGCTGGCATCATGGCCAACCGCACCGCCCTGAAGGTGACCGCCTTGCCGCGCCTGCCCGAACCGGAGAACGTGCTGACAGAGCTGGCCCGCTCGCGTCTGCTCGTTTCGCTCAGCATTTCCGATGGCCTGCCGACGATGATGCTGGAGGCCATGGCGCTCGGCGCCTTTCCGATTCAGAGCGGCGCCGGCTGCGGCTGCGACTGGTTCGAGGATGGCGTCACCGGCTTCTCCGTGCCGGTGAACGATACCGCCGCGGTGGCTGACGCCATCTCCAGGGCCCTGCGCGACGACCGCATGGTCGACGCCGCGGCGACGCGCAACCTCGCTACTGTGAGCGAGCGTTGGGATGCGGCCACCAATGCTGCCATCGCGCGCGCCGTGTACCGGCGTGGGATGGAGGGGCGTTGAGCACCCCGCCTCTCCCCACCCTGCCGGCGGACTGGACCTACGGGCAGGGGCTGGAGTGCGACGCGGCGATTCGGGCGCATATGGCCGAGCACGGCTTTTCGGCCGAGGCGATAAGCGCGCTGGCGCAGGTCAGGCTTGGCCGCTGCGCCTACCAGTCCGCGGTAGCGGCGCTTGAGGAAGGTCTGTCGCGCGGGCCGGACATCAATCAACCCTATCTCGGCGTCAGCGGGCGGCTTCTGGTGATCGCCGCGGCAATCCATGGCGGGCGGCAGGGCGAGGCCGAACGCTGGGTGGCCGACCTCGCCCGTCATCCTGTCGTCTGGCCCTACGCCGCCGACCCGATCCTCCGTCATGTCCGTGGGACGGGCTTGCAGAACGCGGCACGCGACCTGCTCGCAGGCTGCCTTCCTCACCTCGATCCAGACACACCGCTGGCTCAGCAGGCGACCACCCTGCTTCGCGGCTACGACGAGGCGCTGGCCGTCGCCTCGAAGGTGCGGCTCATCTCGCTGGGGTCGGGCTGCTATCCCTGGATGCAGCCCAACCGCTACATGCTGCGCCATGTCGATGCCGTGGACGCGCTGATGCCGTTCAACATGAGCGTCACGGTCGAGAGCAGCATCGTCCTGGCGCTCGAGGACGGCTTCTCGGCCTTCTTCGACGCCGCGGCCTTCGATCTTACGACCATCACGCGCGGCATCCCGGTTGGCCGCATCCGCCGCTACGCCATGCTGTTCAACCACGATTGCGACGAGGATTTTCTGCGGGATGGGATGGCGGAGCTTCGTGCGCGCTGCGCGAGGCGCGCGCATAATTTCCTCGCCGAAGCCTGTACCGGACCGCGCGTCTTTCTCTGCGTGCTGCCCGAGGTCACGGATCTGCACCGCCTGGAAACAGCCCTCGCGGGCCTGATGCGGGACGAGGCGTATCGCCTGCTGGTCCTGCTGACTTCTCCGAGCGAAAAGCCAGGCCTGCCGGCACCACGGCTGCCGACCACGCGCGTCGTGCCCCTGCCTGTGCCGTCACCGAGCTACAACTGGACATTGGAGGACGGCACCCCCGAAGGCATCCGCTACGATCTCGCGATGCGGCAGACCGTCCTCGATACGATGCGGGAACTGGCATGACGGCCTGCGGCAATCGCTTCCTGGAGCGCCTGGCCGGGATACTCGCCGCCGATCCAGAGCTGCCCTTCGTCTATCTGCGCCAGAACGACGCCTATCTGACCGTCACCCGTTCCGAGCTTGCGGGAAGGATGGGCGCGCATGCGGCGGCCTGGCGCGCGGCGGGTGTCGGGGAAGGCGACGTCGTCTTCATCATCCTGCGGCATGGTGCCGACGCCATGCCCGCCTTCCTCGCCGCAATGTGGATCGGCGCCGTCCCGAGCTTCCTGCCCTTTCCCAATCCGCGCCAGGATCTCGCGCTCTATCGAGAGGTCCATGCGACCGTCCTGCGCCGGACGGGGGCCAAGGCACTGATGGCCGAACCCGACCTGGCGGCGGAGTTCCTTAACCTGCTCGGGCCGCAGGCGACGGCCGTGCTGGCGCCGCCTGCGGTCGGCTGCACCGCGCTCCTCCCGCCGCCGGCGGCGATCGCGGAGGAAGGTGCGGCATTGCTGCAGCATTCGTCAGGCACCACTGGCCTCAAGAAGGGCGTCGTTCTCAGCTACCGCGCCGTCCTGGCGCAGCTGGACGCCTATGCGCCGACGCTCGGCCTCGATCCGCGATCCTGCGTGGCGAGCTGGTTGCCGCTCTATCACGACATGGGACTGATCGCGTGCTTCCTCCTGCCGAGCGTGTCCGGGGTTCCGATCGTGGCCCTCGATCCCTTCGAATGGGCCCTGAAGCCGCAGCTGCTCCTGGAAGCCATCGGGCGGTTCCGCGCAACGCATGTCTGGATGCCGAATTTCGCCTTCGCGCATCTCACGCGAGGCGTGCCGCGGAACGAGCGCTACGACCTGTCCTCGGTGGCGATGCTGATCGGCAGCTCGGAGACGAACCGCGGCCACACGCAAGATCGCTTCCTCGCGCGCTTCGGCTCCCATGGGTTGCGGGCGGGTACGCTGCAAACCTCCTACGGCATGGCGGAGACCGTCTTCGCCGTCAGCCAGTCCCAGCGTGGCGTGGAACCGCGCCGCATCGGCATCCGCATCGAGAATGCCTGCGTGTTTCCTGGGGATACCGAGCTGCTGTCCAACGGCAAACCATTGGCGGGCGTGGAGATTAAAGTGCTGCACGGAGGCCGGATGCGCAGCGAGGAACGCATCGTCGGCGAGCTCTGCGTCGCTTCGCCCTTCAACTTTTCCGGCTACCTCGGCAGCGGCGGTACACCTGACCGTTTCCACCGCACCGGCGATATCGGTTTCCTCGACGAGGGCGAGGTCTTCGTGCTGGGGCGCATCAAGGATCTGATCATCGTCAACGGGCGCAACATCTACGCGCATGATGTCGAGGCGGCGGTCAATGACGTTCCCGGCATTCACCCGGGGCGATGCATTGCCCTGGGCGTGGCGTCCGACCGCACGGGTTCGGAGGAGATCGTCGTGATCGGAGAGACGTCGGCGCCGTCGCCGGATCTCGTCGCCGCGGTGAATCGGGCCGTGCTTGCGCATTTCGGGATGCCCTGCGCGGCGGTCGAGCTGGTGCCGCCAGGTTGGCTGGTCAAAACCACCTCCGGTAAGGTGTCGCGAGAGCGGAACCATCAAAAGTATCTGATCCGGGCGGCGCATGCCGATGCAACGCCATGACGATCCTCGACACGCTCGGCGCCGTCCTTCGCCGTACCTTTCGCCAGCCGAATCTCGTCGTCAGCCGTTCGATGTCGGCGGCCGATGTGCCGGGCTGGGACTCCCTGAATCACCTCTTCCTGGTCATGGAGCTGGAAGCGGAATTCGACGTGGACATCGCCGCCGACGAGGTCGCCCGCCTGCCGGATATAGGAGCGCTGGCCGACCTCGTGGCTGAGCGCCTGGCGCGCAAGGACACACCCGGCTGAGGTGGCGGGTGGGAGGCACCTCTCGGACCGCGCTCTACGCGGCACGGCGGGTCGCAACTCCAGGGCGACCGCGAACTTCCAGAAGCTCTTCGAATAAAAGCCAGTTACGGACGGAGCTTCATTCCGCCCCCTAAGCCCCCATTTGAATGATCCGAAAGTCACCAATCTGGGGATACACGGATGCGGGACGTTCTCATCGTGGGAGCCGGGCCGACCGGCCTGATCCTGGCCCTCTGGCTGACCAGGCAAGGGGTGGGCGTCCGAATCATAGACAAGAGCGTCGGGCCGGGGGAGACCTCGCGGGCCATGGCGGTCCAGGCCCGCACGCTGGAGCTCTACCGGCAGCTCGATCTGGCGGAGAGCGTGATCGCGGCCGGGCATCCAAACCTCTCGCTCAACCTCTGGGCACGAGGCAAGCGCCGGGCACGTGTTGTCATTGCTGATTCGGGGGGGAGCGCTACGCCTTACCCCTTCATCCTCATCTACCCCCAGGACGAGCATGAGCGTCTCCTGGTCGAGCGCCTGGAGGCGCTGGGCGTCACGGTCGAGCGGCAGACCGAGTTGGTCGCCTTCGAGGAAAAGGAGGATCACGTCGCGGCCCGACTGCGGATGCCGGACGGGAGCGAGCAGCTCTGCGAAGCGCGCTATCTCGCCGGCTGCGACGGGGCCCGCTCACCCATTCGCCATCAGATGGGAGCGAGCTTCGAAGGCGGAACCTACAAGCACGTCTTCTACGTTGCTGACGTCCAGGTGAGCGGTCTTGAGCCGCCGGGGGAGGTGCATGTTGCTCTCGACAGTTCCGACTTTGTGGCGGTGCTTTCGTACGGCAAAGCCGACCTCGGTCGCCTCATCGGCACCGTCAGCGACGAGCGCGCGGAGCACGCGGAACATCTGACCTTCGATGATGTGGGTCATCGGGCCATCGATGGCCTGGGCGTGAAGGTCAACAAGGTGAATTGGTTCTCCACCTACCATGTTCACCACCGTGTCACCGACCGGTTCCGGCTCGGTCGCGCCTTCCTGCTGGGCGACGCGGCTCATGTGCACAGCCCGGTTGGCGGTCAGGGCATGAACACCGGCATCGCCGATGCGATCAACCTGGCCTGGAAGCTGGCGGCCGTCCTGAAGGGGCAGGCCCCGGACAGCCTGCTCGACAGCTACCAGCAGGAGCGCCAGGCGTTTGCTCGCCAGCTGGTGGAAACGACGGACCGCGTGTTCACCTTCGTGACGGCCGAAGGCCGTTTCGCGAATGTCGTACGCACCCGTATCGCGCCCGTCTTTGCGAGCATCGCCTACAAGTTCGAAGGCGTGCGTGGGTTCCTCTTCCGCAGGGTTTCCCAGACGGCGCAGAACTATCGCGACAGCGCCTTGAGCGAGGGTAAGGCGGGCTCTGTTCAGGGGGGCGATCGGCTGCCCTGGGTGTCTGGTGCGGACAACTACCGGCCACTCTCCACGATCGGGTGGCAGGTTCACGTCTACGGCGCCGCCAGGCCCGATCTGCAGGGATGGTGTGATCAGCACGGCATCCCCTTGCATGTGTTCGCGTGGAGCCGCGCGCATCGCAAGGTCGGCCTGGCGCAGGACGCCGCCTACCTGCTCCGGCCTGATACCTATGTGGCGCTCGCCGATCCGCAGGCCTCTCCCGTGACCCTGAGCCGGTACCTTGCCTCGCGCGGCTACACGCTTCGGTGATGTGCGGGGACGACGTGACAGGCCGTCCAATGGACGAAGCGCCGGCGAGGGGGGGCGGCTCAACGGCAATCCGGAAGCGAGAATCCCTATGCGCGGCGCCTCATCTGGGATATTGGAACAAATAAAGAACATACAGTAAGGATTATCCAGATGGGATCTGTGACCAGGCCGCGCGCCGTAGCCGTCGCCACGGCGCTCGCACGGCTTCAGGAACTGGCCGCCCGGGCGGCTTCGCCGGCCCGAATGGCGCGGGAAGTCCAAATCATCCTGCGCGAATGGAGCGCGGAAGAGTCCGACTTGCTGGCTGTCAGCAGCCGCAAAACCGACTTCCTCTCGAAGTTGGAGAACGGTGTTGCGGACGCCGAGGAGCAATTGGCGGATGTCGACCGCGAGGACCGCGCGGCCCTGCTTCAGGCGGAGACAACCCTCGCCGCCCTCACGGCCTGCAGGGAGGCGGCGGCCAATGATGCCGAGGCGCTGCCGATTTAAGGCCATGGCCCTCTTTGAGCCGGGCAGGTGAGGCCGAATGGGAGATGGGGGAATTCAGCCGGTTTTCGGGAAGGCATAGGCCCTTCACCGGAGATTTCCGACCTGGGTCGTAGATCAGAATTTCGCCATAAGTGAAATTTTTCAATAGGTTAATAACAAATTCATCGCCATGTCTGGCGAGTTTTTAGGCTGGCTGCTATGGCACGGCCTCCGCTCTCCCAGGCTGGGCAAGAGCGAATCCGCGAGGCGTCTGACGGGTGCTTCGCGGCTCGATCAGGAAGGTGGCTCGATGACCGAGCCACCGGTACATTTGCCCATCCACGGGGCGCCGCCGGCAACAGGAAGGCCACCAGTCTCCCTCATTGAGCCGCAAAAATGGGCGCCACGCCCTGCTCCGGCCATCCTTCCCGCATTAAATGCCGGCTGAACCTTTCTCGCCCACCAGGAGGCTCGATGCTCAAGCGTCTGTCCGTTCTTCCCCTTCTCATCCTCGCCACCGCCTGCGCGACCACGGCCACCCGCAGCAGCGATCCGGCGGTTCGCCGGGCGCAGATGCAAGCCCTGCCCGCCCAGGGAAGCTGCCAGCCCGTCCAGCCGGAAGGCGCGCGGGCCTGCACCATGCGGCTTGGCACGAAGGAGGTGCGGGTTTCCCAGTTCCGGAACCTGACCACGATCCGCTACAACGAGGCCGACACCGCCGAGCCGGCCTTCCTCAACGACATGCGGCGGGTGCTGACCACGGCCGAGACGCCCGAGATCGATCGCGCCATGTCGGTCATCAGCAGCCATGGCATGTCCGGCGTGATGGTCGATTTCACGAGCGGCTGCTTCGCGGACAGCAGCACACCTGCTGCCCAGGGCCGCGCCTGCTTCGTGTCGCTGACCTACTGATCTCGGCCGTCTAAGCGCCGCGGTCGCTGCCGACGAAAGCCTGTCGGGTGGCGCGCCACCCGCAGGTCCGACCGAGGCGACCGCAATCCCGCTCCCCGGGGGCTCCAGCCTGCGACAGGGAGCGGGTGAGGGCGACTGGCGGCCTACCTGCTCGCCACGCATTGCCGCGTGAGCCCCGAGCTCCTTCGAGCCTCCACGATGTGCGACGCCTGCCCCGTGAAGGGGCAGGCGCTTCCCACTCAGGCCGCGAGCAGCTCGTCGGCCGGGCCGAAGAACTCGTAGTGAATCCGCTCGGAAGGCACGCCCGCGAGCGACAGCGCGGAGACGAAGGCGCGCAGAAAAGCGCGCGGTCCGCACAGATAATAATCCGCGACCTCGATGGGCGTCTGCGCCGCCAGCCAGGCGCTGTCGATGAGGCCCGCCCGGTCGTAGTCCTGGCCCTCGCGATCCGTGGGGCGCGGTGTCTCGTAGAAATTCGTGACCCGGATGTTCCGGCGCCCGCCTTCGAGACGCCGGACATGCTCGGCGAAGGCATGCGTGGAGCCGTCCAGCGTGCCGTGGACGTAATGCACCGGCACGTCCGCTTGGTGCCGGGCAATGGTCTCCAGCATCGCGACCATGGGCGTCAGCCCCACGCCGCCCGAGAGCAGGACCACGGGACGGTCGACACGTTCGGGCAGGAAGAACTCGCCGGCGGGCGTGCCCACCTTGAGAACATCGCCCGGCTTCACCTGCCCGTGCAGCCAGCGCGAGGCCAGGCCCAGCGGCTCGCGCTTGACGGAGACGCGATAGGTCTCGCCATCGGCGGCGGCGGAGAGGCTGTAGTTGCGCTTCGCCGGCGGCTGGCCAGGGATCTCCAGCCAGAAGGTCAGGTACTGGCCAGGCTTGTGCCGCAGCACCGGCCGGCCGTCGGTCGGGCGCAGGGTGAAGGAGGTGACGAGGGCGCTCTCGGGCCGGATGCTCTCGACGGCGAAGTCGCGCCATCCGTTCCAGCCGCCCTCTGCCGCCGCATGCTCTTCGTAGATGCGCTTCTCGCGGGCGATGAGGATATTCGCCAGGAACCAATAGGCCTCGCCCCAGGCGGCGAGGATGTCGTCGGTCGCAGCATCGCTGAGCACGGCCTTGATCGCGCCGAGCAGCGCCTCGCCGACATGCGGGTAGTGCTCGGGCAGGATCTGCAGGCCGACATGCTTCTGCGCGATGCGCTCCACCGCGGGGGCCAGCGCCGCCAGATTCTCGATGTTGTTGGCATAGGCGAGGATCGCGTTGGTCAGCGCGCGCGGCTGCGAGCCGCTGTCGCCGTGATGCGACTGGTTGAAGAGGTCGCGGATCTCGGGGTTCTGGAACATCCGCGCATACATCTCGCGTACGATGTCGAGGCCATGGGCCTCGAGCGCGGGAACAGTGGCCTTCACGAGGGCGATCGTGCGCTCGCTGAGTGGGGATGACATCAACGTCTCCTGCAGTGGCAACGGGAAGGTGTGGAAGGCGGCGCTAGCCGCCCGGCGGCTCGTCATAGAAGTCGACGCGCAGGCGCATGGGGCCGACCGGCTCGACGAAATGCGGCTGCCCCGGCGCCAGGGGCCCCGCGCGATCGGGCGTCAGCAGGAGGGTCGAGAAGGGCTCGAGATAGGTGAGCTGCACCTGCCCCTCGATCACGCGGATCATTCCCCAGGTGCCGGCCTTGGTGCTGTGCCGCGCCCTCAGGGCGGCGGGCAGGGTGGTCTCGTCGAAGACCGGCGTGGACCGGTAGGGCGTCGCCATGGCGCCGCTCCTAGACGAACGGAAGGACGGCGAGGACGGCCAGCAGGTTCCAGAACAGCATGTTCACCAGGGTGCGGATCATCGTGCGGCTATCGGCATCGCCCACATGCAGGGCGTCGCTGGTGAGGTTGCCGGGGAGCAGGAAGAGGTCTTTCGGGCTCATGGGAGCCTCCTAAGATGCATTATCCATACACCTTATAGAAAGGCCATGCTTGTAAAGCAATACGCTTGATGCATCTTATCCCCATGCGCCTCACCACCTTCACCGACTTCTCCCTTCGCATGCTGATCCACATCGCGCTGAAGCCTCAGGGCCGGGCGACGATCGCCGAGGTGGCGCAGGCCTATGGGATCTCCGAGAACCACCTGATGAAGGTGGCGCATCTGCTCGGCCAGGCCGGATACGTGACCACGCTGCGGGGGCGCGGCGGCGGCCTCGTGCTGGCCAGGCCGGCCACGGACATCACGGTGGGCGAGGTGGTGCGGCGCATCGAGCCGGACCTGGCGCTGGTGCCCTGCTTCGCGAAGGGCGACTGCGTCATCCTCCCGGCCTGCCGCCTGAAGCACGCGCTGCATGCCGCGCGCGAGGCCTTCCTGGCGGTGCTGGACGCCACGACGCTCGCCGACATTGCCGTGCCCGATGCGGAGCTGCGGGGACTGCTGGGCATCGCCGCCTGAGGCGACGGTAGCTCCTAGCCGGCCGGCACCTCGGCGAGGCGCGCGGCCTGGGCCACATGGCGCAGCCCCTCGAGCGCCTCTTCGAGCAGGCCCATATCGTTGCCACCCTCGCTGAAGATGGCATAGGCCGGGTAGAGGAATTCCGGCGCCTCCGGCACCAGCGCCAGCCGCCCGGCATCGAGATGCGGCTTCACCGCGCCGAGCCGGAAATAGCCATGGCCGCCCGCCTCCAGGATATAGCCGAGGCCGAGCGGGCCGAGATCGACCACCAGGCTCGAGTCGGGCCGCCCCGCCTGGCCCATCGCGTGATGCAGAGCGAGGTCCTGGCCCCATTCCACCTGGACGTAGTCGTCCGGCGCCGGATCCGTCCGGGTCGCACGGACCATCACCAGCCGCTCCTCCGTCAGGTGCTCGACGCGCAGCCCCGCCCGGTAGCGGGGCGCATAGACCACGCCGATATCGACGATCCCCTCGACGACCTGCCCGATCACCGTGCTGGAGCTGCCGACCTGCGCCCGCAGCGCGACGTCGGGGCAGGCGCGGCGCATCCAGAGGAGCCAGCGCAGCAGCAGCGGGTCCCACAGGCTGTTCTCGCAGCCGATGGAGAGGATGGCGCGCCGGCCGGCCGGCACCGCGACCTGATGGCGCGCCCGCTCCCAGAGCTGCACGAGCGCCGGCGCGTGGCGGAGGAAGTTCTCCCCCGCGGGCGTCAGCGTGGCGCCGGCCTTGTTACGGATGAAGAGGGATCGGCGCAGCTGCTCCTCCAGGGAACGGATGCGGGCGCTGACGGTCGTCTGGCTGACATGCAGCCGCTCCGCCGCGCGCACGAAGCTCCCCGCCGAGACGATGGCGAGGAAGGTGCGGGCGAGCTCGATATCCATGCCGGAACAATAAGGATTATCGGCATTAAAGCTGCATTTAAATTCGTTTGTCAGCAGATAGACGCCGGGATCACTCTCTGCGTGCTCACCTCCCGTGGCTCCTCGGATGCAGGCAGCATCCACTCCCGCCGCGGTTTGCCGAAGGTCAGCACGGCCGGCCCCCGCCAGGGCCAGGAGTGACGAAGATGAGAGAGCCGAATGCCAGGGAGCTGATGTCGGAGCCGGTCGTGACGATCCCGCCGGACATGCCGGTGGCCGATATCGCCCGCCTGCTGGCCGAGCGCGGCATCTCCGCCGTTCCCGTCGAAGGCGAGGAGGGGGTGCTGCTGGGCCTCGTGACGGAGGCCGATCTCATTTGCCGCCTCGCCGCGCGGCTCGACCACGCGCCGTCCTGGGTCGGGTCGCTGTTCGTCAATGCCGACAAGGCGGCCGAACGCTATGCGCGGGCCCATGGCTGGATCGCGGAGGAGGTCATGACCCAGGACGTCGTGACCGTGGGCCCCGATGCGCCGGCCTCCGCCATCGCGGCGGCCATGGAGCAGCATGGCATCCGGCGCGTGGTCGTGGTCGAGGCCGGCCGCATCCAGGGCGTCGTCAGCCGGCGCGACCTGCTGCGCGCCCTCGACGTCTCGCCGCCGGAACCGGCCATCGATGTTCCCTCGGACGATCGCATCCGCAGCGCGGTCGTCGCCATCATGCGCCGCGAGGCATGGGCGGGGACCGCCCACGCCTCCGTCGAGGTTCATGAGGGCGTCGTCGAGTTCCACGGGCTCTGGCCGGGCCGGTCGGTCCAGCGTGGGCTGCGCGTGCTGGCCGAGCAGGTTCATGGGGTGAAAGGCGTGTCCGACCAGACCATCCAGGGAACCGAGGATCTCTACTGGATCGGCTGAGGGGCTGAGCGTTTCGTGAGGGCCGTATGGAGGTTGAAATACGACCCCATCCGGAGCGGCTGGTGCTGCGCCGGATGTTTGGCCGTGAGTCATCTCAACCGAACGCGGCGTGAGCCAGGTGACGGCTCTGCACACGAGAATGCGCAGCTGAGCGGGAACGCGCGATGTGTCTCAAAGGCGAATACGCATCGGCCCCCAATGCTCCAGCCGACACGTGATCCTCCGCAGACCGTGCAGCACCTTCTGCCTTCGATCTGCAAGACGAAGACCTCCCTCTCGCGAGCGCGCTGCTGATCGTTCGCCTGGCAACTCCGTATGCTGAAATCGCTCCGCTGATGGAGCTGCACATGGTGTTGAGGACCATCGGTGCCGTAGGCGGAGAATTCAGTGCCGACGACTGATCGCTTCCCATCGCAGGAGGTCGTGCAACGCGCACGTATCGGCAGGCGCGTCAGTGGTGGGCTTTCGCCTGGCTTTCTCGAGCTTCGCCACGTCCATCGCCGTCCTTGATTCAGTTGAAGGCCGTGACCGGCGCGCTCCGAGCGGGACGAATGATTTTTCGCGGCTTCGATCTGCGCTCTTTCAGAATCACTGAATCACCAAGCGCTGCCAGCAGCTTGCGAGCGCCGAACCTCGATTCATCCTCTCGCGTCAGATGGGCGAGACGAGAAAGAATCACGTGATGTTTGACACGGGGCACCTGATCTGCGCCATTGGTCGCGCCTTCGTCCGGCCGTTCTGATCCCAGAAGCTCCTAAAGGCCAACTGGATAAGTCCCATTTGTCCGGCTTGAGTTGGCGTTTTGCGTCGGAAATCACCGTACGCATTTGATCAGGATAACTAACATGGCTTCAGGCACCGTTAAGTGGTTCAACTCGACCAAGGGCTTCGGCTTCATCACGCCGGCTGGCGGCGGCTCCGATGTGTTCGTGCACATCACGGCTGTCCAGGCGGCGGGCCTTCAGGGCCTCAATGATGGCCAGCAGGTTTCCTTCGACCTGACGGAAGAGCGCGGCAAGACGTCTGCGGTCAACCTCAAGGTCAGCTGAACTCCTCGAACTTCGAGGTTTCATCTGAAAGGGCGGCCCGCAGGGGCCGCCCTTTTTCATTGGGGCTGCGATGAGCGGTCCGGCAACATCGCGGCGTTGCTCGCATGGCGAAGCACCGCTCGGTCAGCACAGCTGTGATGCGACGATTCACAACTTGCCTTCGTCATCTCCAGATGCACACGACGTCGAGCGACGGACACTGAAAGCATTGGCGAAACCTATCGCTCCGGCGAAGAGCGCGCGCCTCCATCGCACGCGGCGACATCGGCGGAATTTCTGCAGGCCGATTTCTTTTCAGATCCCGAGACGCCGCGCCGCTGCGAGCGAGGCCTGTCGCGCCTGCCCATCCATCCAGACGCGTCCCGCCCGCGCGACCGTCAGGCGATCCGGCCCAATTTCCTCTGGCGTGCCGGCGCGGAACGGCGGTTGCGGCGAGTATTCGAGGATGAGTTGTACCCGCTCCGCCGCCTCCTGCCCGCGGAGCAGGGCCGCGAGGGTCAGCCCGAAGTCGAGGCCCGAGGTGGCGCCGGCGCCGGTGAGCCGGTTGCGGTCCCGCACCACGCGGCCCGGATCGCGGATCGCGCCCATCAGCGGGAGCAGGTCCGCCACGCCCCAATGCGCCGTCGCGCGATATCCACGGAGCAGGCCCGCGGCCGCGAGGACGAGGCCGCCCGTGCAGACGCTCGTCACGTAGCGCGCACGCCCACCGCGATCGACCAGGAAATCGAGGACGGTGGTGTTGCCCATCGTCGCGATGGAGCCCATCAGCCCGCCCGGAACGAAGAGCACGTCCAGCTCCCGCGGGCAGTCCGCCAGCGTCATCGTCGGCGTGACGTTGATGCCCACATCCGTCGAGACGGGATCGAGCGTCTCGCCCACCAGATGGATGTCCGCGCCGAGGATCTTCAGGATGGTCTGCGGCCCGGCCAGGTCGAGCAGGATCATCTGCGGATGAACGAGCATCGCTACGGTGATCGGCGGGCCGGCCGGGCGCGGCGGCCGTGACGGCCCGGCTGGCGCGGGGCTGGCGGGCTGTGCCGAAGCCTGCGGTGCGGAGAGCAGTGCGCTGCCCATCGCCGCGGCCGCGAGCCCGCGCCGCGCGAGGCCGCCTGGTACGGGCGAGGAGGTGTCGTGCGTCATGCGGGAGTTCCTGGAACGGCCTGCTGAGCCGGGCGGTGGCATTGGCGTCGCCCGGATACGCCGGTTCGCGCTGTTCTGCACGCCGGGCTTCGCCGGCCGAGACGGCTGCCGCCGCAATTCGCTCGGACAGTGTCGTTTCGGCACTGTCCGGTGACGAGGACTTGTCAGATCTTCCCGGTGATTGTTAATGCCGAGTCCAGCTCATGTAATGGGCCTGGACAGAAGTGGCATCGATGTCGCAAGGCTTCTCCGCTGCGTATCATGATCGCGGGCTCGGCCGCGGCCACTATACCGCCTGGACCTTGTCCTCGGGCGCCGAGCTCATGCGCGCCGTGAATCCGTCGATCGGCTGGGCCCGCGCCCGCCACGACATGGCGCTTGCACTGCACCTCTGCCTCGGCCGCACGCCCGGCCGCATCACGCGCCATGTGGGTGATGTGCGTGAGCTGCCGCCGCCGCGCGTGGGCCTGATGACCTTGTCGCCCGGCGCTACCGACCTCGAATACGAGGCCGAGGGCGGCACGCGGATGCTCACCCTCTCGCTCCCCGCCGTGACCTTCACGGCCGTGGATGGCCGCGCCGAGGACGCCTTCCTGCGCGGGCTGCTGCCCTTCCGCGACGATGCTCTGCGGAGCGTGCTGCTGGAGCTCGCCGAGCGCGCCGCGCAGGGCGTGAGCGAACGCCTCTACATCGACCACGCGATCGCCTTCCTGGCCGCTTCCCTCGCCGCGCCCAGGCGCCTCGGGGCGCGGCGGGCCCTGGGCGAGATCCAGCTGAAGCGCGTGCTGGAAGCCATCGAGGCGGCGCTGGACCGCAATCCTTCCTCGCCGCCTTCGCTCGACAGCCTCGCCGCGACGGCCGGGCTGTCGCTCTCGGAGTTCACGCGCGGCTTCCACGCGGCCATGGGCGAGAGCCCGCATGCGCATCTGACGCGCAGCCGGATCGCGCGGGCCCAGGCGCTGATGCGCGCGCAGCCGCACCTGCCGCTGGCCGATCTCGCGGTGATGCTGGGCTTCGCGGACCAGGCGCATTTCAGCCGCCGGTTCCGGCATGTCACCGGGACCACGCCCGCGCGATTCCGGCGCGGCACCCGCTAGAAGCCGGTTCGCTTCCGCGGCGGCCCTCGCGCAGAAATCGACAATTCCCGCTTGCCCTTCAAGACGTCGTTCCTCGGGCGCGCGAGAGCACCCCCGCACACGCCATCGCGGCGTGAGGAACAGGGTGGGAAGCACGCAGATGCCTGCAATGACGACGATGACGACGCTGGGATACGCGACCCTGGCCGACGGCGTTTACTACGATACGGTCAGCCAGCTGGGCTCTTTCGCGCGGCAGACGCTGCGCCCCAATGAGATCAGCGGCTTCCACGCCGCGCTCTACATGCGTGCCGTGGGCGGACAGCTCGAATACGTCGTGTCCTTCGCCGGCTCGGAAACGGATCAGGTGATGGTGGACTGGCGTGCCGATCTCGGTTTCGGTGGCAGCAAGGGACAGATCGCGCTGGCCGCGCTCGGCGGATTGGCCGGCATCGGGCTCGCGGCGCATGCGGAACGCCTTCTCGCGCAGCAGCGCGCTTCCGCCATCGCCTTCACCATCCAGGCCATGCAGGCGGCCAAGAGCAGCAGGCTGACGTTGACGGGCCATTCCCTGGGCGGGGGCCTGGCCCAGATGGCCGCTGCCGCGACCGGCGTCGCCGCCGTCACCTTCTCCGCCCCGGCGGTGAGCGCCGTGAAGGGCGTGGAGGCTTCCTTCGGCCGCAACCGGCCGAAGATCGTCAACTTCCGGGTGAAGAATGATCCGGTGAACATCTCGGAGCAGGCCGGCAAGCGGTTGGGCGTGGTGGTGACCATGATGAGCCCGCGCGGCATCGATGCGGCGCACCAGATCCCCAACACGCTGGAGGAATTGCGGCCGCAGGGTCAGTTCTCGACGACGGGCGCCCGGGATCCCTTCTCCTTCCAGGGCGACATGTCGATCTCGAGCTGACGGGGAAAGGCGGCCGGAGATCCACCAGACGGCGCGGCGTCGCCGGAAGGACAGACGCGTTCTCAAATCTTGCGCGATAGCAAATTAATGAAACTTGTATCGCTGGGGATTTCGCCTCATGCAGTGCAGAACAATGCCCGAATGGGATGCTGAAAAATGATAGGGAAGACGGCCGAGCGTCAATTCAGAGCACTGATTTCTCTGCATAATAGCCCCGAACGCTATCTGTCGCTCGGCGAACTGCCGCGCGGCATCGGCTGTACGATCATGGAGACCCTGACACGCGGCGGATATGCCGAGGCAGGGCCCTCCTGCAGATTCCCCCGTCAGGCCGGCTGGAAGATCACGACGCTGGGCATTCATGCCCTCGAGAAGGCCCTGCAACCTGACGCGGTGCCCGAACCGGGAGAGGACCGGCTTACCGATTGGGCGGCCACTAGCCAGCTCCAGAACTAACCCAGCAGGGCTCCCTCTTCCGCCTGCTCCGGGCTGTGCGGGCTTGGGGCGAGGTGGCCGGGGGCACGCCAACGACCGGCGACCGGGCCGTCCGTACTGATCAGCTCCGCCACGCAGACTTCCTGTCCGCCCCCGGTCCAGATGGAACACTGAAGGGGGCCGAGCTCATGCGAGCCGCGGCCATTGGCGCCGAGATGCTCCAACCGGCTCCTGGCCCAGGATCGCGCGCCGAAAATGCCGCCGCTCCAATAGACGTCGGGCACGCCGAGGTCGCCCGGCTCGGCAAAATAGAATCTCAGGATGTAGTGGTCCGTCATCGCCGCCTCCTTTCCAAAAGGCGGTCGCACGAAGCGCTCGCGCCTCGGTTGCGGGAAGGGCAACCTATGCCATCGGAAGTAGTTTAGCCAGCAAAATGCCGGAGCTGTCGGTCGGGCTGACAGTGTCGGCACAGAATGATGCGAGACGACCGACGGCTGAGGGCAGCACAGCGGGGCGCCCTAAACTTATCGGCCGCTCGCGAGTTTCACCCCTGGACAGACGGAGACCAGGCCATGCCTCGTGGAGAGAAGTCCAAATACACCGACAAGCAGGAACGCAAGGCCGACCACATCGCCGCGGGCTACGAGAAGCGCGGTGTCTCGGAGACGGAGGCCGAGCGCCGGGCCTGGGCCACCGTCAACAAGGATGACGGCGGCGGCAAGCAGCCCGGCGGTTCGGGGCGCGGCCAGGAAACGGGACATCCGGCGGCGCATCGGGGCGGCAAGGTCGCGGCCTCACGCTCCGCGGAAGCCAGGTCGGCCTCCGCCAAGAAGGCGGCCGCCACCCGCAAGCGGAACGCGGCTGCGAAGAGAGCCTCCTAGTACGAGCCGGACGCCCGGAATCCCCGGGCGCGGCGCAACATCCAGGGACAACTGCCATGAACCGAACGACCCGCGTGGTCGATCGCCAGCGCGCGATCCAGGCCCAGGTCCAGGCGGCGGACAAGGCTCGCCCGCCGGAGAAGATGAAGGGCGCCATGCAGGCCGGCGCACGCCGCTATCCCGAACCGCCTTTCCCCAAGCAGCTCCTGGAGAAGCCGGGGCTGGAAAGCGAGCAGGAATTCGCCCCGATGTACGACGCGCCCTACTGGAAGGGCTCCGGCAAGCTCGAGGGTAGAAAGGCCATCGTCACGGGCGGTGATTCCGGCATCGGCCGTGCGGTGGCGGTGCTCTTCGCGCGCGAGGGCGCCGACGTTGCCATCCTGCATCTGCCCGAGGAGCAGGCGGATGCGGAGGTCACGCTCGCGGCCATCGGGAAGGAGGGGCGGCGCGGCCTGTCGATCGCCGGCGACGTCACGGATCGCGCCTTCTGCGACAAGGCCGTGTCACAGGTCGTGAGCGACCTCGGCGGGCTGGACGTGCTGGTGAACAATGCCGCCTTCCAGTTGCATGTCAGCCGTTTCGAGGATCTGACGGAGGATCACTTCGACCTGACCGTCAAAACCAATCTCTACGGCTATTTCCACATGGTGCAGGCCTGCCTGCCCCATCTCCGGCCGGGTTCCGCCATTGTGAACACCGGTTCGGTGACCGGCCTCTTCGGAAGCTCGTCGATCGTGGACTATTCGATGACCAAGGGCGGCATCCACGCCTTCACCCGCGCGCTTTCGGGCAGCCTGCTGCCGCGTGGGATCCGCGTGAATGCGGTGGCGCCCGGCCCGGTCTGGACGCCGCTGAACCCCAGCGACAGTGCGGAGAAGGCCAAGGAATTCGGATCCGGCACGCCGATGAAGCGGCCTGCCCAGCCGGAGGAGCTGGCGCCGGCCTACGTCTTCCTCGCCTCGCCGCAGATGTCGAGTTTCATCACCGGGGAGGTGCTTCCCGTCATCGGCGGCTATTCGAGCCACTGATGCGCGGCATCCTCCACACAAAAATGCGCCCGGCCGAGGGGATGGCTCGGCCGGGCTGGATGTAGAGGAACGGGGAGAGTGAAGGGATAACGCGCTGCTTCCCGTTCAGTTGCAGCGCACAATAACGCTTGCCGAAAATCAGGCGGACATCGTCTAGCGCCCGGTCTGGTCCTTCAGCGCGCCCGCGGTCTCGCCGGCGCGGGGAGACTTCTCGGCAGGCTTATCGGAGGCCTTCTCGGCGTGGGATTTCACCTCGTCGGCCTGCTTGCCCTGGGCGTCGCTGCTGCGCAGGTCGATGTCGCCCTTCTTCGAGCTGCCGGGATTGGGCTTTCCGGTGGTCATGGCGTTCTCCCTTCGGGGTTGAGCCTGTTCAACGCGCCCCGGCGCCGATCGTTCGATCATCCCGCGAGAAGCAGGACGAGGCTGGCCAGGAGGGCCGTGACGCAGATCATGCTGGCGATGTGCATGGCTGTCCCTGGAGCTCAGCGCCGCAGGGCGGAGGGCGACACGCCGTAGCGGCGGCGGAACATCAGCGCGAAATGGCTCGGATTGGCGTAGCCCACGGCCATCGCCACCTCCGTGACGCTGCTCCGGCCTTCCAGCAGCAGGCGGTGCGCGGCCCGCAGCCGGACATCCTGCAGAAAGCCGATCACCGAAGTGCCGAACTGCGTGCGGAAGCCCGCCTTCAGCTTCTTCTCGTTCAGGCCGACCTGCCGGGCGAGGCCCATCAGCATGTCGTAGAGCGTCAGGTCGAAGTCGGGACGAATGGCGAAGCTGCGGCACAGGCCGCTCACCTGCGGCGAGGTGAGCCTCCGGCGCTCCATCTCCGTCTGCAGCGAGCGTTTCGCCGTGTGGTCGGGCGCAGGGCGAAGGGTGAACTCCTCAAGGCGGAGCGGCGCATGGAGTTGGAGCGCTTGCGGCATGGCCGGGTTCCGGGGCTAATTGAGAACGATTCGCAAAATATCATGACAAGCGGTCTGTGAACAACCGGCGCGGCGCATCGCCGCTGGTCTCGGGGCAGGGGGCCGGGATGGCGCTGACCTCCGCGCGGATCCTGGCGGAGGAGCTGGGGCGGGACGACGCCGTGCCGGCGGCGCTGGCGCGGCACGAGACGCGTCTGCGTCCCGCGATCCGGCGACTGCAGGAGCACAGCCGCAAGTCGGCCTCCTGGTTCGTGCCGGCCACGCCGCTGGCCTTCCACCTGCGCAACACGGTGATGCGATGGACCCCGCGCCCGCTTCTCGGCCGGCGCCTCATCAAGGCGATCCGTTCGGAGCAGCTGCTGGCGCTGGAGCGCTAGGCGGGAAGGGGCGGCCCCCGGCGCCGGGCTGCCTTCCATCATGGGCCCTGGACGGGTGGCGCCTGACTCAGGCCACTAATAAACTATTTATAATTGTATATTTAACGTGTACCGACAGGCCGGTGACAGTCAGGCTTCTGCTCGAGACGTGACGATTCAGATCGCGAAGGGCGGGACGATATTTCCCCCACAAAGCTGCCTAATGCCAAGGGAATAGCCATTTTCTCGCGGGGAGGTCGTGAACTAACTTCTTTGATCCACCCGTCATCCCAACCCATCCAGGCTTGCCGTGATCCGCGCCCGCAGCGCGGCTGGCGCCTGAATTTGACCGGCGCAAGCCATATACACGTTATTGCATTGTGCAATTTACGCATATACGATCTCCAAATGAAGAATTCCACGCCAGCGCTTCGCCTGTGTCGGCTGCCTGACATGCCTGCAACGGCAGGGCGCTGCCGCTTCTCGAACGGCGCCTGACGCGCGGCCATCGGCCGCCTTCGAAATCCAGGCCGGCCGCTGCCCGGCCCGCCGAATCATCCCCATTCCAGGAAATCGTGATGAACGCTGATCGTCGTAGCTTCGGTCTGCTGATAGGCGGCGGGATCGCCGCCCTTGCCGGAAATGCCGTCCTGCCCCGCCCTTCGCAGGCCAGCACGGCCGCCGGTAGCCGGCGGGAAGGCGGGCACGCCACCTTCCTCCTCAGCAGCCTCGAAAGCGGGTGGGGCCTGAACGAGAAGGTCGATACCTATACCGGCATCGTCTGGGGCCAGATCGCCGACAAGCTCGTCCACGTCGATGCGCAGGGCAACGCCACGGCCTGGATCGCCGAGCGCTGGGACGAGAATCCCGACCAGACCGAATTCGTCCTGCACCTGAAGCGGGGCGTGACCTTCTCGGACGGCACGCCGCTCGACGCGCGGGCCGTCGCGGCGAATATCGACCTCTGGGCCAAGGGCGATACCTCCCGCGGCGTCGGGCGCCTCGGCCTCTTCCCGTCCAGCACCTACCGCGCCTCCGAGGTGATCGACGACCACACGCTGCGGGTGAGCTTCACGGCGCCCACCCTCAGCTTCATCCCCACGCTGGGCTATCACAAGGCGGTGCTGCGTGCGGTCTCGAGCCTCAATCTGCGGCCGAACGAACTCGGGGATCTGAGCAAGCAGTTCGGCAGCGGCCCCTTCGTGCTGCAGTCCTGGCAGGAGAGCGACAATGTCGTGCTCGTGCGGCGGCAGGACTACAATTGGGGCCCCAAGGCGATCGACCATTCCGGGCCGGCCAGCCTGGAGCGCATCACCTTCAAGGTCGTCAGGGACGCCTCGCTGCGGGGCTCGGCGCTGCAGGCCGGCCAGGCCGAGATTGTGCTGAACATCGCGCCCCATGAGCTGGCTGCGCTGCGCACCCGGGGGCTGAGCGTCGTCGCGCCGGAAAGCCTCGGCTTCGTCAGCGGCTTCGTCGTCAACACGCGCGCCCCGCATTTCGGCGAGCTCAGCGTCCGCCAGGCCGTCCAGCACGCGATCAACCGGCAGGAGATCGTCGACACGGTCTTCACCAGCGACTGGGCGCCCGCACGCACCTTCCTGCAGTCCAACGTCCCCGAGGCCGGCGATTTCAGCAGCCTCCTCGCCTACGACCCCGACAAGTCCAAGCGCCTGCTGGACGAGGCCGGCTGGCGGCCGGGCCGCGACGGCGTGCGCGTGAAGGACGGCCAGCGTCTGAGGTTCAACCTTTATGCCAGCCCCTGGGTCAGCACCTCGCGTCCGGTGGACGAGGTCGTCACGCAGCAGCTGCGGAAGGTGGGCATCGCCGCCACGCTGCAGGTCGTCGACATCTCGACCTACAATGCCCGTGTGCGGGGCAACGACAATGTCCCGCTGGTCGAGATCAGCCGCAGCTTCCTGGACGCCGGCGTGGTCGGGAACATCCTGACGGACGCCAATGGCGGCGAGGATCTGTTCAGGTACGGGCAGACGAACGCGACGCTGAACCGCCTCGCCGGTGAGGTCGCCAATGCCGTCGATCGCCGGGCGCGCGCCGCGACCTTGCAGGAGGTGCAGCGCCATGTGCTGGAGCAGGGGCTGTTCATCCCCACGGCGCAGCTGCTGCAGCGGCTCTACGTGCAGACGCCGAAACTGAAGGGCGAGATCTACAGCGGCGCGGCCTACCCGCTCTACTACGGCGCCTGGCTCGAGGCTTAGTCCGGCCCGGCGCGGCGGGGACCGGCATGCGCCGCTCCGCCGCGCCGGCGCCGCCAACTTCTCCGGAATGTGAAGCGCGATGAGCCTCAGCCCCCATGTCAGTCATGCCGCGTCGCGGATCGCGCAGGCGGTCGTCGTCGTCCTGCTGGCCTATACGGCGACCTTCCTGATCATCAACGTCCTGCCCGGCGATCCGATCTCCAACATGCTGCTGGATCCGGATAATGGCTTCACGCCGGAGGAGATCGCGCCGATCATCGCCTATTACGGCCTGGATCGGCCGGTGCCCGAGCAGCTGTGGACGGCGCTCTCCCGCTTCGTCGTCGGGGATCTCGGCATCTCGCTGCGGTCGAACCTTCCGGTCTCGGGCCTCGTGCTGGATGCGCTGCCTTCGACGCTGACCCTCGCGGCCTCTGCGCTGGCCGTCTCGCTGTTGCTGGCCTTCCTGATCGCCTATGCCTCGCAGAACCTGCCGCCGCGCCTGGGGCAGGGGCTGATCCGGGCGATCCCGTCCGTGTCGCTCGCCATTCCGAGCTTCATCGTCGGCATTTTCCTCATCCAGGTCTTCGCGTTTCAGTTCGGGCTGTTCCGGATCACCAGCCCGGACAGTTTCGCGGCGACGCTCTTCGCCGCGATCGCCCTCGGCCTCCCGGTCTCCGCGCAGATCGCGGAGGTCCTCATCACCAACCTCGATCACGAGGCGCGGCAGGACTATTTCGCCGTGGCGCGATCGCGCGGGCTGTCGCGGGCGGCGCTCTTCGGCCGCCACCAGCTCCGGCCCTCCTCCCTGCCGGTCGTGACGATGGTGGCGCTCGCGGTGGGCGAGTTGCTGGGCGGCTCCCTCATCACCGAGGCGATCTTCGGCCGGAAGGGGATCGGCTCCCTCGTCCAGGGCGCGGCCTCGACGCAGGACTTTCCCGTCCTGCTCGCCGTCGTCTCGCTCGCCGCCGTGGTCTTCGTCGCGGTCAACCTGCTGGCGGATCTGATCTACCCGCTGCTCGACCCGCGGCTGCGGCGCCGTCAGGCGGCCCGCATCCCGGCGCCCGATGCGGAGACCCTCGTCTGATGGCGACCTTCCCCGCCGCGCAGGCCCTGCCGTTCCGCGACGCCTGGGCGGGCGCACGCCGGGTGCCGACCGCGGTCATCCTCTCCTTTGCGGTCGTCTTCATCGTCGTCGCCTGGTCGCTCCTGCCCGACCTCTTCACGCATCACGACGCCTATGTCGGCGACACGTCGCAGAAGCTGCTTCCTCCCTCTGCGCGCTATTGGTTCGGCACGGATCATCTGGGCCGGGATCTCTTCACGCGGGTCGTGCACGGGACCTGGGCCTCGGTCACCAGCGCGGCGATGGCGGTCGCCGTCGGGCTGGTCGCCGGCGGGCTGATGGGCCTGCTGGCGGGCTTCCTCGGCGGATGGACGGACACGGTCGTGGCCAGGCTGGTCGACGTGCTGCTGGCGATCCCCAACTTCCTGCTGGCGGTCGTCATCGTCAGCTCCTTCGGCTTCGAGACGACCAATATCGCCATCGCGACCGGCGTCTCCTCCGTCGCGGCCTTCGCGCGGCTGATGCGATCCGAGGTGCTGAGGACGAGCACCTCCGTCTTCGTCGAGGCCTCGGGCCTGCTCGGCGGGTCGCGCTGGCACATCCTGCTGCGCCACGTCCTGCCGAATTCCAGCCGGTCGGTGCTGGCGCTCGCCGTGCTGCAATTCGGCACCTCGATCCTCATCATCGCGGGCCTGGCCTTCCTCGGCTACGGCGACCCCCCGCCGGCGGCCGATTGGGGCCTGCTGGTGGCGAGCGGCAAGGACTATCCGAGCTCGCCCTGGCTCGTCTTCGCGCCCGCGGGGGTCATCGTCGTGACCGTGCTGGCGATCAACCGCATCAGCCGCTGGATCCGCCATGCACATTGATCGCCTGGCAGTCTCCCGCGCGGCGACGGAGATCCTGCGCGTCGAGGATCTGTCGGTCGCCTATGGCCGGCAGACGGTGGTGAGGCAGGCCGGCTTCACCCTGGAAAAGGGCAAGGCGCTTGCCCTGATCGGCGAGTCCGGCTCCGGCAAGTCGACCATCGCCAAGGCGGTGCTGGGGCTGCTGGGGCGGGGTGAGGCGAAGGTCACCGGCCGTATCCGCTTCAAGGGCGAGGACCTGCTCGCCCTGCCCGAGAGGAAGTTCCGCGCCCTGCGGGGCCGCGCCATCGGCTTCGTCCCGCAGGATCCGCAGAACGCGCTCAATCCCGTCCGCACCATCGGCTCGCAGGCGCATGAGGCGGCGAGGCTGCTGGACCTGCCGGATGGCGAGGCCGAGCGGCGGGCCATTCTCGATACCTTCGCCCTGATCGGCCTCGCCGATCCCGAGCGCGTCTATCGCTCCTACCCGCATCAGATGTCGGGCGGCATGCTGCAAAGGGTGCTGATCGGCCTCGCCGTGCTGCCGCGCCCCGATCTCATCGTCGCGGACGAGCCGACCTCGGCGCTGGACGTCACCATCCAGAAGCGCATCCTGGACCTGCTGATGGAGTTGCGCGGCGCGCTCGACCTCAGCCTGCTCTTCATCACGCATGACCTTGCCCTCGCGGCGGAGCGCACCGACGAGGTGGTGGTGCTGAAGGACGGCGCGGTTCAGGAAATCGGCGCCTCCGGGCAGGTGTTCCGCGCCCCCGCCTCCGACTATGCGCGCCGGCTCCAGGCCGATGTGCCGGCGTTGAACCCGGACCGCTTCCGCGCCGTGGCCAGGCGCGGCCAGGAGGCGCGCGGCGGTGGCGGAATGGGCATTCGCGTCGAGGCCGTCTCGAAGAGCTTTCACGCCGACGGCCGCTCCCTTCGCGCGGTGGACGAGGTGTCCTTCTCCGTCGCGGCGGGGCGGACCCATGCACTTGTCGGCGAATCCGGCTCCGGGAAGACGACGCTGGTCCGCCTTCTGCTCGGGCTGGAGACGCCGGATGCAGGCCGCCTCACGGTAGATGGGCAGGCGGTGCATGGCCTGTCGCGCGACGCGCTGCGCGGCCTGCGCCGCAACCTCCAACTCGTCTACCAGAACCCCTTCACCTCACTCGATCCGACCTGGAAGGTGCGGAACCTCATCCGGGAGCCGCTGGACCAATACCGGCTCGGCGACCGTGCGGAGCGCGAGGCCCGCGTCCTCGACACGCTGCGCTCCGTCGGCCTTTCCGAGGAGCTGCTGGAGCGGCGGCCCGCGAAGCTGTCCGGCGGTCAGCGCCAGCGCGTCGCCATCGCCCGCGCCCTCGTGCTGCGGCCGCGGGTACTGGTCCTGGACGAGCCGACCTCGGCCCTCGACGTCACGGTGCAGGCCGGCATCCTGCAGGTGCTGAGCGAGCTCCAGGCCGCGCACGGCCTCACCTATCTGTTCATCTCGCATGACCTCTCGGTCGTCCGGCAGATTGCGGACACGGTGACGGTGCTGCGGCATGGCCGCGTCGTCGAGCAGGGAGCGGTAGAGCAGGTATTCGAGCGCCCGGCACAGGCCTACACACGGGCGCTCATCGACTCGATACCACGGCCGCGCCGGGCGGAGTCTGCCCCTGCGCCGGCCCGAGACCATTCGTACCAGTCCTGAACTGCCGGACCGGAATTCGGAGCTCCCATGTCAGCACGCCAAGACCGACTGACCCTCGTCGCCTTCGCCGACCCCAACATGTTCTACAGCGGCGATCCGGCCCGCGCGCGCGACCCGGGGCGCTTCGGCATCGAGAACTTCATCGCCCACGCGAAGCTGGCGGAGAAGGCCGGCTTCGATGCCATCTTCAAGCCCGACTTCCTCGGCCTCGATCAGGTGAAGTCCGAGATGCGGCCGCGCGCCGGCTTCGAGCCGCTGACGCTGCTCAGCGCCCTGTCCCAGCACACGCGGCGGGTGGGGCTGATCGTCACGGAATCCACCTCCTTCACCGAGCCCTACAACGTCGCGCGCTACTTCACCTCGCTGGACAATGTCAGCGGCGGCCGGGCGAGCTGGAACGTCGTCACCAGCTATTACGGCGAGGAGAATTTCGGCGACGGAAAGCTGCTGTCGCTGGCCGAGCGGTACCGCAAGGCCGACGAGTATCTGGAGGTGGCCTACAAGCTGTGGGACGGCTGGAAGGAGGGCTCCGTCTCCTATTCCGAAAAGGGGCACCGCTTCGACGGCAATCTCGTGGAGGAAGCCGATTTCGTCGGCGACTATTTCCGGGTCAAGCAGGCGCTGGACATCCCGCCCGGCCCGCAGCGCAGGCCCGTCATCGTGCAGGCCGGCGCGTCGGAGAATGGGCTGGATTTCGCGGCCCGCCACGCCGAGATCGTCTTCGCCGCGACGCCGGATCTGGAGACAGCGATCCCCTTCTACCAGGACCTGAAGCAGAGGGTCGTGGCCCAGGGGAGAAGCCCCTCGCAGCTGCGGGTCCTGCCGGGTCTCAACATCTTCGTGGCGCCCACGGCGGGCGAGGCGGAGGCGATCTACCACAGCCAGTTCACCGACCAGAACCTGTTGAAGTATCGGGACAAGATCGTCCGGGAGGCACCGCTGTTCCGCCTGGAAGGCCTTGATCTGGATGAGCCCATCCCGGCCAGCGCCATCCCGGCGGAGGAGGAGCTCCAGGGCGTCGAGCGGCGCCGCAGCCGGGGGCTGCTCCTGCGCCGGTATTTCCTGCGCCCCGGGGCGACGCTGCGGAAGGTCCTGAGCGAGGTCTACGAATTCGGTCACCTGACCCTGATTGGCACGCCGGACAGCATCGCCGGCGACATCGCCACCTGGTTCGAGGCCGAAGCAGCGGACGGCTTCGTCCTGAAGGGCGGCAATTCCTTCGCCGCCGTGGCCGAGCAGGTGCTGCCCATCCTCGAGGCCAAGGGCATCCTGCGGCGCCCGGCAGGGGAAGGGCTGACCTTCAGGCAGGCGTTGTTTGGGAACGGGGCGTAGGCTTCGCCCGTCGCCTAAGGCCGGCCCGATCCCTATTCCGCTAAGGTATCCGTCCGCCAGCGCGCCGCCGTGACCATGGGGTCGAGGCTGAGGCGGCCGACGATCTGCTCCAGCGCCTCGTCCTGTCGGCTGTCGGAGCCCAGCACGGCATGGACCTCCACGCGGTCGGTGTCCTCGATGTTGCTGCTCTCCAGCCGGCGCAGGTGCAGGCCGCGCCCGCCCAGCCCCTGCAGCAGCATGGCGCGGACACGCGCCTCCTCCGCGCCGCGGCAGACGACCTCGACCGTGTAGCAGGCGGGCGCGGCCCCGGCCGTCGAGGCCGCGAGCAGGGGTTGCCGGTTCACCATCCGGACCAGCGGCCGGAGGAAGAGGTTCACCAGGACGATGAAGCCCGCCACCAGCGCCGCATGCAGATGCGCACCCATGCCGGCGAGCAGGCCGACGGCGGCGGAGCACCAGAGCGTCGCGGCCGTGTTGAGGCCGCGGACATTGGCGCCTTCCTTGAAGATCACGCCGGCGCCGAGGAAGCCGATGCCGGAGACCACCTGCGCGGCCACGCGGGTCGGGCTCGCATCCGGCCCGGCGAGCGAGGAGAAAACGACGAAGCTGGCCGCGCCGATCGCGACCAGGGTGTTGGTGCGCAGTCCGGCGAGGCGCTGGTGCCATTGCCGTTCGAAGCCGATCGCGGCGCCGAGCAGGGTGGCGGTGCCGAGGTTGAGCGCCGTCTCGAGAAGCGGGGGAATCATGGGAATTGTCCAAACCGGCGAGGGAGGGCGGCGCGCCTTCCTTCGGGACGCTGCAGTCACGTTTCGAAGGCGCGGATGTAGATCGCTTTGATGAAATTGCCGGGACGGTGGCGTTTCAGGCGAAAGACAATGCGCCCTGCCTGACCGTCCCGACGCTTTTAGCGGCCGCGAGGCTTTCCCCGGACGGGACCGCGCGCCCTGCGGCGAGTAAGGCCGGCCGGCTGATCCGCCCTCGCGGCCTCGCGCCAGGAGCAGGAGAGCTTTCCGGTCGAAGGGTCGAGCCGCCAGGTCGCGACGAGGCGGGGGGTGGGCCGGCAAGGCAGCACGCCCTTGCCGCGCGGCAGGATCGTAGAGGCGCGCTGCGGGCGCAGGCGCGCAGGGCCCCGCAGGGCCAGCATCATGGTCTCGAACATCTTCGGTCTCCGTCCGGCCACCGGGCCCGGACGGCGGGCGACGGACGGGTCGCCGATCCCTAGATCGACGTCCCGGCGACGCCCAGCGCCGCTGCGCCAGGAAGCCTGTTCGCTGTGGGGGATGACGTCGCGGCCCGCGCCGCGGTCACGGCGAAGGAGACGACGCCACGACTAGGGTGGCAGTCCATCACACTCTCGGTTGTTGAGCAGGGCGTCGCGGCCTGGCCGCGACGCCCGGCAGGCTCCTACGCCCGGCCGTCCGCCGCCGTCAACGCCCGAAACCTCAGCCGGCGTCCGGCCCATCCGGGTCGCCGGCCGTTGTCTCCCAGCCCAGGCCGACCATCGCGACCGACCGCTTCCCGCCGCGCTCGCTGCGCAGGACGATCGCCTTGCGCTCCTCCAGCCAGGTCAGCAGCCGGCGTGCACGACCCGCCGAGCGGGTGCCGTAGGCACGGGCGATGGTCGCGTCCGAGGGGCAGGGCAGGCCGTCCAGCGCGGCGCGGGCGAGCAGCAGATAGACGCCCTGGGCATCCTCCGGCAGGGCCTCGGCGCGGGCGACGGCGGTCTGCCAGGCCTCGCCCTCCGCCACTTCGGGCGCGATCCCGGCCCGGGCGGTCGCCAGCAGGCGCCGGAAGCCCGGCAGGTCGGGCGGGCCGTCGATCTCCTGGATCCGCAGCCGGACCAGGAAGTCCTGGTAGAGCACGCCGGTGGAGCGAAAGGCCGCTTCCTCGTCGGCCATGATCTGATGGAGCGTCGCGGCGATGCGGGCGTTCCGCAGCTCCAGCTCCTCGGCCGTCGGCGGCTCGGGGGCGGCGGCCTGGGGCGCCAGGGCCGGGCGGAACTGGGCGAGCTGCATCAGGATATCGGGCGGTGGTGGGCGGGGCGCGCGGCGCGGGGCTGGGCGCAGGGCCTCGGGCTCCGGCCCTTCCAGGATCAGCTCGCGCGCCTCCTCGCTGGAGGCCGGCATGGGCGGGGCCAGCAGCTGCGGCCCGGCGCTGCGGGTCTGGGTCTCCACGGCGCCGATCCGGATGGCGACGGGGCGGCGCGACAAGGCCGGGCCGAGAGCGACGAAATGCCCGCGCTCCAGGTCGCGGAAGGATTCGGCCTGGCGCCGCTCCATGCCCAGCAGGTCGGCGGCGCGGGCCATGTCGATGTCGAGGAAGGTGCGGCCCATCATGAAGTTGGAGGCTTCGGCCGCCACGTTCTTCGCGAGCTTGGCCAGGCGCTGGGTCGCGATCACGCCCGCCAGGCCGCGCTTGCGGCCGCGGCACATCAGGTTGGTCATGGCGCCGAGGGAGGCGCGGCGCGCCTCGTCCGAGGCCTCGCCGGCCATGGCGGGGGCGAAGAGCTGGGCTTCGTCCACCACCACCATCACCGGGTTCCAGGCGTCGCGCTCGACGTCGAAGAGGCCGTTGAGGAAGGCCGCCGCGCTGCGCAGCTGGGCCTCGACCTCGACGCTGTCGAGGTTCAGCACCACCGAGACGCGGTGCCGGCGGGCCCGGTCGGCCGCGCGAATGAGGGTGGGCTCGGAATGATCGGCCGCGTCGATGACCAGGTGGCCGAACCGGTCCGCCAGCGTCACGAAATCGCCCTCGGGGTCGATCACCACCTGCTGGACCCAGGGGGCGCTCTGCTCCAGCAAGCGGCGCAGGAGGTGCGATTTGCCCGAGCCGGAGTTGCCCTGCACGAGCAACCTCGTGGCGATCAGCTCCTCCAGGTCGAGCGTCGCGGCCGCGCCCTGGCGCGTCTGGCCCATCTCGATCCCGATCGTCATGGCGGTCTCCTACAGCCTTATGGCCGGGAGGAGAACATCCGGGGGTGCCATCGGATGGGATGGAGGGCTGCCCCGTTTCCCCATGCCGGCAGAACCCTCCGCGGCTCGACTCGCCCGCGATAAAGCAAACAAATCAAGAACGATATTGCGGCAGGAGAAACGCCCGACCACAAAGGGTTGTGGTTGTTGGATGCATGACGACCGTCAGCGATTCGTTCGCGCGAATCGACTCATCTTCTTGATTCGCCGAAATTCCGAAACGGCGATTTGTCGCGATGATTCACTGAATGTTCTGGCGTTTCGGCAATTACATGCCAAGGATTATGACGGTTTTTCGCTGCGTCCCGGCACTCCACCGCCAGTCCCGGAAAAGCGCGGCAGGGCCCCGGCCTGGGCATGCGCCGCCCGCGCCCGGACCCCGCGAGGCCCGGGCCCGGAGGCCGGTCAGAAATCGTAGAGCCGGGCGGGATTCTCCACGAGGATGGCCTGCCGCACCGCCTCGTCCGGCGCCCAGTCGCCCAGCAGGTCGAGCAGCGGGGCCTCGTCGGGCTTGTTCTCGAAGATATTGGGGTGTGGCCAGTTCGAGCCCCAGACCACCCGTTCCGGCGCCGCCGCGATCAGGGCGCGGGCGATGGCCGAGACATCCGCATAGCCCGGCGGCCCCGAGCGGGAGACGCCATAGGGCGAGGAAGCCTTCATCCAGACATGCCCTGCCTCCAGCAGCCGCTTCAGCGCCCGGACCTGCGGCGCTTCCGGCGGCACGGGGTCGTGGAAGCGGCCGACATGGTCGATGACGACGGGGCAGGGCAGGCCGCGGATGAGCACCTCGCGCTCCGGCATCTCGCCGCCGTCGAACTGCAGCTGCAGGTGCCAGCCGAAGGGCGCGACCTTCGCGCCCATCTCGTGCAGCCGGTCCCAGGGGATGAGGCCGCCCTTGAGCATGAAGCAGCGCGCCCCGCGCGCCCCGGCGGCGTGCAGCCGCGCGAGCTCGGCCTCCGGCGTGTCGAGCGTCACGACGACGACGGCGCGCGCCGCGTCCGGGCCGAGCGCGGCCACCGCGTCCAGCGTGCAGGCATTGTCGTCGCCATAGGCCGTCGGCTGCACGATCACGGTGCGCGACAGGCCGAGGCGCGCCTGCACCGCGCGATAGGCCGCCAGGTCGTAGGCGAAGGGCACGGGCGAGGGGTTGCTGGGCGCGACGGGATAGCGCTCCGCCGGGCCGTAGATATGCATGTGGCAGTCGGTCGCGCCGGCCGGGACCGGGAGACGGGGCTGGGTCGTCATGGATTCTCCTCCGCCGGCAGCGGACCCGCTGCGAAGGCCGTTGTCCATCCATCCGGCCCGGGTCATCCTCCGCGCAAAGACTTGGGAGGAAAAGTAATGTTCGCACGTAGGAGCCTGCTCGCGGGCGGGGCTGCGCTTGTCGCCGCGCGGCCGGTGCTCGCCGCCTGGGAGCCGTCGCGCCCCATCCAGCTCATCGTCGGCTTCGCGCCGGGCGGCGGCGCCGACCTTGCGGCCCGCGCGGCCGGGGAGGCGGCGACGCCCTTCTTCCCCACCCCGCTCGTCGTGGTGAACCGGCCGGGCGCGGGCGGTGCCATCGCCGCGCAGGCCGTGGCCGGCATGGTGCCGGATGGGCTGAACCTGCTCGTCGGCGGCGGCAGCGAGAGCATTTCCCTCCCGGCCTTCCGCGAGGTTCCCTACGACCCCAAGCGGTCCTTCCGCTCCATCATCCGTCTGACCCGCCAGCCGCTGCTGATCGTGGCCAAGCGCGGCGGCCGCTTCACCGACATCCGCCAGGCCGTCGAGGCCGCGCGGGCGCAGCCCGGCGTGATCCCGCATGCCTCCTCCGGGGTCGGCTCGATCTACCATGCGGTCTTCGTGTTGCTGCAGCAGGCGGCCGGGGTGGAATTCCTCAACGTCCCCTTCACGGGCGGCGCGCCCTCGCTGGCGGCGCTGATGTCGAACACGGTGGAGCTCGCCGTGCTGGCGCCGGAGGAGATGGCCGGGCTGACCAGCGCGGGCGAGGTCGTGCCGCTCGCCGTCGCCTCGGAGGAGCGGCTGCCCAACTTCCCCCGGACGCCGACGCTGAAGGAATGCGGCTGGGACGTCGTCATTGAGAACATGAAGGGCCTGATGGCGCCCGCCGGCCTGCCGGACGAGATCTACGCTGGTGTGCACGATCGCTTCCGGCAGGGGATGCAGACCCAGCCCTGGAAGACCTTCCTCGACCGCACGGGCGCCATGGACGGCTACCTGGACGGCCCTGGCTTCCAGACGGCGATGGACAAGGTGCTGGACGCGCTGAGAACCGCCGTGCGGCGTTAGCGCGACCCTTCGTGTGGATCGCGGCCGAAAGGCTGTTACCCTTGCCTCCGCATTGATTCGTCAGGAGGGGCGATTGGAATCCGCACGCAGGCCCATTGCGAGCCGGTCCTCCGGCTGGGCGATCGCGCTCGCCGGGCGGCTGGCGCGCGCGGGCGTCACGCCCAACAGCATCTCGGTGGCCTCGGTGGGCTTCGCCGCCCTCGGCGGCGCGCTGCTGCTGGTGCCGCATCCGCTGGCCTGGATCGGCGCGGCGCTCTGCGTGCAGGCGCGGCTGGTGTGCAACCTGCTGGACGGCATGGTCGCCATCGAGGGCGGCATGAAGACGCCGACCGGCGCGCTCTACAACGAGTTCCCCGACCGCATTGCCGACACGCTCTTCCTCGTGCCGCTGGGCTATGCGGCCGGCCTGCCCTGGCTCGGCTGGGCCTGCGCGCTGCTGGCGGCGCTGACGGCCTATGTGCGCGTCTTCGGCGGATCGGTCGGCCTCGCGCAGGATTTTTCGGGCGTGATGGCAAAGCAGCGCCGCATGGCCGCGCTCACGCTGGCGCTGGTGATCGCGGCGATCGAGCTGCCCCTCCTCGGCACGCGCTGGGCGCTGCTGGCCTGCGGGGCGGTCATCACCCTCGGCAGCCTGGTGACCTGCGTCACGCGGAGCCAGGGCATCGCCCGGGCCCTGACGCGCGCATGACGGCCCCCATCCGCCGCGCGCTGATCCTGCTGGTACGCTTCCTCGTCGGCGCGCGGGCCGACTGGCGTGGCTGCGCGCCGTCCACGACCCAGCGCATCTACTTCGCCAATCACGGCAGCCATCTCGACACCGTCGCGGTCATGGCCGCGCTGCCCTGGTCCCTGCGGCGCCTCACCCATCCCGTCGCCGCGCGTGACTATTGGGGCCGCAACGCCGTGCTGCGCTGGATCGCCGAGGTCGGCCTGCGCGCCGTGCTCATCGATCGCAAGCCCGTGCGCGGCGATGACCCGCTGGCGCCCGCCGCGGCCGTGCTCGATCGCGGGCGCTCGATCCTGATCTTCCCGGAGGGCACGCGCGGCTCGGGCGAGGAGATGGGCCCCTTCCGGGGCGGGCTGCATCGCATGGCCGCGCGCTTTCCGGAGGTGGAGCTGATCCCGGTCCATCTCGACAACCTCCAGCGCATCCTGCCGAAGGGGAGTCTGCTGATCGTGCCGATCACCTGCACCGCGCGCTTCGGCGCGCCGATCCGGCTCGAGCCCGGCGAGGATAAGGGCGCCTTCCTGCGGCGTGCGCGGCAGAGCGTGATGGACCTCGTCGCATGAACGGCCCACTGCTGCATGTCGTCGGAACCATCCTCACGATCCTGGTCGTCGCCTCCCTCGTCGGCTTCGTGCTGCAGCGACGCACGACGGACGAGAAGGCCATGGCCACGGTGCGCAACCTCAATGCGCGCACGCGTTCCTGGTGGGTGATGGTCGTGGTGCTGGGCGGTGCGATCTGGGCGGGGGCGACGACGACCATCCTGCTTTTCGCGCTGCTCTCCTTCACGGCGCTGCGCGAGTTCTGGACGCTCACCCCCGCGCGCCGCGGCGACCAGCTGGCGCTGTTCCTTTCCTTCTTCCTGGTGCTGCCGATCCATTACTGCCTGCTGCTGGACCGCTGGTACGGGCTGATGGCGATCTTCATCCCCGTCTATGCCTTCCTGATCCTGCCGGCGCTCAGCACGCTGGCCGGCGATGCGAAGGATTTCCTGGCGCGCAGCGCGAAGGTGCAGTGGGGCTTGATGCTGTGCGTCTATGCGGTGAGCCATGCGCCGGCGCTGCTGCTGCTCGATACCGGCATGCCTTCGGCGCTGCTGCTGGTCTATCTCGTCGTGGTCGTGCAGCTGAGCGATGTGTTCCAGTACGTCTGGGGCAAGCTGATCGGCAAGCGCCGCTTCGCGCCCGGCATCAGCCCCTCCAAGACGCTGGAGGGCCTGATCGGCGGCGGGCTGACGGCGATCCTGGTCGGCGTGCTGCTGCGTGGGCTGACGCCCTTCTCGGTGGTGGAGGCGGCCGCGATGTCGGCGGTCATCGTCACCGCGGGCTTCTTCGGCGGCTTCGTGCTGTCGGCGATCAAGCGCGACCTGGGCGCGAAGGATTGGGGCTACGTGATCGAGGGCCATGGCGGCGTGCTGGACCGCATCGACTCCCTGATTTTCGCGGCGCCGCTCTTCTTCCACTTCACGCGCTATTTCTGGAACGCGTGAGGCCGTACCGCATTACGGGTGAGCGGATCTCAGGACGAGGGCAGGACGCCGGTGGCTCGGTAGCGCTCCCAGCAACGCTGGGCGACGGTGTCGCCGGCCGCCTGCTGGGCCAGCATCCCGCCCATCTGGCCTCCCATGCCCGTGCCAAAGGCCGGCGTGGCGGAGGCCATCCGGCCCCGGGCATCGCAGGCGAAGCGCGCGCGTTGATCGCGTTCCGTCCGAGCGCCGGCCTCATCCGGGGAGGGTGAGCCGGAAGGTGGCGGCACCGTCTCCGCGCATCCGGCCAGCACGAGCAGCACCAGCAATCGCTTCATCGTCACTCCTAGGCGTCGGCCTTTTCCTGAAGGCAGCATCGCTGGAAAACAAGGAGGGCGGAGGTACCGAAATGTGACGGGAAGAGCTTCCCGAACCGAGGTCCTTCCGCTCACCGCGACGCGTCGCCGAGAAGCAGCAGGGTCCTTTCGTCCTCGAGGCCGCCGCAATGACGGGCCAGCGCCGCACGGAAGAGGGGATCGCCCGAGGCATGGAGGAAAAGCGTCATGCAGGAGCGGAATTTCTGCGCATCCACCGCGCCCAGGATGAGGTCGAGCGGCTCGTCCGGCAGGTCCAGCACCGTCTGCGTGCACTCCCGCAAACGCGGTCCCAGGACCGGGTCGGCAAGATAGGCCCGCACCTCCTCCAGCGAAGCGATGCCGTAGAAGGACGCATTGGACGAGGTGCCGAGGCCGCGCAGCTGCGGGAAGACGAACCACATCCAATGCGTGCGTTTCCGCCCGACCTTCAGCTCCGCCAGCGCCGTCGCATAGATGCCCTCCTGCGCCTCGATGAAGCGCCGGAGGTCGTTCTTCTCCGCGGTCAGGCCGCCGCCTGCTGCAGCGTGGGCGCCACGTCGGACAGGGTCACGCGGCGCATGTCGCGCTTATAGGTCTTGTCGTCATAGGGCCGGCCGCGATGCATGGTGCAGCGGTTGTCCCACAGCACGAGGTCGCCCACCGACCAGCCATGCGAGTAGACGAAGCGCGGCTGCGTCGCGAATTCGGTGAGGTCGCGGATCATCATCAGCGCCTCCGGCCGCGGCAGGCCGTGGATGCGGCCGATATGCGCGGAGAGGAAGACCGAGATCCGGCCCGACCCCGCATGCCGGCGCACCAGACGCTGCGGCACGGGCGCCCAGTTCTTCCGCTCCTCGCCCGTGTAGTTGTCGAAGCCCAGCTGCTCGCGCGAATAGAGCAGCGAGTGGTCGCAGACGTAGTTTCGGATCTCGGCCTTGATCTTCTCCGGCAGCTCGTCCCAGGCGGCGCGCATGTCGGCGAACTCGGTCTCGCCGCCCTCGGGCGGGATGCTGCGGGCATGCAGCATGGAGTATTTCGCGGGCGTCGCCTTGAAGCTGGAATCCGAATGCCAGAGCCGGTTCCCGAGCGAGAAGAACCGCCGCCGGTCGTCCGCCGCCAGGATCTCCCCCTTCTCGTCGAGGTTGGAGATGTCGTTGATCGAGGCGTTGGCGAGGCGCTGCTTGTGCACGTCCACCGTGGCGCGCGAGCCTTCGATCGGGCCGAAATTCTCGCCGAAGGCGGCCTGCTGCTCGTCGTCGATCTTCTGCGCGGGGAAGACCAGCACGGCATACCGGTCCATGGCGTCCTCGATCTCGCGCGCCTGTTCGGGCGTGAGCGGCCGGCTCAGATCCGCGCCTTCGACGCGAGCGCCGAAGACGGGGGTGAGCGGCGTGTAGGTAAACATCTCCATCCTCCTCTGCAGTCTATTGCGCGCGCACATCGGCGGCGCGGATGACGTCGAGCCACTTGGCCCGGTCCGCGGCGAGGCGCGTGGCGAGGGCGTCGGGCCCTTCGTAGAAAGGCGTGAAGCCGGCCTCGGTCAGCCGCCGGCGGAAGGCCTCGCTTCGCATCGCGGTGCGGATCGCCTCGTCCCAGCGTGCGACGACGGCCTGCGGCGTGCCGCGCGGCAGGCAGAAGCCGAACCAGCCCGTGACCTCGAAGCCGGGCAGCGTGTCGGCGATGCGCGGCAGGTCGGGGAAGAGGGGGAAGCGCGAGGGATCGCCCTGGGCCAGCAGCCGCACCGAGCCATCCCGCACCTGGCCCGCGATGTCGCCGAGATTGGTCATCATGAAGTCGATGCGCCCGGCCATCAGGTCGACCACCGCAGGCGCTGCGCCGCGATAGGGCACGTGCTGCATGCTCACCTGCGCCAGGCGGTTCATGAGCTCGCCCGAGAGGTGCTGCGCGGAGCCGGGGCCCGGGCTGCCGAAAGTGACGGCACCCGGCCGCGCCCGCGCGGCGGCCAGGATATCGGCCACGCTGCGATAGGGGCCGCTGGCCGCGACCACGAGGCCGTACGAGGAGAGAGTGACGTTCGAGATGGGCAGAAGCTCGGCGCCCGCATCGATGCTCGCGCCCGGAAGCTGCGCGGTGATGGCCATTGTGCTCATCGGGCACTGGAAGGCGGTGTAGCCGTCGGGCGCGCTGCGGGCGACGAACTCGGCGCCGATCGCGCCGTTCACGCCGGGGCGGTTCTCGACCACGACGCGCTGGCCGAGCTCCCCGGAGATCGCCTCTGCGACCATCCGCGAGATGATGTCCGACGAGCCGCCCGCCGCCTGGCCCACGACGATGCGCGGGGGCCGGTCCGGAAACTCCGCCAGGGCCGGCGCGGCCGAAAGGACCATCGCCAGCAGCGTCAGCGCGAGGCGCTTCATTCCGTTTCTCTCCTCCCAGGGAGATGTCATGAAATCGTCCCGGTTGCTGCGCTGCGATGTCAAGCCCGGCGTGCCATCCGTCGCTCGACGAGCAGCATGAGAAGCATCAGGAAGAGCCCCGTCCCGGCCATGAGGAGGATGGCAAACCGCGGCCCGTAGGCGTCCGACAGCGCGCCCACGGTCAGCACGCCGAGGGGGCTGGTGCCGATGCAGGTCGTGACCAGCCCGAGCACGCGGGAACGGCTCTCGATCGGCGCCTTGGTCATCACCACCGAGGTCTGCATCGCGGAGAAGCGCGCCGTGCCCAACCCGCCGAGCGCCAGCAGGCTCCAGGCGAGAAGGTAGGTCGGGCTGAAGGCCACGATCGTCATGAGCACGAGGAAGACCGTCGATCCCAGGACCAGCGGCGCCGTGCCCGGCGGCGTGCGGCGGCCCAGCGTGATCCAGAGCCCGCCGACCAGCGCACCCAGCGGCTCGGCCGCGGCGAGCAGGCCGATGGCTGCCCCGGCGACGGAGAAGGCCTCGGCGCCGAAGGCCGGCAGGATCGCGCCGTAGCAGAAGGCGAAGATGTTCATGATCAGCGTGACGCCAAGCACCACGCGCAGCGGCGGCGAGGCGAGCGAGAGGCGCAGCGCCTCGCCGATGCCGGCCAGCGTGCCATGCCCGACCGGCCGCACGGCGTTGGGTGCAGGCGTCACACGCAGCACCATGAACATCGCCACTAGATGCAGCAGGCAGGCCAGGCCGACCGCGACGGGCAGGCCGGCCCACTGGAACAGCGCGCCGCCCAGCAACGGGCCGATGGCGCGCGTCGTGCTGCCGGTCATGGTGTCGAGCGCGACGGCGGGGACGAGGTCCTCCGGCGGCGCCGCTTCCGCCGCCATGCGCCGGCGGGTCGACATCTCGCCCGCCCAGGCCAGGCCGGCGATCAGCCCCTGGACCATCAGGTGCCAGGGCGCGAGCACGCCCAGGACGGCCAGCAGCGTCACCGCGCCGGCGCCGAAGGCCGAGCTCAGCTGCAGCCAGATGAGCAGCCGCCGCCGGTCGAAGCGCTCGGCCAGCACGCCGGCCAGGGCGCCCAGCAGCAGCATGGGCAGGGCGCGCATCATGGCCACGGCGGCGACGGCGAGGGCGGATTGGGTGGCCTCGAAGGTCCAGAGCGAGGCGGCCAGCATCTCCAGCCACCGCATGGCATTGGCGATGCCGCCGAGCACCCAGAGGCGGCGGTAATCCGGCGTGCGGAGGAGGCGGCCGACGGCCCCGCCCTGCTTCGCGCCGGCCCGCGAGGCCGCCCTGGCGGCGCCGGTCGAACTCATCTGTTCGTTTCCACCCATCGTCCCGGGCGATCGTGGACCGGAAGTGACGGCGCGGCCAGATCACGCCGGGTCATCATCCGACCGGGCGCCCCGTCGGCGGCGCATGTAAAGGAATGTTGACCGCGGGACCGGCATCTGGTTTCCCTCCCTCCGGGCGGCCATTCGAGGGAGAAGGCGGTGTCCTGGCACATCAGCCTGACGCGCTTCGCGAGCGCACACATCGTCAAGAAGCAGGATGCCGTGAACTCCTGCGGCATCGCCTGCATCCTCATGGTCAACTTCAAGATCAAGAAGGGGCTGATGTTCGCCGGCCTTTCGGCGGGCAGCGCCGTTTCCGCCGTGCCGGTGCCCGGCGCCACCTTTGCCGGCGCCACCCTCTCGAACGCCGCGATCGCGATGGCGGTGAAAACGGAGCCGGAGGTCTACAGGATCTACGGCGACGTCGTCGGCACGGTATATGACGGCACCGCCTACACGGACGCGAAGAAGCATCCCGAGGTGCTGAGGCGCCTCGGCCTCGGCAACTGGGAGTGCTTCTGGGCCGGGTCGGACGGCATCGGCGCGGCCATCAAGGCGCAGGCCAAGGCCGGCGCGCCCTGCATCGTGCATGTGAAGTGGAAGGCTGGCGGCGCGCATTTCGTCTGCATCGACGACGTCCACAGCCCCTTCGGCAGCCCCTATGCCTGCGTGAATGACCCCGCGAGCGGCGAGGTGGTGGTGACCGAGCTGACCAGCAGCCCGATCAACTACCTGGACAATGCCGGCGTCTTCTCCGGCTGGATCGTGCGGCGCGTCTCCGCTCCCTGACAGGGGGCCTCTGACAAAGGCCCCATGACAAAGGCGGGCAGGCTTCCCACCTTCGCCCGATGTCCAAGCATGATCGCCCCTGCATCAAGGTCTGCCGCTATGACGATGACAGCGGCTGGTGCCTGGGCTGCGGCATGAGCGTGCGCGAGAAGAAGAGCTGGAAGCGGGTGGAGGGCTACCGCGCGGCGATCCTGGAATCCCTGCCCGCGCGGCTGGCGGCCCTGGCAGCCGAGGGTTTCGTGACGGGGCCCAAGGCCGACGGCAAGCGCCGGCGCGACTAGAAGTCAGGCTGCCTCCGGCCCCTCGCCGTTCCGCAGGAGGTCGCGCAGCGGCCGGCCGCCGGACCAGTCCTCCGTCAGTGCCGCATGGCTTTCGCCCGCCAGGGCCGCGATGCGGATTTCGCGGGGGCTCACGCCGAATTCGCGACGGAACGCCCGGCTGAACTGCGAGGCATCCTCGAAGCCCAGCCCGGCCGCGATCTCGCCGATGGTGCCGGGCCGCGTCGCGTCCAGAAGGCGGTCGCGGCAGGCCTCCAGCCGCAGCCGGCGGATATAGTGCTCCACGCCGCCCTCGCCCTGCATGAGGCGATAGAGCTGCGTGCGCGAGATATCGAGCGCGCCGCAGAGCATCGCGGCGTTGAGCTCCGGGGATTCGATGTTCCGCCGGATGAGGTGGCGGATCTTCTGCAGCCGCGTCGCGTCGATCTGGCCGGTCGCGATCACCATCCGGTCCGCCGTGGGCACGACGCAGGCGCCGACCATCGCCCGCACCGCGGACGTGACCCGGGGCAGGTCTTCCGGCGCGAGGCGCGGCAGCTCCCGCGCCAGATTGCGCATGAAATCGCCGAGCAGCTTGCCGAGGCCCGCCGTCAGCACCGTGTTGCGCGCGGCGTCGAGCTGGGGGGCGATATCCGCGAAGGCGTCGCGAGGGAGGTAGAGATGCAGGCGCTCATCCGCGACGCGCTCGCTCGCCAGGCTGTCGCCGAGGGAGACGATGAAGGGCGTCTGCGCCGGGATCAGCAGGGAGTCGCCCGGCGTGCGAACCCCGGTGTCGTGCTTCCCGACGGCGATCACCCAGTGGTCCACCGGGTTGCGCCGGACCGTGGCGGCGGTCCGGACGGCGCAGAGCCCCGGTGCCGAGACGTGGCCGAAGCCCAGCTCGCCGAGCGCCCAGTGGCGGCTCTCCGCCGGAAAGCCGTCCTTGGCATCGAAGGGGCGCTCGACCTCGAAGACCGAGTCGAACCAGCTCCGCCAGGCACCCAGCTGGTGGGCTGGCGGCAGGCTATGGGTGGAGACGACCTCGGGGATCATGACGTTCCAGTCGGAATGGGCCGATCGAGAACATTCCTATGGTGTAAACGGTAACGTTGCCAACCTGAAACTGCTTCGGTCGACTGTCGCTTGACGGGACCGGGCGCGAGAACCCCGCCGGGATGGACCCGGAGCCTGGGGCCGATGATGATGAGCCCCTCCCGACGCATCCCCTCCAGGAGACCGGAATCCACATGACCGCCCCGCAAAAGCCCGTCCTGCTGACCGGCGCCTCCGGCAATCTCGGCCGTCACCTCGCGCGCAGCCTCGGTGCGCTCGGCTGGAAGCTGCGCCTCACCGACATCGTGCCCTTCCCCGACCCCCTGCCCGAGGGCGCGAGCTTCGTGAAGGCCGATCTCAACGAGGGGCTGGCGATCGCGCGGCTGGCGGAAGGCTGCGGCGCCATCCTGCATTTCGGCGGCGTCTCGGTGGAGCGGCCCTTCGAGGAGGTGCTCGGCCCCAACCTGCGCGGCCTCTACCACATCTACGAGGCGGCGCGGCGCGAGGGCGCGCGCGTGATCTTCGCCAGCTCCAACCACTCCATCGGCTTCCACGAGCGGCCGGAGGGCAATCAGGCGAAGCTGGACTTCGACGACGACTTCCGGCCGGACGGCTATTACGGCCTCGCCAAGGCCTATGGCGAGCTCATGGGCCGGATGTACTGGGACAAGCACGGTGTCGAGAACGTGAACCTGCGCATTGGCTCCTGCTTCCCGCAGCCGATCGACCGGCGGATGCTCTCCACCTGGCTTTCCTTCGGGGACCTCGCGCGCCTCGCCGAGCGCTGCGTGCTGGCGGAGCGCACTGGCCATGCGGTGATCTGGGCCTGCTCGAACAACCCCGCTTCCTATTGGGGCCGCGACCATCGCGAGCGCATCGGCTGGGCGCCGCAGGACAGCGCGGAGCCCTTCCGCGCCGAGGTGGGGCACATCACGGCCGATCCGGTGACGGAGCGATACCAGGGCGGCGGCTATCCCGCGATGGAGTATTCGCGGAAGACGCCCTCGCCGCGGGACGCCTTCTCGCTCGACGAGTAGAAGGCCGGGGCCGGCTTCAGGCCGGCTCCCAGCCCGCCGTGCGCATGCAGCGCAGGATGAGGTTGTGCCGGCCCGCATCGATGGCGCTCATCATCGCGGGCGCGTAGCCGGACATCTCCGCGGCCGGGGTGATGGTCCGCTGCGCGCGGTCATTGGCCCATTGATTCGCCTCCGTCACGCAGCCGTCCCGCGCCTGGGCGAGCTGCGCGTCGTTGCGCCCGGTGCCGGTGAAATCCTTCCAGGCGAGGGGCAGGCCCGGCTCGAGGCCGGGGCCGGGCGGCGGCATGGGCGCGCAGGCGGCCAGGGCCGCAGCCAGGACCAGGCTGGTTACAATCCTCATGGGTCGTCCCTTCTTTCCGATGAGCCGACAGGCGGAACGCCGCCGGCCTCTCGCGGTTGGCGCGGGCTGGCCAACCCCTCCGGGGAGTATAGGCCCCCGGAGCCCGGATAGGCGACCGGAGGGGCCGCCCTCAGCGCGCTTTCGGGATGAAGCAATGCTCCGGCGCCGGGAAGCGGCGGGCCCGGACGTCCTGCGCGTATTCGGCCGCAGCGGCCGAGATCTGCTCGCCGAGATTGGCGTAGCGGCGGACGAAGCGGGGCGTGAAGTCGCTGAACAGGCCGAACACGTCGTCGGAGACCAGGACCTGGCCGTCGCAGGCGGGCGAGGCGCCGATGCCGATGGTCGGCACCGCAAGCTCGGCGGTGATGGCGGCCGCGACCGGCTCCATCACGCCCTCCAGCACGACGGCAAAGGCGCCGGCCTCGGCCATGGCCTGGGCATCCGCGGTGACCTTGCGGGCATCCTCCTCGGTCCGGCCCGTGGCCTTGAAGCCGCCAGCGACGTTGACCGCCTGCGGCATGAGGCCGACATGCGCGCAGACCGGAATGCCGCGCTGCGTGAGGAAGCGCGCCGTCTCGGCCATTTCCTCGCCGCCCTCGAGCTTCACGCCGGCGCAGCCCGTCTCGGCCATGATGCGCGCGGCGCTCTGGAAGGCCTGGACCGGGCTCTCCTGATAGCTGCCGAACGGAAGGTCCACGATGACGCAGGAGCGCTCGGCGCCGCGCACCACGGCCGCGCCATGGGCGATCATCATGTCCAGCGTGACCGAGAGCGTGCTTTCGAAGCCGTAGATCACCATGCCCAGCGAATCCCCCACCAGGAGGAGGTCGCAATGCGGATCGAGCAGCCGGGCCATCTGCGTGGTATAGGCGGTGAGGCTCACGATGGGCTCGCCGCCCTTGCGGGCGCGGATCTGCGGAGTGCTGATGCGCTTCGCGCGAGTCACTATACTCACTAGCATTCCTCCGAATTTGGGAGGTGCTGTCGGCCGCCTGGGCCGCAATGTAAAGGGGCGAGGGCGGATTCCACCCCTTTGGTCGCAGCGGCGCGCGCGCTCAGCCGCGGGTGGCGAGGATAGCCGCGGCCAGGTCCTCGCCCGCCCAGCCCACCGACTTGAACAGCGTGATCTGCTCGGCGCTGGTGCGGCCGGGATGGAGCCCCTTGCACAGTTCCGACAGCTCCGCCGCGATATCCGTCGCGGCGATATGCCCCTCGGCGATGGCCTGGACCACGTCGCCCGCCTCGGCGAGGCCGCCGATGCGCGTGTCCACCACGCAGAGCGAGCGCGTCAGCGTCTCGCCGTCCGTCTCGCGCATGTCGGCGCGGAAGGCGCCGACGAGATCCAGATGCGTGCCGGGGGAAAGGGTGGCCCCGCGGATGAGCGGCTCCCGCGAGAGGGTGGCCGCGCTCACGATGTCGAAGCCGGCCGGGTTGGGCGTCGGTGCGGCCCGGGCCGGCAGGCCCCGCGCCGCCAGCCGTGCCGCCAGGGCGCCCGACTTCGCCGGGTCCCGCGACCAGATGGCGATCTCTTCGATCGGGAAGCCGGCGGCATAGGCATCGGCCAGCGCGGCCGCGACCTTGCCCGCGCCCAGGACGAGCAGCCGCTTCGAATCCGGCCGCGCGAGGTAGCGGGCCGCGAGCAGCGAGGCCGCGGCCGTCCGCCGGTCGGTGAGCTCGCCGCCGTCCAGCAGCGCGATCGGCACGCCGGTCACCGCATCGGAGAGCAGGTAGGCGGCATTCACCGAGGCCTCCCCGCGCGCGGTGTTGCCCGGCGCCACATGGACGATCTTCACGCCCGAATGGGTCTCGTTGACGGCCGGCATCAGCAGCAGCGTGCCGTCGGCCGGCAGGGGATGGCGGTGGCGCAGCGGTGCCTGGCACCCCGCGACGAACATGGCGCGCAATGCCTCGACCAGGGCAGGCCAGGGCAGGCGGGCCGCGATTTCTGCCTTATCGAGTTGCAGCATGGGGTTCCGTTGGCGGTTGGCCAGATCATTGTGCGATTGATCGGCGCGGCTTCCTAGGTCAGCATCTCGGCGTTAACCGAGGCTGCGCCGCGGCGCTAACGAGAAATGGGGAGAACCGGATGAAATCCGCGCATCAAATGATTCTGGGAGCAGTCGCTGCGCTATTCGCGGCGGCCATGCCGGCCATGGCGCAGGCGCCCGCCGCGCCCGGCCGCGCGGCTCCCGCCCCCGCTGCGCCCGCCCCCGCGGCACCGGCGGCCCCTGCCGCGCCGGCCGCTCCCGCCGCCGCTGCCCCGGCCGCCGCCCCTGCCACGCCGGTCGTCACCGCCGCGACCCTCGATGCGATCCGTACCCGCGGCACCCTCATCTGCGGCGTCAGCACCGGCCTCTCCGGCTTCGCCCAGCCCGACAGCCAGGGCACCTGGCGCGGCTTCGACGTGGATTATTGCCGCGCCCTCGCGGTCGCGATCTTCAACGATCCGAGCAAGGTCCGCTTCGTGCCGACCACGCCGCAGGTGCGCTTCACCGCGCTGCAATCGGGCGAGGTGGATATCCTGGCCCGCAACACGACCTGGACGCTTTCCCGCGACACGTCGCTCGGTTTCGATTTCGCGGCCATCACCTTCTTTGACGGCCAGGGCTTCATGGTGAAACGAAGCCTGAACGTCCAGAACGCGGCGCAGCTCGACGGCGCCACCGTCTGCGTCCAGCCCGGCACGACGACCGAGCAGAACCTGGCCGACTGGGCCCGCTCCATCCGAATTACCATCCGGCCCGTGGTGATCGAGCGGTTCGACGACAACATCGCCGCCTATACCTCGGGCCGTTGTGACGCGTTCACGACCGACGTCTCGGGCCTCGCCGCCACGCGCGCCACGCAGCAGAATCCGGACGACCACGTGATCCTGCCGGACGTCATCAGCAAGGAGCCGCTCGGCCCGCTGATCCGCCATGGCGACCATCGCTTCGCCGATCTGGTCCGCTGGCTGCACTTCGGCCTGATCACGGCCGAGGAGCTCAACATCACTTCCGCCAATGTCGATCAGGCCATCGGCGGCGACGCCCGGCCCGACGCGCAGCGCCTTCTCGGCCGTACCGGCGATCTCGGCCGCATGCTCGGCGTCGACAATGCCTGGATGGCCAATGTCATCCGCAGCCTCGGCAATTACGGCGAGTTCTTCGAGCGGAACCTGACGCCGCTCGGCCTGCAGCGCGGCCGAAATGCTTTGTGGACGACGCCCGGAGGCCTGCAATACGCTCCGCCGTTCCGGTGAGATACTTAGCGGCTGGAGCACGATCCGCAGAGTTGGTAACACCGCGGCGGTAGCCGACGCTGTCTCAGCAAGGACGGGCTCTCAGCATAGACCGGGCCGTGAATCATCGAGGTGATCACGGTTCGACGACCGATCGGGACCGGGGCGCAAGCCCCGTCCCGGCACTCTTCCCGGATCGCGGAATGCCGCGCCGGATCCAACTGTGACGGGAACAGAATTCATGTCAGGGGCCTCTCTCGACCCTCGCCTTCTGCGCAAGGCGCCGCCGCGACCGCTCCGCTTTTCCTGGTCGGATGAGCGGTTCCGAAACATCGTCTATCAGGTTCTCGTCGTTGCCGCCGTGCTGTCCGTCTTCGGATGGCTCTGGTCGAACACGCGCTACAACCTCGAGGTAAGGCGCATCGCCACCGGCTGGGGTTTCCTGTCGCGCGAGGCCGGCCTGCCGATCGGCGAGCACCTGATCGACTACGACCCGTCCATGACCTATTTCCGGGCGCTGCTCGTCGGCGTGCTCAACACGCTGAAGGTCGCGATCATCGGCATCGTGCTGGCGACCATCCTGGGCACGCTCCTCGGCATCGCGCGGCTTTCGAAGAACTGGATGCTGGCGCGCTTCGCCGGCGCCTATGTCGAGATCGTGCGCGACCTGCCGCTGCTGCTGCAGCTCCTCTTCTGGTATTCGCTGCTCCAGGGCCTGCCGGGGCCACGCCAGGCCTTCAACCCCGTCACGGGGGTGTTCCTCTCGAATCGCGGCTTGAAGCTGCCCTATATCCAATGGGAATCGGCCCATAGCTGGACGCTGCTCGCCGTCGTCGTGGGCGCCGTCCTCACCTGGTTCTACCGGCGGACGGTCCGGGCCAAGCAGATGCAGGACGGCCAGATCCGGTCCATATGGCCGGCGGCGCTGCTGCTGATGGTGGGCCTGCCGCTCCTGGTCTGGGCCGCGCTCGGAGCGCCCTTCACCATCGACGTGCCGGAGCTCCGGGGCTTCAACTTCCGCGGCGGGCTCGACGTCAGTCCCGAATTCTTCGCGCTGCTGCTCGGCCTCACGCTCTACACTGCGGGTTTCATCGCGGAGATCGTGCGCGCCGGCATCCTGGCCGTCAGCCAGGGCCAGTGGGAGGCGGCGGAAGCGCTTGGCCTGTCGCGCCGGCGGGTGATGAACCTGATCGTCCTGCCCCAGGCCATGCGCGTGATCATCCCGCCGATGACGAGCCAGTTCCTCAACATCACGAAGAACTCGTCCCTCGCCGTCGCCATCGGTTACCAGGACATCGTCAGCATCGCGAACACCACGCTGAACCAGACCGGTCAGGCCATCGAGGGCATCGCCATCATCATGCTTGTCTATCTGACGATCAGCCTGTCGATCAGCCTCTTCATGAACTGGTACAATAAACGCATCGCCCTGGTGGAACGGTGAGGAGCTGAACATGAGCGATCTCGCCGCCGGCGGCACGCCCGCCGTCCCGACCGTCCCCCGCCGCGCGCCGATCACCATGATCGGCCCCGTGGCCTGGGCACGCGCGAACCTCTTCAATAACTGGTGGTCCAGCGCCATCACGCTGGCCATGATCTACCTGCTGGTGAAGGTGGCCGTCAGCTTCGTGAGCTGGGCCTTCATCAACGCCATCTGGGTGGTGCCGGTGAGCCCGGCGGGCGTCGCCAATACCGAGGCCTGCCGCGCCATCGCCGGCGTGGGCGCCTGCTGGGCGGTCATCACCGAGAAGCACCGCTTCATCCTCTTCGGCACCTATCCCTACGAGCAGCACTGGCGTCCGGCCATCGTCTGTCTGCTCTTCATCGGCCTCTACGTCGTCTCGGCGATGCGGCGCTTCTGGCGCTGGGAGCTGGCGCTGGTCTGGATCGCGGTGCTGACGCTGATCGGCGTGCTGATGTGGGGCGGCATCCTCGGCCTTTCCTATGTGCCGCAGGAGCGCTGGGGTGGCCTGCCCATCACGCTCATCCTCGCCACCTTCGGCCTGGCCTTCGCCTTCCCGCTGGCGATCTTGGTCGCGCTGGGCCGGCGGTCGAAGCTGCCGGCGATCAAGGCGCTGTGCGTTCTCTATGTCGAGCTGATCCGCGGCGTGCCGCTGATCTCCCTGCTCTTCATGGCCAGCGTGATGTTCCCGCTGTTCCTTCCGGAAGGGTTGAACATCGACAAGCTGCTGCGCGCCCAGGTCGCCATCATCCTTTTCGCCGGCGCCTATCTGGCCGAGGTGGTGCGGGCGGGCCTGCAGGCCCTGCCGCGCGGACAGTACGAGGCCGCGGACGCGCTCGGCCTCAGCTACTGGCACAAGACGGGGCTCATCATCCTGCCCCAGGCGCTGCGCCTCGTGATCCCGCCGCTGGTGAACACCTTCATCGGCTTCTTCAAGGACACGTCGCTGGTGCTCATCATCGGCATCTTCGACCTGCTGACGGCCGGCAAGACGGCCATCATCGAACCCGCCTGGCAGGGCTTCGGCGTCGAGGTCTACATCACGCTGGGTGTGATCTACTTCGTCTTCTGCTTCGCGATGTCGAAGTACAGCTCGGGCCTGGAGGCGGAATTCAACCGCCATCGCCGCCGATGAGCGTTCTTCCTCGAAACCCAGGCTCTCCCTCCTGTCGCGCCCTATCCTCTTCGGAGAACGTGATCCATGTCGGCTGCTGAAACCGTTGCCTCCTCCGTCCGCAAGGGCGTCCCCGCCATCACCCTGGCGGGCGTGAACAAGTGGTTCGGCGCCCTGCACGTGCTGCGTGACGTGAATCTCGAAGTGGCGATGGGCGAGCGCGTCGTGGTCTGCGGCCCCTCGGGCTCGGGCAAGTCGACGCTGATCCGCTGCATCAACCGGCTGGAGGAGCACCAGGAGGGGCAGATCATCGTGGACGGCAAGGAGCTGTCCAACGATATCCGCAGCCTGGACGCCATCCGCCGCGAGGTCGGCATGGTGTTCCAGAGTTTCAACCTGTTCCCCCATCTCACGATCCTGGAGAACTGCACCCTCGCCCCCATCTGGGTCCGCAAGATGCCCAAGAAGGAGGCGGAGGCGCTGGCCATGGAATATCTGGAGCGCGTGCGCATCCCTGAGCAGGCGGGTAAGTATCCCGGCCAGCTCTCGGGCGGGCAGCAGCAACGCGTGGCCATTGCCCGGGCGCTCTGCATGAAGCCGAAGATCATGCTCTTCGACGAGCCGACCTCGGCGCTCGACCCCGAGATGATCAAGGAGGTGCTGGACACCATGGTCATGCTCGCCGAGACGGGCATGACCATGATCTGCGTGACCCACGAGATGGGCTTCGCCCGGACCGTGGCCGACCGGGTGGTCTTCATGGACCGCGGCGAGATCGTGGAGCAGGGCGTGCCGGAGGAGCTCTTCGCGAATCCCCGGACGGACCGCCTGAAGACCTTCCTCAGCCAGATCCTCAGGGGTCACTGAGCCTCCGGTCTGGATGGCTGCCCTGACATGCGAAAGCTGTTAAGGAGGGAGGGGACAGATATCGCGCCCCCCCTCGCCAAGGCCCGTCATTGACCTCCTCCTCGTCTTCCTCCGAGAAGCTCACGGCCGCCTCCATGCTGGGGGTCCTGGGCGTCGTCTATGGCGATATCGGGACCTCGCCCCTCTACGCGCTGAAGGCGGCCCTGCTGCACTTCGACGAGGGGGGCATCGAGCGGTGGGAGATCCTGGGGATCCTCTCGCTGATCTTCTGGTCGCTGATGCTGACGGTCACGCTGAAATACGTGATCTTCGTCATGCGGGCCGACAACAAGGGCGAGGGCGGGATCATGGCGCTGATGGCGCTGGCCCAGCGCTCCGCGACGACGGAGCGCGGGCGCTTCGTCATCGCGCTGATCGGCATCGCCGGCGCCGCGCTTTTCCTGGGCGACGGCATGATCACCCCGGCCATCTCCGTGCTCTCGGCGGTCGAGGGCCTCGAGGTGGTCGAGCCCGCCTTCAAGGAATTCGTGATTCCCATCACGCTGGGCGTGCTGGTGGCGCTCTTCCTCATCCAGTATCGCGGGACGGGCAGCATGGGCCGGGTCTTCGGCCCCATCTGCGCGGCCTGGTTCGGCACGATCGGGCTGCTGGGGCTGATCGAGATCTTCGACAATCCGGAGGTCTTCGCCGCGCTCTCGCCCTGGCCGGCCATCCAGTTCTGCATCCACTACCATCTGGCCGCCTTCGTCGCGATGGGCGCCGTGGTGCTGGCGGTGACGGGGGCCGAGGCACTCTATGCCGATATGGGCCATTTCGGCCGCCGGCCGATCCGCCTGGTCTGGCTGTTCTTCGTGCTGCCGGCCCTGGCGCTCAACTATTTCGGCCAGGGCGCGCTGCTGCTCCAGCGGCCGGAAGCGATCTCCAATCCCTTCTTCCTGCTCTCGCCGGAATGGTTCAGGCCCTTCCTGGTGGTGCTGGCGACGGCGGCCACCATCATCGCCAGCCAGGCGATGATCTCGGGCGCCTATTCCATCGCCCGTCAGAGCGTGCAGCTCGGCTTCGCCCCGCGGCTCGAGGTCGTGCACACCAGCGCGACCGAGGAGGGGCAGATCTACATGCCCCAGGTGAACCTGGCCCTGCTTATCGGCGTCGTGATCCTGGTCCTCGAGTTCAAGACGAGCGACAGCCTCGCCGCCGCCTATGGCCTCGCGGTCACCGGCACCTTCCTCTGCACGACGATGCTGGCGCTGCTGGTCTTCCGCCGGCAGTTCGGCTGGCACTGGGCGCTGGTGGCGCTGGTCTTCATCCCGCTGCTGATGCTCGACCTGAGCTACTTCGCCGCGACCCTCCTCAAGATTCCGGAGGGCGGCTACGTGCCGGTCGTCATCGGCGCCGCGACCTTCACCATGATGCTGACCTGGTATCGTGGCCGGCAGCTGCTCTTCGCCCGCTTCCGGCAGGACAGCCTGCCGCTGAAGTCCTTCCTGGCGCGGCTGCCGCAGTCGCGCACCACGCGGGTGCCCGGCATCGCCGTCTTCATGACCGGCCAGGCCGACTATCTGCCCGGCGCCCTGCTGCACAACCTCAAGCACAACAAGGTGCTGCATGAGCGCGTGCTCTTCGTGACCGTGCGCAACGAGGACGTCCCGAATGTCGGCCCCGAGCGCCGGGCCGAGGTGACGGATCTGGGCGGGGACATCCACCGGATCATCCTCTGCTACGGCTTCCAGGAGAGCCCCAATATCCCGCGCGAGCTGGAGCGGCTGGCGGCGGAGGGGCTCATCGTGTTCGAACCCATGCAGACGAGCTACTTCCTCGGCCGTGAGACGATCGTGGCCGCCACCGTGCCGAAGATGGCCCGCTGGCAGCAGTGGCTCTTCACCTTCCTCAGCCGGAATTCCGTGCCCGCCACGGAATTCTTCAAGATCCCCTCCGACCGTGTGGTCGAACTAGGTGTGCGCGTCGCGATCTGATGTCTGTGTTGCTGCTTCGATCCCTGCTGTTCAACGTCGCCTTCTTCGGACTGGGCGCCTTCTTCATGGTGCTCGGCGTGCCGCTGCTGCTCGGGCCGCGCCGATTGCAGCGCCGGGCGATGCGGGGCATGGCCCAATGCCTCGTCTGGACGCTGTGCCGGACGATCGGCGTCACCCTCCGCGTCACGGGCAGCGAGCATCTGCCCACCCAGGGGGCGGCGCTGATCGCCGCCAAGCACCAGTCGGCCTTCGACACGCTGATCTGGTTCACGCTGGTGCCGGACGTCGCCTATGTGATGAAGAAGGAGCTCTTCCTCCTTCCCTTCTACGGCTGGTTCGCGCGCCGGGCGCCGATGATCGGCGTGGACCGTTCGGCCGGCGGCAAGGCCATGCGGCAGATGATGCGCGACGCGCGGGAGGTGGCGCGCGAGGAACGCCAGATCGTGATCTTCCCGGAGGGCACCCGGACCGCGCCGGGCCAGCGCATTCCGTACCAGCCGGGGGTCGTGGCCCTGGCCTCGTCGCTGAACCTTCCCGTGATCCCAGTCGCCACCAATTCGGGGCGGATCTGGGGGCGGCGCAACTTCCTCAAGCGCCCGGGCACGCTCGAGGTGCGCGTGCTTCCGCCGCTCACGGTCGCGCGCGGGGAGCTTCTGGCTAGGCTGGAGCAGGTGATCGAGACGGAGCAGCTGGAGCTGGAGGGTGCCGGCCGCTGAGGCGGCTCAGCTCCCGGCCGCTTCCCAGCCCGCCTTGCGCTCGTAGTGCTTGTAGTACTTGTCGGTGACCTGGTCGGTCATCACCACGATGGCGACATCGGTGGTGTTGAACTGCGGGTCGAGCACGGCGCCGTCGCCTACGAAGCCGCCGAGCCGCAGATAGCCCTTGATGAGCGGCGGCAGTGACATCAGCGCCGCCTTGGCGTCGTAGCTGCCGCGCGGCAGCCGGTCCATCGACTTGTAGCGGGAGTCCAGCGCGCGCGGGCAGAGGTTCGGCGGCGCCTGGTGGTGATGCGCGAGGTAGGAGAGCTGCGCCGCATTGGCGTCGAGATCGAGGCCCTGCAGGCTCGCGCAGCCGAACATCAGCGCGATCTTGTGATTGAACACATAGGCGGCGATGCCCTGCCACAGCAGCTGCAGCGTGCCGCGCGTGCGATAGGCGACATCGGTGCAGGAGCGCCCGAGCTCCAGGATGCCGCCAGGATAGTTAAGAATATTGGTGATGTCGTATTCGTCGGCCGAATAGAACTGGCCGATGCGCTCGGCCGCCTGGCGGCGGATCAGGCGATAGGTGCCGACCACGCTTTCCGGGCCCTCGCCGCGGTCGTGATCGACGACGAGGAGATGGTCGGCAACGACGTCATAGGCATCGGCGTCGAGGCGGCTGGCCAGCGTCGCCGCGTCGGGGTTGGCGCCCATTTCCTCGTAGAAGACCCGGTAGCGCAGGGCCTGGGCGGCGGTCACCTCCCAGTCCTGGTCCGCGACGCGGACGCCGAGATTGCCGGAACGCAGTTCCGCGAAAGGCTGCGGCCCGGTCATTTGCGCCGGGCGTTCCGCGCGGCTGCGGGGTCCGTCGCGGCGGGCGCCGCCTTGCGCCCGAAGATCTCGAGGCGAAGCTGGACGAGCTCGAAGCCGAGGCGCGCCGCGATCTCGCGCGCCAGCGCGTCGTGCTCGGCATCCTGGAATTCAATCACGCTGCCGGTATCCACGTCGATGAGGTGGTGATGGATGCCTCGATCGGCGGGGTCGAATCGGGCCCGGCCGCCGCCGAAGTCGCGGCGCTCCAGGATGCCCTTTTCTTCCAGGAGGCGGACGGTCCGATAGACCGTCGCCACCGAAACGCGGCTGTCGAGGGCCACGGCCCGACGGTAGAGCTCCTCTACGTCGGGGTGGTCCTCGCTCTCGGAAAGGACGCGCGCAATGAGGCGCCGCTGACCTGTCATTTTCAGGCCGCGCTCGACGCACATGCGCTCGATGCGGGATGCCGCTTCGAGAATGGCTCGGCCCCCTCTACCTGCCGTCACCGTCACACCATTGTGACGGGGTTAGTTCTTAGCAGGCTGATCGCCCTTGCGCGACTGGGTACCGAGACCGATCTGCTTGGCGAGCGAGGAACGGTGCTTGGCGTAGTTCGGGGCCACCATCGGATAGTCGGGCGGGAGGCCCCACTTGTCGCGATACTGGTCCGGCGTCATCCCGTAGGAGGTCTGCAGGTGGCGCTTCAGCATCTTGAGCTTTTTGCCGTCCTCGAGGCAGATCAGATAGTCCGGCGTCACGGACTTCTTGACCGGAACGGCGGGCATCTTCTTCTCGACCTCGGTACGGACAGGCGCAGAACCGAGCGAGGAAAGCGTACGATGGACCTCGACGATCAGACCGGAGAGATCGTTCACAGACACCGGATTGTTCGACACATGTGCCGAGACGATTTCCGCGGTCAGACCCAAAAGATCGCCGGCGGAAGAGCTGTCTGACATATCGTTGATCCTATCCAATAGAACAATTCGCAGCTTCTAGGGCGATGGGACACATTTCGCAAGGCGCTTTGTTATGCTTGTTCCTGTAGCTGACGATTCTAGCGTGGAAAGATAAAATGATGACCACAAGTCAATTGGTGGACGTATCGGCCGACACTTGCCCAATGACCTTCGTGCGTGCCCGACTTCGGCTCGACCGCATGCAGCCGGGCGAAGTTCTTGAGGTGCGTTTCAAAGGTGACGAGCCGCGTGACAACTTGCCGCGGAGCTTCGCGGAGCAAGGTCATTCAGTCCTCGTCATGGAGTTCAACGAAGACGGAAGCGGAAAGTTGTTGGTGAAGAAAGGCGGCTAAACATTTAATTCACAAGTTTCATTTCGCGGAGAGACCCGGTGTTGTCCCCGCGAAGGAAAGCCGCATCGCCAGCGCATGGGCACCGGGCGCGTAGTAGTCACGGCGCAGCCCGATCCGGGTAAAGCCGAAGGCGGCATAGAGGGCGATCGCGGCCGTATTGTCTTCCGCCACCTCCAGGAACATCGAGTGCGCGCCCGCTGCCTCGACCCCGGCGAGCACCGTCTTCACCAACTTAGCGGCGATGCCGCCGCGCCGGGCGTCGGGGCGCACGGCCAGGGTCAGGATCTCCGCTTCGTCGAGTGTCTGCCGGGCCAGGATGAAGCCCTTCTCGTCCGCGCGCAGCCCGAAGGTTCCCTCGAGGCCCAGCAGCGTGGCGATCGTCGTGGCGTCCCAGGCGGCCTCGGGCGGGAAGGCCGTCGCATGGATGGTGGCGAGGAGATCGGCCTCGCCCGGCTCGGCGACGACCAGCCTCATGTGGTGGCGGGAGCTTCGACATAGACGGGCGCCACGGCCAGCGCCGGCAATTCGCCCGCGAGCCGGCGGCGCGCCACGGCCTCCACGGCCAGGGCCTCGACCTGCCGGGCGCCGCCGAGGGCAATCGGCCAGCCGCGCGCGGCCATGCGGGCCGCCGCGCGGGTCGCGCCGTCGCCGACCAGGTAGACGAGGCCTTCCGGCTGGGGGAGCGCCGGTTCCGCGACGACCGCGGCCGGGCCCAGGGCCGCTCCATCCGCATCGAAGCGTTCCAGGAACAGCTCGCCCCGGCGATTTTCGGTGACGGCCCAGGCCGCCGTGCCGGGCGGCAGGCTCGCGGCCAGCGCCTCGCCGGTCGTGACGGCGACGAGCGGAATGACCCGCGCCGTCGCAATGCCTTCGGCCAGGGCGATGGCGCTGCGCAGACCGGTGAAGCTTCCCGGACCGACGACGACGGCGACGGCGTCGAGCGCGCCGACCAGCACCGCCTCGGCCAGCGGCGGCAGCGCGGCGGCCTGGCCATGCGCGCCCTCCCGGCTTTGCTCGGCGTGGAGCGCGCCGTCCACCACGAGGGCGGCCAGGCATCGGGACAAGGCGGCATCGAGAACAAGAAGGCGCATCGGGTCCCGCATCGCACCGAACGCCGCCTCCGGGCAAGCCTGCCAGGACCGGCGGGGTTACGGCCCGGTCAGAGCCGTCGGAGCCAGACGCGCAGGGTGATCCACGCCGTGAGCCAGCCGATGCCGGCCGCCACCAGCGGCAGCGCCAGGAGGGAGCCCCAGGGGAGGTCCGCCGCCGTCGCCTCGCGGGCCAGCACCACCGGGATCGCCTGATCCGCCAGCGCCCATAGCGCCGGCACCGCCACGACGGCGCCGCCCAGGGCGCCCATGGCGCAGAGTTGCGCGAGGCGCCGGGCGAAGCGCCGGGCGATATCGCTGTCCCGCGCGCCGAGCTCGTGCAGGATCAGGATGGTCTCGCGCCGGGCGGCGATGCCCGAGCGCGTCGCCACCGTCACCAGGGCCGCGCCGACCAGCCCCACCACGGCCAGCATCGCGACCGACAGCGCCTGCAGCACCTCGGCGAGGCGCAGCGCCTGCTGGATCGCGGTGCCCTGGGTTTCGAGCTGAGCCCCCGGTAGGTCCTGGACGACCTCCAGGAAGGAGGTCTGATCCGCGTCGGGCCGCAGGGTGATGGCGACCATCCGGGGCAGGGGCAGATTGGGCACCTCGCCAAGCCAGGGCGCCATGAGCTGGCGCAGCCGCTCCTCTGGCACCAGCGCGGCCTCGACGGTTCCCGGCAGCTGGGCGAGTCTTTCGGCGATCGCTCCCGCATCGGCGTCGGAGGGAAGTTGCAGAAGGAGCTGCCCCGAGGCCCCGGCCTGCCAGCGCTCGGCGAGGCGCCCTGCGCCCTGCGCGCCCGCAAGGCCGAGGGCGGCGAGCAGCGCCATGGCGCCCACCAGCGCGGGCAGCAGCCGGTCGGCCAGGGCGCGGCGCAGGCCGAGGGGGTCCCGTCCCTTGAGATGACGCAGGCGCGGGATGTCAGCCATGGCTCACCAGCCTTCCCGACTCCAGGCGGAGCGCGGCGGCGGGATATTCCACGGGCAGCACCTCGCTATGCGTCGCCACGATCACGGTGGTGCCGAGGCGGTGCATCTCGCGCAGCAGGGTGATGACGCGGCGGGCCTGGGCGTCGTCGAGATTGCCGGTCGGCTCGTCGGCGACCAGCAGCGCCGGCCGCGCGACCACGGCGCGGGAAAGGGCAAGGCGCTGCTGCTCGCCGCCGGAGAGCGTGCTGGGCGAGGCGTCCGCGCGCTCGAGCAGGCCGACCCAGCGCAGGATCTCGCGCACATCCGCGGTCAGCCGGGCCTCGGGGATGCCCTGGATGCGGAGCGGCAGCGCGGCATTCTCGAAGACCGAGAGGTGCGGCAGCAGGCGATAGTCCTGGAAGACAACGCCGATCCGTCGCCGCAATGCCGGCAGGGCACGCCGGGGCAGGCGCGCGATATTGGCGCCGAGCACCTCCACCTCGCCGTCGGAAGCGCGAAGGGAAAGATGCATGAGCCGCAGCAGGCTGGATTTTCCGGCGCCCGACGGGCCGAGGAGCCAGGTGAAGCTGCCGGGCTCCAGCATGAAATCGAGGCCGCTGAGCGCCCAGGCCCCACCCCCTTCGGGGTATCGCAGGCCGACTCGGGAAAAACGCACCATGGGGGGAGTTTCGCCGCTGCCTTCCCTATAAGGCAAACCAGTGGTTGCAGGATGGCCGCCGCCTTGGCACATGCGAAGCCCAGATGGACATAGCTTGCCCCCATTGCGGCGCGACCTATCGCGTCCCGGATTCGCTGGCCGATGGCCGGAAGGCCGTGCGCTGCGTCGCCTGCATGAAGAGCTGGGTGCCGCAGGCCGCCGGGGCGCTGGCCGCCACCGGGCAGGACTGGCTGTCTTCGGCGCCGTTGACCGCGCCTCCGCCCCCGGTCGAGCCCGTGCCGGCCGGGCCGGCGCCCGTCGATGCGCCCGGTGCCATTTCCTTTTCCTCGGCCTCTGCGCCGACGCGCCTTGAAGCGGCGCCCTCATCGGCGACGCCGCCCGGCCTCGCCGACCGGCGCCTGCCGGAGGCCTCGCGCCGAGGGGGCGGCTCGGCGCTGTCCACGGCCTGGGCGGTCAGCCTCGCGCTGGTGATCGGCGGGGTCGCGGCCCTCTGGGTCTATCGCGCGGAACTTGCGGTCCTCTGGCCGCCCTTCGCGCGGCTGACGGGTTGAGACGACTTGACGTCGAAACCCCTGGCCTGCCACCTGTTGAAACCGTAATCTACTGAAGCGTGATGTGAACGAGCCCCGCTGCCTTGGGGTGTGCGAGAATACGAGGCTCCGGGCTTGCCACAGGACGCGCGCCGGCCTAGGTGCGCCCGGACGACACATTCTAATCCGCCCCGGCCGGCGCCGGGGCACCGAGCCGGCCCTCCGGCAGCAGGAGACAGGTAATGAGCGAGACCGCCGACAAGGTGAAGAAGATTGTCGTGGAGCATCTGGGCGTCGAAGAGGCCAAGGTGACCCCGGAGGCCTCGTTCATCGACGACCTCGGCGCGGACAGCCTCGATACGGTCGAGCTGGTCATGGCCTTCGAAGAGGCCTTCGGTGTCGAGATTCCCGATGACGCGGCGGAGAAGATCCAGACCGTCAAGGACGCCATCGAGTTCATCGAGAAGCAGCAGGCCGCGGCCTGATTTCTCTTCCAGGGTAGGGAACGTCACGTGTTCGCGCAGGGCTTCGCGCCGCGCCGCGTCGTGGTCACCGGCATGGGGATCGCGAGCCCGCTCGGGCTCGGGATCGAGAATGTCTGGAACCGCCTGACGAACGGCGAAAGCGGCATCTCCGCCATCCAGGCCTTCGACACCAAGGACCTTCCGGCGCGTATCGCCGGTCAGGTGCCCGCCGGCACCAAGGCCGACGGCAAGCTCGACCTGGCCGAATGGATCCCCGTCAAGGACCAGAAGAAGATGGACCGCTTCATCCAGCTCGCGCTGGTGGCGGCCGTCGAGGCGGTCGAGGATTCCGGCTGGATGCCGGAAGCCGAGGCGGATCGCTGCGCGACCGGCGTGATGATCGGCTCGGGCATCGGCGGACTCCAGACCATCCAGGAGACCGCGGCGCTCGTCGTCGAGAACCGTGCGCGACGCATCTCTCCCTTCTTCATCCCTGCCTCGCTGGTGAACCTGGCCTCCGGCCATGTTTCGATCCGCTACGGCTTCAAGGGCCCGAACCACTCGGCCGTGACCGCCTGCGCGACCGGCGTGCATGCTATCGGTGATGCCTCGCGCCTCATCGCGCTCGGCGATGCCGAGGTGATGGTGGCCGGCGGCGCCGAGGCCGCGATCTGCGAGCTCGGCATCGGCGGCTTCTGCGCCTCCCGCGCGCTGTCCACCGGCTTCAACGACGCGCCGGCCACGGCTTCGCGCCCCTGGAGCAAGGATCGCGACGGCTTCGTGATGGGGGAGGGCGCTGGCGTCCTCGTCCTCGAGGAGCTGGAGCACGCCAAGAAGCGCGGCGCCAAGATCTATGGCGAAGTGATCGGCTACGGCATGTCCGGCGACGCCTATCACATCACCGCGCCGCCGGATGACGGCGACGGCGCCTTCCGTGCCATGAAGGCCGCCCTGCGCGATGCCGGCGTGGCGCCGGAGGCCGTGAACTACGTGAACGCGCATGGCACCTCGACCTTCGCGGACGATGTCGAGCTCGGCGCCGTGGAGCGGATCTTCGGCGATGCCGCCAAGAACCTCGCCATGTCGTCCACCAAGTCGGCGATCGGGCACCTGCTGGGCGCGGCCGGCGCGGTGGAGGCGATCTTCTCCATCCTTGCCATCCGCGACAACGTGGCGCCGCCCACCCTCAACCTCGACGATCCCTCGCGCGAAAGCCCGATCGATCGCGTGGCGAAGGTGGCGCAGCAGCGGAAGATCGACGTGGCGCTGTCGAACAGCTTCGGCTTCGGCGGCACCAACGCCTCGGTGATTTTCCGCGCCGCGCCCTAGGCGCGTGCGCAAAGCCGCGCCGCAACCTCTCGGGCTGGCGCGGCTTTAGACCGATATGCTTCGACTTCTGGGTGTCCTCGGCGCCCTCGTTCTCTTCCTGGCCTGTGGGGCCGGGATCTGGGGATGGGGCACCTTTTCCAGGCCGGGCCCGCTTGAGGCCCCCACGCGGGTCGTGATCCCGCGCGGTGGGATCGAGGCCATCGCCGCCATGCTCCACGCGAAGAATGTCGTGGCCGAGCCGCGCATCTTTGCCGCCGCCGCCTGGGCCACCCGCGACCGCGGGCCGCTGCGTGCCGGCGAATTCGCCTTCGAGCCGCATGTCACCATGACCGAAGTGCTGCACATCCTCCGCGAGGGGCGCGTGGTGCAGTATCGGCTCACCATTCCCGAAGGGCTGACCGCCCAGCAGATCGCCGCTATCCTCGAGCGGACCGAGGGCCTGACGGGCGAGGTGCCCCCCCTGGAGGAGGGCGCCGTGCTGCCGGAGACCTATGTCTTCGAGCGCGGCGATACCCGGGCCGCCATCGTGCGCCGCGCGACGGCGGCGATGGACCAGGCGCTGGCCGAGGCCTGGGCCAGCCGTGCCGCGGACCTGCCACTGGCCACCCCGCGCGAAGCCCTCGTCCTCGCCTCCATCATCGAGGAGGAAACCGGCGTGGCGGCCGAGCGCGGACAGGTGGCCGGCGTCTTCGTGAACCGCCTGCGGCGCGGGATGATGCTGCAATCCGACCCGACGGTGGCCTATGGCGTCACCCAGGGCGCGCCGCTGGACCGGGCCCTGACGCGCGCCGATCTCGACACGCCGCATCCCTACAACACCTACCGCATCCGCGGCCTGCCGCCGGGCCCGATCGCCTCGCCCGGGCGCGAGGCGCTGCGCGCGGCCACCCGGCCCGAGACGACGGATGCCTTCTATTTCGTGGCCGACGGCACGGGCGGGCATGCCTTCGCCCGCACGCTCGACGAGCACAACCGCAACGTCGCCCGCTGGCGCGCCATGGGCCGGCCCATGCTGCTGCCCTCCGGGCGCGCACCATGACGGCCGGCCTCACCGTCCTGGCCTGGGGCTGCGTCCTCGGCCTCGTCCACATCTTCGCCCCAGCCGTCGCCAGGACGCTCGTCTATGGCGCGACGTGGAACCTCGGCCCGCGCGATGCGGAGATGCCCCCGGCCGGCCCGCTCGCCGAGCGGCTCGCCCGGGCCCAGGCCAATTTCTTCGAGACCTTCCCCATCCTGGTCGCGGCGGTGCTGATCGTTCATGCGGCCGGGCTGGAGAACGCCTGGACCGCCTATGGGGCCTGGCTCTGGCTGGGCGGCCGCATCCTGTATCTGCCGCTCTACGCTTTCGGCGTTCCTGTCGTCCGCACCCTCGCCTTCATGGCCAGCATGGTCGGGCTTGTCCTGATCCTGGGCGCGGCCCTCTTCTGAGGCCACCGCGCCGCAGCGATGCGGGGCGGGGTGACAACTTCGCCGCGAGCTGCGGTAGGATGGCCCCTTCGTGAAGGGCGGCCCGGCCGTCGTCCAGAATCAAGCAGGTACGCCGTCGATGTCCGCACCGAAGAAAATCGCCCTGGCCACGCTGGTGCAGCCCAACGGCAATCACCTCGCCGCCTGGCTCGCGCCCGAGGCGCAGCCGGATGCCGGGACCGATATCGCCTGGTGGCAGCGCATGGCGCAGATCGCGGAGCAGGGGAAGTTCGACCTCTTCTTCATCGCCGATACGCCGACCGTCCGCGTGGACAACATGCGCATGTGGAGTCATGCGCCCAGCTTCATGAACCAGCTGGAGCCGCTGACCATGCTTGCGGCCGTGGCCGGCGCCACCCGCCGCATCGGCCTCGGCGCCACCGTCTCGACCAGCTTCAACGAGCCCTACAACGTCGCGCGCTCCTTCGCCTCGCTGGACCATATCTCGGGCGGGCGCGCCGGCTGGAATGTGGTGACCTCGGCCAACGACTATGCGGCGCGGAACTACGGCCACGCCAAGCTCGCCCCGCATGCCGAACGCTACGCCCGCGCCCATGAATTCGTGCAGGTCGTGCAGAAGCTCTGGGACTGCTGGCAGGACGACGCCTTCATCAACGACCGGGAGCAGAAGCTCACCTTCGACCCCGCGCGCTTCCACGTCGTGGCTCATGAGGGGAAGCACTTCCGGGTGAATGGCGGCCTCAACCTCGCCCGCTCGCCCCAGGGCCATCCCGTCATCATCCAGGCCGGCGCGTCCAATACGGGCAAGGAGCTCGCGGCGGAGACGGCCGAGGTCGTCTTCGGCACCTCCGCCACGATCGAGGAGGCGGTGAAGTTCTATGACGACCTGAAGGGCCGCATGGCGAAGTATGGCCGCGCGCGGGACAACCTGAAGATCCTGGGCGGCATCACCGTCATCGTCGGCGACACGCAGGAGGAGGCCGAGGCCCGCCACCTGCAATACCAGGAGATGCTGCACCCTTCGGTCGGCGTGCTGCGCGTCAGCCAGGACCTGGAGACCGACCTCTCCGACCTGCCGCTGGACGAGCCGGTGCCCGAGCGCCGCATCCCCAAATCGGCCAACCACCACCAGGCCTATTTCGCCGAGATCGTGGGCCTCATCGGCCAGGGCCTGACGCTGCGCCAGGTGGCCATGCGCTACAACCGCAGCAAGGCGACCTTCTGCGGCACGGCTGCGCAGGTGGCCGATGTGATGCAGGAATGGGTGGAGGCCGGCGCCTGCGACGGCTTCATGGTCACCTTCCCGGTGATGCCGACCTGCCTGCAGGACTTCGTGGACAAGGTGGTGCCGGAGCTGCAGCGCCGCGGGATGTTCCGCGAGGATTATACCGGCACCACGCTGCGGGAGCATCTGGGCATTCCGCGCCCGGAGAACCGCCACGTCGCCGGCGGCCCGGCGAAGACCGAAGCCGCCGAATAGGTCGTGGGGCCGGTCAGGCCCCGGCCGCGGTCCATCGCTCCCCGGCGCGTACCGGGGTTTCTTCCGCCGCGTGCTGCGCCTGCGCGGCGAGGCGCAGCACGCGGCTGGGCGCCTCCTCCGTCGGCACGGTGAGCAGCCCGCGCGCGCGGAACCATTCCCCGATCCGCACGCTCGACGTCCAGGAGATGAGCCAGGGCGCCAGCAGCAGGCCGAGCAGCACGGGCGCCATCCAGGCGGCGAGGAGCGGGTTGATCGCCAAGGCGAGGCCCGCCAGCGTCACGCCGAGCACCAGATGCGCGCGGGAGAGGCGGAAGGCCGCGCGCAGGGAGATCGCCTCGCCCTCGCGGCGCTGGGTGGTCCAGCCGCCATCCCGCCCCAACAGGATGCCCACGACCTGCTGCGCCTGGGTCAGCATGGTCACGGGCGAGAGCAGCGAGGAGACGAGGATCTCCAGCACGCCGCCGGCCAGCAGGCGAAGCGCGCCCGCCCCGCGTCGCCGGAGGATGAGCGCCGCAAGTGCCATGAACTTGGGCGCCAGCAGAAGCAGCAGCGTCACCGCGAAGACCCAGAGCGCGCGCTCCGGATCGACGATGGGCCATTGCGGGAAGAGCGCGTGGCTGTTCGGGAAATAGTCGGGCCGCAGGAAATGGGCCTGCAGCGAGACCGCGAGGCCGAGGATCAGGAAGGCTAGCCAGAAGGGTGCGCTGAGATAGGCGGCGATGCCGGTCGCCATGTGCAGCCGGCTCAGCGGATGCAGCCCGGCCGTGCCGATCACCGCGCTGTGCTGCAGGTTGCCCTGGCACCAGCGCCGGTCGCGCACCGCGAGATCGGGCAGGGTGGGCGGGCCCTGCTCGTAGCTGCCGCCCAGCAGCGGGGCGAGGTGGATGGCCCAGCCGGCGCGCCGCATCAGCGCGGCCTCGACGAAGTCGTGGCTCAGGATCTCGCCGCCGAAGGGCTTGCGGCCGGGCAGGCGCGGCAGGCCCGCCGCGCTGGCGAAGGCCTCCGTGCGGATCATCGCATTGTGGCCCCAGTAGTTGCAGTCCGCGCCGGACCACCAGGCGAGCCCCTGGGCGATCAGGGGGCCATAGACCTGGCCCGCGAACTGCTGGAGGCGCGCGAAAAACGTCTCGCCGCCCTGGAGCAGCGGCAGCGTCTGGATGAGGCCGACATCCGGATGGCGCTCCATCGCGGCCGCGAGGGAAACGACGGTCCCGGCCTCCATCAGGCTGTCGGCGTCGAGGATGAGGAATTGCGGATAGGCGCCCCCGAAGCGGCGGACCCATTCCTCGATATTCCCGGCCTTGCGGCCGGTATTCTGCGGGCGGTGGCGGTAATGGACGGCGGGGCCGGCCTCCTGCGCCATGGCCAGGGCCGCCTCGCCCTCCGCGTCGCGGATCGCGGCATCCGTGCTGTCGCTCAGCAGGAAGATGTCGAAGGTCGAGGACGCCCCGGCCTCCTCGAAGGAGGCGCGCATGGCCGAGAGGGTCGCGCGCCAATGCGGCACGCTCTCATTGTAGATCGGCACCAGAAGGGCGGTGCGCGATCGCGGCGGAGGCGCCGGCGCCCGCAGGCCGAGCGGATCGGTTACCACGCCCATGGAGAACAGGCCGGCCACCGCGCTGGTGAAGGCCAACGCGATCCAGATGAAGAGCATGGCGAAGAAGGCCGTCAGCACGACGCCCATCAGGCTCCAGCGCGAGAGGCCGAGCACCAGCGACATTTCGCTGGTCGCGATGAAGGTGAAGGCCAGCGCGCCGCCGATCACCAGCAGGCGCCGCAGCCACATTAGGGGCGGTGCCGAGGGACGGGACGTCACGACCGGCCGTGGCGCCCGGGCGAGGTCCTGTGCCGGCATGGCCATGGGGGCTTCCGGCGGCAGGAGCTCGAGGCCGGGCCTCCCCCGGCTCATGCCGTCCATCGAAACGCCCATGTCTCGGAGATCGGGGTCTCGCCCCGCCGCAGGCGCGCGCGCAGCTCGACCACCCTTGTGTTGCCGGGATCCAGCTCGAAGGACAGGCGCATGCCGCCGGTCTCGCGATTGGCGTGCAGCACCACGTTGCGCAGCGTGCCCGCGCTGTTCTCCACGGCCGCCTCCGGCAGCGTGGCATTGGGCCCGGTCGGGACCGGCGTGATGTCCAGGACGAAGAGCCGTGCCTTGCCGTCGCCGGCCGCGCCGATGCGGGTGGTGGCGAAGCGCACCAGCCGGCCGTCGCCGGGCTCCTGGCCCGACCAGTGGAGCCGGTAGCGCAGCTCCAACGGCGTATTGGCCTTGAGCGGCTCCGCGGGGGACCAGAAGGCGGCGATGTTGTCGTGGATCTCGCTCTGAGTCGGGATCTCGACGAGCCGCACCTCACCAGCGCCCCAGTCCTGGAGCGGCTCGACCCAGAGGTTCGGGCGGCGGTGGTACTCGGCGTCGAGGTCCTGGTATTCGGAGAAGGCGCGCGCGCGCTGCAGGAGGCCGAAGCCGCGCGGCGACGCGTCCTGGAAGCCGCTGACCTGGAGGTCTCGCGGGTTGGAAAGCGGGCGCCAGATCTGCTCGACCTGGCCGGTACGCATCATCAGCCCGTCCGAATCATGGACGGCGGGGCGATAGTCGCTCACCCCGTCGCGATCCTGCGGGCCGAAGAAGAACATGCTGGTGGCCGGCGCGATACCCAGCGCCGTCACGTCCTGCCGCGCGAAGAGCTTGGCCTGCACCTCCATCGTCGTGGTCTCGCCGGGCGTGATGGCGATGCGATAGGCGCCGGCCAGGCTCTGGCTCTCCAGCAGCGCATGGACCACGGCGGCGGTGTCGCCCGCCTTGGGCTTCTCGATCCAGAAGGCCGTGAAGGCGGGGAATTCCTCGCCTTGCGGATCGGCCGTCCGGATGGCGAGGCCCCGTGCCGAGAGGCCGTAGACATTGCCGCGCCCCAGGGCCCGGAAATAGCTCGCGCCCAGGAAGGAGCAGAGCTCGTCGAAATGGTCGGGCCGGTTCAGCGGGCTCAGCAGGCGGAAGCCTGCGAAGCCGAGATCCTCGTCCTCGCCCGGAGCCTGCACGTCCTCGTAACGGAACTGCGAGGCGCGGAAGCGCAGCGGCGTGGCCTGCCCCTCCGCGACCTCGAAGAGGTCCACGCGGTCCTTGAACAGGAAGCCGCGATGATGCGGCTGGAGGCGAAAGGGCGAATCCGGCTCCGACCACCAGGCCTGGGCCGCGTCGAAGCGCACCTTGCGGTAGCCGTCATAGTCCAGGCGGTCGAACTGGCGCGGAAGCGGCGACTGGCGCCGGCGATAAGGCTGGCCGGCGATGGTGCGGGCCAGTTCCGACACCGTTTCGGCGTTGAAGGGCGCCGGGCCCTGCTGGTCCGAGGGAAGTGTCTGGGCCTTGCCGGCGGCCCCCCCGACCAAGAGAGAGGCACCGGCTCCGGCGGTGAAGAGAAGCTTGCGTCGCTGCATGGGCGCGCCTTTCCTCAGGATTGCCGCGGTCCGGTGGCCGTCGCTTCTGCAGCGGCCACGGGGTGGTGGCGCCCCAGGATGGATTCGACGTTCGAGGCCTGAGTGGCGTCGCCGGCGCGGACGATCACCAGGGTACCGCCCTGGCGCAGGCGCTCGCTGTACTGCCCTGCCTCCGTCTCGCCAATGCCTTGCGCGGTCAGGGCGCCGATCAGGCCGCCCGTCGCAGCACCCATGCCGGCCGCCGTGAGCACGGTCGCGAACCAGCCGGCAGCCAGGATCGGCCCGAAACCTGGGAGGGCCAGCGCCCCCACGCCGGCCAGCACGCCCGCGCCCGTTCCGAGTACGGCGCCGACCGAGGAACCGGTACGGGTGGCACTGGAAGAATCTTCGGCCGATTCGGCGAGGCTGACCTCCAGGCCGGGCAGATGAAGCGAATCCAGCTCCTCCGTCGCCTTGGTGGCGGCGGCGCGGTCCTCGAAGACCTTTGCGACCGTAATCATGAGGAGGCTCCTGAAAATGCGGCGCGACCCGAGAATCACGCGGGCCGCAGCTTCGGCGCGATTTCGGGCGAACCAATGATGAATTATGGGCGAACCGTGGTGAGCGGTCGGTGGAGGAGCTCCGCTTCCCTCCTCAGAGGGACATCTGGTCCCGTTCGACCATAGCGGTGAACCAGGCGCCGTCCTGGCCCCGGTAGACGATCCACCAGGGCTCGCCCCGGCGTTTCGGCACCATGGCGTATTGGGCGAAGACGGTGCCCTCGTTCGTGTGGACTTTCATCGGTCGCGCGAAAGCGAGCATCGGGGCCTCCCAGGATCGGGTGTCACGCGTTCAAACGCGGAATGGGCCTCTGGGTTGCCGGCGAGGGAAAGTTGAGGACGGCTCGCGCCCCACCGCCGGGCACGTTCTCCAGGTGGAATTCGCCGCCGAGCCGCTGGGCGAAGCCTTCCATGATGGTCACGCCGAAGCGCGGGGCGTCCTGCAGCACGCCGCAGAGGCCCTGGCCGTCATCGCCCACGGTCAGGCTCAGGGTCGCGCCCTCCTGCCGCAGCGCGACCGAGATGGTGCCGCCCGGCCGGTCGCCAAAACCGTGCCGGACGCTGTTCATGACGGCCTCGACGACCGTCATCGCCACCAGGATGGCCGCGCCATGCTCGAGCGGCGAGGCCTCCACCACCACCTCGACGGCGACGTCGCTGCGGCCGACCGAGCGCAGCAGGTCCAGCGTCAGCGCGTCCAGCGCCTCGGCCAGCCGCTCGCCGGCCAGTTCGGGGTCCTTCATGCGGCGATGCACGAGGGCGACGTTGTGCAGCCGCTGGACGGCATCGGCGAGGGCGACCTGCGCTTCCGCCACGCTGGAGACGCGCGAGGCCTGGAGGGAAAGGACGGCGGCCAGCGACTGGATGCTGCTCGCCATCCGGTGCTGGAGCTCCTGGCGGAGGTGGCGCTCATGCGCGAGCAGCCGGTCGATCTCCTCGCGCTGCGCCCGGAGCTGCGCGGCGCCCGCCCGGACGAGCTCGACGAGCACGATCAGCGCCCCGGCCACCAGGGCGAAGGAACCGACGGCGACGGCACCCTGCGGCCAGAGCAGGTCGAAGGAACGGTCGGGCGGCAGCACGAAGTACCAGATCGCCGCCACCGAGGAGGTCAGCACCGCGGCGGCCGGCCGCCAGTCGGCGAAGGCAGCCGTGACGCCGATGGCGAGGAAGAAGGAGGCGAAAGGCGCGCCCTCGATGCTCGCGGCCTGCCGCAGCAGGAAGGCCACGGCGAAGGAAGCGGCGCCAAGCGCGAGGCCCCGCGCCGGCCCACGGGGTGGGCCCGCCATTCTCGCGAGTAAGGGCATAGGCGAAAGGATGGGCCATCCGGAGGGGCGCGCGCAAGGTGTCCAGGCATGGAAGGTTCATGCTTTCCTCTTCAGCAACGGCCGATCCGCTTGCTGGCCACAGATCCCGATTGCGGAAGCCCTCAGACGTGATTACGCTCTCTGTCATATCGTGATCACACTATGCCGGTGGCCGTCCGAGCCAGGCCCAGAAAGGGAGTTCGTCCTCTTGCGTTACGCCATGCTCCGCCCCTTGGTCGCGGCTGCCGCTACCCTCTTCCTCACCGCCGCGCCGGCCTTCGCGGGCGCCACGCTCGATGCCGTGCGCCGCAACGGCCATGTGCGCTGCGGCGTCTCCGTCGGCGTCGCGCATATGTCGCTGGCCGACAGCTCGGGCCGCTGGCAAGGCTTCGATGCGGAGATCTGCCGCGCGGTCGCCACGGCCGTCTTCGGCGACCCCGAGAAGGTCCGCTTCGTGCCCACGACGGCGCAGACGCGCTTCACGGCGCTGCAGTCGGGCGAAGTGGACATGCTGTCCCGCACCACCGCCCTCTCGCTCTCGCGTGACAGCACGCTGGGCCTGAACCAGACGGTCGCGCATTTCTACACGGGCCAGGGCGTCCTCGTGCACCGCCGCACCGGTGCGACCCGCGTGGGCGAGATGGACGGCGCCACCATCTGCGGCACCCAGGGCAGCATCAACGAGCGCAATCTCGAGGACTGGGGCCGGACCCGCAACGTCCGCTTCCGGATCATCTCCTTCGACACGCCGCAGGCCGTGCTCGCCGCCTTCAACGCCAATCGCTGCGACGGCATCACCAACGACATGATCAACCTCTCGGCCAACCGGCTCGCCTCGCCGGATCCGTCGGCGCTGGTCCTGCTGCCCGACCTGATCCAGAAGGAGATGCACGGCATCCTCGTCCGCAACGGCGATGCGGAATGGGCCGCGCTGACGCGCTGGGCGGTCTTCGCCATGATCCAGGGCGAGGAATTCGGCCTGACGCGCGCGAATGTCGAGGAGCAGCGCCGCACCGCCACCGATCCGCAGGTCCGCCGCTTCCTGGGCCTGACCGACAATGTCGGCGTGGGCTTCGGCGTCTCCGCGAACTTCGCCTATGACATCATCCGCCAGGTGGGCAATTACGGCGAGGTCTTCGACCGCACGGCCGGCCCGGGCGGCCTGGGCATGGAGCGCGGCCTGAACCGCCTCTGGACCGACGGCGGCCTGCATATCTCCTGGCTCTGGCAATAATAAGAATCCGAGGACAAGACCCATGCCGCCGCTCGATACCGTGATCGCCCCGCGCAACACCGACCTCGACACCGCGCTTGCCGAGGCGCGGGAGGCCTATATCGCCGCCCGCCCGAAGAGCGCCGCCGCCTATGAGCGCGCGAAGCAGGTGATGCCGGGCGGCAATACCCGCTCGACGCTCTACTACTCGCCCTTCCCGACCGCGATGGAGAGCGGGCAGGGCTGCTACATGAAGGACATCGACGGCCACGACTATCTCGACCTCTGCGGCGAGTATACGGCCGGTCTCTTCGGGCATTCCGAAGCGCGCATCCTCAAGGCCATCGAGGGCGCGATCGGCCGCGGCCTGAACCTCGCCGCCGCCGGCGAGCGGGAGTCGGTCTTCGCCGGCATCATCTGCGCCCGCTTCCCCTCCATCGAGCTGGTGCGCTTCACCAACAGCGGTACCGAGGCAAATCTCTTCGCCTTCTCGGCCGCGCGCGCCTTCACGGGCCGTCAGCGCCTTCTGGCGATGAACGGCGGCTACCACGGCGGCATGATGACCTTCGCCGGCGGCGGCAGCCCGGTGAACGCACCCTTCCCGGTGACGCTCGCGCCCTACAACGGCATCGAGGCGACGCGCGCGCTGATCCGCGAGCACAAGGACGAACTGGCCGCGATCATCGTCGAGCCCATGATCGGCGCTGGCGGCTGCATCCCGGCGAGCCGCGAGTTCCTGCAGATGCTGCGCGACGAGGCGACGGCGCACGGCATCGTCCTCACCTTCGACGAGGTGATGACCAGCCGCCACAGCGCCGGCGGCCTGCAGAAGCTGCATGGGATCACGCCGGACCTCACGACGCTCGGCAAGTACATCGCGGGCGGCATGTCCTTCGGCGCCTTCGGCGGACGCAAGGACATCATGGCGGTCTATGACCCGGCGCATCCGAAGGCGCTGCCGCATGGCGGCACCTTCAACAACAACGTGCTCTCCATGTCGGCCGGCGTGGTCGCGATGGGCGAGATCTTCACCGAGGAGGCCTCGGAAGCGCATCGTGCGCGGGGTGACGCGCTGCGCGACGCGCTCAACGCCGTGTGCCGCAAGCATGGCGTGGCGATGCAGTTCACCGGCGTCGGCAGCATGACGCAGCCGCATTTCCGCAGCGAGCCGATCCTGCGTCCTTATACGCAGTCGGCGACCGAGGAAGGCGTGCGGGAGCTCTTCTTCCTCGACCTCATGGCGGCCGGGATCTACATCGCGCGCCGCGGCATGACGGCGCTGAGCCTGCCGGTCGGCGAGGCGGAATGCGCCCGCTACATCGCCGCCGTCGAGGCCTTCTGCGTCGCGCGCAAGCCGCTGCTCGGCGTCGCCTGAAGTCCTTATAGGGAGCCGGCCTCCGCTGCCGGCTCCTAACGCCTTCGCCGCTCTGCGCCCCCGATCTGGCGCGGCGCGGCGGGGCCTGACATGTTGGCCCGAATTCCGCGCCCGACCGGCGCGGCCAGGAGGGAAACATCCGCATGTCGAACCCGCTTCCGGCGATGTCCCGCCGTTCGATCCTCACAGGCTCCGCCGCCGTTCTCGCCACTCCGGTCCTCGCCCAGGCGCCCTGGCCCAACCGGCCCGTCCGCATGGTCGTGCCCTGGCCGGCGGGCGGCGCGGCCGACCTCACGGGCCGTATCTACGCCAATGCGCTGTCCCAGAAGACCGGCCAGCCCTTCGTCGTGGAGAATCGCGGCGGCGCCACCGGCACCATCGGCGAGCAGGCCGTGATCCAGGCGCCGGCCGACGGCTACACGATCATGAACGAGTCCACGCCGATCTCGATCACGCCGGCCCTCATGCCGGACCTGCGCTTCTCGCCGCTTCGGGAATTCCAGCCCGTCTTCAAGACGATGAGCGTGCCGCAGCTCGCCATGGTCCATCCCAGCGTGCCGGCGCGCACGCTGCCCGAGCTGATCGCGCTGCTCCGCACGGCGAACGGCAATTTCGCCGCCGGCTCCTCGGGCATCGGCTCCATGCAGCACCTGGTGCTGGAGCTCTTCACGCGCGGCGCCGGCGTGCAGGTGAACCATGTGCCCTATCGCGGCGGCGGGCCCGCCATGTCCGACCTGCTGGCGGGCTCCATCAAGCTGTACTTCGGCAATGTGAACAGCTCCGTCGCGCATGTCCGCGCGGGCAGCGTGCGCGCGCTGGCGCATACGGCCGGCACGCCACGCATCAACGCGCTGCCCGACCTGCCCGCCATGTCCGAGACGCTGCCGGGCTTCGAGACGGCGGAGTGGAACGGCATCTTCGTGCGCACCGGCACGCCGCCCGAGATCGTCCAACGGCTCAGCGCCCTGCTCAACGAGATTGTCGCCGAGGCGGATATCCAGCAGACGTTGCGCAACGGCGACCTGACGGCCGAGCCCAATACGCCCGCGCAGTTCGACACCTTCTTCCGCGGCGAGACGGCGCGCTGGGCGCGCTTCATCGCCGAAGCGAACATCCGACTGGAGTAGCGCGCATGACCACGAAGCTGACCGCCGGCGGCCACGTCGCCATCGACGAGGCCTGGCTGGCCCGGCGACAGGAGCCGATCCTGGAGCCCGGCCTGCCGATCATCGATCCGCACCACCACATCTGGGACCGCCACGGCGAGACCTACCTCCTGCCCGACCTGCTGGCCGACACGGCCACGGGCCATGACATCCGCGCCACCGTCTTCATCCAATGCGCCTCGATGTACGACGAGGCGGCGGAGCTCGCGCGGCGCCCGCTGGGCGAGACGCGCTTCATGACGGCGCTGGCCCAGGCGTCGGAGTCCGGGAAGACGCGGGCCTGCGCCGGTCTCGTCGGCCTCGTGGACCTGACGCTCGGCGATCGCGTGACGCCGCTGCTGGAGGAGCACGTCGCGCTGTCCGGCGGCCGCTTCAAGGGCGTGCGCAACCGCACGGCCTGGGATCCCTCGCCGCGCGTGCGCAGCAACCTCGAGATCGCGCCGCCCGGCCCGCTGGCCGATCCGGCCTTCCGGGATGGCGCGAAGCGCCTGGGCGAGCTGGGCCTGACGCTCGACGTCTGGGCCTATCATCCGCAGCTGCCGCTGGTGTGGGAGGTTGCGCGCGCCGCGCCGGGCACCACCGTCGTCATCGACCATTGCGGCGGCCAGATCGGCGTCGGCCCCTATGCCGGCCGGGAGGCGGAGGTCTTCGCGGAATGGCGCGGCGCCATGGAGAAGCTCGCCGAGCTGCCGAATGTGATGGTGAAGCTCGGTGGCCTTGCGATGGAGATCAGCGGCAAGCAGTGGCATCTGCGCGACCTGCCGCCGAGCTCCGAGGAGCTTGCGGCGGATTGGCGTCCGCAGATCGAGACCTGCATCGAGCTCTTCGGCGCGGACCGCTGCATGTACGAGAGCAACTTCCCCGTGGACAAGGGCATGTGCGGCTATGCGGCGCTGTGGAACGCCTTCAAGCGGATCTCCACCGGCGCCAGCGCGGCGGAGAAGACGGCGCTGTTCTCAGGGACGGCGGCGCGGATCTATGGGCTGAACGTCTGAGGGATGAGAGGGCTCCGCCCTCTCACCTCTCCCGCCACGGCTTTCTGCCCTGGACCCCTCAAGGCAGGCCATTGCGGATGTGGCGACGGAAGGCCGGCCGCTCGGAAAGCCTTTCGTAATAGGCGGCGAGCGCGGGCAGCTCCGGCCGTTCCGGCAGCTTCGACATCGAGAACCAGCGGTGCACGACGAAGCCGGCCGGGATATCGGCCAGGGTGATCTCGTGCCCCGCCAGGAAGGGCTGCCCGCCGGCCAAGGCGGCGTCCAGCTGGCCCATCCGCTTCGCGTATTCCGCGCGGCCGACCTCGAGGAACTGCGGCTGGCGCCAGGGCTCCAGCCCCAGCTCGCCGCCGAGATAGGCGCCGCGCATGGCCACCGTCATGTCGTAGGCGACCCAGTCCATCCAGGCCTCCACCTGCGCGCGCTCGACGAGGCCGCGCGGGTAGAAGGACCAGGCGTGCTCGCGCGAGGCGAGGTAGCGCAGGATGACGTGGGATTCGCGGATCGCCGCCTCGCCATCCACCAGCACGGGCACCGTGCCGAAGGGATTGAGGGCGAGGAATTCCGGCACATTGGTCGGCCGGAAGTCGCGGCCCCAATCCTCCTGCTCGAAGGCGAGGCCGAGCTCGTCCAGCAGCCAGAGCACCTTGCGGACGTTGTAGGCGTTTTTCCGGCCGAGCAGCCTGAGCATGCGATCCTCTTCCTGAAGCGGAAGAGGCAGGGTCGGCCCGCGCCCGCGGGCTGTAAAGTCAGGCGGGCTTCCGGCGCAGCCGCTCCAGCAGCGGCATCGCGATCCGGCCCACCAGCGGGACCAGCACGGCGCCGACGGCCAGCCCCAGCAGTGCCGAGACGGTGGCCGTGACGAGCCATCCCGCCGCGCCCCCGACCGGCGGGACCAGCCGCGCCGCGGCCGCCGCCGCGTCGTGCACTGCCGCCGCGGGCGCGGCGAGGCCGAAGCCCTCGAGCCCATGCAGCAGGATGCCGCCGCCCACCCAGAGCATCGCCGCCGTGCCGACGGTGCCCAGCAGCTTCAGGAAGCCCGGCATGCCGCGCACCAGCCCGCGCCCGATGGCCCGGACGGCCGATCCGTCGCCGAAGCGGCCGGCGGCCATGGCCAGGCCCAGATCATCCGTCCGCACGATGAGGGCGACCACGCCATAGACCAGCACCGTGAGGCTGACGCCCACGACGGCCAGGATCACGGCCTGCATCCAGAAGCTGCTCTCCGGAATGGTCGCGAGCGAGAGGGCCATGATCTCGGCGGAAAGAACGAAGTCGGTCTTGATGGCGCTGGCGACGCGCGCCTCCTCGAGTGCCACGGCATCCTTCGCGCCCTCTTCCGCGGCCGCCGCCTGCGGCTCGGCGGCATGCGGGCGCAGGGCATGGAGGACCTTCTCCGCGCCCTCGTAGCAGAGGAAGGCACCGCCCAGCATGAGCAGCGGCGTGATGGCCCAGGGCGCCAGGAGGCTCAGCGCCAGGGCTGCGGGCAGCAGGAAGAGCAGCTTGTTCTTCAGCGAGCCGATCGCGATCTTCTTCACGATCGGCACCTCGCGGTCGGCCGCGAAGCCGACCACGAAGCGCGGCGTCACGGCCGCATCGTCGATGACGACGCCCACGGCCTTGCTGCCGGCCTTCGCCGCCTGGCCCGCCATGTCGTCGAGGCTGGCGGCGGCGATCTTCGCGAGCGCCGCCACGTCGTCCAGCAGGGCGATCAGGCCGGAGGCCACGGCGCCCCCCTCTGCGACGGGGAGCGGCGCATGTCAGTCCGGCCCGGCATTCCGGCCCGGCGGGGCAGTCAACTCACGCGGTTCTCCACCAGCTCCGTCACCACTGCCGGATCGGCGAGGGTCGAGGTGTCGCCCAGGCTGTCCGTCTCGTTGGCGGCGATCTTGCGCAGGATGCGGCGCATGATCTTGCCCGAGCGCGTCTTGGGCAGGCCCGGCGCCCACTGAATGGCGTCCGGCGTGGCGATGGGGCCGATCTCCTTGCGGACCCAGGCCACCAGCTCCTTGCGCAGCGCCTCGGTCGGCTCCTCGCCGGCCACCAGCGTCACATAGGCGTAGATGCCCTGGCCCTTGATGTCGTGCGGCATGCCGACGACGGCGGCCTCGGCCACCTTGGGATGCGCGACCAGCGCGCTCTCCACCTCGGCCGTGCCCATGCGGTGGCCGGCCACGTTGATCACGTCGTCCACCCGGCCGGTGATCCACCAGTAGCCGTCGGCATCGCGCCGCGCGCCGTCGCCCGTGAAGTACTTGCCGGGGAAGGTGGAGAAGTAGGTCTGCGCGAAGCGGGCATGGTCGCCGTAGATGCTGCGCATCTGGCCGGGCCAGCTGTCGGTGATGACGAGGTTGCCCTCGGTCGCGCCTTCCAGGACCTTGCCGTCGCCATCCACCAGCGCGGGGAAGACGCCGGGCAGGGGCAGCGTGGCGGAGCCGGGCTTCTGGGCCACGGCGCCGGGCAGCGGTGAGATGAGGATGCCGCCGGTCTCAGTCTGCCACCAGGTGTCCACGATGGGGCAGCGCTCGTCGCCGACCACGCGGTAGTACCAGAGCCAGGCCTCGGGATTGATCGGCTCGCCGACCGAGCCCAGCACGCGCAGCGACTTGCGGGAATGCTTCTTCACCGGCCCCTCGCCCTCGCGCATCAGGGCGCGGATGGCGGTGGGGGCGGTGTAGAAGATGTTGACCTGGTGCTTGTCCACGACCTGCCACATGCGGCCGGAATCGGGGTAGTTGGGCACGCCCTCGAACATCAGCGTGGTCGCGCCGTTCGCGAGCGGGCCGTAGACGATGTAGGTGTGGCCGGTCACCCAGCCCACATCCGCCGTGCACCAGTAGATCTCGCCCGGGCGGTAGTCGAAGACCAGCTCATGCGTGAAGCTGGCCCAGACCATGTAGCCGCCGGTCGTGTGCAGCACGCCCTTCGGCTTTCCGGTGGAGCCCGAGGTGTAGAGGATGAAGAGCGGGTCCTCGGCGTTCATGCGCTCGGGCTCGCAGGTGGCGGGCTGGGCCTCGGCCGCCTCGTGCCACCAGAGGTCCCGGCCCTCCTGCATGGCGACCTGGGTGCCCGTGTTGCGCACCACCAGCACGTGCCGGATGGAGGGGCAGGTCTTCAGCGCCTCGTCCGCATTGGCCTTCAGCGGCACCTTGCGCCCGCCGCGGCGGCCCTCATCGGCCGTCAGCAGGACCGAGCATTCGGAATCCTGGATGCGGCTCGCCAGGCTGTCGGGCGAGAAGCCGCCGAAGACGATGGAATGCACCGCGCCGATGCGCGCGCAGGCCAGCATGGCCACCGCCGCCTCGACGATCATGGGCAGGTAGATGCAGACGCGGTCGCCCTTCTTCACGCCCAGCGCGCGGAGCGCGTTGGCGACGCGGCAGACCTGGGCATGCAGCTCGGCATAGGTCGTCTTGCTGTCGGCGTTGGGATCGTCGCCCTCCCAGAGGATGGCCACCTGGTCGCCGCGCCCGGCCTCGAGATGCCGGTCCAGGCAGGAGACGCTGGCGTTCAGCTCGCCATCCTCGAACCACTTGATCGAGACGTCGCCGGTGAAGTCGGTGTTCTTGATCTTCGTCGGCGTCTTCATCCAGGCGATGCGCGACGCCTCCTGGCGCCAGAAGCCGTCCGGGTCGCTCGCGGCGGCCTGCACCATGGCGGCCCGCCGCTCGGCGGTGACGCGCGCGGTGGCGGCGATCTCGGGCTTGATGGCGATGAGCGTGTCATCGGTCATGGGCGTTCGCTCCCTCGATGCGATCCTTATTCAACCCAGACAAGGGCATGCCGGATCGGATGCCGTCAATCATGGGGTGGAAGCGAACAGAAAAAACCCCCTCCGGAATGGTCCGGAGGGGGACAGAGGTGCCGGTCGATAGTCGGACCGGTTGGGTTGGGAGAGACGGTGAAACGCCGTTGCGGGCGTTTAGTTGACGCGCGGCGTGCTCGGCGCCGGGGTGGTGCCGGCCTGGCCTGCCGGAGCGGCGGGGCGGGCGGGCGCCTCGGCCTGGCTGGCCGGCGCGCGGGGCGCGCTCGCCTGGCCGCCGGGATGCGCCGGCGTCGCCGCCTGGCGGGCGGGGGCATGGGTCGTCCCCGTGGTGCGCGGCGCCGTCGTGCTGGCGGCATGCGGGGCGGCCGGGGAGGCAGCAGGGGCGCGGGCCGGATCCGCCGCGAAGGCGGGGGCGCCGAGGCCGATCAGCAGGGCGGTGGCGAGAAGGGCAGGGCGAATGGTCTTCGTCATGATGTTCCTCCTTGGGGAACCGCGCCGTACCGGGAGGGGCGGCGCGTAAGAAGGAGGTTGGGCCGGGCGTGTGAAGGGTCTCGGGCGGCCGCAAGGTCGTTTGAGGGCGGGCGCGGCAATTCCGGGGCAGGCAAGGCGGCCTGCCATTTTCCCAAAGCGAGGCATCATTTGTGGCGAGAAATGCACCCTTCTGGCATTTCTTGCCAATGGCGCGCGACATCCTCTTCCTGGCCTATCCCGGCGTGCAGCCGCTGGACCTCGCCGGGCCCTACCAGGCCTTCACCTCGGCGAATGAGGAGGCGGGAAGCGAGCAATATTGCCCCCGCGTGGCGGCCGAGACGCCGGGCCCCATCCCCCTGCAGGGCGGCCTGCCCGTGGTCGCGACAGCCATCCCCGACGGGCCGGTGGACACGCTGCTCGTCCCGGGCGGGCCCGGCATGCGGGAGGGCCGGCGCTCACCGGGGCTGCTGGGCGCCATCCGGCACCACGCGGCTTCGGCGCGGCGCGTCTCCTCGGTCTGCACGGGCGCCTTCCTGCTGGCGGAGGCGGGGCTGCTGGAGGGTCGGTCCGCGACGACGCATTGGCGGGCCTGCGAGCAGCTCGCCTGCGAATTCCCGGCCGTCCGGGTCGAGCCCGACCGCATCTGGGTGCGCGACGGCGCGATCTGGACCTCGGCCGGCGTCACGGCGGGGATCGACCTCGCGCTGGCCATGATCGAGGAGGATCTCGGCGTGCGGCTGGCGGCGCGGGTGGCGCGACGCCTCGTGGTCTATATGCGGCGCGCCGGCGGCCAGTCGCAGTTCAGCGCGCCGCTCGAGATGCAGGCGACGGACAGCTTCGCCGGGCTGATGGCCTGGGCGGAGGAGAACCTCCATCTGCCGCTGACCGCCGAGATGCTGGCCGACCGGGCCGGCCTCGCCCCACGCAGCTTCCACCGCCATTTCGTCGCGGCCACGGGCGCCACGCCGGCCAAGGCGATCGAGCGCCTGAGGCTGGAGCGCGCCTGCGCGCTGATGGAGACGACGCGCCTGTCCAACGGTGCGGTGGCGCGGCAGGTCGGCTTCGGCTCGGAGGAGCGGATGCGCCATGCCTTCGCCCGGGGCTTCAGCCTGGGGCCGTCGGAATGGCGGGCGCGCTTCGGCGGCTGAGCTTCCTGGCAGGAATTACGTTCGATTTGTCCTTTCTGCCAAGGCGGGGCTCGCCCAGGATGGTAGCCTCGAAGGAAAGAGCCCCATGTCCCAGGATACCAAGGTCGCCGGCCTGCTGATCTTCCCCGGCCTCACGCAGCTCGACATGACGGGCCCCTACGAGGTCCTGGCCCGCCTGCCGGGCTGGCGCGCCGAGCTCGTGGCCCGGACCATGGACCCCGTCCGCACCGATCGCGGGCTGACGCTGCTGCCCATGGTCGATTTCGCGCATGCCCCGCAATTCGATCTGCTCGTGGTCCCGGGCGGCCCCGGCACGGACGACCTGCTGCTCGACGAGGAGACGGTGGCCTTCGTCCGGCGCCAGGGCGAGGCGGCGGCGCATATCTTCGGCATCTGTACCGGCAGCCTGCTGCTGGGGGCGGCGGGCCTGCTGCGCGGAAAGCGGGCGGGCGGCCATTGGTCGGCCCGCGACCTGCTGGCCCGCTTCGGCGCCACGGTCAGCGACGCGCGCATGACGGTGGACGGCAAGGTCTATACGGCCGGCGGCGTCACCTCGGGCATCGACATGGCGCTCAGGGTCGCGGCGGATCTCGCGGGCGAGGATGTCGCCCGGCAGATCCAGCTCCTGATCGAATACGACCCCGAGCCGCCCTTCCGCTCCGGCACGCCCTTCGTGGCGCCGCCGCATATCCTGGAGCGCGCGAAGCAGGCCGGCGCGCCGCGCCGTGAGATGCGGGAGCGCCTCACGGCCGAGGCCGCGGCGCGGCTGCGCGAGCGCGCCTGACCGCTACTTCCCCGGCACCCAGACCTTGAAGGTCGAGCCCTGGCCGATCTCGCTGTCGATCGACAGCTGGCCGCGGTGCCGGGCCAGGATGTGCTTCACGATGGCGAGGCCGAGCCCCGTATTGCCCACCCCGCGCGCCCGCGCCTTGTCCACGCGGTAGAAGCGCTCGGTGAGGCGGGGCAGGTGCTCCCGCGGGATGCCGGGCCCGTCGTCGATCACCGAGAAGGTCACGCCGTCGCGGTTGCCGTGGCGGGCGGGGCCGGCCTCGAGGCGGACCTCGTGCGTGGCGTGGCGTAGGGCGTTGTCCAGCAGGTTCCGGGCGACCTGCGCGAGCTGGTCCGCATCGGCCGGCGCGGCCAGGAGCGGCGCTTCCGGCAGCGCGAGGGCCAAGTGGATCCGGCGCGCCGCGAAAAGCGGTTCCAGCGCCGCCGCCTCCGCCTGCAGCAGCGCGGTCAGGTCGGCCTCACCTTCCGGCGCCTGGTGCTCGCTGATCTCGACGCGCGAGAGGCCCAGCAGGTCGTCGATCAGACGGCGCATGCGCTCCGACTGCTCGGCCATGATGCCGAGGAAACGCTCCTGCGCGACCGGATCGTCCTTCGCCGGGCCGCGCAGCGTCTCGATGAAGCCGATGATGCTCGCCAAGGGCGTGCGCAGCTCGTGGCTGGCATTGGCGATGAAATCCACGCGCATCCGCTCCACCGCGCGGGCCGCCGTGCGATCGGTCAGCACGACAAGCAGCTTGCCGCCATCGGCCAGCGGGGGATTGAGCGCCAGGACCTGGGCCGAGAGCTCCCGTGTGAGGGCGCCGGGCAGCGCCAGCTCGGTCGCTTGGGGGCGGTCGTCGGCCAGCGCGTGGTCGAGGGCGGCGGCCATCAGCGGGTGCCGCAGCAACGCGCCCAGGTCGCCGCGTGCGGCCATGTCGCGCTGCAGGCCGAAGACGCGGCGGGCGGCGGTATTGGCGCGCAGCAGGCTGCGATCCGCGCCGAGGATGAGCAGTGGGTCCGGCAACGCCTCGACGATGGCGCCGTCCGAGGCGCGGAGTTGGGTGACCAGCGCGGCGCGCGCGGCCAGCGAGCGGGCGAGGCGGCCCAGCCCCTCCTCCACCCGGCCGATGGCCGGCAGGCGCGGCAGGGGCAGGGGCGCGCTGAAGGGGCCTTCCTCGTCGGCGGCGCGCAGGAGCACGGCCGCCAGCCGGGCCATGCCCGAGAGCCAGAGCCAGGAGAGAGCCAGGGCAGCCGTCAGGCACAGCAGGATCGCGGCCAGGGCGGTGCCGGCGCGCAGCTCGCCGAGCGCCGCCAGGGTAACGAGGACCACCGTCGGCGCACCGCCGATCAGCGCCGCCATGGCGAGCAGGCCGCCCATCTCCAACTTCCTCCCATTTCCAGTCCGTCGGCGTTGATACGCGCGCGGACGAAATGATTCACGCGTCAGCTTGGAGAAACCTGCGACGGGAGCCACCCACCCGCCCTTGCGGGCAGGGTGGGCAAGCCTGCGCTAGCTGCCCGCTGCGCCCGGAACCGGCGCCGGCTGGATGAGCTGCGCTTCCGCGCCTGGCCGCACGGCGAAGATCGCCAGGCCCCGCGCCAGCGCCCCGCCTTCCAGCAGGCGCACCGGGCCGTCCGCGCCCATGAAGGCCGTGCCGACCGGCGGGCCGCCATCCCGTGCCGAACGCGCGGCCAGCGCCAGCGCGTCATAGGCGACGCCGGCGAGGCGCGAGGGGCGGTCGCCGAAGGCCTGGCGATACTGCTCGTCGAAGCGGCGGCGCGCCTCGGGATCCGGCGCGGGGAACCAGGCGTTGACCAGCGCCGGCTCGTTGCCGATCGCCTCGTCACCGGCCCAGAGGGCGGTGCCGAGGATCCGCGGCAGGCCGCCGGGGAAAGCGGCGCCGAGCGCCGCGCCGGCCGCGCGGGCGGCCGCGCCGCCATGGCCGATCAGCACGGCCTCGGGCTGCGCGGCGGCGATCTGCTGGGCGGCGGCCGCCTGATCGGCGCGCGCCGGGGTGAGCACCACGGTCGGCGGTGGCGCACCGATCTGCTGCATCGCCTCGCGCAGGGAGGCGGCGAGGCGGCGGCCGAAGGCGTCGTCGGCGGCCATCAGCGCGAAGCGGCGCGCCCCGCCCTCGGAAGCGGCGGAGACGATGCGGCGGACCTGCTGGCTCGGCGTCGTGCCCAGCACCCAGACGCGGGCGGAGGCCTGGCCTTCGTCGGAGGTGAAGGCGAAGACCGGGGCCTGCGAGCCGCGCGCTGCGTTCACGACGGCCGCGGTCTCGGTGAGCGTCAGCGGCCCGGCGAGAGAGACGGCGCCGTCGGCCAGCACGTTGCGTGCCGCCTCGGCCGCGCCGGTGGGGGTGCTCCGCGTGTCGCGCGGCAGCATCTCGATTCGCCGGTCGCCCTGGTCGAAGAGGGCAAGCTGCGCGGCGTTGAGCATGGTCTGGCCGAGCGGCGCGTTACTGCCGGTCAACGGCAGCAGCACCCCAACGCGAAGGCGTGCCTCGGCCGGCGCCTCGCCGCCATTCCAGGCGCCCGCGCCGCCGATCTGCGGCCGTGCGCCGCCAAGGGGTTGCGGGGCGCAGCCGATCAGCAGAAGGAGGAGTGACGCGAGGGCGAGCCCCGATGGAAACAGACGACGCATATTTACCCCCTTCAACACCGGGACTGACCCTCGTTGCCACCCCTATCGGCAATCTGGGTGACCTGTCCCCTCGCGCCGCCGCGGCGCTGGCCGAGGCCGGCGCCGTGCTCTGCGAGGACACCAGAGTAACGTCCAGATTGCTGGCGCGGCATAGTATTTCCGCGAAGATGCTCGCTTTGCACGACCACAACGAGGAAAGCGAGGCCCCCCGGCTGGTTTCCCGCATGCTGGCCGGCGAGCGCTTCGCCCTGGTGAGCGATGCCGGAACGCCGCTGGTGTCGGACCCGGGCTACCGGCTCGTCCGTGCCGCGATCGCGGCGGGCGTCGTCGTCAGCGCGGTTCCGGGCCCGAGCGCGGTGGTGATGGCGCTGACCCTGTCGGGCCTGCCGCCACACCCCTTCCTGTTCCACGGCTTCCTGCCGACCAAGGCCGCCGCGCGCGCCGCCGAGGTGTCGCGGATCGCGGCTGTGGAGGCCGCCGGACTGTCGGCCTCGCTGGTCTTCTACGAGGCGCCGCACCGCACCGGCGAGGCGCTGGCGGCGCTGGCCGAGGGCCTGGGCGCCGACCGGCCCGCCTGCGTCGCCCGCGAGCTGACCAAGCGATTCGAGGAAGTCCGCCGCGGCAGCCTCGGCGAGCTCGCGGCCCATTACGCCGTGCATGAGGCGCGGGGAGAGGTCGTGCTCTGCGTCGGCCCCGCGCCGGCGCCGGCCGCGGCCAGCGCCGAAACCCTCGACGAGGCGCTGCGCGCGGCGATGGCGACGCTTTCGGTGCGTGACGCTGCCGCGACGGTGGCCGAGGCCACCGGCCTGCCGCGCAAGCGCGTCTATGCCCGCGCCCTGGAGCTAGCGGCGGGGCGTTGAACGGCGCGGTTCGTTCCGCGCGACGTTCATGGCGTAGGTCGATCGCAGCGGCACGGTGACCCGCCGCCCGGCGGGAACGGCGGAGGCGGGAATGGCCGAGAGCAGGTCCTTCTCGGCCTCGACGAGCATCACGCCCGCGAAACGGCGGGCGAGCCGATGCCCCGTGCGGTCCCAGAGGACGGCCCCGCCCAGTGGCCGCCGCGAGGGGAAGGGCGGCATGAAGAGCGCGGCCTCGCGCCGGGTGACGCGGAACAGGCGCTCCTCCAGCAGGCGGGCCAGCTGGCCCTGCGAATAGGGACGGCCCTGGCCGAAGGGCGTGTGGTCGAAATGCGCCCAGGCGCCCAGCCGATTCGGCACCACCACCATCAGCCGGCCGTCGTCGCGCAGCACGCGCCAGCACTCGCGCAGCAGGCCGAGCGGCGCGTCGCTGGTTTCCAGCGCATGCACCAGCAGGATGCCGTCCAGGCTGGTATCGGGCAGGGGCAGGCGGGCATCATCGGCCAGCGCCGTGCCGGGCGCCGCGCCATGCGGCGTCAGCATGATCCGCCGTCCGGTCCCCGGCCACAGGCCCATATAGGGCGCCGCCCAGCCGAGGCCGAGCAGGTCCCGCCGCCCGGCCTCCGACCAGAGGGGCGCCAGCCGCGCGCGCACCATCCGCGCCGCCATCCGCCCCAGCGGGGAGGCGTAGAATTCCGTCAGCCCGTGGACCTCTTCGCTCATGCGCGGGATATAGGTGAGGACACAGCTCCCAGGGAGGCCTTGCCGTGACCTTGACCGTGAAGCCCATTGCCATCCTCGAGGACAACTACGCCTGGTTCCTCCGCGACGAGGCCACCGGAATCACCGCCGTGATGGACGCCGCGGTCGTCGAGCCGATCGCGGAATTCATCGCGGCCGAGGGCGGCCGGCTGGACTGGCTGCTGATCACGCATCATCACGGCGACCATATCGCCGGCATCGCCGAGCTCGCGTCGCGGACCGGCGCGAAGGTCGCCGGCAATGCGGCGGATGCGAAGCGCCTGCCGAAGCTCGACGTCGCGGTGAATCCCGGCGACGTCTTCGCCCTCGGCAATTCCGAGGCGCAGATCATCGACACGCCGGGCCATACGCGCGGCCATATCTCCTGGCATTTCCCCACGGGCGAGGCACTGTTCTGCGGCGACACGCTCTTCGCCGCGGGCTGCGGCCGGCTTCTGGAAGGCACGCCGGAGGAGATGTTCGCCTCGCTGCGCAAGCTGACCGTGCTGCCGGAGGCGACGAAGATCTGCTGCGGGCATGAATATACGCTTTCCAACATCCGCTACGCCCTGAGCGTCGAGCCGGCTAATGCGGCGCTGAAGGCGTTCGAGGCGCAGGCGAAGGCGCTGCGCGCGGAAGGAAAGCCGACCCTGCCAACGACGCTCGGCACGGAGCACGCCATCAACCCCTTCCTGCATGCGCGGGACGTGGCGCATTTCGCCGAGCTGCGCGCCGGCAAGGACAACTTCCGCTGAGACGGCGGGGGCCTCGCGGCCCCCGTTCTCCCCGGCACGCCTCACAGGAATCCGATCATGAAGCTGCATTTTTCCGCCGCCAGCCCCTTCGTCCGCAAGGTCAGCGCCGTTGCCCTGCACCACGGCATCGAGCTGGACCGCGTCGTCACCAACCCCCATCTCAGCCCGCCGCATCTCCTCGTCGACAATCCGCTCTCCAAGGTGCCGGCGCTGGTGCTCGACAACGGCATGTCGCTGCCCGACAGCCCGGTGATCTGCGAGTATCTCGACAGCATCGGTACGGCGGCGAAGCTCTATCCCGCGGCCGGCGCGCCGCGCTGGGAGGCGCTTCGCCTCGCCGCCCTGGCCGACGGCATGCTTACCGTCTCGGTGCTGCGCCGCGGCCTCTCGATCCAGCCGGTCGAGGAGGCGCGCACGGCGATGATCGAGCGGCAGAAGATCGCGGTGGCCCGCACGCTCGCCCAGCTGGAGCAGGAAACGCTGCCGGCCACGCTGAACATCGGCGTCATCGGCCTGGTCTGCGCGCTGGGCTACCTCGACTTCCGTTTCGGCGATGATGACTGGCGGGCCCGCCACCCCGCGCTGGCGGCCTTCTTCGCCGCGCAGTCGGAGAACCCGATCTTCGCCCAGACGGCCCCGCAGGGGTGAATCTGCGCGATCCCGCGCTGGATCCGGCCGCCGTGATCGCGGCGCTGGACCTGCGCCCTCACCCCGAGGGCGGCCATTACCGGGAGGTCTGGCGCGATGCGCCGGCCTCGGGTGGGCGCGGGGCGGGGACGGCAATCTACTACCTGCTGGGGCCGGGCGAGCGCAGCCATTGGCATCGCGTCGATGCCGCGGAGGCCTGGCACTGGTATGCGGGCGGGCCGCTGGCCCTGCGGATTTCGGCCTCCGGGCAGGAGGTCGAGGAACGGCGGCTCGGCCCCGAGCTGGCGGCCGGCGAGCAGCCCTTCGGCCTCGTGCCACCGGGCTGGTGGCAGGCGGCGGCGCCCCTGCAGGGATGGGTGCTCTGCGGCTGCACCGTCTCGCCCGCCTTCGAGTTCTCCCGGTTCGAGATGGCGTCGCCTGGCTGGGAGCCCGGCGCATGAGCACTTCGCTGGCCTGGGACGAGCGCTATGCCGGCGGCGGCTTCCAGTTCGGCGACGCCCCCAACGAATACCTCCTGGCCCAGGCCCGGCGCCTGCGGCCCGGCCTATCTGCCCTGGCCATCGGCGACGGCGAGGGCCGCAACGGCGTCTGGCTCGCGGGCCAGGGGCTGGAGGTCACCTCGCTCGATTGGTCGCCCGTCGGGCTGGAGAAGGCGCAGGCCCTGGCCAAAGCGCGGGGGCTGCGCCTGCAGACCGTCGTCGCCGATGCCGCGAGCTGGGACTGGCCCGAGGCGCGCTTCGACCTGATCGCCTGGATCTACCTGCACCTGCCGCCGGCCGATCGCGCGCGGGCCACCGCGGGCGCCCACCAGGCCCTGAAGCCCGGCGGGCTGCTGGTGCTGGAATGCTTCAGCCCCGCCCAGCAGGGCCGGCGCAGCGGCGGGCCGAAGCTGCCCGAGCTCCTCTGGGATCGCGGTATCGTCGAGCGGGGATTCGAGGGCTGGGAGATCCTGGAGCTGACCGAGGGCGCCGTCCGGCTGGACGAGGGGCCGCGCCACCAGGGCCTGGCCGAGGTCGTGCGGGCGGTGCTGCGCCGTCCCTGACGCGGCCCGCAACCGTGGGGTCGGCCGCCCGTTTGGAAGGCATGAAGCGCAAATCCGACACCCCTTCCTCCCCCGGCGAAGCCAAAGGCAAGCCCGACAACAGCCGCGAGCGCACCGAGGACGAGATGGAGAAGGGCCTGCCCGCGAACCAGCGCCGCGGCCCGCAGGACAAGAGCGACCAGCGGCCGGCGCCGGACAAGTCGACCCACGATCAATAGCCGGCCTTAACGCCCAACGGGTCAGGGACGGCTGACGTCTGTCCTCAGGCCGGCGTGAGCGGCAGGATCTGGGCGCCAGGGGCGGCCGCCGCGGCGCGATCCAGCGGTGTCGTCCGGCTGGCCTCGCCGGCATCGTCATGCAGCGTGGCGAGCCACGCGACATGGCGCGAATAAGCGGGCGCCTCGGCCCCCGCATACCAGGCGATGGCGGCGCCGGTGCGGGCGAGGAGCAGATCCAGCGCCGCCCTGCGATCATCCACGCCGTCGTCTTTCACCACCTGCCGCGGTAGCATCGGGGTCACGACCTGGACGCCGGTTACCGGGCAGGGAACGATCCGCAGGCTCGCCGCCTCGGCCTCCACGGCTTCCTCGAGGAAGAAGACGTCGCGGTCGCGGGCGATGCCGCGCATGAGGAGGCGGAGGCGATCCGCCTCGGCCCATCGCACCGGGGAAAAGCAGATGATGGGGGCGTTGAAGGTCCGTAACGCCGCAGCGGCTACGTAATTCGTCCCGTCCATGGTCGACATCTCATCCTGAGCCAAAGATGCCGACGGCCAGACGCCGCATCCGGGACGAGAACTCTCGGCAAAGGGCGCGGTTTCCGCGGAAACTACAAAATCGGCTGGATCGCGGGCAAAATTCGTGCCATTCTATGCCGAAGAATAAAGATCAGGCGGTGCCAGGCGTTTTCTTGCGGTCGCGCTCGATCAATTCCAGCAACGCCGCCGGGATCGGCTCGCTGGCGATGTCGTCATACATCTTGTGAAGGCCCCGCTCGAGCCACAGCTCGAATGCAACATCGGGCGCGGCCTTTCGGCCCCGCCCGGCGTTCCCGAGGGTCTGCGTCGCCGCAGACCTCTTGGACGAACCTTCGGAACTATCGGACACGAAGGCTCCTAGGAGAGACGGGCGCCGTCTCCGGCATAGTTGGGAGGAGTCGACACCTTAGTGCGGGTGGCCGCCTGTCGCACCTGCCGCTTGGCGGAGGGCTTGGAGACGGGCGCCTCCTCGTCTTCACCCAGCATCCAGATCTTGAGCTGCTTGCGGGCGCGGAAGACGCGGCACTTCAGGGTGCCGACGGCGACGCCGAGCTGCTCGGACGCCTCTTCGTAGGACAGGCCCTGAACCGAGATCATCATGAGGACGAGGCGCTGATCGGAAGGAAGGCGGGCGAGATTGGCGCGCAGCTCCTTGAAAGCGATGTTCTCCTCCTGGCCGCCACTGCGTCCCAGCAGCGACGAGGGGGCATCCTCGATATCCACCGTCTCGCGGCGGCGCCGGAAGTTGGAGAAGAATCGGTTGCGCATGATGCGCGTCATCCAGGCGCGGAAGTTCGTTCCGGGCTCGAAGGAATGCTGCGCCGCCAGCGCATTCGTCACCGCCGCCTGGACAAGGTCCTCGGCGTCGGCGCGGTGACGGGTCAGCGCCAGCGCCTGCTGACGCAGGGACGGCAGCGCGCTCAGGAGCAGGTCGTGGAAGGACGGCAGCGGTGCGGCGGAAGTATCGGCCTGCTCGGCGACATTCGGGCGCATCTGGAACTCCTCGGGACTTCTCATGAACCGTACAACTTGCGGGAAAGGTCAGGGTTGCATGCCCCTGACGGAATCTTTGAAAAAATCTTCGCTTTGCGGTCGGCCCGGCTGCAACCCGCGTCGCGACGGGGGGTTAGCACCCGCAATGATCCCATCCGGTCGTCAACCATGCTCGCCACGGCAGAGTTCGCCATGCCCGCGCGCAGGGGATCCTGGCCATGGCTGGCCGTCAGGCGCCCGGCGCCTGCTCCCGTCTTTTCCGCGCTGCCACATGCCATCATGGCGACCCGATGCTCCTGGTTCCGGCAACGAAACCGAGGATTACCCTAAACCTGCGCGGCCTCTCCATGCAATCGCTCCGGTGCATGGGTCGCAAATGGCTGCAAATGCATCATATTTTCGGCGGTGCATGCATCTGCCCGACGTTTCTCCGAAGCCCCCTGCCCAGCGGTGGGGTTTCCGCCTTTACATTGCACCAACCGGCCTTGATAGATTCGGTGCCCAGGAGCCTTCGCCATGACATCCGCCACTGAGCTGATCGCCGTCCTTCCCTACGCCCGCCGCTTCGCGCGCGCGCTGACGGGGAGCCAGGCCGAAGGCGACGCGCTGGTCGCCCAGGCCATTCCCGATCTTTCCGACGAGCTATCGGTGAAGCTGGCGCTCTATGCCCGCATCGCCCGGCTGACCCAGGACATGGATATCGCCGGTTCGGGCCGGAAGCTGGGCCGGCATCTCCTACTCCTGACCTCGCTGGAGGAGATCACCCTCGCCGAGGCCGCCCAGGTCGTGGGCCTTGACGAGGAGGAGGCGACCGAGCGGCTGGCCGAGGCACGGGCCGCCGTGAAGGCCGCCTCGGCGACGGAGGTCCTCATCATCGAGGACGAGCCGGTCATCGCGATGGACCTGCGCATGCTGGTGCAGGGCTGCGGCCATCGGGTGGTGGGCATCGCGGCCACCGAGGCCGAGGCCGTCCGCCTGGCGGCCGAGAAGGGTGCCGGGCTGATCCTGGCCGACATCAACCTCGGCCGCGGCGGCAACGGCATCCAGGCCGTGCGGCGCATCCTGGAGACGCTGGACATCCCGGTGATCTTCGTCACCGCCTATCCGGAGCAGCTGCTCACCGCACAGGGGGTCGAGCCGGCCTTCGTCATGCGCAAGCCCTTCGATCCGGTGACGCTCGCGATCTTCACCTACCAGGCCATCACGGCGGGCCGCGTCCCCCTCCACTGATCGGTCCCGCGCTGCGCCGCTGCAACTCTCGCCCGATCTGCGGCGTTTGTTTCGGCAGTACGCAAGACGCGAATCCGTAGGAGGTAGCGCCATGAACTGGGACACGATCAAGGGTAACTGGAAGCAGATGACGGGCTCCGTGAAGGAGCAGTGGGGCAAGCTCACCGATGATGACTTGACCATCATCGAAGGGCGCCGCGACCAGCTCATCGGCCAGATCCAGGAACGTTATGGAATCGCGAAGGAAGAAGCGGAAGCACAGGTGAAGTCCTGGGAGAGCCGTTACTAGGCGCTGAGGCGAAAACGCGACGACTTCGGACGCCGCCGGTTCGAGAGGGCCGGCGGCGTTCTGGCCTCCGGCCCTCAGACATTCCCGGAAAGGACCAAAGATGCTGACCTGGACACTTATCTTCCTCGTGGTGGCGCTGATCGCCGGCCTGTTCGGATTTGGTGGCATCGCTTCCGCCGCCACCGGCATCGCCCGCGTCCTCTTCTTCGTCTTCCTCGTGCTCTTCGCCGTGTCGCTCCTGGCCGGCCATGGCGTCCGCCTCTGACATGCCGGGCCGCCGTCGCCTGCTGCTGGCAGGGGCGGCTTTGGCCCCGGGCCTCGCCGCCGCCGCACAGGCGCGCGATCCGCGCGGCCTCTGGTTCGACCCGACGCAGCTCCCTTCCTATTCCGGGCGGCTCGCGCGCTGGATCTCCAATCCGGCCGGCGAGGTGGATCGCGGCCTGCTGCGGGAGGGCACGCAGTTCGTCTTCCCGCCCGCCGAGGCCGAGGGGCTGATGGCCACGATCGAGGCCGGGGGCTCCATCGCCGTCTGGGGGATCCGCGCCCGCACCGCGCCGGTCATCACCATGCTGGCCTGGGCCAGGACGGCCTCGGATCCCGCGAGCTTCGTGGAGCGCCCCGCCTGGTTCGCGAATTCCCGCACGGGAACGGCGCCCATCACCCTCGCGGGCCGCGTGCTGGCGCCGCTGCTGACGCCGCAGGGCGAGGGCATGGGCGTCATCCTCGCCGAAGGAGAGGCCATCCAGCTGACCGTCGAGCAGCACAAGGCCTTCGGCGGAAGGCTCGCGCCGGGTGAGGAAGTAGCAGCGGAGGGGCTCGGCACGCGCCGCGGCGAGCTCGTGGCGATCGAGGCCCGCCGCCTCGGCAAGGACGTCAACTCCCTCGAAGGGCTACCCGAGCCAACCCCATGAGCAACAAGACGGCTGATGATGCCCGCCTCCTGCATGAAGACCAGGCGGAACACTCCATTCGTGCCTTCGGCCAGCTCACCAAAGTGTGGCTGCGCTCGCCCGATCGCGGCAATGCGCGGTGGCTGCTGTTCTTCCTGCTGGCGCTGACCGTCGCGCAGGTCCTGATCCAGATCCGGCTCAACCTCTGGAACCGTGACTTCTTCAACGCGCTGGAAACCCGCGACGGCACGGCCTTCCGCCACCAGATCATGGTCTTCCTGATCTACGCCGCGCTTTCGATGGGGGTTGCCGTCTACCAGCTCTACGTGAAGCAGCTCACGCAGCTTCGCTGGCGCGAATGGCTCACGCGGCACCTCACCGAGGCCTGGCTGCGGGAGGGGCGCCACTACCAGCTCGAGATGGCGGGCAGCACCGACAATCCCGACCAACGCATCTCCGAGGACGTGCGGATATCGACCGACCTCGCGCTGGATTTCGGCGTCGGCATCATCAACTCGCTGATGATGCTGGCGGCTTTCATCGGCATCCTCTGGACGGTCTCGGGCTCGCTGCAATTCGCGATGGCGGGGCATGATTTCGACATTCCCGGCTACATGGTCTGGGCGGCGCTGCTCTATGCCCTGCTCGGCACCTTCCTGACCTGGCTGGTCGGGCGGCCCATGGTGCGCCTGAACGTCGAGCGGACGGCGGCCGAGGCCGATTTCCGCTTCGGCCTCAACCGTGCCCGCGAAAGCGGCGAGGGCATCGCCCTGATCCGCGGCGAGGCCGATGAGCGCCGCGGCCTTGCCTCCCTGTTCAAGCAGGTGAAGGGAACCTGGCGCGGGCTGATGCGCAGTCAGCGCAACCTCATGTGGCTCACCAGCGCCTATGGCACGCTGGCCATGATCTTCCCGACCATCGTGGCCTCGCCCGCCTATTTCGCGGGCGCCATCACGCTGGGCGGGCTGATGCAGATCGGCGCGGCCTTCGGGCAGGTGCAGGGCGCGCTCAACTGGTTCGTGGATAATTTCGGGCTGATCGCCCAATGGCGCAGCGCGGTGCAGCGCGTCATCACCTTCCGCGACGTGATCGAGGAGCTGGACACCCTCATCGACGACCCGAACCAGCCGACCATCGAGGTGCACGAGACGCAGGACGAGAAGCTCGTGCTGAACAACCTCGAGGTCGCCTTCTCCAACGGCACTACGGTGATCGCCGATGCCTCGGCGGAGATCCAGGCCGGCGAACGGGTGCTCATCAAGGGCGAGTCCGGCACCGGCAAATCCACCCTCTTCCGCGCCATCGGCGGCCTCTGGCCCTGGGGCGCCGGCGAGATCCGGACGCCGCCGCGCAAGGACATGATGTTCATGCCGCAGCGGCCCTACCTGCCGCTGGGCTCGCTGCGCACGGCCGTCGCCTATCCGGCCGGAGTGGATGCCTTCGACGACGCGGCGATGGTCGAGGCTTTGAAGAAGGTCGGGCTGGAGCGGCTGGGCAAGCAGCTCGACGAGGAGGAGCGGTGGGACCGCGTCCTCAGCCTCGGCGAGCAGCAGCGCCTCGCCTTCGCGCGCCTGCTCCTGCATCAACCCCGCTGGATCTTCATGGACGAGGCGACGGCCGCGCTCGACGAGGCCAACCAGGACGCCATGATGAAGCTCGTTCTGGATGAGCTGCCGGAGGCCGCGCTCATCTCCATCGGCCATCGTCCCGGCCTTGCAGCCTTCCACACGCGCTCGCTCGACCTGCTGCGCGCGGAGGGGGGCGCCAAGCTCTCGCGGCCGACGAAGCGCATCGCCAAGCGCCAATGGCCCCGCGCCATGGCGCATGCGGCCAAGGAGGCCCGGGCCCAGCGCCGTGCCTTCAGGCGCGCCAAGCCGGCGCAGTGAGGCTCAGGCCGGGATGAGGTCCCGGCCGACCCATTGCCCGTCGAGGAACTCACGGGTCTCCACCCGCACCTCGCCGCGCTCGACCGTGACGAGGTTCCAGCCGTTGGGCGCGCCGACGCCGCGCGGCGAGAAGGCGCTGGGCGCGATGATCTGAAGCGGCCCGGCCTCGGTCAGCCGCGTCATCTCGGCCTGGTGCAGATGCCCGCAGAGCACCGCCTTCACGCGATGCCGCGCCAGCAGCTCGATCGTCGCGCCGGCCTCGCGCGGCGGGCGCCGCGTGAAGGCCCAGGGTCCATGGCGCAGCGGATGATGGCAGGCCACCACCACGTCGAGCCCCTCGGCGGCCTCCAGGCGCAGGGCCAGCCGCGCGCGCCGCTCCGCGCTGATGCCGCCGGCGGACCAGTCGAGGTGCCATTGCGCGCGGCTCACCGTGTCCAGGCCGATGAGGCGCACGCCGTCCAGCGTCAGCTCCTCCGGCAGGTCCTCGGGACGAGCGCGCGCCCAGCGCCGCTTGGGGTGCATGAAGCGGCCCACGAGGTCGCGATGGGGAATGTCGTGGTTGCCCGGCAGCACGAGGAGCGGCGCGCCCAGCATCTCCAGGAAGGCGAAGGCGCGGACGAATTCGTCGCGCCCCGCGCGCCGCGTGAGGTCGCCACTCACGGCCAGCGCATCGGGCGCCGCGCGCAGGACATCGGCCGCCAGGCTCTCGACGAGATCGGAGGAGGTTTCGCCGAAATGCAGGTCGGACAGATGGGCGATGCGCGGCATCAGGCGCCGCCCGGCGGCGCGAGGAGCCGCAGCGCCCGTCGATGGAGGCGGAAGCGCACCGGCGGGGCCGTGAGCCGGGTCTCGCCGTCGAGGCTGAGGCGCAGCCAGTTGCTGGGCGCATGTACCGCCAGACGCTCCCCCTCGCGCATGGTCACGTCGGGATCCTCCGAGAGGCGGCCGCGAAACCAGCGCCATGCCTGCCGAAGCCGGCCGCGTGGGCCCTGCGGTCGCGCGAGCGCCAGGGTGAGGCCCTGCGTGCTTTCCGGGAGGGGCATGGTCACGACGGCGGCATGGCCGCGCGCCCGGCGGCCCTGGCGCAGCCGGACCGAAAGGCCGCGCGAGCTCGGGCGGAACAACTCGCGCAGGAGGGCGAAGGCCAACGGCAGCCATCCCCGCGTGCCGCTGCCGCGCTGCCTCTCGCGGAAGCGCATCAGGCGCGTCGGCGCACCCACGACGCTTTGATACAGGAAGAGATGACCGTTGGCGGTGGCGGCGTCGAGCCCGATGACGGCGCCCGGGCGATAGCGGCGGGCGGCGGCGACCGCCTCCTCGGCGAGGCCGAGCCGCGTGCAGACGCGGTTCATCGTCCCGCCGGGTAGGGGTGCGAAGATCTGCCCCGTCCGGATCAGCCGCTCGGCACCATCCCGCAGCGTACCGTCGCCGCCGCAGACGAAGACGACCTCTGCCGGGCTGGCTTCCACGGCCGCCCATTGCTCGTCCATCGGAGCCTGCTCGGGAAGGGCAAGGACGATCTCGAAGCCCGCGGTTCGCAGGGCTTCCTCCAGCGCCAGCCGGGGCGCTGGCAGCGCGGCCATGGAGCCCGCTCGTCCATTGACGACCAATGCCGCCCTCATCGTGGTTCCGGAGCTCCTGGAAGAAGAAAGGGCGCGGCCGCTTCCGGAGAAGCCGCCGCGCCCATGGTAAGGCCGCGCGTGGTCACGCGCGCCGATATATCTACCGGGTCGTGGTGCCGAGGGCACGTCCAGCGGCGGTGCCGCGCGGATTGGCCGCCGTGCCGTCCGACTGCGCCGGATAGGCGCCCGAGGTGTTGGTGCCCGCGGCGCGATCCAGCACGCGCTCGGCCGCCGTTCCGGGCGGGTTGCCGGGCATGCCGTCGGACTGGCGCGGATAGGCGCCCGAGGTGTTGGTGCCGGCGGCGCGATCCACCGCGCGTTCGGCGGCGGTGCCGGGCGGGTTGCCGCGGCGGCCATCATTGGGGTCGCTGCAGGCGACGACACCGAGGAGCAGGAGGCCGGCGGGCAGCAGTCGGGCAATACGCATGGAAGCTCCTTCCGAGGATTTATTCGCGCCATCAGCATGGCGCCGGGTTTCCAACGTGCGTTTGCGGAAGAGGTTGCAGTTGTTCAACGAAAGGAACATCTCGCTGATCTTAGGTCTGCAATTCCGGCACTTGGCGCCGAGGTGCTGGCCGCGCAGGGGGAGCGGTGTCCCCCTCCCGGATGCGCGCGACGGCAGCGTCGAGCTCGGCGCCCAGCAGCACCAGGTAGACGCTCACATAAAGCCAGGTGAGCAGCGCGATGACGGCGCCCAGCGGCCCGTAGGTCGCGTCATAGGTCGCGAAATGGCTGACGTAGAGCGAGAAGACCACCGAGGCGAGCAGCCAGAGAAGCGTCGCCGTGACCGCGCCGATGGAGAAGACCCGGTAGTATTTCGGCCGGCGCGCCGGCCCGAAGCGATACAGCGTCGCGATGGCCAGGAGCACGGCGCAGACCAGCACGCCCATTGAGGCGGCGCGCAGTAGCAGCGCATCGCGGAACGGAAACTTCAGGAGGGTGAGGATGGTCGGAAGCGCCACGAGAAAGGCGAGGCCGATGGTCACGGCCAGGATGGCGCAGAGCGTGATGACGATCGCCGTCGCGTAGAAGGCCAGCCAGTGGCGCTGCTCATGCTGCCCATGCGCGATGTTGAGCGCGCCCAGCAGGGACCGCACGCCCGCGGAGGCGGACCAGAGCGCGATCGCGCTGCTTACCACCACGCCCCAGCCGAGCCCCTGGTTCGGATGCGCGACGAGCTGGTGCACGCGCTGGGCGATGAGCTCGAAACTGTCGGGGGGAAGGACGCGGCTCAGCACCTCGAGCTGCGGCTCGACCGTGTCGAGGTTGAACCAGACGCCATAGAAGGCGATGCAGAGCGATATCGCGGGAAACAGGGCGAGCATCGCGTAGAAGGCGCAGCCGGCGGCCACCAGCGAGATCTGGTCCGAGGTCGCGACCGTATAGGCCTGCGCCCAGTAGCTCTGCCGGGGCTTGGCCACCGTACCCACCGACTTCTCCGCCATCATCGTCCTCGCCGCCGTATCCCGTGTGCCCGATCTCGTTTCGTCCCTCCGGGCCTCCGGGACTAGACGCGCGGCTCAGCGATTTTGCGGCATTCCGTCGGCGGAGGCGACATCCAGGATGCTGACCCGCAGGCCGGCATCGCGCCAGCTATCGACTTCGGGCTCGCCGACCGAGGCGGCAAAGCCGAGCGCGCCGCTCAAAAGCGGCGCGGCGATCACGCCCGTGGCGAGCATCATCCAGAAGAGGGGAAGGCGGGGTTCGTAGCTGCGGTCCATGGCGGCGTCCTTCCGGGGGGTGAAGGTGTCGATACAACCTTGGCTGCAGCCCTGGGTTGCATCGGCGTGACACGGGCAGCGAATTTCCGCGCTGCCCTCGCTCGGGGCGCGGGTTACCGGCGGCGCTTCATGAACTGGCCGACGACAAGCGCGCCGATGTCCACCAGCCCGCGCCAGCGCACCAGGCTTAGCGCCTCGTCCATCGGCGAGACGGCGCGCAGCTGCGCCATCGTCTGCCGCCGGAGCATCAGCGCCTCCTGCGCGACGGGATCGTAGCGCCGGCGGGAGAGCAGCAGCAGCACGCCCATGACGACGAGGTCGGCCAGCGCGAGCCAGAGGGTGGCCCAGAGCGCGCCCTGCGACGGCTGGAGCCAGAGCCAGGCGGCCACATGCAGCAGGCCGAGCGCCGCCAGACCGAACAGCCCGGCGGCGACCTGGAGGAGGGTGGAGCGCGCGAAGGAGCCGGCCTCGCGCTTCAGACGCAGCGCCTCCGCCTCCGCGGCGGCTCCGAGCAGGCGAAGGCTGCGCATCAGCGACGGCACATGACGGCGAAGACGTAGCCCGCCAGCGCCGCGAGGCTGACGGCGGTGAGCGGCTTCTCGCGGATCGCGTCGCTCAGCCGCTCGGCCTGGTGGCGGACGGTGTCGGTCGCCTGATGGGCGGCGGCCTCGGCCCTGTCGGCCACGCGGCCGACGGCAGGGGTCACCCGGTCGTTCATGAGCGTTTCGATCTTCGCGCGCAGCGCGGCGATCTCGGCATGGGTATCGGCCAGGTAGGGCGGGAGTTCCGAAGGCGTGTCGTGATTGCTCATGGTCATGTCCTTTCCGTGCGGGGGCGGCGGCTCTCTATGTTCGGGAGCCTATCCGGAGTCGGCGCCGGGGCAATGCGCCCGTGATCGGCGATGCGGGAGAAAGGCGTTCGACAGAAGATTCTGGTGCTTCTCGGCCTCCTTGGCGTTTATGGGTCGACCCCGCAACGCGGCGTGGCAGCTTGCGTTGCATCTGGGCAACAGGAACTTCCCATGGCGCCTTTCCGTGCTCCGACGACCGCCTCCCGCGAGTCGCCCCAGCGGCTGCTCGTCTTCGCGGTGGTCATCGCCGCGCTCTATCTGGGGCGGGAGGTCTTCGCGCCGCTGGCCCTGGCGCTGCTGCTGACCATCGCCGCCCTGCCGGCGCTGGGCTGGCTGGAGCGCCGGCGGGTGCCGCGGATCCTGGCCGTGCTGCTGGTGATGGGGCTGTTCCTCGGGGTCGTCGGCGGCCTCGTCTACGTCGTGCTCACCCAGGCGCTGGCCCTGGCGGCCGAGCTGCCCAACTACGAATCCGTGCTGCGCGGGAAGCTCCAGGCCATCAGCCAGGAAGGGTCGGGCCCGATCGACGGCGTGATGCGCCTCGTGAAGCGGCTCGGCGAGGCATTGTCGCCGCCGGAAACGACGGCGGCGCCCACCGTCGCCATCGCGGCCTCGGACCAGGGGCCGCTTTCCGCCCTCTTCGGCATGGCGGTGCTGATCATCGCGCCCATCGCCACCTTCGCCATCACCCTGCTGCTGATGGCCTTCATCCTCGTCCAGCGGGAGGACCTGCGGGACCGCGTGCTGCGCCTGGCGGGCCTCCACGAGATGCACCGGACCACGGGCGCCATGGCGGATGCGACCACGCGCCTCGGCCGCTTCCTGCTCATGCAGGCGATGATCAACGGGATCTTCGGCTTTTCGATGGGCATGGGTCTTTGGCTGCTGGGGGTGCCCAATGCGCCGCTCTGGGGCGCGCTCGGCTTCGGGCTGCGCTTCATTCCCTTCCTGGGCGCGCCGCTCTCCGTGCTCTTTCCCCTGATCGTGGCCTTCGCCACGACCGAGGGCTGGACGACCGTCCTGCTGGTGATCGCGCTCTTCGCCGTCGTGGACGTGATCGTGACCTATGTGCTCGAGCCCTGGCTCTACGGCAGCAGCATGGGGATCACGCCGCTCGCGCTCCTGCTGGCCTCCGCCTTCTGGGCGGTGATGTGGGGGCCCTTGGGGCTGATCCTGGCGCCGGCCATGACGGCCTGCCTCGTCATCCTCGGGCGGCATGTGCGGTCCCTGGCCTTCCTGGACGTCCTGCTCGGCGACACGCCGCCTTTGCCGGCGCCGGCGCGCTTCTATCAGCGGCTGCTGGCGGATGATGCGGCGAATGCCGCCGCGCTCGTGGGCAATGAGGCCGCGCGCCTCGGCATCCAGCCGGTGCTCGAGCAGATGGTCATGCCGGCGATCGCGCAGATTTCGTCCGACCGCCCGAACGAGGCCTTCGGCCCCGCCCTCGCCATCCGCGCTTCGCGCGCGCTGACCCGCGTGATGGAGGTGGTCGCCCCCGGGGCCGATGGCCATGCCGAGATCCTGGTGGTGCCGGTGGCCGGGGCCCTGGACCTCGCTGCCGCCGCCGTGGCCGTGGCGGCGCTGCAGGAGGCCGGGCAACTCGCGACCCTTTCGCCCGAGGACGCGCCGGAACCGGCCGTGATCGTGGTGGTTTCCGCGATCGAGGCGCCGGCGCGCCGGCTGGAGCGTGCGCTGGTGCAGGCGGAGAAGATCTCCGCGCGGGTGGTCGTCTTCGCCGCGACGGAGGAGGCCGCCCAGGCGCTCTACCGCCGGCCGCAGACCGCGCCCCAGACCAGCCTCGCGGGGCTGGTGGCGGAGGTGGAGCAAGCCTCGGCCGACATCACCGCGTCCGTGTCCCCCGACTGGGACCAGGGCGCGGTCCCGCCGGCGCTGATGAACGCGAACCCGCCGTGAGCCCGTCCGCCCGGTGCCTCAGGCGCCGGGGGGCGTGTCGGAGCGCCGTTCCTCCAGCGCCGCCGCCAGCGCCGCGCGCAGGCGCGCGGGTGTGATCGGCTGTTCCAGAACCGGCGCGTCGTCCAGGCCCTCCACCGGGATCGCGAGGGGCGAAAGGAAGAGCACGGTCGCCGCGCGGCGCAGCAGCAGCTGGGCCACGGGCTGGACGGAGCGGCCCGCCAGCGTGCCCGCCAGGATCGCCGCATCGAGCCTGCCGGCCTTCTCCACCAGCTGGATCGCCCCCTCCACCGTCTCGGCGGGACCTTCCACCTCGCAGCCGGCCTCCCGCAGGGCGGAGGCGATGGTAAGGGCCGAGACGGCGTCCCCGCCGGCCACCAGCACCCGGCGGCCGGTGAGCGGGCCGGCGCCCGAGACGGTGCCCGGGGCGGCACTGCCCGCCACGGCCGGGGGACCGATGGTCAGCACGCAGCGGAGGCCGCCGGGGTCCCAGCTGCGCTCGATCCCGCCCGCTAGCTGGCCGCGCATATTCGCGTCGATGAGCAGCGAGCCGAAGCCCGTTCGTTCGGGCGTGCCCAGGACGGGCGGCCCGCCGCGCTCCACCCAGTTGAGGAAGACCCCGCCGCCGGCATCACGCTCCCAGTGCAGGGCCACATGCCCTTCCGGCCGGGAGAGGGCGCCGTATTTCACGGCGTTGTTGGCGAGCTCGTGCAGGACGAGGGTGAGGGGCTGCGCCGCCTCGGCCGTGAGGCGTAGGGGCGGCCCCTCCATCGAGGACCGGTCGGCATGCGGCGCCAGCTCCTGCCGGACGATCTCGCGCAGGTCCGCGCCCACCCATTTCTCGCGCGACAGCACATTATGGGCGCGGCTCATGGCGCCGATGCGGCCTTCCAGCACCTCGACCAGCGCGGGCACGTCATCCTGCGCATCGGCGGCCGAGAGGCGGATCAGGCCGCGCACCACGCTCAGCGCGTTCTGGGCCCGGTGGTCGACCTCGCGCGAGAGCATACGCTCGGAGGCCTCGACGCGCTTGCGGGCGGTGATGTCGATGATCGCGCAGCTCACGCCCGTGACCTCGCCCCAGCCGCCGCGCACCGGGTAGAAATTGCAGAGCCAGTACCGCTCCTCGCCGCCGAGCTGGACGCGGAGCTCGAACTCCTCGACCGGCTTGCCGGTGGTCAGCACCATCTGCAGCGCCGGCTCCAGATCCGCGGCGACATGCGGCGCCATCTCGGAGAAATGCCGCCCAAGGTGCGCCGCGACGGGCTGCCCGTTCGCCTGGGCCAGCTTCTCGTTCAGCGCGATGAAGCGCAGCTCGCGGTCCATGAGGCAGAGAGCGGCCGGCGCGGTCTCGTAGGTGGCCTGGAGCTGGGCCGCGCCCGAGGCGATGGCCGCCCGCGCCTCCCGATGCTCATGGAAGTCGACACCGACCAGGGCCCAGCTGCTGACGCCGCCGCCCTCATCCTCGATCGGGCCGCCATGGAGGAGGAACCAGCGCCAGCTGCGATCGGCGGCACGGCGCAGGCGCACCTCGCGCGTGAAGGCCGCATCGGCCACGGGCCTCGCCTCGGCCATGGCGGCGCGCCAGGCCGCGTCCGCGCCCGCCCAGTCCTCGGGATGGACGGCGGCGAGCCATCCATCGCCCATGCTCTGCGCCTCGGTCAGGCCGGTGGTCTGCTGCCAGAAGCCGTTGACCCAGTCGACGCGCCCCTTGCGGTCGGCGGTCAGCACCACCTGCGGCGCCACGCGGATCACGGCCTGCATACGGGCGACGGCGGCCTGGCGCTCGGCCATGCGGGCCTGGACATTGTCGGCCATGTCGTCGAAGGCGTCGGCCAGACGCTCGAACTCGCGGCCGCCGCCCACCGGGCCCACGCGGGCGCTCCAATCCTGCTCCCGCCAGCGCTGGGCGGCGGTCAGCAGCCGGCGGACCGGCCGCTCGATCGTCGCGTGGAAGCCCAGGAGGGCGAGCAGGAAGGTCAGCAGCAGCGAGCCCACGATCATGATCGCGGCGCGCCGGTCGTCGGCGGCGGCCTCCACCATCTGCGGGCCGGATTCGAGGCCGACGGAGACGAAAAGCGCGCCCTCCGGTCCTTCCCGGATCGGCAGGTAGGCGACCATGCGGACCACGCCGTCGAGCCCGGTCATTTCGCGCATGCCCGTGGTCGACCCCTGGGGATCGCGTGGGAAGGGCCTCAGGGTGGTGCCGATGTAGCGATCCGGATCGAGGGAGCGCGCCAGCACGGTGTAGCCACGGTCGGCGACCAGGGCGACGGCGCCCGGCGGAAGCTCCGTGGTGCTGAGATTCTCGGTCATCCAGCGAACGGAAAGGCCGAGCACGATGACGGCCATCGGCTCGCCGACCTCGTTCCTCAGCGGCGCGGCCAGATGGAGCGTGGGCTGGCCGGTGCCGCGCCCGACCGCATATTCGCCGATCTGGAAAGAATTCTCCCGCATGACCGCCTGCAGGTACGGCCGGTCGCCGAGCCGCGCGTTGCCGACGGCCTCCGGATGGGCTGAGCAGACGCTCTCGCCCTGAGGGCTGAGCAGCGTGGCGGCTGCGTAGCGCGGATTGGCCGCGATGATCCGCGCGAGGAAGTCGTTGCAATCCTGGCTGGGCCGGTTGGCGCGGATGGCGTCGTGCGCGGCGATGGCGCTGAGCAGCTGGCGCGCGGCCTCCACATTCGCCGACTGCTCGCGCGCGATCAGCCCGGCCAGTCGCATGGCCTGGCTGCCGAGCTGCTCCGTGCGCTCGCGCCGGGCGTCGCGCTCCATGTTGACCTGCACGAGCCCCGCCGGAACAAGCGCGATGATCAGCCCCAGGAAGACCCGCATCGCGAGCGGAAGGCGGAAGATCCCCTTCCTGGTCCGTCCCGACTTCATGGGGAGCGGAACCACGGGCGGCCATCTGCGCGTCCGTTCCGGCAGGAGGAGGGATGGCAAGCATCCGCTCGGCTTCGCGGGGGGCTTTCCCTCGGAAGGCGGATGGGAATCTGCAGCACGTGCAAGTCTCCGGCGGCGCCCGCCGGGCGGGGCTTTCCCATCCTGCCATGGATCACGCAGGGAATGTCACCCCCAGGCATGAAAGGAACTACCCGCGCAACGCGGCATCGGGCGACGGATGATCCGGAGGGGGAGGGAACCGGCGGGGCCTAGATGGCCTGCGGGAACCCTGGTGGAGCCAGGCGGAATCGAACCGCCGACCTCTTGAATGCCATTCAAGCGCTCTACCAACTGAGCTATGGCCCCTGGGGTGGGAGGCCGTATAGCTACGCTCTGCGGACCCCGCAATACCCACCCGCGCACTTTCGCGAATGATGTCGTGCGGCTAGCTTCCCGGACATCCGATCGAGGGGGTGACGACGAATGCGCAAGGTCTATCCGGACGCCACGGCCGCGCTGGCCGGGCTGTTGAAGGACGGAATGGTGATCCATGCCGGCGGCTTCGGCCTCTGCGGCATTCCCGCGGTCCTGATCGACGCCGTGAAGGAATCCGGCGTGAAGGACCTCACCGTCGTCTCCAACAATGCCGGCATCGACGATGTGGGCCTCGGCAAGCTCCTCCGCACGCGGCAGATCAAGAAGATGATCGCCAGCTACGTGGGCGAGAACGCGGAGTTCGCCCGCCAGTTCCTGGCCGGTGAGCTCGAGATCGAGTTCAACCCCCAGGGCACGCTGGCCGAGCGCATCCGCGCCGGCGGCGCCGGCATCCCGGCCTTCTTTACGAGGACCGGCGTCGGCACGGCTGTGGCGGAGGGCAAGCCCACCCAGGTCTTCGACGGCGAGACCTATGTGATGGAGCGCGGCATCGTGGCCGACGTCGCCCTCGTGCATGCCTGGAAGGGCGATACCGAGGGCAACCTCGTCTATCGGCGCACGGCGCGGAACTTCAATCCGATGATGGCGACGGCGGCGAAGGTCACGGTCGCGCAGGTGGAGAACCTGGTGGCCGTGGGCGAGATCGACCCGGACCACGTCATCACCCCGGGCGTCTTCGTGAAGCGCATCGTCGCGCTGCCTGCCGGCTACGAGAAGCTCATCGAGAACCGCACGGTTCGCAAGGCCGCCTGAGGAGATCGAAGACATGCCCTGGAATCGCGACGAGATGGCCGCCCGCGCGGCCCGTGAGCTCGAAGACGGCTTCTACGTCAATCTCGGCATCGGCATCCCGACGCTGGTGGCCAACCACATCCCCGATGGCATTTCCGTCCAGCTGCAGAGCGAGAACGGCATGCTCGGCATCGGGCCCTTCCCGCTCGAGGGCGAGGAGGACCCGGATGTCATCAATGCCGGCAAGCAGACCGTCTCGATGCTGCCGACGACGAGCATCTTCAGCAGTGCCGACAGCTTCGCCATGATCCGCGGCGGGCATATCGACCTGTCGATCCTGGGCGCGCTGCAGGTGGCCCAGAACGGCGACCTCGCGAACTGGATGATCCCCGGCAAGATGGTGAAGGGCATGGGCGGCGCCATGGACCTCGTCGCCGGCGTGAAGCGCGTGGTCGTGCTGATGGAGCACACCGCCAAGGGCGACGCCCCGAAGCTGCTGAAGGAGTGCGAGCTGCCGCTCACCGGTTCCCGTGTGGTGGACATGGTGGTGACGGAGCTCGCGGTCTTCACCCTCGACCGCCGGGGCGACGAGGGCATGCGCCTGATCGAGCTGGCGCCCGGCGTCACGCTCGACGAGGTGAAGGCCAAGACGGCGGCCGATTTCAAGGTCGCGCTCTAGCCTGAACGGGCCGGGCGATGGCGCCCGGCCCATCCGGACATGCGACCGGAGGCCGCCGGAGGGGTTGTAGTGACCGCATTGCAACGGAATCCGCGCTAGCATGTCCCCGACTTCCGGCCTCCGACGGCTCGGCCGCCTCTGGTCCGACGTGAAGGCGGCGCTCTTCGCCTCGGATCTCGACGCCGCTCAGGACGAGATTCGCGTCCAGGCGCGCTCCACCGCTCCCGTCATCTGGCTCGTCGGCAAGACCGGCGCGGGCAAGACGGCCATCGTCTCCGCCCTTACCGGCGATCCCCGAGCCGAGGTGGGGGAGGGCTACCAGCCCTGTACCCGGCAGGCCTCCTTCTACGACGTGCCCGAGGAGGCGCCCTTCCTCCGCTTCCTCGACACGCGCGGCCTGGAGGAGGCGGGCTACGATCCCGCCGAGGACATTGCCTGGTGCGAATCGCAGGCGCACCTCCTCCTCGCAGTCATGCAGGTGGACGATCCGGCCCAGGAGCCGGTGATGAAGGTGCTGCGCCAGGCCCGCCGCCGGCACCCGGACTGGCCGCTGGTGGTGGCGCAGACCGGCCTGCACCGCCGCTACCGGCCGGGCACCGGCCATCCCGCGAGCTTCGACGAGGCCGCCCTGCCCGAGTCGCTGGCCGATGCCCTGGCCCATCAGCGGGGCCTGTTCCGGGGGCTGCCGGGCGAGGACAAGCCGGTCTTCGTGCCGATCGACTTCACCCAGCCGGAGGACGGCTTCGAGCCCCGGGCCTATCGGTTGGAGGCGCTGGACGCCGCCCTCGAGGCCGCGATGCCGGATGCGCTCGACGCCCTGCACGCCGCCCGGGCGGATGAGGGCAATGACAGCCGCCAGCGCGCCGCCCGCCGCACCGTCTACGCCTATGTAACCCTGGCCGCCGCGGCCGGGGCCGTGCCCATCCCGCTGGCCGGCATGGCCGGGCTCGCGGCGATGCAGGGCGCCATGCTCAACCGCCTGGCCCGGCGCTACGAGGTGGAATGGACGCCGAGCCTCTTCGGCGCCTTCGCCGGCAGCCTGGGCGTGGGCACCATCGGCTGGTTCGGCGCGCGCTACCTGGTGACGGAGGCCGTGAAGCTCGTGCCCGTGCTGGGGACGGCGGCGGGCATGGCGCTCAATGCCGGCACGGCCGCGGCCGTCACGGCCGGCACCGGCGAGGCCGCGCTGGTCTTCCTCCGCGCGCTCCGGGCCGGCCAGTCCGCCCCGCCGGAGGAGGTCCGGCAGGCCTATCGCGACGCCTTCCGCGCCTGGCGCGCGCGCCGCCCATGAACTGGGCCCGCCGCCACTGGCTGGAACTGCTCCTGACCGTGCTGCTGGCGGTGCCCTGGCTCTCGCTCTTCGGCCTGGGCCTGCTCTGGCTCTGGCAGAACCACCGCGTTTTCGAATGGGCGGTGGCGGCGGCTGCGCTGGGCCTCGTCGGATGGCCCATCCGGGCCTTGCTGCGGCGCCGGGCCCGCGCCCGGGCGGCGGCGCTGCTGGCCGGCGAATCGGGGCGCGAGGGCGACTGGGACACCGAGTCGGCCGAGGCCTGGGCCAAGGTCGTCCGCTTTGCCGAGGAGACGAAGCCCCTCGATCTCGACGATCTGGGACGGGCGGAGGCCCTGGCGCGCGAGACCGTCGCGCTCGTGGCGGCCCATTTCCATCCGGGCCAGGTCGATCCGATGGCCCGGGTCACGCTTCCGGAGGCCCTGCTGGTAAGCGAGCAGGTGGCGCACCGGCTTCGCCGCTGGGTGATGGAATTGCCGGGCGCCTCGCGGATTCGCATCAGCGACGCCCTCTGGCTCCAGCGCCTGGTCGACCGCTATGGCCGGGCGGCGCAGCTGGCCTATGACGTGGGCGAGACGCTCTATCGGGTGGCGCGGGCCGGCGCCAACCCGGTGCAGGCCATCGCGCAGGAGGGGCAGCGACTCGCCTTCGGGGCCACGGGCGGCTTCCTCGGCAACAACCTCCGGCGCGCCGCGACGGCCAAGCTCATCCACGAGACGGGCCGCGCCGCGATCGACCTCTATTCCGGCCGGCTGCGGCTTTCCTCCCTGGAACTGGCCGAGCTGGCCCGTGCCGACGCCGAGTCGGCCCAGCCCGAGGCACCGCCGCGGCTGCTGCTCGTCGGCCAGGCGAATTCCGGAAAGACCTCGCTTCTCAATGCCTTGGCCGGCAGCGCCCGCGCCCTGGTGGGCTCTCTTCCGAGCGAGGGGCCGGTGCGCGAGCACCTGGTCACGGTCGAGGGGCGGCCGGCCCTGAACATCGCGGATATGCCCCCGCTGGCCGATCCCGCGCGATTCCTGAAGGAGGCCGCGCGGGCGGACATGATCCTCTGGGTCGCCTCGGCCACCCAGCCGGGAAGGGGCCCCGACGTCGCCGCGCTGGAGGCGCTGCGCGGTTGGGCGGGTGAGCAGCGCAGCCATCGCCCGCCGCCGATCCTCGCGGCCATGACGCATGCGGATCTCCTGCGGCCCGCCGCGGAATGGGCGCCGCCCTACGACCTGGACAAGCCCGGGGGCGCCAAGGCTCGCAGCCTCCGCGCCGCGCGGGACTCGGTGGCGGCTTCGCTTCTTCTGCCGCCCGAGTCGGTCATCCCCATTGCGCTGCCCGATGGCGGCCCCACCTGGAATGTGGACGTGCTGTGGGAGCGCCTCGTCGCGGAGCTGGATTCCGCGCGGCGGGCCCGCAACGAGAGGCTGTTGGACGAGGGCGCGACGGCTTCGGCGATGGTCGAGGCGAACCGGGCGCTGCGCGGCGGTTGGCGCCTTCTGAAATCGGCGGTGAAACAGTAGCCGCCGATTGGTTGCCGTGCCGTCATGCGTGTGATAGAGCGCCCTCGCTTTGCCAGGGAAACCCCTGGCTGAAACCTCATGAACCGGGACAGCAAGGTGGCCGTCGAGACCATTTCCCCGAACGCGCCCCAGGCTGGCGGCGTCGCCGAGCGTTATGCCCTCGCCCTTCTGGGCCTGGCGGACGATCTCAGGCCGACCGACCCGGGCGCGATCGACCGCATCGCGACGGATATCGACGGCCTCGCCGCCATCTGCCGTAGCAATGCCGACTTCAGGGCCCTGATTGCCGATCCGCGCCGCGGCGCGGCGGAGCAGCAGAAGGCCGTGACCGCGATCCTGCAGTCTGCCGGCATCGGCGACGAGGTGCGCAAGCTGGTGGGCGTGCTCATCGCCAACCGCCGGCTCGCCGCGCTGCCCGACGTGGCGGCGGCCTTCGGCGCCAAGCTCGCGCAGCGCCGTGGCCAGCAGGTCGCCTACGTGACCACCGCTTTCCCGCTCACCGACACGCAGCGCGCGCAGATCGCCGCCCGCCTGACGGAGAGCGGCATTTCCGGCGTCAAGCTCGTCGAGGCGCAGGATCCTTCCATTCTGGGTGGCCTGATCGTCCGGATCGGCTCTCGCCTGTTCGACAACAGCCTCAAGTCCAAACTGCAGCGCATGCAATTCGCCATGAAGGGAGCCGCCTGAGATGGAAATCCGTCCGGCCGAGATTTCGGAGATCCTGAAGCAGCAGATCGCGGGCTTCGACGCTGATGCCAACGTGGCCGAGGTCGGCACCGTGCTGACGGTCGGCGACGGCATCGCGCGTGTCTACGGCCTGCAGAACGTGATGGCGGGCGAGCTGGTGGATTTCCCCGCTTCCGGCATCAAGGGCATGGCGCTGAACCTCGAGACCGACAATGTCGGTATCGTGCTCTTCGGCTCCGACATTTCCGTCCGCGAGGGCGACACGGTCAGCCGCACGGGCGCGATCGTGGACGTGCCGGTCGGCAAGGGCCTGCTCGGCCGCGTGGTCGACGGCCTCGGCAACCCGATCGACGGCAAGGGCCCGCTCACCGACGTGACGCGCCAGCGCGCCGAGGTGAAGGCGCCCGGCATCATTCCGCGCAAGTCGGTGCATGAGCCGATGCAGACGGGCATCAAGGCCATCGACGCCCTGATCCCGATCGGCCGTGGCCAGCGCGAGCTGATCATCGGTGACCGCCAGACCGGCAAGACCGCCGTGATCGTGGACACCATCCTGAACCAGAAGACGGTCAACGCCGGCGATGACGAGAGCAAGAAGCTCTACTGCATCTACGTCGCGATCGGCCAGAAGCGCTCCACCGTCGCCCAGCTCGTGAAGACGCTGGAAGAGAACGGCGCGCTCGAATACTCGATCATCGTCGCCGCCACGGCTTCCGACCCGGCGCCGATGCAGTTCCTGGCGCCCTACACCGGCGCCGCTATGGGCGAGTTCTTCCGCGACAGCGGCCGGCACGCGGTCATCTTCTACGACGATCTGTCCAAGCAGGCCGTCGCCTACCGCCAGATGTCGCTGCTGCTGCGCCGTCCGCCGGGCCGCGAGGCCTATCCGGGCGACGTGTTCTACCTGCACTCCCGCCTGCTCGAGCGCGCGGCGAAGATGGGCGACGCTGCCGGCAATGGCTCGCTGACGGCGCTGCCGGTCATCGAGACGCAGGCCGGCGACGTGTCCGCCTACATCCCGACGAACGTGATCTCGATCACCGACGGCCAGATCTTCCTGGAGACGGAGCTCTTCTTCAAGGGCATCCGCCCCGCCGTGAACGTCGGCCTCTCGGTCTCGCGCGTCGGTTCCGCCGCGCAGATCAAGGCGATGAAGCAGGTGGCCGGCAAGATCAAGCTGGAGCTGGCGCAGTACCGCGAGATGGCGGCCTTCGCGCAGTTCTCGTCGGATCTGGACGCTTCCACCCAGGCCCTGCTGAACCGCGGTGCCCGCCTGACCGAGCTGCTGAAGCAGCCTCAGTTCAAGCCGGTCGCGGTCGAGGATCAGGTCATCGCGATCTTTGCCGGCACCCGCGGCTATCTCGACAAGCTGCCCCTGAACAAGGTCGGCGAGTTCGAGGCGCGCCTGCTGGGCGAGCTGCGTTCGAGCGCGCCGGACATCGTGGCGGCCATCCGGAATGATCGCGAGATCAAGAAGGAGACCGAGGCCAAGCTCGTCGCGTTCCTCGACAGCTTCGCCAAGTCCTTCGCCTGAACGCCCCACTAGACCTGGCGGAGACCCACTGAGATGGCGACCCTGAAGAGCCTGCGCCTGCGGATCAACAGCGTGAAGTCCACGCGGAAGATCACGCAGGCCATGAAGATGGTGGCCGCCGCCAAGCTCCGCCGCGCGCAGACCCAGGCCGAAGCCGCCCGCCCCTATGCGGAGCGGATGGAGCGGATGCTGGCCTCGCTCGGCGCCTCGGTCGCCGGCAGCCCCGACGCGCCGAAGCTGCTGGTCGGCACCGGCTCCGAGCAGGTTCACCTGCTCGTGGTCGTCGCCGCGGATCGCGGCCTGGCGGGCGCCTTCAACACCAATGTGGGCCGCTTTGCCCGCAACCGCGTCCGCGCGCTTGAGGCCGAGGGCAAGACCGTCAAGCTTCTGACGGTCGGCCGCAAGGCGTCGAGCTACCTGAAGCGGGAACTGGCGAGCCGCGTGATCGGCGAGATCAGCTTCGCCGGCAAGAAGATGGTGAGCTTCGAGGACGCGGCCGAGATCGCCGAGCGCGTGACGCTGATGCTCGAGGACGAGGCCTTCGACGTCTGCACGCTGGTGTACAACCGCTTCAAGAACGTCATCAGCCAGACCCCGGTCGAGCAGCAGCTCATCCCGGCGCCGATGCCGGAAGTGGTCGTGGCCGCGCCGAGCGAGGGCGCCCCGGCGCTCTACGAGTTCGAGCCGACCGAGGAGGAGATCCTCGCGAAGCTTCTGCCGCAGAACCTGGCGATCCAGGTCTACCGCGCGCTGCTGGAATCGGCCGCCGGCTTCTACGGAAGCCAGATGACGGCGATGGACAATGCCACGCGCAACGCGGGCGAGATGATCAACAAGCTGACGCTGAACTACAACCGTACGCGCCAGGCCAACATCACCCGCGAGCTGATCGAGATCATCTCGGGTGCCGAAGCCCTTTAAGCGCCGCATGACGAAGGAATCCGGGCGATGAAGAACAATGTCGGTCAGGTGACGCAGGTGCTCGGCGCCGTGGTGGACGTGCAGTTCCCCGCCGAGCTGCCCGCGATCATGAACGCGCTCGAGCTGAGGATCGGCGAGCAGCGCCTGGTCCTCGAGGTCGCGCAGCACCTTGGCGAGCGCACCGTGCGCTGCATCGCCATGGACACGACCGACGGTCTGGTCCGCGGCACCGAAGTGACCGACACGGGCAAGGGCATCTCCGTCCCCGTCGGCCCCGGCACGCTCGGCCGCATCCTGAACGTCATCGGCGAGCCGATCGACGAGCGCGGCCCGGTTCCGGCCACGATGTTCTACCCGATTCACCGCGAGGCGCCCGCCTTCGACGAGCAGGCGACGAGCGCGGAGATCCTGGTCACCGGCATTAAGGTCATTGACCTGCTGGCCCCCTACCTGAAGGGCGGCAAGATCGGCCTCTTCGGCGGCGCCGGCGTGGGCAAGACCGTGACCATTCAGGAGCTGATCAACAACATCGCCAAGGGCCATGGCGGCGTGTCCGTCTTCGCCGGCGTCGGCGAGCGTACGCGTGAGGGCAACGACCTCTACCACGAGATGGTGGATGCCGGCGTCATCAAGCTGAACGACGGCAACACCGAGGGCTCCAAGGTGGCGTTGGTCTATGGCCAGATGAACGAGCCGCCGGGCGCCCGCGCCCGCGTCGCCCTCTCGGGCCTCTCGATGGCGGAATACTTCCGCGACGAGCAGGGCCAGGACGTGCTCTTCTTCATCGACAACATCTTCCGCTTCACGCAGGCCGGCGCCGAGGTGTCCGCGCTTCTGGGCCGCATTCCTTCGGCGGTGGGCTATCAGCCGACCCTGTCGACGGACATGGGCGCCCTGCAGGAGCGCATCACCTCGACCAAGAAGGGTTCGATCACCTCGGTGCAGGCCATCTACGTGCCCGCCGACGATCTTACCGACCCGGCGCCCGCGACCTCCTTCGCTCACCTTGACGCCACGACCGTGCTGAACCGCTCGATCGCCGAGCTCGGCATCTTCCCGGCCGTGGATCCGCTCGACTCCACGAGCCGCGCGATGGATCCGCGCGTCGTCGGCACCGAGCACTACGAGACGGCCCGCGAAGTGCAGAAGATCCTGCAGACCTACAAGTCGCTGCAGGACATCATCGCCATTCTCGGCATGGACGAGCTGTCGGAAGAGGACAAGCTGATCGTGGCGCGCGCGCGCAAGATCCAGCGCTTCCTCAGCCAGCCCTTCCACGTGGCCGAGGTCTTCACCGGCACGCCGGGCGTGTTCGTGAAGCTCGAGGACACGATCCGCAGCTTCTCGGCGATCTGCAAGGGTGAGTACGATCACCTGCCGGAAGCGGCCTTCTACATGGTCGGCACCATCGAAGAGGCCGCCAAGAAGGCCGAGACCCTGAAGCAGGCGGCCTAATCTTAAGCCCTCAGACGCCGGGCGGCCGCGTTCGCGGCCTTGGCTTCGCCGCGCCACTGGCGCGCTGAGCTGGACGGTGGAGTGGGCGGCGCCGGCCGCGGTCGCGGCCGGATCGATGTGAAGTCGGCGCCAGGACGGTGGTTCTGGCGCTGGTTTGGTGACGGGGAATTCGCATGGCCACCTTCCAACTCGAACTGGTCTCGCCGGAAAAGCTGCTCCTCTCCCGTCAGGTGGAGATGGTCGTCATCCCCGCCGCCGAGGGCGAGATGGGCGTGCTGCCCGGGCATGCGCCGATGATCGTGGCGCTGCGCGGCGGCGTCATCCGCGTCGTCGAGGGTGGCCGGGATGCCGAGCGGCTCTTCGTCGCGGGCGGCTTCGCCGAGGTGACGCCCGATCGCGTCACCGTCCTCGCGGACGAGGCCACGCCGGTCGCCGAGCTGTCGAAGGCCGAGGCGGAGCGCCGCATCGCCGAGGCCGAGGCCGGCTACAACGCCGCCACGATGGACACGCCGGAGCGCCGTGACGCGGCGATGGCGAAGCTGCTGGCGATGCGCGCGATGCTCGCTTCCGCCGAAGCGGCTTGAATTTCCTGTCTTCATCCCGCATTTCTGAGGTTCAGGAGGGTGCGGGCTGAGCGGAACCGAAGCCGTGGCCCCACAGCGGCCAACTGGCTTCGGGTGTAGGGCGGTATGAAGCACTGGACGATTGAGCAGGTGGCCTGGGACCGCTTCGACCCTTCCAAGGTCGATCCCGAGGTGGTTCCCCTCATCAAGGCCGCCGCCATGGTCGAGCGCAACGGCGACGACTACGCGCTGTACCTCAAGAGCGTCTTCCACGACGATCCCGACTTCTCGCAGGCGGCCGACAACTGGGCCGTCGAGGAGATCCAGCACGGGGACGCGCTGGGGCGCTGGGCGAGCCTGGCCGACCCCACTTTCGAATACATGCCGTCCTTCCAGAAGTATCGGGAAGGCTACACCATCGACGTGAAGGCGGACGCCTCGGTCCGCGGCTCCCGTACCGGCGAGCTCATCGCCCGCTGCATGGTCGAGACGGGAACCTCCAGCTACTACACGGCGCTCGGCGAATCTTCCGAGGAGCCGGTGCTGAAGGAAATCTGCCGCCTGATCGCGGCCGACGAGTACCGGCACTTCAAGCTCTTCTATGACCACATGAAGCGCTACCTGGCCCGCGAGAACCTCTCGGTCGCCAAGCGCTTGCGCGTGGCGCTGAGCCGCATCGGCGAGACCGAGGACGACGAGCTCGCCTTCGCCTTCCATTGCAGCAACGATCCCGAGGGCGTGCCCTACGAGCACAACCGCTGCTCGGCCGGCTATATGGGCCGCGCGATGGGCTACTACCGCTTCCGCCATATCGAGCGGAGCACGAGCATGATCTTCAAGTCGGTCGGGCTCGATCCGCATGGACGGATTGCCTACCTCTCCGCTCGCCTCGGCTGGCGGCTGCTCTGCTGGAAGCGCGACAAGTTCCGTCGGATGCTGGATGCCCGGCCCGCTACGCCGCTTCGCCAAGCAGCCTGACGATGCGCCGGCGCGCAGTCCTCGGCGTCGCCGGCACGTTTCCGCTCATCGGCAGCACCGCTGCCCGGGAGCCGGGCCTGCGTGATCTGGCTCGCCCGCGTGGGCTGAGCTTCGGCACCGCGGTCCGCAGCGAGAAGCTCGCCTCCGATCCCGCCCTGGCCGAATTGGTGGCGCGCGAGGCCGACCAGATCGTGCCGGAATGGGAAGGCAAGTGGGAGGCCCTCCAGCCCGAGCGCGGCCGCTTCGATTTCGGGCCGCTGAGGGAGGTGCTCGACTTCGCCCGCGCCGGCAACCAGCGGGTGCGCGGCCATGCCCTGGTCTGGCACGAGGCGATGCCCCCCTGGCTTGCCCCTGCCTTGGCTGAGGGCCCCACCCAGGCGCGGCAGCTCCTGGAGACCCATATCGCCACCGTGCTCGGCGAGACGCGGGGCGCCATCCGCGACTGGGACGTGGTGAACGAGCCGATCTCGGCCCCGCCGGGCGGCGATAATCCGAGCCCGACCGACGGCGACCTCCGCCCGACGCCCTGGCTGAGCGCGCTTGGCCCCGGCTATGTCGAGCTGGCGCTGCGCCTCGCGCGGCAGGCGGATCCCACGCTGCGGCTGACGCTCAACGAATTCGGCGTCTACGCCGATACGCCTTGGGCCCAGGCCAAGCGGGAGCGGCTGCTGCGGGTCGTGCGCGGCCTGCTGGACCGCAACTGCCCGCTCGATGCGATCGGCGTCCAGGGCCATCTCCAGATGCGCGAGCCCTTCCGGGCCGAGCCCTTCGTGGAGTTCGTCGCCGCGCTGCGCGGCCTCGGCCTCGCGGTGCTGATCACCGAGATGGACGTGCGGGAGCCCGACGTGCTGGCTTCCGGCATCGAGGCGCGCGATGCCGCCGTCGCGGAATATGCCGGCGCCTTCCTCGACGCGGCGCGGGAGGGCGGCGCGCGCACCTTCCTCGTCTGGGGCCTCACCGACCGGGATTCCTGGCTGCGGGTCGAGCCGGGCGTGGCGCGGGGCGATGGGGAGGCCACGCGCGGCCACCCCTACGATGCCGAGCTGCGGCCCAAGGCGCTGCGGGCGCGGCTGGCGCGCTTCCTCTCCGCCTGACGCGCACGGCATGGGGGAAGGGAGGCTTCCTATTTCCCCAACGCGCAGTTCCGCTATCCTCGCGGCAACGTCCAGGATCGCAGGAGCTCCAGAAATGACCAGCATCACCCGCAGGGCCGCGCTTGCGCTGCCGCTCGCCGTCCCGGCCCTCATTTCCGCCCGCGCGGAAAGCTGGCGCCCGACGCAGCAGGTGCGGATCATCTGCCCGGCGGCGGCCGGCGGCACGGCCGACATGATGGCGCGGCTGCTGGGCCATCACCTCACCTCGGCCTGGGGCCAGCCGGCGGTGGTCGAGAATCGCGGCGGCGCCGGCGGCATCATCGGCACGCAGGAATTCCTCCGCCAGCCGGCCGATGGGCACACCATCCTCTCGGGCAATATCGGCCCGCAGGCGATCGGCTATTCGCTCTACCGCAACTACCCCTTCACGCCGGACATGCTGATCCCCGTGGCCGGCAGCGTGCGCGGGCCGAACGTGCTGGTCGTCCACCCTTCCGTGCCCGCGAACAACGTGCCGGAGCTGGTGGCGCATCTGAAGGCCAATCCGGGCAAGCTCTCCTATGGCTCGCCTGGCATCGGGCAGAGCGGCCATCTCACCTCGGTCTGGTTTAGCCAGCTCACGGGGACGGAGGGCATCCACGTCCCCTTCCGCGGCGCGGGCCCGGCGGCGATCGAGCTGGTCGCCGGCAATATCCAGTACATGTGGGACAACCTCTCGAGCGGCATTGAGCAGATCCGCGGCGGGCGCGTCCGCGCGCTGGCGGTCTCCTCGGCGGAGCGCAACCCGCAGCTGCCGGACGTGCCGGCCCTGCGCGAGACCATGCCGCAACTGGCCGATTTCGAGGTGAACACCTGGTTCGGCAAGTTCTATCGCGCCGGCACGCCGGCGGCTGCCGTGCAGTCGCTGAACGAGCAGATGCGGGTGCTCTCCGAATCTGAGGCCTTCAAGGCGCGCGTGGCGCAGATCGGCAGCGTTTCCCTCTGGGGCACGCCCGAGCAGTTCACGACCTTCGTGAACAGCGAGATCGCGAAGTGGCGCGGCGTCATCCGCCAGGAAGGCCTGCAGATGGATGTGTCCTGATCCACGGGGATGAGGCACGCTCCCGGCCATAAAAGCAGGGAGCGAGACCATGAACCACCCGTCCCGCAGGGCCGCTTTGGCCCTGCCTTTCGGCGCGATACCTCTTCACGCGGCGCGGGCCCAGGACTGGAAGCCGGACCAGCCCGTCCGGCTGCTGGTGGCCGCCGCGCCGGGCGGCACGACCGACATCATGGCGCGGCTCCTGGCGCCGCGGCTGCAATCGCGCTGGGGCGTCTCGGTCGTCGCGGAGAATCGCGCGGGCGCGGGCGGCACCATCTGCACGCTGGAGATGGTGCGATCCCGCCCTGATGGCGCGACCATCATGTCGGGCAATATCGGCCCGCAGGCGATCGCCTATTCGCTGATGCGCAACCTGCCCTACCGGCCCGAGCAGGTGCTGCCCATCGCCGGCACGATCACGGGCCCCAATGTGCTGGTGGTGAACAACGACGTCCCCGCCCGCAGCGTGGCGGAACTCGCCGCTCTCCTTCGTGCCCAGCCCGGCCGGATCAGCTACGGCTCGACGGGCGTGGGCCAGTCCACCCATCTCTCGCCCGTGCTGATGCTGCAGATGCTGAATGCCGAGGCCATCCACGTTCCCTTCCGCGGTTCCGGCCCGGCCCAGGTGGATCTGCTGGCCGGCAATGTGAACTTCCTGATCGACAACCTGACCGGCGTCATCGAGCACATCCGGGGCGGCCGGGTGCGGGCGCTGGCAGTCACGAGCCGGGAGCGCAGTTCCCAGCTGCCCGACGTCCCGGCGATGCGCGAGACCATGCCCGAACTCACGAATTACGACGTGAGCACCTGGTTCGGCATCTTCGGCCCGGCCGGCATGCCGCCGGCCATGGTGCGGGGCATCAATGCCGAGGTGAACGCCTGGCTCGACCTGCCGGAGACGCAGCGCCGCTTCGCCGAGCTCGGCGGCGTGCCGCTGAAGCTGGGCCCCGAGGCCTTCGCCGATTTCGTCGCGGCGGAGACGCGCAAATGGGCGGAGGTCGTGACGCGCGAGGGCCTCCAGGCCGACGCCGGCTGAGGCGTTTCCGGGCGGGCCCAGGGCCCGCCCGTCTTCTCAGGCCTTCACGTCCATCGCCTGGCGCAGCCCGTCGCTCAGCAGGTTGAAGCAGATGGACGTCACGAAGATGCAGACGCCCGGTAGCACCGCGACCCAGGGCTGCGAATAGATGGCCGTGCGCAGCGTGTTCAGCATCAGCCCCCATTCCGCATCCGGCGGCCGCGTGCCGAGCCCGAGGAAGCTCAGCCCCGAGGCGAGGATCATGCACACGCTGATCAGCGAGGTCGCGTAGACGAAGATCGGCCCCAGCACGTTGCCCAGCACATGCACGCGCACGACGGTGAAGGCCGAGGCGCCCGAGGCGCGCGCCGCATCCACGAAATCGAGGTTGCGCACGCCGGTGGTGACCGTCTCCGCCACGCGGATGATCGGCGGCACGAAGACCAGCGTGAGCGAGAGGATGGCATTTGTGATGCCCGCCCCCAGCGCGCCCGAGATCGCGACCGCCAGCAGCACGGAGGGGAAGGCGTAGAAGACGTCCGTCGTGCGCATGATCAGCATGTTCAGGCGCCCGCCCGCATAGCCGGCCAGCACGCCGAGCGTGCCGCCCACTACGAAGGCCAGCGCCACCGGCACGATGCCCATGAACCAGGAGAGGCGGCCGCCATAGATCAACCGTGTCACCATGTCGCGCCCCAGCTCGTCGGTGCCGAGGGGATAGCCGGGCGTGCCCATGGGGCGCAGCCGGCGCATCATGCTGCCCTGCGTCGGGTCATAGGGGGCGATCCAGGGCGCCAGCAGGATGACGGCGAGCATGACCAGCAGCACGGCGGCGCAGCCGATCGCCATGGGATCGCGCCGCAGGCGCTTCCAGACGCCGGCCCAGTAGCCCCGGGAGACGGCGGCGGCCTGCGCGGCCTGGACAGCCAGCTCGGCCTTGGCAGCGGTGGCGCTCATGGGTGCTTGATCCCTCGCGTCAGGGGGGCGGCCGGAGGAGAGTTGCCGGTCATGCGCGCTTGATCCGCGGATCGAGCGTGGTCTGGATCAGGTCCACCAGCAGGTTCAGCGCCACGAAGAACAGCGCCAGCACCAGGATCGTCCCCTGCAGCACCGGCAGGTCGCGCTGGAAGATGGCGCTGTTCAGCAGCAGCCCCGTCCCCGGCCAGGAGAACACCGTCTCCACCAGGATCGAGCCGCCCATCAGGTAGCCCAGCTGCAGCCCGATCACCGACAGCGCGTTCGGTGCCGCGTTCTTCACGACGTGCAGGAAGATGTTCCACGAGGTCAGCCCCTTGCCGCGGAGCGCCGTCACGAATTCCTGGTTCATGATCTCGGCCACGATGCCGCGCACCGTCCGCGTCACGATACCCATCGGGATCACCGAGAGCGTCACCGCCGGCAGGATGAGGAACTGGAAGTGCTCCCAGGTCCAGGCCCAGTCCGAGCTGCCGCCTGGGCCCGCGCCCATCGCCGGCAGCCAGTTCAGCTGCACCGAGAAGATCACGACCAGCACCATGCCGAGCCAGTAATGCGGCACCGAGACGCCGGCCACGGCCACCGTCACCGCCGCGCGGTCCAGCAGGCTGCCCCGGAAGGTGCCCGCGAGCCCGCCAAGGACGCAGCCCAGCACGAAGCCCAGCAGCGAGGCCGCCACCGCCAGCCGCAGCGTATTGCCGATGGCGGAATGGAGATCGTCCCAGACCGGCCGCCCCGTCGCCAGCGAGCGGCCGAGATCCCCCTGCACGACCTTCGAGAGCCAGATGCCGAACTGCACGGGCAAGGGCTTGTCGAGCCCGTATTCGCGGCGGACCTGCTCCACCAGATCGGCCGGCGCGTCGGGCGGGACGATGGCGTTGATCGGCTCGCCGGGCGCGATCTGCACCAGCATGAAGCACACGAACCCCACCGCCAGCGCGATCGGCACCGAGTAGAGCAGGCGGCGCAACAGATAAAAGAACATTCTGTCAGTCTCCCCGCGCCATTAGGGCGGGGCCGGGCGCGCCGGGCAAGGCGAAGCTGAGATCGATTCGAGGCCGGCACGCTGCCGCTGCCCATGAGTGGGGCAGGGCTGCCGCTCCTGGGAGCTTTTCAGGGCTGTGCCCTGAAACCCGCCCGGGGCCGAAAGGCCCCGGACCCCGCTCCGTTTTCAGTCACCCTCGGGAGGGATGACGTTGGTCTTGAGGCCGCGGACCAGGACGTCGCGCATCGTCTCCGCCGACTTCAGGCGGATGTCGTCCCAGGCCTCGGGGCTGTGGAAGGCGACATGCGGCATGATCACCAGCCGGCCCATCAGCCAGGGCTCCTTCGCGCGATAGGCGCGCAGCAGGTTCGGGATGGGATCGACCGGCGGCTCCACCGGCAGCACGTCCAGCCCCGCCGCCGCGATATGGCCGGAGCGCAGGCCGGCCTCCAGCGCGTCGACGTCCAGGATCGGGCCGCGCGCCGTGTTGATCACCACTGCATTCTTGGGCAGCAGCGCCAGTTCCTTCGCGCCGACCAGGCCGCGCGTGTTGCGCGTGAGCGGGCAATGGATGGACAGCACGTCGGAGGCCGCCATCAGCGCCTCCAGGCTGTCCAGGCGCTGCACGCCGATCGCGCGGTCGGCGCCGTTGGGCAGGGCGGGATCGTAGAAGGCGACCTTGAAGCCGAGCGCCTTGGCCCGCAGCGCCGCCGCTGTGCCGATGCGCCCCAGGCCGAGCACGCCGAAGGTCTGCACGTCGAACCGGCGGACGATGGGGTTCTGGATCACGCCCCAGGCCGCCGGCGGGTCCTGCCGCTGGGCGTCGTGATGCAGCACCAGCCCGCGCCGCAGCGCGACGGTCAGCGCGATGGCGGTGTCGGCGACCTCCTGCGTGCCGTAGTCGGGCACGTTGCAGACGGCGATGCCGCGGCGCGCGCATTCGGCGCGGTCCACGCGGTCGTAGCCGACGCCCATGCGGATCACGACCTTGAGCTTCGGGAATTTTGCCAGCGCCTCGGCGGGGACGGCGAGACGGAGGGTCATGAGGCCCTCGACCTCGGCGCAGAGCTCGTCGGGGAGCTCCATGAGGGATTTTTTGGCGCTGCCGGTGAGGATGCGGACCCCGTCGCCCATGATGCGCTGCTCGAGCGCGGTGTCAGGGTAGAGGGATTCTGGTTCTAGGACGGTGAGCATCCAATTAGGCTACGCGATAAGGATCTTGCATGCCATGCAGATGGCGCGATTTAATTAGTGGGTTAGGTAGACCTTCACCTCACGATCCAGCTTCAATGTCCAAATTGGCATCAGTTAAGGATAAAAACAATGAATTTAATTGAAGCCGTACGGTCCGCCAAAGATGGCAATGCAGTATTGTTTGTGGGCGCGGGCTTGTCTTTTCTCGCAAAGCGAGAAAACGGCGAGGCGGTGCCGGATGCGCAATGGCTGACGGATATTTTACTCGAACAGCCGAAAGGTACAGGATCAAGACATAAATTGGATAGGGTTGCGGGTTCTGTCATACGAAAGAAAGGAAGTGAATTTGTTTATGACAAGATAAAAGAAAATTTTACCGTTCACTCTGTAGACGAAAGACTAACTGATCTATATTCTCTTCCGTGGAAGCGAATATATACGACGAACTATGATAATGCGATAGAAATCGCTCGCGCAGGCAAGTATCCTGTCTCTTCCATAACGATTGATGAAACTCAGACCTCAGCAAAATTGGGCTCGGTTATCCATTTGAATGGCTCCGCAAAACGAGTTAGCCCTGCGAACATGAATTTAGAAATTGCGCTAACTGATTTATCCTATGCGGCAGACCGACTGGCTCAAACAGGATGGCTTAGTTTTTTTGAGCGGGATCTAAATACGTCCAGGGCAATAATATTTGCCGGATATAGTTTATATGATTTGGAGATAGATAAGATACTTTTGGCTGCTGATGGCGTCAAAGAAAAAACTTTTTTCTTCATTGCGCCAGATGCTGATGAAGTTGAAATAAATACGTTGGAGCGTTATGGCACAGTCGTGCCTGGTGGCATAGATATTTTAGTTGAACATATCAAAAGTGTTGCGGCGAGCTACAATCTTCCAATTTTTGTAACTGGCTTTACTGCACTCCGTGAGCTTGTCGCGCAAGATGATGACGTGCGGCGAGGTGTTTCTGTACAAAAACTGACTGAGCAATTGGTCTATGGGAAATTGCCAGAAAATGAAATTTTGGCTCGACAAAACGTATTTGGAGATCGTCCTTTTCTTGTAATGAGAGCGCAAGACGAAGTTGCCAGAAACGCAATTAAACTGGGCCCTTGGCGAGATATATTGTTTGTTGGAGAAATTGCTTCTGGTAAATCCGCAAGCACACTTAATTTGGCTTTATATTTAATAAATCTAGGATACAAGGTATTTTATGCCATATCGACGACTTTATTATCTCAAGATTTAAAAAGACTCAGTGGATCGCCTGAGAAAATTGCCGTTATATTCGATTCATATTTTTTATTTAGAAATGAAATAACGGAATATGCAAGTTCACGGCCACCGAATCATCGGATCATCTTAACCGAGCGGTCGGCAATCCACGAATTAACAAGTCGATTTATAGATGCAACGCCGCATCTCGGACCAATAAAAGAAATTACACTTGGCAAAATTGAAAGTAAAGATATCGAGGCATTTGAAGCGCTTGTTAATTTTGGGGGATTCTGGGGTGAGCGCGCCGGAGCGAATATCTCGGCACGCCAGAACCATATTGGCAAAACTTTAGAGGGTTCGCTGTATCGTTTGCTTATTGAAATTATACGATCGGAAAAAGTACAGGCTCAACTTCGTGATTTATTGCAGCCCCTTTCTTCCGATATTTCAATAGCAAAATCTTTTTGCCTAATATTAATTCTTAATTCAGTAAAAATTAACTTTAGCATCAACGAATGGCAATATTTGTTTGACCGTCAAACTATAAGTAAGATGCTGTCTATGTATGGTGATCAAGTTAGACATTTTATGCTTAGCGACGCTAATCACATTTATATGCGAGGTGGTTTAGTAGGGACTCATATTCTACATGCTTTTATGGATGACGAACTTGTAGGAGATAGTCTGGAATATTTATACGAAAAAGCGATTCGTAGAACAAAGGAAGGAAACGAATGGAAGCAGCTTGTTATCGAATTAGTTAAATTTAGTGCAGTAGAGCCCATGTTTGCAGAACGCACAAAGGCAGCAAATATTTTTCGGTATTATGATGCCATTAGAGTGTACGGAGACACAAGAAATAATCCCGACTACTGGCTACAAATTGGTATTGCCGCGACCGTTCTTGGCGATCTAGTCCGAGGCAAGCTGTGTTTCGAGAATGCTTATGCGCGAGAAAAAGCACGTCCAAAACCTAATCTAACGCGCATAGATAATTATTTTTCGCGATTTCAAATGCGCCAAGCTGTGGCAGAAAGTAATCGTGATGCGGCATTTGAGGTTTTTATTGAAGCAAATGAGCGTTTAGAAAAGCAAATATTTTTAGACAACAATAGGCATTATCCTTTTAAAACAGGTCGATATTTTTCTGACGTAGCATCAAAACATTTTAGCTCCTGGGACAGTACACAGAAAACAAGATTTAAATTGGCGGTCGCAAGCATTAAAGCAAAGGCTGAAGAATGGAAGGCTCGAAAAAATGAAATAAACGCAGATGTCGAAATACTTATACGAGAAACTACATCTTTGCTTAGACGGATTTAAACAAAAAGGGAGCGACTTACATCGTCGCTCCCAAAACCCAAGGCGCAAACTCCGCATCCCCAAACCCCAGCCTCTCGCTCTTCGTCGGCTCCCCACTCGCCGTCGCCAGCATGTGCCCAAAGATCCGCGCCCCGCACTCCTGCACGCTCTCCGTCCCGTCCAGAACGGTCCCGCAATTGATGTCCATGTCCTCCTCCATGTGGGAGAACATTGCCGTGTTCGTCGCCAGCTTCAGCGACGGCGCCGGCTTGCAGCCGAACACGCTCCCGCGCCCCGTGGTGAAGCACATCAGGTTCGCGCCCCCGGCCACCTGGCCCGTCGCGCCCACGGGGTCGTAGCCCGGCGTGTCCATGAAGACGAAGCCGCGCTCCCTGACAGCCTCGGCATAGCGCAGCACGTCCACGAGGTCGCCTTCGCCATCGCGCCCAGCGACTTCTCCAGGATCGTCGTCAGCCCGCCCGCCTCGTTGCCCGGCGAGGGGTTGGCGTTCATCTCCGCCCCCTCGCGCGTCATGTCCGCCCCTGCGCTCTCAGTCGATCCGGATGCCGGCCGCCGCGATCACCGGCTCCCACTTCGCGATCTCGGCCGCGAGGAAGGCCGCCGCATCGGCCGGCGAGCTGCCGCGCACGACCTCGACCGTCATCTCCTCCAGCCGCCGGCGCAGCGGCTCGACCTCCAGCGCGCGATTGGTGGCGGCGTTGATGGCGTTGACGATGGGCGTCGGCGTGCCCGAGGGCACCAGCATCATGTGCCAGGTATAGGCCTCGTAATCCGGCACGCCGCCCTCGATGAAGGTGGGCAGGTCCGGCACCAGCGAGCTGCGCGTGCGCGTCGAGATGGCGAGCGGGCGCAGGTCGCCGCGCTGGATGATGGGCAGCGCGCCGGCCGCCACGTCGATCAGCATGGGGATGCGCCCCGAGAGCAGCTCCGGCATGGCCGGCGCGCTACCGCGGAAGGCGATGTGGTTCATCTTCAGCCCGCCCGCCATGTGCAGGAACAGCTCGGTCGCCAGGTGCACGGCGCCGCCATTGCCGCTGCTGGCATAGTCGTACTTGCCCGGATTGGCGCGGATCAGCGCGATGAACTCGGGCAGCGTGCGCGCGGGAAAATCCTTGTTGACCATCATGATCATCGGCACCTTGCCGACGAGCGCGACGGGCGTGAAATCCGCCACCGGATCGAAGGGCACGCGCGGGAACAGCGCCTTCACCACCGCATGGCCGATGGTGGAGTAGAGCACCGTCAGCCCGTCCTTCGGCGCCTTGGCCACGATGTCCGTGCCGATGACGATGCCCGAGCCGGTGCGGTTCTCCACCACCAGGCGGTTGGGCAGGTTGCGCGACATCTCGTCGGCGATGAGGCGCGCGGGAACGTCGGTCGGCCCGCCCGCCGCGAAGGGCACGACGAGGCGCACGGCCTGCGAGGGCCAGTCGGTGGTGGTCTGGGCGGAAAGGGGCGTGGTGGCGGCGAAGGGTGCGAGGGCACCCAATGCGAGGGCCTGGCGGCGATGCATGAACAATTCTCTCCCGTTTTCGTTGAGCGGGAGCCTGCCGCGATCAGTCCCCGGCTTCAATCCTTTTGCCGGTCTCGCCGTCGAAGACATGCAGCGATTCCGGCGGCAGCGCGAGCGTCATCGCGCCGTCCGCGTAACGAGCGCCGGGAAGGCGTGCGGTGAGCGGTGTGCCGTCGGCGAGCTTGCCGTGCAGTACGCTTTCGCCGCCCAGCGGCTCGACCAGCTCCACCATCACGTCGAGGCCGCCTTCGCCCAGGCGCAGATGCTCCGGCCGGATGCCGAGGGTGAGCTTTCGCCCCGCCGCGCCGGCGCGCGGGCCATCGACGAAGGGCAGGCGCAGGCCGCCCGCATCGAGGATCGCAGCGGCGCCGCCCGCCTCCAGCCTGGCGGAGAGCAGGTTCATCGAGGGGCTGCCGATGAAGCCCGCGACATAGGTATCGGCGGGCCTCTCCCAGATCTCCATCGGCGTCGCGATCTGCGCGGCGCGGCCCGCATTCATCACGACCAGGCGGTCGCCCAGCGTCATGGCCTCCACCTGGTCATGCGTGACGAAGAGCGAGGTGATGCCGAGGCGCCGCTGCAGCCGGCGGATCTCCGCGCGTAGTTCGACGCGCAGCTTGGCGTCGAGGTTGGACAGCGGCTCGTCGAAGAGGAAGAGCTTGGGCTCGCGCACGATGGCACGCCCCATGGCGACGCGCTGCCGCTGCCCGCCCGAGAGCTCGCGCGGCTTGCGGTGCAGCAGGTGACCGATGCCGAGCAGCCCCGCCGCCTCGTCCACGCGGCGCTGGATCTGGTCCTTCGGCAGACCGCGGATCTTCAGGCCATAGGCCATGTTCTGGAAGACCGACATGTGCGGGTAGAGCGCGTAGTTCTGGAAGACCATCGCGACGTCGCGATCGGCCGGCTCCAGCCCCTTCATGCTCTGCCCGGCGATCAGCACCTCGCCCGAGGTCTCGGTCTCGAGCCCGGCGACGATGCGCAGCAGCGTCGACTTGCCGCAGCCCGAGGCCCCGACGATGACGATCATCTCGCCATCCTTCACGTCGAGGTCGACGCCGTGCAGGACGGGCGTGGCGCCGAAGGACTTCTTCACGTCGCGCAGGGTGAGGGTGGCCATTACTTCTCGGTCTCCGTCAGGCCCTTCACGAACCATCGCTGCATGAGCACCACCACCGCCACCGGCGGCAGCAGCGCGAAGACGGCCGTCGCCATGATGACGTTCCACTCGTTCTGCTGGTCGCCCGTGCCGATCATCTTGGTGAGGCCGACGACAATCGTCTCCAGGCTGCGGTCGTTCACCATCAGCAGCGGCCAGAGATACTGGTTCCAGCCGTAGATGAAGAGGATGACGAAAAGCGCCGCGATGTTGGTGCGCGAGAGCGGCAGCACGACGTCGAGGAAAAAGCGGATCGGCCCCGCGCCGTCGATCTTCGCGGCCTCGACATATTCGTCGGGGATGGTGAGGAAGAACTGGCGGAAGAGCAGCGTCGCCGTCGCGCTGGCGATGAGCGGGATCACGAGGCCGGCCATGGTGTTGGTGAGGCCGAGATTCACCATCACCTGGAAGGTGGGGATGATGCGCACCTCCACCGGCAGCATCAGCGTGATGAAGATCAGCCAGAAGAAGACCATGCGTAGCGGAAAGCGGAAGAACACCACCGCATAGGCCGAGGTCAGCGAGATCGCGATCTTCCCCACGGCGATGAGAAGCGCCATCACGAGGCTGTTGACCAGCATCGTCCCGGCCGGGGTGCCCATATAGCGGCCGCCGCCCGCGGCCCAGGCCTGGGCGTAGTTCGGCAGGGCCTGGGCGCCCGGCAGCAGCGGCACCTCGCCGCGCCCGATGGTGTTCACGTCATGCGTCGAGCCGATGAGCGTCAGGTAGATCGGGAAGACGAAGATCAGCACGCCGAGAAGCAGGCAGAGATGCGTGACGAACTTCTCGCGCCGGTGCCGGCGGCGCGTGGCCTCGGCGAGCTCCTGGGTGGAGGCCGGCATCAGTAGTGCACCTTCCGCTCGATGTAGCGGAACTGGATCACCGTCAGCACCACCACCAGCAGCATGAGGATGACGCTCTGCGCCGAGCTGGAGCCGAGGTTCAGGTTGATCACGCCGTCGGTATAGACGCGATAGATCAGCGTCTCGGTCGCCTTGCCGGGGCCGCCCTGCGTCAGGCTGTGGATCACGCCGAAGGTGTCGAAGAAGGCGTAGACGAGGTTCACCACCAGCAGGAAGAAGGCGGTGGGCGAGAGCAGCGGGAAGATGATGGTCCAGAAGCGCCGCGTGGGCCGTGCGCCGTCGATCGCGGCGGCTTCGAGGACGGCTTTCGGGATGCTCTGCAGCCCCGCGAGGAAGAAGATGAAGTTGTAGCTGACCTGCTTCCAGGCGCTGGCCATGATGACCATCAGCATCGCCTGGTTGCCGTTCAGCCGGTAGTCCCAGGGAACGCCGAGGCCGTTCAGCATGCGGCCGAACAGCCCGATATTCGGATGGAACATGAAGAGCCAGAGCACGGCGGCGATGGCCGGCGCCACCGCATAGGGCCAGATCAGCAGCGTCTTGTAGGCATTCGCGCCGCGGATGTGCTTGTCCGCCTGCACGGCCAGGAACAGCGCCGAGCCCAGCGCCAGCGTCGCGACGGAGCCGGAGAAGAGCAGCGTGCGCCCCGCGGCATCGAGCCAGGTCTGGTCGTGCAGCACGTCCAGGAAATTCTCGAAGCCGACGAATTCGGTGGAGAGGCCGAAGGCGTCCTCGCGCAGGAAGGACTGGTAGACGGCCTGCCCCGCCGGCCAGAAGAAGAAGATGGCCGTGATGGCGAGCTGCGGCAGCAGCAGCAGATAGGGCAGCAGCGTGCCCTTGAAGATCACCTTCTTCATGTCGCTTCGCCTGCCTGGCCCTGGGTCATCGCTTCCGTGCCGGCGCCGGCCCGTCCAGCGCCGATCGCGGTCCGGCGCCCGCCTCCGTCCGGCCGCCCGGGCCTCGCGGAGAGGGGCGGGGGCGTCATCAGCCCCGGTTCGCCCGCTCGAAGTTGCGGAGCACGACGTTGCCGCGGGTCGTGCCCGCCGCCATGGCCTGCTCGGCGCTCTGCTGGCCCTGCAGCATCTTCTCCATCTCTTCCTGGATGATGTTGCGGATCTCGATGAGGCCGCCCAGCCGCAGGCCGCGCGTGTTGTCGCTCGTCGTGCCGCGCAGCATCTGCTCGATCGGCACGTCGGCGCCCGGATTGCGCTGGTAGTAGTCGGTCTTCTTCACGGCCTCGAAGGAAGCGCGGGTCAGCGGCAGGTAGCCCGTGTCGGTGTGCCACTTGGCGCCCACCTCGGTGCCGCTGATGTATTTGTAGAACTCGGCCACGCCCCGGTATTCGGCGGCGGAGCGCGTGTCCCGCGGGCCCTTGTTCATCGTCCAGAAGCTCGCGCCGCCGATGATGCTGTTGCCCGGCGCGCGGGGCGTGCCGTCGAAATAGGGCAGCATGCCCACGCCCCACTGGAACCGCGCCTCGTTGCTGATGCGCGCGCGCAGGCCCGAGGAGGACATGGTGATGGCCACCTGGCCCGAGGGGAACAGCGCGTCCGCCGCATTGTCGCGGCCGCCGTAGCGGTAGAGCCCCTCGCGCGACCAGTTCTGGAGGTTGGCCATGTGCTTCAGCACCAGCGGATTATTGATCCGCAGTTCGGTGCCCAGCCCGGCGAAGCCGTTGGCCAGTGTGGCGAAGGGAATGTCGTGGATGGCGCTGAACTGCTCGAGATTCAGCCAGGTCGGCCAGGAGGTGGTGAGCGGCGCCTCGATGCCCGCGGCCTTCAGCGCGCGCATCGCCTGCTCCACGCCTTCCCAGGTCGTCGGGAACTGGTCCGGGTTCAGGTTGGCCCGGCGGAACATGTCCTTGTTGTAGAAGACGACCGAGGTGCTGCTGTTGAAGGGCATCGACATCTGCCGGCCGTCGGCCGCCGCGTAGTAGCCGCGGACGCCGGGGAGGAAGTCGTTGAAGTCGATCTGCACGCCGGTCTCGGCCAGCAGCTCGTAGACCGGCTTCACCGCACGGCCGGCGGCCATCATGGTGCCGGTGCCGACCTCGAACATCTGCACGATGTGGGGCGCCTGGTTGGCGCGGAAGGCGGCGATCGCGGCCACCATCGTCTCGGGGTAGGAGCCGCGGAAGGACGGCGCGATCTTCACCGCCGTCTGGCTGGCGTTGAAATCGGCGACGATCTTCTCGAGCAGGCCGCCGAGCGGCTGGGGAAGCCCATGCCAGAACTGCAGCTCAAGGGGGCCGCCCTGGGCGAGCGCCGGCGCGGCGAGGGGCAGGGCGGCAGCGGCGATGGCCGCCTGTCCGAAGGAACGACGCAGCATGTGGAGCACTCCCGGGATTTCATCGACGTGTGGCGGTTATTCCTCCGCCATTACGTCCATGTGACACCAAGAAGTCAGTTCCGTGAAGCAGATTTGACCTGGAGGAGCTGTTGGTACAGCGCGGGGTCCGTCGCGCCCTCGGTTCCGAAGATCAGCACGCGGCTGTCGGCGCCCAGCCCCAGGGCGGCGCGGGCCTCCGGCGCGTCCCAGGCGCGCTGCAGCGCGACATAGCCGGCGACGGCGCTTTCCCCCGCCTCCACGCCCTGCGCGGCCAGGGCCTGCATGGCGCCGGGCACGGCGCCATCCGGCAGGGCCATGGAGGCGAAGGCGCTGCGCTCGAGCTCCTGCCAGGCCAGCATCGAGGGCTCGCCGCAGGCCAGCCCGGCCATGAGCGTGTCGAGATCGCCGCCGACAGTGGTGAAGGCGCCCGCCTCCAGGCTGTCGGTCAGGCAGGCGGCGCGCTCGGGCTCGGCGATGACGAGCTTCGGGCCCGGTCCGCACATGGCCCGCAGCTGCACCGCCACGGCCGCCGCCACGCCGCCCACCCCGCCGGGCACGAAGACATGGGTGGGCGCCTGCGGCAGGGCGGCGATCGCCTCCTCCGCCATCAGCCGGTAGCCCTGCATCACGTCGCGCGGCGGTTCCGTGTAACCGGGATAGGAGGTGTCGCTGATGACGAACCAGCCCTCGGACTGGGCCGTCTCCTGCGCGGCACGGACGCTGTCGTCGTAATTGCCAGCGACCTCGCGGATCTCGGCGCCGTAGCGGGCGATGGCGTCGCGCCGGCCCTGGCTGACATGCTGGTGCACGAAGATCACGCAGCGCGCGCCGAAGCGCTGCGCGCCCCAGGCGACGGAGCGGCCATGGTTGCCGTCGGTCGCGCAGGTGACGGTGATCTGGCGCGCGGCGTCGCGATGCGCGCCCGCTTCCAGCTCCGCGCCGGTGGCGCTGTTGGCGACGCCGCGCTTCGCCAGCTCGGCCGTGATCAGCTTCAGAACGGCATAGGCGCCGCCCAGCGCCTTGAAGCTGCCGAGGCCGAAGCGCGATCCCTCGTCCTTGTAGTGGACGCTGGCGGGCCCCGCGAAATCCAGCGGCCGCAGCGGCGTGGGCGCGTAGCCGGGCCAGGAGGAGATCTCGGCACGGGCGCGGCGGTAGCCGCCCTCCGGCAGGATGACGAGGCCCGGCGTGCCGGGATTGCGGTTCAGGACCAGGCGGAAATCGCTCATCTGAAGAACTTGGCGCCGGATGCCGTGCCGGGCAATCTGGCGCCATGAAGATCACGATCCTGGGCGGCGGCGGTTTCCTCGGCCGCAAACTGGCGCAACGTCTGGCGGCGGAGGGCGGGCTGGACGGCCGGCCCATCGCCGAGCTGACCCTTTTCGACCTCGCGGAGCCCGCGCCGCTGGAGGCGCCCTTCCCGGTGCGCCGCCTGGCCGGCGACGTCGCCAGCGCGGCGGACGTGGCGAAGGCCGTCCCGGAGGGCACCTCCGTCGTCTTCCACCTCGCCGCCGTGGTGAGCGCCGCGGCCGAGGCCGATTTCGACCTCGGCATGCGGGTGAACCTGCATGGCACGCTGGCGGTCATCGAGGCCTGCCGGAAGCTCTCCACCCCGCCGCGCGTCCTCTTCACCTCCAGCGTCGCGAGCTTCGGCGGCGGCCAGTCGGCCCTGCTGCCCGACGAGGCGCGCCAGGTCCCCGGCAATTCCTACGGCGCGCAGAAGGCCGCGGCCGAGCTGCTGCTGGCCGATGCCTCGCGCCGCGGCATGCTCGACCTCGTCTCCATCCGCCTGCCGACGGTGATCGTGCGCCCCGGCCGCCCGAACAAGGCGGCCTCCTCCTTCGTCTCGGCCATCCTGCGCGAGCCGCTGCTGGGCCTGGAGACGCCGTTGCCGGTCGGCGAGGATTTTCGGGTGTGGGTCTGCTCGCCGCGCCGCGCCGTCGACTGGTTCCTGCATGCCGCCGTGATGGACACGGCGCCGCTTGGCATCGATCGCGGCGTGAACCCGCCGGGCCTCGCCGTCAGCGTGGGCGAGATGCTGGCCGCGCTGACCCCGGCCGAGCGGGCCCTGGTCAGGTCCGAGCCCGATGCGGTGATCGCCGGCATCGTCGGTGGCTGGCCGGCCGAGTTCGCGGCGACGCGCGCGAAGAAGCTCGGCTTCGCGCCGCAGGAGGGCGTGCCGGCCATCCTGGCCGCCTTCCGCGAGGACGACCTCGCGGCCACGCGCGCCGACCGGGGGATGTAACGGCGCGCGGCGCCTCAGACCGGCGCCGCGGCCGCGACTTCGGCCGGGAAGACCGCCACTGGCTTGCCGGCCTGCCACTGCACCAGCACGGGGTTGGCGCGCGTGTTCTGGCCGCGCTCGTCCATCCGGAAGCCCCAGCCATTGGGCAGGCTGCCCTCCGGGAGGTCGAGCGCCGCGAGGGCCGCGCGCAGGGCCGCGCGCTCCGGATTGGGCTGGCTCAGCACCAGCTGCGCGCCCGCGAAGGCGGCGAGCGACAGGCCCGAGCGCGGCGGCGTGCCCCAGCGGCGCTGATAGGCCTCGGCGAAGGGGCGGGCACCGGGCGCCCGGCGATCGGCCGTCTCGATCGGTGGCACGTCCAGCGCGAAGGCCGAGTCGAGCGCGGGCCCGATCGCGCGGGCGAGGTCGGCGAGGCCCCAGGCCAGCCCCGCGCCGATGATGGCGGAGGGGCGCCAGGCGGCCTCGGCCAGCGCGCGGAACAGCGAGATGGCGTCGCCCTCGCCGGCGGCGTGGATCAGCACGTTCACGCCGGCCGCGCGCAGGCGATGGATCATGGCCGGCATCTCGGTGGTGCGCGCGGCATGCGGCAGCCGCTCGACCACCAGAACCTGCGCCTCGCGCAGCTGCGTCTCGAGCGCCAGCGCGATGCTTTCCGAGGAAGACCCGTTCTCATGCAGCACGGCCACCCGCAGCGCCTCGGCCGGCAGGCCGAGATGCACGGGCAGGCAGCGCGTCAGCGCCTCGGCGCCCAGCCGCGCATAGTCGGTGGCGCGGGGCGCGGTGCGGACCAGCAGCCGGGCGCCGCGCTCGGTGAGGCTGTCCGCCGGGGCGGCGAGCTCGACGAAGGGCGTCTCCAGCGCCTCGGCCGCCTGGATCGCGGCCTGGCTGACCAGGGCCGAGACGCTGCCGAAGAGAAGGGTCGCGCGCTCCTGCTGGATCAGCCGGCGCGCCTCGGTCAGCGTCTGGGCGGGCTCGGTGACGTCGGCGCGCAGAAGACGGATGGGGCGGCCGCCCGCGGCGTTCCGCTCCTCGACCGCGAGCTCGAGCCCGCGGGCCGCCTCGTCGCCCAGCAGCGCCGCGCCGCCGGAGAGCGGGAAAAGGGCGCCGACGCGCCATTCCGGCGCCGGCGTCTGCGCAAGCGCGGGGGCGGCCAGGAACGGCAGCGAGAGAGCGAGGCGGCGGTGCATGCCCGCCCATTTTCCGCCCCAATCACGCGCGGCGCAATCGTCGAAACGACGATCCTGTTTCCGGAACAGGCGTTTGGCGGCGCCCCGGCTTGACGCTTCCCGGCCACGCGCGGAATTTGCCCCGGAATTCGGAGGACTACCGCCCATGAACATGACCTATATCGCCCACGGCGCCGGCGGCGCCCCCGAGGTGATGACCGTGGCGACCGGCCCGGCGCCTACCCCCGCGGCGGACGAGGTTCTCATCAAGGTCGAGGCCGTGGGCGTGAACCGCCCCGACGTGGCCCAGCGCACCGGCAGCTATCCGCCGCCGCCCGGCGCCTCGCCCATCCTGGGCCTGGAATGCGCGGGCGAGGTGGTCGCCGTCGGCGCCGAGGTGACGTCCTTCAAGGTCGGCGACAAGGTCTGCGCGCTGACCAATGGCGGCGCCTATGCCGAGTACTGCACCGCGCCGCAGAGCCAGACCCTGCCCTGGCCCAAGGGCTACGACGCGATTCGCGCCGCTGCCGTGCCCGAGACCTATTTCACCGTCTGGGCCAACCTCTTCGGCACGTCGCATGCGGCCGGCGGCAACCTGCAGCCCGGCGAGACGGTGCTGATCCATGGCGGCAGCTCGGGCATCGGCCTCACGGCGATCCAGCTCGCGAAGGAATTCGGCTGCACGGTCATCACGACCGTCGGCTCCGAGGACAAGTGCGAGGCGGTGCGCAAGTTCGGCGCCGACCATGCCATCAACTACCGCACGCATGACTTCTTCGAGGAGGTGAAGCGCATCACCGACGGCAAGCTGGTCGACGTGGTGCTGGACATGGTGGGCGGCCCCTACTTCGCGCGGAACATCCGCTCCCTGAAGCTGGACGGCCGGCTGTCCATCATCGCCTTCCTGAACGGCTTCATGGCTTCCGAGGTGGACCTCCGGCCCATCATGGTGAAGCGCCTGACCGTCACGGGCAGCACGATGCGCCCCCGCACCACCGCGCAGAAGGCCGAGATCGCTGATGCGCTGCGGGAGAAGGTCTGGCCGCTGCTGGCGCAGGGCAAGGCGGGCCCGCACATCCACGCGACCTTCCCGCTGGCCGAGGCCGCCAAGGCCCATGCGCTGATGGAAAGCAGCCAGCACATCGGCAAGATCGTGCTGAAGGTTTAGGTCGCCACGATGAGCCAGGGCAGGGCCCTCCAGCTCCTCCTGCTGGTGGTCCTGTTCTTCGGCGGCATCTGGCCGCTGACGAAGCACGCCTATCAGTTCGCCACGCCTTTGTGGTTCGGCTTCGCCCGGGCCGGGCTGGCGGCGGTGGCGACGGGGGCGGCGATGGCCGCCTTCGGGCGCTTCCATGTGCCGCCGCGGCGCGACTGGCTCGTCATCGCGGTGCTCGGGCTGCTGCAGATCGGCGGCTTCTTCGCGCTGTCCCACGCCGCGCTGGCCATGGTGCCGGCCGGGCGCACCGCCATCCTCTGCAACGTCACCATCTACTGGCTCGTGCCGCTCTCGGTCTGGTTCCTGGGGGAGAGGGTCTCGACCCAGCGATGGGTCGCGGCCGGCATCGGCCTGGTGGGCGTCCTCGTCATGATGGGGCCCTGGGCCATCGACTGGGCGGCACCCGGCGTGCTGCTGGGCCACGGGATGCTGCTGCTTTCCGCCCTGTTCTGGAGCATCGCCATCGTGGTGACGCGCCTCCGGCCGCCCTCCCGGCCGATCATGGAGCTGCTGCCCTGGGTCTTCGCCGTGGCCGCGCTGGTCGTGCTGCTGCCGCTCGCCCTCTGGCTGGAGCCCTTCTCGGCCGGCGGCGGAATCGGCCACCAGGCGATGTGGATCGCCGCCTTCATCGGCCTGATCGCCGCGCCCATCGGCACCTGGGCGAATGTGGAGGCCGCGCGGCACCTCAATGCCGTGGTGGCCTCGGTGGGCTTCCTGATGGTGCCGGTCTTCGGCGTGACGCTGGCCGTGATGTGGCTAGGCGAGCCGCTGGGCTGGGATCTCATCGTCGGCGGCACCCTGGTGGTGCTGAGCGTCGTCCTGGCTGCTAAAGGCTGAGGCCATGAAGCTGAACGTCATCGAGATGGGTGAGGGCAGTCCTGTCCTCCTCCTCCACGGCCTCTTCGGGGCGGGGCGGAACTGGGGCGGCATCCAGAAGCGGCTTGCGCAGCGCCACCGCGTGCTGGCGCCGGACCTGCGCAACCATGGCGAGAGCGCCCACGCGGCCGCCATGGGCTACGCGACGCTCGCCGAGGATATCGCGGAGCTCATCGCCGCGCGCGGCCTGCGCGCGCCCGCCGTGCTCGGCCATTCCATGGGCGGCAAGGTCGCCATGGCGCTGGCGCTGCGGCATGGCGCGATGGTCGGCCGGCTGGTGGTGGCCGATATCGCGCCCGTGACCTATCCGCCGGCGCTGCGCGGCTACATCGCCGCCATGCGCGCCATCCCGCTCCGCGAGGGGCTCACGCGCAAGGAGGCCGACGCCGCGCTGGAGCCGACCATCCCCGAGGCCGGGATCCGCGCCTTCCTGCTGCAGTCGCTGGACCTCTCCGCCCAGCCGCCGGCCTGGAAGCTCGGCCTGGCCGAGCTTTCCGCCGCCATGCCGGAGATCGAGGGCTTCTCGGAAACCGGCCGCTACGACGGGCCGACGCTCGTCCTCGCCGGTGCGCAGAGCCGCTATATCCGGCCCGAGAACCACGACCTCTTCCGCCGCTTCTTCCCGCAGGCGCGCTTCGCGGTGGTGGAGAAGGCCGGCCACTGGCTGCATGCCGACAACCCGCATGGCTTCCTGGCCGAGCTGGAGCCGTTCCTCGCATGACCGTCTTCCCCGTCACCTCGCTCCATGCGGGGCTGCTGGGGCTGCTGCTGCTCGTGCTCTCCTTCCGGGTCAGCCTCGTCCGGCGCGCGACGGACACGCCCTTCGGCACCGGCGACGATCCGCGGCTCGGGCGCGCCATCCGCGCCCAGGGCAACTTCGTCGAATATGCGCCGATCACGCTGCTGCTGCTCGTCCTGCTGGAAGCCGCCGGGGCCGCGCCGGGGCTGCTGCACATCCTGGGCGGGATGACGGTGGGCGGGCGCTTGCTGCATGCGCTGGGCATCTCGCCCGTGCGGGAGCGGCTGATCCTGCGCCAGATGGGCATGCTGCTGAGCTGGGCCGCGCTCGGCCTCGCGGCCTGCCTGCTGCTCTACGCCGCCACGCTCTGAGGCGGCTGCCCGCTAGATCAGCGTGATCTCGACGATTTCCGGCGGCACGCCGAAGCGCACCGGGATGCGGGAGGTGCCAAGGCCGCCCGAGACGATCAGCCGGCGCGATCCCTCCTGCACCAGCCCATAGGCGTAGCGGTTTCCGTAGCGCGAGGGCACGCGCGGCGAATAGCCGAGGATCCGCACCTGCCCGCCATGCGTATGCCCGCAGAGGGTGAGCGCCACGCGGTCCGGCGTGCGGGCGAAGATGTCCGGCTCATGCGCCATCAGGATGACCGGGGCGTTGTCGGTCACCTGGGCCAGCGTGCCGGGCAGGTCGTCCGCGCCGCGATTCCAGGCGAAGGCGATCTGGCTGTCGACGCCGGCGATCCAGAAGCCCTGCGGCAGCCGGACGGCCGCGTTCTGCAACGGCCGGATGCCGGCGAGCCGCATGCCGCGCAGCCATTCCGGCTCGCCGCCGCGCCGCGCGACGGCCTCGGCATCTTCCCACCAGTCGTGGTTGCCCGCGATGCAGAAGGAGCCGAGGGGGGCGCGGAGCCCGCCCAGGATTCCGGCGATCTCGGCCGGGCGATAGGGCGTGCGGACCAGGCGGCTCATCGGCCCGTAGTCCCCCAGCAGGAGAACCATGTCGGGCGCCAGGGCGTTCGTCGTGTCGACGATATGGGCCACACGGTTCGCGGTCACCAGCGGCGCGCCGACGTGCAAATCGGCCAGCACGGCGATCTTCACCCGCAGGCCGGGCGGCCAGCCGGGCAGCGTCAGCGCATAGCGCGTGACGGCTGGCCCGCTGAAGGGCTGGTAGCCGAAGCCATAGGCGCCGCTCGAGACGCCGACGAGTCCGGCCGCGATCAGACTACGGCGCATCCACATGGCGGGGCGCATAGCATGTGGAAGGTGTCGGCTTGATGGCGGAAGGTTTGCCCTTGCACCAGGGGCCGCCACGGGCAACATGTGACGCAGGATGCTCGGAAATAGACCCCTCCTCACCGACTGGCCCGCGCCCGTGCGCTGGACACTCGGTCTCGGCCTTCTTGGCGTGTGCCTGTGGCTGCCCGCCGTGGTGGCGCTCTTCCGTTGATGGGCGCCTGGCGCGACCAGAAGCGCGCGCTTCGCCGCGAGTGGCGAGAGCGGAAGGCGCAGCTCCGGCAGCAGGTCCGCGGGGCCGGCCGTCCCGCCTCCGCGCCCTCGCCCTGGACCCCGGTGAACCAGCCGCGGCGGGTCTTCGGCTGGCGCGTCTGGATGCTGCCCGTCTTCCTCTGGCCGCTGATGCTCGACATCCCGGCGGAGATCGTCATGGGCCGGCCGCACCGGCTGGTGGGCTCGATCGCCGGCCTGGCCATCGCCTGGCTGGCGGCCAACCGCATGGCCCGCAGGAACGAGGGCGACACGCGCCGCGGCGCCATCATGATGGGCGTCTCCGCCGGCATCACGGCCTTCCTCGCCGCCGGCATGCCGCCGCCCATCGCCGTGCTGCTGGGCTTCGGCGCCTGGTTCGGCACGCGTCTCCTCACCCAGGACCTCGCCGCGACCGAGGTCGTTCCGGAACCGGTGCCCGAGGCGCCGGCTGAGCCTGACCGGCCCGATCCGCTCGAAGGCCCTCGCACCCAGCTCTCCCGCATCGCCGGCGCCGCGCCGCGGCTGCCGCTCAGCATGCAGCTGCTGGAGGCGGCGAGCGCCCTGCAGGGAGTCATCGAGGATCTCGAGGCGCGCCCGGCGCGGTTGCACGATGCGCGGCGCTTCCTCAACGTCCACCTCGACGGGCTCTCCCGCATCGTCGACCGGCTGGAGGCGGGCGCGGAGCCGCCGGAGACGCTGCCTGCCCTGCTGACCGACCTCGCTTCCTCCGCCCGCAAGCTGCGCAGCGAGCTCCGCTCCGCGGAAAGCGAGGCCCTCGACATCCAGGTGAAGGTGCTGTCCGAGCGGCTGCGCCAGGAAGGAACATGAGCGACACTCCCCTCACGCCGACCTCGCCCGCCGAGCCTCCCGTCCCCGCCGTTCGCGAGGAGGAGATCGCGCGTCTCGCCGCCGCCATCGAGCTCAAGGATCCGGGCACCATCCTGCGCTTCGGCGCCGCCGCGCAGTCCCGCGCCCAGGCGGCCGCCGATGCCATGCTGGAAGGTGCCCAGAACCGCGAGACGGGCGAAGCGGGCCAGACGCTCTCGGCCATGCTCTCGACCCTGCGTGGCTTCGACGTCGGCTCGCTGGCGGAGAAGCCGGGCTTCCTGCAGCGCATCTTCACCAAGGCCGGCGCGGATACCACCGCCATCGTCCAGCGCTACGAGGGCGTGCGCGACCAGGTGAGCGTCATCGGCGACAAGCTCGACACCCACCGCACCCGCCTGCTCGAGGATGTGGAGCGGCTGGAGCGGCTTTACACCGCCACGCTCGACTGGTTCCACGCCCTGGCCGACCACATTGAGGCCGGCGACCGCGTGCTGAAGCAGACGGATGCCGAGGTGATCCCGGCGCTGGAGGCCGCGGTGGCGAAGGAGGGCAGCCCGCTCGCCCCCCAGACGCTGCGCGACACGCGCGGCGCGCGCGACGAGCTGGAGCGCCGCGTGCACGATCTGCGGCTCACGCGGCAGGTCGCGATGCAGACCCTGCCGGCGATCCGCCTCATCCAGGAGAACGACAAGGCGCTCTCCTCGAAGATCCAGTCGGTGCTGGCCAATACGGTCCCGCTCTGGAGCCAGCAGCTGGCCCAGGCGCTGGCGATCCATCGCATGCGCGAAGCGGGCGCGGCGGTGAAGCAGGCGACGGACCTGACCAACAAGCTGCTCGTCGCCAATGCCGAGACGCTGCGCACCGGCAATGCCGAGGCCCGCAAGGAGCTGGAGCGCGGCAGCTTCGACATCGAGGCGATCCGGCAGGCCAATGCGGCCCTGGTGGGCACCATCGAGGACAGCCTGCGCATCGCCGACGAGGCCAAGAGCCAGCGCCGCGAGGCCGAAGCGCAGCTGATCGCCTGCGAGCAGGATATCCGCCGCTCGCTGACGGCGGCACGGGCCCAGGGCGCCGCCGGCGGCAGCGTGCCCGCGACGCGGTGAGGCCTCAGGACGCGGGCCGCATGCCGGTCCGCGTCACGGCCGTCAGCATGGCGGCCGCCGCGGCCATCAGGATAAAGGCCGTGAGGCCGTTCCCCCAGAAATCCGGACGCACCGCATAGAGCCAGGCGCTGGCGATGCCGCCCAGCGAGGCGCCGGTCTGGTAGATCGCATTCATGATGGAGTTGAGGCTGCCGCGCTCGGCCGGCGCGACCAGCGCCATGGCGCCGCCCAGCATCAGGGCCAGCATCAGGTCCCGGCTGAAGGCGAAGACGAAATAGGCCGTCGCCTGCAGCGCCATGCCGCCGCCGAGCGGGATCGTCAGCATCACCAGCGCGACCACCCCTGAGGCGACGGCGCAGGGCCCGAGCGGATGGGCGAAGCGGCGCGAGATCCGCCCCGCCAGCAGTGCGCCGAACAGGCCGCCGACCTCGGCGAGGAGGAACAGCGCGCCGATCGCCCCCGCGCCATATCCGGGAAGTCCCGCCTGCAGCAGCCAGCTCGGATAGAGGCCGAGGAAGACGAAGAGCGCCAGCGCCCAGGCGAGGTGGGAGAGCAGGAACAGCCGCGTGGCCGTGTCCAGCGAGAGGGATAGCAGGCGGTTGCGATAGGTCCGCGCGGTGATCCGCCCCGTGGTGCGCGCCGCGGCGGGCGTCGGCGGCAGCCGCCAGGCCCCGATCGCGACCGCCAGTGCGACCGCGGCCAGGGCGACGAGCGGCAATTGCCAGGCGACCAGCCCGCCCAGGGTCACGCCCAGCGACATGGCGGCGAGGAAGGCGACCGGCGCGGCGGAGGTGATGTAGCCGGCGATGCGGGCCCGCTGCGGCGCCGGCACGTAATCGGCCATGGCGGCGAAGACCGAGGCGCCGACCATCGGCATGAAGATTCCGGTGGCGGCCCGCGCCAGGATGATCGGCACCGCCCCCCGAGCCAGGGCCGTGAGGAGGAAGAGCGCCGCGCAGGCCAGCGCCCCGGCGATGATGAAGGGCCGCCGCCCGAAGCGGTCGACGAAGGGGCCGAGGGCGAGGTTCGACACCAGCGCGAAGACCGGGAAGGCCGCCAGGACCAGCCCGGCCTCCCGCGGCGACAGCCCGACATCCGCCTGGATGAAGGGCAGCAGCGGGATCATCATCGCGATGTTGAAATTGACCACGAAGAAGGCGGCCCAGAGCACCAGAACCGCCGCCATGCCGCCCCCCTCGAATCGTCGGGCGATGATCACTGGATCCGGCCGGGATGTACAGAACGTACATGGAACAGATCGCCCGACCGATTGCGGTATGGGCCGGCCCGTTGCATAGGCCGGGGTCCATGCCCCCCTATGTGCTCACCATCCTGATGGCCGTGCCGCTCGCCGTCGTCTCGGCCGTCGCGGTCAGGGCGATGATCGCCCGGCCGATCCTGGACCACCCGGACGCCCGCAAGTCCCACACGCGGCCGACGCCCAAGGGCGGCGGCGTGGGGCCGGTGCTGGCCTTCATCGTGGGGATGCTCGCCTTCTACCATTTCTCCACCCTGGCGGAGACGCGCTTCACCGCGGTCGTCCTGGCGGCGGTCGCGATCGCCGCCGTCGCGCTGCTGGACGACCTCAAGGACTTCAGCTTCCTGGTGAAGCTCGGCGCGCAGGCCCTGGCGGCGGCGGCGGCGATGGCCACGGGCCTCGCGCTGAAGACGCTGGCCCTGCCGGGCATCGGCGAGGTGCAGCTGGGGCTGGTCGGCCTCGGGATCACGCTGTTCTGGATCGTCGGCTGCACCAACGCGGTCAATTTCATGGACGGGCTGGACGGGCTGGTGACCGGCGTCGTCGTGATCGCGAGCGCGACGCTGGCGGTGATCGCGGCGCTGGACCAGAGCTGGTTCGCGCATGCCGCCGCGATGTTCCTGCTGGCCGGCTTCGCGGGCTTCCTCCCCTTCAACTGGCACCCGGCACGGATTTTCATGGGAGATGTGGGCAGCCAGTTCGCGGGCTTCATGCTGGCGGTGCTGGGCGTGGCCGCCGCGGGCTTCGAGATGGGCCAGGTGAGCTTCCTGATCGTGCCGCTGCTGCTCTTCGGGCTGCTCTTCGACGCCACCTTCACGCTCGCGCGGCGGGCGCTGGCGGGGGAGCGCGTGAGCGCGCCGCACCGCTCGCATCTTTACCAGATGGCCCAGCGCAGCGGCGTCCCCGTCCGCGTCGTCGCGGGCGTGCATTGGGGCTTCGCGCTGTTCCACGCCGCGCTGGCCTTCTTGTTCCTGGTCCTGGCGCCGGCGGAGAAGCCGCTGGTGGTGCTGCCGGCCCTGGCCGTGCAGCTGGTCTGGGCGACCTATGTGATCCGGCGCATGCGGCAAACCGGAACGAGCTGGTAGCCGGGACCTCGTCGGTCCGGCTCTGCGATAGACGGCAGGTCGCGAAGGCCCCGCGCCTCCGGCAAGAACCGCTGGCCCTTGCCTCTTCACTGGATCGGAAAGGCCCTCAAGGGGCCCTGGCTCCCTCGGGCCCGATACCGTTCGCGGCATCAGGCTCCCGGGGCGTCCCGCCTCAGTCGGGCGAGATGACGTTGCAGCCGTCGCGGCCGCGCAGGCGGTCGCAGGCCTGCTGGGCGCCGGTCTGGCTGAGACCCGCGACGCGCGCCCGGAAGAGGGTGGCGCGACCCACCGAGACCGGCATCACATGCACCCGCCCGCCGATGCGGTTCTGCGCACCCTGCGCCGCCGACCGCGCCTGCTCGGGCGAGGTGAAGGCGCCGATTTGGATGCTCCAGGCGGCGTTGCTGGTGGCGGCCGGCCGGACGCCGGAGGCGAGCGTGCTGGCCTGGGCAGTGCCGATCAGGCCGAAGCGCGAACCGCTGGAGGGCGGCGGCGGCCGGGTGGCCACCAGCTGCGGCGAGAAGCGCGGGGACGGCGGCGCCGGGGGCTCCATCCGGGCACTGGCCTCCGCGAGGCGTGCGGCGCCCTGGGGCGTCGAGCCGTCGGGAATGGGATCCATGCGGGCGACGACCATGCGGTCCCCGCCGAATTCCCCGCCCATCGGCTCGCGGCCCGCGCTTTCGGCGAGGCGCGCGGCGCCCTCGGGCGTCGAGCCGTCGGGGATGGGCATCATGGCGACGACGCCGGGCGTGCCGCTCATCGGGACCAGTCCGCCGCCCGTGGAGGCGAGGCTGCTGTAATCGGAGGCCCGCGGCGACGGCGACGGCGCGGCCGAGGCCATGCGGACCGGCGCGATGCTGGGCTCCGCCGGCGGCAGCGAGGCGTATTGCGCGTTCTGCTCGCGGATCGAGCGGGCCTCGGCGAGGGCGGTCCGCATGGAGGCGTCCATGCGGCGCGGGCCGGGCGGCACGTTCAGCGGGATCTCGGCGGCGGCATAGACCTCGGACGGCGCGCGGCGCACCGGGCTCGAACGGATCACGTTGGGTCCGACCCGGGCGACGTAGTTGCGCGTCTCGGCCGGGAGGCCGCGGCTGTTGTAGAGGTAGTCCTCCAGGCGCCGCGGGCCGGCATTATAGGCGGCCAGGAAGGCCGGCGAGCCGTAGAGGTCGTACATCTGCCGTAGATAGGCGGCGCCGGCCATCAGGTTGTCGTAGGGGTGGTAGGGGTCGTCGCCGAGGCCGTGGCGGCTCTGCAGCTCGCGATAGGTGGCGGGCATCACCTGCATCAGGCCCATGGCGCCGACCGGCGAGGTGGCACGGGCGCGGCCGCCGGATTCCTGCCGCATCACGCTGCGGATCCACTGCTCGGGCACGTCGAAGCGCCGGGAGGCCTCGCGGATCCAGGGACCCCAGGGATCGCTGGCGGAGCCGGGCGGATCGTAGCTGCGCGGCGTGTGGTGGCGGGCGGAGGTGACGGCGCCGCCCTGGGGCGTGGTGCCGCAGGCGGCGAGAAGGGTCAGCACGGCAAACGCAGCCAACGGCTTAGCCAGCCGTCCCCTTCGGCGCGAAACGATGAGCTGCATTCCGTAGAAACTCCCCCTGTTCGCTGCGAACGAGGCACCCAGAACCACCCCCATGGAACCGGGTACAGCAGCGACGAAAACAAGCCGCACAGTGGGCGTGGCTGAGCCAGAACCTACCGTCGACACCGCCAAACGATCAAGCAAAGAAGTCCGTTCTAAGGCAAGTGTTGGCTCCCCGATGGCGGAATCAAGGAAGCTGCGGCATCATGGCCACATGTCCCGATTTGCGCGAATCAGCGTCTTGACCTTGGCCCTGGGCGCAGCCAGCTGCGGCGGCCCAGCCCCGACTCCGGCCTCCGACGGCGCGGCCCCGCTCGCGACCTCCGGCGTCGCGCGAGGGGTTGTGGTGGGGCTCCGCCCCCTGGGCTCGGCGCCCGCCTCCGAGTCCCGGCAGCGGGCCATGGCGCAGGTGATGCGCGTCTCGGCCGGCGGCGGCCAGGCGGCCCCGGCCTCGGCGGTGGAGGTCGTGGTCCGGCTGGAGCAGGGCGACCGGGACATCGCCTTCGTGCGCAGCGCCAGCGATGGCTTCCGCCTCGGCCAGCGGGTGACCCTGACGGCCGGCGATCATCCGGAGCTGCAGGCCAGCCGCTAGGGCGGCGCCTGCTCCGGCCGCTCCAGCGCCTGGCTCGAGCGCGTTTCCCGAGTCGCCGGGCGCTTCCGCCCGGCTTGGAAAGGCTCGGAGCCTCAGCCCCCCAGGCGCCGCGCGATCTCGAACAGCATGCGCTCCGTCCCGAAGCGGCCCACCAGCTGCACGCCGATCGGCCGCCCGTCCGGATGCGGCGTCGCCGGCACGTTGAGCCCGGGATAGCCCACGGCATTCACCCAGGTGGCGAAGACGTTCATCGCCCGCGGATGGCCGGGCCTGCCGTCGATCTCGCGGGGGAATTCGTCCTCCGCCGGCCAAGCTGGGGCGGCCGCGCTGGGCATCAGCAGCGCGTCGTACTCGCCCCAGGCGGCCGAGACATCGGCGCGGAAGGCGTTGAGCCGGTCCACCGCCTCGACCAGATCCGGGATCGACAAGGCCCGCCCGCGTTCCGCCATGGGGCGGAGCGACTCGCTGGAATCGCTGGCCCATCGCTCCGGGAAGCGGCTGGCCATGCGGGCGACGCCGGCGGCCGAAACGGTCCCCCAGATGTCGCGGATGGCCGCGAGATCATAGGGCGGCGCGGCCGGGACGACCTCGCAGTCCAGGCCGGCCAGGCGCTGCGCCGCCTCCGCCACGGCCTGGCGCACGAAGGGGTCGACCAGCTCCTCGCCATAGGCGTTCATCCAGCCGATGCGGATCGGACGATCCGTGGCGGCCGGCGGGTCGGCCGGCAGGCGCTGGGAGGTCGGGTCGCGCGGATCGGGGCCGGCGAGCGCGGCATAGAGCAGCTCGATGTCGCCGAGCGTACCGGCGACGAGGCCTAGGGCCTGGAAATCCATCGCCATCGGCGGAAAGCCCCAGCGCCGCGGCAGGCGCCCATTGGAGGGGCGCAGGCCGAAGAGGCCGGTATAGCTGGCGGGCAGGCGGGTGGAGCCGCCCGCATCCGTCGCGACCGCGAGCGGGATCATGCCCGAGGCGACCGCCGCCGTGGCCCCGCCGCTCGACCCGCCCGGCGTCAGCCGAGGGTCCATCGGGTGGCGCGTATGGCCGGTGATCGGGCTGAAGGTGCGTCCCGAAAGGGCGAATTCCGGCGTGCTCGTCTTGCCGACGATGACGGCGCCGGCGGCGCGCAGCCGTTCCACGACGATGTCGTCCCGGTCGGGCACATGGTCGCGGTAGAAGGTGCTGCCCCAGCGCGCGGGCATGTCCTTCACGAAGAGGTTGTCCTTCACGCCGACCGGGATGCCGTCCAGCGGGCCGAGCCGCCGCCCGGCCTGCTGCCGCGACTCGGCCTCGGCGGCGGCGGCGCGGGCCTGTACGGCGTCCACATGCGCCCAGGCGTGCAGCGTGTCGTCCAGCGCGGCGATGCGGGAGAGGCTTTCCTCCAGCAGGGCGGTGGGCGTCGTGGCGCCGGCGGCGAGGCGCGCGGCCATGCTCGTGGCGCTCTCGCGCGGCGGGAGTTCGGTCATCACCAATGTCCTGTGGGTTCTGGAGGGGCCTGGTCGGCGAGAAGCGTTCCGATTGCCGCGACCTCGCGGTGGAGCAGCTCCGCGACGCGTTCGATCCGCTCGGGCTTCAGGCGCTCCGAGATCGCGATGACGCAGAGGGAAGCCGCCGGGGTCTCGAGGCCGCCGAAGGGGACGGCGACGCCGCGATAGCGCGCGACGAAGCGGCCGGTGCTGACCGTGTGCCCGCGCTCCCGCGCCGCGGCCAGCTCCGTGCCGACGCGCTCGGCGGTGAGGCGGTAGCGGCCGTAGCGCGCGGCATTGGCGATCACGAGCGCCTCGCCCTCGGGGGCGGGCAGGGCGGCGAGAACGGCCAGCGCCCCCGCGCCCACGCCTAGCGGCCGGCGGTTGCCGATCTCCTGTGGCAGGGCTTTGATCGGGAAGCTGCCCTCCCGGCGGTCCAGCGTGAGCGCGTCGTCGCCGCTCCGGACCGTGAGGTAGACCGAGTCCCCCGTGGCCTCGGCGATGCGCTGCAGGACGGGCGCGCAGATCTTCCGCAGGTCCAGGCGCGGCGCGGCGGCCAGGCCAAGCTCGTAGAGCAGGGGGCCGGCCCGGTAGGTGCGGGTCGCGGGGTCCTTGGCCAGCAGCTCCTCGTCGACCAGGGCCTGGAGCATGCGGTGCACCGTCGAGGGCACGAGGCCGGTGGCGGCGGAAAGCTTGCTGAGCGACGCGCCGCCGCCCCGCGCGGCGGCGATCTCCCGCAGGAGGGCCGCGGTGCGGTGGATGCTCTGGGCGCCGTCGCGGTAGCGAGGTGCCTCGGCCCCCTTAAATTCCATTATGTGGAAACATGAATCTCATGCGGGAAAGGTGCCCTCGGCCGCTCGCCAGGGCAATCCCGCCTCATCGACCTGGAAGCCTCGGATATGGCCGAGGGGTGAAACTGTGGGTGGCCGCGAAACTTCCACAAGAAAATCCACAATATGGAATCGTGACTTGTCGTGGCCCGTCCCTTGGCGGTCATCTGCGCGAAAGCCGCCCGGCAGGATGGATTCCACCAACCGGAATTCCTTCAGGCACGGCGCGGCGGCGAGGGATCCAGTTTTCCGGCCCCTGCAGGAGAAGATGTCATGCGTTCCAATCCCCCTTCGGCGCCCGGCCGCCGCCAGCTGATCCTCGCCGCGGGCGGCCTCCTCGCCGCGCCGGCCGTGGTCTCCGGTGCCCGCGCGCAGGTGCCCGCCTATCCGACGCGGCCGCTGCGGCTGATCGTGCCCTTCCCGCCGGCCGGTGCCGCGGATGTGCTCGGCCGCGTGCTGGCGGAAATGGCCCGGCCGCTGCTCGGCCAGACGATCGTGGTGGAGAACCGGGCGGGCGGCGGTGGCTCCATCGGCACCGAGGCGACGACGCGTGCCCCGGCCGATGGCTACACCTTCCTGCTCGGCAACCAGTCGACCAACGCCATCAATCCCGAGATCAAGCGCCTCACCTACGATCCGGCGACGGCGCTGGTGCCGCTGGCCGCCGTCGGCAACGTCTCCAACGTGCTCTATGCGCGCGCCGGCCTGCCGGTGCGGAACCTCGCCGAGCTGGTCACGCTCGCCAAGGCGCGGCCCGGCGCGCTGACCTACGGGACGGCCGGCATGGGATCGAGCACGCATCTGGCGATGCTGCTGCTGGAGAGCCAGGCGGGCATCGAGCTGACGCACGTGCCCTATCAGGGGACCTCGCCCGCGACGGCCGCCGTGCTGGCCGGCCAGATCGACATGATGTTCGACACGGTGCCGACGGCCCTGCCGCATATCCACGGCGGCAGCGTCACGCCCATCGCCGTCACCTCGCGCGGCCGGCATGCGCGGCTGCCCGAGGTCCCGTCCTTCGCTGAGTCGGGCTACCCCGACTACGAGGCCGTCCTCTTCTACGCGCTCTTCGGCCCCGCCGGCCTTCCCGAGGCCATCGTCACGCGCCTCGGCGATGCGATGGAGGCGACGATCGCCCTGCCGGCCGTTCGCGCGAAGCTGGCGGAGATCGGCGCCGATCCGCTGCCGGTCCGCCGCCAGGACCTGGCTGCCCATATCGCCGCCGACCGCGCGCGCTGGGCCGGCGTCATCCGCCGCGCCGGGCTGACCCTGGAATAATCCGGCTCCCCTTCCTCTTCAGGAGATTCCCATGGAATTCGTCGACCTTAGCCGCGAGCTTTTTCACCGCACGCAGGCCCATCCCTCCCACCCGCCCGTCGTCATGACGGTGTGGAACGACCATTCCGAGCTGAAGAAGGCCGGCGGCACCACCTTCTCCAGCAAGGCGCTGTCGATCTCCTTCTCGGACCATGCGGGCACGCATGTGGACGCGCCGGTGCATTTCGACCCGCGCCCCGAGGCGGAATCCATCGAGCAGATGCCGCTCGAGAAGTTCTACACCTCGGCCTTCTGCATCGACCTCTCGCACGTGCCGCTGCGCACGGCCGCGACCCTGGAGGAGGTGCAGGCCGCGATCGCCAAGTCCGGCGAAACCATCCGCCCGGGCGACACGGTGCTGATCTATTTCGGCACGACCAAGCTGCTCGGCACGCCCGCCTATCAGCACGACTTCGCGGGCCTCTCGATCGAGGCGATCCGCTGGCTGGCGGCGCAGGGCATCGGCATGTTCGGCGTGGAGGCGATCAGCCCGTCCCCCGAGGGCGAGCTGAACTTCCAGGCGCACAAGGCCTGCGCCGAGCTCGGCATCACGCACATGGAATGCCTGACGAACCTGGACGCGCTGCTCGGGCGCGGCCGCTTCACCTTCATCGGCTTCCCGCTGAAGATCCGCGGCGGCACGGCGAGCCCGATCCGCGCGGTCGCGATGTTCGCCTGAGGGCAGCCCTCACGACGAGACTGGCCATCCAGCCGGTTTCATCGCCCAATGGGACGGTCAGGAGGCCGTCCCATGCATCTGCTGCAGCCCGAATTCGCCATTCCGCGCGAAGAGGCCCTCGAGCTCGCGGCACGACGCGGCTTCGGCCTGCTCACGGCCTTCGACGGCAGGCGCCCCATCGCCTCGCACCTGCCCTTCATCCTTCGTGACGGGATCGTCGAGCTGCATGTCACCCGGGCCAATCCGCTCGCCGCGCTGGCGGATGGGCGCGACTTCCTGCTCGCGGTCGCCGGGCCCGACACCTACATCTCCAACGACTGGTACGCCCGGCCCGACAACGTCTCGACCTGGCTCTACGAGGCGGTGCACCTCACCGGCCCCGCCCGGCGCCGGGAGGTCACGGGCAACCGTGGCCATGGCGACGCGCTGCTGGCCGTCGCCGAGGCGCGGGTCGCGCCCAAGCCGCCCTGGGGCCTCGCGACCATGGAGCCCGGCAAGCGCGAGGCCATGCTCGCCGCCATCGTGACCATCGAGATCGAGGTCGCGACCGTCGAGGGCCAGCGCAAGCACAACCAGCTCAAGCCCGATTCGGACCACCTCGCCATCGTCCGCATGCTGGAGAGCCGGGGCGAGCCCAATGGACGGGCCATCGCGGCCCGCATGCGCGCGGCCCGGCCGGGGCTGGACTACGGCGCCGAAGGATCGCGCGGGGCGACCTAAGGACAGGGGCCGCGCCGGGATTTTTCCGGAAGCGCATCGTCCCTCTTGTCGCAATTGAGAATTAGTTGCAAATGACAGGCAGGCGCTTGCGCCGCAAAACCAGTCGGGGGGCCAGACGAGGCCCATCCCCTCGCCCGAGCGACGGACGGCTGCCGGCGTCCGCAAGGGCGTTGCTCGTCGGCCCCCGACAGGAAAACCAGAGTTGCCGTCTCTTTGCATGAATTCGTTTGAGGGGCGGAAAGTTTTGGTGCCGAGCTTGTCGGAATGCGAATCATTTGCATTAAACCGACCGTCGGCGCGACGGCATGCCGTGCGTAGGGAAAGGGTCTAGCGTGCTTCCTGATGATCCGCGGGTGTTCCGCTTGCGCTGGCTTCCGGCGATCGCGCTCGCAGGCGGTGGCCGCGAATGGTAGCCGCTGTCCCGCAGATGACGGCCTCGACCCTCTGGGAGCGCGCCCGCGGCTGGCGCTGGCCCGGCGTGGCGATGCGCACCATCGCCGCGATCCTCGGCGGGTACGCCCTCGGCGCGCTGGCCTCCGTGGTCTGCGCCACGCTGCTGCCGCTCGAGCGCGCCGAGGCGGTGATGACGGGCATGCTGCTCAGCTTCGCCGTCTATGCGGGCGCCGTGGTCTGGGTCTTCGCCGCGCGCACCGCGCTGCGGGCCTGGGTCGGCCTGCTGATCCCCATGGCGGTCCTTGCCGCCGCTGCCTGGATGACCTGGCCATGAAGAACGGTTTCCGCCAGTCGATGGCGTGGCTGCACACCTGGTCCGGCCTGCTCGTCGGCTGGATCCTCTTCGCCGTCTTCCTCACGGGCACCGCCAGCTACTTCAAGGGCGAGATCTCGCAGTGGATGCGGCCGGAGCTGCATGCCTCCGCGGCCGGCCCCGAGGCCGCGGCCGAGCTCGCCGTGAATGCGCTGCGCCAGATCGCGCCGCGGTCCAACACCTGGTCTGTCGGCCTGCCGCAGGAGCGCGACCCGATCATCCGCGTCTTCTGGCGCTCGCCCGAGGCCCGGCGCTTCCAGAATGCGATCCTCGACCCCGTCTCGGGCGAGCGGGTGGACTCGCGCCAGACGCGCGGCGGCGATTTCTTCTACCGCTTCCACTTCGAGCTCCACATGCAGCCCATCTGGGGCCGCTGGGTCGTGGGCTTCTGCGCGATGATGATGCTGGTGGCGATCATCAGCGGCGTCATCACGCACCGGCGCATCTTCGCCGACTTCTTCACCTTCCGCCCCGGCAAGGCGCCACAGCGCTCCTGGCTGGATGCGCACAACGCCATGGCGGTGCTCGCGCTGCCCTATCACCTGATGATCACCTACACGGGTCTCATCACGCTGATGCTGATGTACATGCCCTGGGGGATCGACGCCGCCTATAACGGCAACCGCCAGGCCTTCTTCGCCGAGGCGGTGGGCTCGCCCCCGCCGCCGCGTGCCGCGGGCCGGCCCGGCGAGCTCGTCGCGATCGGCCCGCTGGTGGCCGAGGCGGCGCGGCAATGGGGCGAGCAGGGCGTTGCGCGCCTCACCGTGCACAACCCGACCGATGCGAATTCCGTGGTGCAGATCAGCCGCGGCGATGCGGGCCGCCTGTCGATGAACCCGCAGACGATCGTCTTCAACGGCACGACCGGCGAGCGCACCTCCGAGACGGGCGGCGACGGCGCGGCGGCGGCCACGCGCGGCGTCACCTACGGGCTGCATCTGGGCCGCTTCGCCGGGCCTGTGATGCGCGCGCTGTTCTTTCTTTCGGGCCTCGCCGGCACGGGTATGGTGGCGACGGGCCTCATCCTCTGGGCCGCGAAGCACCGCCAGAAGCGCGCGGCCACCGCCAAGCCGGGCTTCGGCCAGCGCCTCGTGGACACGTTGAATGTCGCCACGATCGCGGGGCTGCCCATTGCGATGGCCGGCTTCTTCTGGGCGAACCGCCTGCTGCCGCTCGACATCGCCGCCCGTCCGGACTGGGAGATACGGGTGTTCTTCGGCCTCTGGGTCGCGTCGCTGCTGCATGCGCTGATCCGGCCGCTGCGGCGCGCCTGGATCGAGCAGTTCGCCTTCGCGGCCTTCCTCGGCCTGGCGATCCCACTGCTCAACGCGCTGACGACGCAGCGCCACCTCGGCGTGTCGCTGCCCCAGGGCGACTGGGCGATGGCGGGGATGGATCTCGGCCTCGCCGGCATGGGCGCGCTGATGGGCGCCATCGCCTGGAAACTGGCCCGCCGGCCCGAGACGGTGCCGGTGAAGCGCAAGGCGCGCGACGCCGCGATGCCGGCCGCGGCGAAGAGCGCCTGATGATCCTGCTCTCCTTCGCGCTGGCCTACGCCGGCTTCCTGGCGCTCTGCCTCTCGCTCGACCGCCATCACCAGGAGGTGATCGGCGGCCGTCCGAAGCCGCCGCGGGTCCAGGCGCTGCGCATCGCCGGCTGGGCGCTGCTCGTGCTGTCGTTCGGCGCCGGCGTGACGGCCTGGGGCTGGATCATGGGCCCCGTCGGCTGGATCGGCCTCCTGACCGCCTCGGCGCTGCCGCTGGCCTTCCTGCTTCCCTATGCGCCGCGCGTGGCCCTCGCGCTCGGCCCTGCACTTCCCGGCGCCGCGATCTGCGTCCTCTTCGTGTCCGCCCTCATCTGAAAAGGAGACATCCGATGTTCAAGAATGGCCTGCCCATGCTGGTGATGACCGCGCTGGTCACGCTGGCCTCCAGCGCCCTGGCGCACCAGCTCTGGCTGGAGCGCGACGGCGACGGCGCCCGGCTGTATTTCGGCGAGCCGGTCGACAACCTGCGCGAGCGCAGCGGCGCCCTGCTGGACCGGATCACCGGCCCGCGCATCTTCGCCACCGATCCCGCCGCTGCCCTGCCGGTGACGCGCCGCGAGGATCACATCGCCGCGACCCTTCCCGCCGGCACGGGCGACATCCGCATGATCGAGGACACGCTTGCGCCCTTCGGCCGTGCGGGCTCTCCCGATCGCACGCGCGCCGTGATGCTGGCGCGCGAGGGCCGCACCGAGACGCGCGGCGTCCTGGACCTCGAGCTGGTTCCCGTGACCGCCAATGGCAACGAGTTCACACTGATGTTCCGCGGCCAGCCGCTGCCCCGCACCGAGGTGACCCTGGTCGCACCGCCGCTCTGGGAGCGCAAGCTGCGCACCGACGCCGAGGGCCGCGTGACCTTCGAGACGCCCTGGGCCGGCCGCTACGTGGCCGAGGCCGCGCATGTCGACAACCAGGCGGGCGGCACGGGCGAGGGCGCCTATACGCGCCAGCGCTTCGTCTCCACGCTGTCCTTCGCGGTCCGCGACGGCATCGCCTGGCCGGCGCGCTGAGGCGACGGGCGGGCCGTACACCCGGCCCGCCTCCTGAGTTTTCGGGACGGTTTCGCCCGGTCATGCCAAGCGGCGTGACCGGGCTTCGTCTTATTTCCGGCCGACGAGGCGCTTCAGCGTCGCCACCTGGCGGAAGAAGATCGAGGCGGGCTGCGCCGGGCTTCCCAGCATCCGCGCCTGGGGCGGCACATCGGCGATCACGCCGGCCTGCGCGCCGATCTGCGCGCCCTTGCCGATGGTGAGGTGCCCGGCCATGCCGACCTGCCCGCCGACCTGCACGAAATCCTCCACCGTGGTCGAGCCCGAGATGCCGACCTGGGCCACGATGACGCAGTAGCGCCCGAGCTGCACGTTGTGCGCGATCTGCACGAGGTTATCGATCCGCGTGCCCGCGCCGATCCTGGTATCGCGCGAGGAGCCGCGGTCGATGGTGGTGTTCGCGCCGATCTCGACGTCGTCTTCCACGAGAACCTGGCCCAGATGGGGGATGCTGAGGAAGCCCTGCGTCGTGCGGGCGAAGCTGAACCCCTCCTGCCCGATGCGGGCGCCGGGGCAGACATGCACGCGCGCGCCCAGGCGGGCATGGCTGATGCTGGCCTGCGCGCCCACCCGGCAATCCGGGCCCAGGACCACGCCGTCGCCGATCACGGCGCCCGGGTCGATGCAGCAGCGCGCGCCGATCTCGGCATGGGCGCCGATCGAGACGAAGGCGCCGATGGAGGCCGTCGGGTCGATGATGGCCGTCGGATGGACCGAGGCCAGTAGGTCGATGCCGCCTTCCCGCAGGGGTAGCGGATGGAACAGTGCCGCGACGCGCGCCCAGGCCCCATAGACCGAGGTGGTGAGGATGGGCACCGCGTGCTTGGGGACCTGGTCGGCGAGATCGGGGTGGATGAGCACCGCGCCCGCATCGGTCTGCGCCAGCGCCGGCAGGTACCGGCGGTTGTCGAGAAAGCTTACATCGCCGCGCCCGGCCACGTGCAGGGCGGCCACGCCGCTGAACTGCCGCTCGGTCGCCTGCGAGGAGCCCTCGGCGGCGGCGGTCACGGAGGCGAGGGAATGCGGACCCGATCGCGCGAAGAAGCGCGGGTCGCCGAGATTGGAAGTCACGTGAGGCGCCTTCGTGCCGTGCCACGGCAGTCTGACACGATTGGAGATCGGCGGCGAGCGGTGTCGGGGGCCGGCCGCCTTTCCTTGACAGCAACCCCAGGGGCTCCTGTCGCGTTCCGCCCCGGTGAGGAGATCAATGGCATGGCACAGCGGCCCAGTTGGGAAGGCCACCTGCGGCTCTCGCTCGTGTCCTGCCCGGTCTCGCTTTATCCGGCCACGAGCTACGCGCGGGACATCCATTTCCACCTGATCAATCCGGAGACGGGCAACCGGATCCGCCAGATCGTCGTCGACCCCGAGAGCGGCGAGGTGGAGCGCAAGTCGCTCGTCCGCGGCTTCGAGTACGAGAAGGACCAGTACGTCCTGCTCACCGACGAGGAGATCCGCTCCGTCCGGCTGGAAAGCACGCGCACCATCGATATCGAGCGCTTCGTCGCCGAGGCGGAGATCGACCGCATCTGGTGGGACACGCCCTACTACCTCGTGCCGGACGGCAAGGCGGGGCTGGATGCCTATACCGTCATTCGCTCGGCCATGGGCGATGCGGGCAAGGTGGCGCTGGCGCGGGTGGTCATGGGCACGCGGGAGCGCGTGGTGGCGATCGAGCCGCGCGGCCGCGGCATGCTGCTGACCACGCTGCGCAGCCGCGACGAGGTGCGTGACGGGGATGCCGTCTTCGACGAGATCCCTGAGGCGAAGACCGACCGTCGCATGGTGGAGATCGCCGACAAGATCATCGACCAGCTCGCCGGCGCCTTCGACCCCGACCAGTTCAACGACCGCTACGAGGATGCGCTCCGCGCGCTCATCGAGAGCAAGAAGGGCGGCGACGATGGCGGCGTGACGGCGCCGCCGCCGCGCGGCGACAATGTGATCGACCTGATGGAGGCGCTGCGGAAGAGCCTCGAGCAGGGCGGCAAGGCGCCCGAGCGCAAGCCGGCGGCCAGGGCCGCCAAGGCCGCGCCCAAGAAGGTCCCCGCGAAGAAGGCGCCCGTGCAGAAGCCCGCCGCCAAGGCGCCGGCGAAGAAGGCGGCGCCCGCGAAGCGCCGCCGCACGGGGTAGCGCCATGGCGGTCTCGGCGGACAAGCTCGGCACCTATCGCGCCAAGCGCGACTTCTCTCGTTCGCCCGAGCCGCAGGGCGGCGCCTCCAGGCGGTCCAAGGCGGTGCCGCGCCTGGCTTTCGTCGTGCAGAAGCATGACGCGACGCGTCTGCACTACGACTTCCGTCTCGAATGGGAGGGCGTGCTGAAATCCTGGGCGGTGACGCGCGGGCCGTCCCTCGATCCAGCCGACAAGCGCCTCGCCGTGCGGGTGGAGGATCATCCACTGGACTACGGAAGCTTCGAGGGCGTGATCCCCGCTCCCGGCTATGGCGCCGGCACGGTGATGCTCTGGGATCGCGGCTTCTGGGCGCCCCTCGATCCCGAGCATGTCGATCGCGACCTGGCGGCGGGCGAGCTGAAATTCGTGGTGTCCGGCGAGCGGCTGAAGGGCGGTTTCGTCCTCGTTCGGCTGAAGCCCAAGCCGGGCGAGAAAGCCGGCCGGGAGAACTGGCTGCTCATCAAGGAGAAGGACAGCATGGCGACGCCGGGCGAGGGCGACGCCGTGCTGAAGGCGGAGAAATCCGTGAAGACGGGCCGCAGCCTGGCGCAGATCGCGAAGAAGGCGCCCGGGGAGGACGAGGTGTGGCATTCCGCGCCCAAGGCGGATCCGGTGGCCGCCTCCGCCAAGCGGGCAGCTTCACCTAAGGCCGCGAAGGCGAAGCCGGAAGGCCTGCCGGATTTCCTGCCGCCCCAGCTCTGCCAGCTCGTTTCCACCCCGCCAGAGGGCAAGAACTGGATTCACGAGCTGAAGCTCGACGGCTATCGCCTCCAGCTGCGGGTCGAGAAGGGCAGGGTCGCGCTCCGCACGCGCACCGGCCTCGACTGGACGCAGCGCTTCCCGTCCATCGCGAAGGAGGCGGCCTCGCTGCCGGACGGGATCATCGATGGCGAGGCGGTCGCGCTCGACGCCGACAACCAGCCCAGCTTCGGCGCGCTGCAGGCGGTGCTGGCGGGCGAGCGCAAGGCGCCGCTGCTCTACTGGGCCTTCGACCTGCTGCATAACGGAAAGCGCGACCTGCGGTCCGAGACCCAGCTGGCGCGCAAGAAGGCGCTGAAGGCGCATCTCCCCGCCAAGGGCCAGGCGATCCGCTACCTCGACCACTTCACTCAGCCCGGCGAGGCGGTGCTCGCCAGCGCCTGCCGCCTGCACATGGAGGGCATCGTCTCCAAGCGCGCCGACGCGCCCTATACCGGCGGGCGGGGCATGGCCTGGACCAAGGCCAAGTGCCGCGGGCGCGACGAGTTCCTCATCGGCGGCTGGTCGCTGGAGAAGCGGGGGCAGGGCAGGGGCCTCGGCTCGCTGCTGATGGGCGCGATGCGCGACGGCAAGCTCGTCTATATGGGCCGCGTCGGAACCGGCTTTTCCGGCGCGATGGGCGCGCAGCTGATGGGCAAGCTCGAGCCGCTGCGGCGCAAGACCTCGCCCTTCGTGGGTGCCCAGCCCGCCCGTCTCAGCGACGCTCTCTGGGCCGAGCCGAAGCTGGTCGCCGAGATCGCCTATGGCGGGCTGACGGAGGAGGGCATCCTGCGCCATGCCAGCTTCCAGGGGCTTCGGGAGGACAAGCCGGCGCGGGAGGTGACGCCGCCGCCCGAGGCCGCGGCGCCGCCCGCTGCGAAGGCGCCGGCCGCCGCGCAGGCGTCGTCTGCCGCAAGGGCACCGGGCCAGCGCGCGGCTTCAGGCCCCTCGCTCACCCATCCCGACAAGGTCCTCTGGCCCGCCACCGAGACAACGCCGGCGGTGACCAAGGGCGAGCTTGGCGCCTATTACGCGCGCTTCGCGGAGCGCATCCTGGCTGAGGTCGCCGGCCGGCCCATCTCCGTGCTTCGCGCGCCGGACGGCATCGGCCATCAGCTCTTCTTCCAGCGCCACGCCATGCCGGGCCAGTCGCCGCTGATCCGCGCCGTGCCGATCGAGGGGCAGCCCAAGCCCTATATGCGCATCGACGACGCGGCGGGGCTGGCGGCGCTGGCGCAGGTCTCCGCCGTGGAGATCCATCCCTGGGGCGCCCGCGCCGATCGGCCCGAGACGCCCGATCGCCTGATCTTCGACCTCGATCCCGCGCCGGAGCTCGGCTTCGACGCGGTGGTGAAGGGCGCGCTGGAGCTGCGCGAGCGGCTGAAGGGCTATGGCCTTGCCGCCTTCCCGCGGGTGACGGGCGGCAAGGGGCTGCATCTGGTCGTGCCGCTGGCCGTGCCGGCGCGGGGAGAAGCGCCGGACTGGCCCCAGGCCAAGCAGTTCGCCCGGCTGGTCTGCGCGATGATGGAGCAGGATGCGCCGAAGCTCTACACCACCACCATGGCCAAGAAGGCGCGCACGGGCCGCATCTTCCTCGACTATCTGCGCAACGACCGGCTTTCGACCGCCATCGCCAATTGGTCGCCGCGCGGGCGCGAAGGGGCGCCGGTGGCACATCCGATCAAGTGGGCCGAGGTGAAGCCGGGGCTTGATCCGGCCGGGCTTCGCCTACCGGCCCTGCTGGAGGCGCCGCTGCCGAAGGATCCCTGGACGGGCTTCGATGCTGCGGCCGGGTCGCTGCGCGAGGCGATGGAGAAGGCGACGAGGTAGCGGTGATGAGGCGCGCTCCGGCGTCTGAGGAAACTTACGCCGGCAGCCACTTTTCTTGACGCGCCATCCCCGCGCTTCCTAAGCATCGCCGCTCACGAGGAGGCCCCCAGGGGCAGCCCGCGCTGCCCGCCCATGGCGCCTCCGTTCGAAGAGGTCACGGCCATGCGTCACGCGACCCTTGCGAGACTGACCCTCGCGGCCGGGCTGGGGCTCGCCAGCCTCACCCCTCCCTTCGCCCATGCCCAGACGGCCGATGCGCCGGCCCCGCACCGCATGCTCGGCACCGTGAACTTCCCGGTGACCTGCAGCCCTGCGGCACAGGCCGATTTCAACCACGGCATGCTGCTGCAGCATTCCTTCTGGTACCAGGTCGCCGGTGAGACCTTCCGGCAGGTCCGTCAGCAGGATCCGGGCTGCACCATGTCCTATTGGGGTGAGGCGCTGACCTTGCTCACCAACCCCTACAGCCCGCCCTCGGCCCAGAACCTGCGCCAGGGCCGGGCGCTGCTGGAGGAGGCGAAGCGCCTGGGCGCGCGCAGCCCGCGCGAGGCGGCCTATGTCGAGGCGCTGGCGCTGGTCTTCGCCGGCGACGATCCGCCCGGCCATCGCGCGCGGCTCGTGGCCTATCGCGACGCGATGGGCCGGCTGCACGAGCGCTTCCCGGACGACAAGGAAGGGATGATCCAATACGCGCTGCTGCTCGGCGTGGCCTCCTCGCCGGGTGACCGCACCTATGCCGATCCGCTGCGCGGCGCCGCCATGCTGGAGCGCGAGCTGGTGCTCCAGCCCGAGCATCCCGGCATCGTCCACTACCTGATCCATCTCTACGACTATCCGGCCCTGGCCAATCGCGGCATCCGCGCCGCCGAGCGCTACGGCACGCTCGCCGCCGACGCGCCGCATGCGCAGCACATGCCCTCCCACATCTACACGCGCGTGGGCCGCTGGGGGGATTCCGTCGAGAGCAACACCCGTGCTGCAGAGCTGGCGCTTCGCAATCGCGAGGCTGACGATGCGCTGCACGCCTATGACTACATGGTCTATGCCTATCTGCAGACCGGCCGTGACGACGCGGCGCGCGAGGCGATGCAGCGGGCCGTCTCGGCGCGTTTCGATGGCCCCACCCGCAACGCCTATGCCTTCGCCATGGCCGCGATCCCTGCGCGCTTCGCCCTGGAGCGAGGCGCCTGGGCCGATGCCGCCGCGCTCCAGCCGCGCCCCGAATCCAGCTTCGCTTATACCGAGGCGCTGACCCATTTCGCGCGCGCGATCGGTTTCTCCCGCCTGGGCCGGCCCACCGAAGCGACGACCGACATCGCCGCCCTCGGCCGCATCGCCCAATCCCTGGAAGGGCGTGACGCCTATTGGTCGGAGCAGGTGGCGATCCAGCGCGCCGCCGCCGCAGGCCTGCAGGAATTCATGGCGGGCCGGCGCGAGGAGGGGCTCATCGCCCTGCGCGCCGCGGCCGACCGCGAAGGCCGTACCGACAAGCACGTCATCACACCGGGACCGCTGGCCCCGGCGCGCGAGCTCTATGCCGAGGCGCTGCTGGAAGCAGGGCAGGCGCCGGCGGCTCTCATCGAATTCGAGGCCGTGCAGCGGACCGAGCCGCGTCGTTTCCACGCCATCGCCGGGGCCGCCCGCGCGGCCGAGGCGGCGGGGCAGCCCGATCAGGCGCGGCAGTACTACGCCGCGCTGCTCGACATAGCGGGGGATGGTGGAGGCCGGGCCGAGGTGGTGGCGGCCAGGGCCTATCTGGGGCGCTGAGGCGAGAGGGGCGCGCCTACCCCGCGCCCAGGAAACTCGCCGTCTGGAAGGTTACGAAGGCGGCGGCATAGGCCAGCGCGAGCATGTAGCCGAAGGTGAACCAGGCCCAGCCGCGGCTCCCCGTCTCGCGCCGGATCACGGCCAGCGTCGCCGCGCATTGCGGGGCGAAGATGTACCAGGCGAGGAAGGCCAGCGCCGTCGCCAACGACCATTTGCCCGAGAGCGCGCTGCCATGCAGGGAACGAGGGTAACGCCGATCTGCCAGTTGAAGCCGATGAGGCGCAGCACGGGCTCCACGGCGGTGCCGATGGAATAGGCGAAGCTGTATTCGATGGCCGGCTCTCGACCCGGCCGGGCTTCGACGATGCGGGCGGGTCGCTGCGCGAGGCGGTGGAGAAGGCGACGAGGTAAGCCACGCTACCTTATTGCGAATAACTATCAGTTGCGGGAAAAGGTTGAAACCGCTGCGTCCGGATTCGCCATCGCGCCATGTCGTCCCCTCGCTTCGCCCTGTTGGCGGCCTTCCAGCGCCATTCCGGCGAGGTGATGCGCATGCTGCGCCGCCGTGGCGCCGCGCTCGAGGTTGCGGAGGACCTGCTGCAGGAATCCTTCCTTCGCCTCATGAAGGTGCAGCCTGGCGAGGCCGTCCGGGACGCCCGGGCCTATCTTCATCGCACCGCCCGTAACCTCATGATCGATGGCGAGCGCCAGGAACGCCGCTCGCCGTTGATGCACCTAACCGAGGAGCAGCGTGCGGCAGTTCCGGGCCTGGCGCCGGCGGCCGACCACATTCTGATTGCCCGGGAGGAGCTCAAGCGGCTGCGCTGGATCATCGAACAGCTGCCACGCCGCCAGCGGGAGGTCTTTACCTTGCACCGCCTCGAAGGCCTTTCGCCGGACGAGATCGCGCGCCGGCTCGGCATCTCGCGCAACATGGTCGATCGCCACCTGCGGCTGGCGCTGGAGACTTGTGTCGAAAGGTTCTCGGAACCTTGACGGAGGGGGTGGGGCGGCTCGCTATGCGCATGGAGGCGCAATTGGGCGATCAGCGTGACGCAGCGATCAGGAGTGAGGCAGCCGCCTGGGTGCTGCGCCTCGATGCGCCCGAGGCGAGCGCCGCGGACGGTGTCGCCTGTGAAGAATGGCTCGCGCGCGACCCCCGTCACGCCCGGGCCTTCCGCGAGGCTCAGCTCGTATTTCACGGTGCGTGCCATGCCCTGCGCCTTTCCGCGCCAGTGCGTCGGCCGGCCTTGCGGCGGCGTTCCGCCTGGATGGCCTCGGCCGTCGTTGCCGCCGGTATCCTTCTCTTTTTTACCCTGGACGGTCCGGTTCGGTTGCAGGCCGATGTGGTCGCCGGCCTTGATGAGCAGCCGACCCTGACCTTGCCCGACGGCTCGACCGTCCAGCTGGATTCCGCGTCGGCCATTGCCGTCACCTTCGATGCGACGCGCCGTGACGTGCGCCTGCTGCGTGGAGAGGCCTATTTCCGTGTCGTCGCTGATGCCGGGCGCCCCTTCACCGTGCAGGCAGCGGGTGGATCGAGCACCGCGCTCGGCACCGAATTCGACGTCAGGCTGATGGCTGAAGGCGCCGAGGTCGGCGTCATGCAGCACGCCGTCCGTGTCGTTGCCCCCGTCTCCGGCGGACCAGCCCAGGAGGCCACGCTCCGCGAGGGGCAGCAGGTCGTCTATGGCAGCGATGGTCGTCTCGGCGCGATCCGAGGTGCGGATCCTGCCGCGATCGCGGCCTGGCGCGGCGGCACGCTGGTCGTGGAGAACGCCACCCTGGCCTCGGTGGTGGAGCGCCTGGGCCGGCGCACGCGCACCCGTATCGTTATCGCGACCGATACCCTGGCCCGGCGGCGCATCAGCGGCAGCTTCGATATCAGCGATCCTCTGGCGGCGTTGACAGTGCTGGAGCGCACCCTCGGCATCGGATCCACTCGCCTGGGCGGGCTGGTCATCGTCCTGCACAGCTGAAATTTTTCGACTTCGCCACGTCCCGGAATTCCGATCCGCGTCGTCCTGATGAAGGAGGGGTCATGAACTCGGCCCCGATGTCTCGGGTTTTGGGGGATCGATGTTGGTTTCGAAGGATCAGGCCGCCGCTTGGCGCAGTCGGATGGGACTCGCCCTGCGCGTCGCACTGTTGGGGACGACGCTGCTCGCCGGGGGAGGCGTCGTGCTTGCGCAGGCGCAGACGGTTGCGCCGGCGATTGCCATCGCGGTACCGCCGGGGCCTCTCGCTCAGGCGCTGAACCGCCTCGCCGGGCAGACCGGGCTGCAGATCGTCTATGACGCCGCGCTGGCCGAGGGCCGCACCTCCCCCGGCGCTTCAGGCAGCCTCACCCCATCCCAGGCGCTGGAGCGCGTTCTGATCGGCACCGGCCTCATGCATAGCCTTGCTGGTGGCAACGTGGTGCGGCTGCAGCCGATTCCGGGACCCGAGAGCGCCGTCAGCCTGCCGCAGATGGAGGTGACGGGGCAGGCCGCGCCCTCCACGGCGATGATCGGAAATCTTCCGCGCCCCTATGCGGGCGGCCAGGTCGCGACGGGGGGACAACTCGGCCTGCTCGGCAATCGCTCGATCATGGACACGCCCTTCAGCGCCACGAACTACACGGCCGAAACCATCCGCAACACGCAGGCGCGCAGCCTTGCTGACCTCATGATCAATGAGCCCTCGGTCCGTATGGTCTCGCCCGTCTCGAACGGCAGCGAGGTCTTCAACATGCGGGGCTTCTCCGTGGCCAATCAGGATGTGGCCTTCGGTGGGCTCTTCGGCATTCTGCCCTTCTGGCGCGGTTCCGTCGCCTCGGCCGAGCGTGTGGAAGTGCTGCGCGGGCCGAACGCTCTGCTGAACGGCATGTCGCCCAGCGGCGCGAGCGGTGGCGCCATCAATCTCGTTCCGAAGCGGGCCGACGACATCGCGCTCACGCGCGTTACCGCCAACTACATTTCCGGCTCAAATTTCGGAGGCGCCTTCGACGTCGGCCGGCGCTTCGGCACGGACAACCGCTTCGGTGCGCGGATCAACGGCGTCTATCGCGATGGCGACTACAGCCGAACCTCCCAGCAGCATGGCGAGGTGACCGGCGGCTTCGACTGGCGCGGCGATCGTGCCCGCCTCTCGCTCGACATCGGTTGGCAGCAGGAGCGTCAGCAGGGCACCGAGGGGCTGATGGGCCTTGCCGCGAATCTCCCGCGCCCACCCACGGCGCCGAATGCGACGCGCAGCATGTACCAGCCCTGGACATTCTGGAACAGCGATGCGGTCTATGGCGTGCTGCGCGGCGAATACGACATCGCGCAGGATGTCACGGCCTATGGCGCCTTCGGCGGGCGGCACTACACCTCGCAATACATCCTGCCTTTCGGTCAGAACCTTCAGGGCAACGGCGCCTTCACCGAGAACGCGATCTACAACAACGAATACTACGATGCGATCAGCTCAGAGGTCGGAATCCGCGGCCGCGTGCAGACCGGGCCGGTCGTGCATCGCCTGAGCCTGGCCGGCACCTATGTCGAGCAGACCTCCGGCGTGGTCGGGGCAAGCTTGTCGCCCCTCTCGTCCAACATCTATTCACCGAGGCTGACGTCCCGGCCGAACCTGCCGATCCTGCCGGGCATTCCGCGTACGGGCTATCTTGCGATGACCAGCATCGCCGTGGCGGACACGATGTCCTTCCTGGACGAGCGCGTGAACGTGACGGCGGGCCTGCGCCAGCAATACGTCCGCTCGCGCAGCTACAGTGCGGTCAGTGGCGTACGCACGGCCGCGTACAGCCAGGATGCGCTCACGCCGGTCGTGGGTCTTGTGGTGAAACCCTGGCGCAACGTCTCAGTCTACGCGAACTATATCGAGGGCCTGAGCCAGGGTGGAATGGCGCCGGCCGGCACGCGCAATGCGGGCGAGATCCTCGCCCCCTTCGTTGCCAATCAGTACGAGGTCGGCGTGAAGGTGGATTGGGGCAACGTCACCACCACCCTGGCGGCCTTCCAGATCACCCGGCCCAGCAGTTTCACCGATCCGGCCACTAACTTCTTCGTTTCCAACGGCGAGCAGCGGAACCGTGGCCTGGAGTTCAACGCCTTCGGCGAGGCCTGGCCCGGCGTGCGTCTGCTGGGCGGCGCCATGTACATGGAAGCCGAGTTGACCAGCACGGCGGGTGGCGCGCTGAACGGCCGCAGCGCGGTGAATGCGCCGCGCTGGAGCCTCAATCTTGGCGGCGAGTGGGACACGCCCTTCGTGCCCGGGCTGACCCTTTCCGGCCGCGTGATTCACACCGCGTCGGCCTATCTGAACCAGCAGAACACCCAGCGCATTCCCGACTGGACGCGGTTCGACATCGGCGCCCGCTACCGCTTCCAGACGACACGTGGCCCGATCACGCTGCATGCCAATATCGAGAACCTGTTCGACAAGAACTACTGGATGTCGAGCTCGCTCTATCGTGGCGCGCCCCGGACTTTCCTGTTCGCGGTCAGCGCGGATTTCTGATCGTGCCAGGCGGCCGAAGGGCACGACGATATCTGTCGCCCCTCGACGCCTTTGCCGTCACTGACGGGCGTGAAACTCTCGGGTGATCCACAATACGGTCGATCAAGTGCGGCTCCTTCCAGGGAGCCCGTCCTGCGTGCGGTGAGACCGCCTTATCGGGGCGCCATTATCCCGCGCCCAGGAAACTCGCCGTCTGGAACGTCACGAAGGCGGCGGCATAGGCCAGCACGAGCATGTAGCCGAAGGTGAACCAGGCCCAGCCGCGGCTCCCCGTCTCGCGCCGGATCACGGCCAGCGTCGCCGCGCATTGCGGGGCGAAGATGTACCAGGCGAGGAAGGCGAGCGCCGTCGCCAACGACCATTTGCCCGAGAGCGCGCTGCCGAGCTCGGCCGAATCATCGTCCGACGCCTCGATCGAATAGACCGTGCCGAGGGCCGCCACCGCCACCTCGCGCGCCGCCATGCCGGGAATGAGCGCGACGCCAATCTGCCAGTTGAAGCCGATGGGGCGCAGCACGGGCTCCACGGCGGTGCCGATGGAATAGGCGAAGCTGTATTCGATGGCCGGCTGCGTCGCGCCCTCGGGCGGACGCGGGACGGAGGAGAGGAACCAGATCACCATCATCATCGCCAGGATGATGGTGCCGGCGCGCCGCAGGAAGGCGCGCGCGCGCTGCCAGAGCCCGATCGCCACGTCGCGCACGCGGGGCCATTTGTAGTCCGGCAGCTCGAGCATGAAGGGATCGCTCGCCTCCCGGCGCCAGAGCAGCCGACGGAAGACGAAGGACATGCCCAGCGCGCTCAGGATGCCCACAGCATAGAGGCCGAACATCACGAGGCCCTGCAGGCCGATCCAGCCCCAGACCTTCTGGTCCGGGATGAAGGCCGCGATGATCAGCGTGTAGACGGGAATGCGCGCCGAGCAGGTCATCAGCGGCGCCACCAGGATCGTCGCCAGGCGATCGCGCCGGTTGTCGATCACGCGTGTCGCCATGATGCCGGGGATGGCGCAGGCGAAGCTGGAAAGCAGCGGGATGAAGGCGCGCCCATGCAGCCCGGCGCCGCCCATGATGCGGTCCATCAGGAAGGCGGCGCGCGCCATGTAGCCGAAATCCTCCAGCAGGAGGATAAAGAGGAAGAGGATCAGGATCTGCGGCAGGAAGACGAGCACGCCGCCCACGCCGGCGATCAGCCCGTCCTGCAGGAAGCTGCGCAGCAGGCCGAGCCAGCCTTCCTCCGGCAGGAGGGAGCCGACCAGGACGCCCAGCGCCTGGAAACTGCCGTCGATCAGGTCCATCACCGGTTCGGCCCAGGCGAAGACGGCCTGGAACATCAGGAAGAGCACCGCGAGCAGGACCACGATGCCGCCCACCGGGTGCAGCACCACCGAATCCAACCGGCGCGTCAGCGCGTCGCGGCGGTCCGGCACGCGGACGGCCACGGCGACGAGGCGGTCGGCCTCGCGCTGGAGGGCGCGCAGCTCCGCCGCATCGGGCGCGGTCCAGGGCGAGGAAGGGGTTTCGGGCCGGCGTGCCGACTGGCTGTCGAATTCCGCGAGGAGGGCGGCGGTGCCGCCGCGCCGCACGGCGACGGAGGTGACGACCGGCAGCCCGAGCTCTGCGGAAAGCCGCTCGAGGTCGATCTCGATGCCGCGGTGCCGGGCGATGTCGATCATGTTCAGCGAGAGCAGCAGCGGCACGCCGGTGCGCTTCAGCTCCAGCACCAGGCGAAGGCCGAGGCGCAGGTTGGTAGCATCCGCCACGCAGACCAGCAGGTCCGGGCGCGGTTCGCCCCGGCGCTGGCCCAGCACGATGTCGCGCGTGATGGCCTCGTCGGGGCTGCGGGCACGGAGCGAATAGGTGCCGGGCAGGTCGGTCAGGCGCACCTGGCGGCGGCCCGGCGTGGCCAGCGTGCCCACCTTCCGCTCGACGGTGACGCCGGGATAATTCGCCGCGCGCTGATGACTGCCGGTGAGCGCGTTGAACAGCGCGGTCTTGCCGCAATTGGGATTGCCCACCAGGGCGACCGAGAAGCCCTGCTGCGTGGCGGAAAGCTCGTTCATGTCAGGGGCTCGACGAGGATGGCGGCTGCCTCGCGCCGCCGGAGGGCGATGGTGGCCGATTGCAGGCGGATCGCGATCGGGTCGCCGCCGAAGAGGCCCTGGTGGAGGATCTCCACCAGCGCGCCCTCGACGAAGCCGAGCTCGATCAGCCGCCGCTCGAGCTCCTCGGGATCCAGGCCGCCTGAGGGAAGTGGACGGAGGCCGAGGATGCGGCCGCGAAAGCCGGGCCGGGCGGAACCGAGATGTGCGGTGATGAGGAGGGACATGCTGGACCCGTGTTAGGCGGGGTCTTTTTGGTGCGATTGCTAGTCGATTGCAATTATTCGCGCCGCATGCTCACGCAGGTCCGCTATGCCGCGAGGGCACCCCGGCCGAGTACCTGCGCGGCGAGGCGGGCGAGGGTATCGCTGGTCGCCTTTTCCTCGTGGAAGGCACGATCGAGAAGCAGGGCGATATCGGGCCGCGCCAGGGCCTTGGCCCAGGTGACCAGGGTCTGGTACCGCGCCATCTGGTAGTAGGCCACGGCCTGGGCACAGGCGATGAGGCCGGCATCGTGCAGGGGAGCGGGCTCGTCGATCTCCGAGAGCTGGTATTCGCCGTCCTGCAGCAGGCCCAGCATCGCGTCCGAGCTGTCGCCGCAGACGGCGCTGCCCAGCATCCGGAAGACCCCGCGAAGGCGTTCCTGCCGTTCCTGCGCGACCTCCTGCTGGCGCTCGAATGCACCGCGAAGCGCGTCGTGGTGTGCGGCGCGGGCCATGCGGGGCAGGGCCTTCAGCACCTGCTGATCGGCGAAATGGATTTCGCGGAGGACCGACAGGAACAGGTTGTCGAGGGAAGGCATGGATCTTTTCCGGCTGCGGCGCCGCGCGGCAAAATCCCGCGGCGCTTCAGGGTACTTCGTAGAAAACGCGCCGGCGGTTACCCGCCGGCGCGTTCTGTCGCGCAACAATCCGATCAGTGATGATCGTCGCGCAGGCTGCCGCCATAGGCCGCACCGGCCGAAGCGACGAAGGCGCCGATCAGCATGGCGAGCGCGGTGAAGAGAGCCAGCTTGGCCGCGGCCTTGCGGGCCGTGTCCGCCGCCTCCTGCGCACGCTGCGCCGCCTCGCGGGCCTTGGTGAAGGTCTGGTCGACGCGCGTGCGGGCATCATCCACCGAAACGCCGGTCCGCGCGGCCACCAGCTGCGCGAGGTAGTCGCGGTCGCCCGCGGGCAGCTGGCCCGTCGAGATCGCATTGGCGACGATGGTCATCACCTCCTGCGTCGCCTGCTCGTTGGTCTCGCCGTTCGGATTGGGAGCGTTGGTGCCGCCGGGCTGCGCCGAGCGGAACAGCGTGTCCATGTCGTAAGGCGACACGGCGCCGGCCACACTGGAAGCAACCTGCGTCGCACCCTCGCCGACCGAACCGGCCACCCGGCCCGCGGTGCTCACTGCGCCCGTGACCGCCGAGGCCAGGAGGCCCACGGTGAAGAGCGTGGCGATGGCCCAGGCCAGCAGGCCATGCGCCGTGTCGCGGAAGAAGACCTCGTCGTGATGCACGGACAGCCAGCGCGTGCGCAGACGGCCGGTCACGTAGCCGCCGACGCCCGAGGCCACCCATTGCACGACGATGAGCCAGACCACCGTCATCAGCCCGAGCGTGCCGGCCGAGATGCCTTCGTCATGCCAGGGCGAGATGGACGAGAAGCCGAGGCCCGCGCCGACCGCGATCAGGATGAGCGAAGCCGCGCAGGCGACAACGGCACCCGCGATGATGGCCGCCCAGGAGACTGCGGATTGCTCGGGAGCTGCGGCGTCTCCCACCACGACGGCGCCTGTGCGCGGCCGTGCCGGATCATAGGTGCTGCTTGACATGGCCTAGTGCCAGATCAGGGCGAGAATGATGATGATCGGAATTGGCACGCCGAGAAGCCATAAAAGAATGCCGCGTCCCATGGTCGCCTCCTGTTGAAGTATTTCCTCTCGGCAAACGGCAAGGGCTGTCAGGAGTTGCACCGTGGCGTGGCGACTTCGCGAGATGTGGCCGCGCTATCACGACCTTCGGGCGTATTGCCGCCGGGAAACCTTCCCTCGTCGTGGCACGATGTTTGGGGGCATTTGCGACAAATCCGCCGAAGGCGCGTTCCCCCTACTTGCCGAGGAGGAAGCCCCGCATGCCGACCCGCCGCACTCCGACGAAATCCGACGCCGCTCCCGCCTCCCGCCACGGTGCCGGAGGCGAACTTCATCAGGAAGCGGGCGGCGACGTGCCCGTGCTGACCACGGCGCAGGGCGGCCCCGTCGCGGATGATCAGAACACCCTCCGCTACGGTCCGAGAGGGCCGGCGCTGCTGGAGGATTTCCACTTCCGGGAGAAGATCTTCCACTTCGACCACGAGCGCATTCCCGAGCGCATCGTGCACGCCCGCGGCTATGGCGCGCACGGCTTCTTCGAACTGCATGAATCGCTCGCCGACATCTGCAAGGCGGACATCTTCCAGCGCGTCGGCGAGAAGACCCCGGCCTTCGTCCGCTTCTCGACGGTCGCGGGCAACAAGGGCTCGGCGGATCTCGCGCGCGATGTGCGCGGCTTCGCGGTCAAGCTTTATACGCAGCAGGGCAACTGGGACATCGTCGGCAACAACATCCCGGTCTTCTTCATCCAGGATGCGATGAAGTTCCCCGACCTCGTCCACGCGGCGAAGGACGAGCCCGATCGCGGCTTCCCGCAGGCGGCGACGGCGCACGACAATTTCTGGGACTTCGCGTCGCTGATGCCGGAATCGACCCACATGCTCATGTGGACCATGTCGGACCGCGCCATCCCGCGGTCCTTCCGCTTCATGGAAGGCTTCGGCGTCCACACTTTCCGGCTGCTGAACGAGGCGGGGAAATCCACCTTCGTGAAGTTCCACTGGAAGCCGAGGCTGGGCCTGCAGTCGATCGTCTGGGACGAGGCGGTGAAGCTGAACGGCGCCGATCCCGACTTCCACCGGCGCGACCTCTGGAATGCGATCCAGACCGGTGCCTTCCCCGAATGGGAGCTCGGCCTGCAGCTCTTCGACCAGGAATTCGTCGACAGCTTCGATTTCGATGTGCTCGACGCGACGAAGCTGATCCCCGAGGAACTGGTGCCGGTGCGCCGCGTCGGCCGGCTGGTCCTCGATCGCGTCGTGGACAACTTCTTCGCCGAGACCGAGCAGGTCGCCTTCATGACGCAGAACGTCGTGCCGGGCGTGGATTTCACGAACGACCCGCTGCTGCAGGGGCGCAACTTCTCCTACCTCGACACGCAGTTGAAGCGCCTCGGCGGGCCGAACTTCACGCATCTGCCGATCAATGCGCCGAAATGTCCCTTCGCGCATTTCCAGCAGGACGGTCACATGGCCTTCCGCAACCCGAAGGGCCGGGTCAATTACGAACCCAATTCCTGGAGCCAGCCCGAGGCGGGCCCCCGCGAATCACCTGCGCTGGGACATCGCGGCTTCGCGACCGAGGAGGAAGGCCCCAAGATCCGCGAGCGCGGCGCGCTCTTCGCCGATCATTACAGCCAGGCGCGGCAGTTCTTCCGGAGCCAGACCCCGGTCGAGCAGGCGCATATCATCAATGCCTTCGTCTTCGAGCTGAGCAAGGTCGAGACGCCGGGCATCCGCGCGCGCATGGTCGGGAATCTGCGCAACGTCGATGCGGAGCTGGCAGAAGCGGTCGCGGCCGGTCTCGGCATGGAGCTGCCGCCCGCCTCGGCGCCGGCCCGCGCCCCGGTGGACCAGCCGCCCTCCGAGGCCCTGAGCATTCTCCGAAACCCTCCGCCGAGCTTCGAAGGACGCAAGGTGGGCGCCCTGGTCACGGACGGGACGGAGATCGATCTCCTGAAGGCGCTGCAGAAGGCCGTCGAGGCGGAAGGCGCCGTACTCGAGCTTGTGGCCCCGAAGATCGGCGGCATCACCGCCAGCGACGGGACCCATCTGCCCGCGCATCACGCGGTGGCGGGCGGGCCCTCCGTCCTGTTCGACGCGGTGGCGGTGCTGCCTTCAGAGGAAGGGGCGGTCCTGCTGGCGGATAATCCGGCGGCGAAGGGCTTCGTGAGCGATGCCTATGCGCATTCGAAGTTCATCGCCCATACCGCCGCGGCGAGAACGCTCTTCAAGAGCGCGGGGCTGATGACGCCCGACAAGGGCTTCGTTGAGCTGAAAGCCGCGGGCGACGTGCCGGGCTTCGTCCGCGCCTGTCGCGCGTTGCGGTTCTGGGAGCGCGAGGCGCCCAAGGGTTAGGGCACCAATACCCGTCGGGGGCGAGCCTCTGGCGGGATTCAACTTTGTCGGAAAGCCGGGAGAGGGGTGGTGGAGCTGAGCGGGATCGAACCGCTGACCTCGTCATTGCGAACGACGCGCTCTACCAACTGAGCTACAGCCCCGCATCACACCACCCGGTCGCGTATTGAGCGCTCCCGAGGCGGCGGGTTTTGCGCGATGGCTGGGCGGGTGTCAAGCACCCCTCCCGGCGAATGCGGGGTTGCCCCGGGGACGGCCTTCCGCGACAAGGGCCACTGATGCCGTCGCAACCGGAGCGCTTCCCCGCGATGATCCTCGATGCCCTGTTCTTCCTCATCCAGGCCGGCCTGACCCTCTTCTTCTGGGCCATCCTCATCGCCGCGATCCTGTCGCTGTTGACCGGATTCGGGATCCTCGACACGCGGAACCGCTTCGTCTGGGCGCTCTCGGATTTCTTCTATCGCGTGACGGAGCCCGCCATGCGGCCCGTGCGCAACCGGCTGCCGAATTTCGGCAATGTGGATCTCTCGCCCCTCGTCGTCATGCTGCTGGTGCAGGCCTGCATGCTGCTGGTGGGCGCCATCCGGGGCTACATGATCCGCGGCGGGCTGTATTTCTGACGCCATCTCGGATGCGACTGGCGAGGGGGCTGAAGCGGTGACGCAGATTCTGGACGGCAAGGCGATCGCGGAACGGCTTCGCGGCCAATTGGCCACACGCGTCGCGGCCCTCTCCTTCAAGCCGGGCCTCGTCGTTGTGCGCGTGGGTGAGGACCCCGCCAGCGGCGTCTATGTCCGCAACAAGGACCGCGCGGCCACCCAGGCCGGCTTCGCCTCCCGCACCCGGCACCTGCCGGAGGAGACGACCGAGGCGCAGCTGCTGGAGGAAATCGCCGCGCTGAACGCCGATCCGGAGGTGGACGGCATCCTCGTCCAGCTGCCGCTACCCAAGCATATCCGCGCCGAGAAGGCGATCGCCGCCGTCGATCCCGCGAAGGATGTGGACGGCTTCCACCCCATCAATGCCGGCAAGCTCGCTTCCGGCCTGCCCGGCCTCGTGCCCTGCACGCCGCGCGGCGCTATGCACCTGCTGGCCGAGGCGAAGGCGAAGCTGCCCGGCGCACGTGCCGTGGTGGTGGGGCGCAGCCAGATCGTGGGGCGGCCGATGGCGCAGCTCTTGCTGGCGGCGGACTGCACCGTCACCATCGCCCATTCCCGCACGGCCGATCTGGCCGGCGAGTGCCGCCGCGCCGACATCCTGATCGCCGCCGTGGGCCGGCCCGAGCTCATCCGCGGCGACTGGGTGCGCGAGGGCGCCATCGTCATCGATGTCGGTATCAACCGCATGCCGGACGGCAAGCTCAAGGGCGACGTGGCCTATGCCGAGGCGCTGCCTCGCGCGGCCGCCATCACGCCGGTGCCCGGCGGCGTGGGCCCCATGACCATTGCCTGCCTGCTCGAGAACACGCTGGAGGCCGCGATCGCCCGGCGGGGCTGACCGCGGGGCTAAAGCGGGTCCATCAGCCCGACCCAGGCGAGATAGCCGAGGATCAGCGTCCCGCTCAGCGCGCCCGCCGTCACGCCCCAGCCGGGCCGATCCTCCTCGCCCGGGGCGAAGCGGCCGTACAGGACGGCGCCGGCGCCCAGGACGCAGAAGAGCAGGATCACGGCCAGCAGCGCCTTGAAGAGCAGCGTCCCGACGAGATCGAACCCGTCAGCCCGGGCGTCGAGCCAGCGGTCCACGGCAGCCAGGTCGAAGCCCAGCAGCACCAGCGCCAGGCCGATCACCAGGAAGACGAGCACCAGGAACAGGTGGAGCCGCGAGGCATGGCTGCCGGGCCGGAGCCCGCCGCCCATATCCACCCAGCTCCGCTGGGAGATGTTCCAGAGGCCTCGGATCAGGCCCATGATCCAGCCCATCGGTCCCCCAGCTCGACGCCGTTGATGTCGGGCGGCAGGATAGGCGGAACAGCCGGGCGCCTGTCATCAACCTCCTTCTCGCCATTGCCTATGTCCTGATGTGGGGCTCGGCCTTCAATGCCGCCCGCATCATCGCGCTCGAATGGCCGCCGCTCTGGGCGCTGCTGATCCGCTTCGCCGCCGTCCTGCCGTTGCTCTGGCTGGTCGTCCGCCTCCGCGCGGCGCCGATGCCCCAGGGGCGCGACCGCTGGAGCGTGGTGGCGATGGGCGCCTTCGGCATGGGCGGCTACCTCGCCTGCGCCTGGGTGGCCTCCGCCCATGTCCCCTCGGGCCTGGTGGCCCTGCTGGCGGCGAGCTCGCCGCTCTTCGTCGCGATGGGCGCGCGCCTGCTCGGCCAGCGGATGGCGCCGATGGGCTGGGTGGGGCTGGCCCTCGGCTGGCTGGGCGTCGCCACGCTCGGGATCCTGCGCTCGGCCGAGGGCATGGATGCGGCGGAGGCCTGGGGAATCGGGCTGGCGCTGCTGGGCGCCCTGCTGCAGGCGCTGGGCGTGCTGGCCTTCGCCCCGGCCCGGGGGCGCGTGGACCCCTGGTCGACGAATTTCCTCCAGACGGCCGTGGCCGCGGTGGTGCTCGCCGGGCTGGTGGCGCTCTGGGGCGGGGCCGTGCCCACCCGGGCGACGCCGGCCGTGATTGGCGCGATGCTCTATGCGGGGCTGCTGGTCGGCATGCTGGGCTATGCGCTGTTCTTCGTGGTCATCCGCCGCTTCGGCGCCTCCAACGCGGCGGCGCTGCAGCTCATGGCGCCGCCGGTCGCGGCGGTGATCGGCTGGGCCCTGCTCGGCGAGCGGCTGGCCTGGGGCGATGTGCTGGGCGGGGCCATCACCCTGACCGGGCTGCTGCTCATGTTCCGCGCGCGCTGATCCTGGCCTAGGCTGCCCGCATGCTTCATGGCCGAAAGATTCTTCTCGTCGTTTCCGGCAGCGTCGCCGCCTTCAAGGCGCTGATGCTGGTGCGGCTCCTGCGCGCCGAGGGCGCCACCGTCCGTGCCGTGCTGACCGCGGGCGGCGCGCGCTTCGTGACGAAGGAGGCGCTGGCGGCCATCACGGGCGAGCACGTCTCCGACGACCTATGGGCCGCCGAGGCCGAGATCGGCCATATCCGCCTGGCGCGCTGGGCGGAGGCGGTGGTGGTGGCGCCGGCCTCGGCGAGCCGGCTGGCGCAGATGGCCCAGGGCCTGGCGGAGGATCTGGCGGGCTGCGTGCTGCTCGCGACGCGGGCCCCCGTGCTGGCCGCGCCGGCGATGAACCCTGCCATGTGGGCCCATCCGGCGACGGCCGCGAATGTGGCGCTGCTGGCGGGGCGCGGCATCCGCTTCGTGGGGCCGGGCGAGGGGCCCATGGCCGAGCCCGAGAGCGGCCCCGGCCGCCTGTCCGAGCCGGAGGAGATGCTGGAGGCGATCCGCGCGCTCTTCGCCGAGGGGCCGCTGAAGGGCCGCCACGTCCTCGTCACGGCCGGGCCGACGCGGGAGCCGATCGATCCGGTTCGCTACATCTCCAACCACAGCAGCGGCAAGCAGGGCTATGCCATCGCCGCCGCCCTGGCGGCGCAGGGCGCCCGCGTGACGCTGGTGAGCGGGCCGACCAGCCTGGCCGCGCCTCCGGGCGTCACCTTGAAGCCCGTCGAATCCGCCCGCGAGATGCTGGCCGCCTGCGAGGCCGCGCTGCCGGCCGATGCTGCCATCTTCGCCGCTGCCGTGGCCGACTGGCGGGTGGCGCAGGAGGCGAGCCAGAAGCTCAAGAAGGAGCCGGGCGCGGGCGCGCCGACGCTGGCCATGGCCCTCAATCCCGACATCCTGGCGACCATCTCGACCCATACCGCGCGCCCGAAGCTGGTGGTCGGCTTCGCCGCGGAGACCGAGCGGGTGATCGAGAACGCCCAGAAGAAGCTGGCCCGCAAGGGCTGCGACTGGATCGTGGCGAACGACGTCTCGGGCGACGTCTTCGGCGGCGGCGACAACACCGTCCATCTGGTGAGCGCCGCCGGCGTCGAGGACTGGCCCAGGATGCCCAAGGAAGAAGTGGCGGCCCGACTGGCCGCGCGCGTGGCGGAGTATTTCCAGTGAAGGTTCTCGTTCAGCGCCTGCCCCATGCCGAGGGCCTGCCGCTTCCCACCTATGCGACCTCCGGCGCGGCGGGAATGGATCTGCTGGCGGCGAAGGCGATGACCGTCCCCGCCGGTGGCCGTGCCCTGGTGCCGACCGGCCTCTGCATCGCGCTGCCCGAAGGCTACGAGATGCAGGTGCGCCCGCGCTCGGGCCTGGCCCTCAAGCATGGGATCACCCTGCCCAATGCGCCCGGCACGGTGGACGAGGATTATCGCGGCGAGGTGGGCGTGATCCTGCTCAACACCGGTTCCGAGCCTTTCGAGATCGCCCGCGGCGACCGCATCGCCCAGGCCGTCTTCGCGCCGGTGACGCGGGCGCAATGGGAGGAAGTCGTCGTCCTGCCGGAGACGCAGCGCGGCGGCGGGGGCTTCGGCTCGACGGGCCGCCAGTAAGCCCCATATCCCCACCCATGGACCTCGATTTCACCGAAGACGAGCTGCATCGCTATTCGCGCCACATCATCCTCAAGGAGGTGGGCGCGATCGGCCAGGCGAAGTTGCGCGCCGCCCGCGTGCTCATCGTGGGCGCGGGCGGGCTGGGGTCGCCGCTCGCGCTCTATCTCGCGGCGGCGGGCGTCGGCACGCTGGGGCTGCTGGACCATGACGAGCTGGAGCTCTCGAACCTCCAGCGGCAGGTGGCCCATGCCACCTCGCGCATCGGCCAGTACAAGACGGAAAGCACCGCGGTCGCCCTGCGCGACCTCAATCCCGACGTGCGGCTGGAGCTCCATACCCGCCGCCTCGATCGCGCCGCCGCGGAGGAGCTGTTCCCGCAATACGACGTGATCTGCGACGGCACGGATAATTTCCCCACGCGCTTTCTCGTCGGCGATGCCTGCCACTTGCTGAAGAAGCCGCTGGTCAGCGCCGCCGTGCTGCGCTTCGAGGGCCAGCTCTCGGTCTTCCGCGCCCATGAGGGCCCGCCGCACCCCTGCCACCGCTGCCTCAACCCGGAGCTGCCGCCGGAGGGGATGGTGCCCAGCTGCTCGCAGGCGGGCGTGCTCGGCGCCGTGGTGGGCGTGATGGGCACGCTGCAGGCCACCGAGGTGCTGAAGATCATCATGGGCATCGGCGAGGACATGTCCGGCCGCCTGCTCCTCTGGGACGCGTTGGACGCCCGCTTCCGCACCGTGAAGCTGCGGCGGGACCTGGAATGCGCCCTCTGCGGCGAGAATGCCTCGATTCGCGACCTCTCGGCCTATCCGTGAGCCAGCCGCTCGGGATCCTGCTGCTCTCCGGCGGGCATGAGCGCGGCCATTACGCGCTGATGATGGCGACGGCCGCTTCGGCCATCGGCCGGCCGGTCACGATCTTCGCCACCAATGCGGGCTGCCGGTTGCTGCTCAAGGCAGCACCCCTCGAATCGGAGGAGCGGGAAGAGGTCCTGGCCCAGTCGGGCGTGGCGACGATCGCGATACTGATGGAGGCGGCGCAGGCGCTCGGCATCCGGATGATCGCCTGCGAGGCCGGGCTTCGCGTCGAATCGCTGACGGCGGAGGCGCTGGCGGAGGGGGTCGAGGTCGCGGGCATCGTCACCTTCCTCGGCGCCGTGGGGGCCGGCCAGGTCATTTCGCTCTGACCACATCTCCTTCTGGGGCCTTGACCCGGCGCGGTCCGGCGCGGCATCGAAGGGGGATGAGGGCCCGTTTCACCATCGCGCTTCTCGCGCTCGCCGGTGCCGTCGGCATGCCGGACTCCGCCCCTGCTCAATCCAGCCTGGGAGGCTCGCAGGCGCTCGCGCCGCCACGCGCCGCCGCCGCCGCCGCCACGCCGCCCGCCCGGCCGGCGCAGGCCACGCGCCCTGCGGCGCCGGCGCGCCAGGCTGCCGCCCCGAATTCCCAGACGCCGCGCAATCGCGCACAGCGCCCGGCCGCCCAGCGGCCGGCGGCGGCACCTGCGGCGCAGCGACAGACCGCCGCCCAGCGCCGCACGGCCGCCCAGGCTGCGGCGGCCGCGGCCGCTGCGGCTGCCGCCGCTTCCGCCGCCGCGGCGCCCTCGCCCGAGCCGGTGCCCGAGCCTCAGCAGACCATCGGCACCGTCACCGGCCTGCCCATGCCGCGCTTCGCCGCACTGCGCTCCAACGACGTGAATCTGCGCGTGGGTCCCGACCGCCGCTTCCCGGTCGAATGGCGGTACCAGCGCGCCGACCTGCCGGTGCAGATCATCCGCGAGCACGACCAGTGGCGCCGCATCCGCGATCCGGACGGGACGGAAGGCTGGCTCGCCGCCTCCAACCTGCAGCCTGGGCGCCGGACCTTCATCGTGCGGGGCGAATCGGGGGGCGAGGTGCAGCTTCGCCGCCGGGCCGAGGATGGCGCCGCGCCCGTGGCGCGCCTGCGCCCCGGCGTGATCGGCCGCATCCGCGGCTGCGACGGCAGCAGCGCCTGGTGCGAGGTGCAGGTGCAGGACCGCCGCGGCTACATCAAGCGGTCCGAGATCTTCGGCGTGATGCCGGACGAGGAGATCAAGTAGCGGCGGCTTCCCGGCCGGGCGGCGCGCCGCCCGATCCGGAACCTCGCGCGGCTCAGGAGACCGCGGCGCCCATCGACACGGAGGCCAGGGCGCCCCCGTCGAGCTTCAGCACCTCGCCCGCGAGGTAGAGGCTGCCGCAGACCAGGATTCGTCCCGGCTTCCCCTCCGCCATGATCCGCGCGATGGCGGAGCGCACGTCGGGCCCCGGGCGGGCCACGCCGCCGCTGGCCTCGATGATGTCCTCCACCGACATGGCCAGGTGCTGCCCCGGCTCCCGCACGGCCGAGACGCTCTCGGCGAGCGGCAGGAGGGGGGCCAGGAAGCCGGCGGCGGTCTTGCCCTGCTTCATGCCGACCACGAGGTGCACCGGCTTGTCCCGCCACTCGGCGAGCGATTCGGCCAGGGCCGCGCCGGCCCCCGCATTGTGCCCGCCGTCGAGCCAGAGCTCCCAGGGGGCGGGCGGCTCCAGCGCGCCCTGCAGGCGCTGCAGCCGCGCCGGCCATTCCGCCGCCGCGACGCCGCGCTGAAGGGCGCCGTCGGTGAGCCAGATCGGGTTCCAGGCGCGCATCGCGGCCACGGCGATCCCGGCATTGTCGGGCTGGTGCGCCCCGCGCAGGCCGAGCGGCGGCAGGGGCAGCGTGCCCTTCGCATCGCGGAACAGGAAGCCGCTGTCGCTCCGCTCGATGCTCCATTCGCCGTCCCGCGCCAGGAGCGTCGTGCCCAGGGCCGCCGCGCAGGCGGAGAGGACGCCGAGCGTCGCCTCTTCCTGCCGGCCGGTCACGCAGGGGATGCCGGAGCGGATGATGCCGGCCTTCTCGAAGGCGATCTTCTCCAGCGTGTCGCCCAGGAAATCCATGTGATCCATGGAGATGCTGGTGATCGCCGTGACGGCGGGCGCGGGCACCACATTGGTCGCGTCGTAGCGCCCGCCGAGGCCGACCTCGAGCACCAGCATGTCCGCCGGCACGCGGCTGAACAGCAGCAGCGCCACGGCCGTGGTGATCTCGAAGACGGTGATGGGGTCGGCGCCGTTGACCTCCTCCACCTCCTCGAGCGCGGCGACGAGGAATTCCTCGGCGACGAGCCGGCCCGCGAGGCGGATGCGCTCGTGGAAGCGCACCAGATGCGGGGAGGTATAGACATGGACCCGCCGGCCGGCCGCCTCGCCGATGGCGCGCAGGAAGGCGCAGGTCGAGCCCTTGCCGTTGGTGCCGGCGACATGGACCACCGGCGGCAGCTTCCGCTCGGGATGGCCGAGCTTCGCCAGGAGCTTCTGGAGGCGGCCCAGGCTGAGGTCGATGAGGACCGGATGCAGGGCGTGCAGCCGGTCGATGATCTCTTCCGAGCGGGACATCAGGCCGCCGCCGGCACGGGCTCTCCCTCAGAATCCCGCAGCAGCCGGATGAGGCGCCCGAGGGTCTCCTTCATCTCGCCGCGCTTCACGACCATGTCGAGGATGCCGTGCTCCAGCAGGTACTCCGCGCGCTGGAAGCCCTCGGGCAGCACTTCGCGGACGGTCTGCTCGATGACGCGCGCGCCGGCGAAGCCGATCAGCGCGCCCGGCTCGGCGATCTGGATGTCGCCCAGCATGGCGAAGCTGGCGGTGACGCCGCCGGTCGTCGGGTCGCAGAGCACCACGATGAAGGGCAGGCCCGCATCCTTGACCATCTGCGTCGCGATCACGGTGCGCGGCATCTGCATCAGGCTCACCGCGCCCTCCTGCATGCGGGCGCCGCCCGAGCTCGCGAAGACGATCAGCGGCGCGTCCTGCAGCACCGCCAGGCGCGCGGCGGTGACGAGGGCCTCGCCCACGCCCGCGCCCATGGAGCCCGCCATGAAGGCGAATTCGAAGGTGGCGACGACGGCGCGCTGCCCCTCGACGGTGCCGTGCCCGACGACCACGGCATCGTCCATGCCGGACTTCGCCTGGGCGTCCCGCAGGCGCTCGGAATAGCGGCGCTGGTCACGGAAGCGGAGCGGGTCGGCCGGGGCCTTGGGCAGCTCGATCTTCTGCCAGCCCTCATCGAAGGTGGCGTCCAGGCGCTGGCGCGCGGAAAGCCGCATGTGATGGCCGCAATGCGGGCAGACGCGCAGATTCTTGTCCAGATCCGTCTGGAAGATCATCTGCTCGCATTCGGGGCACTTATGCCAGAGGTTCTCCGGCACCTCGCGGGAGCCGAAGAGCGTCTTGATCTTGGGCAGCGCCCACTCGGAAATCCAGTTCATATGTCTTTGCCCTCAGGCGCCGGGTACGCGCCCCGCGCGCTTGGTTTCGCGCGGGCTCGCACCAGGGGAAAACTCGGTCGCGCGCCGTCCGCCCAAGGGGGCCGGCTTCCGCGTCGTGATGCGTGCCTGACATGACGGCGCTTGGGGGTGGGGTCAAGGTCGAAGGGCGTGATGCGCTCGCCTGACATCGATGCTAAGTTACGGTCATGCCTCGAGTGGCGGCCGCGCGGCCGCGTCCCGCGGCCCCTAGTCGTCGTGCCCCCCCCCGGCTCGAAAGACGGCCCCCCCCGAGCGGGCCCAAAAAACCTGCCGGGCCTCCGGCCCGACCCGCCTCCCCGGCGCGCCGAAGCCTCGGCGGCCGGCTTTTCCGCTTGGGCGTCATCCTGACGATCTGGGGCGGCTTCGCATTGGCCGCCGTGCTGCTCTGGTACACCTGGGACATGCCGCGCACCGATTCGGCGCTGGAGCACGTCCGGCGGCCGAGCGTGACCCTGCGCACCGCCGACGGTGGCCAGCTGGGTAACCAGGGCGACCTCTACGGCGAGACGGTGCGGCTGAGGAACCTTCCCGCCCATGTGCCGGCGGCGCTGCTGGCCATCGAGGACCGCCGCTTCCGCAGCCATTTCGGCCTGGACCCGATCGGCCTGATCCGCGCCCTCCACCGCAACTTCACGGCCGGGGACGTGGTACAGGGCGGCTCCACGCTGACCCAGCAGCTCGCGAAGAACCTGTTTCTCAGCCCCGCGCGCAGCACCCGCCGCAAGGTGCAGGAGGCGCTGCTGGCGCTCTGGCTGGAGCACCGCTTCAGCAAGGACCAGCTGCTCGAGATCTATCTCAACCGGGTCTATCTCGGCGGCGGCGCCTATGGCGTCGATGCCGCGGCGCGGTTGTATTTCGGCGTTTCGGCGCGGCAGCTGTCTTTACCGCAGGCGGCGATCCTGGCCGGGCTGCCGCAGGCCCCCTCGCGCTACAATCCGCGCTCCAACCCCGACGGCGCCATGGCGCGGGGGCGGGACGTGCTGGCGGCCATGCGCGACACGGGCGCCATCACCGACGCGCAGATGGCCGCGGCCATCTCGGAGATGGCCATTCCGCCCCGCCCCTCGCGCAATGGCGGCTGGTTCGCGGACTGGATCTTCGAGGACATCCCCGAGGCCTTCCCCGGCAGCGCCGACCTTGTGATCCGCACCACCCTCGATCCGCGCTGGCAGAATGCGGTGGAGGGGCGGCTGCGCACCCTGCTCTACGGCGACGGCGGCGATGCGCGGGTGAGCCAGGGTGCCGTGGTCGTCATGGACGCGGCGACCGGCGCGGTGCGCGCCATGGCCGGCGGCCGCGACTTCCAGCAGTCGCCCTTCAACCGTGCGACGGATGCCCGCCGGCAGCCGGGCTCGACCTTCAAGGCGCTGGTCTATCTCGCGGCGCTGGAACGCGGCGCCTCGCCCGGTGATTCCGTCAGCGACCTGCCGCTGCGCGTCGGCCGCTGGTCGCCCTCGAACGGCCGCTGGCGGGCCCGCGGCGCCATCACGCTGGAAGAGGCCTTCGCGCAGTCGGTCAACACGGCCGCCGTGCGCGTCATGCAGATGGGCGGCGGCGCGCGGTCCGTGGCCGAGGTCGCGGCGCGGCTCGGCGTCCGCGGCCGCTTCCCCACCGACGGCTCCCTCGCGCTGGGGACCGGCGAGGTGACGCTGATCGACATGGTCGCTGCCTTCTCGGCCATCGCCAATGGCGGCCGTCGCGTGACGCCCTTCGGCATGGCCCGGGTAGAGGCCGAGGGCCGCGTGGTCAGCGCGCCCCGGGCCGAGACGCCGCAGGTCATCAGCGGCCTCCATGCGGAGCAGATGCGCCAGATGATGATGGCGGTGACGCGCTACGGCTCGGGCCGGGCGGCGGCGGTGCCCGGGCTGGTGACCGGCGGCAAGACGGGCACGACGCAGGACTATCGCGACGCCTGGTTCATCGGCTTCGTGCAGCTTCCTTCCGGCCCCATGGTGATCGGGGTATGGCTCGGTAATGACAATAACAGGAGCATGGACGACGTGCGCGGCGGCACCCTCCCGGCCCGCCTCTTCCGCGAGGTCGTCGAGGCGGCACGGGCCTCCTAGCCTGGCCCGGGAGCTCCGGGCGTGACCCTGCGCTGGGATGTGCTGCTGACCATCCTGGGGATGGCGCTGTCGACCTACCTGCTCCGCGCGGGAGGCTATGCGCTGCTGCGCGCCTTTCGCCCCACGCCCTTCGTGACGGCGATGCTGGGCCATATGCCGGGCTGCATCTTCGTGGCCTTCGTGATCCCGGCGCTCGTCACCGGCGGGCCGGTGCAGCTGCTGGCCGCGGCGGGCGTGGTGGGCGTCATGATCGGCACGCGCAGCTACATGCTGGCCATCGCCGCGGGCATCGCGGTGGTCTGGCTGATGCGCGAACTGCCGGTCTGACCCGACGCTCGGGGCCGTCGGCCTATTTGAGCTGGCTGTCCTTGCTGCCCCGGCGGTTGATGCCGATGTTCACCGGCCGGCGATCGATCTCGGACTGGCAGCTCACGCAGGTCCGCACGCCGGGAACCGCGCGGCGGCGGCCTTCGGGGATTTCCTCGCCGCATTCCAGACAGTACGCCTCGCCCTCGCCGGTGGGCAGGCGCGCCCGGGCCCTCAGGACGCCGTCGGTGACGGTGTCGTCGATCTGATCCTGCACGGCCCCATCGGGGGCCCATCCATTCGCCATGACCGCCTCCTGTTCCGCGGATCTGCCGGACAGAAGGTGGGCCCTGGCACCCGGCGTCTCAAGGGCCGGGGCGCTTTCCCTAGGCCGGGGCTGGCGCCGGCGCGGGCTCCGGCATCGGCGCCTTCGATGAGAAGAAGCGCATGCCGGCCGCGTCGCAATGCTGCTTCACCCGGCGGTTCAGTTCGCGCCCCACGGCCCAGCGACGGGCCGGCGGCGTCATGATCCGCGCCCGGACGAAGACGCCGAGCTCGTTCATCTTGTCGATGCCCAGCACCTCCAACGGGGCCAGGAGCTGCGGCGCCCAGGCCTCGTCCTCGCGCATCGCCTCGCCTACCTGGCGCAGCAGCATCACGGCCTTGTCCGTGTCCACCGAGTAGTCCAGCGCGATGTCCACCACGGCATAGCCGAAGTCGCGCGTCTGGTTGGTCACCGTCGAGACGGAGCTGAAGGGCACGATATGGATCGACCCGTCCACCGAGCGCAGGCGGATGGAGCGGATCGAAAGCTGCTCTACCGTGCCGGAGAGCGAGCCGACGGTCACCGAATCGCCCACCGTCACGGCATCTTCCAGCAGCAGGAAGACGCCGGTGATCACATCGCGCACCAGCGTCTGGCTGCCGAAACCGATGGCGAGGCCGACGACACCGGCACCGGCCAGCAGCGGCGCCACGTTGATGCCGACCTCGGTCAGCGCGGTGATGGCCACCACCACCAGCAGCACGCCCGCGATCGCCGTGCGGAGCATGGGTAGCAGGGTGCGGACCCGCGCGCTGCGGGCGGCCGAGCCGTCCGTCGGCAGGGCCTTGAGCTGCCGCTGGATCGCGGAATTCGCCGCCTCCCAGGCCACGAGGGCCACCAGCGCCGTGATCCCGATGGTCGCCGCGCCGGAGACCAGCCTGCCGCCCCAGCGGCCCGGCTGGAACCAGGAGAGCGAGTGCAGGCCCCAGGCCTCCAGCAGCAGCACGAGGACGAGGCCGGTGATGATGAAGGAGACCAGGCTGCGCAGCGCCGGCAGGTAGCGGTTCGCCCGTGCCTCCAGTCCCGGATAGGTGCCCGCGAGGTCGGTGCTGACCTTGAACAGCCAATCGAGCAGCCGGCGCGTGCCCTCGTCGAGGATCTTGCCGCCGATGATGATGGCGAGGGTGACGACCGAGGCGCTGAAGAGACGCTCGAAGCCGTGGTCGATGTTGAGGGCCCAGACGGCCCAGGCCGCCAGCAGCCAGAGGATGACGAGGACGTGCCAGGCCTGCGCCAGCCGGTTGCGCGCGCCGCGCATCCAGCGCCGGCTCGTGCTCGGATGGTCCTCGCCCGACAGCGCCGGCGCATCCAGGAACTGGGCCACGGAGGTGCGGTTCTGCATCACCACCACCGCGACCAGCAGCGTCAGCACCAGCAGGCCGAAGCGCCAGATGGTCTGGTAGGCGCCGTAGGGCAGGCCGAAGAGCATCGCCGTCTCGGCAAGCGTGTAGAAAAGCACGCCGGTGAGGGCGAGGCGGTGCAGCCAGATCATCGCATAGGCGGCCGTCTCGTCGTCGCAGGCGGCGACGCGGAGCCTGGAATTGCTCGGTGCCAGGAGCAGCCGGCTCACCGCCATGATGGCGCGGGCGGCCATATAGGCGAAGACCACCTGCTCCATGATGAGGCGGTTGGACGGCCATATGGCGTAGGCATCCACGATGGCCACGGCGAAGAGGCCGAAGCCGAGGATCGGCAGCATGTCCAGCGCGAGGTGGGCGAGCAGGTAGGGCAGGCTGCGGAATCGCCGCATCGGCCCCTGCACTGCCGCGACGCGGCGGGCGAGCATCGCGTGCGGGCGGCGCATCACGAATTGCAGGATGCGCTCGATCAGGGCGCCGCCGATCAGGACGAGGCCGAGCTTCCAGGCCAGGCTCCACACCTGCCCCTGCAGCCGGTCGTCATAGGTGAGGCGGCTGAACCATTCGCCGACGGCGCTCAGCTCGGTCGCGGCGGAAAGACGGGAGAGCGTGTTCTCCAGGAAGGCGGCGAGTCGCTGGCCCACGCCGGTGACGATCTCGGCCGGCGTATTGGCGGCCTGCTCGGCGACTTCGGCCGGGGTGGCGGGCGCGGCCGCCGGGGCGGGGGTCGCAGCGGCCGGTGCGGTCGCGGCCGGCGATGTGGCGGCCGGCGCTGTCGCGGGAGGAGCCGTGGCGGCGGGTGGCGTTGCCGCTGGGGCCGTTGCAGGTGCCGTGGTGGCGGCGGGCGCTGCCGCCGGCGCGGGTGCCGCCTCGGCGGGGACGCCGGGGGCGGTGGAGCTCTCCAGGGCACGGATCAGCGCGGCGCGCCGATTCTCGTCCCGGAGGACCTCCAGCAGCACGCCCAGCTCGGCCTGGGTCGCCGCCGGGGAAGCGGGCGCTGCCGCCACGGCCGGCGCGGGCGCGACGACCGCCGCGGGTGGTGGCGGGGTGGCCGATTCCGCAGGGGCTGGCGTCTGGGCCAGGGCCGGAAAGGCCAGGACCAGGGCGAGGAGAGGCAGGAGGCGACCGAGCATGCCCTTGGTTTTGGGGCCTGGGGGCCCCAGGTCAAGTTGCAGAGAGGTCATCGGGGGGTGCTTGCCGAGCCAGGGCCGCGTGCCCACAATGGCGGAATGAAGAGTTTCTTCACCTTTCTGGTGATGGCCTCCATGGCCGCGACCCTCGGCGTTCTCATTGCGGGAATGATTGGGATGGCGCGCGGCGTCTCGGGCCAGGCCTCCCAGAAGCTCATGCGCTACCGCGTGCTGCTGCAGGGGCTGAGCCTCGTGCTCTTCGCCATCCTGATGATGCTCTGGAAATAGCGGAAGGCTTTTCTTCCATCGCTAGGTGAGTTGCCGGCCGCGCGGATTGGCGCGGCCGGTCTTTGTCTCTACCGGCTGAGCAGCAGGTCCGGGATGCCGGTCACCAGCGTCACGGGGAAGAGGGTGATCAGCACCACCGTGACCACCAGCATCAGAAAGAAGGGCAGGGAGGCTTTCGCGACCTCCAGCTGATCCTTTCCTGTCATGGTCTGCATGACGAAGAGGTTGAACCCCACCGGGGGCGTGATCTCCGCGATCTCGACCAGCAGCACGATGAAGATGCCGAACCACACCAGGTCGAAGCCCGCCTGCTGCACCAGCGGCAGGACGATGGAGGTGGTCAGCACGATCATCGAGACGCCGTCCAGCGCCGTTCCCAGGACGACATAGACCAGCGTCAGGATCGCGATCAGGCCGTAGGGGCCGAGGTTGAGATGCGCCACGCCCTCCGCGAGGGCGGCGGGAATGCCCGTGAGCGCCATCGCCTTGGTGAGGAAGGCGGCGCCCGCCAGGATGAACATGATCATGCAGGACAGCCGCGTGGCGCCCTTCACGCTGTCCAGGAAGCTCTGCCAGGTCAGCACCCGCTCGCCGGCGGTGAGGCCGAGCAGCGCGAAGAAGGCGATGGGCCAGAACTGTCCGGAAGGCAGAAAGCCCACAATCCAGGCGATCGCCGCGACCACCAGCAGGCCCGCGCCCGTCCAGCGCCCCGCCGCCATGAGCAGCGCGCCGAGGACGCCGAAGGCCGCGGCCTCCGTCGCCGTGGCCCAGCCCACGAACATCGTCCCGATCACCGCCACGATCAGCACCGCGCAGGGGATGAGGCGGGAGCTCCGCCGCAACTTCTCGGCGAAGCCCAGGCGCGGCTCCGGCGCCGGCTGCTTCTTGGGGTTCATCAGCGCCCAGATCACGATATAGGCGCTGAAGAGCAGCATCACGATCAGCCCGGGCAGGCAGCCCGCAATGAAGACGCGCACGATCGAGACCTCGGCCGCGACCGCATAGACCACCATGATGATGGAGGGCGGGATGAGGATGCCGAGCGTGCCCGAGGTGGCCAGCGAGCCGATGGCCACGTCCTCGTCGTAGCCGCGCTTCTTCAGCTCCGGCAGGGCGATCTTGGAGACGGTGGCGCAGGTCGCGGCCGACGAGCCGGAAACCGAGCCGAAGATGCCGCAGGCGAGGATGTTCACGTGCAGCAGCCCGCCCGGGATGCGCCGCACCCAGGGGGCGAGGCCGTTGAACAGTTCTTCCGAGAGCCGGGTGCGGAACAGGATCTCGCCCATCCAGACGAACATCGGCAGGGCCGCCAGCGTCCAGGAACCGGTCGCCTCCCAGAAGGAGGAGGCGAGGAACAGGCCGGGGGAGGGATGCGCGGCCGCCATGGCGATGTAACCGACGGCGGCCAGCGACATCGAGATCCACAGGCCGGCGCCGAGCAGCAGGCACAGCACGACCAGCAGGAGCAACGCGAAGGTCAACAGATCCATGGGGCTAGACTTCCGCCGAGAAATCGCCGGCCGCGGCTCGTTCCTCGGCCGCGCGGACATAGGAGGGGATCAGTCCCCGGAGCACCGCGACGAACTCGTCGAGGATCGCGATCAGCAGGATGCCGGAGCCGAGAGGCATGGAGAGCTTGGGAATCCAGAGCGGGAAGGGCACCGTGCCCTGCGCCAGCTCCTCGATCTCCCAGGAGAAGGCGACGTCCTGGGCGGTCCAGTAGGTCACATAGGCCATGAGCGTCGCGGCCAGCCCGAGGACGAGGAGCTCCATCACCCGCCGGGCGCCCGGACGCAGCCGGTCAAGCACCATGCCGACGCGGATGAGCTCGCCGCGCTTGAAGGTGGCGCCGAGCGCGAAGAAGGTGGTGGCGACGCAGAGATAGGCGCTGAGGTCGTCGGCGCCGGGGAATTGCTGGTTCATCTCGCGCAGCACGACCTGCGCCATCATGACGAGGAAGATGGTGAAGAGCGACAGCGCGGCGAGGCCCGCGCTGGCAGCATAGAGGGCGTCCAGCGCACGGCGCATGATGTGAACCGCCTCAGCCGCGATAGGCCGCGATCAGCTTCCGCCCATCCTCGCCCGCGCGGGTGATCCATTCCTCCGTCATCTGCCCGCTGATCTGGCGCATGCCCGCCATCAGCTCGGGCGAGGCCTGGGCGATGGTCATGCCGCGCTCGCGCAGCGTGGCTTCGGTGGAGGCGGTGGCCTCCTCGCTGATCTGCCAGCCGCGCGTCTCGGCCGTGGCCGCCGCGGCCCGCATCGCCGCCTGGGCCGCTGCGGGAAGGGCGTCGAAGGCGCGCTTCTGCACCAGGACGGCGTTGCGGGTGAAGGTGAAGCCGACCGGCGTGAAGACGCGGGCATAGTCCCAGGACTGGGTGTCCACGCCCGTCTGCGCCGAGGTCACCATCGCGTTCACCACGCCGGTGGCGAAGGCCTGCGGCAGCTCCGCCTGCTGCACGAGGGTGGGGTTGGCGCCGATCAGGGCCGCGAAGCGGTTGGTCATCACATTGAAGGTGCGGAACTTCGTGCCGCGCAGCGCCTCCAGCGTGGGCAGGGGGGCGTTGGAGTAGAAGCCGCCCGGGGGCCAGGGCACCATGTAGAGGACCATGATGCCCTGCCGGCCGAGCCGCGCCTCGATATAGGGCTTGGCGAGGTCGGTCAGGCGCCGGGCGTCCGCGAAGTTCGAGACCAGGCCCGGGATGCCGTCGACCTCGAGGAAGGGATCCTCGTTGCCGTAGGAGGAGAGCATGACCTCGCCGAGCTGCACCTGCCCGGTCTGCACGCCGCGCTTGATCTGCGCCATGGGCAGCAGGGACGCGTTGGAATGCAGCTGGACGGCGACGCCGGCTGCCTGCAACTCGGCCAGGAAGGTCTGGATGTTGCGGGTGTGCAGGTTGCTGTCGGGGTAGCCTGTGGCCATCTGCCACCGCGCCTGGGCGGCAGCGAGCCCCGGAGCGAGAGGGGCGGCGGCAGCCGCGGCCATCAAGGTGCGTCGGGTGATGGTCATGCTTGGGGCTCTCGGGCGTTTTTGTGTCGATGGATCATCGACCGAGCCCGAAGCCCGATGCAATAGCTACATTTCGCGGCCGGTTCGTCGCCGGCACGCATGTGCCCATCGCGCGGGCAGCCCCGCGTGGGATCTGGCCTGTTTCGGGGCGCCGCTGCCGCGATCAGCCGGCCGTGGCGACGTAGAGCTTCAGCTCCTCCGCCTCCTGCTCGGCCTCCGCGATGCGCGCCTTCACGAGGTCGCCGATCGAGACCATGCCGGCCAGCGCGCCGTCATCGGCCAGGACCGGCAGGTGGCGGACGCGGCGATCCGTCATCATCTGCAGCGCGTCCTGAACCGTGCTGATGGGCGTGACCGTGTGCAGCACGCGCGTCATCAGCTGGCCCGCGGTCATGCGCATCACCGGCTCGCCAACGCCGGCCATGGCGCGCACGATGTCGCGCTCGCTGACGATGCCGAGAACGGTGCCGTCCGCCTCCACGACAAGCACGGCGCCGATGCGGTGCTGCGAGAGCGTGCGTGTGATCGAGGCCACGCAATCGTCCGTGCGGACGGATATGATGTGGCTGCCTTTGCCCCGCAGGATGCTCTGGATCAGCATGGGCTTTCCTCCCTCATCCGTCGAAATGCATTACCCGGAATTAAGCTGCGCCTTTGCGCGCCCAGGTTGCAACGGAAAGAGTTGCTGCGCCGCGAAATCGCTTGTCGCCGCAGGGAATTTTTCTCGCTGGACCAGGCCTTCGGTCCGGCGTTCTGCCGCCGCGGCGGAGTTCAGTCGCTCGCGACGCCCATCAGCTGCGTACGCACCAGATCCGCGAAGCGTCCTTCCATCGCGAGGAGGTCGGCGAAGCTGCCGCGTTCCACGATCTTGCCGCTGTCGAAGACCAGGATTTCGTCGGCGTCGCGCACCGTCGAAAGGCGGTGCGCGATGATGAAGGTGGTGCGGCCGGCCATCAGCGCGCGCAGCGCCTTGGCCACCTTGGCCTCCGTCGCGGCATCGAGCGCGCTGGTCGCCTCGTCGAGGATCAGGACCGGCGGATCCTTCAGCAGCGCGCGGGCGATGGAGAGCCGCTGCCGCTGCCCGCCTGAGAGCGTCGCGCCGCGCTCGCCCACCATGGTGTCGTAGCCCTCGGGCTGGCGCAGGATGAAGTCGTGCGCCTCGGCCATGCGGCAGGCGCGCTCGATCTCCTCCTGCGTCGCATCCGCGCGGCCGACCAGCAGGTTGTCGCGGATGGAGCGGTTGAAGAGCATGCTCTCCTGGAAGACCACGCCGATGTTGCGGCGCAGGCTCTCGAGCCTGAGGTCGCGCAGGTCCACGCCGTCGAGCGTGATGCGGCCGTCCACCGGGTCCCAGAGGCGCTGCAGCAGCTGCATCGAGGTCGTCTTGCCCGCGCCGGTGGCGCCCACGAGGGCGAGCGTCTGGCCCGGCTTCGCCACGAGGTCGATGCCGGTCAGGATCGGGCCGCTGGTGGGATAGGCGAAGCTCACGCCCTCGAAGCACACCTCGCCCTGCGCGCGGCCGATATCCTTGGCGCCCGGCCGCTCCGGGACGGTGCTGATGGTGTCGAGCACGTGGAAATACTGCCGCAGCGACGGTGCCTGGAACAGCATGTGCGACACGAAGCCGACCGCGCCCTCCATCCGCGAGACGAGCAGCGTCGCGAAGCCCATGAAGCTCACGATCTCGCCGACCGAGGCCTTGCCCTGCAGGTGCAGCATCGTGCCCAGGATGAAGATCAGGATGACGGTGATGGTGCTGGACGCACGCGTCAGCACGTTCACCACGGCCCACCAGTTCAGCACCGGGAACTGGTGGTCCAGCACCTGGCGCATGATGTCGCCGAACATCTTCGCTTCGCTGTTGAGGCGCGTGAAGGACTGCACGACCACCACGTTGGAGAGCGCGTCCTGCGCCGAGCCGGCCAGCTGGGTGTGGAACTCCTCCACCTTCATCTGCGCGGATTGCGTCTTGCGGATCACGAAGGCGGTGAGCCCGGTGAAGACCACGACGAGGCCGATCAGCAGCAGGCCGAGCCGCCAGTTCAGCACCATGGTCAGCGGCAGCAGCACCAGCGCACTCACCACCGTGATCAGATGCTCGCGGAAGAAGGCCAGCCAGAGGCCGAAGAGATTGTCCGAGCCGACGAGCATCACCTTCATCAGCCGCCCGGACTGCGCGTCACCATGGAACGCCAGCGGCAGCGCCAGCACGTGCTGGAAGTAGCGCGACATCATCGCGAGCCGGTTGCGATGCGCCATGCGGTCGGCGAGCAGCGAGACGGCGACATTGGCGCCGATGGAGGAGAGGCCGACCGTCGCCCAGATGGCGAGCAGCGTATAGGCGGCCTCCCAGACGTCGGAGACCTGCATGCGGTCCGCGCGGGAGAGCAGGTCGATGACGCGGCCGAAGAGCACCGGCTCCAGGAACTGCAGCCCGGCAAGCGCGATGGCGGCGGCGGTCAGCCCGAAGGCGACCCACTTGTCGGCCCGCAGCAGCGCGAGAACACGCCCATAGAGACGGAGAAACGACATCGGCTTCGATCCTGAGCGGCTTCGAACCTTTGCCTGTAGCGGTCAGGGAGCCGCGCGCAAGCCCGCCAGCGTGACGAGAACGAAATGAGTGGCGCGCCGCGCCGGACGCACTCCCTTCGCGCTTGTATGCCGCGTAGCGACGGTCCAATCTCAATACAAATCCATAAAATGGAGACGTTCACATGGTAAATTCGCACCCCTCGCGCCGGGCCGTGCTGTCGGCGGCCCTCGCCTCGCCCGTACTGGCCACGCTGCCTGCCCGCGCGCAGGGCACCTGGTCGCCCAACCGGCCCGTTCGCCTCATCGTCGGCTTCACGCCGGCCGGCACCACCGACATCGCCGCGCGCCTCCTCGTCGAACCGCTGTCGCAGCGCCTCGGCCAGCAGGTGGTGATCGAGAACCGGCCGGGCGCCGGCGGCAATGTGGGGGCGGATGTGGTCGCGAAGGCCGACCCTGACGGCCACACCATCCTGATGCAGACCATCAGCTCAGGCGCCATCAACTACCAGCTCTACGCGCCGCGGATGCCCTACAAGCCCGAGGATTTCGCGGGCATCAGCCTCGTCACCCGCGTGCCCAACGCCATCTTCGTGAACCCGAACGTGCCCGCCAACACGCTGGCCGAGCTGGTGGCGCTGGTGAAGGCCAATCCCGGGAAGATGAACATCGGCAGCAGCGGCGTCGGCACCTCGCTGCACATGACGGGCGAGCTGCTGAAGCTGGCCGCCGGCCTCGACCTGACGCATGTGCCCTTCCGCGGCGCCGGCCCCATGCTGCAGGAGATGATCGCCGGCCGCATCGAGGTCGGCGTCGACAACCTGCCCAGCGTGATCAACCACCTGCGCGAGGGGCGCCTGCGCCCGCTGGCGGTGACCACGGCCACCCGCAGCCCACAGCTGCCCGACGTGCCGACCACCGCCGAGGCCGGCCAGCCCGCGGTGGAGGCCACCGCCTGGTTCGGCCTGGTGGGCCCGGCGCGGATGCCGCGGCCGGCGATCCAGCGCATCAACACGGAGGTGGAGGCCATCCTGAACGAGCCCGCGATGTGGGCGCGGTTCGCCGAGCTGGGAGGCATGCGGGCGGATCTCGTGCCCGGCGGCGGCAGCACGCCCGAGACCTTCGACACCTTCATGCGGAACGAGATCGCTAAGTGGAGCGACGCCGTCCGCCGTTCCGGCGCCACGGTCGAAGGGTCGTGACGCCCGCCGCTCCGCGCCGGACGGTGCTCGCCGCGGGCCTGCTCGCCCCGGCGATCGCCGGGGGGCAGAGCGCAGGAGCGCAGGCCGCGTGGGCGCCGACGCGCCCGCTCCGCCTTGTCATTCCCTTCCCGCCCGGCGGCACGACCGACATGATCGGCCGCATGGTGGCCGAGCGGATGTCGGCGCGGCTGGGCCAGACGGTGGTGGTGGAAAACCGGCCCGGCGCGGGCGGCAACCTCGCCGGCGAGGCGGTGGTGCGCGCGGAGCCCGATGGCGGCACGCTGTTCTTCACCTCCATCGGCACGGGCGCGATCAACTACGCCGTCTACGGCCCGCGCATGCCCTGGAAGCCGGAGGACATGGCGGCGGTCGGCCTCGTCACGCGCATGCCCAATGTGCTGATGGTCGCCAACCGCATGCCCGTGCAGGACATGGCGCAGTTCCTGGCCTTCGCGCGCGGCCGCCAGGGCGAGATCACCTACGGCACGGCCGGCATCGGCAGCAGCCCGCATGTCTGCATGGAGCTGCTGAGCCAGATCACCGGCATCCAGCTGGTCCATGTGCCCTTCCGCGGCTCTGGCCCCATGCTGACCGAGCTGATGGCCGAGCGCGTGGATTGCGGGATGGACAACATCCCCTCCGCGCTGCCCTTCATCCGCGACCGCCAGATCCGTGCGCTGGGCATGAGCGGCGCCCGCCGTGCCAGCGTGGTGCCGGATGTTCCCGTCATTGCCGAGAGCATCCCGGGCTTCGAGGCGACGGCCTGGTTCGGCGTGCAGACTTCGGCCCGCGCGCCGCGCGCGGCGATCGAGCGCCTGGGCGCCGAGATCGACGCCATCGCGCGCGACCCTGCCTTCCGCGCGCGCCTGGCCGAGTTCGGCGCCGACGGACCGGGCCTCACGCCCGAAGGCGGTACCACCCCGGCGGCCTTCGAGGCCTTCCTCGCCGCCGAGATTCGCAAATGGGCCGAAGTGGTCCAGAAGGCCAATCTGATCGCAGGCTGAAGGCCGCCGCTCACTGAACCGGCCCCGCCCATCGGCCGGAGACAACAACTGGAGAAGTCCCTTATGTCGTTGACGCGCCGTACTGCTCTCGCCCTCCCGGCGCTCCTGCCCGTGGCCGCCGCGGCCCAGGCCCAGGCGCCCTGGGCGCCCACGCGCTCCATGCGCATCGTGGTGCCCTTCACCGCCGGCGGCGCCACCGACGTCATGGCCCGCGTCGTGGCCGAGCGGCTGACGCATCTGCTGGGCCAGCCCTGCGTGGTCGAGAACCGGCCGGGCGCCGGCGGCAACCTGGGCGTGGAGGTCGTGGCCAAGAGCGATGCAGACGGCCACACGCTGCTGATGTGCACGATCGGCACGGCCAGCATCAACCAGTTCCTCTACCCGCGCCTGCCCTTCGATCCGGTGAAGGACCTCGCGGCCGTCGCCCTGGCGAGCCTCGTGACCAATGCGGTCGTCGTCCATCCAGGCGTCAGCGCCACGAACATCCAGGAGCTGATCGCCCTGGCGAAGCGGGAGCCGGGCACCATCAACTACGGCACGCCGGGCAACGGCACCTCGGGCCATATCTGCGGCGAGTACTTCAAGAACCGCACGGGCGTGGATATCGGCCACGTGCCCTATCGCGGCACGGGCGCGCTCATCCCCGACCTGCTGGCTGGCCGCATCCAGATGACCTTCGACAACCTGCCCTCCTACATCCCGCATATCCGCGAGGGCCGGCTGCGCGTCCTGGCGGTGACGAGCAGGGAGCGCTGGTTCGCCCTGCCGGAGGTGCCGACCGTCAATGAGAGCGGGCTGCCGGACTTCGAGGCGGTGGCCTGGTTCGGCCTGCAGGTGCAGGGCCGCACGCCGCGCCCGGCCGTGGACCGGCTGACGGCGGCCGTGCAGGAGATCTGCCGCGAGCCCGGGACCATCGCGAAGTTCCGCGAGCTCGGCGCCATGCCGTCGCAGCTCGGCGGTGCCGATTTCGACCGCTTCATCGCGGCCGAGAACGAGAAGTGGGGCGCGGTGGTGCGGGCGGCGAATATCCGCCTCGAGTAACGCCGACACCTGTTCGGCCATCGGCCAACCTCGGCCTCCCCCGTCCGTTATGGGGGAAGGATGGAGGAATGGCCGATGGAACCGATCACGACATTCGCCGCGCTCTCGCCCTATCTCGTCGTGAAGAAATGCGAGGAGGCGATCGAGTTCTACCGTCGGGCGCTGGGCGCCGAGGAGCGCTACCGCCTGACGGAAAAGGGCACAGGCCGGATCGGCCATGCCGAGATGACCATCTACGGCGCGCTCTTCATGCTCTCGAGCGAGTATCCGGAGATGGGGATGATGGGATCGGAGGGGAAATCGCCGGTCCGGCTGCACCTGATGGTGCCGGATGTGGATGCGGCGCTGGAGCGGGCGAAGGATGCCGGTGCGACGGTGATCCGCCCCGCGACGGACGAATTCTATGGCCATCGCGCGGCCTGCTTCGACGACCCCTTCGGCTTCAACTGGCTGCTGAGCCAGGAGAAGGAGGCGGTGTCCCCGCAGGAGATGCAGCGTCGCTACGACGCGATGATGGACGAGATGGCCGTCAAGAAAGCGGGATAACCTCGCTCACGGAGGAGTCCGGCCGCAGGACGGCCGGCGCCGCCCACTCGCCGCAGGGATGGCGCGCCGGTGCCGCGCCGAAGCCCAGGCGGCGGAGCCGCCGCCCGGCGTCCGAGGGCAATTAAACCCTCAGGCGATCTTCGAAGCGATCCAGTCCTTCATCTGGCTGCGCGGCATGGCACCGACCTTGGTGTCCACCGGCTTGCCGTCCTGGAACAGGATCATCGTGGGGATGCCGCGCACGGAATAATTGTTCGGCGTCATCGGGTTGTCGTCGATGTTCACCTTCGCGACGGTCAGCTTGCCCTGATATTCCTGCGCGATCTCGTCCAGGATCGGGGCGACCATCCGGCACGGGCCGCACCATTCGGCCCAGAAATCCACCAGCACGGCGCCTTTGGACTCAAGCACGTCCTGCTTGAAGCTGTCGTCGCTCACGGCCTTGGTCAGTTCGCTCATGGGGGGTCCTCGATTTCAACAGGGGGAAAGTCGTGTCGCCTCCGCTCCGGGTCAAGCCGGGGCGTGGCGATCGAGCAGCGCGGAGGGCAAAGGCATGGCCCGCGCGCCATAGGTCCAGACCAGGGCGCATTCCACCGGACGGCCCGGGAAGGCCGCGCCGAGTACGGCGCGATAGGCCGCCATCTGCCGCAGATAGGCCGGGGGCGCGGCCTCCGGCGACCGCGGCGGCGGGCGGTTGGTCTTGAAGTCCAGCACCAGGATCCGGTCCGGCTCGACCAGCAGCCGGTCCACCTGGCCGAGGATCAGGCGCCCGCCGATGCGCCCGGCCAGCGGCGCCTCCGCCAGGCTGCCGGGCCCGAAGAGGGGCGCAATCGCGGGGTCGGCCATGACGCCCAGCGCCTCGGCCAGGATCTCCTCCGCCTGGGCCGCGTCGAGCCCCTGTCCGGGGCGCGACAGATAGGCGCGGCCCACGGCGGTGCGGTCGGCCTCCGGCAGGTCGGGCAGGGATTGCAGCAGCGCGTGGATGAGGTTGCCCCGGCGGAACCGGCGGCCCAGCGGATCGCCCGGCGCATGCGGCGCGGCGGCCGGCAGCTCCACCTCGTCATCCTCCATGTGGGAGGGGGTGGCGATGCCGGGGGCCTCCACGGCCCGGGCGGGCTCGCGCGCCCAGGCCGGCAGGGTCGCGGCGGCGCCGGCCAGGCGGCGCGCCTCGTCGCGGCGCGGGTCCGTCTGCGCCGAGGAGAGCCGCAGCAGCGGCCCTTCGGCGAAGCCGGCCGGGTCGGCGCCCCATTCCTGCGGCGCGAAGGTGATCTCCTCCAGCGCGTCGAGGTTGCGGAAGCCGGCCTCGATCTTGCGGTACCAGCACTCGTCCGGTGGCTTCTTGCCGCGATGCCAGCCGCAGACCAGCAGGCGGTCCTCGGCGCGGGTCAGGGCGACGTAGAGCAGGCGGTTGCTCTCCTCGTTCTCCCGCTCGGCGCGGGCGAGGTCGGCGGTCTCATAGGCGGGGGCGGCGAAGCCCTCCTTGCGGGGCGCCCAGAGGGGAAGCTCGTCCTCGGTCCAGCGCAGCCCGGCCGAGCGCGGCGGCGAGCCGGTGGTGTCGGGCAGGATGACGATGGGCGCCTGCAGCCCCTTCGCGCCATGCACGGTCATGACGCGCACGAGGTCGGCGCTGGTGTCCGGCTCGCGCTTGACCTCGGCGGCGGCGCGGCGGAGCCAGTGCAGGAAGCCCTGCAGGGAGGCCGGATGCGCACGCTCATGCGCCAGGGCCGCGGTCAGCAGCTCGTCCAGCGGGTCGGCGGCGTCGGGGCCCAGGCGGGCCAGCAGGCGGGCGCGCCCGCCGCGCTCGCCCAGCAACTCGGCGATGAGGGCATGGGGCGGCAGGTGGCTGGCGCGGGACTGCAGCGCGGCCAGCAGGTCGGCCGCACGGCCGATCCGCGTCTCGGCGCCGCGCTCGGCCATCAGCTGCACGTGCAGCGAGGCCGGGCGCCCATGGGCGAGGGCGAAGAGGTCCTCGTCGTCCAGGCCGAAGATCGGCGATTTCAGCGCGGCGGCGAGCTGCAGGTCGTCCTGCGGCAGCAGCAGGGCGTCGAGCGCGGCCAGCACGTCCTGCACGGCGAGCTGCTCGATCAGCACCATGCGGTCCACGCCGCCGACCGGCACGTCCTGCTCCTTCAGCGCACGGACGAGCTGGGCCAGGAAGGCATCCCGCCGGCGGACCAGAACCAGGATGTCGCCGGGGCGGATGCGGCGGCCCTGTTCGGGGTCGCCCTCATGGCGCGCGGGCAGGCGCTCATGGTCGATCATGTGGCGCAGGCGCCGCGCCAGCGCCGCGGCCAGGCGCGCGTCGGGGCCGGCCTCGGCCGTGGGGGTCTCGGGCACCTCCCAGGGCGGCGGCTCCTGCGCCGCGTCGGGGGTCTGGAGGGGCCAGAGCTCCACGAGGCCGGCCGCGCCGCCGCGGTCTGGGATGTGCTTCAGCGTCTCGCCCGGCGGGATCACGCCAGGGCAAGCCGGCCCGGCCATGAAGACCGCGTCCACCAGCTGCAGCACCGGCGGGGCGGAGCGGAAGGAGACTTCGAGCGAGACCGCGCGGAAGGTCTCCTCCGCCGCCTTCACGATCGCGGCGAACTCGGTCTGCGCGCGCGGCAGGCCGGCGGCGTCGGCGCCCTGGAAGCCGTAGATGGACTGCTTCACGTCGCCCACCGCGAAGACGGTGCGCGGCGGCGCGTCCTCGCGCGTGGCGCGGCCGGTGAAGAAGTCGCCGGTCAGCGCGCGGGCGATGCCCCATTGCTCGGGATTGCTGTCCTGCGCCTCGTCCAGCAGGACATGGTCGAGGCCGCCGTCGAGCTTGAAGAGCACCCAGGCCGAGCCCGGATCCTGCAGCAGCCGGCCGGCGGCGGCGATGAGGTCGTCATAGTCCAGCCGGCCGATGCGCTCCTTGGCGAGGCGGAAGCGGCTCAGCACCGGCAGGCCGAGGCCCAGCGCGGCCTCCGTCGCCTCGAAGAGGTTCAGCGCCTTCAGCGCCTCCAGCTGCGCGACGAGGCGCTCGCATTCCGGGCAGAGAATGGCCAGAGCCTGCGCCTGCATCTCGGCGCCCATGCCGCCCTTGGTGGCGAGGAGCTTTTCCGAGCGCGCCGTGCCGGTCTGGGTCAGGAAGATGGCCTGCCAGTCGGCCAGCGCCGCCACGCGTTCCTGCGGCGTGGCCAGGGCCAGGAACCGCCGGATGGCGGCGCCGCGCTTCTGGTCGTTCGCATTGGTGCTGGCGACGAGCATCGCCGCCGCGCGGCACAGCTCCGCCTCCTGCGGCGAATGCGCGAGGTCGTGGTGCAGCTCCGCCGTGGTGACGCCCGGCGGCAGGCCCAGGGCGCGGGCGATGCGCGGCGAGAGGAGCGCTGTCCCGCCCGCGCGGCGGATGGCGGCGTCCAGCCGGGGCTCGGCCCGGCGCAGCTCGCCCATCAGCCCGCCGAGCGCCTTGGCCGAGGCCAGCGTCGCCAGCAGCGGGAGCGATTCGTGGCTCGGCAGCGCGGCGTCGCGCGCCGTGGCGAGCTCGGCCGCGGCGTCCATCTCCTCCAGCACCGAGAAGCCGGGCGGCAGGCCGGCCTCCAGCGGGAAGGCCTGGAGCAGGGACTGGGCGAAGCCATGCAGCGTCGCGATCCGCATGCCGCCCGGCAGCTCCAGCACGGCGGCGAAGGCGGCGCGGGCGCGCTCGGTCTCGGCGCGCGTGGCGTCGCGCTCCAACAACCGGCGGAGGTCGGCGGCCAGGGCATCCGGCGCGGCGACCGCCCAGTCGCCCAGGCGATGGTTGAGTCGCGTGGCCATCTCGGCCGCGGCGGCCTTCGTGAAGGTGAGGCAGAGCAGCCGCTCCGGCCGCGCCCCGCCCAGGATCAGGCGCAGCAGCCGGTCGGTCAGCAGCTTGGTCTTGCCCGAACCGGCGGAGGCCGTGACGAAGGCCGAGACCGCGGGGTCGGAGGCCGCGTTCTGGCTGCGCTGGGCGATGTCGCGAGCGGAGGTCATTCTTCGCCCTCGGCCGACCATTCGGCGGTGCGCGCCAGGTGGCGGTAGTCGGGCGCGGCGCGGCGCCCCGGATGCGGGCTGGCCAGGAAGGGCCGGTCGCCCAGCAGGAAGCCTTCGGCCAGGCGGGTCAAAGCGCGCTCGGCATTGGCGACGGCCTCGGCGATGTCGATGTCCGGCGCCAGGACGCTGCCTGGCTCCATCGCGCCGGTCAGGCGCCAGTACTCCAGGGCGGAGACGGCGCCGGCCGGGAGGTCGCGGAAGGCGCCGCGCGCGGCCATCAGCGCCTCCAGCGGCAGCTGCGGTGCGGTGCCGGATTCGACGTCCTTCTTCGAGGGCACGGTGCCGGACTTGTAGTCGAGGATGCGGTAGCTGCCGTCGGCCAGCCGCTCCACGCGGTCGGCCCGCGCCTCCAGCACGACGGTACGGCCCTGCCGATGGAGCTCGAGCCGGCCCGGCAGCTCGGCCCAGAGCTGATGCACCTCGCCTTGGCGCTGCGCCTCCATGGCGGCCACGAAATCGCCCACCCGGGCGAGGCGGACGCGCCACAGGGCCTCGACGGCCGGCCGCAGCGCCGCGCGCTCCAGCGCGGTGGCCGCGGCCGCCTCCCACAGCGCGGCGGCGGCGTCGTGCCCCGGCCAGGGGCGCGGCAGGGCGCGCAGGAAGCGATGGATCGCGTCATGGATCAGGTTGCCGTAATCGGCCGCGCCCGGCTCCTGCTCCAGCGGGTCGAGCGGCGCGAGCCGGAGGATGCGGCGCGCGTGGAAGGCGTAGGGATCGGCCAGCAGCGTCGCGACGTCGCTGAGGGTGAGGCGATCGGGCCGGGCCGCGGCGGGTGGGCGCGGCGCGGGGCGCGGGCAGGGCCGCACCTCGGCCGGCTGGTCCAGCAGGGGCGCCCAGTCCGCGCAGGGGTTCTTCCCGATCCCCAGCCCGCGCTCCTGCCCGGCGAGGAAGGTGTCGAGCCGGGTCAGCCAGCGGGCGGGCACGCTGGGCGCGCCGCCGCGCCGCGCCGCGCGGGACAGCACGGCCTCCCGCGCCGAGGAGGCGGCGAGGAAGAAATCCGCCGCCACGCGGCCGATGCGCAGCTCGGGCGAGGGCAGGCCGAATTCGCGCCGCATGGGCCGGCTCATCCAGGGGCCGGGATCGGCGGCCTGCGGCCAGATCGTCTCGTCCAGCGCGCCCAGGACCACGCAGTCGAAGTCCAGCAGCCGGGCTTCCAGCAGACCTAGGATCTCCACCTGCGGATGCGCCGAATCGCGCCGCCCGCGCGAGATGCGGGGCGCCCGGGTGATGCCCTGCGCCAGCGCCGCCTCGAAGAGGCTCGGCCATTCGGCCGGCGGGATCGGCGGCAGCTCGGCCATGGCCGGGGCGAGGGCGGCGAGGTGGCGGGCCAGCGCCTCGCCCTCAGCCTGAGCGTAGAGCCGCAGCCCGCCCGGCAGCTCTGGCGTGCTCGCCAGGGCCTCGGCGGCCGCCAGGTGCTCGGCGAGCAGGTCGGCGGGCGGGCGCAGCAGGCCGCGGGGCAGGTGGTGGAAGGGGCCGAGCGCGGCCTCCAGCGCGTCCAGCAGGGCGGCCAGGCGCCGCGCGGCCTCGGGCTCCCGCAGGCCCGACAGGGCGGCGCGCAGCCCGCCCAGGCCGGGTGCCGGGGCGGGGCCGCGCAGCAGCGCGCGTTCCAGGAACTGGACCGAGGCGAGCCATTCGTCGCGCTCCTGCCCCGCGGCGCAGAGCGGGTGCTTGAGCACGGCCAGCAGCGCCACCGGCCCGCACTCCTCCGCCGCCAGATGCGCCAGCAGCCGGAGGAAGATGCCCGGCGGCGTGTCGGAGAGCGGCTGGCCGGCCGAATCGTCGGCGAGGATGCCGTGGCGCGGCAGCTCGGCGGCGACGCGCCGGGCGAGGTCCCGATCGGGGGTGATCAGCGCGGCGCGCGCCCCGGGGCGCTCCAGCGCGCCCCGCAGCGCCAGCGCGATGGCCGCAGCCTCGTGCTGGCTGTCGCTCGCCTCGATGCGGGAGAGGCCCGCCATGGCGTCCCGCCACCGCGCCGGGTCGCGGGCCTGCCAGGGCTGGAGGTGTCCGGCCGGCAGCAGCGCCGTGCCGAGCAGCGCCGGGCGCTCGCCCGAGCCCTCGCCATGCCAGGGCAGGGCATCGGCCATGGTCGCGCCCAGGCGGGCGAGCATGCGGCGCTGGCCGGCGAAGGGATGGGTCGGCGCCTCGGCCAGCTCCTCGAAGGGGAGGGCGGCGGTGGCGGCGTCCTCGGCCGGGAGCACCACGGCGCCCTCCGGCAGGCGGGTGGCGATGGTCCGCAGCAGGTCGGCCGCGGCCGGCACCGTGCCGCCCATGCCGATGCCCGCCGCGATCACGGCGCCCTGCGGCGGCTCACGCTCCCAGGCCTCGCGCTGGGCGCGGAGCGCGAGCACGCGGCGCACGCCGATGTCGAGCAGGCCCTGGTCGGTCAGCCAGCCGTGCCACTCCTCCACCACGCCGCGCAGGAAGATCGTCGTGATCTGCCAGTGGACGGCCAGCGCCTCGGGGGCCAGCGCCTCCAGCCGTTCCAGCCAGAGATGGTCCAGCAGGGCCGGGTCGTCGGGGAGGGGCGCGGCCTCCTCCAGTGCGATCTCGTCCAGCAGCTTGCCGAGCTCGAGTCCCAGCGCCCAGGCATGCTCGGCCGTGGGCGGGCCGCCGCGGGCGGGCGGGCGGCGGGCCGAGAAGCCGGCCAGCACCGCCTGGCGGCGCAGCGGGTCCACGGCGGGCGGCAGGCGCAGCAAGGCGGGCAGGGCGAGCTCGTCCGCATCCTCGACCGAGAGGCCGGCCAGGGCGCGCATGCGCGGCAGCAGCAGGGCGGGGACCTCCGCCTCGCGGAGAAAGGCCGTCTGCAGGGCGCGCGCGGCGCGGCGCGTGGGCAGCAGGATGGTCGCCGCCGCCAGCCGCTCGCCCGTCCCGAGGCGGGCCAGGGCGCCCTGGGCCAGCCGGGGCAGGAAGGGCTGCCCTGGCGCGATGGAGAAGAGCTTCACCGGAAGTGGCTGAGCAGCCCGGCGCGCAACCGCCGCTCGGTTCGCGCCAGATCGGCGGGCGTGGACAGGTGGAACCAGGCGCCGTCATGCACGAGGCCGAAAAGGCGCCCGGCCTCGATGGCGCGGTCGAAGCAGCGGTTGAGGCTGAAGCGCCCCTCCGGCTCAGGTGCGACCAGGGCTGGCGCCATGACCTGGAGCCCGCCGAAGATGAAGGGCGCCACCTCGGTCCCCCGGGGCCGCCGCAGCCGCCCCGCGCCATCCAGGAAGAAATCGCCACGGCCGACCTCGCCTTCGACCTGCGAGGTGCGGACCAGCAGCAGCAGCGCATCCATCCGCGCCGGGTCGAAATGCCGCCTGAGCAGGGAAAGGGCGGGGCTCGGCCCATCCAGCCAATAGGCGTCGCCGTTCACGACGGCGAAGGGCGCCTCCCCCAGGCGGGGCAGGGCGCGGCGGACGCCGCCGCCGGTCTCCAGCAGGTCGGGCTCCAGCTGCAGCCGCAGGCGGGGCGGCGTGCCGTCGCGCGCGGCCAGGGCCTCGGCGACGCGGGGGGCGCACCAATGCGCGTTGACGACCACCTCCTCGACGCCGGCCTGGGCGAGGCGGTCCAGCGCGTGGTCGAGCAGCGAGCGGCCGAGCAGCGGCAGCAGGGGCTTGGCGGTCTCGGCCGTCAGCGGCCGCATGCGCTGGCCGAGGCCGGCGGCGAGGACCATGGCGTATTTCATGGCTTGGCCCTCAGACGCCGGGCGCGGTCTTCGGCCGCCTGGCTTCGCCGCGCCACCGGCGCGCCAAGCCGGGAGGTCGGTTGGGCGGCGCCGGCCGCCTTGCGGCCGGGCATCGCGGCGGAGGTCCGGGCCCTTGTCATGCGGGATTCCTTCGCAGCGCGCGTGGCACATGCGCGTCGAGGAAGCGCGCGAGCGGCGCCGCCGCTTCATGCGCCAGGGCGCGGTCCAGCAGCGCCCAGCAGCGCGGGCCGTGGGCAAGGTAATGCGGCTTGCCGTCCCGCCGGTCGAGCCGCACCCAGAGGGCCGCGACGCGCAGGTGGCGCTGGGCGGCGTGCACGGCCATGGCGGCGCGCAGATCCGCCGCCCCGAGCTCCGGGCGGAGCGTCAGGTACTCATCGATCACCGCCTGGCGCAGAGCGGGCGCCACGTCGCGCCGCGCATCCTCCACCAGCGACACGAGGTCGTAGACCGAATGCCCCACGGCCGCGTCCTGGAAGTCGATCAGCGCCATGCCCTGGGAGGTGGGGATGAGGTTGGCGGGGAAGAAGTCGCGATGGACGATCCCGCCGGCCGCGAAGGGCGCCAGCATGGCGCGGATCGCCGCATCCAGCTCCGCGCGGACGGCGTCCGACGGCGGCGCGCCGAGGACGGCCGGCCACCACCAGTCCAGGAAGGTGGCCGCCGCCGTGCGGGACATGGCCGCCGCATCCCAGGCCGGCAGGCCCTCGGGCGGGGGCGAGGCGTGCAGCCGCGCCATGCTGCGGGCGGCGTCGAGGTAGAGCGGCTGCGGATCGGCGCCGGCATCCAGCGCCTCGGCCATGCTGGCGGTGCCGAGATCCTCGACCAGCGCGAGGTTTTCCGCCGCTTCCACGGCGATCACGGCCGGGGCGGGCACGCCAATGGCCGCCAGGTGGCGCGCGACGCGCAGGAAGGCCGTCAGATAGTCGGCATCCGGGGTCTGCATGAGCAGGGCGCCACGGGGGCCGCCGGTCAAGCGGGTGTAGCGCTTGCTGGCATCGGCCGGCATGGGCTCCTGCCGCGCGCCCTCGAAGCCATGGGTGGTGAGGAAACGTTGGCTCACGCGAGGCGTCCTTCCCAGCCCTCGAGCCGCGCGACGCGCTCCTCCTCCGCCTCGCCCGGCGCAAGCGTCACCCGCAGCGCATCGGCGGGGGCGAGGGCGCCGAGGCGGTCCGGCCATTCGACGATCACGATCCCCTCCCGCGCCTCGTCCCAGCCGAGCTCGCCGAGCCCGCCGGGGCCGGAAAGGCGGTAGAGGTCGTAGTGATGGGCCGTCGTCCCGCCCGGCAGGTCGTAGGACTGCACGAGGGTGAAGGTCGGGCTCGGGACCTCGAGGGCGGGGTCGCCGGCGGCGGCGCGCAGGAAAGCGCGGGCGAGGGCGGATTTCCCCGCGCCCAGCGGCCCGTCGAGAAGCAGGGTATCGCCCGGCCGGGCCTGCCGCGCGAGGCGCGCGGCGAGGGCTTCGGTGGCGGCGAGATCGGTAAGAATCAGCTCCATGAGGGCGCCATCTTGCCGCCGGCCGCCGCAACTAGCAAAGCACGGTCCCGAAGGCTGGACGGTTCGGCCAAAGGGAGGCATGCGAGGACCATGAGCGAGAACATCGACACCGACGTGGCCATCATCGGCGCCGGGCCCTGCGGCCTCTTCGCCGTGTTCGAATGCGGCATGCTGAAGATGCGCAGCGTCGTCATCGACACGCTGGAGGAGATCGGCGGCCAGTGCGGCGCGCTCTATCCCGAGAAGCCGATCTACGACATCCCGGCCCATCCGCAGATCGCCGGCGCCGCGCTGATCGAGCGCCTGGCCGAGCAGGCCGCGCCCTTCTCGCCCACCTATCTGCTGAACCAGCGCGTGGAGCGCCTGACGCCCACGACGGACGGCTTCGTGCTGCAGACCAGCGCGGGCCGCGCCGTGACGGCCAAGGCCGTCATCATCGCCGCCGGCGCCGGCGCCTTCGGGCCGAACCGCCCGCCGCTGGCGGGGCTTCCCGGCTACGAGGCCAGCGGCGCCGTGCGCTACATGGTCACGAAGCGGGAGGAATTCCGCGGCAAGCGCGTGGTGATCGCCGGCGGCGGCGACAGCGCGGTGGACTGGGCGCTCAGCCTGAAGGACGTGGCGGCGAAGGTGATCGTCGTGCATCGCCGGCCGAAGTTCCGCGCGGCGCCCGAGACCGCCGCCCAGCTGGAGGCCGCCGCGGCGGCCGGCGAGATCGAGATGGCCATCCCCTACCAGCTGCACGGGCTGGAGGGCGACGGCTCGAAGCTCGACGCCGTGGTGCTGGCCACGCTGAAGGGCGAGGAGAAGCGCGTGGAGGCCGACCACCTGCTGGCCTTCTTCGGCCTTTCCATGGAGCTCGGCCCGATCGCGGAATGGGGCCTCGGGCTCGATCACAGCCACATCAAGGTCGATCCCGCCACCTGCGCGACCAACGTGCCGGGCGTGCACGCGATCGGCGACATGGCGACCTATCCGGGCAAGCTGAAGCTCATCCTGCAGGGTTTCTCGGAGGCGGCGATGGCGGCCCATGCCATCCATCCCCGCGTCTTCCCGGGCGAGGCGCTGCATTTCGAGTATTCGACGAGCAAGGGCGTCCCGGCCTGATGGATCCGGCCGAGCGGAAGGCGCAGTTCGGCGAGGCGGGGGTGGATGCGCGACGCTACGCGCCCGCTGCCGCCCGGAACCGCGATCCGCTCCTGGAGGCGCTGCGCGGCGCCCTGCCGGCCGAAGGGGCCGTCCTGGAGGTCGCCTCCGGCTCCGGCGAACATGCGATCCATTTTGCCGCCGCGCTGCCCGGCCTGACCTGGCAGCCCAGCGACCCGGATGAGGGCGCGCGGGCCAGCATCGACGCCTGGGCGCGGGAATCGGGCCTGCCGAACCTCCGCTCGGCCCTGGCGCTGGATGCCGCGGGCTGGCCCTGGCCCCTGGCCGCGGCCGACGCGATCCTCTGCGTCAACATGATCCACATCGCGCCCTGGTCGGCCACGCTCGGCCTGCTGCGCGGAGCCCGCGCCCTGCTCGGGCCGGGCGCGCCGCTGGTCCTCTACGGGCCCTACCTGCGGGCAGGCGTGCCGACCGCGCCGGGCAACCTCGCCTTCGATGCCCAGCTGCGCGGGCGCGACCCGTCCTGGGGCCTGCGGGAGCTGGAGAAGGTCGAGGCGGCGGCGGAGGGCTTCGCGCTCGACCGCGTGGTGGAGATGCCGGCCAACAACCTCACGGTGATCTTCCGTCGCCAGCCCGCGCGATGATCCGCCTGCGGAATAGCGGGCATTTCGGGGTGAAAAGGCATGAATCCGTGGCAGACTGCCGGCGGGGCTTCCTCCCGGTCGTTGTGTCACAGAGGATTCGTCATGCCGTCATTGCCCTGTTGCGGAACCGGCGATAGCCAAGCTTCATGAGCCAAGACGCCGCCGCCGCCCCCTCGATCGCGACCGGCAAGCCGGAGCGGCGCCGCCCCCAGAGGGCGAAGCCCATCCGTTTCCGCCCGCGGCTTCCCGGCCAGGCCTGGAACGACGTGCTGGGCGACAGGCCGCTGGGCGGCCGGCTCCGCGCCGCGCGGCGCCTGCTGACGGTGCTGCTCTTCACGCTCTTCTGCATTCCCATCCAGGCGGTGCTGCTGCAGTTCCGCGGCGCCGCGAAGAACCGCTTCGCCCGCTTCTACTTCCGCACCATGTGCCGGCTGATCGGCCTCAAGCTTCGCGTGGTGGGCACGCCCGCCAACAAGCCCCGAACGCTCTACGTCTCGAACCACACCTCCTGGCTGGACATCCTGGTGCTGGGCGCGACGGTCGACGCCCGCTTCGTCTCCAAGGCCGAAGTGGCGACATGGCCCGTCATCGGCTGGGTGGCGCGGCTCGGCCGCTCCGTCTTCGTGAGCCGCAGCCGGGGCCGGACCGGGACCGAAGCGCAGGAGCTGCGGGTGCGGCTGGAGGAGGGCGACAGCCTCGTCCTCTTCCCCGAGGGCACGACCAGCGACGGTGCCCGCGTGCTGCCCTTCCGCTCCTCCTTCTTCTCGGTGGCCGGCGCCGCGGCGCAGATCCAGCCGGTCACGGTGGTCTATGACCGGCTCGGCGGCCTGCCGATCGGCCGGCGCGACCGGCCGCTCTTCGCCTGGTACGGCGACATGGAGACGGCCAGCCACGCCTGGCGGCTGCTGCGCCGGACCGGCACGCGCGCCAGCGTGGTGCTGGGCGAGAGCATCAATCCCGAGGCGATGCCGGACCGGAAGGCGCTGGCGGCCCGCATCGGCCATTCGGTCACGGCAACCGCCGCGGCGCTGCGCCAGAACCGGGACGTGCTGCCCCGTGCGGCCTGAGCGGGGCCTTCTTATCCCTTGACCGACGCGGTGCCCCTCTGAGACCGTTTCGCCATGGGATGGCAGCCCGCCTTACCGGAACGGGGTCGCTCTTCTTGACCACGCGGCCCAGTGTCCGCATCTCCCCCCTCTGGACCGTCCTTGCGACGGACAGCGAGGGAATTTCATGACCGACACGACCCCCCGGCTGCCCCTGGCCTCGTCCACCGGCGCCAAGAAGCGGCTTTTCCTGCGCAGCTGGGGTTGCCAGATGAATGTCTATGACAGCGGCCGCATGGCGGACGTCCTGGCGCCGCTCGGCTATGCGCCGGTGGATGCGCCCGAGGGCGCGGACATGGTCATCCTCAACACCTGCCATATCCGCGAGAAGGCGACGGAGAAGCTCTTCTCCGAGCTCGGCCGCCTGCGCCTCCTGAAGGAGGAGCGCGAGGCCGGGGGCGGGGAGATGGTGCTGGCGGTCGCCGGCTGCGTCGCCCAGGCCGAGGGGGCGGAGATCGTCGCCCGCGCGCCCTATGTGGACATCGTCCTCGGGCCGCAGAGCTACCACAAGCTGCCGGAGATGGTCGCCCGCGCCGGCCGGGCCGCCGGCGCCGTGATCGAGACCGAGTTCCCCGTCGAGGAGAAGTTCGATCACCTGCCGGACGCCGCGGCCCCGCAGGGCGTCACCGCCTTCCTCACCATCCAGGAGGGCTGCGACAAGTTCTGCTCCTTCTGCGTCGTCCCCTACACGCGCGGCTCCGAATACAGCCGCCCGGCCGCCGCCGTGCTGGCCGAGGCGCGGCGCATGGTGGCCCAGGGCACGCGCGAGCTCTCGCTGCTCGGGCAGAACGTGAACGCCTATCACGGCGAGGGGCCGGACGGCAGCGAATGGGGTCTGGCGCGGCTGCTCTACGCCCTGGCCGAGATCCCGGGCCTCGACCGGCTGCGCTACACGACCTCCCATCCGCGGGACATGGACGAGGCGCTGATCGCCGCCCATCGCGATATCCCCGCCGTCATGCCCTTCCTGCACCTGCCCGTGCAGTCGGGGTCCGACCGCGTGCTGGAGGCGATGAATCGCGGCCATACGGCCGAGCATTACCTCCGCCTCGTCGACCGGCTGCGCGAGGCCCGGCCGGACCTTGCCCTGTCCACCGACATCATCGCCGGCCATCCCGGCGAGAAGGAGGAGGACCACGAGGCGACCATGGCGCTGATCCGCCGCGTGGGCTTCGCCTCGGCCTTCTCCTTCAAGTATTCGGTCCGCCCGGGCACGCCGGCGGCCGGCGCGCCCTTCCGCGTGGACGAGGCGACCAAGGACCGCCGCCTGCAGGAGGTCCAGGCCCTGCTGCGGGACCAGCAGGCCGAGTTCAACGCCTCCAAGGCGGGCCAGACCGTGCCCATCCTCTTCACCGGCCTGGGCCGTCGCCCCGGCCAGCTTTCGGGGCGCACGCCCTGGCTGCAACCCGTCCATGCCATGGGGGATTCATCCCTCGTGGGGCGTATCGCGCCGGTGCGCATCCTCGCCGGACACCCCTACTCCCTTCACGGGGAGATCGAGCCCGAAACCCAACAGGAGAAGAACGCCGCTTGAGCAACGCCCTCGCCCTCCGCGGCCGCTCCGGCCCCCCGGGCCCGCCCCCTTCCGAGCCTCGCAGCGTCACGCTGCAATTCGAGGACAACGCGCTGCTGCCGCTGCTTTACGGCGAGCACGACCGCCATCTGGCGCGGATCGAGCAGCGATGCGGCGTGCGATTGGCAAGCCGCGGCAACCGTCTCACGATCAGCGGCACGGGCGAGCGGACCGAGATGGCGGAGCAGGTCCTGCGCGGGCTGTGGCGGCAGCTCGAGCGCGGGCAGTCGCTTTCCGCCTCGGAGGTCGAGGCCGCGATCCGCATGGCCGAGGGCGAGGCCGAGCAGGATCCGCGCCTCCCGCTGCAGGACATCCCGCAGATCCGCACGCGGCGCGGCGCCATCGCCGCCCGCACGCCGGCGCAGTCCGCCTACATGGAATCGCTGGCGCGCCACGAGATGGTTTTCGGCGTCGGCCCCGCCGGCACGGGCAAGACCTACCTGGCCGTGGCGCAGGGCGTGGCCCTGCTCCAGGCCGGGCGGGTGGACCGCATCGTGCTCTCGCGCCCCGCCGTCGAGGCGGGCGAGCGGCTGGGCTTCCTGCCGGGCGACATGAAGGAGAAGGTCGACCCCTATCTCCGCCCGCTCTACGACGCGCTGCACGACATGCTGCCGGCCGAGCAGGTGGCGCGCCGGCTGGCCGCCGGCGAGATCGAGATCGCGCCGCTGGCCTTCATGCGCGGCCGGACCCTGGCGCATTGCTTCGCCATCCTGGACGAGGCCCAGAACACCACCGCCGCCCAGATGAAGATGTTCCTGACCCGCATGGGTGAGGGGACGCGGATGGCCATCACGGGCGATCCGAGCCAGGTGGACCTGCCCCCCGGCCAGAAGTCGGGGCTGGTAGAAGCTATTTCCATCTTGCGTGACGTCCCTGGAATTGGTTTCACCCATTTCGACGAGCGCGATGTGGTAAGGCATCCGCTGGTGGGCCGGATCGTGACGGCCTATGGACGTGCGGAGAGCGGTCGTTCCTCCAGGCCCCCTCAGGGGGCGGGACGCGCCGCTGGGAAGGAGTTAGATGTCGCCGGGAAGTAGTCTGCCCGACAGTGGTTTTGCCGCTGCCGGGCTTTCGGATGTCGAAATTGTCTTCGCGGCGCCCGGCTGGAGGGGCGCCGTGCCCCGTGCCGAGGCGCTCGCGCGCCGCGCCGTCGAGGCCGCCCTGGCGGACCAGCGCGCCTCCGGCCACCTCACCCTCCTCCTGACCGACGACGCCGAGATCCGCCGCCTGAACGGCGGCTTCCGCGGTAAGGAGAAGGCGACTAACGTCCTGTCCTTCCCCGCCCCCTATGGCAGCCTCACCCTCGGTGACCTGGCGCTGTCGCTCGGCGTGGTGAAGCGCGAGGCGGCGTCCGAGGGGCGCAGCGTTTCGGCGCATTACGCGCATCTCATCGTGCACGGCGTGCTGCACCTGCTGGGCCACGACCATCTCGTCGCCGGCGAGGCGGTGGTGATGGAGCGCGCCGAGGCCCGCATCCTGCGCCGGCTGGGCCTGCCCAACCCCTGGCGGACCAGGTGGGCCGCCTGATGCCTTCCGACCATCCTCACAGAACGGACGTGATCCGCCGTCTCCGCGGCCTTTTCGGCAAGCGCGAGGAAAGCCTGCGCGATCGCGTCGAGGAGCTCATCGACGCGCCGGACGAACTGGCGCCCGACGCCCGTACGGATGCCCGCACCCTGGGCCCGCATGAGCGCGCCCTGCTGGGCAATGTGCTCAAGCTGCGCGGCGCCACCGCCTATGACGTCATGGTGCCGCGCGCCGACATCGTCGCCCTGCCGGACGACCTGACGCTGGAGCAGGCGCTGGCCTCGGTCCAGCGCGAGGGCCACAGCCGCTACCCGGTGTTCCGGCTGCAGCTCGACGACGTGGTGGGGATGGTCCACATCAAGGACATCTTCGCCGCCGTCGGCCGCCAGGCGCCCTTCAACCTGCGCGCCATCCTGCGCAAGCCGCTGCTGGTCGTGCCCAGCGTCCCCGTGCTCGACCTGCTGCTGCGCATGCGTGAGGCGCGGATCCACATGGCCCTGGTGGTGGACGAATATGGCGGCATCGACGGCCTCGTCACCATCGAGGACCTCGTCGAGACCATCGTGGGCGATATCGCCGATGAGCATGACGAGATCGTCGCCCCCCAGATCGTCGAGCGCGCCGAGGGCGTGCTGGAAGTCGATGCCCGCACCGAGATCGAGACCTTCGAGGAGAAGATGGGCCCCCTCCTCACCGAGGAGGAACGCGGCGCCGACATCGACACGGTGGGCGGGCTGGTCCTGCACCTGGCCGGCCGCGTGCCGGCGCGGGGCGAGATCTTCACCCACAGCTCGGGGCTGGAGTTCCGCGTGCTGGACGCCGATGCGCGCCGCATCCGGCGCCTGCGCGTGCGCCGCCCCGCGGCCGACGGGGCGCAGGCGGCGGAATAGGGCGTGATCGAAGGGGGTGGCCCCGTGCCGCCTCCCGCCGATCCGGGCTATAGGCGAGGCATGGCATCGCCCCTCGCCCGCCTCGCCGCCCGGCCCCGGCTCACCGCCTTCCTGCTGGGGCTGGTCTCCGTGCTGGCGCTGCCGCCGGTCCATGCGGTGCCGGTCCTGCTCCTCACCATCCCGGGCTTTCTCGCCCTCCTCGGCCGGGCCACGACCTGGCGGCAGGCAGCGTGGCTGGGCTTCTGGTTCGGCTTCGGGCAGCACGTCGCCGGCGTCTATTGGGTCACCCATGCGATCCTGACCGACGTCGCGGCCTATTTCTGGCTGGTGCCGCTGGCCGCGCCCGGCCTGGCCCTGCCCCTGGCGATCTACACGGTGCTTCCCGCCGTCGTGGCCTGGCGGCTTGCGCCGGGATGGCCGCGCCTGCTGGGCTTCGCGGGCGCCTGGGTGGTGGCGGAGCTCCTGCGCGGCTGGCTCTTCACCGGCTTCTCCTGGAACCTCCTGGGCACGGTCTGGGCCTTCCGGACGGAGCCGCTGCAGCTCGCCAGCCTGATCGGCGTGCATGGCCTTTCCTTCCTGACCGTCCTGCTGGCCGGGCTGCCGGTGCTGCGCCGCCGCGGGGCCGCGCTGGCCGGCCTCGCCGTGCTGGTCCTCTGGATGGGCTTCGGCGTCTGGCGCCTGCGCGATAACCCGCCCGCCGAGACGCCGGTGCGCGTGGTGCTGGTGCAGGGCAATGTGGCGCAGGAGGTGAAGTGGGACGCCTCGCAGCGCATGCCCATCTTCCGGCGCTATATCGGGCTTTCGGCGGAAGGCGCCCGTGCCGCCACGGCCGCGCATCCGGGCCAGCCGGTGCTGGTGATCTGGCCGGAGACCGCGAGCCCCTTCCTGCTGGCCCAGGACCCCGAGGCACGGCGCCTCGCCGCTGAGGCCCTGCCGCCGGGCGGCATGCTGCTGGCCGGCACCGTGCGGGCGGAATGGAACCAGGAGGGGCAGCTCTCGCGCCTCTACAACAGCCTCGTCGCGGTCGATCCCGCCGGCGAGCTGGTGGGCGTCTTCGACAAGGCGCACCTCGTCCCCTTCGGCGAATACATGCCGCTCGGCGGGCTGCTGCCGATCCGCATGGTGACGGGCGGCGTCGATTTCTCGGCGGGTCCTGGCCCGGGCGTGCTGGCCCTGCCGGGCGGTTTGCCGGCGCCCGGCCCGCTGATCTGCTACGAGGTCATCTTTCCCGCTGCGGTTGTGGGGGCGGAGCGGCCGGGCTGGCTTCTCAACGTGACCAACGATGCGTGGTTCGGCTGGTCGGCCGGGCCCTACCAGCATCTGGCGGCCGCGCGGCTGCGCGCGGTCGAGGAGGGGCTGCCCATGGTCCGCGCCGCGCAGACCGGCGTCTCCGCCGTCTTCGATGCTTCCGGGCGCGAGGTGACGCGGCTGGGCCTCGGCGGGGTTGGCACCATCGAGGCGGCGCTTCCGGCCGCTCTGCCGGCGACGCCCTTCGCGAAGCTCGGCCTGTGGATTCCGGGCGGCCTGGCGGCGTTGTCGCTCCTGCTGGCCGTCCTGTTCGGGGGCCTCCGGCCGGCCAGCCGGAATGAAGATGAGCTGTAGTCTATTTATTTATTGAGAATTAGGAAAAATATTGACGCTTCAAAGGTGTGGCGCTATGCGCTCGTCACGCTCGGGGATGCCCCGTGGGGCAGCCCCGGCGCGTTGGGCCTGTCACGCATAAAAAATGCAACCCGACGCACCCCGTGAGCGTACCAATCATGAGAATGACCTGAGCGCTGGTCAGGTACAGGGTGTCAGGCATGAGAGAAGCGATGGCGATCGGTGGAAGCGGAGAGCGGGCGGAGAAGGAGCATCGTCCGAGCCCGATCGACGTGCATGTCGGTTCGCGTATCCGCCTGAGGCGCACGCTGCTCGGCATGAGCCAGGAGCGCCTGGGCGAGGCGCTCGGGCTGACCTTTCAGCAGATCCAGAAATACGAGCGCGGCGTGAACCGGGTCGGCGCCTCGCGCCTCTTCGACCTGTCGCGCGTGCTCGACGTGCCGATCAGCTTCTTCTTCGACGACATGCCCGGCACGGTCGGCGGCAGCCAGGGCTTCGCGCGCCGCGTCGCGGGCTTCGCCGAGGCGCAGGACGGCTTCCAGGACGACACGCTCCAGCGCCGCGAAACGCTTGAGCTGGTGCGGGCCTATTACCGCATTTCCGACCCCGCCGTGCGCAAGCGCGTCTTCGACCTCATCAAGGCCATGACGCCGCCCGAATAGGCCGCGCTCAGGCGCCCAGGCGGTAGCCGCCCTCTTCCGTCAGCAGCAGCTTGGCCGCTTGCGGCTCCGGCTCGATCTTCCGCCTGAGCCGGTAGATATGCGTCTCCAGCGTGTGCGTGGTCACCGCGCTGGAATAGCCCCAGACCTCGCCCAGCAGCTCCGCCCGCGTCACCGCCCGCCCGCCCGTGCGGTGCAGGTAGAGGAGGATGGCCGCCTCCTTCTCGGTCAGGCGGATCCGCCGTCCGGCCGGGGTCAGCATCAGCTTCGCCGCCGGATGAAAGGCATAGTCGCCGAGCGGGATGGCCGCTTCCGGCGAGGCCTCGAAGGTCGCGAGCAGGGCGTGCAGCCGCGCCACGAGGTCCGGCAGCCGGATGGGGCGTGAGACGCGGCCGCTGATGCCCGGCGGCAGGACCTCAGGCCTATCTTCGTCGGTCGCCTGGCCCAGCAGCAGCACGGGCCGCCCGCCGCCCGCCTCGCGCAGCATCGGCCCCCAGGCCGACGGGCCCTGCGGCACAGCGGCGTCGAGCAGCGTGGCGTCGATGCGTCCGCCCATCTCCGTGAGGCGCGCGCGACCCTCCTCGGGCGGGGCGACCTCGGCGGTGAAATCCGTCCCCTGGGCGAGCTGCTGCGGCAGCAGGACCGCCAGCGCGGGGTCGACGGTCACGAGAAGTAGTTTTCGGCCAGGCATGCGGGCCCATCGGTTACAGGCAGGTCACCGGCATAGCATCCGCCTTGCCGCGGGGGAAAGGATCGACGCAAACGGGGCAGGTGTGCGGTAGCGAGAAACTTTGCCGACACCCCCCTGCGCGGCGGCATCCGATCGCCACATTTGGCTCTTATGCATAAGTTCCTCAGGATCATCGACGGATGAAAAGAAACGCCATTCAGGCCTCGGCGAACCAGCTTTCCGTGCCCAGTGTCGCCGAGACCCTGGCGTTGCGCGCCGTGCACCGGGCCATCTCGGATCTGCGCCGGGGCACGCCCGTGCTGCTGCGCGGCGAGGGCCAGGCCCTGGCCATCGCTGCGGCGGAGACGGTGAGTGCCGCTGCGTTGGCCGAGATCGTTGGGCTTTCCGCGACGGCGCCCGTCCTGTTGATGGCGCCGGTGCGTGCCGCCGCCGTGCTGCAGCGCCCCGTGCCCCTGAGCGCGCCGGATGAAGGCGTGGCCGCCCTGCGCCTGCCCGCCGGCCTGACCTCACCTGAATCCCTGCGCCGCCTCGCCGATCCGACCGAGGAGCTCCTGCTGGGGCCGGATGGCGGCGGCATGGAGCGCGCTGCTCTCCCGCCGCTCGCTACCGCCGCGCTGGCCTTGGCGAAGCTCGGCCGGCTGCTGCCCGCCCTCGTCGCCGCGCCGGTCCCCGATCGCGACGCGCCGGGCCTCCTGAGCGTTTCGGCCGCCGATATCCTCGCCTATCCGGAATCCGCCGCGACCACGCTGCGCGCCGTGGGCGAGGCCCGCGTGCCGCTCGAGGACGCGCCCGAGACCCGGATCATCGCCTTCCGCGCGGCGGATGGCGGCATCGAGCACCTTGCCATGCTGGTCGGCGATCCGGCCGGCGTCCTGGCCGGGGGCGGCGCGCCGCTCGCGCGCCTGCATTCCGAATGCTTCACCGGCGACCTGCTGGGCTCGCTGCGCTGCGACTGCGGCCCGCAGCTCCGCGGCGCGCTGCGGCGCATGGCGGAGGAGGGGGCGGGCGTGCTGCTCTACCTCGCGCAGGAAGGGCGGGGCATCGGCCTCGTGAACAAGCTGCGGGCCTATGCGCTGCAGGATGAAGGGCTGGACACGCTCGATGCCAATCGCGCCCTCGGCTACGGCGCGGATGAGCGCAACTTCCTGGTGGCGGGCACGATGCTGCAGCTGCTGGGCATCCCGCGCATCCGCCTCCTGACCAACAATCCCGACAAGCTCGCCGCGCTCTCGGCCTGCGGCATCGAGATCGCGAGCCGCGAGCAGCACGCCTTCGCCGGCAACGGCGTGAACGACCGCTACCTGGCGACGAAGGCGGAACGCTTCGGGCATCTGTTCTAGGGTATTGTTTTTCTGGCACCTTTACCCGACCGGATGCCTCCATCTGGTCGGGTAATGCTCGCGGCCGGGCCGGTCAGGTCACCCGGTCGAGCTCGGCCTCGGTCATCGAGCCGGGGACCACCGTCATCGGCACGGTCATCTTGCCGCCGAGCCGGCCCGTCAGCGCCTGGATCAGCGGGCCGGGGCCCTTGCTGTCCGTCGCGGCCGCCAGCACCAGGATCGAGATGCGGGGGTCTTCGGCCAGGAGGGCCAGGAGCTGGTCCGCCGTATTGCCCTCGCGAGTGATGAGCACCGGCAGCCCACCGGTGATGGCCTGCACCTGCGCCGCGAGGCCGGCCAGCAGCCCCTCGGCCTCCTCGAGCCGCTCCTGCGCCATCATGGCGCCGATGCCGGCCCATTCGGCCTGCTCCACCGGCTCCACCACGCGCAGCAGGGCCACGCGCCCGCCCGACTTGGCGGCGCGCAGCGCGGCATAGCGCAAGGCCACCGCCCGTTCCGGGCTGTCGTCCACCACCACGAGAAAGACGCGATCGCGCCGCGCGCGTTCAGCCGTCGTTTCGCTCATCAACCCCTCCGGAAGACCACGCTGCCCGCCCAGCCGGCAAAGGCGGCCGCCAGGATGCAGAGGAGAGCGTAGATCACCGGCTGGCCGCGCGCGACCTTCTCGATTTCGGCGGCCGATCCGGTCCTTTCCACAACGAAGCCGAGCTGCTCCGTCGCCACGACCCGCCGTGCCCGGACGAGCATGACCTCCACATTGTAGGTGCCCGGCTGCACGGTGGAGGGCAGGTGCAGGCGGAAGTTGAAGAGCCGCGACCCCGCGATCTCGATCGGCGAGGGGTCTTCCTGCCAGAGGTTGGAGTTGCGCTTGAGCTCCACCAGGGCGCGGCGGAAGCCGGGCGCCCGGGCGCCGGTGAATTCGAGCGGGATCGAATCGATGCCGATGCCGCGCTGATGCCGCGCTTCCTCGGGCAGGAGCTGCCAGGGCGGGCGCGTGCCGGCGATGGCATAGAAGCTCGGCACCGCCGCGAATCGGGCCGAGGGGCCATTGAGCCAGAGGCCGATCACCCGGACCTTCCGCCGCACGACGAAGGGGGCCGAGGGGCCGCGCGCCATGACCACCACCTCGTCACCACCCGGGCCCAGCGGCTGCTCCGTGCTGCCGAAGACGAGGATGCTCTCGCCCACGAAGGCGGTGGTGATGGCCACGCGCTCGGTCGAGAGGCGGGCAACGAGCTCCGAGGTCTGGGCCGCGGCCGGCCGGCAGAAACCGCCGGCGAGCAGCGCCAGCATCGCCGCCAGCAGCCACCCGCGGCGCGCGCTCAAAACGCCGGCCCCACGCTGAAGAGCGCGGCCGGGACGCGTAGCAGGTCCCAGAGCAGGGAGGCCGCGACGGCCAGCACCAGCGCGCCCAGCAGCGCGCGCGTCTCCTCGCCGCGCAGCTTGCCGCCCATCGCGGCACCGAACTGCGCCCCCGCCACGCCGCCCAGCAGCAGCAGCAGCGTCAGCACGATATCGACGCCGCCGACCTGGATGGCCTGGAGGAAGGTCACCGAGGCCGTGACGCAGACGACCTGGAAGAGCGAGGTGCCGATCACGACCGCCGTCGGCATGCCGAGGATGTAGATCATCGCCGGCACCAGCATGAAGCCGCCGCCCACGCCCATCACGGCCGAGAGCACGCCGATCAGGAAGCCCACCGCGAGCGGCGGGATGACGGAGATGTAAAGCCGGCTCTTGCGGAAGCGGACCTTGAAGGGGAGCCCGTGCGCCCAGCTGTGGTTGTGCAGGCGGTGCGCCGCGCCGTGGCGGCGCCGGCGGAAGATGGCACGCACGCTCTCCATCACCATCAGCGCGCCGACCGAGCCGAGCACGACGACGTAGAAGATCGCGACCGCGGCATCCACCTGGCCGAGGCGCCGCAGCATCGCGAAGAGCTGCACGCCGGCGACGCTGCCGAACAAGCCGCCGGCGACCAGCACGCCGCCCATCTGCCAGTCGACATTGCCGCGCCGCGCCTGCGCCAGCAGGCCCGAGACCGAGGCGCCCAGCGTCTGGTTGGCGCCCGAGGCGACCGCGACGGTGGAGGGAATGCCGAGCAGGATGAGCAGCGGCGTCAGGAGGAATCCGCCGCCCACGCCGAAAAGTCCCGACAACCAGCCCACGCCGAAGCCGACGCCCACCAGAAGAAGGGCGTCCACACTCATCTCGGCAATGGGCAGATAGATCTGCAAAACGGCAACCAAGCGAAGGACCGGGCCACCCTTGGCCTTTAAAAATGGCAGCGCAAGGGCAGGTCCGTACCTATCGCGGATCACCTTGGGTGACGGTATCTTTCGCCCCCTGGCTGTGGCCAGATGGGCACAAGGGGAGCACAACCCAACCGCCATGCTCAGCCGTCGATCGCTCACCGCGCTGCTCGCCGCCCCGGCCCTGCGCGCTTCCGCCCAGCCCGCGAACCGCGTCTCGCTGATCCATCTGAACGACTTCCATTCGCGCCATCAGCCCATCGCCGCGACCTCGGCCGTGTGCCGGCCGGGGGAGGCCTGCTTCGGCGGTTCCGCCCGCATCGCCACCGCCGTGGCCGAGGCGCGGGAGGCCGCGCGGGCGGAGGGGCGCGCGCCCCTGCTGCTGGATGCCGGCGACACCTTCCTGGGCAGCCTCTTCTTCACGCAGCACGAGGGCCTGGCCGAGGCCGCGGTGCAGAAGGAGTGGGGCGTGCAGGCCTTCACCCTCGGCAACCACGAATTCGACCTCGGCCCCGAGAAGCTGGCGAAGTACCTGGCGGCGGTGCCCTTCCCGGTGCTCTGCGCCAATCTCGACGCGACCCAGGAGCCGGCCCTGGCGGGCAAGCTGGCGCCGACCCTGGCCTTCCGGCGCGAGAACCTTCGCGTGGTGGTCGTCGGCCTCACCACGCCCGAGACGCCGACCCTCTCGCGGCCCGGGCCTAATCTGCGCTTCACCGATCCGCTGGAGGCCGCGAACCGCGCCGTCTGGGAGGCGCGGCGGCAGGGTCCCGCCGTGGTCGTGGCGCTCTCGCATCTCGGGGTCAGCGCCGATCGCCGCCTGGCGGCCGAGGTCGCGGGCGTCGACGTCATCCTGGGCGGGCATTCGCACACGCTGGTGGCGCCGCCGATCGTCGTGGACGGGCAGGACCGGCCGGTCCTCATCACCCAGGCGCAGGCCTTCGGCCGCTACCTGGACCGTTTCGACCTGGACCTGGCGGCCGATGGGCGGATCGCGGCCCATGAGCAGCACATGCGCGAGCTGACGGCGGAGATCGCCGAAGATCCGGGCGTGGCCGCCGTCGTCGCCCGCTTCGCCGAGCCGCTGGAGGCGCTGCGGCGCCGCGTCGTCGGCCGCACGCGCGAGGCGATGGACAATGCCGGCTGCTACCTCGGCCCCTGCGCCCTGGGCGGGATGGTGGCCGAGGCGATGCGCCAGGCCGTGGAGGCCGAGATCGGCTGGCAGAACGGCGGCGGGCTGCGCGCCGGCCTGCCGGAGGGCGAGGTCTCCGTCGGCGACCTGCTGACCACGCTGCCCTTCGGCAATACCGTGGCCCGGCTGCGGCTGCGCGGCGCGACGATCAAGGCGGCACTGGAGAACGGTGTGGCGCGGCTGCCGCAGGCCTCGGGCCGCTTCCCGCAGCTGGCCGGCCTGCGCTTCGCGGTGGAGGCGACCCGCCCCACCGGCGAGCGCATCGCGACGGCCGAGGTGCGGGAGGCCGACGGAAGCTGGCGCCCCCTCGATCCGGAGCGCGCCTATCTGGTGGCGACGAATGATTTCCTGCGCCGCGGTGGCGACGGCTACGTGATGTTCACGGAAGCGGCGCTGGAGGCGCGGGACGACGGGCCGCTGGTGAGCGACGTGGTGGAGAAGGCGCTCGGCGGCGGCTGAAGGCCCGGAAGGGTCGTCCCCTCCCGGGCTTTCGCGGCGTCACGCCCGGGGCAGGAAGCCCACGATGCGCTTGGCCTCGGTGACGATGGGGCGGGCGATGGCCTCGGCCTTCTCGGCCCCCTTGCGCAGCTCGGCGTCGAGCGACGGCAGGTCCGACAGGTAGCGCAGCATCTCGCTGCGGATCGGTCCGAGATGGGCGATCAGCGCGTCGGCCAGGATGTCCTTGAAGGCGCCGAAGCCCTTGCCGCCATGCTCGCGCAGCACGGCATCCGGCGTGGTGCCCGTGACCGCGGCGAGGATGCCGACGAGGTTGCGGACCTCGGGACGGCCCTCGAAGCCGAGCACGTTGTCGGGCAGCGGCTCGGGATCGGTCTTGGCGCGCTTGATCTTGTTGCGGATGGCGTCGGAATCGTCGTTGAGGTTGATGCGCGACTGGTCGGAGGGGTCCGACTTGCTCATCTTCTTCGAACCGTCGCGCAGCGACATGACGCGCGCGGCGACACCCAGGATATGCGGCTCGATCCGGGGGAAGAACTCCACGCCGTAGTCGTGGTTGAACTTCTGGGCGATGTCGTTGGCGAGCTCGAGGTGCTGCTTCTGGTCGTCGCCCACGGGCACCGAGGTCGCCTTGTAGACCAGGATGTCGGCCGCCATGAGGTTCGGATAGACGTAGAGGCCGGAGCTCGCGGCCTCGCGGTCCTTGCCGGCCTTGTCCTTGAACTGCGTCATGCGGTTCAGCCAGCCGAGGCGCGCCACGCAGTTGAAGATCCAGGCGAGCTCGGCATGGGCCGGCACGTGGCTCTGCACGAAGAGGGTGCATTTCGCGAGGTCGAGGCCGCAGGCCAGCAGGGTGGCCGCCATCTCGCGCGTCTGCGCCAGGAGCTGCTGGGGCTCCTGGAAGACGGTGATGGCGTGCATGTCCACCACGCAGAAGAGGCACTCGTGCTCGTCCTGCATCGGCACCCAGTTCCGGATGGCGCCGAGATAGTTGCCCAGGGTGGGCACGCCGGAGGGCTGGATGCCGGAGAACACGCGTTGCATGGCCAAGACCTATTCGATGTCGTGGCCCAGTGGTTCGCGCTCCCCGGCGCCGAGGTCAAGCCCGGCGGACGCCCGTGAAGGTCGAGAGGCCGACCGGGATGTCCACCAGGTTCCGCTGATGGGCGATGATCCGGAAGTATTCGCCGAGCGGCAGATAGGGCACGTCCTGGAAGAACTGCGTCTGGAGCTGCCGCGCCACGGCCTGCTGCGCCGGCTGGTCGGGCGCGTCCATCCAGTCCCGCCGCAGCTGCTCCAGCGGCTCGCTCGTCGGCCAGCCGAACCAGGCGCGGCTGCCATTGGCGCGCAGGCCGAGATTGGCGACGGGGTTGAGCAGGCCGGCCGCGCTGAAGCCCGTGATGAACACGCTCCAGCCGCCCCGCTCCACCGGCTCGCGCGAGCCGCGGCGCTGCACGATGGTGCCCCAGTCGGCCGAAAAGGCCTCGGCGTTCATGCCGGCGCGCTGGAACATGTCCACCGCGACATCCGCCATCGACTTCAGGAAGGCGAGGTCCATGGGCTGCAGCACCACGATCTTCTCGCCGTTGTAGCCCGCGGCGGCGAGGTCGCGCTTGACCTTGTCCATGTCGCGCGGGCCGCGCAGCACCTCGAGGCCGGCGTCGCTGGCCATGGGCGTATTCGGGAGGAAGAGGCCCACATCGGTGCGCCAGAGGCTGCTATCGGCGCTGAAGGCCGCCGTCATGAAGGCCGACTGGTCCAGCGCGCCCAGCATGGCGCGGCGGATCGCCGGGTTGTTGAAGGGGGCGTGCAGGTGGTTGAAGCGCAGCACGCTGATGCTGCTGTCGTCCGTCACCTTCACGACCGCGTTGCGGGCGCGGCGCAGCACCGGCAGCAGGTCGTTCGGCGCGTATTCCAGCCAGTCCACCTCGCCCTGCTGGAGGGCGGCCGCCGCCGTCGCGGGGTCGGGCAGGATGTGCCACTCGACGCGGTCCATATGCGCGATCTTGGGCCCGGCCGAGCGGCTGGCCACGCCGTCCGGGCGGGGCACGTAGCCGTCGAACTTGCGGTAGACGACGCGCGAGCCGGAGACGCGCTCCTCCGGGACGAAGCGGAAGGGACCGCTGCCCACCATCTCGGCCACGGCACGCGAGGGGTCGGTCTCGGCCAGACGCTCCGGCATGATGGCAGGCATGGCCGCCGTCACCTTGCCCAGCGCCTCGGCCAGCATGGGGAAGGGCCGCTTGAAGCGGAAGCGGAGGGTGCGGTCGGTCGGCGCGGTCAGCTCGTCGAGGACGGAGAGCATCTCCTGGCCGAACATGTCCCGCGCGCCCCAGCGGCGGATGCTCGCCACGCAGTCGCGCCCGCGCACCGGCTCGCCGTCGTGGAAGCGCAGGCCCTCGCGCAGGGTGATGGTCCAGGTCCGCCCGTCATCCTCGATGACGTGGCCGGCGGCCATCTGCGGATGCACGTTGTAGTCGGCGTCCAGGCCATAAAGGGTGTCGAAGACCATGAAGCCGTGCGCCAGCGTCACGGTGGCCGTGTTGAAGACGGGGTCGAGCACGGTCAGGTCGGCCTGGGGCACGAAGCGCAGGGTGCGCGACGCCGCGCCCTGGGCGCCCACCAGGCGCGGCGCCGCCACCGTGCCCGCGCCGATCGCGCCGGCGGTTGCCATGAAGTTGCGGCGACTGTGCATCGTCAAATCCTGCTGAACGGGTGCCGGAAGGTTTCTTCGGCCGGCAGGCCTGTCAATGGTTGCGGCGCGGCGAGGCTTTGATGATAATGCGAGTCATTCGCATATTGGAGAAGAGAATGGCGCCGCTGCTCCAGGTCAGGGACCTCACCGTCCGCTTCGACACGATGGACGGCGTCGTTCATGCCGTGAGCGGCGTCAGCTACGACCTCGCGGCCGGCGAGACCCTCGCCGTGGTCGGCGAGAGCGGCAGCGGCAAGAGCGTGCATGTGCTCGCCATGATGGGCCTGATCCCCAAGCCGCCCGGCCGCATCGCCGGCGGCCAGGCGCTCTTCGAGGGGCGGGACCTGCTCACCCTGCCCGAGAAGGAGATGCGCGCGCTGCGCGGCGGCAAGATCGGCATGATCTTCCAGGATCCGATGAGCTCCCTGAACCCCGTGCTCACCGTCGGCTTCCAGATCGTGGAGAGCCTGCGCAAGCATATCGGCCTCTCGAAGTCGGCGGCCTGGAAGCGCGCGGCCGAGCTGCTGGATCTCGTCGGCATCGCCGAGCCGCACCGCCGCGTGAAGCAGTACCCGCACCAGTTCTCGGGCGGCATGCGCCAGCGCGCGATGATCGCTATCGGCATCGCCTGCGAGCCCAAGCTGCTCATCGCCGACGAGCCGACCACCGCGCTCGACGTCACGGTGCAGGCGCAGATCCTCGACCTCGTGCGCAAGCTGCGGAAGCAGCTCGGCATGGCGGTGATCTGGATCACCCACGACATGGGCGTCGTCGCCGGCATCGCCGACAATGTGCAGGTCATGTATGGCGGCCGAATCCAGGAGCGCGGGCCCGTGCGCGCCGTCTTCCGGGACACGCGCAGCGCCTATACCTGGGGCCTGCTGCAATCCCTGCCGGACCATGACGCGCCGGCGGCGGCCGGCGTCGCGGGGGCGCATCGGCTGGTGCAGATCCCCGGCTATCCGCCGGATATGTTACGGCCGCCGCTCGGCGATCCCTTCGCGCCTCGCAACCGCTACGCCACCGAGCGCTGCCTGACCGAGGTGCCGCCGCTGGTCCAGGCGGAGGGCGCCGCCCCCGGCCATCTCGTCGCCGCCTGGTACGACCTGCGCCAGGTCCGCGCCACCCAGGGCGCCGCCCTCCACGGAGCCACCGCATGATCGCCGCCGACCGCCCGGTGCTGAAGGTGGAGGGCCTCGCGCGCCACTTCGTCACCAAGGATTTCTTCGGCCGCGAGGTGCATCGGGTGCGCGCGGTGGACGGCGTCTCCTTCTCGGTCGCGCCCGGCGAGACGCTGGGCCTGGTCGGCGAGAGCGGCTCTGGCAAGAGCACCACGGGCCGGCTGATCCTGCGCCTGGACGACCCCACCGCGGGGCAGGTCCATTTCGAGGGGCAGGAGATCACGGGCCTGGGCAAGGGGCAGCTCAAGGCCATGCGCCGCCGCATGCAGGTGGTGTTCCAGGACCCCTATTCCTCGCTCAACCCGCGCATGCGGGTGGGCGAGGCGGTGGCGGAGCCCCTGCGCGCGCACCGTCTCTTCAAGACCGCCGCGGAGCGGCGCGAAAGGGTGGCGCAGCTGTTCCAGCGCGTCGGCCTCGACCCGCGCTTCGCCGAACGCCTCCCGCACCAGTTCTCCGGCGGCCAGCGCCAGCGCGTCGGCATCGCGCGCGCCATCGCGGTGGAGCCCAAGCTGATCGTGGCGGACGAGCCCATCACCGCGCTCGACGTCTCGATCCAGGCGCAGATCGTGAACCTGTTCATGGACCTGCAGCAGGAGATGGGCGTGGCCTATCTCTTCATCGCGCATGACCTGGCGATGGTGCGCTTCCTCTGCCACCGCGTGGCGGTGATGCTGCGCGGCCGGATCGTGGAGATGGCGTCGACCGAGCAGCTCTTCGCCGATGCGCGGCATCCTTATACGCAGGCCCTGATCTCGGCCATGCCGATCCCTGATCCCGATCGCGAGCTGGCGCGCCAGCGCATCTTCTACGAGGCGGTGACGCCGCCGCAGGAGGCGCAGCTGCAGGAGGTCTCCCCGGGGCACTGGGTCCTGTCCTCCTAACCGGGCGGGCAGGGGATGGCGGGTGATGCGGGGGCGGCGCATCATCCGCCGCTTTCATCCGGAGAAACCGCCCATGGCCCTGCGCTGCGACCTCATCATTCGCGATGCCACCCTGATTGACGGGACCGGCGCCCCGCGCCGTCGCGGCGACATCGGCGTGAAGGGCGACCGCATCGCGGCCATCGGCGACCTCTCGGCCCTCAGCGCGGATCGCGAGGTGATGGCTGAGGGCCGGGTCGTGGCGCCGGGCTTCATCGACGCCCACACGCATGACGACCAGGCCGTGCTCTGCGGTCCCGCCTGCATGCTCTGCAAGACCTCGCAGGGCGTCACCACGGTCGTCGTCGGCAATTGCGGCATCAGCCTCTCGCCGGTGACCATGACCGAGCGGCCGCCCGCGCCGCTCGATGCCGTGGGCACACAGGAATGGTGGCGCTTCGGCAGCTTCGGCGCCTATGCCGAGCGCCTGCGGGTCGAGCCCTCCTCGGTCAACACGCTCGCCCTCATCGGCCATATGTCGCTGCGCGTCGGCGCGATGGGCCGCGAGCTCGACCGTCCGGCGACGGACAAGGAGGCCGAGCGCATGCGCAAGCAGCTGGCCGAGGCGCTGGGCGAGGGCGCGGCGGGCCTCTCCACCGGCCTCTTCTACCCGCCCAGCAAGCACGCGCCGACGGACGAGGTCATCGCCGTGGCCGAGGCGCTGCGCGAGACGGGTGGCCTCTACGTTACCCATATGCGCGACGAGGCCGATGGCGTGCTCGACAGCATCGAGGAGACGCTGAAGATCGGCGCCGCCGTGGGCGCGCCGGTGGTGATCAGCCATCACAAATGCGCCCAGCCGGAGAATCACGGGCGCTCCGTGCAGACCCTGCCGCTGATCGAGCAGCACGCGGCGAAGTATCCGGTGGCCTTCGACGTCTATCCCTACGCCGCGGCCTCGACCTCGCTCGCCGCACGCAAGCCGCGGCCGGACGTGCCGGTCACCATCGCCAATTCGGTGCCGCATCCGGAGATGGCCGGCCGCGCGCTGAAGGACATCGCCGAGGAATGGGGCGTGAGCCTGCAGGAAGCGGCGGACCGGCTGATCCCGGCCGGCGCCGTCTTCCACAACATGTCCGAGGAGGATGTGCGCCGGATCATGGCCCATCGCCTCTCGATGATCGGCAGCGACGGCGGGCCGCTGGCCAAGCATCCGCATCCGCGCCTCTGGGGCACCTTCCCGCGCGTGCTGGGCCATTACAGCCGGGAGCTCGGCCTCTTCGACCTCGAGACCGCCGTGCACAAGATGACGGGCCGCACCGCGAAGGTCTTCGGCATCGCCGATCGCGGCACGCTGACCGAGGGCGCCTATGCGGATCTCGTGATGTTCGACGCCGCCACGGTGAAGGACCGCGCGACCTTCGCCGAGCCGCGCCAGGCCGCCGATGGCATCGTCGAGACCTGGGTGAACGGGCAGTCCGTCTACACCCACGCGAAGGGCGCGAGCGACACGTCGGCCGGCCGGCTGCTGCAGCGGGTGCCCACCGCGGCGTGAGCCAAGGGCGCGGAGGGCAGGCCGGAGCCTTCCCTCCCGCGCCTCAGCGGCGCATGGAGCGGCGCAGTTCCCTGACGTTCATGCCGCCCGAGAGCTGCGCGACGGCGAAGTAGCAGGCCGCGCCCACCGCGCAGATCACCGCGAGCAGCCCGATCCCCGCGAGGCCGGCTCCCGGGTCCAGCAGGTGCTTCAGCGCCATGAGCACCGCGCCCATCACCAGGGCGGCGCCCAGCAGCCGGGGCACGGCGCGGCGCAGGCGATGATCCCAGACGAGCTGGCCGCGCCGCGCCAGCAGCCAGGCCAGCAGGCCCGCATTGGCCCAGGCCGCGAGGCCGGTCGCCAGCGCGACGCCCACATGCTGGAGCGGGCCCATCAGCGCGAGGTTCAGCCCGAGGTTCAGCGCCACGCAGCCGATGCCGACCTTCACCGGCGTCGCGGTGTCGCCGCGCGCGAAGAAGCCCGGCACGAAGATCTTCACCAGCACGAAGGCGGGAAGGCCGAAGGCGTAGGCGACGAGCGCCTGCGAGGTGAGCCGCGCCTCCTCCGCCCCGAAGGCGCCGCGCTGGAACAGCGCCTGGAGGATGGGCAGCGCCAGCACGGCGAGCGCCACCGCCGCCGGCACCGCCAGCGCCACCGAGATCTCGATGGCGCGGTTGATGCTGCGATGGGCCGAGAGCGGCTGGCCCGCATGGATCTGCTTGGCCAGCAGCGGCAGCAGGGCGGTCGCCACCGCCGCGCCGATCACGCCCAGCGGCAGCTGCGCCACGCGGTCCGCGTAATAGAGGAAGGAGACGGAGCCCGCCGGCAGGAAGGAGGCGATGATGACATCGATGGCCAGGTTGAGCTGCGTCACCCCCGCGCCGACCAGGCCGGGGCCCATGCGCCGCAGCACCAGCCGCACCTCGGGCGAGAGCTTCGGCGGCCGGAGGATGTTCAGCGCCATGCCGGCTCGCGCGCAGGCCCACATCACCAGAGCGAGCTGCACGGCGCCCGAGATCGTGACACCCCAGGCCAGCGCATGCGCGGGCGTCGCCACGAAGGGCGCGAGCGCGAAGAGCGCGATCATGGAGAGCAGGTTGAAGAAGATCGGCGCCGCCGCGGCTGCCGCGAACTTGCCGAGGGCGTTCAGCACGCCGCTCACCAGCGCCGTCAGGCAGATCAGCAGCAGATAGGGGAAGGTGATCCGCGTCAGCTCAATGGCCAGGGCGAATTTCGCAGGGTCGTCGCGAAAGCCCGGCGCCAGCACCTGCATGAGCTGCGGCATGAAGACGAGGCCGAGGCCGGTGAGGATGGCCAGCCACAGCGTCAGCAGCATCGCCATGCGCTCGGCCAGCGCCCGGGCCGCGGCCGGCCCGCGCTGCGTCAGCGCCTGGGCGAAGGCCGGGACGAAGGCCGCGTTGAAGGCACCCTCGCCGAAGAGGCGGCGGAACAGGTTGGGCAGCTTGAGGGCGACGAAGAAGGCATCGGCCATGGGGCCCGCGCCGAGCTTCGAGGCTATGAGCATGTCGCGCAGGAAGCCGAGCACGCGGCTCGCCATCGTCCAGGCGCCCACGGTGGCGATCGAACGAAGCATGAAGCGGTCAGTCCGGCCCCGCCGCCTCGCGGTACGGCGCCAGGGCCCCACCGGGGAGGGGCGGCGGCGTGAGCGCTTCGAGCAGGGCGGCGCGCAGCGGCGCCAGCTTGCGCTCGTTCTCCACCTTCAGGCCGAAGACGTCCTTCACGTAGAACACGTCCACGGCGCGCACGCCGTAGGTGGTGATATGCGCCGAGGCGATCTGCAGCCCCTGCTCGCTGATGGCGGCCGTCACGTCGTGCAGCAGGCCCGGCCGGTCCCGCCCGTTCACCTCGACGACGGTGTGGGTATTGGACGCGAAGTTATCCACCACCACGCGCGGCGGGACGGTGACGGCGGCGAGCCGCGCGGGCTCGCGCCGGACGTTCTGGATCTCGGCCGTGATCTTGAGCCGGCCGGACAGCGCCTGCTCGATCAGCACGGAGAGGCGCGCCAGGCGATGCGGCGCGTCGAAGGCCCCGCCCTCGTTGTCCTGCACCCAGAAGGTGTCGAGCGCCATGCCGTTGGTGAGCGTGTGGATGCGCGCATCCACGATGGAGGCCCCGGCCACGGCCAGCGCGCCGGAAATGCGGCTGAACAGGCCCGGATGGTCGCTGCAATAGACGGTGACCTCGGTCACCGCGCGATCGGCCAGCACGCGGGTCCGGACGGTCAGCGGCGCCTTATCGGCCTCGGCCTCGCGGATGATGCTGGCGTGGCGCGCATGGGTCTCGGAATCGAAGGAGAGCCAGTAGCCGGGATAGCCCAGGCCCAGGAACATCTCCGCCTCGGCCTTGGTGAAGGCCGGCAGCATGGCCGCCGCCGCCTCCTTGGCGCGGGCCACGCGGACGTCGCGCTCGGGCACGGTCATGCCGCCGGCGAGCACCTCGGAGACCCGCCAGTAGACCTCGCGCAGCAGGGTGGCCTTCCAGGCGTTCCAGACGCGCGGGCCCACGGCGCGCATGTCAGCGACCGTCAGCACCAGCAGCAGGCGGAGCCGCTCGGGCGACTGCACCTGGTCGGCGATGTCGAGGATGGTCTTGGGGTCCTCGATGTCGCGCTTGAAGGCGGTCTGCGAGACGAGGAGGTGATGCAGGATGAGCCAGGAGACGGTTTCGGTCTCCTCCGCGCTCATGCCCAGGCGCGGGCAGATTTCCTGAGCGAGACGGGCGCCGAGCTCGCTGTGGTCGCCGCCGCGGCCCTTGGCGACGTCATGCAGCAGGGCCGCGACGTAGAGCGCCCGGCGCGATTGCAGCTGGCCCATCAACTCGGTGGCGACGGGCGCGATCTCGTTCAGCTCGCCGCGGTCGATCTGCTGCAGCACGTCGATGGCCTCGATCGTGTGCTCGTCCACCGTGAAGACGTGATAGGTGTCGAACTGCATCAGGCCGACGATGCGCGCCCATTCGGGGATGAAGCGCCCGAGGAAGCCGGTCTCGTTCAGCAGGCGCAGCCACTTGGCGCCGTCCTTGCCCGTCAGCAGGTCGATGAAGAGCTTGCTCGCCTCCGGGTCGCCGCGCAGGCGGTCGGCCTGCCGGGAGTGGCGGATCAGCGCGCGGATGGCGAGGGGATGGATCTCGAGGTTGCGGTCGCGCGCGGCCTTCACGATGCGCAGCATCAGCACCGGCTCGCGGGAGAAGTCGCGGTCGGGCGGGGCGGCGACCAGCTTGCCGTCGGCGAAGGCGAGGCCGAGGGCCGCGATCCCGTCGTCGCCGCCCTTGCGCGTCGCGGGCGGGCCCAGTGCGGCGCGCTCGATGGCCGGCTCCAGCACGCGGGACAGGCGCACGACCTCCCGCGCGGTGAGGAAGAGGTGCTTCATCAGCCGCTCGGCGCCGTCCTGCGCGCCGTGGCGGGTGTAGCCCATGCGGGCGGCGATGACGGGCTGGAGGTCGAAGGTGAGACGTTCCTCGGCGCGGCCGGTCACGTAGTGAAGGTGGAAGCGCAGCGTCCAGAGGAAGTCCCAGGCGCGGGCGATGCCGCGCACCTCACCCTCGGTCAGCAGGCCGCCGCCGGGGCTATCGGGGCCGATCAGATCGTGCATGCGGCGGACGCCGAAGGCGTAGCGCGCCAGCCAGTACAGGGTCTGGAGGTCGCGCAGGCCGCCGCGGCCTTCCTTTACATGCGGTTCGACCAGGAAGGGGCTCTGGCCATAGCGGGAATGGCGCAGGGCGCGCTCGCTGCGCTTGGCGGCGAGGAAGGGCGCGAGGCCCTGGGCGCGCAGCGCCGTGAAGGCCTCGAGGAAGGCGTCGAAGAGCGTTTCCTCGCCCGACAGCAGGCGCGCATCGACCAGGGCGGTGAGGATCGTGGCGTCCTTCAGCCCTTCGGTGATGCACTCCTTCACGCCGCGCGTGGCGTGGCCGACCTTCAGGCCAAGGTCCCACAGCAGGTAGAGCATGAATTCGATCATGCGCCGGGTGCGGGGGCCGGCCTCGCGCTCGGTGAGGAAGAGCAGGTCGATGTCGGAATGCGGGGCCAGGACGCCGCGGCCGTAGCCGCCGGTCGCGACCAGGGCGAAGTCGATCAGCTTGGCCCCGGGTGCCGGCGGCACCATGGCCGCCGCGTAATCCTGGATGGCGTGGAGGATGCCGTCCATGTGCTGGCTGAGCTGCCGCGCGGCGCCCAGGCCATGGATCTCCTGGCTCTCGAAGGAGCGTTGGACCTGGGCCTGGAACCGCCCGAGCTCACGGCGCAGCAATCCGAGGGCGACGTCGCGCGCGATCGGCGCGCCGCCGGGAAGCAGCGTGTCCTGCAAGCTCAACTCGGCCCGAGCGGCCGTCGCCATCCTCATGTCAGTCAGCCTACAGAGCTTCCGGTTCGGCCGCGAGGGCCTTGAGGTGGTAAAGCGCATCCTGCGCTTCTCGGGGGGAGAGACGGTCGGGATCCATTCTCTCCAAAGCTTCCAACACTGGGTTGGCCGGGGCCGGGGCGGCAGGCCGGGCGAAGAGCGGCATCTCGGCGGTCAGCGGGTCTGCCGCCTCGCGCGCGCGTTCCTCGAGCGAGGCCAGCACGGCGGCGGCGCGCTTCAGGACCGGGGTGGGCACGCCGGCCAGCTTGGCCACATGCACGCCCCAGCTCTTCTCGGCCGCGCCGGCGGCGACGCTGTGCTGGAAGACCACCTCGCCCCGCCATTCGCGCACCTGCATGGCGGCCAGGCGCATCTCCGGCAGCCGGTCGGCCATCGCGGTGAGCTCGTGGAAATGCGTGGCGAAGAGGGTGCGGCAACGGATCCGGTCGTGCAACGATTCCAGCACCGCGGTCGCGATGGCCAGGCCGTCCCAGGTCGCGGTGCCGCGGCCCACCTCGTCCAGCACCACGAGGCTGCGGGGGCCCGCGAGGTTGAGGATGGCGGCGGTCTCCGTCATCTCGACCATGAAGGTGGAGCGCCCGCCGGCGAGGTCGTCGGCGGCGCCGACGCGGCTGAAGAGGCGGTCCACCAGGCCGATGCGCGCCGCCGTCGCCGGCAGGAACAGCCCGGCCTGGGCCAGGATCACCATCAGCGCGTTCTGCCGCAGCCAGGTCGACTTGCCGGCCATGTTGGGGCCGGTGAGCAGGCAGAGGCGCCGGCCGGGCGAAAGATCGCAGTCATTGGGCACGAAGCCCGGCCCCTTGGCCTTGCGCAGGGCGGCCTCCACCACCGGGTGGCGGCCGGCCTCGATGGCGAAGTCCGGGCGCTCGGTGAGATGGGGGCGGCACCAGGCGCCCTCGGTCGCGAGCTCGGCCGAGGCGGCGAGCACGTCGATGGCGGCAAGTTCGCGCGCCGCCTCGGCGATGGGCTCGGCCTCGGTCAGTATCATCTTGCGCAGATGGGCGATGACCAGGCGCTCGCGCTTCGCCGCCTGCTCGCCGGATTCGGAGAGGCGGCGGTCGAGGTTCGCCAGCGCCGCGCAGGTGAAGCGATGCGCATTGGCCATGCTCTGGCGATGGATGGGGGCGAGGTCGCCCACGGCCATGGCGGGCGCGCCGCGCAGCAGCTTCTCGCCGGCGGCGGCGGGTACCTCCGCGAGGTAGCCGAGCTGCTGGTGGTGGCGGATCTTCAGCGCGGCGACGCCCCAGGCCTGGGCGAGGTCGACCTGCATGGCCGCGATGGCGCCCCGCGCGTCGTCGCGCAGGCGGCGCAGGGCATCGAGCTCGCCATCATAGCCGACGGCGACGACATGGCCGTCATCCAGCCGCGCGGGCAGCTCGGCGGCCAGGGCGCGGGCCAGTTCGGCGGCGATGGCGGGCGCGGCGGAGAGGGGGGCGATCGCCCCGGCCAGCAGGGCGGGCTCCGCCCCGGCCAGCGCCACCGCCAGCGCCGAGGCGCGCTGCAGCCCGTCGCGGATGGCGCCGAGGTCGCGGGGCGAGAAGCGCTCCAGGCTGATGCGGGCGAGGGCGCGGGCCATGTCCGGCGCGCCCTTGAGCGCGGCGCGCAGCGCGGCCCGGCGCGGCGTATCGGCATGCAGCGATGCCACGGCCGCGTGCCGCGCGCCGATCGCGGCAAGGTCGTCGAGCGGCGAGGCGAGGCGCGCCGCCAGTTCGCGGGCGCCGGGGCCGGTCAGGGTGCGGTCCACGGCGGCCAGCAGCGAGGCGCCGCGCGGCCCCTCCAGGATATCGAGGCTGCGCCGCGTGGCGGCATCCAGCAGCAGGACGCCCCGGGCGCCCTCGGCCACCGGCGGCGAGAGGCGGGGCAGGGCGCCGTTATTCACCGCGCGCACATATTCGACAGCCATGGCCGCCGCCGCGACCTCGGCCTCGGCGAAGGTTCCGAAGCCGTCCAGCGAGGCGACGCCCAGCGCGCCGGCCAGCCGGGAGGCGGCGTCGCGCGGGGGCAGGGAGGGCACGGCGTCCTCGATGCCGAGCGCCTCTTCCGCCAGGATCTCGGCCGGGGCCAGGCGCGCGATGAGCGCGGCCGGCTCGGCGCCCGACTGGGTGAAGAAGAGGCCGGTGGAGACGTCGATCCAGGCGGCGCCGCCCCGCACCAGAGCCAGCAGCCAGGCCGGGCGCGCGGCGTCGAGCAGCGCTTCCTCGGTGGCGGTTCCCGGCGTCACGATGCGAACGATCTCGCGGCGTAACGTCGGCGCGCGGCGGGCCTTGGCCTCCTCCGGCGTCTCCAGCTGTTCGCAGATGGCCACGCGGAAGCCGCGCCGGATCAGCCGGGCGAGGTAGGCCTCGTGGCTGTGGGCGGGCACGCCGCACATGCGGATGGGGCGGCCCTGATGCTCGCCGCGATGGGTGAGGGCGAGGCCGAGCGCCTCGCTCGCGGCCTCGGCGTCGTCATGGAACAGCTCGAAGAAATCGCCCATGCGAAAGAAGACGAGCGCCGATCCGGCCGCGGCTTTCGCCGCGAACCATTGCGCCATTGCCGGGGTTGCCCCTTCCGCCGTGATCCTTTGCTCCACAAGTGACAACAATAAGCTATTCCAATGAGTTACCTGCGGTTTTTGACGGCTTTTGACGCGGCCTTTTCCAGTCGGCCGACGGCGGCGCGCGCCATCTTCTCTTGGTCCGCCCCTTCCGTATAGAGGTGAACGGTCCGCAACGAGTCCCATCCCTGCGCGGCAGCTATCTCGCCATCGCCGTTCCCCGCCTCGAGGAGCATCTGCGCGCGGAGACGCCGAAGCCCGTGCAGACCCCGTTTGGTGGGCCAGCCTTCGGCGCGGAGCATTGCGCGGACGGCGGTGGAGAGCGCCATTTTGGTCCACTCGCGACCGTCTGCCCGGGTCAGGATATGCGTAGCCGTAGGCGCCTCCGCCCGCCAGCGCCGCATTTCCCAAGCCAGGGCGGCCGGGACGATCAGCCGAAGGGGAGGCTTGCCGGCCGCCTCGCGATAGCGGCGCGTCTTTTCCGGCTGGAGCGTAATGACCCCCGCGGCCTCGTCGTAGGCGTCCCATAGTAGCCGGCTCAAATCGCCCTTCCGCTGCCCGAGATGGTAGGCGAGCACGACGGCGCGGCGCACGGGCTCTGGCCATGCCTGCATGGCGTGTCGAGCATCGGCCTCCGTCCAGGCTGGTATGTGCCCCCCGGGGAGTGATCGCAGCCGCGTAAGCGGCGACATGGCCATGCGGCCGCGATCGACCGCCCAGGCGAATAGGGCGGCGACGGACTGGCCAAATACTGTGGCAGCCCCGGGGCCGCGCGCGTGCGCGATGGCGTCGCGCATATCGAGGAGATCCGCCCGCAGGCGGCGCATCTCCGCCGGAGCCAAGTCCACCGCGGCTCGCGCACTCCAGGCCGGTACCTCAATTGCGGCCAGGTATCGATCACGGTTGGTCCGTGTGTTGCTGGATGTCTCGGCCCATTCGCGGGAGCGCCGCCAGTCTGCGATCAGGGCGCCGATTGTGCCCTCGGCGTAGCGCGCACTCGATACCCCCCGGGCCGCGGCAAGCGCCGCGGAGAATGCTGGGTCGGCGATGTCAGGGAGGCGTGCGCCGGTTACCCGGCAATACCAGTAGACGGCCTCGGTTCCGTCAGCCCGCCGCGCGCGAACCCCGCGCACGCCTTTTGGACGAGAGGGCGGCGAGCCCGGCGGCGATGGCGTCTCTGACATTAGGTATCTCCGGGTGCGGAGCGTCCGCAGCGAGGCGGTGTGAGTCAAGCGCGGGCGGCTTGAGCTTGTCCAGCCACGCGTCCAGATCCTCACGGAGCCACGCCACTCGGCCGGTGGTGAGCCTGACGGCTGGCACCGCCGGCACCACCACTTGGCGGAACGTGCTGCCCGAGAGCCCGACGTAGGCGGCGGCCAGCGGCTCCCGGAGCGCACGCGGCCAGTAGGGCAGGGTATCACCCATCGTCGTCACCTCCCGCGCGCTCGCGCCGTTGCTGGCCGAGCCTGGGCTTCCTGGCCATGAAAGGCTGGCCGCGCTCGCGGGCGAGTCTGCGTTGGCAGAGCCGCTGACGCAGCACGTTGAGACGCGCTGTGACTGATTTGCGCCGCTCGTCCAGCTCGCGAGCGCGGGACGTCAGATCCTCCCACTCCCGCATCTCCGCTGGCGATGCCTCGCTTAGGCAGGTGTCCCTCACCGCATCACCCGCCATCGCCCGCCTCCGTGCGCTGGAGGGCAGCCCGGACGGCGAGGCCGAGGGAGCGAAGCCCGTGGCCGCCGCATTCGACAGCGGAAACGACAACGTTGGCGACGCAACCCATCTGCCAAAGCTCGTAGAGCGCGTTACCCATCTCCTTGTCGGCCCCCCAATCGAGCAGCCGCACACAGCCATCCTCCGGCAGCCACAACAGCGCCTTGGCCTGCGCCGGGCTGAGCCCGCGCGCGATGGTGGCGGGGTCAACCATGGGGTGGCTCCTCCTGTAGCGGGAACGCGACCCGGATATGGCTCGGACCGCCCCAAACCGCGGCGCTCCGAGGATCAGCTAACCCGCGGCTATAGATCGCGCAGTCTCGCTGCCGTGCCCGGCTCCCATCTGCGTACCCCGCCTCCCTGTACTGCTCGACGAGGCCGGGCACGCGGCCCAGATCGACGATGGTGGCGTTGAGGACGGTGATCTTCATCACGCCCCTCCCTCGGCCTGCGCGGCGAGGGCGCGGGTACGCTCCACATAATTGGGGAATTCCGGGTCAGGGCGAGGCGGGTCGAGAGGCCCCATCGCGTGCATTCCCATACCGAAAAGCCACACGCTGGTTCCGCGGCAAACGCCGCACGTCAGCACGTCAAGCGACGCGTCATCATCCCAGGGGCGGAATGACCATCCGGGCTGCGTCTGGGCGAACTGACGGCACCAGGGGCAGCGCTGGATGCCCCCGAAGCGCTCCATCAGGCGATCTTCCGCGCGGCGGGAAATCCAACCCGCCACGCGCGTTTCCAGGCGGCGCAGGACGCCGCCCATCTGCCGCTCATCCGCCATCGGCCTGCCCTCCGGTCGCGGGCGTGCGGGCGCGGTGGTTGTCCAGCCCCTTCGCGGCGCGCCACTCATCGACCGAACTGTCGCCGTCGATCGCGACGCGGGCCGCCATAACGGCAGTCTGCACCGCCTCCTTCCAGACCGCTTCCGCGCTCTCCTCCAGCATGGCCTTGCACAACTCCCCGAACTCTTCCGCGAGAGCGATGGTCATGATCCGGTCGCCCGGGAACTTCGCGCGGGCGCGCCGCAACTCGGCCGCCATGTCGCGGATAAACCGCTCGGTGGGATCGGAGGCGTCAGGTGCCGCCGCATACGCCTCCCCGCGCGCCTGCTCCAGCGCGGTGGCCAGCGCCGCGCCGAGGTCGGGCGGCGGGGTGAGGGCTTGCAGTGCGGCCAGTCGGGCAGCATCGCGTCTGCGCCCATACTCCTCGGGTGCCATGGCGATGGCTTCGGCAGGCGCAGTCGCCGGGAGCGTCCAAAAGCACTCCTCGGCCGCATCTCGCCCGTTGATCCACGCGGCGCCGAGGTCGGCGTCGGTGCGGACGGGAAACTCCTCGAACGTCTCCTCCAGGACCTGGACGAATTCGTCGCAGGTCAGCCCGAGCATATCGGGCTGATCGTCCGGCGACGTGTAGTCAGGCAGTTCACATGCCCGCGTCAGCGCGGCGGCGATAAAGCGGGCCACGTAGGTGTTCTCCGGCTTTACCGGCGCGCCGTCCCAGGGCGTCGCGAGCGGGCTCATGCGGTCGCTCCGATCGGCCGTCGCGCGCCGAACAAGACGGCCTCGCCGCGATGCGTGTTGGTCCGCGCCGTCACCGCCTCGAGGTGCGCCGGATTGCAGCAGCAGCGCGTGCGGCAACGATGGTCGAGGACGAGGCCGGGCGCGATAGGGCCGACCAGCTCCTCATAGACCGCGCGATGCGCCACGGGCTCGCGGCCCTTGTGCCAGGCGCGGCCATAGCCGTTGCGGTTCAGGCGGCCGATCCAGTGCCAGCAGGGCCCGACCAGCCCAGCCGGGGCATCCGCGCCGATGCGCAGATTCAGGCGGAGGTTCTCGGGCAGCCGCTCGGGCGAGATCCTGCGCGGCCGCCGGGCGGCGTTATGCGCGGCGCTCATGCGCGGGGAACCTGGAAAAAGCCCAGCTGCCCACGATACGGCCGGAAGGGCAGCGGCCGCGCGTTGCGGATCACGAAGCCGTAGGGGCCGGTGAACCAGGGCGAGGCCGACGCGTCCACGCAGTCGACGATCTCGGCCTCGCCGACGATGCCGCCATAGTCGAGATGGTCGGGCCGGGCGATGTCGGGCCAGTCCCAATCGGCGGGCGAGCCGTCATGCTTCTTGCCGGCGTGGATGAGGATGCGGCCGCGCAGCTGCGTCTTCCAGTCGCGGTTTTCGATGTCCTTGTGGCCGTTGGCGATGAGCCAGGCCCAGGGCTGTTTGATCGAGAGGGTCAGCATGGTCACACCCTCATCGGCATGAGCACGGCCACGCCTTCGGCGCCGGTGACGCGGATCGGCGCCCGGCCGTCCTCCACGCGGAAGGTCAGCCCTTCGCCCCCGCGAAAGACGCGCAAGGTGTCCAGCAGATAGCGGGCCTGCACGCCGAATTCGGGGTGCGCACCGTTGCTGGCCCACGCGGCGACCTCAGCCGGAACATCGAGCTGAGCCTCCCCGTTTTCCGGCTGGCGGCAATGCAGCGTGACCGCCAGCCCGCTCCCATTGGTGACCCTGATGGGGCGACTGCGCTCGTCACTGATGGCCGATACCGACTGGATCGCCTCCATCATCCGGCGCGGGTCCAGGATCTGCAGCGCCTCGCCTAAGCCGTCGGCCGGCATCACGCGGCGATAGTCGGGGAACGTCCCGTCGATGAGCTTGCTGTTGAAGGTCCAGCTGCCCGCCTGAAACTCGATGCGCGAATCGGTCTGGCGGGCCTCGACCGGCCGGCCCGGCGGCAGCTGCGCCAGCATGGCGCGCAGGATGTTCGCGGTCTTGCGGGGTAGGATGCCCGCGAGAGGCATGTCGCCCGCCGGCAGCGGTATCTCGGCGAGCATCAATCGATGCCCATCCGTCGAGGCGGCGCGCAGGTTCCGCGCCTCGTCATCGTGCGGCGGGTGGAGGTAGATGCCGTTCAGGTAATAGCGCGTCTCCTCGGTGCTGACCGCGTGCATCGTCCGATCAAGCAGGGCGCGGAGGTCGCCGGCGGGCACGGTCCATTTCGCGGCCCAGGCAGGGGCAGCCTCAGTCGGGAAATCCTCGACCTCCAGCGCGAAGAGCTGCACGCGCATCGTGCCCGCCGCCAGCTCCAGCTGGCCGCCTTTGGCCCGCGTGAGCGTCACTGTCTGCTCCTCGCGGATGTGCGGCAGCAGGGCGGCGAGGCGCGCGGCGCTGGCCGTGATGGGCGGCAGGTCACCGTCGCCCTTGGCCTCGATGCTGATCCGGATCTCGAGGTCGGTGGCCCGCACCGTCAGCACGCCATCCTTCGCCTCGAGATGGAGGTGGGCGAGGATGGGGATGGTATTGCGGCGTTCCGTCACCGCGACGGCACGGGCAAAGGCGGCGCGCAGCGCGCCGGCCTGGATCGCGAAGGACTGCTTATCGGACACGCGGGGCCTCCATGGTTTCCTGGCAGGGGACGCAGCGAATCGCCGACGGATGCTTGTCGCGCCGGCGCTGCGGGATCTCGACGTCGCAATCGACGCAGTAGCGGGAGCCCGGGCCGCTCGCGGGGCGAGCCGCGGCGATGTGGGCAGCCGTCTGGAGCTCGGTGAGCTCGGCGGCGCGGTCCATGTCGTCCGCCATCACGCCGCGCTCTTCCTGGGCTCGGCGCGGACTGCCTCGGCGAAATCCTGGGCCTCGCTGAGGTCCCAGCCGAACCAGGCCACCAGGTCGAGCGCGCCGCGGCCCTGCTGGATCATCTGGCGCGCCTCGGCCTTGTCCTCCTCGGGGATGGTGGACGGCTTGGCGGGCGCCGGCTTGGCTGCGGGCGCCGTGGGAGGCTTGATGAGGCCCGCGTCCAGACGCAGCCGATACTTGACGCGCATCGCGCCGACGCTCGCGCAGGGCGGGCCCTCCAGCGCATTGACGCGCGCGAGCAGATCCTTGCCGTGCTGGCTGATGTTGTGGCCCTCGGCGTCGAGCAGCCGCAGGCGCTCGTCGGTCCAGGTGGAGGGCAGTCTGCCCCGGTTGCCCTTGCGCTCGAGCCGCGGGACGGCCGCGATGGCGGAGGCTGCGGCGCAGGCAGCGGCCTCTTGCCGATCCTCGTCCTCGGGCGCGGTGACGATGGCCTCCGCAACCGCGGCGGCGGCCCGGTCCAGCTCGTCCTCATCACGATCGGCCGCGACGTTGGCGCCGGCGACGCGCGGCAGCAGGCGGTCGATCCGGTCGAGTAGTGCCTGGTCAGTGCTCAGCTTCAGAGGCGCCCCCGCGCATCTGCTAAGCATGTGCAGGGTCAGTCGCGCCCTGGCCTCCCGAAGCATGCCGTGGGCCGCGTGCAGGCTCGTCTGCAGCTGCTCGACGTCGGTGAGGGCGCGCTCCAGCTGCGCCGCCAAGGAGGGCATCATGGGTGCATGCTCCATTCGAGGAGATCGAGGCCCCAGGTGAGGGCGTAGGCGAGGCCGAGGGCGATGGCGCCCTGGGCGAGAGGCCGGCGACGCGGGCCGGAGCCAGGCGCGAGGTCGAGCAGGCTCGTCTGCACCGCGCGCCGCGTGGTCCCGCGGAAATGCGTGCAGCTGCGCTCATAGACCCGGACATAGGCGACGCGCGCGGCGTCGACCGTCGGGTGCAGGCTCTCCACGCGGCGCCAGCGCGGCACCAGCACCGGCCGGCCGTCGTCGGCGATGTTGTAGGCGCGGACCTCGCGATAGCCGTGCCGCTCGCGCTCACCGCGGCCCAGGCGCACCGGCTGCACGCCGCGCGACGTGATCAGGTAGCGCAGCTCGCCGAGGTCATCCTCGATGGCGGTCGGGGGCGCGGGCGCCGGGAAGGCGATGGCAGGCGGCGGCGCGATGCGGCCGGCGGGCCAGGCCAGCAGCCGCAGCGCGAGCGCCATGCGGGGCAGAACGGCCGCGCCGATCATGCTCCACGCTCCTGCGCGGCGGCCGCGGCCTCGATGGCGTTGAGGAGCGGCGACCAGCCCCAGGCGCGGCAGGAGCCGGGTAGTGCCGCGCGCAGCATGCCGACCGAACCGGCGGTGACCGGGCAGACGCGCAGCAGCGCCGCGGCCTGCAGCTGGCCCGGCACGCCGCAGGCCTTGGCGCGCAGGCGGAGCCGCGCTTCGCTGCTGCGCAGGCGCCGCAGGTCGGCGTTGGAGGGGGCCTCTCGGATCGCCTCGGCCATGGCGTCAGCCGCGACAAGGAGATCGTCCGGCGTGAGGCCCGGCATGCCGAGGATGCGCTCGGCCAGGCGCTCGAGGTCCGTCGTGGTCGGCGGGAGGTCGAGCGCGGGGCGGGCTGCGTTGGCGGCGCTCACGCGAAGAGCTCCCACACGCGGAGCGCCCACACGATGAGGACCAGCGCGGCGATGTCGGTGAGCCACGCGACAACGGAGATCCAGCGCGGCAGGTCGCCCTGGTCGGCGCAGGTCAAGGGGAGCTGGCCCATCAGGCGGCCCGCCGCACCGGGGCCGGCACCCGATCGAGAGAAACGATCTCCCAATTGCCAGGCCCGCCGCCGCTCGTCCGGTGGGCATCGATGCGCGCCAGGCGCTCGGCCTGCTCGGTGTCATCGGCCGAGAGGGCCAGTGAAGAGTGGGTCAGATCACCCAGGCGCAGGGCGACGTCGTAGTGCTGCTTGCTGGCCATGCGGCCCTCCATCGGCGTGTGCGATGGAGGTTGCATTGGATGCATCCTAAGCGCAAGAGAAAAAGGTGCATACAACGCACCTTATGTCATGTAGAAGTTTGTAACTTAGGGCAGAGGGTGCATTGATGGCGGATGTTGAAGCGAGGTTGGATGCAATCGAGGCGAAGCTCGGTCGTGCCTTGGAGTGGATGGAATTTCTGGCGAAGAGGGCGGGCCTCCCTCAGATGGAGGACGCGGCCCATGTCCGCCCCGAGTTTACGGAGCGCCAACTGATCATCGCGCTATTAACGGCCGTTGGTCAGATCCACGAGCGCACGACCGGCGAGATCATGCGCATCCGCATCCCAACGGGCGCAGGCGGCCGCCTGAGTTTTTCCAGCGATGGGTCGTACGTGCCTTCTCGGGACTAGTACCGCGAGCGCTGGCGCTGGCGGCGCGTTTTGACAGCACCAGGCGCCTCAACACCATCCCGGTCAGGCGGCGGGATGGCCTTCCATGCGTCGCTCATGGCCGTATGCGCGGCATGGTAGGCTTCCGATATATGCAGGACTTCGTCGATCGGGGGCCAGGAATCACGTTCGATCTGGCAATCGTAGAAATTGGACGTGCTCGGTGCCCGTTCTTCACCTGGATTGATGACTGTGATTTTTGTGTGCAGGCGTTCCAGAGCTTCGCCAATCTTTTTGATGCTCTCGCCGCTCGCCTCAGCCTTTTCCGCAGCCTTCAGGTAGGCGGCCCGCGCCCTCAGGTAAGTCTCGACTTCGCCCGTCATGTCAGCCCCTCTTCACCCAACGCACGATCGCGGCGCTTTGCAGGTAAACATTCTGCTCCGCCTCTTGTGTTTCGTAGCTCAATAGTTGAACGGCTGAGCCAGCGCCAGGCAGGACTTTCTTAACCAGCCGACGCCCATCGATGGTTAGCACGACGCAGTCCTTGTTCAGGATCTCTCGGCTGGTCACTGGCTGCACATCGCAAATCAAAACGTCGCCATCCCGGTAGGCGGGCACCATGGATGTGCCCCTCACGCGCACCGCGAAGGGCTCGATCAGGCCAGGGGGTGTGTCGACGACTTCTCGGTCGTCTTCGACCGGGATAACGACGGCCCCTGCTCCCACGTAACCAATGAGAGGCGCGACCGATCCGGATAAGGCGCCGAGGATTTCGTCCTCAGTTCGGTAGCCCATCGCACCGAAGATAGCGATCGCCCCTTCGTTGAAGAGCGGGATATCGCCTTTTTCGTAGCGGTACACGCTGCTCTTATCGAGACCGCTGTCGCGGATCACCTCGGCCTGCTTGAGGCCGGCCTTCACCCGAATTTGGCGAATAGAATTCATGCCGCATTGTTGCATTTGCCGCACCCAATTGCGGCGGCCTTCAATGCAACCTGACTCTTGCGTTTAGGGTGCATTGTGTGCAACCTATCTCCATGACCCTCGCCGATTACCTGGCCAATCATCGAGAGACTCGCATGGCCTTCGCCGCAAGGGTGGGCGTCGCTTCGTCCACCATCAGCCGACTTTGCCGGGGCGAAACCGCGCCGGAGGCCTCTTTGGTCGCGGCTATCGTCCGTGCGACTGGCGGGGAAGTGTTGCCCAACGACCTCTTCCCCGCGGCGATGGCACAGATCTCGCTGGCAGTTGCCCAGCCCAACGAGCCGGCGTGATGCGCCTATCCAGGCTTGCGCTGCACGATGCGCGCCAAACCGCAGGCCGGGCAACGCCACGTCTCGTCCATCTGACCAAAGACGCCGAAGTGTCGGCTTGGCACCTCGCCCTCCCACTTCATCTGCGTCCCATCCACCGGGCACACAGTCTCCGGATTGGTGGGGCTCGCCTCCAGCGCAGACAGCCGTTTCTCGAGCGCCTCGATGCGCGCGGGGGCTTCTTTCAGGGCCTTCCAGGTAGGCCAGCGATCGAGGACCGCAAGAATGTCGGATAGTCCCAGCACGTCTATATCTCTCCCTCATTTCGACCTTCGCCCCGGCAGCGTCACCATCGGCGCACTCTCGTTCACCACGATTGAGGTTGCGACGAGACCTGATGGATCGAAGGTTATGACCATCCTGCGGGACGGTCGGGTTGAATTCCAGCAGAGCCTTTCGGGGCCTGCGGCGAATCACCTTGCTCATCAACTGATCCAGCCCAGCGAGGCCGCATGATGGCTGGCCGGCTCCTTGCCTCAGTGTGTCGTCTGGCGCTTCCAGCCACTGGCAACGGCGGCGGCAAAGGTCGCCCTGCCGTCCCGGTCCATGCGGCGTCCTGTCTCCGCGCAGAATGCCTGCAGCTCCTCGAGTTTGATCTCGACGCGGACAAGGCTGCTGGCGGGGAATTGCGACAGCTGCTTTTCGATGCGGGTTTTCCACTCGATCCATGTGATCGGGAGATTGTTGGCGTCGACCTGAGCTTTCCGAAACTCGGCATAGGTCGCCTCGGGCAACCAGGCGATGGCGATGGCCATAGGTGTTCCTCGTCCTCTGACTTGGAGGCTGAGCCTGCCACATCTGGAGGCATGCATCATGCGTGATCGCCATGCGCAGACCCTGACGCACCTGCAGGTCCTCCGCACCTTGAACCCTACAACGCGTCCTGGAGGGCCTCGCTCATGAGCGGCCACGTTGAGCTCACGCCGCAACAGCGGATCTTCAAGGCCCTGACCCTGCAGCTCGTCCAGCTCTGCGGCGGGTTCGAGGCTGCCGCCGCCATCCCCGGCGTGCGCGTCAGCTGGCAGCAGCTGCAGAATTACACCTCCATGGAGAAGCCACTTGTCGCGCCGGTCGACGTGATCGCGGCGCTCGAGATGGTGGCCGGCAAGCCTCTCGTCACGGCCGAGCTCGCGCGCCTCTCTGGGCACGGCCTGATCCGGCGCGTCGCCATGGCGGTGGGTGAGTTGGCGGGCCGTATGGCCAAGATCGGCAAGGAGTGCGGCGAGGCCTTCGCGGCCTGGGCCGAGGCCATGGCCGACGGCAAGCTGACGCGCGAGGAGATGGTGCATCTCGCCCACGAGCTTGGCGATATCGAGACGGCCGCGGTCGAGGCCCAGGGCGCCGTCCAGAAGATGCTGAGCGACCTGGAATGACCCTCAAGCTCCTGGGCCTCGAGCAAGTCTATGCGCTGATCAAGTCGGCCTGCGCGGCCGCGGGCGGCCAGAAGGCCTGGGCGAGGCACTACGGCCTCGCTCCCTCCAGCATCACCGAGGTGCTCCACGGTCGCCGCGATCCCGGCCCCGGTCTGCTGCGCGCGCTCGGCCTCCAGCACGTCCCCCGATACGCAAAAGTGAGAATTCCGAACCGATGAATTTCCCGGCTCATTCCATCGTATCGCCGCTTCGGCTCCCGCCCGCCAACCTCGAGGCCGAGCAGGCTCTGCTCGGCGGGCTCCTGGCCAACAACAAGGCCTATGACCGGCTCGGGGGGCAGCTCGAGGCGCGCCATTTCGCCGATGAGGTGCATGGCAAGATCTTCGAGGTCATCCGCCTGCGGATCGAGAGCGGCCGTCTGGCGGATGCTGTCACCGTCAGCCAGGACTTCGAGGGCAACCATGAGCTCGATGACGCGGGTGGCCCGGCCTATGTCCGGCGGCTGCTCGGCTCGATGGTCAGCATCATCGGCGTGGGCGAGTACGCCCGCGAGATCCGCGAGCTCTGGCTCCGGCGTGAGATCATCGACAAATGCGCGGCGGCGGCCGAGGCGGCGTTCAGCAACGACCCGCAGCTGAGCGCTCCGGCGATCCTGTCGGGCCTCGACAGCGATCTCGCCGACCTGTCGCGCGATGGCTCCGGTGGAGGAGAGGCGCGCGATAGCGCCACCGTGGCGCGTGAGGTGATGGAAAACTTCGACGCGGCCGCGGCCCGCAAGGGTGGTTTGGCGGGCATCACGACGGGCTACGCGGGCTTCGACCGCATGACCGGCGGCATGATGGGCGGCCAGCTCATCCTCTGCGGCGCGCGGCCGGCCATGGGCAAGACCGCTCTCTCGTTGGGCATTGCCACACGATCGGCTGCGGCGGGCAGCCGCATCTTTTACGCTTCGGCGGAGATGCTGGCGAAGCAGGTGTTGGCCCGGGCCGTGGCCTCGGCATCGGGCCAGCCCATCACGGCAGCTCTGCGCGCCGGATGCGAGGATGAGCAGGGCAACTGGCAGCCGCTTGCCCGGAGCGGCAATGAGGCCCGCGCGCTGGCCATGGCGGCGCGGCGGATCGGCGCGCTCCCCATCCATTGGGATGATAGCTCCCGCCAGACGGCGGCCTCCATCCGCCAGAAGGCCCGCCTGATGAAGCGGCGCGTGGGCCTCGACGCCATTGTCGTCGACTATCTCGGGCGCATGCAGCCCAGCCAGCGCGCCAGTGGCTTCAAGAACCGGACCATCGAGATCGGTGAGCTTGCGCGCGACCTCAAGTATCTCGCGATGGAGTTGGAGGTCCCTGTCTTCCTGCTGTCGCAGCTCTCGCGCGGCGTGGAGACGCGGGACAGCAAGCGCCCGACGCTGAGTGACCTCCGCGATTCCGGCGAGATCGAGCAGGAGGCGGACATCGTCACCTTCCTCTACCGCGAGCACTACTACCTCCTGCAGGACAAGCCGGAGCGGAAGGCCAAGGAAGGCGCCGAGGCCTGGAATGAGCGCCTGGACGCCTGGGGCCGCGCCGTCGAGGCGGCGGAAGGCAAGGCCGAGCTGATCATCGCGAAGCAGCGCCAGGGGCCCGTGGGGCCCGTCCGGCTGCGCTTCGACGGGCCCAGCACCTGGTTTTTCAACGATCAGCCCCGGGATGAGGCGCGCGAGCCGGCCATTCCCGGCCTGCCGGAATAGGAGGCGAGCATGGCGCGACCTAAGGCCTTGGCTGAGGGCGAGGATGTCGGCGGCATCGCCTCCGACCGGCTGCGCTCCCTCATCGAGCGCATCGAGCGGCTGGAGGAGGAGCGCAAGGCCCTCGCCGACGACATCAAGGACATCTTCGCAGAGGCCAAATCCGCGGGCTTCGACGTGAAGGTGCTGCGCCAGGTGCTCCGCGTCCGGAAGATGGAGCCGGCCGAATTCGAGGAGCAGCAGACGCTGCTCGATCTCTACCTGCGCGCGCTGGGCATGTGACGTCATGACGCCCGCCGCCATGCGCCACGCGCCCGCCATCCTCCAGCACCTCGTCGAGGATCGGGAGATCGCCTCCCTGCCGCTCACCGTGGGCGCTGTGTGGCTCTATCTCGTCCTCGCCATGCTGGACCGGGCGCATACCGGGTACGGCCTCGTCGAAGACGCTGCGCGCCTCTCTGAGCAGGTGGTCTGTCATCGAGGTGAGATGGAGACGGCCCTCGCGATGCTGCTGGAGCTCCGGCTGCTCGAGCGTGGCGTGGCTGATCCGTACCTGCGCAGCCCGTTCCTGATGCGCCTCCTCCGGCCTTCGGGCCGGCGCTGAAAACCCAAGAAACCGAAAGTCGAACCGATGGGAAGCCGATGCTCCTGCGACCGGATCGAGGCGATGCTCGAAGGCACGCCTTGGTTCAAGACGCTGCCCGGTGGCGCGCGCTGGCTGTGCTTCCAGCTCGTGAAGCTGATGGCCACGCCCTCCTATGCCGGTGCAATTCCGTTCGCCGATGCGCGTCGGGTTTCGCTTTTGGTTTCCATGGAGGTTTCCGAGGTGGAAACCCAACTGGAAACCCTCGTCGAATCCGGCCTGCTTGCTCGGGATGAGAAGGGGCGGCTGTCGTGCCCGTCGCTCGGTGCCGTGGCCGCACGAGCCGCGGTGGCGCGCCATAATGGCTCGCATGGTGGGCGTCCCCGTAAGGGGGAGACCGCCGAGCAGATGCACCAACGGCGACAGCGCGAGATGCTGTATCCCATCGCAGGCGGCACGCCTGAGAAACCCAGCGAAACCCAGCGATGGGAAACCGCGTCGGCGGGCGCGGCGCCTCGTACTACTAGTAGTTCTTCTCTTAAGTCAGAAACTACTCAGTCAGTCGCGCGCGATGGCGATTGGCAGCAGGTGGCTCGACGGATCGTCGCTGAGCTTGGGCTGTCGAGCCCGCGCATCGTGTGGACACCGGTCCGTGATTGGATGGCTGCTGGCGCGACGCCGGAGATCATCATGCGCGCCGTGCACCGCCAGGCTGGCGAAAAGGGCTTCGACCCCGCGAAGGTGTTCAGCCTCAATTTCTTTCGGAACGAGGTGAAGGCCGAGATCGGCGCGGCGGCGTCGGGCGGCAGCGGCACGGCGGCCGCCTTCTACGGGCACGAGGAAACCGACTTGGACCGGCAGCACCGCGCATGGGCAGAGAGCGGCTATCGCGGCCCGCCGCCGCGCCTGGCGCGGTCGCAGCAGCACGCAGCGTGATGGGGGCGAGAAAGATGCTTGACGGGATGGAAGTGACGATGGCAAACAGCGCGCTGAAAGCAGACGTAGAGCGGCATGGCTTGGCCAACCCCTCGACCCTGCCGGAGACGCCTCGGCGCTCCGAAGCACCGGAAGAAGCTCAGGCTCCTCCGGTGCGTAAGCAATTCCAGATCCCCGCCGCCCGCTGGTACTGCATCCAGCACCGCCCCATGGAGGGGGCGCGAGCGCGGCTCGCCATCCGGCGCGAGGGCTTCGACGTGCATTGGCCGCGCGTCATCGTCCGAGGCTTTCGCCGCGACGACGTGCTCGAGCCGCTGTTCCCGGGCTACCTGTTCGTGCTCTTCGATGTGCGGCGTGGCGGCTGGGGCGCCATCCGGAAGAAGGGAAACCACGTCGACGCCATCCTCGGTGTCCGGGAGCTTGGGGCGCCCATCCCGATGCCGGTCGGCGTGGTGGAAGGGCTGATCGACAGGGCCCGCGGGGCGATCGGTGGCGCCATCGATGGCACCGGCGACCCCGAGGGCGAGGGCGCCCTTGCGGAGCGGCCCATCATCCTCGAGCCCGGCGCGCCGATCTCGTTTCTCGACAAGGCGCTCTTCGCGCAGCCTGCCTTGCTCAAGGCCGATCGTGGCGGGGAGCGGGTCAAGGTGCTCATGACGTTCTTCGGCCAGGAGCAGGAGGTCAGCGTCCAGCGCCGCGCCCTGCAGGTGCCGACCTGATGGCCCCCTTATCCCCATGACGAAAATGTTCGGCATGGCGGGCCGGGTTGGCCCGGCCTTGGCTGCGGGCGAAGGCTGCAGCGTGGCATCGGCCCGGCCGGACCCGCTCCGTTTCGCGCAACATTATTGCGCGAAAGTCCGGGTCCCTCCTGCGGCTCAGGCGTATACGGGCGGGCAGGGCGCGGAAGCGGGCACTCGTTGATATTGAAAACATTGGTTTGTGTTGTTCTTCTTGTTGTCGGAGCCCCGGCATGCCTCAGGTAACAAAGGCGGAATTGGCGAAGCTGCTCGGCGTCTCGCTGCCGACGATGTCCAGCATCATCGCCAAGTACCCCGATATGCCGATCGAGCGTCAGGGTCGCAGCGGCGAATCCTGGCAGTTCGATGCCGACGCCGTCATCGAGTTCCTGCGCGATACACGCGCCCAGGAGGCTGAGGAGGCCGCCAGCCGGACCGACCTGCTGAGCGAGCTCCGCCTCCCCTTCGACGAAGACCCGTCCTTGGAGGCCGCTGGTCTCACGCCTGCCCAGCAGCTCGCCGCGGTGAAGACGCGCATGCTCCTGGCGAAGGAGGCACGAGAGGCCGGGCACCTCGTCCCTGTCACGGATGTCCGCATGGCGCTCAACGCCGCCGTTGCCAGCCTGTCGCAAAGCTTGGATGGCTTTCCGGCCCGCATCGGCCGAAATCATAACCTGCCCGCTCCGGTGGTGGACGAAATCGGTAAGGAACTGGACAAGCTGCGCACCTCCTTTGTGCGCGCGCTCGGCTCCTATCACCAGCCCAATGCCGCTGCTTGAAGCGCCAGCCTACGCCGACGCAGGGGATCTAATCCGGGCCGTTTTCCAGGCCCTTCTCCCGCCGGAGAAGATCTCCACGGCCGCCTACGCCGAGGCCAAGCGTTGGATCAAGCGACCGGGCGCCGGCAGCCTTGTGAAGTACGGCGCGGATGAGGCGCCCTACGTCACGGGCATTCAGGACGCGCTCGACGACGATCGCTTCCTCACCGTGGCTGTGCCTGGCTGCGCACAGTCCGGAAAGAACGTCGGAGCCGAGAACTGGCTCCTCAAGAGCGTCGCGGCCGACGCGGCCGACATGCTCTGGTACATGCAGACCGACGACGCGGTCGAAGCCTACGTGAAGCAGCGCATCGAGCCGATGATCGAGGCACATCAGGAGATGGTCTCCTCGCTCGGGGCACGCTCGATCGACAACAGCCTGCACTTCAAGCGCTTCGCGCGGATGTCGGTGGAGTTCCTCGGCGCCTCGCCGCGAAACTTCGTGAACAAGACCACCTCGCGCATCGTCGCGGACGAATACGACGCCTGGAGCGAAAGCCTGGGCGACGGCATGGTGCTGATGGACTTCCGCCGCCAGGTGGCCGGCGAAGGCTCCAAGATCCTCGTGATGTCTCACCCCGACCGTGCCAAGGGCCTGAACCCGACGCGCGATTGGAACCAGGGCGTGATGTCCGTCTATCGGGACAGCGATCGCCGCACCTGGTGGTGGCAGTGCCCGGAATGCGGCTGCTATTCCAGCCCGCACCCCACGACGCGGCGTCAGATGGTGATCGACTACGACGTCGACGCGCCGCTCGATGAGGTTGCCGATATGGCGCGGCTCGCATGCCCGGTTCATGGATGCGTGATTCCCGACCATGCGCGCCGCGGCATGAACCGCACGGGACGCTGGGTCTGCGAAGGCGAAGAATGTGCGGAGGATGGCGCCATTACCGGCACGCCGATCGGCTCGCGCACGGCCGGTTTCTGGATATTGGGCGTGATGTCGCCCTTCATCCTGGGCGGCATTGGCGGCCTCGCCCGAGCCCGTGAGAAGGCGCGGCGCGAGATGGCGATGACCGGGGACGAGAAACCCTTCCGCGAGATCATGGTGAAGGGCTGGGGGATTCCGCAGGGCGCGGAGAAGCAGGTCGGCGCGGTCGAGGCGCAGGCGCTGGTCGAGCGTGCGGAGAGCAAGCTGTCGCTCGGCGTGGTGCCGGAGGGCGTGCGGTTCCTGACGGCATCTGTCGATTCGCAGGGCAATCGTTTCGAGTTGCTGACCCGGGGATGGGGCGTCGGCGGCGAATCCTGGGTCATCGACTGGCAGCCGATCACGGCGGCACCCTCGACCAGCGCGGCGGATTGGGACGATCTGCTGACCAAGCTGGCCGAGCTCGCCTATCCGCTCGCGGACGATTCCGGGCGGGTCATGCGGGTCCGCGCCGCCGGCTTCGATAGCGGCGGACAGGCAGGGGTTACAGAGCATGCCTACGCCGCTTGGCGCCGCGCAAAGCGGGAAGGTCGGGCGCGGATTGCGGGGCGGATCGACGGTCGCGATGGCTGGATGTTGGTGCCGATGAAGGGCGCAAGCTCGGCCGCCGCGGCGCTGATCAACCTCGCCTATCCGGAAGCAGCCCGGAAGGACCGGACGGCGCGGGCGCGGGGAGAGGTGCCGATCCTCTTCTTCAATCCGAACTTGATGAAGGACGCCCTTGCGTCGCAGCTCGGCGTAGCGCTGCCGGGTCCGAACCATGTGCATTTTCCGGCCAAGCTGAAGAGCCGAGAAGAGCCGCATGTTTGGTTCGAGCAGCTGGCGGCGGAGCGCCGGAAAGCGAACGGCCGCTGGGAAAAGGTCAACGCCTCGGCGCGCAACGAGGTGACAGACCTCATGGTCATGACGGACGCCCTGGCGCGGCTGCATGGCCTGCATCGCATCAACTGGGCCAGCCCGCCGGGCTGGGCGGCGCCATGGGACGAGAACAGCATGGTCTCGGTCCCGGACTTGGCCCCGCCCAAATTGGTGGTGACGGCTTCGCTGCCGCCCGCCGATGCTCCTGCCCCGGCCGCGCAAACATACTTCCGGCCTCGGCCGGGCTCATTTTTCGGAGGGGGGCGAAGAGGATGACGACCGAAGATATCGATGCCGGCATCGCCGCCCTCGTGAAAGCTCTTTCGACCGGGGAGCTCAAGGTGCGCTTCGCCGATGGTCGCGAGGTCACCTACCAGAGCGCGGCGGATATCCAGAGCCGCCTGGCGGCCCTGCGCCGCGAGCGCGCCGCGCTGCTGGCCGGTGACGCGGGGCCGATTTCTCGCCCCCGCTTCTACCTGGTGAACGCTATCCGATGAAGCCGACGCTCCTGGATCGCGCCATCGGGGCGATTTCGCCCGCGGCGGGCCTGCGGCGCGCGCGCGCCCGCGCGCAGCTCGGGGCCATCACGGCCTATGCCGCCGGCCGTCAGACGCCGCGAACGACCGGCTGGAAGGCAACGGGTAGCGGACCGAATGCGGAGCTGGCGCCGGCTCTGGCGACGATGCGCAATCGCTCGCGCCAGATGGTGCGGGACAACCCTTATGCGTCGCGTGCCGTGACCATCCTGGCCGCCCATCAGGTCGGCTACGGCATCACGGCGCGTTTCGAGGACGAGCAAGCCCAGGCGCTCTGGGAGCGCTGGACGAAGGTCAGCGACGCCGCCGGCCTCCTCACCTTCGAGGCCCAGCAACAGCAGGTCGCCCGTGCCCGCGCCGAGGCAGGTGAGGCGCTGATTCGCCTCGTGCGGCTGAGCCCGGCTCAGATGGCGGCCCGCCGCGTACCGGTCCCGCTGCAGGTCGAGGTGATCGAGGCGGACCTGCTGCCCGAGGATACCGTCGGCGTGCGGGACCAGCGCTTTGCTGACCGGCGCGTCGTCTGCGGCATCGAGATGGATGTGACCGGCCGCCGCGCTGCTTATTGGCTCCGGCGCCGCCATCCCGGCGAGCACGCCGCCTATCTGACGACGAGCGATGCTCTCGACCGGGTGCCGGCGGCGGAGATCCTGCATGTCTTTCGCGCCCTCCGGCCCGGCCAGGTGCGCGGCGTTCCGGACGCCGCCTCGGTGCTGCTGCGCCTGCGCGAGCTCGACGACTATGAAGACGCCGCCCTGGCTCGCGCGAAGACCGAGGCGATGCTTGGCGTCTTCTTCACCAATGAAGCGGATTTCGGCGAGCAGGCGCCGGGCTCCGGCACGAAGGAGAGCCCCTTCACTCTCGACTTGTTCCCCGGCATGGCCGCGACGCTGCCGCCGGGCCTCGAGCCGAAGTTCCTGCAGCCGGGCGCAGCCGGCCCCTTCGAGCCCCTGGCGCTCCACCACCTCCACGCCGCGGCTGCTGGCTTCGGCGTCACCTATGACCAGCTGACCGGCGATCTGCGGCAGGCCAACTATTCCAGCCTCCGGGCGGGCAAGATCGAGTTCCGGCGGATGGTCGAGCAGGATCAGTGGCTGCTCTTCATCCCGCGGCTCTGCGACCCGGTGGCAGACGCCTTCATCGAGGCAGCGATGCTGTCCGGTGCGCTGCCCTATCGGCCGGATGGCTACGCTCGTGAGTGGGGGCCGCCGCGCTTCGAGATGGTCGACCCGCTGAAGGAGATTGATGCCGCGATAGCGAGCGTGCGGGCCGGCTTCTCCACATGGCAGGAGCAGGTGGCCGCCTTTGGCTACGACCCGCGAAAGCAAATCGCTGAGATCGCGGCGTGGAACAAGCAGATCGACGGCGCCGGGGTCATCCTGGACACCGACGCGCGCCGCACCGCTGGCACCGGTAGCGCCCAAGATCCCAAGCAGAATGCCGCCGTCGAGCTCGGCGCCACGAAGACCGCCAGGCGCGACTACCCGTCCGACGCAGCGGAATAGGAGACCTTCATGCCCGAAGCACTGGCTGCCGCGCTCGCCGCGGCGGATGCGCTCGCGCGCGACCTTCCCATCACCGAGCGCACCGGGCGGCTTTCCGTCCGCGCGGCCGCCCAGGGTCCGGCCGAGATCGGCATCTATGGCGAGATCGGATGGGAGGTGACCGCGCGGGACGTTCGCGACGCCTTGAAGCCCCTCGCGGGGCGCGACTTGCTGGTCCGGGTGAACTCGCCAGGCGGCTCTGCCTTCGACGGCTTCGCGATCTATAACATGCTGGCGCGCCACGAGGGCCGGAAGACGGTCCAGATTGAGGCGCTGGCAGCCTCGGCGGCCTCCTACATTGCCATGGCCGGCGACGTCATCGAGATGCCGGCCGCCTCCTTCCTGATGATCCATAACTCCGGCGTGCTCGCCATGGGCGACCGCAACACGCTGGCCGAGACCATCGCCATCCTCGAGCGGCTCGATGCCGCCATGCGCGACATCTACGCGGCGCGGACAGGCCTCGCGGCCGATGCGATCGCCGCGATGATGGACGCCGAGACCTGGATGACCGCGGAGGAAGCCGTCGAGCACGGCTTTGCGACCGCCATCCTTCCGCCCGCGGCTGCCCCGCAGGCCCACGCTCTGACGGCCCGCGCCAAGGCGGTGCTCTCGGGCTTCCGCGCGGCGCCCGCCGCTGCGGTCGCACTCTCCACCTCTTCCACCCCGCCGGCTGCGCCGGCTCAACAGCAGGAGGCCTCCATGCCCGAAGCCAAGGTCACCCAGGCCGGCGGGACGCCCCCGGCGCCTTCCCCCAACCCGGTTGCGGCGCCGCCCCTGTCGGCGCCGCCCAAGGCCAGCCTCACCGACCTCCAGGGCATCGTGGCCCGCAGCAACGGCCGGCTCAGCAGCGATTTCATCGTCGCCCAGCTTGCGGCCGGCGCGACGATGGACACCGCGCGCGACGCGGCCATTGAGGCGGTCGCCAGTGCGCCGCGCCCGGCCACCCACATCACGATCACGAGCGACGAGCGCGAGACGGTGCGCGCCGGCATGCAGGCGGCCCTGGCCTTCCGTGCGGGTGACCGCAAGGTGGATCTCCGCGCGGGCCCGGGCCGCCCCTACGCTCACATGTCGCTGCGTGAGATGGCGCGAGCGGCGGTGCAGTCGGTCGGCGGCAAGCCGGACGGCCTCTCGCCCCTGGAGATCGCGGGCGCCGCCCTGGGCCTGCCCGGTTTCATGGCCTCGGCCGGCATGCACACCACGTCGGATTTCCCGCTCATCCTGGGCAATACGGCGCGCAAGGTGCTGCTCGACGCCTATATCGGCGCCTCCTCGGAATGGCGCACCATCGCCCGCCCGACCAGCCATTCGGACTTCAAGGCCACCAGCTATCTGCGGCTTTCGGAGGGGCCGGCGCTCCTCGAGGTGCCCGAGCACGCCGAGTTCAAGTACGGCAGCATGAGCGAGAAGGGCGAGAGCCTGTATCTCAAGACCTGGGGCCGCATCATCGCGATCACGCGCCAGGCCATCATCAACGATGACCTCTCGGCCTTCACCCGACTGCCGACGCTCTACGGCCGCTCGGCTGCCGATCTCGTCTCCAATCTCGTCTGGGCCGTGCTCACCGCCAATCCGACGATGGGTGACGGCGTGGCGCTCTTCCATGCGAGCCACGGCAATCTCGCGGCCTCCGGCTCGGCGATCACCGAGGCATCCCTCGCGGCGGCGATCACCGCGATGCGCAAGCAGAAGGGGGTGACCGACAACCCCATCGTGATCACGCCGAAGTACCTGGTCGTCTCGCCGGACAAGGAGTTCGAGGCCAAGAAGCTGCTGGCCACGACCTTCAACCTGCCGGACGGCACGGCCAACATCGTCGGCCAGGGCCTGACTCTGGTGGTGACGCCGTGGCTCACGGGTAATGCCTGGTACCTGTCGGTCGATCCGAATGCCTTCGAGACGATCTTCGTGCCGTTCCTGAACGGCAACGAGGAGCCGCGCATCGAGGAGCGGGTCGGCTTCGAGGTGGACGGCCTCGAGATCAAGGCCGCGCTCGACGTGAACGCCGCGCCGATCGACTGGCGCGGCCTCTACAAGAACCCGGGCGCGTAAGGCGCCCTCCCCCACAATCCACTCATGAGCGCCGCCCGGGACTACCCGGGCCGCGCGGAGAACCGTCATGAAGAACTTCGTTCAGAAGGGGGCCATCATCTCGGTGACCGCCCCCGCCATTCTCGCCTCCGGCCAGGGCTGCCTGGTGGGCGACCTCTTCGGTGTCGCTACGAAGGCGGCGGCCTCCGGATCGATCGTGGAGATCCTGACGCAGGGTGTCGTCGAGCTGCCCAAGGCCTCGGGCGCGGTCAACGAGGGCGTGCGCGTCTTCTGGGACAACGCGGCCGGCAACGTCACCACGACGGCCATCGGCAACAAGGGCATCGGCTGGGCTGTGGGGCCGGGCAACTACGGCTCCGGCGCCACGCTGATCAAGGTGAAGCTCGGCCAGCCGAACGCGACCGCGGCCTGACGTGACCGCTTTCGCGCGCGCCGCGGCTGCGCTGCACGCGGACCCGAACCTGTCCAGCGAGGCCATCTACACGCCCGTCGCTGGGCAGCCGGTGCCGGTCCGGGTGATCCGCTCCTCGCCGATCGAAGGCATGGGCGAGTTTCGGCCCAGCACCGCGCGTCGCGAGGAAGCGTCCATCCCTGCGGCGGCCGTGCCTGGCGGGCCCAGGAAGGGCGCCAGCCTCACCGTGGGCGGTGAGGCCTTCCTGATCGAGGAGGTCACCCTCGACCCCGAGGGCACGGCCTACACCCTCGTCCTTTCGCGGGACTGAGCCATGGCCACCAACATGCGCACGGCGCTTGCGTCCGCCGTCGTGGCGCGGCTGCAGGCCGTCATTCCCGCCGTCGCCGTCGAGCGCGGCCGTCGTGCGGCCGTCGGTGAGGGGGAGCGCCCGCTCATCCTGGTCGAGACCTCGGATGCTGCCGCCGACGACGACATGTCGCCCAGTGAGACGTTCTGGACGCTGACCTTCACGGCGACGGCGTTTCTCGTTGCCTCACGCGGCGCGGGGGCATCCGGCGCCCAGGCCGACGTCGCCGCCGAGGATGCCCTCGGCGACATGGAGGCGGCCATCATCGCCGCCCTGCATGCCGAAAGCCTTTCCACCCCAGGCGGCACGGCCCCCCTGACCTGCGGCGTCGAGATCGCGGGTTCGCAAATCGACATCACCGAGGCCGCAAGCGCGGCCAAGCGGCTCGGCTCGGTCAGCGTGGATTTCCGCGCCCAGATCGTCCTGCCCGTCGGCACCACCATCATTCCCTAGGAGACGACAATGAGCGGTAGCTTGGTGCGGAGCCGCTTTGCGGCGATCGCGGCGAAGGTCGAGAGCCCTCTCGGCACGGATGCCATTGCGGGTGCTCCCGTATTGGCGGACCTGATCCTCGGCGAGGCGACCATCCGCCTCAATCGCCAGGTCGTACCCGACCCCAGGTTTTCCGGGGCGCTGGACATCCTGCCCGGCATCCCCGGCGGGACGCAGGCCTCGGTGGAGATCTCGGTGCCCCTCCGCGGCTCCGGCGTCGCCGGCACGGCCGCAAGCTGGGGCCGCCTCCTGCAGGCCTGCACGATGGTCGAGACGGCCGATCCGACCGGCATTCCGGCCACGGCCGCGACGGCCGGCACCGTCAACTCGGCGACGCTGGCGAGCGCCTTCAGCGCGGTCGGCCAGGCCTATCGTGGCCTGCCGCTCCTACTCTCCGGCAACCCGGCTGAGCCCAGGGTTTCCATGGTCACCAACTACACGCCCGGCCGTGTTGCGACCTTCGGCGAGACCTTCGGCGCCGCCCTCGACACCTCCTCGCTGGTCGCCCTGCCGCCGCACGTCGCCTACCGGGTCACCAGCGACGAGAGCGCCTACAAGTCCGTCACGATCTACGTCTACAAGGACGGCTGGCTCTGGAAGTTCGTCGGCTGCGTTGGCAGCGTCCGGGTGCAGCTCACGACCGGCGGCATCGCCATGCTGGCCTTTACGATGCAGGGCCAGTTCCTGGGCCAGGGGGCCGCCGCCCTTCCGACGGCGCTCACTGCTGGTACCGCCGTCTCCCCGCCGATCTTCAAGAAGGGTCGGTCTCGCCTCCTGGGCGAGCTCGCGCGCACGTCCAGCCTGACCTTCGATCTCGGCGTCTCGGTGCAGCAGCCCGCGGACCTATCACGTCGCGCCGCTGACCTTCCGGGAGCGGGTGGCCTATCGCGCCGAGCTCACCCGCCTGGCCGGCACCTATCCGACCGATGCGGCGCTGCTCCGGGCACTCCGCGAGGCCGTGCGCGCCCATTCGCCCAGCAATGCCGCCGATCTCATTGCCGTGATCGACGCGGCCGAGGCCGACATCACTGATGGGGAGGCGCACGCCCAGCTCGGCGCCATCGAGGCGGCTTGCGCGGCCGTCCCGGTCTATTCCGAGCTGCTCTCCGCCCGGCAGCGCTACATGGGCATGCTGCCCTATGTCGCGGCCAAGCACGCGCTGCGCGGCTGGGAGGGCGAATCCCTGCCCGCCTTCGCGGCGCGGCTCGGCGTCGTCCCCGACGATCTCCTGGAGGTGCTGCCCCCCGAGGAGGTCGAGATGGTCGGGTGGCGCGCCAGCGCCCTGATGCAGCCCGGGCGGGCCGCCCTGGGAAACTCCGCGTCGCCCTCGCTCTCGTCCGCGAGCCCGGCGCCTGTGACGGGGGCGAGCAGCCAGAGGACGGCGGGCGCTGGCAGATCGCGGGCCAAGAGTACGAAACGAACCCGCGCCTGAGCCTGCCGCCGGCCTATCCCGAGTTCGTCCGGATGTGGGGCGCCTGCCGCGGCGGCATGGGCGGCTATTCGTCCTGGTCCGACCAGGGAGGCGTTTCCGACCAGGCGGCGTGGGTCATCGACGCGTTCGGGTTTCTCTCGGGCGTGGATCAGGAACTGAGCAAAAGGGCACCACCGACATGAGCAAGCGTATTCCTGTGGCTTGGGCCGATCGAGCCCGTCTCCGCCTCATTCTGCCGGGTGAGGTCGTGGCGCTCTACGATGGTGCCGCCAAGCTCTCGCCGGAGCGCTATGTGCTCGACGAGCGCGCGGGGCTCATCCTCCTCATGGCGGAGCCCGCGGGCGCGATCACGGCAGAGCTGCGCGAGGAGGCTCCTGTGGGGCGTCCGACACCGCCTACGACGGAATAGGACCACGCCGTCAGTCGGCAAGCTTGGGCCCGTCCGGCCAATGCTTGTCTTCGTAGGCCGCGATCAGATTCCACAGCGCATTGAACGCGTCCGCGCCCGGTGTGCCGGGGGCCGGCGGGTTGTCGATGAAGCACTGCAGCTCGAAGAGCGCCTGCTTGAGGTCCCGATCGTTACGGATGACGGTGACGGGCATTCCAGCTCTTCTCCCCAATCCAAGGATAAACATGCCCAAGGTTGGGGCCGTCAGGCCAGCACCGCGGCGAGCAACACAAAGGCAAGAGCCGCTATGCAGACCAAGGCTATGAACTGAAGGTCGGACATTGCGGCGCCTCCAACTTCCTGCACCTCGATCAATAGCCCGGCATGATTCCGGTGGCCTGATAGGCGCGCAGGCACGCGGCGGCGACCTCCGAGCCGGCCCATCCCTGCTGGAGCCCTGCATTGATTGAACCAGCCAGGCCACGCCCACCGTAGGCAGGCTGAGCAGCGGCCATATTGCCGCGTTCCTGGCAGATAATCGCAGCTTGCCGGTCAAGCGCTTCCTGACGCGGGGCATCTGCCAGCATGTCATCCGAGGCGGCAAGAAACGGGGCGTTCCGCGCCATGTTCTCGCGCGTAAGCTCTTCTGTCTGCCTCCTCTGCTCAGGCGTCATGGGCGAGTTCGGCGGTGTGCACCCCGTCAGCACCGCAAGAACGACCAACCACCTCATTACCCCTCCCCGCGGCCCAAGCCGCTCACCTGCTCATGGAAGGATGCACGGATGCGCCTTGCGGCTGCAATCTCCGGCAATCTGCGCGCGGCCATGGAGCAGGAGGTCCGCGCCACGCCCGCGGCGCTCAAGCGCGCCGTGACGGCGGCGGGCAAGACGGTTCAGGCCGAGCTGCGCGAGCAGGCCCGCGCGGCCGGCATGGTCGACGGCGGGCGCGCGGTGGCCAACTCCTGGCGCCTCACCACCTTCCCGCGCCCGGGCGTCAGCCGGAGCACCCTGCGCCCCGCCGCGAGCATCAAGTCGAGCGTGCCCAATATCGTCGACGCCTTCGAGCGCGCGCCGGTCATCACCCCCAAGGCGGGGCGCTATCTCGCAATCCCCACGGCGCTCAACCGCCAAGGCGGCCGGCGTGGCGCCAAGCCCCGCGTCTCGGTCCAGCAGATGACGCAGGCCGGCGCAGGCGCCTTCACGCTGCCGATGAAAAACGGTCGCGGGAAGCTCTGGTGCATCCGGCTTAACCAGGCCCAGGGCGTCTCCAAGCGCCGTGGGCGCGGCCGTATGCAGGCCTTTGCCGGCAGCACGGGCGTGCAGCTCTACGTGGGCAATCGGCGCGGCCAACAGGCCCATCTGCGCGCACAGATCGAGCGAGGCTATGCCGTGATGTATCTCCTCCTCCCCAGCGTGCAGGCGCCCAAGCTCCTGCGTGTCGCGGAAACTCGTCGCCGCAGCGGCGATGTGCTCGCCGCTGAAATGGTGCGTGAGCTGGGAGCCCTGCCGAAATGAGCGGCTCTGCTGCCCGTACCGTCGTCATCCGCCTTGCGGTTCAGGATGATGACGTCCGCAAGAAGCTGGAGGCACTAGGCGAGCGGGGTGAGGTCTCGCTCAAGCAGATCGAGAAGGCGGCGAACGACGCGTCGCCCGGCATGCTCAGGCTCGCATCGGTCACCGATGGCGTCTCGCGCAGCATGGGTGGCTTTGGCGCGGCCCTGATCTCGCCCACGGCCGCCGTCTCGGCGCTCACCACGGCGGCGGTCGGCGCGGGTATCGCGATCGCCAAGGTTGGCGACGAGATGGTCCAGACGCAGGCCCGCCTGACGGCCGCCACGGGCAGCGCCGAGGCGGCGGGGCGCGTCCTGGCCGACCTCACCAAGCTCGGTCAGCAGACCGGCGTCTCGGTGTCGGAGAGCGCCGGCGCCTTCGCGCGCTTCGCTATTGCGGCCCGCGAAGTTGGCGCCACCAACACCCAGCTGGTCGCGCTGGTCCGAACGGTGCAGCAGGCCGGCATTATCGCCGGCGCCTCGACGCAAGAGACGACGGCGACGGTGCTGCAGCTTGGCCAGGCGCTCGCGTCGGGCCGTCTCCAGGGTGACGAGCTCCGCTCCATCATGGAGAGCATGCCGAACCTCGCGGAGGCCTTGGCCCGGGCGCTGAACGTCAGCGTGGGTCGGCTGCGCGAGATGGGCTCCGAGGGGAAGCTCACCGCTGAGGTCGTGATGAACGGCCTTGGCCGGGCCGGCGAGCAGATCAACGCGCAGTTCGAGCGCATGCCCGTGACGATGAGCCGGGCCTTCGACATCCTCGGGGTGTCGATGACCGGCTTCATCGGCCGCCTGGATCAGGCCCTGGGCATCTCTCAGGCCATCGCTCGGGCAGTTCAGGCGGCAGCTGCTGCCGTCAATGGGGCGACGGCAGCGATCACGCCGCTCACGCCCACGCAGTCGGTCGATGCGGACATTTCGGCATCTGACGCTCGGTTGGCCGAGATCCGGGCTGAGATGGCGCGTCTCACGGGCACCGCCGTCGGCCCCAGCGCCATACGGCGCGGGACCATCTCGCGCACCATGCAGGAGACCGCCGCGCAGGCAGCAGGGCCGGACACGCGCCTTGCCGATCTGCAGGCCAGGCTGGACGCGGAGACCCGCGTCATGGCCCAGGCGCTGGAGCGCCGCAACGCCATCGCCCGCCAGGAGCAGGATCAGGCCGAGGCGGAGGAGGCAACCGCCAACGCGCGCCGCACGGCTGCGGCCCGGGCCGCCTCGACGACCGCCTTCAATACCACGCGCGACAGCCTGGACCGTGAGCGCAAGCTTCGCGAGGACCACCGCCTCGCCATCGAGGTCATTGACCGCGGGCTTATCGTCGGGGCCACCAATCAGGCCGAGGCCACTCGGCTGCGGGATCTCGCGAACCGCCAGCTCGAGGACGGGTTGAAGCGGCTCACCGGCACGCAGGGCCGTAACAACGAGGCGCAGCGCGAGGCCAACGATCTGGCGCGCGAATACAATACGCTCCGGCGTGACACGTCCGGCGTGCTGACGATGAATGAGGCGGATACCCGGATGGCCCGGGAGATCACGCAGCAGATCCGTGGAACGCAGGCCGATCCAGCAGTGCGCCGTCGGGAGGCGGCGAAGGAGCAAGAAGACGCGCGGCGCGACGCTGAGCGGACGGCCAACAGCATCGAGACTGCTTTCGCTGGGGCCTTCACGCGCGCCTTTGAAAGCGGCGCCGACGCCGGCCGCAGCTTCCTGGAAAGCATCGAGCGGGGCGTGAAGTCCCTCGCGGCTACCATCGCCTCGCAGCTGGTCTTCCGGATGGCGGTCGTCCCGGTTGTGAATAGCGTCGGAAGCTCTCTCGGCTTCGGCTCGAACCTGCTCGGGATGCCGAGCTCGCCGATCGGCGGCCTCAACTTCGGTGGGCTGTTCGGGGGCGGCTCGCCGGTGGCGAGCGCTGCGGGCTCAGCGAGCGCAGCTATGCAGCGGGGGCAGCAAACCGTCGGCCTGACCGGCGCGGGGCGGATCACGGGCCTAAGTGGAATAATGAGCTACGGAGGCGTGTCGAATACCGGCTGGGCTGGTGTCGACGGCTTTCTCAACACGACCTTTTCAGGCCAACCGAGCCTGGCCGCGAATATCGGCGCGCAGACCTACAACGGCCTTCCGGTCGTTGACAGCATCTCTGGGTCCGCTGCCACCTATGGCAATGTGCTCGGCGGCGGCGCGGCCATGCTGGGCGGCGCTTACGGCATTTACTCCGGCATCCAGAAGGGTGGCATCGGAGGCGCTGTGGGCGCCGTTGGCGGCGCGGCCGGCATGTTCGGCGGCGCCGCCACCATGGGCCTGCTCGGCCCGGCTCTTGGCGCCCTCGGCCCGGCCGGCATGATCGCGGCGGCCGTGCTCTCGATCGCTGGCGCCCTCCTCCCCGGGCAGAAGCCTTCGGGCCGCGGTCAGGAATTCCGCTACGATCTCGGGTCAGGCGACGTGGAGCGCAACGGCCTCGGCGGCAATCGCTACAGCGCAGAGAACGCGTCTCAGGCTGAGCTTGCGACGCGCGGTATCGTCGACCTCGCTAACCGGCTCGGCCAGCGCCTGGGGGGCGTCCGCAACGATGGCCAGGTGGCCGTCGGCGTCACCAGCTCGCGCGGCAATGGCCCGGGCACGCTGTACCTCGAGGTCAACAACCAGCGCGCGCAGTTTGCCAACGACGAGGACGGCGCGAAGCAGTTGGCTGACAGGGCTGCGGAGCTGCTCATTGGCCAGCTGCGCGACCGTGCGCAGGGTGACTATCGCAGCATCCTCAATGCGTCGGGCAACAGCGTCGAGAAGCTCGACGAGAATCTGACCTGGTACGAGACCACCTACAAATCCCTGACCGGCGCTGCGGACGCGACTTCCGCCTTCGCCACGCAGCTCAAAGGGCTCACCGACCAGTGGCAGGCGAGCATCGACAAGGCCAACGAGCTGGGCCTTGCGACGTGGCGCCTCAACGAGCGCCGAGACGAGGAGATCGCCAAGCTCTACGCCCAGCGCGACCTACAGGTGCGGAGCTTTGATCTCGGCCTCGATCTCCGTGCGGCGCAGGCAGCGGGTAGCGCCAACGCCATGGCCGGTGCCGGCACCGCGCAGCAGGTCGCCCTCCTGCAATTCGACCTGCAGGCGGCGCAGCAGATCGCACAGGCCAGGGAGACGCTGGAAGGCCTGGGCCTGACATCGGACGAGGTGACGCGGCGCATTGCGCGCAACGAGCAGGTGCTCGGCCAGGAGCGCCTGGCGATCATCGAGCAGGTCGCCGCTGCGCAGCGCCAGCTCTACGAGGGCGCGGTCAGCGCGGATCAGGATTGGGTCATTCGTGCCAAGCGTTCCGAGGGAGATGGTCTGGGCGCGGATCTGATCGACTTCGACCGCCAGTCCCGCGTGGCGGTCGAGCAGTCCAAGGCGGCATGGCAGGCGGCGGGGATGACGGCGGAGGATATCGCCGCGCGTATGGTCTGGATCGAGCAGGCGCTTGCTCGTGAGCGGCTGGCGATCGTCGAGCAGTACGCGGAGAAGGCCCGCGCGGCCGAAGAGCAAGCCCGCGCGGCCGAGCAATCGGCGGCCGGCTCCGCCCTGAGCGTCGTGACCTCCATGCGCGACTATGTGCGCAGCCTTTCCACCTCGGATGCGGCGGCCGGCACGGTGATGGATCGCTACGCGGCCGCGAACGACAACTTCGGCGAGATCTATCGGCTGGCGAGTGGCGGCGATGCCGCATCCATCGCCGGTCTGCAAGGCGCGGCCGAGACCTATCGCGCGCTGGCGCGGGAGATCTACGGCGGCGGCCAGGGCTATGCCGACGCGATCCAGCTGATCGGGGATCGACTGGACGGCATCTCGGGAATGGGGGCGGACGCTTTGACGCAAAGCTTTGTGCGGGAAAACGCGCGGGAGAATACCGACCGCATCGTCGATGCGCTTGCGGATCTGCGGCGCGAGAACGCCTCCCTCCGCCGCGACATCAACATGCTGATGATGCGGCCGGCGGCGGCATGAGCGGCCCCCACGCTGCCCAGGCGCATGGGGCGCTGCCTCAGCTGCCGTCGCCCGAGGCGCCGCCCCAGCCTGGAATTCCGCCCGCAGCCTACGATCCGCGCATGGGCGGGGCGCTCGTCTGGCTGGTCGACATCGAGGCCGCGCGGGATGGCGGAACCTTGCCCCAGGCCGGCCGACCGCATGCCGCGGCCGCGCATGGCGCTCACCCGCCCGAGTTCCGGCCGGCCGGCGGTTTGGAGACGATCCGCGTCAGCGACCTGGGCTGGCACGGCGCGCTGCCCTATCCGCCGCTGCTGGTCGGCGGGCCGGACATCGAGCGCCGCGTGGCGCTGGCGCCCGGGGCGGCCGACACCTTCGCCTGGGGCATCGTCAGCTTGGCCTCGCCAGGCCTCGTGCCCGGAACCGCTCTCGAGGGCCGTGATACCGCGCTGCGCCGCCTGCGCGTCCGCGCCGGCCTGCAGGGATGGGACGCGACGCGCGGCCTCATCACCGACCCGCCGGCCTCGGGCCTGATCGATGTCTTCAACGGCATCGGCATGACCTGGCGCGCGCGGGACGGCGGGGCCGAGGTGCCGCTGCGTGATCCTTCCGCTTGGCTCGACGCGCCGATCGGCATCCGGCGCTACCTCGGCACCGGAGGCTCCGAGGGGCCGGCCGAGCTGGCCGGCCAGCCCTGGCCTATCGTGCGCGGCGGGTCCGCTCTCGCGCCCGTCCGCAGCTGCGGCACGCAGCTGCTGGACAGCCTCACCCAGCTCTACCGCTGGAGCGACCGAGGCACCGTCACGGCGCTCTATGAGGACGGCGCGCCGGTCTACACCAGCGCCGGCCTGGTGCCGGATTGCGCCACGGCGGGCAGCCCCGGGGCGGGGCGCTACTACCACGACGCCAAGGGGCAGGTCCGTCTCGGCTCCCCGCCGCAGGGCGTCATCACGGTTGACGGCTACTCGGGCGGCTTCCTCGCCGCCCTCGTCCTGCGGGATCTGCTGCGCGAGACCTTGGCTCTCCCGGCGGGCATGCTGGACGAGGGCAGTGTCATCGCCACGGCCGCCTCAGTGCCCTACGCGGGCGGCTGGGCCTGGACGGGGCGGGAGACGGCCCGCGAGGCCATCCAGCCGCTCCTGGCGGCCCTGGGCGCCCGTCTGGTGGCTTCCCGATCCGGCGGGCTCCGGCTGTGGCCCCTACGGGCTCTGACGGCCAGCGCACGGCCCGTGGCACTGTTGGACCCTGCCTCGGCCGTCTCCGTCGTGCCGGTGCCATTGGATGCGCCCTTGGTCCCGCCGGCGGCCGCCTGGACGGTCGGCTACGGGCGGACCCACGTCACGACCACCACGCCCAAGCCCAGCGTCTCGGCTGAGGAGCGCGCGCGCCTGGAGCAGCCCTACCGCACGGCGCCCTGGGCCGATCCCGCCAACCTGACCCGCTACGCCCAGGCCTCGCGGCCCGATGTGGTTGAGACGGCGCTTCTGCAGCGGGCGGATGCGCTGGCGATGGCGGCCGCGCTCGGCGGGCTCTGGGGCGTGCCGCGCACGCTCTGGCAGGTGACCATGCCCACGGCCTCGGCTCTGCTGCGCGAGATCGGCGATGTCGTGTCGTTGGCCTGGCCGGCCGACGGTCTGCGCGCCGGCCGGCTGGGTCAGGTGGTTGGCGACAGTATCCGGGCGGGCGCCGACGAGGCCTCGCTCCTCATCCTCGTCTAGGGGGCTCCATGGCACTGTTCGGCTGGCAAAATGCGGTGGAGGCCGCAGGGGTGGCGCTGACCGCCTCCTCGGCCGCGGCGGGCTACGGGCCCGAGGCGCTGCGCGTGCCGATCGGCAATCCGTCGGTGGCGTGGATGACCGCCTTGGGCGTGACCTCGGCCTCGCTGGTCATCGCGGCGCCCGGTGCGATCGACTGGCGCGCGGTGTGCCTCGCTCGAACGAACCTCACGCCAGCCGCGACGATGCGGGTGCGCGTTGGCGGCCCGCTCGCGCCTGACTATGACAGCGGCATGGTGCCGGCCGGCGTAAGGGTCGGCGTAGGCCAGGGCCTGCATCTGCTTCCGGCAGCGGTGCCCGGCACGCTGCTGACGATCGATATCGCCGATCCAGGCAATCCCGACGGCCGGCTCAACGTGCCGCTCGTCTATGCCGGGCCGGGCGCGGAGATCGCCATCGCACCGCAGTCCGATACGGGGCTCGATATCCGCCGCGGCGACGTCATCACGCGTGGCGGTACCGTACTGACGCAGGCGCTCTCCGCTGCGCGGTCCTGGCAGATCAGCGTCGGCTTTGCGCGCGACGCGGCGTTGGGCTGGCTCGACGAGCTCGAGTCCGCAGCGGCGGCTGGGCGCAACGTCCTTTTCATCCCGCGCCTCGCCCATCCCCGCGCTGCGGGGGAGGCGATTTTCGGCCTGCTCGCGCCAGGCCGCCGCGGCTTCCTCGGCCCGTCCGGCCTCTACCGGATCTGGGCTGCCACCATCACCGAGAGGCTTTGACATGCTCGCAGATCGCGTCATGTGCGCGGTGCCCAACCCGGGCGTCGTGGACGTTGGCAGGACCATCACGCTCGGCGCCGCACCGAACGGATTTCGCAGATTTCTCACCGCTTTCGGGGGTGCCAAACCCGCCTATTTCGTCCTGTCCGACGGCGCGGAGCGAACCATCACGGGCGTCTGGACCGTCAATGCGACGACGCCCGAGACGGCCACGATCACCAGGATCATCGGCAACGACCGCACCGGCGACACCTCCGGCGAGACGTTCGGCGGGGACTGCGTGGCGTGGAACGAGGTGCCGGCGGCGGAGGTGGTCGCCTTCGCTGCGTTCCAGCGGCTGCAGGACATGTTCATCGGGATGTCGCTCGAATGGAACGGCGCTGCCCTCCCGCCGGGCTTCCTGTGGGAAAATGGCGCGAACCACAGTCGCACGACTTACGCCAAGCTTTTCGCCGCCATTGGAACGACCCATGGTGCAGGTGACGGCACGACGACGTTTGCGGTCCCTGATAGCCGCGGCCTCGTCGCCATCGGCCGAGACAACATGGGCGGCGCCGCCACCGGCCGCATGACGATGATTCCAGGCACCACGCTAGGTGCCAAGGGCGGCAGCGAATGGCTCCACGCGCATAACCACGCGGTCAACGATCCTGGCCACACCCATCTGACGCGGACGCGAACCCAACTCCTGGGCTCAGCGCCCCCAGGCGGAGGCCAGCCGCTCTGGAACGGCGATGATACCTATTACATCAACGCCGCCCTGACCGGCGTCAGCGTCGTCACCAACGGCGCGGGCAACAGCCAGAACGTCCAGCCCGGCATCATCAAAAACAAGATCATTTTCACGGGGGTGTTCCCATGAGCAGTACGATCACGGTCCCGCGCGCCCTCTATGACATGTTCGGGGGCGAGCTGGAGGCGCGCGTGGCGGCCTTCGTCACGGCGCTGGAAGCGCATCAGCTGACAGTCGGCGAGCCAGCGCCTGTCGAGCATGAGGTCGTCGAGGCGCTGGCCCGATCCGGCGCGGAGATTGAGATCGAGGAGCCGCCAGCGACCAACCAGCCGGAGCCGGACCCGTTCCCCCCGCTCACGGCGCGGCAACTGCGCCTGTGGCTCCTCGCGCGCGGCATCACGCGCGCGATGGTCGAGGCCGCGCTTGCCAATCTCCCTGAGCCCGATCGCGAGGTCGCGGAGATCGAGTGGGAATACTCGACGCAGTACCTCCGCTCGCACCGTCTCATCGACCTGTTTGGCGCACTCTTTGACCTCTCGCCGGCCGACATCGACGCGGGCTGGCCCGAGGCGGCGGCTCTCTGATGCCCGCGCCTCGCATCAACATGGAGGTCAGCCTGGGCCACATCATCCAGATGTGCGTCATCGTCGGCGGCGGCCTGATCCTCTACGGCCGGGGCGACGAGAGGGCCGCGAGCACGGCGGCGGCTGTGGCCGGATTTGACGTGCGACTGACGCGGGAACTCGCCGAGGTGCGTGGGTCCATCGACAGCCTGCGGGTGATCGTCAATCCGATCGGCGCGCTCAACACCCGGCTTGCCGAAGTCGAGCGCCGGCTGACGGAGCAGGACACCCGCGACAACGACCAGGACCGACGGCTGGGCGCGCAGGCCGAGGCCATCGCGACCCTGCGCGCCCGGGTGGAGTTCGTGGCCCAGCCCGGCCGGCGCGTCGTGCCGTGAGGGCTTGGCCGCTGCTGGTGCTGCTGGTGGCGGCCTGCTCTTCGCCACCGCCGGCGCCGGCCCCCGACCCGCAAGCTCCTGCGTGCCACCTGCGGCCGCTGAGCATCTCGACCCACGACCAGCTGACGCCCGCCACCTTGCGCGAGATCCGCAGGGTCAATCGCGAGCTGCGCCGGTTCTGCGCCGGTTAGGCCCCTCGCGAACTGGCGCAAATGACCCCGAGCGTCAGGATGGCTGCACCGACTGCGGCAATGAATCCGGCAATGATCAGCATGGAAATGGCTCCTGCCTGCTGGATCTCTAACGCCCTCGCCGCCGGGTAGGCGGCACCCCACCCATCATAGAGAGAGGAGGCGGCTATGGCCGACCCCACGCTTTCGCGCGGCTATCGCAACCGGAACCCCGGGAATATCGACTGGTCGGCCGCCAATCATTGGCAGGGGCAGGCGGGCATTGAGCCGGCTCCGGTCGGCGGGCGCGCGCGGTTCGCGACGTTCCAGTCCCACGAGTACGGCATTCGGGCCCTGGCCATGCTGCTGACCACCTACCAGGATCGGCACGGACTGCGGACCATCCATCAGATCATCTCGCGCTGGGCGCCGGGGAACGAGAACGACACGGGCGCCTATGTGCGCCACGTCGCGCGCATCACCGGCTTCGGCGCGAACGATGTGTTGAACCTGCACACCTACGCCCACCTCCGGCCGCTGGTGGAGGCGATCATCACCGTGGAGCTGGGTGGCCAGCCCTATCCGGCCTCGGTGATCGACGAGGGCCTGCGCCTGGCCGGCGTGCCGCGACCGGTCGAGACGGTGGCGCAGGCTGCCACTACCCAGACCGGGCAGGGCGCGCTGACGGTGGCCGGCATCGGCGCTGCTGCTGCGGCGATCGCGCCAGCGCTTCAGGCGATCGGCACCGCCCCGCAATGGACGGGTGTCGCGGTGGTTGTCGCCGGGCTGGTGCTGGCCCTGGTGCTGGTGCTGCGCAGCCGGAGAGATGCATGAGCCTGCTCCTCGCCCAGCCCTTCGTCCGCAACGTGCTGCTGGTCGTCGGCCTGCTGGCGCTCGGGCTCACGGCCGTGTGGTGGCTGCGTCGCGACGCGGCTTCCGACGCGCTCAACCAAGCCGCGGCGAAAGCGGCCCAGACCCAAGAGAGGATCAGGACCGATGCGGACGCTGCTGCTCGCGCTGCCGAGCGTGATGGTGCTGCTGGCCGGCTGCGCGACGGCACCTTCTAGCCGGCCCTGTCCGCGGGTCACCGAGTTCCCGGCCGCGCTCCAGGCCAAGGCGGCCGAGGAGCTCGAGGGCGCCCCGGCGCTCAAGCAGATGATGGACGGGATGGGCGCGGACCGGGCGTTCAATCGCGCGGTGTGCCCTTGAGGTAGCGGAGATGCCCCCGGCGCCTAATCGTCTTCCGGAAGATCGATCTCGCCTTGCGTCCCAATCTTGGGGAAAGCGATGTCCACATGCCTTTTGAAACTCCCCCAATCGCGAGAGATTTTCATTATCGGGATCAGCTGCAAGATATGATCTCGAAGATCCGGCTGCCCGACATCGGCCGAAAGAAACTGATGGTGCTTGAATTTGCGCCGTTTCGTTAGCTCCTGTGTAGGGTTCAGTTCTCGCAGGCTTTCGATGACACCTGGTGGAAGACGATCATAGACGATGTCGTTCGTGATGTGGCCGAGGAGAGGGGTTTTGGCTTTCCCGACAGGCCATTTCCAACTCTTGAGCCGGTAAATCTGCTTATAGAACTCGTCGGGGAAGCGTTTTGCCCAAGCTAATCTTTCCTCCGCGAGATACAGCGATAGGAGACGATGTAGCTCATCGCGGTCGCGATCCTTCTGGAACCCCGTAGCCTCGTCCACAAGCGCGACGATGCCCACCTTGGCGAAGGCCCGGATCAACGATTCGCATTGCTCGGCGATGTGCAACTGCTGCTTGAGGAGAGCACCGGCCTGCCGCGCCGACAGAACCGCCTCGCACAGCTCTGGTAGAATGGTGGCTTCATAGCCGGACGCGACACTACCGCCGGACGGCACACGGAAGCGAACGGGCTCGGTGATCCTGCTGATCAACCTGCTGGAAACAAACTGAGAAATGGTCTTTCCGGTAGCAAATTTGTGCAGTCGATCACCCTCGCCGGCACCCGCTCCGCCGATAGACATGCCCAAAGCTTTGACGATGCCTCCAAGGGAAAGCACGCGTCTTCCGTCCTCAAGTACATAGCAAGGGATCTCGATGTCCCCGATCTTCAGAGGATGCTCAGCGGAGCCGTGCGTCGCCTTCGGTAGCGACTTCAGAGCATCCCAGCGCGCCGTCGCCCCCGCGCGTGCAACGGCGCTCCGCTCCTCGGAGGTTAACGAACCAGCGCGGGCCTTGCCGCCTTTGCTCTGCTTCGTCCCCTCAATCCCCGGCTTTTCCACCATGGTTACCCCCTGCTTGCTAGTATTCCATCAGGGTATGCTTGCTTGAGCCTTCTTAGCAAGCAAAAATTATATATGAATTTCGATGCTTGCTAGAATTCTCCCGATCGATGCCAGAGAATTGAAGCCCGGCCGGGGAGACCCGCGCCGGGCTTTTTGTCGTGGGTGCCGCCCCTGGTGACTGACTTATCGAGAGGGCTCGACGATCGGGGCCACGCCAGGTGCCAGCGAGCCGGGAGCCGTCGGCGCTGTTCTGCGGGCGCCGCGCCGACCTGCCACCACGCCCGCTGGCGCCTGCTGTCCGGGCTGGACGTAAGTGACGATGGGGCGCCCATCCGCCCCAACACCCGTGACGACTGGCGTGCCACTTGGCGCCAAACTGCCGGCAGCGGGACTCACACGCTCGATGACCGGTCGGCCCTCGTCAGACCCAACGACCCGAGCTTGGCCGGCCGTCACACCACCGCTTACGCGGGGGCCAAGTGTCACGAGCTGGTCCTGACCGTTGATGTTCGCTCGAAGAGCTGTCCCGGGCGGTGTACTGCGCACCACAGACTCGCGAACCATCGCGACCGTCGAGCCAGTTACATCGACGAGTGGGTACATCGCCTCGGGTGGTGCGCCTGAGTTGCACGCCGCGAAGGCGAGCGTGCCACTGAGAACAAGACCCCGTGCAAGCCTGACCATGATCAGTCCTCCTCCCGCGCTTCTAGTTCTGATTCTGACGCACAGGTCGACGGCGGGAGCCGACCCATTTTTCTCTACCGCCGTCAGGCAGGAGACCCCGAAGCGGCATAATCAGCTGAGCAGATTTCGATACGGGAACGGAGTCATTGTTATAGGGGTGTAAATACTTGCCGCGGGCCGACTGGACTGAATGAGTGCGCGCGGTGCTTGCCGACCGGTGGTTACGGCCTCCATCCGGCAACGGCCGTCACCGCAACTGGTGGTGGAATCCGCGGCCGCCCTCAGCCCGAACACGGGCCAGCGGGGCGCCAAATTTAGGCTTGCCTCGGCTGGATACCGATCAGATCATTCCCTGCACAAGTCAATTTCACATAGGGCGTACCCGCGGTGCCAGGCTACCACGAAGTGAACACGCCTCCGAATGCCGGCAGCTGGGCCAGCTTATGCTGGCACAACAGCGGCAGATACGCTTGGCTTGAATTAGTAGGGCACAAAGCGAGATACGCGCCTGGCGGCGGAGACGGTGCGAGAACAGCACTGATTGGTGCCGTCCCGGAAGGGGCCGGCAAGTTTCAGACGGGCAGATGGGCGGCGATTACTGGACAGCAAGTTCGCAGCTTGGGAAGAGACGCAAGCCGCATTCATTTTGGGTCGATTGCAAATGATCAATTTTACCTTGGTGTGCTGAGTAATTGGGAATGGTTTAAGCCTGAAGAGGCAAAGCGGTATGCTGGAGGAGCAAATTTCGGTGCAGGAGTTTCGAGCCTGAATTTTGCACTGGGAGCACTTAAGGCGGGATTTGCGCAGCAATTTCAACCAAAAAGACTACCTTTAGTTCACACAGGAACCCAGCATTCCAACATATCTGTAAATACTTTGAGGAACTACTTGGCCTCTCAAGTTAATAACCTCTATCCTGGCATTCGATCGCCACTTTTCAGTAATGTTGCGCAGCCATATGTGCTGTGGGGTTCTGGCATTCAGCCTCCTGGCCCCGCGCCCCGGCCTGGAGCTGGGCCTGGACCTGACGACGGCGGCTTCGTCCCCGGGGCCGCACAGCATCAGGCCGGGTGAGTCCTCCGGCTAGCCGCTACCGCAGCTGCTAGGGTGCTCGCCCTGAATACCCGGCCGGGGAAATCCGCGCCGGGCTTTTTCGTTTCAGGGCTGTCGCTGCCCGTGGTGTTTTGCGTCCGGGAACACGCGCGAAAAGAACTGATGGCCGATGGCCGAGCGCAATCCTGGACCAGCCGCTGACATCTGTTCAGGTGCGAGCGGGGTAGGTGAACGCGGGCCGCGCCTTGAGACTATCTACCGTGGCGCCAGGAAGCATCCATCGCTCCCGTTCACCATTCCACCGCAGATCGCTCAATGGGATAGCGACATAGCGCTCGCCCATCCCAAGAAATCCGCCGACCGAAAGCACTGCAATTGTGGCACCTCCGGCAGTGTCGACCATCAGATCATGCACCTCTCCGACATTGCGATTTTCTTCGTTAATCACATTTGCGCCGATAATGGTGCTTGCGCGGCGTGCGCTGGACGCCGCTCTCGGCGTTACGACGGTCGTCGTAGGCGGCGATGCGGTCACGGGTGCCGACGGAGCCGTAGTGCCGCTGGTTTGCGCGAGCGCGAATGTGGGCATGGCTAATGCCACAGCGGCCAGCAATGTCCGCCGAATGTGCGAATGAATCATTTTTCTTCCTCCCTCTTCTGATCTGCCTGCAGATCCAACCATTGAACGCCCCAGCTTGGGGATAGTTCCCCGTCGTGGCCTTCTCGGGGGAAAGGGCCAGCGAAGCAGCGGAATATGCGGAGGGTTGAAGCCCGGCCGGGAAGGCCCGCGTCGAGCCTCGCTCATCTTGCGATCCGGTTTCGAAACGGTAAGATCTAGGCACCCTTCGGGGTGCTGAATGACCCACATGCACAGCATACAAACTGCCCGTCCTCATTGCGAGGGCGGGCGTTTTTGAGTTGGGGAGTGTCGAGTATGGGCTCGTGGCCCGCTTGGCTGAACGTTGGCGCGGGCCGGTATTTGGCACGATGAGCGACCGGTCGAACCGGCTGCAAATTCTTCGCCACAAGCCTGCTGAAGCTCTTGGATCTGTTAGCCAGAGCTAACCCGGGACGCCGGCTCCATGGCCCGCCTGAGGCTGTCGTAACCCCAACGATATAGTTGTGGATTCATGTAGGCCGAGATATCCACGCGAAATCGTCATCCATTTCAAGGTCTAGGCCATGGACGGCAGCACTAAAGTTGAGGGCGGCCTCGGCAGTGCCGCCGAAGTCCCGGCCACACAAACCGTATCGGAATCGCACGTCGTCACCTTTTCGACGCGCGGATTGCCCAGGGAGCGGCAGGCAGAATCTTGGCGCGCCGGCAATGCGACCTCACTCGACCTCGTCTTTGATGCGGATCGGCGTGCCGATTGTGGCTTCGCCGCCGACCGAGATGTTGTGCGCTTCGGTTCCCTCGTTATGACCCGGATCGCAATCGATAGCGTGACTGCCCTCCGTACTCGAGGCCATATCCAACGCGATGGCCTCGATCACTGGTGCGTCAATGTCACCACTCGTGGCGACCGGCGCTTTCGCTTGGACCGTCACGATCGTTGCATCTCGGTGCCCGCCGGCCAATTGCACGTCCAGTCGCTTGATGAGGCCTACAGGAGCTTCGCCGAGGATATCGAATGGATCGGCGTTTTCTTTCCTCGTGACAGCTTGCCTGCCCTGTCGGTCCACCTCGACGCAACGCGCGACCATCCCCGCAACGATGCACTGTCGCGGATGCTCGGCGATTACCTCGTCCGGCTATGGGCGATCTTGCCGACCATGACCTCTGATGAGCTCTCCCGAGCGGCTGAGGCCACCATGGCCGTGATCAGTGCTTTTCTCAGCGCCACCCCTGATGCCTTGACCATGGCGAAGGAGCATCTGCAGAGCTATCAGCGCGCCCGCGCCCTGTCCTTCATTAGGCGCAATTTGGGATCAAGCCAGCTCAGCGCGGAGGCTATTATGCTCGCTCTGGGTACGACCCGGACGCAACTTTACCGCGCCTTTGAGCCGTTGGGAGGTGTGGCGCAGGCCATCCGAGAGGAGAGGCTGAAAGCCGCCAAGATCTTACTGTCAAAGACGACGGAGGAGCGCACTATCAGCGAGATCGCGGAGGCGCTCGGCATGATCGATTTTTCCACCTTCAGCCGCCAGTTCCGCCGCAGCTTCGGAGTGTCACCCAGTGAGGTGCGCAATTCGGCCCAAGTCGGGTGCTCTGTACGAGAAGCGACGGACATACCGCGGGTCTCGCTCGCCGATTTTCTGCTTTGAGGGAGATCGGCTCGCGTCCCCCTCGAGCTGCTGAAGGAATGGGGCAGGTGTACGGATTGGGGCTATCCCAGTGGCACCCCGAGCGCCCGTCCTCCGCGCGTGACCGGGTGTTTAGCGTTGTTCGGCGAGGGCTGACTGTCGCCGCTGGGATCATTCGGCTCTCGGATCGAGGCCATCTTCGGCGATCTTCCTCTCGAGGCAGTTTGAGAGCTATGCGATGCCCCGCAGACCTGCATCTGTTCGAGCGGGGCGGAAGGAAGACATGCTGAAAGTCATCGCGCAGGATTTCGTGCGCCTGGACGCCCTTGAAATTGTCCGTCCTTTTTATCGCGAGCTTGTGGAACTCACGCGGCGGGAACCACTCTGTCTCGCCTATGACCTCTTCGTGAACCAGAAAGACCCCGGGCATTTCATTTTCGTCGAGGAATGGCCGGATCGGGCAGCATTGGACGCGCATTGCGCAACTGAGCATTTCAGGCGGTTGGTTCCGCTCATCAATGCTCATCACCGGCAGGACCCCACATTCATCCTAATGGATGCGATGGCGGACGTCTGATCGGGCGGCGTGTCGCTGGACTATGGCTGTCTCGAATTACCCGAACCCACCGCCGCGCCAAGAGCCTTGGAAATTCCCCATCTGAGTTCCGGTCGTGTTTCTGCCTTCAAAATCCACAGTGGCCAATGTCATGATAAAATTCGCTACTTTCTTAAGAATAGAAAATTCATTCAAGTTATAACCACAGCTCAAAACCAGCAATATAAAGTCAGGGGTCGTAAGATTTCTTGCGGTGTCAACCGGGCCTTTGTTGCCGTGAGATTTCCTGTTGTAGTCATTGATTGATGTAATGAACTCTTTTACTTTTTCTCTATTGCTCATCTGCGTTGCAAAGCTTGGATATGCAAAAGAATTGGCTGTTTTCTCTAATTCTTCTGCGTTGTAGATATGGGCTCCGCGTGCTTGATCGATCTCTATATATTTAGCTTGCGCCATACCGGTGAGAATATTCGTCACCTTCATTGGCGTTTCGATGTCATTCAGGCTCTGGGTGCGATCAGACATTCTGCGTCCCTCTGGGAATGTTGTGTCCAATAGAGCCTGCCTGGCCGCGAAAGCGCCACCGTGGAATTTAATGCCCTCGCAAAAATATCGCCGGCCGGCGGGCCACACACCGGTGTTCCATGCCTCGGTCCAAACTGCCCGGTCTCCTCGCCAGGGCGGGCACTTTTGCGACTAGGGGGTCAACAGCCCCATAGCCTCCAGCGCCGCGCGCACGGCTCGTGAGCGGCTGACGCCCATCGTCTCGCAGTGCCGGTCCAAGGCGGCGATCTCCTCCTCGCTCATCGTGACGGCGACTTGGAGCTGCCTATTGGTGCCGCCTCTCGGTGCGCGCTGCGTCGCGAGCTCCTCGACTACCTCGAGCCCCCGTGTAGGCGGCAGCGATCCGCGCGCTGCCTTTGCCGTCGGGCGCGACGCTCGGCTGCGCGCGGCCTTGCGCTGCTCGTCGGGAGTTCGGATGCGGTCGCTGATGACCTGCTGCAGCATCGTGGTCTTGAGGTGGGTGAGGCGCTCTACCCGCTCCACCCATTCGCCGTCGACGTACTCCACGACCGGCACGGTGTCGTCCGTCAGGATTCTGCCCTGATCCTCGGGCCGCAGGTCGGCCAGCCGCCGCAAGAGCGTGCTGTGTCCCGCGTACTTGACCACGAGCTCTGCACGCAGCCGGCCGCTGGCGATCAAGGGCATGTAGGCCCAGAGCCCGCCGCGCAGCGCCGACAGATCCTCGCCACGGCGCTCCAGCTCCCGCCAGATCATGGCCACGCGGCCGAGATGTGCCGCGGTGACCTCGAGGGCCTGCGCAAGCTCGCGGCGCAGGTCCGCGGTCGTGGCGGTCATGATCGCCTCGGTCGGCTGCATGATGACGAGCTCACTCATCGAGCATCTCCTTGAGTTGGGTGGCCTGCACCATCAGCCGGGCCAGTGCCAGGCGGCGGCGGTATTCAGCCTGAAGGTCAAGATAGCGGCGGTGGGCCTCGGGGTCCGATTGGATCTCCGAGCGCCAGCGGCGCTGGTAGGCACGCTGATAGGCCGCGCCGCGATCGAGCCAGCGGCGCAGCTCCTCCCGGGACATGGCGTCCAGGCGGGCCGCCCGACGCGACTGGATCTCCTCGGCGTGCATGGCGTAGTGCACGTTGGCGCGGGCGCGGCGCTTGGCCACGACCTCCGGGTTGGCCGCCTCGCGGGCCGCTCTGCGGCGGTACTGCTCCGCGCGCTCCGCCTTGGATAGGTCTGCCCAGTTCCTCTGCGCCCGGGCCTTGCGGGCAGCTCGTATGGCCGGCCCTTTTATCGGATCAGATGTGGCCCGCGCGTAGTGGGCGGTCGCGGCTCGCCGATAGGCGATCAGCTCGCAGGCGGGGCTCCCACACCGGGCGCGGCGTTTGTTGAGAACCGGCGCCCCGCACTCGGGGCAAGCCACCGCCTCGCAGCGCGCGCAGGCCCTGCGCAAGCCCGGGCGGGAGACCTCCGTGAGGCGCCGCTGGCGGATCGCCTCCTCGACGCCGCAGTCGCAGCGGACGCGCCATAGGCGGCCCATGGCGCCGGGCGGGACGGGCTCCTCGGCCAGCACGACAAGTAAGCCAAATCTTGCGCCACGTAGATCAGACGGCGCGGGCATCGTGGGGATACATGTCTGGGGCCTCTCTGGGGCGAGGCTCAGTCGGCCTCGGCATCGGACGGATGCGTGGCTGCGCGGCTTGGCGCCCCGCCTGGCGAGGCCGCGATCCGCAGCTTGTCCGTGAGGTCGTCCAGAAGGAGGGCGCGCTGCTGCGTTAGCCGCATCAGGTCGCCATAGGCGCCGTCGGGGACGGGCGAATCACCTGCAACCCAGCGCCGCATGGTGCGATCGGTCACCCCAAGGTCGCGGGCCAGCGGCGATTGCCACTGGCCCCCGTAGAGCGCTTCGCCCGCCTCGCGGAGAAGCTGGGTCATCAGCGGTTGAGCCACCGGCCGTTCATGGACCGCGAGGCGACGACATAACCCTCGCGGTCGTGAATCACGATATCGTGATCGCTATAGCCGCCGGCGAAGCGAATGGTCGCCGCCCGCTTGGCCGCCTGCAGCGTGCCGACAACCTGGATCTCCGGCGCGCTGGCGATGCTGCTGTGGCAAATGGTGGCGGTGTAGATGTTCTGAGCCATGGTTCCCGGGCCTCCTTGCCCTGTCCGGCGGGGCTATCCCCTTCCTATGTCCTATATGTAGGACACGATACGCCGGAGGGCAACAAGAAATTCGCCCGCGGCCATGCCGTTTTGCGGCTAAGCCTGCGTCGGCGCTGGCTCCCGCGGCGGTGCCGTCGTCGGCCTTATCGCGAGATCTGTGAGATCTGCCGCGGGACGCCGACGGATGCAGCAAGTTGGCGCTCCGGCTCACGCTGTGGATGACGGCACCGGCGGCCGAGGCCCTGAAGCTCCAGCGCGCACTGCCCGACGGCGCGTTGCAGGTGGTCGGCCGAGGCGGTCGGCAGGACCCTCCGGGGCAACCCCCGACGGTGCAGGGGACGCTCCTCTAGTCGAATTCTTGGGATTCGACTCTCGCTCGATGTTCCCTTTATGTTCTCATCATCGAGAGCATGGAGGCGAGAGCAATGAGCAGGATTTCGCGGCGGAGCAATCGCGCTGACGCCGGCCCGCCCCAGTTGAGCGGCGGTGTTGAACCGCAGGCGTTGGAGGCCTGGCTCGGCCGTACGGATGGTGGTTTTCGCCGCCGGATGATCGGCCATGACCTGGAGCACATGGGTATCCGGCACGGCGATCTGCTGATCGAGGGCGAGCGCACGCCACTACGGTTGGGCGGCGCCGCCATGCGGCTGGTGACGGATTTCGAGGGTGGTTACGAAAGGCTCGCGGGCGCCGGAGAGGTCTACGTCGATGCCGACGGCACGGCCGCGATGCGGGTCGACGGCCAGGCTTGGTCTCTCGATGACGAGACCTACTCCTATGTCCTGCCCGTGGCTGGCTGGGTCCCCGTTCTGGACGGCTGGCCGGTTTTTGCCGACGTCCGGCTGCTGCCGCAGATCGGGGAGGAGGTCGTCCGGGCGCCGCGCGTCCCGGACCCGGCGCCGGTCTCGGCCATCCATCCCGACGAAATCCCGTTCTAAGCCGCCTTCCGCGACACAATCGAATCGGCACCTCACATGCGCGGCGAGATCAGGGATCCGCCGGCCGGCGCTCTCGCTCGTCCGGGCGCGGTCCCCGTCGGCTTCAATGGGGCGAGCATGGCGGCACTGCTGGCTGTCGCGCGATCGGCTCGCGCTGCCGGCATCGACCCGGCAGCCGAGGTGCGGGATCTGGCCTGGGGCCTGCACCCGGCGCTGCCCGCCGCGTTGATCGGCGATGCCGTTGAGCACGTCCTCGCCAGGATCTGACGAGGCGTCCGATGGCCGCCAACATGCGCGGGCCCAAGCCCGCCGACCCGCTCTACTACCGCTGGGCGGACACGCTCGAAGTGCGCTGCCAGCGCTGCGGCAATAGCGCGCAGGCGACGGTCCAGGCCTGGGCGGTCTGGCATCGGCTCAACGAGCGGCTCCGCTTTACCGAAATGCAGGAGCGTATGGTCTGCCTGCGATGCGGGACCTACGCGCCGAGGATGGAAATCCACGAGCGGCGTTAGGGCAGGGCGGGTCGCTGGCTGCTACGGCGAGGACGGCCCCGGCGGCGAGCAGAGGCGGGCATGGAAATGCGCTCGATCCCCCGTGACGACCTCCGCGAAGCCGTCGATGGCCTGCATCACTCCATAGGCAGCCCGGTAGTGCGGCCCACCTATGGGCGCGTCCGCCCGGACCTTGATGCAGGCCTCCCGTGCGCGGCACAAATCCTCCATCGCGACGGCGAGGACTTGGGCGTGGAGGAGGCGCTTGCGGACGACCATGGAGGGCAGCATAGCGGCGCGAACGGATGGGGAACAAGTCCTGTCAGAAGCGCGGAAAAGACCGGAACGCCTATCGAATATTTGACACTGAAACCCGCAGGGAACTGCGGTTCCTTGCTTTGCTCCACAAAGCTTGCATAGCCGAGCATTTCGCACCCGCGAAGGGGCCTTCTTGCGGGGCACCTTTCCAGAAGACAAGGTGAAGCTCAGGCAACTAGTTTTCAGGACGAATGACAATGGACGATGTGCGCAAGGACGGGCTGACGGATACGCGAACGGCGCGCATCACCGGCGAAGAGGCCTTGGCCATGCATGCCGAGGGCCGCCCCGGCAAGCTCGAGATTCGCCTCACCAAGCCCCTGGTCACCGCGCGCGACCTCAGCCTGGCCTATTCGCCCGGCGTGGCCGAGCCCTGCCTGCATATCCACCGCAACCCCGCCCTCGCCTATGACTACACGAGCAAGGGGAATTTCGTGGCCGTCGTCTCCAATGGCACGGCGGTGCTGGGCCTGGGCAATCTCGGCGCGCTCGCCAGCAAGCCGGTGATGGAGGGCAAGGTCGCGCTGTTCAAGCGCTTCGCCGACGTGGACGGCATCGATCTCTGCCTCGATACCGAGGACGTGGACGCCTTCGTCAACAGCGTCCGCTACCTCGGCCCCAGCTTCGGCGGAATCAACCTCGAGGACATCAAGGCGCCCGAGTGCTTCATCATCGAAAGCCGCCTCCGCGAGCTGATGGACATCCCCGTCTTTCACGACGACCAGCACGGCACGGCGATCGTTGCGGCGGCGGGACTCATCAACGCGGCCCATCTGACGGGGCGTGACCTTAAGACCACTAAGCTCGTCATCAACGGGGCCGGCGCCGCGGCGATTGCCTGCGCGGAACTGCTCAAGGCCATGGGCATGACCCCGCAGAACGTCATCCTCTGCGACACCAAGGGCGTGGTCTATCGCGGCCGCACCGAGGGCATGAACCAGTGGAAGTCGGCCCATGCCATCGACACCGACCGGCGGACGCTGTCTCAGGCGCTGGAAGGCGCGGACTGCTTCTTCGGCCTCTCCGCCAAGGGCGCGCTGACGGCCGAGATGATCCGCGCCATGGCGCCGGCGCCGATCATCTTCGCGATGGCCAATCCCGACCCCGAGATCACGCCCGACGAGGCGCGTGCCGCCCGGCCGGACTGCATCATCGCCACGGGCCGGTCGGACTATCCGAACCAGGTGAACAACGTCCTGGGGTTCCCCTTCATCTTCCGCGGCGCGCTGGACGTCCGGGCCTCGACCATCAACGACGCGATGAAGATCGCCGCCGCCCAGTCGCTGGCCGAGCTGGCGCGCGAGGCGGTGCCGGAGGAGGTGGCGCGCTCGGGCGCGGGCAAGCAGCTCGTCTTCGGGCCGGAATACATCATCCCGAATGCCTTCGACCCGCGCCTCATCAGCCGCGTGCCGGTGGCCGTGGCCGAGGCCGCGGTCCGCTCCGGCGTCGCCCGCAAGCCGATCATCGACACGCAGCGCTACAGCCGCGAGCTGGCCAGCCGCCTCGACGTCGCCGCCAATGCGCTGGAGGCGATCCACGAGCGCGTCCGCGAGAATCCGAAGCGCGTCGTCTTCGCCGAAGGCGAGGACGAGACGGTCATCCGCGCGGCGATCAACTTCCGCAACGCCGGCTACGGCTACCCCGTCCTGGTCGGCCGGGAGGAACGGATCAACGCCACCGTCGCCGCGCTCGGCGTACGGCTGCCGGACGGCATCGAGATCCACAACGCCCGGCTCTCGTCGCAGAACCGCCGCTATGCGGAATGGCTCTATGCCCGCAAGCAGCGCGACGGCTTCCTGTTCCGCGACTGCCAGCGGCTGGTGAACCAGGACCGCAACGTCTTCGCCGCCTGCATGCTGGCCATGGGCGACGCGGATGCGCTGATCACGGGCGAGACGCGCAGCTACTCCGCCACGCTCGAGGGCCTCAACATGGCACTCGACCATGAGGGGGTGCTCTTTGGCCTGAGCATGATGATCGCGCGGCGCTCCGGCACGGTGCTGGTGGCCGACACGGCGATCCATGAGCGGCCGGATGCGGCGACCCTGGCCGAGATCGCCACCCGCAGCGCGGCCACCGCCCGCCGGCTGGGGCTGACACCGCGCGTGGCCTTCCTCTCCTTCTCGACCTTCGGCGACCCCAAGGGCAGCATCCCCGGCAGCATCCGCGAGGCGGTGAAGCTGCTGGACGGTGCCGGCGTGGACTTCGAATATGACGGCGAGATGGGCGCGGACGTGGCGCTGGACGCCCATCTGCGGGCGAGCCTCTACCCCTTCTGCCGCCTGACCGGTCCCGCCAATGTGCTGGTGATGCCCGGCCTTCATGCCGCGCATATCCTCACCAAGGCGGTGCCGCACCTGACCTCGGCGACGACGATCGGGCCGATCCTGATGGGCCTGCGCAAGTCGGCGCAGATCGTGCCCACGGGCGCCGGGGTGAACCAGCTCCTCGATATGGCGGCGCTGGCGGCCTATCAGGCGATCGAGAAGTAGGGACCTTCCGGGAGGGGGCGCCGCCCTCTCCCACCGGCCTCGCAGGTCCGCGAATGCAAGAAGGGCGGGAACCCCACGGTTCCCGCCCTTCATTTATGGGGGCGTTGCCCCTGGGAGGCCTTTAAAGGCCTCAGCCGGCGGGCTTGCCGGCGACCACGACCATGGCGGGCTTCAGCAGGCGGCCGTTCAGCGTCCAGGCGCTCGACCAGGCCTGCAGCACGGTACCGGGCTCGACGCCGGCCGGCGCCGGGGCCTCGCTCATCGCCTGGTGGAAGTCGGGGTCGAAGGGCTGGCCCTGCGCGTCCTTGCGGACCACGCCATTGGCCTCCAGCCGCTGGAGCATGAAGCGCTCCACGCCTTCGAAGCCTTCGCGCATCCGGCCGATGAGCTCCGGCTCGCCCTCGGTGGGCGCCGGAAGGGCGGCGAGGCCGCGGTGGAGGTTCTCGAAGATCTCCACGACGTCGCCGGCGAATTTCTGCGCGGCGTAGTTGCGGGCCTTCTCGACCTCGTCCTTGCCGCGGTTGCGGACGTTCTGGACCTCGGCCTCGGCGCGGAGCCAGCGGTCCTTCATCTCGGCGAGATCGGCTTCAAGGGTGGCGATGCGCTCCTCCGGCGTCGGCGCGGGCGCATCGGGGGCTTCCGGCGCGATATCGGCCGGATGAGGGGTCTGCGGATCGGTCATTGGTCTCAGGTAGTCGTGGGCGAAGGCGGGATCAACCCAGCAGCCGGCCAATGACGCGGGCGGTATAGTCCACCACCGGAATCACCCGGCCGTAGTTGATCCGCGAGGGGCCGATGACACCGATGGCGCCGACGATGCTCTGCGGGCTGCCCGGCGGCCCGCTGCGGAAGGGCGCGACGACGACGGAAAGCCCGGCGGAGGAGAAAAGCCCGCTCTCGGCGCCGATGAAGATCTGCACGCCCTCGCCCCGCTGGGCGAGCTCCAGCAGCTGCAGCGTCGTCTCCTGCGCCTCCAGCCGCTCGAACAGCGCCTGGATCTCGGAGACGGCGGAGAGGTTCTCCATGTTCTGGAGCAGGCGGGCCTGGCCGCGCAGGATGAGCGAGCCGCTGCCGCCGCCGGCCCAGGTGGCCAGCCCGGCCTCGATCACCTGCTGGGTAAGGGCGTCGAGCGCTGTCCGGTTGGCCGCGATCTCCTCGGTGACATTGGCGCGCGTCTCGTCCAGCGTCCGGCCGGCGAGGCGGGCGTTGAGGTAGTTGCCGGCCTGGACGAGCGAGGAGGGCGGCAGCTCGGCCGGGACCTCGATCACCCGGTTCTCGACCCGCCCGTCGCCCTGGACCAGCACGACCAGCGCGCGGCCAGGGCCGAGGGGGACGAATTCGATGTGCCGCAAGGGCGCCTCGCCCTTGGGGGCGACGACGAGGCCGGCGGCGCCGGCCAGGCCGGAGAGCATCTGCCCCGCCTCGGCCAGGGTGTCCTGCAGGGAGCGGCCATGGGCGGCGCAGCGGGCGGAGATCTCGCTCCGCTCCTCCTCGCCGAGGTCGCCGAATTCGAGCAGCCCGTCCACGAAGAGGCGCAGCCCCTGCTGCGTCGGCAGGCGGCCGGCGCTGGTATGGGGGGCGTAGAGCAGCCCGGCTTCCTCGAGATCCGCCATCACGTTGCGGATCGAGGCCGGGGAGAGGTTCATCGGCAGGCGGCGCGACAGGGTGCGGCTGCCCACCGGCTCGCCGGTCGCGACATAGACCTCCACCAGTTCCCGCAGGACAGCGGTCGACCGGGCGTCGAGCATCGTCGAGGCAAGCCCGGGTACTGAGAACAATGGCGGCTTCAGGGGGGTATTCATCGCTTATGACAGCTTGGGTACGCCGAGGGGCCGGGTCAACCGCCGAATGACGCACCTCTGGTCAGCGGCGGCCACCTGCGGTTATTGCCTGTCCAGGCCCGACCGGGTCTAGCTCATTCGCCGAGAGGCTGGCCGCGCTGCCGGATCGCCGATCCGGGTCCCGCCAGGCTCCGAAACCCGAGGAATCCGTTCATGCGCCCATCCGGCCGCGCCGCCGAGGCCCTTCGCCCCATCTCGATCGAGACGGGCATCGCCAAGCACGCCGAGGGCTCCTGCCTCATCCGCATGGGCAATACGGAAGTGCTGTGCGCCGCCAGCGTGGAGGGCCGCGTGCCGCCCTTCATGCGCAACCAGGGCCTGGGCTGGGTCACGGCCGAATACGGCATGCTGCCCCGCGCCACCCATACCCGCGGCGACCGCGAGGCGGCCCGCGGCAAGCAGTCCGGCCGGACGCAGGAGATCCAGCGCCTGATCGGCCGCAGCCTGCGCGCCGTGACCGACCGCAAGGCGATGGGCGAGATGACCATCACGCTGGACTGCGACGTGATCAACGCCGATGCCGGCACGCGCTGCGCGGCCATCACCGGCGCCTGGGTGGCGCTGCGGCTGGCCTTCCAGCATTGCGTGAACAACAACATCATGAAGGCGATCCCGCTCACGGACCACGTGGCTGCGATCTCCTGCGGCATCGTCAATGGCGATGCGATCCTCGACCTCGATTATGCCGAGGACAGCGCCGCCGGGGCCGATGCGAATTTCGTGCTGACCGGCGCGGGCAACCTCGTCGAGGTGCAGGCGACGGCCGAGGGCGCGCCCTTCAGCGAGGCGCAGTTCCTGGCGATGCTCGACCTGGCGCGCGACGGCGTGGCCGCGCTGGTGGCGAAGCAGAAGGAAGCGGTGGGCCTGTGACGGCAAGGCACCTGCAGCCCGGGCAACTCGTCCTGGCGAGCCACAATGCCGGCAAGCTGCGCGAGTTCGGCGCGCTGCTGGCGCCCCATGGGCTGGAGCTGGTCTCGGCCGGCGCGCTCGGCCTGCCGGAGCCGGAGGAGACGGGCGACACCTTCATCGCCAATGCCACCATCAAGGCCCTGGCCGCGACGAGGGCGACGGGCCTGCCGGCCCTTTCCGACGACAGCGGCATCGAGGTGGCGGCCCTGGGCGGCCGCCCAGGGGTGCGCACGGCGGATTGGGCGATCCAGGCGGATGGCTCGCGCGACTATGCCGCCGCTATGGGGCGCGTCGCGGCGGAGGATGGCAGCGCGGATCGGCGCTGCGCCTTCGTGGCCGTGCTGGTCCTGGCCTGGCCGGACGGCCATATCGAATCCTTCGAGGGTCGGGTGGAGGGGAGCTGGGTCGCGCCGCCGCGCGGCGGGAACGGCTTCGGCTACGACCCGATGTTCGTGCCCGAGGGCGAAAGCCTGACCTTCGGCGAGATGCTGCCCGAGCAGAAGGCCCGGCACAGCCACCGCGCCCGCGCCTTCGTGGCCCTGCGGTCGGCCTGCCTCTGAAAGCCTGCCCGTCCAGGGGGTGAAGTTTCCGTGAGCTTGCAGCGAGGGCGCGCGGGGCCGCGTTCCTCGATTGATGAAACACAAGCCGCCTCCTGACCCCGAAAGCCGGGTCAAACTCCTTCTCGCGCGGCGCAACAGGAAGATGGCGACCTCCGCCCACGCCTATGTGCGGGGCAGCACGGTGCGCTTCTACGAATGGCTGGAGACCGCCAGCCGGGCCAGCGTGCCGGAAGGGCCCGAGATCTGGATCTGCGGCGACTGCCATGCCGGCAATCTCGGCCCCGTTGCCAGCGCCGATGGCGCCGTCGCCATCCAGATCCGCGACCTCGACCAGACGGTGATCGGCAACCCGGCGCATGACATCATCCGCCTCGGCCTGTCGTTGGCCACGGCGGTCCGTGGCTCGGACCTGCCGGGCGTCACCACCGCTCGCATGCTGGAATGCATGATGAACGGCTACGAATCGGCCTTCGAGCCGGAGCTCGTCGGCAATGGCGCGGTGGCCGGCATGCCGGCGGTCATCGGCCGCGTGATGCGCGCGGCGAGCCACCGTTCCTGGAGGCAGCTCGCGGAGGAGCGCATCGAGGGCGTGAAGCCGGAAATCCCGCTCGGGCGCCGTTTCCTTCCGCTCGCTGCCGAGGAGCGCGCGGCGGTGGCCGAGCTCTTCGCCGAGCCCACCCTCCAGAAGCTGGCGACGGTGCTGCGGTCGCGCGAGGACGGCGCGCCGGTGCGTGTGCTGGACGCCGCCTTCTGGCGGAAGGGCTGCAGCTCGCTGGGGCTGCTGCGGATGGCGGTGCTGGTCGGCGTCGGGAGGGGCAAGGCGGAGCGCCATTGCCTCATGGACGTGAAGGAGGCGGTGGCCGCCGCGGCGCCGCGCAGTCCCGGCGCCGCCATGCCGCGCGACAATGCGGAGCGCGTGGTGACCGGCGCCCGCAGCCTCTCGCCCTTCCTGGGCGAGCGCATGCTGCCGGCCCGGCTGCTTGGCCGCTCGGTCTTCGTCCGCGAGCTGCTGCCGCAGGACCTGAAGCTGGAGATCGAGCGCCTCACGCAGGCGGAGGCGACGGAGGTCGCGCAGTTCCTGGCTGAGGTGGTGGGGCGCGGCCATGCGCGGCAGATGGACGCGGCGAACCGGAAGCAATGGCTTGCGGAGCTCCGGCGCAACCGGTCCCGATCGCTCGACGCGCCCTCCTGGCTGTGGCGAAGCGTGGTGGACCTCGTGGCGACGCATGAGGCGGCCTATCTCGAACATTGCCGCCGATACGCGATGGCCGAGGCCGCTTAGCCGGTCAAAGCCGGGAAGCCGGCATCGAGGCGCGTCGCGAGGACTTGGGGTGGTCTTGGTAGCCGGCCTCCGGGATTCGGGTTCGGTGAGCGTTATACATGACCGATTATAGCGATGGATCGTGATGATTAGGGGGCTGTTCTCCCTCTTCTTGCGAGCGTAGCGTTTCATGGCCTGTGCGGCCCCGACACCAGCGGCCGGGGGCCGCATCCCGATCCATCGGGATCCGCCGGGACCGGAAACGAACGCGGAAACAAGAATGACAGAGATCCGATACATCGCCCCCAGCTCGCTCGAAGAGGCCATCGGCGCCTATGCCGCCGCCGCTGGCGCCGCGCGCATCCTGGCCGGCGGGACCGACCTGCTGGTGCAGATGCGCGCCGGCGTGGTGAGCCCCGGCACCATCATCGACATCAAGAAGATCGCCGAGGCGACCGGCATCGAGGAGACGCCCGAAGGCGGCTTCCGCCTCGGCGCCGCCGTCTCCGGCGCGGCGCTGGCCGAGCATCCGCGCTTCGGCCAGGCCTGGCCCGGCGTGCTGGAGGCGGTGAACCTCATCGGCTCCACCCAGGTGCAGGGGCGCGCGTCGCCCGGCGGCAACCTCTGCAACGGCTCGCCGGCTGGCGACAGCGTGCCCGCCATGGTCGCGGCCGGCGCGGTCGTCACCCTCCAGGGGCCGAACGGCCGCCGCACGATGCCGGTGGAGGCCTTCCCGGCCGGTCCCGGCCGCACGAACCTGGCGCCCGGCGAGATTCTGGTCAGCTTCACCCTGCCACCACGCCCGAAGGGCTCGTCGGACGCCTATCTGCGCATGATCCCGCGCACCGAGATGGACATCGCCGTCGTCGGCGTCGGCGTGAACCTGACGCTTGAGAATGGCACCGTCACCGCCGCCCGGGTTGGCCTGGGCGCCGTGGCGCCGACCGTGCTGCTGGTCGAGGCGGCGGCGAAGGCGCTGATCGGCTCGAAGCTCGAGGAGGCCGCGCTCGAGGCCGCGGCCGAGGCCTGCCGCGCGGCCTGCAAGCCCATCGACGATAAGCGCGGGACCATCGTCTACCGCACCAAGGTGGCGGGGGTGCTGCTGAAGCGCACTGTCGCCATCGCCGCCGAACGCGCCGGGAGGAACTGATCCATGGCCAAGATGCATGTCGCCACCACCATCAATGGCGAGCCCGAGGAATTCCTCTGCGAGCCGCATGACAGCATGCTCGACCTGCTGCGTGGGGCGCTGGGCCTGACGGGCGCCAAGGAAGGCTGCGGCACCGGCGATTGCGGCGCCTGCTCCATCATGCTGGACGGCCGGCTCGTCTGCTCCTGCCTGATGCTGGCCCCGGAGGCCGAGGGCAGGAAGATCGACACCATCGAGGGCATGGCGCAGGGCGAGACGCTGCACCCGCTCCAGCAGAAGTTCCTCGAGATGGCGGCGCTCCAGTGCGGCATCTGCACGCCTGGCGTGCTCATGGCTTCGCGCGCGCTGCTGGAGCGCAACCCGGACCCGACGGAGACGGAGGTGCGCTTCTGGCTCGCCGGCAACCTCTGCCGCTGCACCGGCTACGACAAGATCGTCCGCGCCGTTCTCGAAACCGCTGCCGAAATGCGGGGGGCTGCCTGATGAACGTCATCAACAACAAGTGGATCGGCAGCCGCACGATCCGCCCCGACGGCGCGGACAAGGTCACGGGCCGTGCCTCCTATTCGGCCGATACCAGCATGCCCGGGATGATCTGGGGCAAGGTGCTGCGCAGCCCGCATGCGCATGCGCGGATCGTGTCCATCGATACCTCCAGGGCCGAGGCGCATCCCGGCGTGAAGGCGGTGGTGACCGCTAAGGACATCGTGGAATTCCCGCTCGACAAGTCCGTGATGCTCGGCATCCAGGACATGCGCTGGATGAGCCGCAACGTCCTGGCGCGCGAGAAGGTGCTATTCCACGGGCATCCTGTCGCGGCCGTCGCCGCCATGTCCGAGCGCATCGCGGCCGAGGCCTGCAAGCTCATCGAGGTCGTCTATGAGGTGCTGCCGCACGTCATCGAGATCGAGGAGGCGATCAAGCCGGACGCGCCGATCCTGCACGATTTTCTCTCCTTCGAGGGCAAGCCCTCCAACATCGCGGGCAAGCTCGAGCACAAGCTGGGCGACGTGGAGGCCGGCTTCGCCAAGGCCGATGTCGTCATCGAGCGTCACTTCAAGACGCGCCCGGTGCACCAGGGCTATATCGAGCCGCATTCCGCCCTGGTCAGCGTCGTCGACGGCAAGGCGGTGATCTGGAGTTCCAGCCAGGGGCAGTTCATGGTCCGCGCCATGACCTCGCTGCTGACGGGCATCCCGCAGAGCGACATCCGCGCCATTCCCGCCGAGATCGGCGGCGGCTTCGGCGGCAAGACCATCATCTACCTGGAGCCGGTCGCGACCATCCTGGCGAAGAAGACCGGCCGTCCCGTGAAGATGGTCATGACGCGCGACGAGGTGATGCGCGCGACCGGCCCGACCTCCGGCTCCATGAGCACGGTGAAGATCGGCGCGACGAAGGACGGGAAGATCGTAGCCGCGCAGGGCACCTTCTACCTTCAGGCCGGCGCGCTGCCCGGTTCGCCCATCCGCGGCGCGGCCGGCTGCGCCTTCGCGCCCTATGACATCCCGAACGTGCATTCGACGGGCTTCGATGTCGTATCCAACCGCTCCAAGGTCGCGGCCTATCGCGCGCCGGGCGCGCCGATCGGCGCCTATGCGGCCGAATGCGTGCTGGACGAGGTGGCCGAGGCGCTGGGCATGGACCCGCTGGAGCTGCGCCTGAAGAACGCGGCCCGGCAGGGCACCAAGGCGGCGCATGGCCCGGTCTTCCCGGTCATCGGCTTCGTTGACACGATCGAGGCCGCGATCGCCCATCCGCACTACAAGACCCCGCTCGGCAAGCTGCAGGGCCGCGGCGTGGCCAGCGGCTTCTGGTTCAATGCCGGCGGTGAGAGCAGCGCGCAGGTGAACATCACCGAGGACGGCAACGTCGCGGTGACCACGGGCCATCCGGATATCGGCGGCTCGCGCGCCTCCATCGCCAATATCACGGCGGAGCTGCTGGGCATCGACTACAAGCGCGTCTCCGTGCTGATCGGCGACACGGCGACCATCGGCTATTCCAACCTGACCGGCGGCAGCCGCGTGCTCTTCGCCTCGGCGATGGTGGTGACGCAGTCGACCGAGAAGGTGATCAAGACGCTGTGCGAGCGTGCGGCGAAGATCTGGAAGATCGATCCCGAGGCCGTCGTCTGGGAGGATGGCGAGGCCAAGCCGGCCGGCGAGAATGCGGGCAAGTTCCCGGCGCTCAGCCTCGTGGACATCGCGGCCAAGGCGAGCGAGACGGGCGGGCCGATCGGCGCCGGCGTGCAGCAGAACACCCAGGGCGCCGAGGGCGGCTTCGCGACGCATGTCTGCGACGTCGAGGTGGATCCGGAGCTCGGGATCGTGCGGGTGCTGCGCTACACCTCCTTCCAGGATGTGGGGCGCGCGGTGCATCCGAGCTACGTCGAGGGCCAGATGCAGGGCGGCGCGGCCCAGGGCATCGGCTGGGCGCTCAGCGAGGAATACCTCTACGACAAGAACGGCAAGGTCGATAACGCCAGCTTCCTCGACTACCGGATGCCGGTCTGCTCGGACCTGCCGATGCTCGACGCCGTGATGATCGAGGTGCCGAATCCCAAGCACCCGCAGGGCGTGCGCGGCGTGGGCGAGGTGCCGCTGGTGCCGCCGCTGGCGGCCGTGGCCAATGCGGTGGCGAATGCGCTGGGCAAGCGGTTCTACAGCCTGCCCATGTCGCCCCCGCGCGTGCTGGAAGTGCTCGACGGGGCCTGATTCCCGGGTTCCAGGGGCCTCCCGGCCTTTGGGTGGGGTGGCGGGGGACAAGGTCCCCCGCTTGGGCCACGGGCCGAAGCCTGCTACTGCGCCGAATATGCGCGCCCTTCAGCTTCTGGCCGACCGTGACCTCCGCCTCATGGACATCGATCCGCCGCCGCCGCCCGGCCCCGGCGAGGTCCAGATCGCCATGCGGGCGGTGGCCCTCAACCACATTGACGTCTGGGGCTGGCGCGGCATGGCCTTCGCCAAGCGGACGCTGCCGATCAGCGTCGGCGCCGAGGGCGTGGGCGATGTCGCGGCCATCGGCCCCGGCGTCACCGGCTTCACCCAGGGCCAGATGGTGGTGCCCTATGGCGGGCTGACCTGCGGCCAGTGCAAGGCCTGTCGAGCCGGCCGCGACAATCTCTGCGAGAACGTCGCCGGCGTCCGCGGCTTCCATGTCGACGGCTTCGCGCGCGGCCTCATCAACGTTCCGGCGCGCCAGGTCGTGGCGTCGCCGCCGGGCGTCGCCGTCGAGGACGCGGCCTGCGCCGGCATCACCTTCTCCACCGTGCAGCACATGCTGTTCGACAATGCCCGGCTGGAGCCGGGCGAGACGGTCCTGGTCCATGCCGCGGGCTCGGGCATCGGGACGATCGCGGTGCGCATGGCCAAGGCCATCGGCTGCACGGTGATCGGCACGGTCGGCAGCGAGGCGAAGGCGGAGAAGGCCCGGGCGCTCGGCGTTGACCATGTGGTCAACTACACGACGGACCGCTTCGAGAGCATCTGCCGCCGCGTCACGGGCAAGCGGGGCGTGGACGTGGTCTTCGAGCATGTCGGCGCCGCCACCTGGGCCGGCTCGCTGCTTTCGATGAGCATGGGCGGGCGGCTGGTCACCTGCGGCAGCACCAGCGGCGTCTCGGCCGAGACCAACCTGATGATGATCTTCCAGCGCCAGCTGAAGATCCAGGGCAGCTTCGGCTCCACCATCCGCAATATCGGCGAGGGGCTCGAGAAGATGGCCCAGGGCATCCGGCCCGTGATCGACACGGTGCTGAGCGCCGACCGCTTCGCGGAAGGCCTGGCGAGGCTCGAGGCACGCGACGTCTTCGGGAAGATCGTCATCAAGCTGTGAAGCGGCTGCAGAAACTCGGGGAATGGGCGGTGGCGGTGCTGGCGCGCGGTGCCTTCGGGCTGCTGCGCGTGCTGGGGCCGGACCGCGCCTCGAACCTCGGTGCCTGGATCACGCCGAAGCTGGGCGTGCTCACGCGCAACCATCGCCACACGATGGAGAACCTGCGCCTCGCCTTCCCCGAGAAGACCGAGGCGGAGCGGCAGGCCATCGCGCGGGAAGCCTGGGCCAATCTCGGCCGCACGGTCTGCGAATACCCGCATCTCGAGGCGCTGCTCGACATCGAGGGCGGCCGCGTGGAGGCCGACGAGGCCACCTGGGCAAGGTTCGAGGCGCTGAAGGTCTCCGGCAAACCTGCCCTGGTCTTCGCCGCGCATCTCGGCAACTGGGAGCTGCCGGCGGTGGCGGCCTTCAAGCTCGGCCAGCCGGCGGCGATCCTCTACCGCACGCCGAACAACCCCTACATCGCGGCGGATATCATCGCGATGCGGGAGCCGATCATGGGCAAGCTGATCGCGGCGGGGATGACGGCGCCCATCCGCATGGCGGAGGCGCTGGACCAGGGGCTGACGCTCGGCATGCTGGTCGATCAGCGCTTCGGCCGCGGCCCCAGGGTGCCCTTCTTCGGCCATCCGGTGGCGGCCAATCCCTTCCTCGCGCGGCTGGCGAAGCGCTTCGATGCGCCGGTCCATGGGCTGCGCGCCATCCGCCTGCCGGGCAACCGCTTCCGGCTGGAATTCACCGAGGCGCTGGAGCTCCCCCGCGACGCCCGCGGGCAGGTCGACGTGGAGGCCGGCACCGCGCTGGTGAACGGCATCATCGAGGGCTGGGTGCGGGAGCATCCGGGCCAATGGCTGTGGATGCATCGCCGCTGGCGGGTATGAGCGCGGGCTCCGGTCCGCGCTGACCGGGCTCTCGCGAGGCGAGGGGGCCTCCTGGCCCCGTTCAGAAGATCCAGCCGAGCGCCCGGACGCCCATCCAGACGAGCGCGCCCAGCACGCAGGTGGCGAAGATGCAGCCCAGCGTCGTCAGCACGACGCCGATGCCGACCACGCGGCTATCCGCCTCCACGACGCCCAGCGCCATGACGATGGTGCCGAAGGCGGGCGGGCCATTGGTGCCGGGACCGGGAAGGATGAGCATCAGGGCGCTGTAGACGGTGAGCCAGCCCACCAGACGATCGCCGATCGGGCCGACGAAGAAGCCGTCGCGCGGCTTCACGAAGCGCTCGATGGGCTTGAGCCAGCGGGACGAGGCGCCGGCGAGGCGCAGCAGGTCCTCGCGCTTGATGGACTGGCGGGCGATGAAGCGCGGCAGCTTCGGCTCGCGGCGGCCCATGCCCATCTGGGCGCCCAGGATCAGCATGGGAATGCCGAAGACGGAGGCCATGCCGGGCAGGAGAGAAGGCAGGCAGAGCAGCAGGATCAGCAGGCCGAAGGCGCGGTCGCCGAAGGCCTCCGCCATCTCGCCGAGCGTGATGCGGGCACCGGGAAACTGAGCCGCCACATCGGTGACGATGCGGGAGATGGGCGCGAGATGTTCGTCGTGCGGTTCCGTCGGAGTATGGGCAGCGCCGTCCAAACGAGTTTTCCTTGTTACAACCGCCCCGAAGCGAGGACGATCCGCGCGGAAGCTAGCGTGCCGCGCGGATGAATCCAGAGAAATGTTTTGACGGCCTGGCTTGACCCATGCCGCCGTCCTCCTTCAGGCACCGGGGTGCTACCCCCGGTTGTGTCAGGCGCCCGTGAAGGCCGGCTTGCGCTTCTCCATGAAGGCGCGGCGGCCTTCCTTGTAGTCGGCGCTGTCGAAGCAGGCGTCCTGGTCCGCGGCGATGGCGGCCATGTCGCGATCCCCGGCATCGGCCAGCACCGCGCGCACCGTCCGCTTATTCGCGCGCAGCGACAGGGGCGCGTTCACCGCGATGGTGGAGGTAATCTTCGCGACCTCGGCGTCCAGAGTCTCGGCCGGGTAGAGCTTGTTGATGAGGCCCAGGCGCTCGGCCTCCTCGGCGGAGACGCGGCCGCCGGTCATCAGGATGAAATGCGCCTGCGCGGGGCCGACCAGCGCTACCAGGTTGCTCACCATGTCGAAGCCGTAGGCGATGCCGAGCTTGGCGGCCGGGATGCCGAACTCGCTGCCCGTGCCCGCGATCCGCATGTCGCAGGACATGGCGATGCCGAGACCGCCGCCCATGCAGAAGCCCTGGATCTTCGCGATCACGGGCTTCGGGAACTCGGCGAGCTTGAGGCGGCCGTGGCTGGTCTTCTCGTTATACTGCTTCTGCGCGTCCGCGTCGGAGCGGCTCTTCTCGAACTGGCTGATATCCGCGCCCGAGACGAAGGCCTTGCCGCCGGCGCCTTCCAGCACCACGCAGCGGATGGCGGCATCGGCCTCGAAGAGGTCCAGCGCCTCGGCCATGCCGTCCCACATCGCGATGCTCATCGCGTTGCGCTTCTCGGGCTGGTTGAACACGATGGTCCCCACGCCGTCGGCCTTGCGGGCGAGGATCTTGCCCTCGGCGAAAACCATGTCGCTCATCATCAAACTCCCAGTGCCTTGGCCGCGCGCAGCGAGGCGATTTCTTCTTGGCTCATTCCGGCCTCGGTCAGGATCTCGTCGGCATGTTCGCCCAGGGCAGGCACGCCGCGCCGGATCCCGGGCTTATGGCCTTCGATGTTGATCGGCGAGCGCACCACGCCCGCGGTCCCGAGCTTCGCATGCGGTATCTGCCAGACCATGTCCAGATGCCGCACCTGCGGGTCCTCGAAGACCTCCTGGACGTTGTTGATCGGGCCGCAGGGAATGCCCGCCGCTTCCAGCCTGGCGATCCAATATTCGGAAGGATGCTGGCGCGTCAGCTCGCCGATGGCGGCGTTGACGGCCGCGCGGTCCTTCGTGCGGCCTTCCACGGTCTTCCATTCGGGCTTTTCCAGCCAGTCCTCCCGGCCCGCGACGCGGCAGAAGACCTCCCACAGCTTGGGCGAGGAGGCGGCGATGTTGATGGGCTTGTCCGCGCTCGGGAAGACGCCCATCGGCGTGTTCACCGGATGGTCGTTGCCGGCCTGACCCGCGACCTCGCCCTTCTGCAGCCAGCGCGTGGCCTGGAAGTCGAGCATGAAGACCTCGGTCTCCAGCAGGCTGGTATGGACGTAGCGGCCGCGGCCCGTCTTCTCGCGCTCGTAGAGCGCCATCATGACCGCGAAGGCCAGCAGGTTGCCGGCCGTCAGGTCGTTGATGGGGATGCCGACGCGCATCGGCCCGCGCCCCGGCTCGCCCGTGATGGACATCAGCCCGCCCATGCCCTGCGCGATCTGGTCCACGCCGCCGCGCTTCGAATAGGGGCCGGTCTGCCCGAAGCCCGAGATGCTGGCGTAGATCAGCCGCGGGTTGAGGACGGAGAGCGTCTCGTAGTCGATCTTGAGGCGGTGCTTCACCTCCATGCGCATGTTCTCGACCACGATATCGGCCGTGGAGGCGAGACGCAGGAAGGCGGCGTGACCCTCGGGCTTCTTGAGGTCCAGCGCGATGCAGCGCTTGTTGCGATGGAGGTTCGTGAAGTCGAACCCATCCCGCTCGCCGCCCATGCCGTCATTGCTGACCGGCGGCTCCACGCGGATGATCTCGGCGCCCCAGTCGGCGAGATGGCGCACGCAGGTGGGGCCCGCGCGGGCGAGCGTCAGGTCGAGCACGCGCAGGCCATTGAGCGGCAGGGTGGTCGCGGCCTGGGCGGCGGCGGCGCTGTCATCCGGCATATTTGTTTTCCTCTCCGGACAAAAAGTTACGACGCAAGCCCGGACCTGAACAGCCGGCCCCGGTCCAGCTCCCTAACGCCTGGGGGCAGGTGATTTACCTATCGTTAACCAAGGTCGCCGATCCTGGGACGGTCGCCCGAGAGGAATTCCGTCGATGGACCCGATCCGTCCCGCCGGCGCCGCCCTTGCGCCCCGTACCCAGATCCTGCCGCACCCGCCGCCCGCGGAAGTGCCGCCTCGTGCTGCCGCCGCGCCGCCCATGCCCAATCCGACGCTTCGCCTGGATGCGAGCCTAGGCATGGTGGTGATGGAGTTCCGCAACGGGTCGGAGCAGGTGGCGCGCAGCTTGCCCAGCGAGGTGGAGCTGAAGGCCTATCGCCTCGCCCAGCGCATCGGGCTCGAGGCCGAGGCGGCCAAGCCCATCAGACGCTGAGGCGCAGGCGCCAGCCGAGCAGGGCCAGCGGGCCGCCGCTGTTGGCGGCCGAATCCTGCATCGCGCGGTTCATCAGGTAGCGCTCGGCCAGCCGCTGGACTTCCTTCGGATTGTCCAGCTTGTCGAGCTTGAGGCGTGTCTGCAGCGCACGGGCCTGGGTCTCCACCGGCTGTACCGCCATGGCCTCGGGCAGGCCCAGCGCGCCGGTGATGACCCGCCGGAGGAGCGGATCCCCCAGCACGGTATAGACGTTTCCCCCCACCGCCGAGGCCCGCTCCTGGAAGATGACGGCGTCACCCAGGCCGGCCTGCCGGGTCTCCAGCTCGTCCTTCCAGCGTGCGCGCAGCAGCCCCTCGGCCAGCGTCGACTGGACCTTCGGGTCGCGCAGCGCGGCGATGCCCTTTGTTCCGAGCTGCAGCGCTTCCGCCGCCGCCTTCCAGCGCTTGTCGGCGAGGCGGTTGACGAGGCTGCGGCTCTCCGACGGATCGGAGAGCAGGGCCTGGATGGCGAGGCCCGGCTGGCTCGCCCCTTCCGGCAGGCCGAGCGCGGTCGTGACCACCTGGAGCACGCGCGGATCCCTCAGCGCCGTCCGGATATCGGGCGCCTTCTCGACCGCCTTGCGGAACTGCTCCATGGCGCGCTTCTGCATCGGCTCGCTGGCAAAGCGCGCCAGGGCCTTCGCTTCCTCCCCGGGCTGGAGCGCGCGCCGGAGGGCCGAGAGGGCTCCGCCCGCGTCATGCATGGGGATGGCCATGAGCCGGTGGTTCGAAGGGGTCGCGCCGCGTGGAGGGCAGCGGGGGCAGGCCCAGCACCTCCTCCTCGTGGCGCATCACGCGGCGCGCGATCTTGAGGGCGAGGTAGCAGTCATCCGCCTCGGCCGCTTCCAGCGAATGGGCCAGCATCTCCCGCACGCTGGGCGAGGTCGTGGCCTCGATGAATTCGGCGATGAGCCGGCGTGCGGCGGCAAGGCCGGGCTCGCGCTCTTCCTCGCCGCCGATATAGGCGGTCTGCAAAGCGAAATAGATGCGGCGCGCCGGCGTGTTCGCGCCGTCCGGCGCCATGATCTGCTTGCCGAACAGGAAGCGGGCCTTGGCCGCCAGCTCGATCCGCGCCCGGTTGCGGAAGCGGATCGGCGCGCCATTCACCACCATCAGATCGCCCTGGCGCAGTTCCAATACGAGCGTGGACATCTTGTTCCCCTTGCAGGCCGTGCAGGAAGCCGTGCCGGGGCCGCCTGGGCGCCCACCGTGCCTTGATCGGCGAAATCCTTGCCTTCGACGACGCGAATATTCCCGCCGCCCCGTCATAGTGGCGCGGAAGGGTTAACGAGGTTTGAAGACGGCCCATCGCTAACCGATCCATCGCCGGCCTCACCGCAGGAAGTTCACGAGCCTGAGCTCGCTCAGCGTTCCGATGGCGCGATAGCTGGCCTCCAGCGTCGTCTTGGTCGCCTGCAACAGCGACAGCGTCTCGGCCATGTCGACATACTGGATATCGGCGAGCTGGCTTTCCATCACCGCGGAGAGCTGCCCATGGCGCGCCCTGGCCGTTTGCATCCGTGCCTCGACATGGCCGAGCGCGCCGGCCTCCTCGCCCAGCGCCGTCTCGGCCGAGCGGAACCCGTCTCGGATCGTCCCGACCAGCCGGTCGAATTCCAGGGGCGACGCCGTCATCTGGGCCGGCGTCAGCGCGGCCAGGCTCATCAGGCCCCGCATCAGGTCGCGCGCCCAGCTGCCAGTGGTTTCGCCCGCGCTGGTCGCGGCGGCATTGGCATTGGCCTTGATGCCATAGCCGATGACCTCGCCATCGGCGGAGGGCACGCCACGGCGTGCTTCCCGGTCAGCTGCGGCCAGCGCCTCGTCGGCCGTGAGGAAGGCCGAGAAGGGGGTGATGCCGGCCGTCGTGCTTTGCGCGACACCCTTCGTCGCGGCGGAAACCGTCGCCGCATCGGCCGTGCCGAGATTGCCGATGGCCGTGGCGACGTCCTGCGCCATCTGGCCCGTGGCCAGCCCTTCGGGATCCGGGACGGGCGCCCGCGCGAGGTCGGTGCCGCCGAAGAGGTACTCGCCGGCATGCTGCGTGTTGAGCAGATGCGCGACCTCCGTGAGCGCCGCGCGGGCCTGGGCCTGCACGGTGGCCAGGGAATGCGGATCCAGGCTGGTGATGCGCGTCGTCACCGTGGAGTGGAATTCCCGCGCGATCGCAGTCAGGCGGCCCAGCGCCTCCTGCATCACGCCGGTGCGGCCCAGCGCCTGGTCCATGGAGCTGCTATAGGCCTCGCGCCGTGCGACCTCGCCGCGCAGCGAGATGAGGCGCGGCACCTCCGGCCCCAGGTCACCGAGCTGAGGGGAGCGCAGCCCGTCCGCCGATTGCCGCGTGAGGGTCGCGAGGCGCGCGCGCAGCACGGCGGTGTCGCGCGCCACGTTGCCCAGGATGTCCAGGCTCATGCCATTTCTCCCTGCGAAAGCGCAAAGGCCGCCCTGCCGTCAGTGGCGTTCGTGCGGGGCGATCCCACGGACTCAGCGCCCCACACTCAGCAGCGCATCCCACATCTGCTGCGCGGTGCTCAGCACGCGCGCATTGGCCGCATAGGCATTTTGCAGCCGGATGAGATTCGCCATCTCGGCATCCGGATCCACGCCGGATTCCTGCTGGAAGCGCGCATCGAGCCCGGCCCATAGCCCTTCGGCACGGACCCTGGCCGCGCTCGCGGCCGCGCGGTCGGCGGTCTGGGCGCCGGTGAGCGCGGCGGCATAGGCCTCGATCGACCGTGGCGGGAGGAAGGGCGAGCGCAGGCTGCCGTCGGGGCCGAGCCCGGTCGCGGGGATGGGCGGCCAGCCGGTGCCCGCGCGCACCGTCTCGCCCAGGCTGTGGTCGATGAGGCGGTCGAGCAGGATCGCGAAGCCGGCCGGGCCGCCCGCCGGATTGGTCGTGAAGGCGGTGGGACCGCCCAGCGTGTCCGCGACGTCGTGCGTGCCATCGCGCAGGAGCGCGGGATTGGCGAGGACGGTCGCATTCACGCGGATCTGGTTGGCGAAACCGATCTGCCCGCCGGCAGGGTCCGCATAGCCGAGCGTCACATCCGGAACCTGGGCGGAGGCGCCGGTGAAGAGGCGAAGCCCCTGCGCATCGAAGCGGCTCGCCATCTGCGCCGCCGCGACGTCCATCTCCGCCTGGTAGCGCGGCAGGGTCGTGTCGCGCAGGTTGATGTATTCGCCGAGCCTGCCGCCCGTGAGCTGCCGCGTGATGTCGACGCCGCCCAGCGTGATCGCGGGGATGGAGCCGCCGGGCCCGTAGAAGGCGTTCGGGCCGACCGAGGCGTTCTCGGTCGAGAAGATGTCGGCCTTCGCGTCCAGCGTCAGAGCGAGGCCGCCCTTGGTCACCAGCACCAGCCCGCCATCCGCCTGGCGCAGCGCCTGGACGGGAAGGCTTTCCGACAGGCTGGAAAGCAGCAGGTCCCGCTGGTCCTCGAGGTCGCCGGTGGGCAGGCCGCGCACCGTGTCGCCCTTGATGAGCGTCGTGAGCTCGGCGATGCCGCGCAGACTCGCATTGATACGCTGCACCTCCTCGACGATGCCGTCCTGCGCTTGCTGGCGCGCCGTGCCGATGGCCGTGGCGACCTCGCTGAAGCGGGTGGCGACGGTCGCCGCCGCCAGCACCGCGTCGCGCTGCAGGCCGGTATCGCCCGGCGCGCCGCGCAGGCCGATGAGGCGGCCGCGAAGTGCGGCGATGGTGTCGCCCAGGCTGTCGCCCGCATCGGTCGCGCCATGGACGGCCTCGATGCCCGAGAGCAGGCGTTCGCGCACTGCGGCCGCGGCGGCCTCGCCGCGCCGCAGGTCACGCTCCGCGACGAGGGCGGCATCCACCAGCCGCTGCGCCTGGCCGAGCTTGACGCCGAGGGGCAGCCCCTCGGTGCTTAGGGAAATGGTGCTCGCGGCCTTGCGCGTATAGCCGGGCGTCTCGGCATTGGTGATGTTCTGCGCGACCTGCGCCAGGGCCCGCTGCGTGGCGAGCAGACCGCTGCGGGCGATTCCGAAGGCGAGGTCGAGGCTCATGGCCAGGCCATCCTGCAGCGCCGTTGGTTAACGAATGATTGCCGCCGATCGGCCCTACCGTTTCATGTTGATCGTGTCCTGCAGCATCTCGTCGGCGGTGGTGACGACGCGCGTATTCGCCGTATAGGCGCGCTGCGCAACGATGAGCTTCGTGAACTCCGACCCGATGTCGACGTTCGACCCCTCCTGCGCGCCGACCACGAGCTTGCCCACGCCGTTGGTGGCCGCATCCGTCACCCGCGCCTCGCCGCTCTCGATGGTGCGCATGAAGGCCTGGCCGTCGAGGCGCTGAAGCTTGTCGGGGTCGCTGAAGGCAACCAGCGGCACGCGCGCGATGACGCGGGATTCGCCGTTATCGTAGTTCACGGCGATGTCCCCGTTCTCGCGGATCGCCAGGCCCGAATAGGCGCCGGGCGGCACGCCGTTCTGGTGCAGCGTACGAAGCGAGAAATCCGACCCCGCCTGCTGCGTGATGCCCTGCGAGACGCCGAAGCGCCCCAGGTCGAGGTTGATCGATTGGTTGCCCAGGCCGAAATCCATGTCGAAGGCGAGCTGCACGGGCGTGTTGATGGCGCCGGCGGTGCCGTCGAAGCTGGCGATCGTGCCGTTGGGCCCGAAGGTGATCGGGATATCCAGCGGCCCCGTCGCGGGCGGCGGGGTGATGCTCATCTGCCAGCTGTTGGCGGGGCCGGGCACGGGCGGCGGCCCCGCGCTGCCCGGCGTCTGCGCGAAGGTCAGCGTCAGGGCGTGGCGCTTGCCGAGTTGGTCGTAGACCTCGACCTGCGTGCTGAAGCTTCGCGCGTCGCCCGGCGTGGCCGGCGGATCGATGGCGGGAAGATTGGCGGAGATTTCGATGTTCGAGGTCGCGATCGGATTGAAGACCTGCTGGCTCACGCGCACGGGCGTCAGCATGGTGCGGTCGACCGTGCCGTTCTGGTCCACCGGCCAGCCCTGCAGGTAGTAGTCGGCGCCGTTCACCAGATAGCCGTCCCGGTTCATCCGGAAATCGCCGGCCCGGGTGTAGAACTGCCGCTCGTCGAAGGAGGGCAGCCCGTTGGAGCTGCCGCGCGCCAGGGCCACCGAGAAGAAGCCCTGTCCGCCGATGGCGAGCGAGAGCGGATTCTCGCTCTGCTCGATCGTGCCCTGGATGGAGTTGGTGTAGTCCGGGCGGGCGAGGACGGCGCCGGGCGCATGCAGCGTCTGGCTTGACTGCGTGACGAGGCTGACGAAGTTGGTGTCGATGCGCTTGAAGCCGGTGCTCTGGCTGTTCGCGAGGTTGTCGGAGATGTGGCCGAGAGCGCGAGCCTGGGCATTGAGGCCCGAGATGGCCGTCGTCATGGCGCCGAACACGGACATGGAAAGCCCCTTCACGAGGATGCGACCCGGGGTGTTCCGGGCCCATCGCTGACGCATGCGCCGTGCCAGGGCAGGGGCCGCCGTGAGCGGCAAGGATTGCCGCCTTCCGGGCCGGATGTGCCGGTCGATGGGTGTGTCCTGCCGGCATCGCGGCCGCTGCGCTGGCCCGGCTCTTGCGAGAGCATCGCGCCGGGCATCGGGCCCAGCGGCGGCGGTTGCCGTGACCTCGCAGGGACGACGCCATGGAGGCAGCCTTCAGCATCGGAGCGACGACGCCATCTCCTGCCGCCTTGGCGGCGGTGCCGGAAGGCGGCGTTGGCTTCGAGGAGGCCCTGGCGCGGAGCCTGTTTCTGTCGGAGGAGGTTGCTCCGTTGGCCCCGGATGCGATGCCTTCGGAACCAATCATTCCGGCGGCCGGCGGCTCACCGATCCTGAGCCGGAAAACGCCTTCTACGTCCGGCGGGGAGACGTTTCCGCCGGACGTCGAGGAAGCGGCACTCGCTCCGGCGCCTGTGGAAGAGGAGGCCGGCGCCATGCCGGAATGGCCTCATTCGCCGTTCGTGCAGGAGGAGCCTGATTCCGTCCGAATGATCCTCCCGGAGCTTGAGCCCGAGAGGAAGGAACAAGCATGCTCGCCGGATTCTTCTTCGGATGTGTCGGTCTCACCGCTTCTCCCCCCGGTCTTGCTGTCCGCCGCTCCGGTCATGACCGCGTCCCGAGCCGGAACGGATGAAAGGATGGACGCGCCGGTTTCTGGGCGCAGGGCGGCAAACCCGGAAGTGGCGCTACGGAATGCCGTGACCGCGCCTCAGTCTGACGGCAGTGTCCCGGCTTCCGTGGAGCCGACCGTTGCATCGGTGGCCCATGACTCGCCCGTCGACGGCGCTGCCACCACCGAAGCTGCAGATGCCCCGGACGCTCCGCGACCCCTGCAGCCCCAGCTGCTATCCCGTGCTTCGTCGGAGCGGGCCGCGTCATCTCCAAAGGCATCGGAGCACCAAGATGGCATGCCGGAACTGATGGCGGCTCCGCCTCTCCGTTCGGGACAGGTCCTGGCGCCCCCGCCCTCTTCGCTCACGGGCCTTGCCGCACCACCGCCCATCCGCCAGGTGGCCTCGATCGCCGTGGCGCTCGCTTTCAAAAGCGGGAGTTCGAACGGCTTCGACCTCTCGCTGGAGCCTGCCGAGCTCGGCCGCGTGATGGTCCGCGTGGAGCGCGACGGCGACCGCCACAGCATCCAGGTGATCGCCGAACGGCCCGAAACGCTGGCCTTGCTCCAGCGGGACCGGAGCGAGCTCGATCGCGGCCTCGCCGAGGTCGGGCTGCGCATGGAGCCGGGCGGGATCAGCTTCTCGCTCGACGCCGAGGGTGCCGAAGGGCAGGGCGGCGATGGGGCCTCGCGGCAGGGCGGTGCTTCCCGTGGAGGCAGGACCGCTGTGCCGACCTTCGAAGGCCAACCCGCGCCGCCGCACGCAGCGCGCGGCCTGCTCGACCTGCATATCTGACGGAATGGGAGACACGCCATGAGCGGCGCGATCAACGGCACGACTGGAGCCGGCGGCGGGGCCGCGGCGCGGGGCGCCACGAGCGGCACGGGCCTCGGCGCCGACTTCAACACCTTCCTCACGCTGCTGACGACGCAGCTTCGCCATCAGGATCCGACCAATGCCATGGATCCCAACGAGATGACGCGGCAGCTGGTGCAGTTCGCGGGCGTGGAACAGCAGATCACGACCAACAATCGCCTCCAGACGCTGATCTCCGTGCAGCAGGGCTCACAGCTTGTGGCCGCGGCGCCGCTGATGGGCCGGATGGTCGAGGTGGAGAGCGACCATCTCTCGCTGCAGGGCGGGCAGGCGGTGCTGCGGCTGCCGCCCGCCGGCGAAGCCCGTCGCGTGGGGATCGGCGTGCTCGACGCGCAGGGCAACCTGATCCGCACGGCGCAGGTCGACCTCGGCGCAGTGCCGACGGAATGGAGCTGGGATGGAGCCGACGCCTCCGGCGCGCGGCGGCCGGACGGCGCCTATACCTATGTCCTCGCGGGCGCGACGCTGGAGGGAAGCCGGGTGGCGGTGACGGGCACGGTGCTCGGGCGGGCCACGGGGGTGGAGCGGCGCGACGGCGAGGTCAGGCTGAACCTCGGCGCGCTGACCGTCAGCTTCGACAAGCTGCGCGGCCTGGCGGGCGGCAGCTGATCCGCTGAATCCCCGCGCGCGTTAACCCATCGGAAAGAGGTCGGAAGGCAAGTTCTGCCGAGGGCACAGGAAGTGCCTTGGGAGAGCCGCATGTTCGCTTCCGAAGCCGCTGAACCGGGATGACCGTGCAGAACCTGATCGGCCAGCTTCGTGGTCTCGGGCGCGTGCAGCTGGCCGCGCTGGCGGGCGTCGGCCTCGGCGTGCTGGGGCTGCTCGCCTGGCTGGTCCTGCGGGCCGGAACGCCGCCGCTGGGCCTCCTTTATGGCGAGCTGGAGACGCGGGATGCGGGTGCCGTCATCGCGGCGCTGGAGCGGCAGAGAGTGACCTACCGCCTCGCCGCCAACGGAACCCAGGTGCTGGTGCCGGCGGAGGATGTGCCGCGGCTGCGGCTCGCTTTGGCACGGGAGGGCCTGCCGGCCGGCGGCTCCATCGGCAACGAGATCTTCGACCGCGGCGAAAGCCTCACCACCACGCCCTTCCAGCAGGAGATGAACCGCCTCCGCGCGCTGGAAGGAGAACTCGCGCGAAGCATCCGCGGTCTGCAGGGCGTACGGGGCGCGCGCGTGCATCTGGTGCTGCCGCGCCGCGAGGCCTTCTCGCGCGAGCGGGCCGAGGCGCAGGCCAGCGTGCTGCTGACCATGCAGGGCGCGCAGCGGCTGGATCGCGAGGGCGTGCAGGCCGTGCTGCACCTCGTCGTCACGGCCGTGCCCTCGCTGCGCGCGCAGAACGTCTCGATCGTGGACAGCCGCGGCGAGCTGCTCGCGCGCGGCGGACAGGCGTTTACCGGCCCCGCCGGCGCGCAGACGCAGGACGAGCGGCGACGCGGCCAGGAAGCGCGGCTGGCGCGCGGCGTGGAGGAGATGCTGGAGCGCGTCCTCGGCCCGGGCCGCGTCCGCGTCGAGGTCGCGATGGAGATGGATCACGAGCGCGTCGAGACGCGGGAGGAGCGCTTCGATCCCGACAACCAGGTGCCTCGCAGCACGCAGAGCACGAGCGAGACCAACCGCACGCAGGAAAACGCCACGGTCAGCGTCGCGAACAACCTGCCCGGGGCGGAGCCGCCCGGCGGCGGTACCGGAAACGGCAATACCGAGAACCGCCAGGAGGAGACGATCAACTACGAGATCGGCCGCTCCACGCGCAGCGTGCTCCGCGAGCATCCGGTGGTGCGACGCCTGACGGTGGCCGTGCTGGTGGACGGCGTTGTCGAGCCACAGGCCGACGGGACAGCGACCCATCGCGAACGCACGCCCGAGGAGCTCACGCGGATCGCAGGCCTCGTTCGCAACGCGGTCGGTTTCGACGAGCAGCGCGGCGACCGGGTGGAGGTCGTCTCGATGCGCTTCGCCGAGGCCGAGCCGGTGATGCGCCTGACGGGGCCGCTGGGTCTCGATATCGCGCCGGCCATCCTGGCGCGGCTGCTGGAAACCGCGCTGATCGGCGTCCTGGTCCTGCTGACGCTGCTGCTGGTGGTGCGACCCTTCGCGCGCCGGCTGGCGATCTCCCTCAATCCCTTGCCGGCCCTGGCCGGTGCGGCGGGGGGCATGGGCGGCATCGGCGGGGCCTCCGAGATCGCGCCGGCCTTGCCGCCGCCCAGCCCTGACCCCGATTCCGAGGAAGAGCGGATGATCCACCTCGCCCATGTGCAGGGGCAAATGCGGGCGTCGCTGATCACGCGGATCACCGAGGAGAATCCGGATCAGGCCCTGCTCGTTGTCCGCCGCTGGCTGACGCCGGAGGAGGAGGCATGAGCATGACGCGGACGCTGCGCGGGCCCCAGAAGGCGGCGGTGCTCATGCTGGCGCTAGGCGAGGATCATGCCTCTCGCCTTTTCGCGCGCATGCACGAGGATGAGATCCGCGATCTCTCCTCCGCCATGTCGCAGCTGGGCACGATTCCCGCGCAGACGGTCGAGGAGATTTGCGACGAGTTCGCGCGCCATCTGGGCAAGGCCGGCCATCTCATCGGCTCCTTCGAAAGCACCGAGCGCCTTCTGCTGAAGACGCTTCCGCGCGAGCGCGTCGCGCAGATCATGGACGAGATCCGCGGGCCTGCCGGCCGCACCATGTGGGACAAGCTCGGCAACGTGAACGAGACGGTCCTCGCGAACTACCTGAAAAATGAATACCCGCAGACCGTGGCCGTCGTGCTGAGCAAGGTGAAGCCCGACCATGCCGCGCGCGTTCTCTCCATCCTGCCGGACGGCTTCGCCATGGAGGTCGTCATGCGGATGCTGCGCATGGAGAATGTGCAGAAGGAAGCGCTCGACGGTGTGGAGCGCACGCTCAAGATGGAGTTCATGTCCAACCTCGCGCGCTCCACGCGCCGCGATGCACATGAGATGATGGCCGAGATCTTCAACGGCCTCGACCGTCAGGCGGAAAGCCGGATCATGGCCGCCCTGGAGGAACGCAATCTCGAAGCCGCGGAACGCATCCGCGCCCTCATGTTCACCTTCGACGATCTGCGGCGCGTCGACGGCCAGGGGCTCCAGGTGCTGCTGCGCGCGGTCGAGAAGGATCGCCTCACGCTCGCGCTGAAGGGCACGACGGAGGAGATGCGCGAGCTCTTTTTCGGCAACATGACGGAGCGCGCGGCCAAGCTGCTGCGCGATGACATCGCCGCACTCGGCCCGGTTCGCCTCAAGGATGTGGATGAGGCACAGGCGGCGATTGTCGCCACGGCGAAGGACCTCTCCTCGCAGGGTCAGCTTCAGCTCTCGGAGGGCAGGGATGACGAGCTTGTCGATTAAGGTGGGGGAGGCCGTGGCATGAGCGGAAATGCGGAGTTCGAGCCGATGCCTCCCGGCGCGGCGGGCCCCTCGCCGGAACGGCCCGTCCTCCAGCGCGATCTGGAGGCGATCTACGACATCCCGGTCCAGGTCAGCGCGGTGCTGGGCCGCGCGACGATGCAGGTCAGCCAGCTCCTCAAGCTCGGCCGGGGCGCCGTGGTCGAGCTCGACCGCAAGCTCGGTGAGGCGGTGGACATCTACGTCAACAATCGCCTCGTCGCGCGCGGCGAGGTGGTGATGGTGGAGGATAATCGCCTCGGCATCACCATGACCGAGATCGTGAAGGCGGATCGCGGGATATGACGCGGCTGCTGATCATCGGCTCGCTGTCGGGCGAGCTGGGGCAGGCGGCGCGGATCGCGAATGCGCGCGGCGCCTGCCTCGCGCAGGCGGATGGGGTGGCGTCGGGCCTCGCGCATCTCCGCCTCGAGGGCGCGGATCTCGTCCTGGCCGATCTGCGGCATGATCTCCCATGGCTGCTGGAGCGCCTGGCCGAGGAGCGCATCGCGACGCCGGTCGTGGCCTGCGGGCTGGACGCCGATCCGGAGGCCGTGCTGAGCGCGATCCGCGCCGGCGCGCGTGAGTTCCTGCCCCTGCCGCCGGAAGCCGAGCTGATCGCCGCCATGCTCGAGGCGGTGACGGCGCGGGAAGGGCTGCCCGTCTGGCGTGACCCGGCCATGCGGGCGCTGCTGGAGCGCGCGGGGCAGCTCGCCCGCGCGGAGGCGTCCGTGCTCATCACGGGCGAAAGCGGCACGGGCAAGGAGGTGCTGGCGCGGCATATCCACGCCTCCTCTCGCCGGTCGCGCGGGCCCTTCGTCGCGCTCAATTGCGCGGCGCTGCCCGAGACGCTGCTGGAGAGCGAGCTCTTCGGCCATGAGAGGGGTGCCTTCAGCGGCGCTGTTGCCGCGCGCAAGGGAAAGTTCGAGCAGGCCGAGCGCGGAACACTACTGCTGGACGAGATCGGCGAGATGGATCCCCGCCTGCAGGCCAAGCTCCTGCGGACCCTCCAGGAGCGCGAGGTGGACCGGCTGGGCGGCACTCACCCCGTGAAGATCGACGTGCGGATCCTGGCCGCGACGCATCGTGACCTGCCGGCCGAGGTTCGCGCCGGACGCTTTCGCGAGGACCTCTACTTCCGGCTCAACGTCGTGCAGCTGCAGATCCCGCCCTTGCGCGAACGCGGCGAGGACATCCTGCCGCTCGCCGCGCATTTCGTCGCCCGTTACTCGACCGCCAATGGGCTGCCGGAGCGAGCGATCTCGGGCGCCGCGATCGCCCGGCTCATGGCCCATCCCTGGCCGGGCAATGTGCGCGAGCTCGAGAACGCGATGCACCGCGCGGTGCTTCTCGCCACGGGTCGAGAGATCGGTGCGGAAGCGATCGAGCTCGAGGCTGTGCCGGAGGAAGCGCCCGCTGCCCATCAGGCCACGGCACTCGCCGCGGCGAAGCCCGTCGGTTCCGCCATCGCCACCTTGGTCGGCCGTCGGATGGAGGAGGTGGAGCGCGACCTCATTCTCGAGACGCTGGGCCGCTGCCTCGGCAACCGCACGCGCGCGGCGGAGATCCTGGGCATTTCCATCCGCACCATGCGCAACAAGCTCGCGGAGTATCGCGGGCAGGGACTGCCCGTTCCGCCGGCCCCGGGGCAGGCGCCGGATGCCTGGAAGGTTGCATGAGGGATTTCGCGCTGCCGGCCTGGCTCAGCGGCCTGCGCCTCTCCTCCGAGGTGGCGCTGGTGGTGGGCATCGCGCTGGTGCTCGTGATCCTCGTCGTGCCGCTGCCGGGCGCCCTGCTGGACGCGGCTTCCGCGCTCAACATCACCGCCTCCGTGCTGATGCTGATGGTGACGCTGCTGCTGGCACGCCCGCTGGACTTCCAGTCCTTCCCGCAGCTGCTGCTCATCACCACGCTGTTCCGCCTCGGCCTCAACGTCGGCACCACGCGCGCGATCCTGGCCAGAGGGCATGAGGGGCCGGAGGCGGCGGGCGCGGTCATCGCCACCTTCGGCCGCTACCTGATGGGCGGCGACATCCTGGTCGGCATGATCGTCTTCGCCATCCTGCTGATGGTGAACCACGTCGTCGTCTCCAAGGGCGCGAGCCGCGTGGCGGAGGTCGCGGCGCGCTTCCATCTGGACGCCATGCCCGGCAAGCAGATGGCCATCGACGCCGACCTGAACGCCGGCACCATCGACGAGAACCAGGCGCGGGAACGCCGACGCGAGCTGCAGGAGGAGAGCGGCTTCCACGGTGCCATGGACGGCGCGGCGAAGTTTGTGAAAGGCGATGCGATCGCGGGCCTCGTCTCCACCTTCATCAACCTGCTGGGCGGGCTGGCGATCGGCGTCGGGCGGCACGGCATGGGCTTCATGGACGCCGTCGAGACCTATTCGATCCTGACAGTGGGCGATGGGCTGGTTGGGCAGATTCCGGCGCTGCTCGTCTCCGTCGCCGCGGCGATCATCGTCACCAAGGCCGCGCGTGAGGAGCAGTCGGACCGGCTCATGGCGCGGGAACTCGCGGGGTGGAAGCCGCTGGCCATCGCCTCCGGCAGCGCGTTGTTCCTGGGCCTGACGCCGGGCATGCCGCTGCTGCCCTTCCTGGTGACCTCGGGCGCCACCGGCGCGGCCGCCTGGTTCCGCCGCCGGGCCGAGCTGACGCAGCCCCCGGAGCCCGAGGCGCCCCCCGCCGTGCCGACCGAGGCCGCGGTCTCCGAGGCGCTGCGCATGGATGTGCTCAGGCTGGAGCTCGGCTACGGGCTGCTCTCCCTGGCCTCCGGCGAAGCGCCCCGGCTGACCGAGCAGATCCGCGGCCTGCGGCGGAACATCGCGCAGGAGATGGGCTTCGTCCTGCCCTCCGTGCGCATCCAGGACAATCTGGACCTGCCGCCCGATACCTACGTCCTGCGCGTGAAGGAGATCGAGGCCGCGCGCGGCACGCTGCGCCCGCCGCTGCATCTCGCGATCAATCCGGAAGGTGGCACACCTGACATGCCGGGCGAGAAGACCAGCGAGCCCGCCTTCGGCCTTCCCGCGCTCTGGATCGAGGAGAAGCTGCGCGAGGAGGCGCTGATGCGCGGCTGCACCGTGGTGGACTGCACCGGCGTGTTGGCGACGCACCTGACCGAGGTCGTGCGCGAGAATATGAGCGAACTGCTCTCCTACGCCGAGACCCAGAAGCTGCTCGACGAACTGCCGAGGGAGCAGCAGAAGCTGGTCTCCGACCTCATCCCGACGCAGGTGAGCGTCGGCGTACTGCAGCGGCTGCTGCAGGCTCTGCTGGCCGAGCGCGTCTCGATCCGCGACCTCTCGACCATCCTGGAAGGGGTGCAGGAGGCCGCATCCGCCAATCTCCGCGTGGTGCCGCAGATGCTGGCCATCGTCCGCATGCGGCTGGCGCGCCAGCTCTCCGAGGCGGCGCGGGGTCCGAAGGGCTATGTGCCGCTCGTCACCCTCTCGCCGGAATGGGAGGTGGCCTTCACCGAAAGCCTCAGCGGCCCGGCGGAGGATCGGCAGCTCGTGCTGGATCCGGGCCGCCTTCAGGCCTTCATGCAGCGCTTGCGCGACGTGCTGGACGCCCAGGCCGCGCAGGGCGAGCACGCGATCCTGCTCTGCTCGGGCGCGCTGCGGCCCCATCTGCGGGCGATCGTCGAGCGCTTCCGGCCGAGCACGGTGGTGCTGTCCCAGTCGGAGATCCACTGGCGTGCGCGCATCCGCACCCTGGCCAGTGTCTGACCCATGCGGCTGCGCGTCTTCCGGGCCCGTAGCGCAACCCTCGCTTTCGCTGCCGCGCGGGAGGCGATGGGCGAGGAGGCCGTCGTCCTCGGGGCGAGGCGGGTCGGTGGTGGCGTCGAGGTCACCGTCGCGCGGGAGACGGCCGAGCCGGAGCTCATCCCGCCGATCGAGGCCCATGGCTTCGGCCTCGCGCGGCACAACCTGCCGCTGGGCTTGCACTTCGCTGGCGGGGATCTGGTCACGGCCCTGGCGGCGCGGCTGGGCTTCGCGTCGCTGCCGGAGGAAAGCCCCATCCTCCTTGTGGGTCCGCCCGGTGCCGGCAAGACGCTCAGCTGCGCCAAACTGGCCGCACGCGCGAGCATGGCCGGGCGGCGGCCCCTCGTCGTGACGGCCGATGATGCGCGGGCGGGGGCGGTGGAGCAGCTCGCGGCCTTCACGCGGCTGCTGGGCCTGACGCTCGCCGTCGCGGCCGAGCCGGAGGTGCTGGCCCGGGCGATGCAGCCACGGAAACCGGGCCAGCCCGTCTTCATCGACGGCTTCGGCTGCGATCCCTTCGATGCCGCGCAGGCCAGGCGCCTGCACCGCCTCACCCAGGCGGCGGAGGCCGTGCCGGTGCTGGTGCTTCCCGCCGGCCTCGATGCCGAGGAATCGGCCGAGCTCGCACGCGCCTTCCATCTGCTGGGCGCGCGCCATCTGCTGCCCACCCGGCTGGACGTGACGAGGCGGCTGGGCGGCGTCCTGGCCGCCGCGGCCGCCGGGCTCGCGCTGACCGAGGCCGGGGTTGGTCCGCAGGTCGCGGCAGGGCTTCATCCGCTGACCCCCCGCTGGCTGGCCGACCGGCTCCTCGCCGGGCCGGGACGGGAGATTGCGCCATGCTGATCGCCATCGCCTCCGGCAAGGGCGGGGTCGGAAAGACCTGCCTCGCCACCAACCTCGCCCAGGCCCTGGCCGAGGCCGGGCTGGATGTCCTGCTCGTGGACGGCGATCTCGGCCTCGCCAATGTGGATGTGCAGCTGGGGCTGCAGCCCGATCGTGACCTCGGCGACGTGCTGGCGGGGCGTTGCGCGGCGGCGGAGGCGGTCATCCGTCACCCGGCGGGCTTCCACGTCCTGCCGGGGCGCTCAGGCTCCGAGGCGCTGGCCGCGATGGATGGAAGCGCGCTGGCCGCGCTGCTGCGGGCGGAACGCCGGACGGTCCTGCTCGATCTCGGCGCCGGGCTCGGCGCGGCGCAGCGGCATCTGGCGGCCTGCGCGGACCTGCTGATCGTCGTCGCGAATGAGGAGCCGACCAGCCTGACCGACGCCTATGCGGTGCTGAAGCTCCATCGGCGGGATGCGCCGGAGGCCCAGGCGGGGCTGGTGGTGAACATGGTCGCGCAGCATGCGCGGGCGCTGACGGTGCATGCGGCGCTGGATGCCGCCTGCCGTGGGTTCCTGGGGGCGGGCGTGCCGCTGCTGGGGAGCATCCGTCGCGATGCCGGGATGCCGGCGGCGATCAGGTCGCGGACCACGCTGCTGACCCGGCACCCAGCGGGGCCGGCGGCGCAGGATCTGCGCGTCCTCGCGCGGGAATTGAGGGAGGGCGCCTGGCTCACGCCGGCGCCGCAGCGCGAGGCGAGCGCCTGACGGCGGGGCGGTTCACCGCGGCGACGATGCCGCCGCCGCGGTCGTTCTTGCTCAGTCCTGCCACTTCACCGTGGTGAAGGCGGCCGGGATCAGCAGCTTGCTCTCCTGCGTCGCGATGAAGCCACGCACCTTGCCGAGATAGTCCAGCCAGCTCTGGTCGGCGAAGAGCTTCGCGCGGCGCTCCGCGCGCTCGGCCAGGCTCTCATAGGCCCACAGGTGGATGACCTGGTTCAGCGGACCGAACTCGGTCGTGTAGTAGCCCACGAGACGGCCCAGGATCGGCTTCTGGATCGCGAGGCCTTCGGCCGCATAGGCCTTCACGTAGTTGCCGATCTGGCCCGTATGCATGGTGTAGATGCGTTCTTCGACGATCATGGCGTAGCCTTCCTCCAAAGCGCGGACGCTAGCTTGCCCTCGGGGATCGCGGAAGCCGGGCGGCCCCTCTTACCCCGTCGTCGAGAATTCCGCCCGGTTCAGCTCCGCCAGGAAGCTCCGCGACCAGCCGCTGGGCCCGGCGGCCGCCAGGCGATCGTAGTCGAGGCGCCAGCGCTCGCGCCGCTCGGCCAGCGGCATGTTGATCGCGATGTCCAGCGCCTCGGCGATCTCGTCCGGGTCGTTGGGATTCACCTTCACCGCGCCCTCCATCTCGCGCGCCGCTCCCGCGAAATGCGAGAGGATCAGCACGCCCGGATCCTCGGGCGGCTGCGCGGCGACGAATTCCTTCGCCACCAGGTTCATGCCGTCGCGCAGCGGGGTGACCAGCGCGATATCCGCCACGCGCAGATAGCCGCCCAGCGTGCGCCGCGGGATGGGCCGGGTGGTCCAGCGGAGCGGCACCCAGTCCACCTCCGCATATTCGCCGTTGATACGGCCCACCAGCTCGTCCATCTCGCGGCGCAGCAGGCGATACTGCGTCACCTCGCCGCGCGAGATCGGCGCGGCCTGCAGGAAGGTCACCTTGCCGCGGTGCTGCGGGTAGCGCTTCAGCAGGTCGGCATAGCCGAGGACGCGCTGCGGCAGGCCCTTGCTGTAGTCCATCCGGTCCACGCCGAAGATCAGCTTCCGGCCGCCGAGGCTTTCCGCGAAGCGCTGCGTGTCCTTGCGCAGGGCGGCGGTCGCGGCGGCGCGCGCGAAGGCCTCCGCGTTGATGCCCACCGGAAAGACGCCGACGGGCGTGTTCACGCCCTCCTGCCGGAGAGCGTCGGAGAGATGCTCCGCATCGTCGGCCGTCTGCGTGCCGATCAGGTCGATGGCCCCGAGGTCGCGGAGCAGCGCGGCCGCCCGCGGCAGGGCGGCGAAGACCGCCGGCGGCGGGAAGGGGACATGGAGGTAGAAGCCGATCCGCTGCCGGGCGCCCAGCTCGCGCAGATAGGCGGCCAGCGGGAAGAGGTGGAAGTCGTGGATCCAGATCGTGTCGTCTTCCCGCAGCAGCGGCAGCAGCTGCTCGGCGAAGCGGCGGTTCACCGCGCGCCAGCCCTCCTCCTCGGCACGGCGGAACTGCGCGAGGCCGAAGCGGTAATGCAGCAGCGGCCAAAGCAGGTTGTTGCAGAAGCCCGTGTAGTAGAGCCGGTGCTCCTGCGAGGTGAGATCGATCAGGGCCTGCGTGCGGTTGCCCACGGTCGAGATGCGCGGCTCCCGCCGCTCGGAGGTTTCGCCCGACCAGCCGAACCACAGCATCTCGCGCCGCTTGACGGCCTCCTGCAGTGCGACCGTGAGGCCGCCGGCCATGGGGCCGGATTCCCTGAGGGGTGATACCCGGTTGGAGACAATTACCAGGCGCGCCAAAACCCGTCCTCCCAGCTTCGTGAAAGTCGCATTGCGGAAAGGATGAGGCCGACCTGCGAATAGGTCTGCGGGAAATTGCCCCAGAGCTGGCCGGTCTTCGGTTCCACATCCTCGGCGAGAAGGCCCACGTGGTTGCGCAGGCTCAGGATCTTCTCGAACAGCTTCCGTGCGTCCTCCTTGCGGCCGATGGAATGCAGCGCATCCACAAGCCAGAAGGAGCAGACGAGGAAAGCCGTGTCCGGCACGCCGAAATCATCCGGCAGGCCGTAGCGCAGCAGCAGGCCGTCGCGCATGAGCTCGCGCTCGATGGCCTCGACCGTTGCGACGAAGCGCGGGTCGGAGGGCGGCAGCAGCCCGATCTCGGGCAGGAGCAGCAGCGCCGCGTCCAGCCCCTCGCCGCCGAAGACCTCCTGCAGCGCGCCGGAGGAGGCGTTCCACGCGCCGTCCAGGATCGCGTCCTTCAGGCGGTCGGCGCGGCGCTTCCAGTCCGCGGCCTCCTCCTTCAGGCCGAGATGCGCGGCGATGCGCCCCAGTCGGTCCACCGCGCCCCAGCACATGGCGGCCGAGAAGGTGTGGATGCGGGCCCGGCCGCGATACTCCCAGATGCCGGCATCCGGGGTCAGCGCCGCCTGTTCCGCCCGGTCGCCGATCGGCACAAGACGGCGGTACAGGGCCTCGTCGCCGGGGCTCGGCAGGCGGCGGTCGAAGAACATCATGGCCGAGGCGAGCACGACCGAGCCCCAGACGTCGTTCTGCACCTGGATGGCGGCGGCATTGCCCACGCGCACCGGGCCGTCGCCGCGGAAGCCCTTGAGCGAGGTGGCGATCCATTCGTCGATCGGCCCGTTCGGCACCAGCGGATAGACGGGCTTGAGCATCGGCTCCTGCTCCAGCACGGCGCCGATGATGTAGTTGATGTAGCCCTCCATGGTGCGCGTCGCGCCCAGGCGGTTCAGCGCCATCACGGTGAAGTGCGAATCGCGCAGCCAGCAGAAGCGGTAGTCCCAGTTGCGCGCGGTGCCCGGCGCCTCGGGAATGGAGGTGGTCAGCGCCGCGACGATGCCGCCCGTGTCGTCATGCGCGCAGAGCTTCAGCGTGATGGCGGCGCGGATCACCGCATCCTGCCACTCGAAGGGCACGGAGAGGCCGCGCACCCAGTCCTCCCAGTAGGAGGCGGTCTCGTCCTCGAACTCGCGGGCGATGCGGGCGGTGGCGCCGTCCACCGTGTCGTCCTGGCCGAGGAGCATGGAGATCGGCCGGTCCAGCGCGAATTCCGTCTCGCCCATCACGAAGCCGAGTGGCGCGTCGGTGGTGACGCGCAGGGTGCCCGCCTCGCCAACATAGCGGATGTGGTTGGAACCGGACCGGCCGGACGGAGCCTCCTCGCCCCAGCCGAAGCGTGGGCGCACGCGCAGGCGGATGCGCGGCCGCCCCGTGACGGGCTCGATGCGCCGCACCAGCATGGGCGGGCGGAACATGCGCCCGAAGCGGCGGAAGCGCGGCATGTGGTCGGTGATGCGAAGCGTGTTGCCGCGATCGTCGGAGAGCTCGGTCTCCAGGATCGCGGTGTTGCGGCGGTAGCGCTGCTTGCTGCTGGCGAAGCGGGTTACCGAGACCTCGCAGAAGCCGCCCTCCGGCTCGGTACCGTCCAGGAGCCCGCAGAAGATCGGGTCGCCGTCCAGGCGCGGCCAGCACATCCAGCTCACGCGGCCCTCGTCGTTCACGAGGGCGGCGACGGTGCCGTTGCCGATGGCGGCGAGATCAAGGGGCTGTGCCATGGAGTCCTTCCAGAAGGGATGCAAGCCAGGCGCGAACCGCCTCCGGCGCGGGGAAATCGTCGGGAACACGGTAGCCTGCGCCGCCCAGCTCCTCGGCGGCGGCAATCCCATCCTCGTCGGTCACGTCGTCGCCGATGAAGACCGGGACGCGGCCGGCGAAACGCGGCTCCTGCATGATGTTGCGCACGGCCACCCCCTTGTGGACGCCGCGCGGGCGCACCTCCCAGGCCATGGAGGCGCGGAGGATCTCGAAGTCGTTGCGGGTGCTGATCAGCCCGGCCAGGAGATCGAAGGCCGCCTCCCCGAGATCGGGGGCGAGGCGATAGTGCAGGACGAAGCCGGCGGGCTTCTCCTCGAAGACGAGGCCGTCATGCTGGGTGGCGAAGCCGAGCGCCGTGCGGCGCCATTCCTCGGGCGCGACGGGCAGGGTGAGGCGGCGGGCCTCGCCGCCCGGCTCGGCGCGCATCACGGCGCCGTGCTCGGCGACGACGGGCAGGCGGAGCGGGGCGAAAAGATCCTCGACATCCGCCAGCGCGCGGCCGGTGACCAACGCCAGGGCGCCGTCCATCGCGCCCAGCAGGCCTTCGAGATCGATACGCAACGATCCGGGCACGATGACCTCATCCGGCCGTGGGGCCAGATTGATCAGGGTGCCATCGACATCCAGGAGGAGGGCGCCACGAGTGATGAGTTCCCGCGGGCTTGGCAGGGCGCGCGGGATGTTTGACCTGGTTACCATGGCGGCACCTTAACCCAGGAGGGAAGCCTGGGTTGCGCCGCCTTGAATGAATTCAATGGATTATTTGGTGACGAACGCCTTTTCCAGCGCGTAGCTGCCGGGGGCGTGGTTGGTGCCCTCGACGAAGCCGCGCGCCTCGAGCAGCGTCTTCACGTCGGCGTTCATGGCTTCGCTGCCGCAGATCATCACGCGGTCGAAGGCGGGATCGAGCGTCTCCACGCCGGCCTGGCGCTCGGCCTCGCCCGATTCGAGGCGGGTGGTGATCCGGCCCTGGACGGGGAAGGGCTCGCGCGTCACGGCGGGGGCATAGATCAGCTTCTCGCGGACCATCTCGCCGAGCAGCTCGTGGTCGCGCAGCTCGCCGGTGATGTAGTCGCGGTAGGCCAGCTCCTTCACCTCGCGCACGGTGTGGGCGACGATCACGCGGTCGTAACGGTCATAGACCTCGGGGTCGCGGATCAGCGACATGAAGGGGGCGAGGCCGGTGCCGGTCGCCAGCATCCAGAGGTTGCGGCCGGGCAGGATGTTGTCGGTGATGAGCGTGCCCACGGGCTTGCGGCCGATCAGCACGCGCTCGCCCACCTGGATGTGCTGGAGGCGCGAGGTCAGCGGGCCGTCCTGCACCTTGATGGAGAGGAACTCCAGGTGGTCCTCCCAGGCGGGGCTCACCATGGAATAGGCGCGGACCAGCGGCTTGCCGGCAACGACCAGGCCGATCATGGCGAACTGGCCCGAGGTGAAGCGCAAGGCCGGGTCGCGCCGACATTTGAAGCTGAACAGGCTCTCGGTCCAATGATGAACCCAGGTGACTTCTTCCGCGAAGAAGCCCGGCGGGGCGGTGACAATGGGGTCGACGGCGATGTCCATCGGAGGGTTTTGGGGTGGGTGACGCGAAGGCGCAAGACGGAGATGATGCCCGCATGAGAGATAACCCTCCGCCGCATACCCCACCCTCCGAACCCGGAACCGAGCCCCCGGTGGGCCCACGGGTCGACCCCACGCCGCGCCCCCTGCCGGCGCGCATCCCCCATAAGGGGCGGAGCGTGGATCTGGAGCCGCTCCACCTCCGCCATGTGGCGGACCTCTGGACCGCCGCGCAGACCCAGAAGGCCGAGGAAAGCTGGGCCTATATGGGCTACGGCCCCTTCACCGACGAGGCGGCGATGCGCAGCTTCGTGGCGGGCTTCGCCACGGCGCATGATCCCATGGTCTGGGCCGTGCGCCCGCATCGGACGGGCACGGTGGATGGCTGGCTCTCCCTGATGGAGATCCATCCGGCCCATGCGCATATCGAGATCGGCAATATCTGGTTCAGCCCGCGCATGCAGCGCACCCGGGCCGCGACCGAGGCCATGCACCTGCTCATGCGCCACGCCATGGACGACCTCGGCTACCGGCGCCTGACCTGGAAGTGCAACGCGCTGAACGAGCCCTCCCGCCGGGCGGCCGGCCGGCTGGGCTTCGTCTTCGAGGGCACGCTGCGCGCCCATCTGGTCATCAAGGGCCGGCGACGCGACACGGACTGGTTCTCGATCCTGGAGGACGAGTGGCCGAGCCGGCGCGCGGCCATCGAGGCCTGGCTGGACGACGCCAACTGGGACCCGCAGGGCCGGCCGAAGGCTTCTCTTACGCAATCGTAATTTAATCTGGATTTGTCGGCGACTCGGCTCCTAAGATGGCGGGCGCATGACGCGCTGGAAAGGATGAGCCGTGAGCTACGTGGAATACGGCGATCTGTTCGCCTGGGCCCTGATCTTCGGTGGAGCGGTCTTCGCGCTGTCCCACCGATGGATGCCGGTGGGCGCCGCCATCGGCACGGGCGTCTTCGCTGCCCTGATGGCCAAGTCGCTCCTGCTCGAGCTGGTTTGACAGGACCGACACACGAACGTCGCGGGTTCGTCACGCGACGCTGGTAGGCGGCGCCCTCCACTAGAGGGTCTCCGCCATGCGTCATCTGCTTCTCGCCACCCTGGCCGCCGTGAGCTTCGTGCTCCCGGCCGCTGCCGAACAGCGCTTCGAGGCGCGCCTCGCGGGGCACGCCATCCTGCCTGCCGCCACCTTCACCGCCCCGCCGCAGGGCGCGCCCCCGGGCTTCGCCGTCTCCGGCCGCTTCGCCGGCCCCACCACCAACCGCGTGGCCCAGCCCGGCAGCGTGATGGGCAACACCGGCGCCGCCTATGGCAGCCGCGACACCGGCATTTCCCTGCCCTTCCAGGGCCAGCCCGTGCAGGGTTTTTCCGGCATCAAGCCGGTCGGCGACGGCAGCTACTGGGTGCTGACCGATAACGGCTTCGGCGCCCGCGCCAACAGCCCCGACGCGCTGCTGATGTTCCACCGCGTCCGCCCCGACTTCGCGACCGGCCAGGTGGCGGTGGAGCGCACCGTCTTCCTGAGCGATCCCAACAGCGTCGTGCCCTTCCGCATCACGACCGAAGGCAGCCGCGAGCGCTTCCTGACCGGTGCCGACTTCGACCCCGAGAGCATCCAGCCGCTGCCGGACGGCACCTTCTACATCGGCGAGGAATTCGGCCCCTACCTCATGCGCGTCGACGCCGAGGGCCGCGTGACCCATGTGGTCGAGACCCGGCTGGACAACGACGCGATCCGCTCGCCCGACCACCCGGCGCATGTGGTTCCCGCCACCCCCACCGGCACCACCGCCTTCCGCGCCCGCCGCTCCGGCGGCTACGAGGGCATGGCGCTGACGCCGGACGGCCAGACGCTCTGGGGCCTGCTGGAGCAGCCGCTCTTCGCGGCCGGCACGGACCGCTCCGAGGGCAATTTCCTGCGCCTGATCGAGTTCAACGTCGCCCGCAACGAGTGGACCGGCCGCAACCTGCGCTTCCAGCTCTCGGAAGGCGCCACCGCGATCGGCGACTTCAACTTCATCGACGCCAACCGCGCCCTGATCATCGAGCGCGACAACGGCCAGGGCGACCCGGGCCTCGAATGCCGCGAGGGCCAGCGCCCGCCGGCCTGCTTCGTGCAGCCCGCCGGCGTGAAGCGCGTCACGCTGGTGGACTTCAGCCAGGTCGACGCCAACGGCTTCGTGCGCCGGATCGGCTATATCGACCTCATGGCCATCCAGGACCCGGACAACCGCGCCCGCCTGCGCGGCGACCTGCCGGCCAATGCCCCGGCCGGCCGCTTCACCTTCCCATTCTTCACCATCGAGAACGTGGCCATGGTGGATGCCGACCACATCATCGTGGGCAACGACAACAACCTGCCCTTCAGCGCCGGCCGCCACCTGACGCGCGCCGACGACAACGAGCTCATCCTGCTGCGCGTGCCCGAGCTCCTGCGCGCGCGCTGAGGCGATGCCGGGGGCGGCCTCCGGGCCCCGCCCCCGATATCGGCCGGACTGACGGTTTTCGAGGCGCCTCCTTCGGGAGGCGCCTTTTTTACATGCAGGGCCGGCGGGCGCTTCCGCCGGGGCGGGCGCCGAAGTCGCTTGCGCGGGCGGGCCAGGGCCCTAGCATGTCCGGCGGGGACCAGTCCGAGAGCAATGCCCGATGTCCAGGGTCGATGATGTGAAGGCCTTCATGCCCGGCGAGAGGGCGACCCTCGCGCCGCTCGGCCATGGCGTGCTCGACGGGCTGAGCTTCGCCGTGAAGGACCTCTTCGACGTCGCCGGCACCCCCACCACCTATGGCAATCCCGACTGGGCGCGCACGCACCCGACCGCCGCCGCGACGGCGCCGGTGGTGCTGGACCTCCTCGAGGCGGGCGCCGCCCTGGCCGGCAAGACCAAGACCGTCGAGCTCGCCTATGGGCTGACCGGCGAGAACACTTGGTACGAGACCCCCCTCAACCCCAGGGCGCCGGATCGCTTCCCCGGTGGCTCCTCCTGCGGCTCGGCGGCGGCGGTGGCGGGGGGCCTCGTCGACTTCGCGCTGGGCTCCGACACGGGCGGCAGCGTGCGGATTCCCGCCAGCTATTGCGGTCTCTACGGCCTGCGGCCGAGCTGGGGCGCGATCAGCCTCGCCGGCGCCTGCGGCCTGGCGCCGAGCTTCGACACCTGCGGCTGGTTCGCCCGTTCCGCGGCGGTGATGGAGCGCGTCGGCGCCGCGCTGCTGCCGGCGGAGGAAGGGGGCCGGGGGCTGAGCGGCATCCTGCTGAAGGCCGAGGAGCCCTGGATCAATGCCGAGCCCGCGACGGCCCGGGCGCTGGGGGCCGCCATGTCGGCCCTGGAGAAGATCGGCGGCGCCCCGCTTCGGGTCGATGTCGCGCCGGAGGGCCTGCCGGCGCTCTACGAGCATTTCCGCTGCATCCAGGCGCAGGAGGCCTGGGCCACGCTGGGCAGCTGGGTTGTCGCCACGAAGCCCCGCTTCGGGCCCGGCGTAGCCGAGCGCTTTTCCGCTGCGCGGGAGATGGACCCGGCCAAGGCCGCGGCCGGCCGCGCCTTTCGCCGCGCCTTCAGGGCGCGCCTCCATGCCGTGCTGGCGGGCGGGGCGGTGATGGTCTACCCGACCAGCCCCTGCGCCGCGCCGCTTCTGACGGCAAGCCCCGGGAACCAGAATACCGTGCGTGAGGCGACCATGGGCGTGACCGCCATCGCGGGCCTGGCCGGACTTTGCGAGGTCACCCTTCCCGTCGGCCAGGTGGAGGGCGCGCCGGTCGGCCTTTCGCTGGTGGCCGCGCCGGGCCGCGACCATTCTTTGCTGCGCCTGGCCGGCGCCATTGCCGAGGAGCTTGGACTGGAGTGAATATTCGAGAGGCCGAGGCCCGGGACTTGCCGGCCATCACCGCCATCTACGCCCATCATGTCCTGCACGGGACGGGCACCTTCGAGGAGGATCCGCCCGACGAGGCCGAGGTCGGCGCCCGCGTCCGCAAGGTGCAGGAGGCCGGCTGCGCCTGGATCGTGGCGGAGAACGAGGGCGAGATCGTCGGCTACGGCTATTTCGCCCGGCTCCGCGACCGCAGCGCCTATCGCTTCACCGCCGAGGACAGCATCTATGTCCGCGACGACGTGCGCGGCATGGGCGTCGGCAAGGCGCTGGTCCAGACGCTTCTGGAGCGCGCCGCGGAGCGGGGATTCCGCCAGATGGTCGCGGTGATCGGCGACAGCGAGAATGTCGGCTCCATCGGGCTGCACGCCTCGCTGGGCTTTCGGAACGTTGGCGTGATGAAGGCCGTCGGCATGAAATTCGGCCAGTGGCTGGATGTCGTGACCATGCAGCGCAGCCTGGCCGAAGGCGACCGGACCCTCCCCTAAATCACGGGTTTCAAAGGGATTGTGGCAGGCGCGGGGCCGGTGCTCCGCGGCAGGCGCCCCAGTTCTGCGGTTGACACTTCGGCCGGCGAAGGCGAAGGGCTGGACCCGAGAAATCCTTCATGGAACCGACATGTCGCTTGCATTTGTGTTCCCCGGCCAGGGCAGCCAGGCGCCGGGAATGGGGCGTGACCTCGCCGACGCCTTCCCGATCGTCCGCGAAACCTTCCAGGAGGTCGACGACGCCCTCAGCCAGAAGCTCTCGAAGCTCATGTTCGAGGGCCCGGCCGAGGAGCTGACGCTGACGGCCAATGCCCAGCCGGCGCTGATGGCGGTTTCCGTGGCCGTGTGCCGCGCGCTGGCGAAGGAGGGCAACTTCGACCTCTCCCGGCAGGTGTCGCTCGTGGCCGGTCATTCGCTCGGCGAATACAGCGCGCTGACGGCGGCCGGCACCTTCGACCTGCCGACGGCGGCTCGGCTGCTGCGGCTGCGCGGCGAATCCATGCAGAAGGCGGTGCCGCCGGGGCAGGGCGCCATGGCGGCGCTGCTCGGCGCCGAGGCCGACCTGGCGGCGGCGATCTGCGCCGAGGCCGAGGCGGGCGATGCCGGTAAGGACGTCATCCAGGTCGCGAACGACAATGGCGGCGGCCAGGTGGTGATCTCCGGCGCCAAGGCCGCCGTGGAGCGTGCCGTCGAGCTGGCCAAGGCCAAGGGCGTGAAGCGCGCCATGCTGCTGCCGGTCTCCGCGCCCTTCCATTGCGCGATGATGGCGCCGGCGGCCGATGTCATGGCCGAGGCGCTGGAGAAGGCGGCGATGGCCCATCCGGCCGTGCCGGTGGTGGCGAACGTCACCGCGGCGCCGGTCAGCGACCCCGCCCAGATCCGGCAGCTGCTGGTGCAGCAGGTGACGGGCACGGTGCGATGGCGCGAATGCATCGCGGCCATGGTCGCGGCGGGCAGCACCCGCTTCGTCGAGGTCGGCTCGGGCAAGGTGCTCACCGGGCTGATGAAGCGCAATGCGCCGGAGGCGACGGCTCTTGCCCTCAACACCCCGGCCGACGTCGAAGCCTTCCTGAAGAGCCTGTGAAGACCAGCGTCCTCATCACGGAGGCGCCGGCCCAGGAGGATGTGGACGTCATCCTCCAGGGCCTGATCGGCTTCAACGAGCAGGCGATCGGCATGCCGGGCGCCGCCAGGAAGCACTTCGCCGCCCTGGTGCGGGACGAGGCGCGCAACACGCTCGGCGGCGCCATCGGCAGCTCCTATTACGGCTGGCTGGTGATCGACCTTCTCTGGCTGCCGGAGACGCTCCGGGGCACCGGTCTTGGCACGCAGGTCATGCGCCTGTCCGAGGCCGAGGCACGGGCGCGCGGCTGCGCCGGCATCCGGCTCGACACCTATTCCTTCCAGGCCCGCGGCTTCTACGAGAAGCTCGGCTTTTCACTGTTCGGCACCTTGCCGGACCACCCGCCCGGGCATACGCGCTACTGGCTCGCCAAGCGCCTAGACTGAGGATCAAGACATCATGTTCAAGCTCGACGGCAAGATCGCCCTGGTCACCGGCGCCTCCTCCGGCATCGGCATCGGCATCGCGGAGGCGCTGCATGCGCAGGGCGCCACGGTCGTGCTCACCGGCCGGCGCGAGGCGGAGCTGAAGGCCGTCGCCGAGAAGCTCGGCGAGCGGGCGGCGGTGATCCCGGCGGACCTGAACGACCCGGCCGCGCCGGCCGCGCTGGTCGAGAAGATCGAGGCCGACCACGGTAGGCTCGACATCCTGGTGAACAATGCCGGCTTCACGCGGGACATGCTGGCCCTGCGCATGGCCGACGAGGACTGGAACGCGGTGCTGGAGGTCGACCTGAACGCGCCCTTCCGCCTCGCCCGCGCCGCGCTGCGCGGCATGATGAAGCGCCGCACGGGGCGCATCGTCTCCATCGCCTCCATCGTCGGCGTCACCGGCAATGCGGGCCAGGCGAACTACGCCGCGGCCAAGGCCGGCCTGATCGGCATGAGCAAGGCGCTGGCCCAGGAGGTCGCGCCGCGCGGCGTGACGATCAACGTCGTGGCGCCGGGCTTCATCGCCACGCCGATGACGGACAAGCTCAACGAACAGCAGAAGACGGGGCTGATGTCGCGCATCCCGCTGGGCCGCATGGGCTCGGCGCAGGATGTGGCCTCGGCCGTGGCCTACCTTGCCTCCGACGAGGCGGCCTGGGTCACGGGCGCGACCATCCATGTGAACGGCGGCATGCTGATGGCCTGAGGGCCGGAGCCGCCCGTCACATCTTTTTTTCTAGGAGGGAGTTACTGAATGCGCAGCCTGTTGCTGGCGACCATCTGTCTTGTTCTGCCCATTGCGGCGCAGGCACAGAACAATCTGACCATCGCGGCGCAGTCGGCGCCAACGGCGATGGACCCGCACTTCCATCGCTCGAACAGCAACAACGCGATCCTGCGCCAGGTATTCGACCCCATGATGGACTTCGACAATGCGGGCGCCATCGTGCCCCGCCTTGCCGAATCCTGGCGCCCGATCGATGATCTGACCTGGGAATTCCGCCTGCGCGAGGGCGTGCGCTTCCATGACGGCACGCCGCTGCATGCCGAGGACATCGCCTTCTCCTTCGCGCGCCTGCCGCGCGTGCCGAACAGCCCGGGCTCCTTCGTCTCGACCGTCCGCACCGTGACCGGCGTGACCATCGTCGACGACCGCATGCTGCGCGTGACGACGAGCGAGCCCACGCCCTTTCTGGACGCCGAGCTGACGGCGATCATGATCCTGTCGCGCCGGCTGCACGCCGATTCCACCACGGCCGACTTCAATTCCGGCCGCGCGATGATCGGCACCGGCCCCTATCGCCACGTCTCCTACGAGCAGGGCACCCGGCTCGAGGTCGAGCGCAACCCGACCTTTTGGGGCGGCGCCGTTCCCTGGGACCGCGTGCAGATCCGCTTCGTGACCAGCCCGGCCTCCCGCGTGGCCGCCCTGCTGACGGGCGACGTGGACCTCATCGACGGCGTGCCGACGCAGGACATCGCCCGCCTGCGCTCCGATCCGCGCATCGAGATCTTCGGCACCGAGAGCAACGGCACCGCCTATCTCTTCCCGGACGCGGTCCGCGAGCAGGCGCCGTCCATCACCGATCGCCAGGGCCGACCGCTGGACCGCAACCCGCTGCGTGACGTGCGCGTCCGCCACGCGCTGTCGCTGTCCATCAACCGCCAGGGCATCGTCGACCGCCTGCTGGCGGGGCAGGGCCGCCCGGCCGAGCAGTTCGCCCCGCCGATCGCGGTGGGCCGCATCCCCGACCGCCCGGCGCCGGCCTTCGACATCGTGCGGGCGCGCGCGCTGCTGGCCGAGGCCGGCTATCCGCAGGGCTTCCGCATGACCATCCAGGGGCCGAACGGCTGGTTCCCGGGTGACGGCGAGGTGCTGCAGGCCATCGCGCAGGGCTTCACGCGCATCGGCGTCGAGACCCGCGTCGAAGTGCTGCCGACTGCGACCTTCTTCACCCGCGCGACCAATCGCGACTTCGCGATGTTCATGACCACCTATGCCTCCAACCTGGCGGCGATCACGCTCCAGCAGGTGGTGGCGACCCGCAATCCGGAGACGCGGATGGGGGCGTTCAACCGGCAGCACTACACGAACCCGGATCTCGACCGGACGCTGCTCGCGGCGATGCAGATCATGGACAAGCCCCGGCGCGACGCCGAGACGGCCGCGGCGATGCGCATCGCCATGGACGACTTCGCGGTGATCCCGATCTTCTACCCCCGCGTGACCTGGGCAGGCCTGCGCGCGCGCGTGCGCTACGACGCCTCGCCCTCCTGGTACACCAACGCCAACAACGCGCTGCCCGCGAACTGATCGAAGGAAACGCATCCCATGACTGACAAAGCCTTGCTCGACCGCCTGACCACCGCCGTCGACGCGGTCTTCGACAAGCAGGTTGCCTTCCTGCAGGACCTCGTGCGCTTCCCCTCGCTGCGCGGCCAGGAAGCTCCGCTGCAGGACTGGATGGCGCGCGAGTTCGCCCGCCGCGGCTATGCGGTGGACCGCTACACCCTCGGCGACGTGGGCCTGCCGGCGCATGAGAAGGCGGCGCCGATGGTCGAGGTCGATCCCGCCGGTTCCGTGCAGGTGGTGGCCGCCCATCGCCCGCAGAACCCGACGGGCCGCAGCCTGATCATCCAGGGCCATATCGACGTCGTGCCCGAGGGCCCGGCCGACATGTGGACCTACCCGCCCTATTCGGCGACGATCCGCGACGGCTGGCTCTACGGCCGCGGCGCCAACGACATGAAGGCTGGCGTGTCCTGCATGGTCTTCGCGATGGACGCGCTGCGCGAGGCCGGTCTCCAGCCGGCGGCCGACGTCTACCTGCAGACCGTGACCGAGGAAGAGAGCACCGGCAACGGCGCGCTCTCGACCCTGCTGCGCGGCTATCGCGCCGAGGCGGCGCTGATCCCGGAGCCGACGGGTCACACGATCACCCGGACCCACACGGGCACGATCTGGTTCCGCCTGCGCGTGCGGGGCGTGCCCGTGCACGTCGCCGTCGCGCAGTCCGGCACCAATGCGATCATGTCGGCCTATGCGCTGATCAACGCGCTGGCGGAGCACACCAAGCAGCTCAACGAGGCCGCCAAGACGGACGAGTGGTACTCGGTCGTTCCGAACCCGATCAAGTTCAACCCGGGCATCATCCGCGGCGGCGACTGGGCGAGCAGCACGCCGGCCTGGTGCGAGGTGGATTGCCGCATCGGCCTGCTGCCCTCGATGGACGTGAAGACGGCCATGGAAGGCGTGGAGCGCGCGGTGAAGGCGGCGGCGACGGGCGACAACTTCCTGGCGAACAACCCGCCCGAGATCGTCTGGCACGGCTTCCAGGCCGACGGCTATGTGCTGGAGCCGGGCAGCGAGGCGGAGGCGGTGCTCTCCGCCGCGCATGTCGAGGTCCACGGTTCGGCCATGGACGAGCGCCGCACGACCGCGGTGAACGACACGCGCTACTACGGCCGCTACTACGACATTCCCGCGCTCTGCTACGGCCCGAAGGGCGAGGGTAACCACGGCTTCGACGAGCGCACCTCGATCGAGGACCTGCGCCGCTGCACGCTGACCATGGCGAAGTTCATTGCCGACTGGTGCGGCGTCACCGAGCGCTGAGGCTCACCCGGCCGGGCTTCGGCCCGGCCGGGACATCCGCCGCAAGGCCACGAAAAAGGCGCGCCTCCCGTCCGGGAGGCGCGCCTTTCTTTTGGGCGATCGCGATGTGGGGCAGACCCCGGCCATGCGCGAGCGCATGGCCGGGTGCCCATCAAAGCGAAGAGCTCAGTAGCGGTAGGCCTCGGCCTTGAACGGGCCGGAAGTCGTCACGCCGATGTAGGAGGCCTGGTCCTCGCGCAGCTTAGTGAGCTTGGCGCCGACCTTCTCGAGGTGCAGGAAGGCCACCTTCTCGTCGAGGTGCTTGGGCAGCACGTAGACCTTCTTGTCGTAGGCCGTCGGGTTCACCCACAGCTCGATCTGCGCCAGCGTCTGGTTGGTGAAGGACGCGGACATCACGAAGCTCGGATGGCCCATGGCATTGCCCAGGTTCACCAGCCGGCCCTCGGAGAGCAGGATGATGCGGTTGCCGTTGGGGAACTCGATCTCGTCCACCTGCGGCTTGATGTTGGTCCACTTGAAGTTGCGCAGGCCGGCGACCTGGATCTCGCTGTCGAAGTGGCCGATGTTGCACACGATCGCGCGGTTCTTCATCGCGCGCATGTGGTCCACGGTGATCACGTCGATGTTGCCGGTCGCCGTCACGAAGATGTCGGCGTTTCCGGCCGCATCGTCCATGGTCACGACCTCATAGCCTTCCATCGCGGCCTGGAGCGCGCAGATCGGATCGACCTCCGTCACCATCACGCGGCAGCCGGCATTGCGCAGCGAGGCAGCGGAGCCCTTGCCCACGTCGCCATAGCCGCAGACCAGCGCGACCTTGCCGGCCATCATCACGTCGGTGCCGCGGCGGATGGCGTCCACCAGCGACTCGCGGCAGCCGTAGAGGTTGTCGAACTTCGACTTGGTGACGCTGTCGTTCACGTTGATGGCCGGGAAGAGCAGCTTCCCGTCCTTCGCCATCGAATACAGGCGGTGCACGCCCGTCGTCGTCTCCTCGGAGACGCCCTTGATGGCGGCGGCCAGCTTCGCGAACCAGCCGGGCTTCTCGCCGAGCAGCTTCTTGATCAGCGCGAAGAAGACGGTCTCTTCCTCGTTGCTCGCCTTGTCGAGGAAGGCGGTGTCGCCCTTCTCGGCGCGCAGGCCGTAATGGACCAGCAGCGTCATGTCGCCGCCGTCGTCGAGCAGCAGGTTCGGCTCGCCGCCGTCATGCCATTCGAGGGTCTTCTGGACGTAGTCCCAGTACTCGACCAGCGTCTCGCCCTTCTTGGCGAAGACGGGGATGCCGGCGGCGGCGATGGCGGCCGCAGCGTGGTCCTGGGTCGAGAAGATGTTGCAGGAGGACCAGCGGACGTCGGCGCCGAGCGCCTTCAGCGTCTCGATGAGCACTGCGGTCTGGATGGTCATGTGCAGGCAACCGGCGATGCGGGCGCCCTTCAGGGGCTGCTTCGCGCCGTATTCGGCGCGGGTCGCCATGAGGCCGGGCATCTCGTCCTCGGCCATCTCGATCTCCTTGCGCCCCCAGGTGGCGAGGGAGAGATCGGTGACGATGTAGTCATGGGCCATGCGCGCGTGTCCTTGTGCGGTCTGGAGCGGGGGTGCCCGTAGCATGCCCAAACGAGCCTGCCTAGAGACATAAAGATAAGTTTATATGCCTCTACGAGGGTGAGTCCGACGCAGGTTGGGGGAGCGGCCAGGCGCGAAAAGGCGCTGCGCCCCGGAGCCGGGACGGCGCATCCCTTCAGGAATGGGGCGGTGGTGGTCGGCTTACTTGAGGAGGGCGCGAAGGGCTTCCAGCGCGCCGCCGGCTTCCGCGACCAGGCGGGGAAGGACCGAGGCGGCCGGTTCCGGCTGCCGGTGGTCCATGGCGATGCGCGCCTCGCGCTCCAGCCCCACCGCGCCGACGGCGGCGGCGGCACCGGCCAGGCTATGGGCCGCGCGCTCGTAGCCGGACTGGTCGCCCGCGTGGTGGGCCACCTGGAGGTCGGCCACCAGGCGTGAGAGATCGGCATCGAACGTGGCGATGATGCTCCGGAACACGTCCGGCGGCAGGTCTTCGGCCAGTTGGCCGGCGACAGAGGGATCGAGGGCGCTCATCGAGCTGCATGACTTGCATTCCGTTGCCTGCGGCGTCAACAGCGGTAATCCTCAAGAGCGTCTTTGTTACCTGGAGCGTCACGGGGCGAAGGTTGACGCCGGGCATGGGACGGGATTACGCATTGTTCTCCTCGCGATTTGTCCGGCCAGCTTGCGGCGAGGTCCCAGACGGGCCGCTTCCCCGATCGGTGTCGACCGGGGGCGCGGAAAACAAACGCGCTAAACGGCCCGGAACCGGACCCGCGGGTCTGGTATCCCACCCGTGTCAGGGTGCCGGACGCCTGTGTTCGAAGGGTGTCATCGATGTCGAAGAAGTTCCGTCCGGCCACGCAGCTTGTTCGAGGGGGCGTCAACCGCTCGAACCACGGCGAGACCTCCGAGGCTCTCTACCTGACTTCCGGCTTCGTCTACGACAGCGCCGAGCAGGCCGAGGCAACATTCAAGAACGAAATCGAGCACTACCAGTATTCCCGCTTCGCCAATCCGACCACGACCATCCTGGAGGAGAAGCTGGCGCTGCTGGAGGGCGCGGAACTCTGTCGGCTCATGGCCACCGGCATGGCCGCGGTCCATGCCGCCCTCCTCTCCACGCTGAAGACCGGTGACCGCCTGGTCGCCTCCCGCGCGCTCTTTGGCTCGTGCCACTGGATCATCAGCACGCTGCTGCCGCGCTACGGCATCGTCGGCGAATTCGTGGACGGCGCGGACCTCGGCCAGTGGAAGGCGGCGCTGAGCAAGCCCGCCGCGATGGTGCTGCTGGAAACCCCCTCCAACCCGATGCTTGAGCTGGTGGACCTGCCGGCCGTGGCGAAGCTGGCGCATGCCGCCGGCGCGCTGGTCGTGGTCGACAACGTCTTCGCGACGCCGCTGCTCCAGCGCCCGCTGGAGCTGGGCGCCGACATCGTCGTCTATTCCACCACCAAGCACATGGACGGCCAGGGCCGCACGCTAGGCGGCGCCGTGCTGGGCTCGAAGAAGTGGGTGGAGGAGACGCTGATGCCCTTCATCCGCAACACCGGCCCCGCCATGTCGCCCTTCAACGCCTGGGTGGTCCTGAAGGGGCTGGAGACGCTGAAGCTGCGCGTCGATCAGATGTGCCGCAACGCGGCCGCCATCGCCGACTTCCTCTCCGAGCGCGCCGAGATCGCCCGGGTGCTCTACCCCTACCGGCCCGACCACCCGCAGCATGCGCTGGCGGTGAAGCAGATGTCGGCCGGCGGCACGCTGGTCACCTTCGACGTGAAGGGCGGCAAGGAAGAGGCCTTCCGCTTCATGAACGCGCTGAACCTCGTCGACATCTCCAACAACCTCGGCGATTCCAAGTCGCTGGCGACGCATCCGGCGACGACGACACATATGCGCCTGGCCGAGGAGGAGCGCGCGCGCCTGGGCATCACCGCCGGCACGGTGCGCCTCTCGGTCGGCCTCGAGGACGTGGCCGACCTGATCGAGGACCTGGCGGAGGCGCTGGACGCGATCAGCGGCGCGCCTGCCGTGCGCGCGGCGGAGTAGCCGGCATGGCCCTGGAAACCTGGCTGGCCTTTCTCCTCGCCTCGACGATCCTGCTCGCCATTCCGGGGCCGACCATCCTGCTCGTCATCGGCCAGTCGCTCGGCGCCGGGAGCGGCCGCGCGCTGCCGCTGGTGGCGGGCGTGGCGCTGGGCGACCTGACGGCGATGACGATGTCCCTGGCCGGCCTGGGCGCGCTGCTGGCGACGTCCAGCCTCGCCTTCATGGTGCTGAAATGGTGCGGCGCCGCCTATCTGATCTGGCTGGGCGTGAAGCTCTGGCGCGCGCCGGTCTCGGGTGCGACGGCCGCGCCCGTCTCCGCGGGCCGCGCCTTCCGAGAAGCCTATGTGGTGACGGCGCTGAACCCGAAGAGCATCGCCTTCTTCGTGGCCTTCGTGCCGCAGTTCCTCGACGGCGGCCGTCCCTTCCTGCCGCAGGCCGTGATGCTCGTGGCCAGCTTCGTCGGGCTCTCGGCCTGCAACTCGGTGCTCTACGCCGTGCTCGCGGGGCGGATGTCCGGGCTGGTGAAGCGGCCGGGCGTGCGGCGCGGCTTCAACCGGGTGGGCGGCTCCATGCTCGTCGGCGCCGGCCTCGCCACCGCGGCGATGCGCCGCGCGTGAAACCCTATGTCGCCATCACGCGGGGCGTTCGCGTCACCGTCCGGACCTTCTACCTGGAGGACCAGTCGGAGCCCGAGGAGAACCGCTATGTCTGGGCCTACAAGGTCGAGATCGTGAACGAAAGCGAGGCGACGGTGCAATTGCTGAAGCGGACCTGGCTCATCACCGACGGGCAGGGCCGCACGCTGCGCGTCCATGGCGACGGGGTGGTGGGCGAGCAGCCCCTTCTGGAGCCCGGCGAAAGCTTCGACTACACTTCCGGGACGCCGTTGCCGACGCCCTCCGGCTTCATGCGCGGCACCTACCACATGGCCGTGCCCGACACGGGCGAAGAGTTCGACGCCGAGGTCCCCGCCTTTTCCCTCGACAGCCCGCATCAGTCCGGCGGCCTCCACTAAATCTTGCGGCACGCCCGGGCCGGCCCATCTGCCCTGCTTAGAGACATGAAAGTCCGAACGCCATGAATCACCAGGCGCCGCCCGATCGGAAGGCGGATGAACCCAAGACGCTGACCAAGCCGACCCGGGAGGAAGCCGAAGCCGCCGTCCGCACGCTGCTGCTCTGGGCTGGCGACGATCCGGACCGCGAGGGCCTGCTCGACACGCCCGCCCGCGTCGTCCGCTCCTACGAGGAATTCTTCGCCGGCTACGACACCGATCCCGTCGAGCTGCTCGCCCGCTCCTTCGAGGAGACGGACGGCTATGACGAGATGGTCGTGCTGCGCGACATCCGGCTCGAGAGCTATTGCGAGCACCACATGGTCCCCATCGTCGGCAAGGCGCATGTCGCCTATCTGCCGGACGGCAAGGTGGTGGGCATCTCCAAGATCGCCCGCGTGATCGACGCCTATGCGAAACGCCTCCAGATCCAGGAGAAGCTGACGGCGCAGATCGCCAATACCATCGAGAGCGTGCTGCACCCCAAGGGCGTGGCCGTCGTGATCGAGGCCGGGCACCAATGCATGACCACCCGCGGCGTCCACAAGACCGGCGTCTCGATGGTCACCTCGCGCATGCTGGGCGCGTTCCGCCACAATGATGCGACGCGCCGCGAGTTCCTCTCCATGATCACCAGCCCGCGCGGTAGCGGCGAGGGCTGATTTTCCGGATGGCGCAGGGCTCGTGGCGGCGTTCGGCGGTGCTGTCGTCGCTGGCGGGTGCGGCGCTGTCCGTCCTGGGCACGGGCCTTGCCCTCGGCATTCCGGGCGCCTTCGTCCTGATCTTCGCGGCCCCGCTCATTTCCGTGATCTACGGCGTGGGCGAGGCCAACCTGTTTCCGAGCGACAGCGCCTGGCCCTTCATGCTGTTCCTGACCCTGCTGATGGGGCCGCTGGTCCCCGCGCTCTGGCTGGGGACGCGCCGGATGGGGCTTTCGGGCTGGCGGCGCGCATTCTGGATGACGGGCGGCATGATGCTCGGCAGCACGTTGCTGGCGGTCGGGCTCTACGCGATCAGCGTGGGACCGTCGCTGCGCTGACCGGGACGGCCCCCGCTTCCCGCTAGTCGGGCCCCTGATAGCCTTCCGTCGCCAGCCGGCCCGGCAGCTCCAGCCGGGCCGCAAGGCCGCCGAGCCGCCCGCTGCGATCGAGCGACAGCGTCCCGTCGTAGAGCGAGGCGAGGTCGCCCACGATCGCGAGGCCCAGCCCCGAACCCGACTTGGCTTCGTCGAGCCGCACCCCGCGCAGCAGGGCGGCGCCGTCCTCGCCATCGGCAAGGCCCGGCCCGTCGTCCTCGACCAGGATCACGACGTGCTGGGGATCCCGCATGGAGACCCGCACCGCGACCCGGCCGTTGCCGTATTTGGAAGCGTTCTCCATCAGGTTGCCGAGCATCTCGGTGAGATCCTGGCTGTCCGCGCGCACCCGGGCTTCGGATTCGCCGCTGACGCGGATCTCGACGCCGCGCGCGGCGGTGAGGCGGCGCAGTGCCGTTCCCAGCGCCTCGGCAATGGCCAGCGGCGCGCTTTCCGCCCCGGCCGAGCCGGCCAGCGCGCCGGCCCGGGCACGGCGCAGATGGTGCTGCACCAGGCGCTCCAGCGTGGTGGACTGGCTGCGCGCCACGGCCACGTCGCCGGTCTCCAGCGCGTTGCGCAGCACGGCGATCGGCGTCTTCAGCGCATGGGCGAGGTTGCCCACATGGTTGCGCGCGCGCTCGACCGTCGCGCGGTTCTGCTCGATCAGCGCCTCGATCTCCCTCACCAGCGGGGCGATCTCGCGCGGCGCGGCCACGTCGATATGCAGGCGGCGGCCCTGGCGGACCTCGGCCAATTCCTGCTGCGTGCGGCGCAGCGGCCGCAGCCCCCAGACCACCAGCAGCGCCACGACGACGACGAGGCCGGTTCCCAGTAGCGCGAAGGCCAGGATCACGTTGCCGCGCAGCTCGGCGATCTCGTCATCGGTGCTCTGGCGCGCGAAGGCCACCTGCACCGCGATGGGCACGCGGCCGAAGCGGCTGTCGATCTGCACGTCGCGTTCCAGGACGCGCAGCTCCTCGCCTCGCGGGCCCTGCATGTTGCGCGCCCGCACGCCCTCCGCCGCCGTGGGCAGGGGCGGGCCCAGCCGCGAATCCCAGAGCGAGCGCGAGGTCGCCTGCACGCCGCCGGGGCCGGTGAGCTGCCAGTAATGGCCGGAGAGCGGCCGCTCGAATTCGGGATCGGCGAGGGGCCGCGTCAGGATCGGGCCGGAGGAGGGCTCGAAGCTGGTGGAGGCCACCACGGCATCCAGGAGGCTGGCCAGCCGGGCATCCGCGGTGGACTGGATCTGCTGCTCGTCCGTCCGCACGACGAACCAGGCGATCATTCCGAGGCCGAGGGAAACCCAGAGCGTGGTGAGGATCACCAGCCGTCGGGTGACCGAGTTCATCCGGGCAGCAGCCGGTAGCCCTGGCCCCGCACGGTCTCGATCAGCCCGTCGCCGAGCTTGCGCCGCAGCCGCGCCACGATGACCTCGAGCGTGTTCGAATCGCGGTCGAAATCCTGCGCGTAGAGATGCTCGGTCAGCTCGGTCTTGGAGACCGGGCGGCCGGCATGCAGGGCAAGGTAGGAGAAGAGGCCGTATTCCAGCGCCGTCAGCCGGATGGCCTGGCCCGCGCGCGAGACGGAGCGCGTCGCGGTGTCGAGCCGCACCTCGCCGAAGACGAGCTCGGGCTTGGCGACGCCGTTGGCGCGGCGGATCAGCGCGTTGAGGCGGGCGACCAGCTCGCCCATGGCGAAGGGCTTGGCGAGGTAGTCGTCGGCGCCGGCATTCAGCCCCTCGACCTTCTCGCTCCAGGAATCGCGGGCGGTGAGGATGAGCACCGGCATGGCGCGCTCGGCCGCGCGCCAGCGGCGCAGCACGGTGAGGCCATCGACCCGGGGGAGGCCGAGGTCGAGCACCACGGCGTCATAGGGTTCGGTCTCGCCCAGATACAGGGCTTCCTCGCCATCCATGGCGCCGTCGACGGCGAAGCCCGCCTCGGTCAGGCCGGTACGGAGCTGCTGATGGAGCTCGGGGGTATCCTCGACGATAAGCAGACGCATGGGGGGATCATGCACGCAATGCCCCCGCTTGGTCCATCGGCCGCGTGCGGGGCAGGGCGCCTATCAGCGGGAGCTGGACGACCTGGAGGAGGGGGCGCTGCCCGAGGTGCGTTCCTGCACCGGCCCGCGCGAGCGGAGCAGGCCGCCCGTCGTCGCATCCAGCTCGACCGTGAAGATCCGGCCGTTGGGCGGCAGGATCTTGATCTCGTACTGCCACTGGCCGTCCTCGAGCTCGAGCTCGGCCTCGATCACGCGGCCGTGATAGCGGCGCTCGACCTCGGAGAGGAGCTCGGAGAGGGGGCGGATCTGACCGGCCTCGAGTGCCGCGCGGGCCCGCTCATGGTCGCGCCGGTCCTGCGCCACGGCCGGGGCGGTGAGCAGGAGAAGAACAGCCAGCGAAGAGAGGAGGCGACGGCTCATGCAGGCTTTGATTGGTCCCGGGGGGCTGAACAAGGGCTGAATCCGGCGCCCGGACCGCCTTCTCGGAGCGAGCGCCTCCAGAGGGATAGCGGCTCAGGAGGCGACGTCAACTTTCGATGGGGCAGAAGCATGGATTTCCGGTGGCGCCAATTCTGCCTAGGGGGCTGAACCAATGCTGAATCATAGGCTCAGGCCTTGTTCAGGAAGCACCCCTTAAAACAGGCATCAGGATGAAGCTTCGGATGCGGTTCGAGGCTCGGGTCACCGGGTCGGCGCACCGTCCGAGACAAGGAGCATGGGGACATGTTGTTCAATCTTCAGCAGATCGCACCGTCCCTGCTCAGCCTGTTCATGGTGGGGCTGGCCTTCGTGCCGCTCTTTTTCGTCTGGCAGGACCGTAGCCGCCGGCTGAGCGACAGCCGCCGGGTCTCGAAGCTCCAGCACGAGGCGCGTGTGGCCGAGCGGCTGCGCATGCGCAGCCTGGAGACCAAGGCGCCGGGCCTGGCCGGCATCGGGGCGGTGTCGCCCCGGCAGAAGAACGTGATCGGCTGAGGGGCAAGTGGCTCCTTCGGGAGCCCCCAAACAAAAACGCCGGCTGCGGGAGCAGCCGGCGTTTTGCGTTTCAGACGATCTTCGCGACCTCGTCGAACTCGAAGCGCGGGTTCCGCGGGAAGATGCCCGCCGGGTCGCCATGCCCGAGGTTGATCAGGAAGTTCGTCTTGAAGCCGCTATCGGCGAAGAACAGGTCGTCGACCTTGGAATTGTCGAAGCCGCTCATCGGGCCGGCATCCAGGCCCAGCGCGCGGGCGGCGAGGATCAGGTAGGCGCCCTGCAGCGTGCCGTTGCGGAAGGCCGTGGCATCGGCCAGCGACCAGTTGCCCGCGAACCAGCTCTTGGCGTCGGCCTGCGGGAAGAGCTTCGGCAGGTGGTCGTAGAACTTCGGGTCATGCCCGACGATGACGGTGACGGGCGCCGTCATCGTCTTCTCGGTGTTGCCGGCCGAAAGGGCCTGCTTCAGCTTGGCCTTCGCCTCGGGCGAGCGCACGAAGACGAAGCGCGCGGGCGAGGCATTGGCGCTGGTCGGGCCCCACTTCAGCAGGTCGTAGAGCTCGTGCAGCTCCTCGTCGGTGACGGGGGCGTCCGTCCACTTGTTCTGCGTCCGGGCATTGCGGAACAGCGTGTCGAGGGCGGCGGCGTCGAGCTTGTCGGACATCGGGAGGCTCCGGGGAGGTGTTGATTACCCGGACTATGGCGGCGCCGGAGCAACCCCGCCATACCGCGTCGCACCATGAGTATCATTCATGGTGCGAATGATGGTGGGGGGCTCAGCCCTCCACCTGCTCCACCGCCACGACCTCGGGGATGTAGTGGCGCAGCATGTTCTCCACGCCGTGCTTCAGCGTCGCGCGCGAGGAGGGGCAGCCGCTGCAGGCGCCCTGCATCTTCAGCTTCACCATGCCGTCGCGGAAGCCGCGGAAGACGATGTCGCCGCCGTCGCCGGCCACGGCCGGGCGGACGCGCTGATCCAGCAGTTCCTTGATCTGCTCGACGATCTCGGCGTCGGCCGGGTCGAAATCCTCGACCTCGTCGGCGCCGGCGCCTTCCATGACAGGCTGGCCGGAGAGGAAGTGCTCCATCACCGCGCCGAGGACCTGTGGACGCAGGGCCTGCCAGTCGGTCTCATCGGTCTTGGTGACGGTGATGAAATCGGCGCCCAGGAAGACGCGCGCCACGCCGTCGAGCGTGAGGAGGCGGTCGGCCATGGGGGCGTGGGAGGCATCGTCGCCCGCCACGAAGTCGGCCGTGCCGGCCTCGCCCATGACGTTCCGGCCAGGCAGGAACTTCAGGGTGGCGGGATTGGGAGTGCTCTCGGTTTCGATGAACATGATCACGGTACCCTTCAATCGGGGCTGATGTGGTCCGGTTTACCGGCCGGCGCAAGGTGGCACGGGGATTGCTGCCCGGCAGGGGCCATCCCTTGCAGGAGGACCGCGTGCTCGCCGACCCGATTCGCCTCGCCTTCCGGCCGCCTGGACGGCTGGAAACGCCGCCACCGCCCGATGGCGGACCGGCGCTGGGCCCCGAGGAGGCCATCCCCATCCCCGGCGAGATTACCTTCGACGAGGTGCTGCAGGGGCTGAACCCGCTGCATCATCTGCCGGGGGTGGGCATCGCCTACCGGGCGGTGACTGGCGAGGACATCCACCCGGCGATGCGCGTGCTGGGTGCCGCCGTGCTGGGCGGGCCGCTTGGCATGGCGCTGGCGGGCGTGGCCTCGGCCATCGAGATGACCATGCCGGGCGCACGGCTGCGGGCGGCGCTCAACGGCGAGCCCGATCCCCTTCCGCCCGCCCGCGCCACAGCCTCGACGGAGGTGGCCGAGGCCTATCGCCGCTGGGCCGAGCTCGCCTCGCCGGCCCGGACGGCGGCGGCGCTGGCCGAGGCGGTGCGCCCACCGGTGCTGAACGCCGGCGGTAGCGCTCAGCCGCCGACGGGCTGAGGCCGGGCGCCGAAGATCGCCGAGCCGACGCGGACCAGCGTCGCGCCTTCCTCGATGGCGGTCTCGAAGTCGCCGCTCATCCCCATGGAGATCCGGGAAAGCCCGTGGTCCCGCGCCATCGCCGCCAGGGCCGCGAAATGGGGGCGCGGATCCCCTTCCGCGGGCGGGATGCACATGAGGCCGATGACGGGCAGGTCCCATTCCTCGCGGCAGGCGCGGAGGAAGGCGTCGGCTTCCTGGCGCGGCACGCCGGACTTCTGCGGCTCGTCGCCGATATTGACCTGGACCATCAGCTCCGGCCGCCGATTCTCCTTCACCATGGCCTCGGCGATCGCCTGGGCCAGCTTGGGCCGGTCGAGGCTTTCGATGACGTCGGCCAGGCGGACCGCGTCGCGCGCCTTGTTGGTCTGCAGTCCGCCGATGATGTGCAGACGCATGGCCGGATGGCCCTCGCGGAGGCCGGGGAACTTTGTCGCGGCCTCCTGCACGCGATTCTCGCCGAAGACCGTCTGCCCGGCCGCCAGCGCGGCGGCGACCGCCTCCGCCGGATGGGTCTTGGAGACGGCCACGAGGGTGACCTCCGCCGGATCGCGGCCGGCCCTGCGGGCGGCGCTCTCGATTCGGGCGTGGATTCGGGCGAGGTTCCGGGAGATGTCGTCGAGCATGTTGCATAGAATACGGAGAGGGGCGCGCGGCGCCAGGGTGCCCGGCCTGTGGCTCCTGAGCGATCCCGTGCGGCTGCCGGACCCGTCGTCCCGGCTGTCCGGCCTGCCGCGGGGCTCGGCCGTGCTGCTGCGGGGTGCCGCGCCCGAGGTCGCGCGGCGGGTGGCGCGCCTCTGCCGGGAGAAGGGGCTCGTCCTGCTGGTCGGGGGCGACGGGCGGGCGGCGCTGCGGCTGGGGGCGGGGCTGCATGTCCCGGACCGCGCGGAATGCCGTCACCTGCTGCCTTTCCTGTTGAACAGAAAAGGAAAAATCCTCTCGGGCGCCGTACATGGGCGCGTCGGGGTGGCGCGGGTCAGGCGGCTCAGGGCGGAGGCGGCCCTCGTCTCCCCCGCCTTTCCGACGGCGAGCCATCCCGGCGCGCCCGCGCTCGGTCCCTTCCGGTGGGGCGCCCTGGCGCGAGCGGCCGCTCGGCCGGCGGTGGCGCTGGGGGGAATGACCGCTCTCAGCGCGCGGCGGCTGCCCCGGACACGGCTGGCCGGATGGGCCGCGATCGGGGCGTGGCAGGGGCATGTGTCGCTTCGGCCACAGTGTCTCAGAGAAGTCGCGCTCCGGCGATGATGTCGGTTGCCCGCCCGTAACACGCCAACGCATAGTCCGCCCCGGACCCAAGTGATCGTTGATCTTGGCGCGTAACGGTAAAGCCCGGAACGCCGAGAGACGGGGGTTACGGCCTCACCCAGGGATGGGGGGGGAGGGTCAGGGGAACAAAGCCGGTCTCGGCCGGCGCGTGAGGAGAGTTTGAACATGCGCAAGATTTTGCTGGGCACGACGGCAGTCGTCTCGGCGGTCGTGGGCGCTGCCGTCATGGCACCCCAGGCCTCCGCTCAGGAAGCGCCGACCGTTCGTATCGGTGGCTTCTTCCGGGCCTATTATGGTTACACGCAGCAGACCGGCCGTACCTCGGTGACCTCGACGGGTCTTCCGCAGAACGTCGGCGGCGGCACCGAGAACATCCCGGGCGTTGCTCCCAGCACGACCTCGACCAACAACATCGCCCGCCTCAGCAAGTCCGACATCTCGACCGACGCCGGCATCGACGTCATCGTGTCCGGCAAGCTGGCCAATGGCCTGACCTACGGTGCGACGATCTCTCTGAACAGCGGTGGCCTCGAAGGCCGTCAGATCGTTCAGGGCCGCGCCAGCGCCGGCAAGACCACGGTCGCCGTCGACGAGATGTACGCCTACATCGCGCATCCCCGCTTCGGTCAGGTCCGCTTCGGTGACGAAGACGGCGTCATGGGCGGCCTGATGAACTCGGGTTGGGTGCAGGGCTTCGGTACGGGCGGCGTGCACGGCTCGTGGGAGAGCTTCGTGACCCGTCAGGGCGGTGGCCGCACGATGACCGCTCCGGGCGGCATCGGTGACGCCTCCAAGATCATCTACATGTCCCCGCAGTTCTTCGGCTTCGACTTCGGTGCGAGCTTTGCCCCGAACGCGAACAGCGGCCGTGACACGGGCTGCCCGAACAACGCCAGCTCCGGCTACTGCGACAGCGCCTACGCCTTCTCCGGCGCGCGGAACTTCGGCATCTACGCCGCTGGTCCGGAAATGGCCGTGAAGCGTAACGAGATCCAGGCCGCCCTCCGCTGGCGTGGCAACCTGGCCGGCGTCGGCCTGGCCGCGACGGTTGGTTACATCGGCTCCGGCTCGGCTCGCGATATCTCGACCGGTGGCGCGCAGACCCGCGTGTTCAACGGCCTGAACATCTGGCAGGCCGGCGTGCAGGCCAGCGCCTACGGCTTCACCGTCGGTGCGGCCTACACCTACGGCGACTACAACTTCTTCTGGGGCAACACCCAGCGCGGTGATCGTCCGGGCGAGCAGCTGGTCGTCGGCGGCCAGTACACGGCCGGCCCCTTCACGGTTGGTACGAACTTCGTGACCGGCCTCTTCGAGGGTGGCAGCCGCACGAACTGGGTTGACAGCACGACCGGTCCGCTGACGCAGGCTTCCTGCCGTCCGGCGACGCCGGGTGTGTCCAACAACTGCGCCGGTATGCGCCGTTGGGGCGTGTCCGTGGGTGGCAACTATCGCCTCGCCCCCGGCATGGACCTGATCGCTGAGTGGGTTCACTACTCGGTGCGTGAGCAGGGCCGTGACCTCGACCCGAACCGCCCTGGCATCCAGAGCCGTTCGTTCAGCGACGTCTTCCTGGTCGGTACGCGTATCGCCTTCTAAGGCAGTCACCTTCTCGTGACGGATCGGGGCGGCAGGGCAACCTGTCGCCCCTTTTCTTTTGCAAGGCCGTCGCCTAGAAGCGCAGCCATGACACACGTATCCCGTCCGATTCTCGTGCTCGGCGTCGGCCTTCTCGCCCTTGCGGCCTGTTCGGGCGGCCGGCAGGTTCGGAACGACGAATACGGCACCGACAGCGCCCGCGAGCTCACCCTTCGCCAGACGGGGTCGAACTCCTCCACCTCCGGCATCGTCGTCTTCGGCGTCGATCGTTCGCGCGAGGCGCAGGGCGGCGGTGGCACCGGCGCCAATGCGGGCGGCGGCGGGATGACGGTGAACGCCTTCCTCTGGCGCGCCACCCTGGACACGCTTTCCTTCATGCCGCTGGCCAGCGCCGATCCCTTCGGCGGGGTCATCATCACCGACTGGTACTCGCCGCCGCAGGCCGAGGGCGAGCGCTTCAAGGCGACGGCCTATGTCATCGGCCGCCAGCTCCGCTCCGACGGCGTGCGCGTGCAGATCTTCCGGCAGGTGAACCGTGGCGGCGCCTGGACTGATGCCCCGGCCTCCTCGGCGACGAATTCCGAGATGGAGGACCGCGTCCTCGCTCGCGCCCGCGAGCTGCGGAGCCAGTCGGCCGGCCGCTAAGGCCGCCACTTCTGCTTTCCTGATCCCCCGCCGGTTGAGCGGGCTGTGACCGGCTGGCGCTCCGCCACGGTCGTCCCGCGGGAGAGCCGCGTGCGCTGAAGGGCCGCCCTCGTGTCCAGCATGCCAGCATCTGCGCGATGCCGGCTTGAGGTGGCGGCGGGGCGGCCCTATTCAGGGGCGTCATGCCCGATACGCCCCATCCCGTCGCCGCGATCGCGGCCGCCGATCGTTATGATTTCGCCGCCGCCGAGCCGCGCTGGCAAAGCGCGTGGGAGGAAGCCGCCTGCTTCTCCGTGCCCGACGTGCCGCCGGCCGGCGCGAAGAAGTACTATGTGCTCGAGATGTTTCCCTACCCCTCGGGCAAGATCCACATGGGGCATGTGCGCAACTACACGCTGGGCGACGTCGTCGCGCGCTACAAGCGGGCGCAGGGCCATCTGGTGATGCACCCCATGGGCTGGGACGCCTTCGGCCTGCCGGCCGAGAATGCCGCCCGCGAGCGCGGCACGCATCCCGCGACCTGGACCTACGCCAACATCGCCAATATGCGCACCGAGCTGAAGCGCATGGGCCTGTCGCTGGAATGGGCGCGCGAATTCGCGACCTGTGATCCCGAATATTACGGCCAGCAGCAGAAGCTCTTCCTGGACTTCCTGAAGGACGGCCTGGTCGAGCGCAAGGAGAGCTGGGTCAACTGGGATCCCGTGGACGGCACCGTCCTGGCCAATGAGCAGGTGATCGACGGCCGCGGCTGGCGCTCCGGCGCGCTGGTCGAGAAGAAGCTGCTGAGCCAGTGGTTCTTCTCCATCACCAAATTCGCGCCCGACCTGCTGGAGGCGCTGGACGGCCTGGACCGCTGGCCCGAGCGCGTGCGGCTCATGCAGGCGAACTGGATCGGCCGCAGCGAGGGCGCGCGCGTCCGCTTCGAGATGGCCGGCGCCGTCGACGACATCGCCGAGGTCGAGGTCTTCACCACGCGTCCGGACACGCTCTTCGGCATGTCCTTCCTGGCCGTCGCGGCCGAGCACCCGCTGGCTGCTGCCGCCGCCGCGCGCGATCCGGCCGCCGCCGCCTTCGTCGCCGAATGCCGTAGCCAGGGCACCAGCGAGGCCGTGATCGAGCAGGCCGAGAAGCGCGGCTTCGACACCGGTTTCCGCGTGAAGCACCCCTTCATCGAGGGCGCGACCTACCCCGTCTGGATCGCGAACTTCGTGCTGATGGAATACGGCACGGGCGCGATCTTCGGCTGCCCGAGCGGCGACCAGCGCGACCTCGACTTCGCGCGCAAATACGGCCTGCCCGTGCCGCCCGTGGTCCTGCCCCGCGGCGGCGATCCCGCCACCTTCGCGATCGCCGACGAGGCCTTCACCGAGGATGGCACGCTATTCAACTCGGGCTTCCTGGATGGGCTCGACGTCGCCGAGGGCAAGCGCACCGCCATCGCGCGCATCGAGGAGCTCGGCCGCGGCAAGGGCGTGACCAACTGGCGCCTGCGCGACTGGGGTGTCTCGCGCCAGCGCTACTGGGGCTGCCCGATCCCGGTCATCCATTGCGACGATTGCGGCGCGGTTCCCGTCCCGCAGGGCCAGCTGCCCGTCATCCTGCCCGAGGATGTGGACTTCTCGCGCCCCGGCAACCCGCTCGACCATCATCCCACGTGGAAGCACGTGAACTGCCCGTCCTGCGGCAAGGCGGCGCGGCGCGAGACCGACACCTTCGACACCTTCGTCGACAGCTCCTGGTACTTCGCGCGCTTCTGCTCGCCGCGCGCCGATCAGCCGGTGACGCAGGCGGCGGTCGATGCCTGGCTGCCGGTGGACCAGTATATCGGCGGCATCGAGCACGCGATCCTGCACCTGCTCTACAGCCGCTTCTTCACCCGGGCGATGCACGAGACGGGGCACGTCTCGGTCGACGAGCCCTTCGCCGGCCTCTTCACGCAGGGCATGGTCCAGCACGAGAGCTACAAGGGCGCCGACGGCCGCTGGCTCTACCCGGAGGAGGTGGAGAAGCGCCCCGACGGCACCGCCATCGTGCGGGGCGGCGACGAGCCGGTGACGGTGGGCCGCGTCGAGTCCATGTCCAAGTCCAAGCGCAACACGGTGGATCCGGGCGCCATCATCGGCCGCTACGGCGCCGACACGGCCCGCTGGTTCATCCTGAGCGACAACCCGCCGGACCGGGACATGGAGTGGTCCGAATCGGGCGTCGCGGGCGCGAGCCGCTTCATCGGGCGCGTCTGGCGCCTCGCCCAGAACCTACGCGAGGCGGAGGCGCCGGACGAGGCGGCGGGCCGCAAGCTGCTGCAGGCCACGCACCGGTCCATCGCCGCCGTGACCGAGGCGCTGGAAAGCTTCGCCTTCAACGTCGCCGTGGCGCGCATCCACGAGCTCGCGAATGCCATCGGCGACGCCGCGACGGCACCGCTGGCGGCACGGCGTGAGGCGCTGGAGGCGCTGCTGCGCCTTGCCTCGCCGATGATGCCGCACCTCGCCGAGGAGCTGTGGTCCACCCTGCGCCCCGGCGCCGGGCTGGTGGCCCAGCTACCCTGGCTGGAGGCCGACCCGGAGCTGCTGAAGGCCGAGACGGTGACGCTGGCGGTCCAGGTCCTGGGCAAGCTGCGCGGCACCATCGAGGTGGCTGTGGATGCGTCGGACGAGGTGGTCTTCGCGGCCGCCGAGGCCGAGGAGAACGTGCAGCGGGCCATCGCCGGCAAGCCGATCAAGAAGCGCATCCACGTCAAGGGACGCGTGGTCAACCTCGTCGTCTGACGCGGGAATCATGGGAGCCGCCGCGCGCCGCTGGCGTGCGGCCCAGGCCGAGGAGTGAATGTGGTGAGCGAGCCGGTCCCCCGACGACGCGGCCTTCTCCTGTCGACGCTGGGACTGGCTTCGGCCGGCCTGGCGGGTTGCGGCTTCCGGCCGGTCTACGGGCCCGAAGGTGAGCGAAGCACGGCCGTCGATGGCACGGTCGAGCCTGCCCTGCGGGACCGGCTTGCCTCGGTGCGCGTGGGCCCGATCGGCGAGCGTTCGGGGCAGCTGCTGCGCCGGTCGCTGCAGCGCCAGCTGGAAGGCCAGCGCCCCGGCACGCCGGCCCGCTACGACCTCGCGGCCACGATCTCCTGGCAGAGCGAGCCGCTGGGCTATCGCCGCGACGGCATGGTGACGCGCGTGCGCTATGTCGCGACCGGAACCTGGATCCTGGCGACGGCCGCCATCCCCCCCGTGGTCCTCGACCGCGGCACGGTGCGCACGCTGGACGCATTCAACATTCCCGATCTGCAGTTCTTCGCCGCCGACGCCTCGCGCGACGAGATGGAGCGCCGTCTGGTCTCCGAGATCAGCGACCGGATCGCGCTGGCCGTCGCGGTGTCGCTGCGCCGGCATCCGCAGGCCTGAGCCCGGCTTGGCCGCGAAGCTCGACCCGCGGCGCCTCGCGGCCTTCCTCGCCGATCCGCCGGAGGATTGCCGGGTGGTGCTCCTCATCGGCGACGATGCGGGGCTGGTGAACGAGCGCGCGGGGCAGCTCGTGCGCGCCGTGGCGGGCGACGATCCGATCCGCATCGTCGAGCCGGGGCGGGAAGCCGCGAAGGATCCGGGATCGCTGGCCGGCGAGGCGGCCTCCGTGCCGCTCACGGGCGGCCGCTGCGCCATCCGCCTGCGCGACGGGCGGGACAGCTGGACCGAGGCCGTGCGGGGTGCCCTGGCTGGCCCAGGGCCCGGTCTGGTCATCATCGAGGGCGCCGGCCTCACCGGCCGGTCGAAGCTGCGGACCCTGGTGGCCGCGGAGGCGCGCGGCCAGGTCATCGAATGCTATGCCGAGCGTGGGCGGGACCTGGTGGCCTCGATCCAGCGCATCCTGGGAGAGCTCGACGCGCAGGCCGAGCCGGCGGCGATGGACTGGCTCGCCGAAAGGGCCGGCGAGGACCGGCTGGCCATGCGCCGCTCGCTGGAGATTCTCGCGCTGCATGCAGGCCCCGAGGGCCGCATCACCGCCGAGGAGGCGATGGAGCTGCTCGGCGAGGGCAGCCTGCTGGATCTGGACGAGGCGCTGCTGGCGGCCTCGCTCGGCGAGGTGGCGGTGGCCGACCGGGCCATCGCGAAGGCCTTCGCGGAGGGCGCCAATCCCGTCCAGGTGCTGCGCGCGGCGCTGCGGCATGTGCAGCGGCTGCACAAGGCGGCGCTGGACGTCGCCGATGGCAGCTCGCCCGCCGATGCGGTGGGCGCCCTTCGGCCGCCCGTCTTCTGGAAGGCGAAGTCGGCGATGGAGCGCGCGCTCCGGATCTGGTCGCCCGGCCGCCTGGAGGCGCTGGGCGCGGCCCTGCTGCGCGCCGAGCGCCAGACCAAGTCGACCGGCCTGCCCGATGAGGTGATCGCGCGGCAGGTGGTGCTCGGCATGGCGCGAAGCGCCGCGCGATAGGTTCTGCCGCGGCGCATTCCAGCCGAGTTTCCGGCTAGGTGCGCCCGCCGCGCCGCGCCCGGGATACGAAACTCCATTGACCCGCCGGGCCGTCCGTGGTTGATGCGCGCCACCCTGCCGCCGGCGTTGGCACGCCCGCGGCTATGCCCGCTTGCGCGCTCCGATGTCCGGTGGCCGCCCGGGCTGAGTAGCCATAGGGAGTTCCCATGCCACTCTACGAATGCGTGTTCATCGCGCGCAACGACGTCACCCAGCAGCAGGTCGAGACCATCGCGGACAATGTCGCGACGACGCTCGGCGAGCAGGGCGGTCACGTCCAGAAGCGCGAATACTGGGGCCTGCGCGGCCTCGCCTACAAGGTGAAGAAGAACCGCAAGGGGCATTACATGCTCCTCGGCATCGACGCCCCCCCCGCTGCCATGCAGGAAGTCGTTCGCCAGCTCGGCCTGAACGAGGACGTGCTGCGCGAGATGACCATCCGCGTCGAGGCCATCGACCCCGAGGCGCCCTCGGCCATCCTCGCCAAGCGTGGCGACGACCGTGATCGTGAGCGCGGCTTCCGTGGGCCTAAGCCCGCTGGCCGCTTCAGCTCCGGCCGCACGGGCGGCGGTCGCGATGACCGCGAGGAGTTCCGGGCCCGCTCGCGCGACGAGATGGACCTCAACCTGAACGAGGAGATCTGAGCCGATGAGCGAGACCGCTGAACCCAACATCGCCAATCGCCGCGCCGCCGTGGGGGCCCGCCGCCCCTTCTACCGCCGCCGGAAGTCCTGCCCCTTCTCCGGCCCGAACGCGCCGAAGATCGACTACAAGGACGTGCGCCTCCTGTCCCGCTTCCTGAGCGAGCGCGGCAAGATCGTGCCGTCGCGCATCACGGCCGTCAGCGGCAAGAAGCAGCGCGAGCTGGCGAATGCCATCAAGCGCGCCCGCTTCCTGGCCCTGCTGCCCTACGTGATCAACGACTGAACAGGAGGTTCGGCGGGTGAGCCAGACATCGGGCCAAGGGGGGCTTTTCAGCCATCCCGAAGCCCTCGCGGCCGGTGCTGCGGGGCTGGGCTCGGCGGTGCTCGCCCTCTGGGCCATGCACGGGATGCCGCTCGGCACCCTGCTGCTCTGGCTGTCGCCGCTGCCGATCTTCGCGGCCGGTTTCGGCTTCGGAGCGCGCGCGGCGGTGGGGGCCACGGCCCTCGCCGGCGCGGTGGTGCTGTTCAGCGCCTCGACGGTCGCGATGGGGGTCTACCTCGCCATCTTCGGCGTCCCCGCGGCGCTGGTGGTGGCCGGGGCGAAGCTGCAGTCGGGCCGCATGGACCTGACGCTGCCGCTCGCCGTGCTCGGCATCTGGCCGGTCCTGGTTCTGCTGATCCTCGCGATCGCCATTCCTGATCTGGAAGGCGAGATGCGCACGGCGGTGGAGCTGGGCGTGGCGCGCATGGGCGTGACGCTGCCGGACGGCATGGTGGACCAGATCGCGCAGGTGAAGGCGGCCGCGGCCGGCTTCTGGCTCGCGCTGCTCATGGTCGGCAACGGCCTCGCCGCGCAGAACATGCTGTCGCGCCAGGGCCTGGCTCTCCATGCGACGCCGGGTGGCGACGAAGTCCATCTGCCGGGCTGGTACCTGCCGCTGCCGGCCGTCGCGCTGGCCGCCTGGCTGGCCTTCGGCGGAGCCGTGGCGCTGTCCTCGCTGGTGATCCTGCTGGTGCCGGTTTTCCTGCTTGGCGTCGTCGGCGTGCATCGCCGGCTGCGCGGGCGGTCCGGCCGTGTCGCGATCCTGGCGGCCTTCTACGTGCTGATGCTCCTGTTCCTGCAAATCATGGCTCCGCTGATGGTCGGCGTGGGCCTTCTCGACCAATATCGGCGGCCCTCGATGCCGCCCCCAACCTGATTCGAGGCCAATCATGATTGAACTCATCCTGATGCAGCGCGTCGACAAGCTCGGCCAGATGGGCGAGCTGGTGAAGGTGAAGCCTGGCTACGCCCGCAACTACCTCCTGCCGGGCGGCAAGGCGATCCGCGCGACCAAGTCCAACCTCGAGCGGTTCGAACAGGACCGCGTGCAGCTCGAGGCCCAGAACCTCAAGCGCCGCGAGGAAGCCGAGCGCGTTGCCGAGCGCATGGAAGGCCTCTCGGTCGTCCTGATCCGCTCCGCGGGCGAGAGCGGCGGCCTCTACGGCTCCGTCTCCGCGCGTGACATCGCCGACGGCTGCACCGAGGCCGGCCTGGGCGTGACCCGCTCGCAGGTGCAGCTGGACGCGCCGATCAAGACGCTGGGCCTCACCACGGTCCGCGTCGAGCTGCACCCCGAGGTGCTGCTCCCCGTGATCGTGAACGTGGCCCGCAGCCCGGAAGAAGCCGAGAAGCAGGCCCGTGGCGAGGAGATCGCCCGCGAGGAGGAGATCACCCTCGAGGACGAGCTGGTCGCCGAGCTGGGCGCCGCGACGCGCGAGTAATCCGGGCCAAGCTCGGGATCGGAAAAGGGGGCCGCGAGGCTCCCTTTTTCATGCGCGGGCCACCGCCGCAGCAGGCCTATTTGCGACAGCATTATTGACGTAATCGTCACTCCGGCACGATGCTGGGCCGATGGAGTACCTCCTCACCCTCGTCGCCTTCGCCTTCGCGACCTCCGCGACGCCGGGCCCCAACGTGCTGATGGTCGCGGCCTCGGCCGCGCAGGTGGGCATGCGCCGCGTGGTGCCGCACATGCTGGGCATCACGCTCGGCTTCCCCGCGATGTTCCTGGCCGTCGCCCTCGGCCTCGGCATGCCCTTCGAGAGCTATCCCTGGCTGCACCGGGCCATGCAGGTGGTGGGGGCGGCGTGGCTGGTCTGGCTGGCCTGGAAGATCGCCACCGCCGCCCCGCCGGCGGGCCGGCAGGAGAGGCCCGCCCCGCCGCTGGGCTTCGTCGGCGCTGCCGCCTTCCAATGGGTGAATCCCAAGGCCTGGATGATCGTCCTGGCGGCCCTGCCGGCCTTCACCACGCCCGGCGAGAGCCTCCTGCCGCAGGCCCTCACCGTCGCCCTCGTCTTTGCGCTTGTCTCGATGCCTTGCCTGGTCTTCTGGGCCTGGCTCGGAAGTGCCGCGCGGCGCGTGCTGGGCGACGGGGCGCGGTGGCGCGCCTTCAACTGGTCGATGGCGGTGCTGCTGCTGCTGAGCCTGCTGCCGCTCTTCAGGTGAGGGCGGCGCCGATCCGGCGCGCCATCTCCTCCCGCCGCCCGATCACGCCCGCCATCGCGACGCGCGTCGCATGCACCACCTCCGGCGGGGCGCTTTCCGGCGTGCCGGCCTGGAAGGGCGGGTGCGGGTCGTACTGCATGTAGAGCTGGATGCCCTCGGCGACGGCCTGGCCGCGCAGCCTGGCGGCGACCTGGAGTGCCCCGTCGAAGCCCGAGGTCACGCCGGCGGCGGTGACGAACTTGCCGTCCTCCACCACGCGCTCCCGCACGGGCACGGCGCCGAAGGAGGGCAGGATGTGGTGGCTCGCCCAATGGGTCGTGGCGCGGCGGCCCTTCAGCAGGCCCGTGGCGCCCAGCAGCAGCGCGCCCGTGCAGACGGTGAAGACGAGCTTCGCGCCCTCGGCCTGGCGGCGGATCCAGGCGATGATCTCCGGGTCGACCATCTGCGCGTCGACCCCGAAGCCACCGGGGATATGGAGCACGTCCAGCTGCGGCGCCTCGGCGATCGTGGCGTCGGGGAGGATGCGCAACCCCCGCATGTCGCGGGCGGGGGCGAGGCTCTTGCCGTAGATGGCGTAGCTCGAATCCGGCAGGCGGGAGAGCACCTCGTGCGGTCCCGTCAGGTCCACCTGGTCGAGTTCGTCGAAGATCAGGCTGCCGATGGTCAGATGGGCCATGTCGTCGCGCTCCCGCGTTGCGATACGATGGTGGCGGCCCGACAACCGGGCCGCAAGACATGGCGTTCGGGCTTGTACCGGCGGTCATGCCTCCGCTCATCGGAAGGAAGCGCCCCATGCTTCGACGCCTGTTCTCCCTCATGCTCCTCGCGACCCTCGCCGCCTGCGCGACGGGGCCGGAAGTGCGCGTGGATTACGACCGGAACGCCGATTTCGCCCGCTACCGAACCTTCGGCTGGGTCACGCCCCTCGGCACTGACCGCTCGGGCTATACGACGCTGACCACGGACCGCCTCAAGGCCGCCGTGGAGCGGGAGATGGCGGCGCGCGGCTACGCCTATTCGCCCACGGCGCCGGACCTGCTGGTGAACTTCCACGGCCGCCTGCAGGAGCGCGTGCAGATCTCGGGCGGCGCGCCCTACGCGCCCTTCCCCTATTACGGCTATCGCCAGTACGGCGCCTGGCCCGGCTACGCCTTCGCCAGCGGGCCCTTCGTGGACCAGTACACCGAGGGGACGATCAACATCGACCTGGTGGACCGCCGCCGCGATGCGCTGGTCTGGGAAGGCGTGGCGATCGGGCGCGTCACCGAGCGGGACCGCATCTACCCGCAGGAGCGGATCGACGCGTCGGTGGCGGCCATCTTCTCGCGCTATCCCTACATCGCCGGCCGCGGGACGCCGGCCCCCGCCCGCTGAGGCGCTGCCCTGAAAAGGAAAAGGGGCGGCGACCCTTCGGTCGCCGCCCCCTCGATCCGTCCGGAAAGCCCGGGCCCGTGATCAGGCCGCCTTGGCCATCCCGCGCAGCACGTAGTGCAGGATGCCGCCGTTCTTGTAGTACTCGACCTCGTCGGCGGTATCGACGCGGCACAGCACCTCGGTCTTCACCTGGTGGCCGTCGGCGCGGGTGATGATGAGGTCCAGCATCATGCGCGCCTTCAGGTTCTCGACGCCGAGGATCTCGATCGTCTCGTCGCCGCGGAGCGAGAGCGAGTTGCGGCTCTCGCCTTCCTTGAAGACCAGCGGCAGCACGCCCATGCCGACCAGGTTCGAGCGGTGGATGCGCTCGAAGCTCTCGGCGATGACCGCCTTCACGCCCAGCAGGAAGGTGCCCTTGGCCGCCCAGTCGCGCGAGGAGCCGGTGCCGTATTCCTTGCCGCCGAAGACGACCAGCGGCACGCCCTCTTCCTTGTAGCGCATGGCGACGTCGTAGATCGGCGCCACGTCGCCCGAGGGGTAGTGCTTGCTGATGCCGCCCTCGATGCCGGGGACCATCTCGTTCTTGATGCGGATATTGGCGAAGGTGCCGCGCATCATGACCTGGTGGTTGCCGCGGCGGGCGCCGTAGCTGTTGAAGTCCAGCGGGCGGACCTGATGCTCGAGCAGGTACTCACCGGCCGGGCTCGACTTGCGGATATTGCCCGCGGGCGAGATGTGGTCGGTGGTGATGCTGTCGCCGAGCAGGCCGAGCACGCGCGCGCCCTTGATGGAGGCCAGCGGCTTCACGTCCATGGTCATGCCCTCGAAGTAGGGCGGGTTCTGGACGTAGGTGGAGCCGCTGTTCCAGCGATAGGTGTCGCTGTCGGCGTCGACCTTGATGGCCTGCCACTGCTCCGGGCCCTTGAAGACGTCGGAGTAGCGCGACATGAACATCTTCCGCGTCAGCACCTCGTGCACGACGTTGTTCACCTCTTCCTGCGTCGGCCAGATGTCGAGCAGCATGACGGGCTTGCCGTCGCGGTCCGTGCCGATGGGCTCGTGCTGCAGGTCGATCTTCACCGTGCCGGCCAGCGCATAGGCGACGACCAGCGGGGGCGAGGCGAGGTAGTTGGCGCGCACATTGGCGTGGACGCGGCCCTCGAAGTTGCGGTTGCCCGAGAGCACGCCGGCCACGACCAGCTTGTTCTCCTCGATCGCCTCGACCATCGGCTCCGGCAGCGGGCCGGAATTGCCGATGCAGGTGGTGCAGCCGTAGCCGACCGTCTGGAAGCCGATGGCGTCCAGGTCCTCGGTGAGGTTGGAGGCGTTCAGGTAGTCGGTCACCACCTGCGAGCCGGGGGCCAGCGAGGTCTTCACCCAGGGCTTCGGCGTGAGGCCACGGGCGCGCGCCTTGCGGGCCACGAGGCCGGCGGCGACGAGCACATAGGGGTTCGAGGTGTTGGTGCAGGAGGTGATCGCGGCGATCACCACGTCGCCATGGCCCAGGTCGAACTTGGCGCCCTCGACCTCGACGCGCTTGTTCGCCTCGTCACCGGGAACGCCCATCGTGCCGGCGGCGAGGTCCTTGGCGAAGGAGGTGCCGACCGAGCCGAGGGCCACGCGGTCCTGCGGGCGCTTCGGGCCGGCCATGGACGGCTCGACGGTGGAGAGGTCGAGCTCGAGCGTGTCGGTGAAGACGGGGTCGGGCATCGAATCGTCGCGCCACATGCCCTGCGCCTGGCAGTACTCGCGCACCAGGTTGATGCGGTGCTCGTCGCGGCCGGAGAGGCGCAGGTAGCCCAGCGTCACCTCGTCCACGGGGAAGAAGCCGCAGGTCGCGCCGTATTCCGGGGCCATGTTCGCGATGGTCGCGCGGTCCGCCAGCGCCATGCCGCCGAGGCCGGGGCCGAAGAACTCGACGAACTTGCCGACGACGCCCTTCTTGCGGAGCATCTGCGTGACGGTGAGCACCATGTCGGTGGCGGTCACGCCCTCGCGCAGCTTGCCGCTGAGCTTGAAGCCGATGACGTCGGGGATGAGCATGGCGATGGGCTGGCCGAGCATCGCGGCCTCGGCCTCGATGCCGCCGACGCCCCAGCCGAGCACGCCCAGGCCGTTGATCATCGTGGTGTGGCTGTCGGTGCCGTAGCAGCTGTCGGGGTAGACGTAGGTGTTGCCGATGTCGGTCGCGGTCCACACCACCTGGCCGAGATATTCCAGGTTCACCTGGTGGCAGATGCCCGTGCCCGGCGGCACGACGCGGAAGTTGTTGAAGGCTTCCTGGCCCCAGCGGAGGAACTCGTAGCGCTCGCCGTTGCGCTCGAACTCGATGTCCACGTTCTTCTGGAGGGCGGTGGCGGTGCCGGAGACGTCTACCATCACCGAGTGGTCGATCACGAGGTCGACGGGAACCAGCGGGTTCACCTTGCGCGGGTCACCGCCCAGGTTGAGCAGGGCGTCGCGCATGGCGGCGAGGTCGACGACGGCGGGGACGCCCGTGAAGTCCTGCAGCAGGATGCGCGACGGCTTGAAGGGAACTTCCTTCTCGCTGTGGCCCTGCTGGACCCATTCGGCGATGGCCTTGGCGTCGTTGACGGTGTAGCTCCGGCCGTCCTCGAAGCGCAGGACGTTCTCGAGGAGCACCTTGAGCGAGAAGGGCAGGCGCGAGATGTCGCCGATCTGCTTCGCCGCCTCTGGGAGCGAGAAGTAGTGATAGGCCTTGCCGTCCACGGACAGCTGCCGGCTGACCTTGAGGCTGTCCTGACCGATCATGCGCATCTCGAAATCGTCCTCTACTCTGTTGTTGCGGGTTTAAGCATGACGACGGTTCACGGTCCATGGAGGCGAGCCTGATCGAGGCGCAGGAATTGGCGTGCTGGCGCGCGGAAAAGCTTGTGTTCAACTGCGTCTCATTCGCAATTGAACCGGGCGATGCGCTGCTCCTCACTGGGCATAACGGCGCGGGCAAGTCCTCGTTGCTGCGAGTACTGGCCGGGCTGCTTCCCGCTCTCTCGGGAAGTCTCCTCTGGAGCGGCGAGGACGCCTTCGCGGATCTCTCCGCCCACGGCGCGCGGCTGCGCTACCTGGGCCACCAGGATGCGCTGAAGCCGGCGCTGAGCGCGGCGGAGAACCTGGCCTTCTACGCGCGTCTGCATGGCGGCGACGTCATGGCGGCGCTGGAGGCGCTGGGCCTCGCCGCCCTGGCGGAGCTGCCGGCCCGCGTGCTGTCCTCCGGCCAGAAGCGGCGGCTGGCGCTCGCGCGGCTCGCGCTGGGGCAGGCGCCGCTCTGGCTGCTCGACGAGCCCTCCGTGGGGCTGGACGCCGCCTCGGTCGAAAGGCTGGCGCCGCTCTTCGACGCACATCGCGCGGCCGGCGGCATGGTGATCGCCGCGACGCATCTGCCGCTGCCCTTGCCGGCTGCGCGGGAGCTGCGGCTTTGATCCCACTCTTCCTGCGGGAGCTGCGGCTGGCGCTCCGTCATCCGGCCGACACGCTCGCCTCCGTGATGTTTTTTGTCCTGGTCGCGGCGCTGTTCCCCTTCGGCGTCGGCCCCTCGCCCGAGCTGCTGGCGCGGGTGGCGCCGGGCGTCCTGGCCGCCGCCGCGCTGCTGGCCGCGCTGCTGCCGTTGGACCGCCTCTTCGGCGCCGAGGCCGAGGACGGCTCGCTCGACCAGCTCCTGCTCAGCGGCCTGTCTCCCGCCGGCATCGCGGCGGCGAAGGCGGCGGCGCACTGGGTCACGACGGGCCTGCCGCTGGTCGTGGCGACGCCGCTGGCGGCGGCGCTGCTCAGCCTGCCCGGGGCGGCGATGGGCACGGCGATGGTGGCGCTGGCACTGGGCTCGGCCATCCTCTCGCTGCTCGGGACGGCGGGCGCGGCCCTGACGCTCGGCGCGCGGCGGGGCGGGGTGCTGCTGCCGCTGCTGGTCCTGCCGCTGGCGATCCCGGTGATGATCTTCGGCGCAGCCGCGATCGAGGCTTCCTCCTCGGGGCTGGCGGCGCGACCCTACCTGTTGCTGGAGGCAGCGATGCTGGCGCTCGCCCTGCCGCTGGCGCCGCTGGCGGCGGGCGCGGCGCTGCGGGGCGAGTAGCGGGGCCCGCGCTCAGTCCGCGGTCAGCATTTCCTTGGCGGCGCCGCGCAGCTCCGCCAGCGAGGCGCGGGCGCGCTCGGCCGAGCCGGGGGCCAGCTGCGCCTGCAGCGCGTCCTGCGCGGCGCGCCAGGCCGGCAGCGCCTCGGCCAGCTTGGCGTGGCCGGCCGCGGTCAGGCTGTAGGTGATGCGGCGGCCCTTGCCGGGCGCGCCGACCAGGAGATCGGCCTCGAGCAGCCGCGTCAGGTTCCGGGTGAGGGTGGAGCGCTCGATGCTGAGGCGGTCCGCCAGCTCACGGGCGGAATCCGCCCTTCCGGCCGCGACCACGACCAGCACGCCGAATTGCGAGGGCTCCAGGCCGAAGGGCGCCAGGCGGGCCGCATAGGCGCGCGAGATGACGTTCGCGGTGCGCCGTGCGGCGAAGGCCAGACACTCCACGCCGATGGCCGAGCAGGTTTCGGCGGCGGCGTCGGGCGTGAGGGAGGTTTTGCGGACCATATCGTGCATATACACGAATAAACCGCTGAATTAAAGCAATATTTTAGGGGGTGGGAAATCGCGCGAGCGTCGGGGAAAGGCCCCGGCGGGACCTTGGTTGGGGGGGACGTCCCGCCGGGGATGCCGTCGCGCGCGGGGGAAGTTTCTTGCGCAACGGCAAACTCAAGGTGGTGCGTCATCTTAACGCGTGAAAGGTCAAGGAGTTGTCGAAAAGCGGGCCGTTTTTGATCGATTTCGCGCGGCATTTCGCGGGGCGATGACAGCGGCCTTGCCTCGGTGGTTTGTTCTATTTATGTTCTTTATCCATGGCCAAGGATCGCACCCGCTTCGTCTGTCAGTCCTGCGGGGCCGATCACCCCAAATGGCAGGGCCGGTGCGACGGCTGCGGCGAGTGGAACACCCTCGTCGAGGAATCGGTCGCGCCGCGCGGGCCCGGCCCGGCCGGCAAGGCGCCGCCGGGACGCGGCATCGCCTTCGTGGGCCTCGCCGGCGAGAGCGCGCCGCCGCCGCGCCATCTGACCGGCATCGCCGAGCTCGACCGCGTACTGGGCGGCGGCTTCGTGCCGGCCTCGGCCGTGCTGGTCGGTGGCGATCCGGGCATCGGCAAGTCCACCATCCTGCTCCAGGCCGCGGCACGCATGGCCGAGGCGGGCAAGCGCGTCCTCTACATCTCGGGCGAGGAATCGGTGGCGCAGGTGCGGTTGCGCGCGCGCCGGCTGGGCCTCTCCGAGGCGCCGATGGCGCTGGCGGCCGCCTCGGGCCTGCGTGACATCCTGGCCAGCCTCGAGGCCGAGCAGGAAGCCGCGCTGGTCGTCATCGATTCCATCCAGACCATGTGGCTGGACGCGCTGGATTCGGCGCCCGGCACCGTCGCCCAGGTCCGCACCTGCGCCTTCGAGCTCATCCGCTGCGCCAAGGCGCGCGGCTTCGCGCTGGTGCTGGTGGGGCATGTGACGAAGGAGGGCACGCTCGCCGGGCCCCGCGTGCTGGAGCACATGGTCGACGCGACGCTCTACTTCGAAGGCGATCGCGGCCATCAGTTCCGCATCCTGCGCGCCACCAAGAACCGCTTCGGCGCCACCGACGAGATCGGCGTCTTCGAAATGACCGAGGGCGGGCTGATGGAGGTCACCAACCCCTCCGCCCTCTTCCTCGCGGAGCGACGCGGCAACATCTCCGGCAGCGCGGTCTTCGCGGGGCTGGAGGGCACGCGGCCTGTGCTGGTGGAGGTGCAGGCGCTGCTCTCGCCCAGCAATGGCGGCAGCCCGCGCCGCCAGGTGGTGGGCTGGGAGGGCGGGCGGCTCTCCATGCTGCTGGCCGTGCTGGAGGCGCGCTGCAACCTCACCTTCGCCCAGGCCGACGTCTATCTGAACATCGCCGGCGGGCTGCGCATCAACGAGCCGGCGGCGGACATGGCCGTCGCCGCGGCGCTGGTCTCGGCCATCACCGATCGGCCCACCGATCCGGATGCGGTCTATTTCGGCGAGGTCGGCCTTTCCGGCGAGATCCGGCAGGTCTCCCAGGCCGAGCAGCGCCTGCGCGAGGCGCAGAAGCTGGGCTTCGCCGCCGCCGTCCTGCCGCGCCGCGTGGCGCGCGGCAGCAAGGCGCCCACGCCCATCGAGGGGCTACGGTTGACGGAGGTGGGCCATCTGGCCGACCTGGTGGCGCCCTTCGCGGCCGGCACCCTGAAGCGCGAGAAGGTCCGGGAATGACCGGCCCGCGCCTCCTGCTGGACCGGCTGGCGACGCCGCTCGGCGAGGCGCTGTTGGTCACGGACGGGGAGGGCTTTCTCCGCGGCCTCGACTGGTCCGACCACGAGGCGCGGCTGACCTATCTGCTCCGCCTCAACTACCGCCCCTTCGCGCCTGAACTGGGCACGGCGCCCGTGGCCCTGCGCCAGGCGCTGACGGCTTATTTCGAGGGCGAGCTCGACCGCCTCGCCGCCATCGCCTGGCGCGCGGAGGGCACGCCCTTCCAGCGGGCGCTGTGGGAGGCCCTGGCGACCATCCCGCTGGGCACGACGCTCAGCTACGCCGCCCTGGCCGCGAAGCTCGGCCGTCCGCGCGCGCTGCGCGCCGTGGGCGCGGCCAATGGCGCGAACCCCATCAGCGTGGTGGTGCCTTGCCACCGGGCGATCGGCAGCGACGGCTCGCTGACCGGCTATGGCGGCGGGCTGGAGCGCAAGCGCTGGCTGCTGCGCCACGAGGGCGCGGCCTTCCGCGAGGCCCGGAACTGATCGCCGCGCGGCGGCCGGCAAGCCGAGCGCAAAGCTCCGCTTCCCCACACCCCGAGGCGCCAAACACCGTCTTTGCGGCCGAAAGCCCCGCCTTTCCGCGAATGCGCCGCAGCCGCATTGACCTCTTCCATTCCCACGGGGGCTCACACGAAACGCGACATGCGGCTATACGCGGCGGACCATGACCTGGGCCGATGGCGTTCTCCTCATCGTGATGGTGGTTTCGGCCATCCTCTCCTTCCTGCGCGGCTTCGTGCGCGAGGTGCTGGGCGTCGCTGCCTGGATCGGCGCGGCCCTGGCGGCCTTCCGCTTCCGCGACCCCGTGGTCTCCATGCTCGGCGGCGCGATCGAGCCTGACTGGCTGGCCGAGGGCGTGGCCGTCGGCGTGGTCTTCCTCGTCGTGCTGGTCGTGCTGAAGCTTGTCATCCACGCATTGGCGGGTCGCGTGCAGAGCAGCCCGCTGGGGGGTGTGGATCGTTCGCTCGGGGCCATATTCGGTCTGGCGCGCGGGGCCTTCATCGCCGCCTTGGCCTTCGTTCTGGCGGGACTCTTCGTCCCCGCCGTGGAGCGCTGGCCCGAGGGAGTGAGGGAAGCCCGTGCCCTGCCGCTCGTCGTCGATGTCGCAAGATGGGTTGTCGGTCTGATGCCGGAGGAGTATCGCCCCCGGATCGCCGCGCCCCCCGAGCGCCGTGAGCCTACGCAGGAGGATCTGATGCGTCCGCCTGCCCGCAACCGAACCTAGAGGCCGACCCCATGCCGCTGCCGCTCTCGGAAGACGACAAGTTCCATGAGGAATGCGGCGTCTTCGGCGTCTGGCGCCACAAGGACGCGGCGGCGCTGACCGCCCTCGGCCTTCACGCCCTCCAGCATCGCGGCCAGGAAGCCTCGGGCATCGTCACGCTCGACGAAGCCGGCCTCTTCCATACCCATAAGGGCCTCGGCCTCGTCGGCGACATCTTCGGCGATGCGAAGGTCATGGCCAGCCTGCCCGGCAGCGCGGCCATCGGCCATAACCGCTACGCCACCACGGGCGAGACGGCGCTGCGCAACGTGCAGCCGCTCTTTGCCGACTTCGAGTTCGGCGGCCTCGCCGTCGGCCATAACGGCAACCTGACCAATGCCGGCGTCCTGAAGCGCGCGCTGGTCCGGCGCGGCTGCCTCTTCCAGTCGACGACGGACAGCGAGGTCTTCGTCCACCTCATCGCCATCAGCCTCTACTCGACGGTGCTCGACCGGCTGATCGACGCGCTGAAGCAGGTGCAGGGCGCCTATTCGCTTGTGGCGCTGCATCACGGCGCCCTGATCGGCGCGCGCGACCCGCTGGGCGTGCGTCCCCTCGTGCTCGGCCGGCTGAACGACGGCTGGGTGCTGGCCAGCGAGACCTGCGCGCTCGACATCGTCGGCGCCGATTTCGTGCGCGACATCGAGCCGGGCGAGATCGTCGTGATCGACGACAGCGGCATCCGTTCGGTGACGCCGTTCTCGAACACCGAAAGCCGCTTCTGCATCTTCGAGTACATCTATTTCGCGCGGCCCGACTCCGTCATGGAAGGCACGCCCGTCTACGACACGCGCAAGCGCATCGGCGCCGAGCTGTCGCGCGAGAGCGCGGTGTCGGCCGATGTGGTCGTGCCGGTGCCCGACAGCGGCGTGCCGGCCGCCATGGGCTATGCGGTGGAATCCGGCATTCCCTTCGAGCTCGGCATCATCCGCAACCATTATGTGGGCCGCACCTTCATCGAGCCGACGGACCAGATCCGCCACCTCGGCGTGAAGCTGAAGCACAGCGCCAACCGCGCCGTGCTCGAGGGCAAGCGCGTCATCCTCGTCGACGATTCGATCGTGCGCGGCACCACCTCGAAGAAGATCGTCGAGATGGTCCGCCAGGCCGGCGCGGCGGAGGTGCATATGCGCATCTCCTCGCCGCCGACGACGCATAGCTGCTTCTACGGCATCGACACGCCCGAGCGCAGCGCGCTGCTCGCCGCCAAGCACGACGTGGAGGAGATGGCGAAGCTGATCGGCGCCGACAGCCTGGCCTTCATCTCCCTGGACGGCCTTTACCGCGCCCTCGGCAAGCCCGGCCGCGACAGCGCGAAGCCCGCTTTCTGCGACGCCTGCTTCACGGGCGACTATGCGATCCCGCTGACCGACATGGCGGATAATGCCGAGCGCCGCAGCGCCCTCGAGAAGGCCAGCGCGTGAGCGCGCGTCCGTTGGAAGGCCAGGTCGCCCTCGTCACGGGGGCGAGCCGGGGGATCGGCCGCGCGGCCGCGCTCGCTCTCGCGGGAATGGGCGCCCATCTGGTGCTCACGGCGCGCAGCCAGGGCGGCCTCGAGGAGACGGATGACCTGATCCGCGCCGCCGGCGGCTCCGCGACGCTCCTGCCGCTCGACATGGTGCGCGAGGGCGATCAGCTCGATAAGCTGGGCCCCTCTCTCGCCGAGCGTTTCGGCCGGCTGGACGTGCTGGTGCATGCGGCCGGCATCCTGACGAAGCTGACGCCCGCCGCGCACATCATGCCGCGCGACTGGGAGGAGAGCCTCGCGGTCAATATCAGCTCGACCTGGCGGTTGATCCGCACCTGCGATCCCGTGCTGCGCCTCGCGCCGGCCGGGCGCGCGGTCGTCCTGACGGACAGCTACGCCGAGAATCCCACGGCCTATTTCGGCCTCTACTCCGCGGCCAAGGCGGCCCAGGCGCATCTCGTGCGTTGCTGGGCGGCGGAGCTCGGGCAGACGTCGCTGCGCGCCGTGCTGGCCGATCCGGGCCCGGTGGCCACGCATCTCCGCCGCACCGCCTTCCCGGGCGAGGACCAGGCGAAGATCCGCCAGCCGGCCGAGGTGGGGCCCGCGATCGCGAAGCTGGTGGCCGGGAGCCCGGAGAATGGCGCGACCGTCCGGCTCTGACAGCCGAATTGGCGCTGCCTTCGCAACCGATCGCGCGCATGGCGCGCGGCGCGCCCGGACCAACCTTCTCCCTGGCGCACCCGCTCGGCGGCTGAGGGCCTGAACATGAACTACCGCCACGCCTTCCATGCCGGCAATTTCGCCGACTGCATGAAGCACGCGCTGCTGGTCTGGTTGCTGCGGGCGCTGGCGCGCAAGCCCGCGGGCTTCCGCGTGCTGGACACCCATGCCGGCATCGGGCGCTATGACCTGGGCAGCAGCGAGGCGCAGCGCACCGGCGAATGGCGCCAGGGCATCGGCCGGCTGCAGGGCGTCACCGAAGGCCCGCTCGCGGATTACGTCGCCCTGGCGGGCGGCGGCGAGACCTATCCCGGCTCACCGGCCCTCGCCGCCGGGCTGCTGCGCGAGCAGGACCGCCTGGCCCTGGTCGAGCTGCATGAGGAGGACCATGCCACGCTGCGCGCCCTCTTCCGCCGCGACGGGCGTGTCGCCGTGCACCGCCGCGACGCCTGGGAGGCGCTGCGTGCGCTAACGCCCTTTCCGGAAAAGCGCGGTCTCGTCCTCATGGACCCGCCCTTCGAGCAGCCGGGCGAGTATGAGCGGCTGACGGACGCCATCGCCGAGGTGTCGCGCCGCGCGCGCGGGCTGGTGCAGGCGGCCTGGTACCCCATCAAGGGCCGTGCGCCCGTGCGCGCCTTCCACACCGCCCTGGCCGAGGGCGGCGTGAAGGACATCGTGGCGGCCGAGCTGCATCTGCGCGATCCGATCGATGCGGCGCGGCTGAACGGCTGCGGCCTCGTGGTCGTGAACCCGCCCTTCGGCTTCGAGGAGGCCGCCCGTACCATCCTCGCCGAGCTGGCGGACATGCTCTCCACGGGTGAGGCGGGGGGCGGCTGGGCGCTCACGCGCATCGCCGATGAGTGAGGTCGCGGTGATCGGCGCGGGGGCCTGGGGCACCGCGCTGGCGATCCATGCCGCGCGCTGCGGGCATCGTGTGGTGCTCTGGGCGCGCGATCCGGGCCGCGCCGCGGCCATGCAGGCCTCGCGGGACAATCCGCGCCTGCCCGGCATCGCCCTGCCGGAAGGGCTGCGCGTGACGAATGACGCGGCCGAGGCGCTGGACGCCGGGCTCGGCATCCTGGCCGTGCCGATGCAGCCCCTGCGCGCCATCCTTGCCCTGCTGCCGCGCGGGCTTCCGCCGCTGCTGCTGGCCTGCAAGGGCCTCGAGACCGGCAGCCTGCGCCTGCCGCTGGAGGTGATGGCGGAGGCACGGCCCGACCTCGCGGCCGGCGTCATCTCCGGGCCGAATTTCGCGCATGAGGTGGCGGCCGGGCTGCCGGCGGCGAGCGTCATCGCGGCGGCGGACATGGCGCTTTGCGAGGCCGCGCAGGCGCTGCTCTCGGGCGGCGCGCTGCGCCTCTATGCGAGCGAGGATGCGCTGGGCGTCCAGCTCGGCGGCGCGGCGAAGAACGTGCTGGCCATCGCGGCCGGCATCGCGACCGGGGCCGGGCTCGGCGAGAATGCGCGCGCGGCGCTGGTCACCCGCGGCCTGGCGGAGCTGTCGCGGCTGGTCGTGGGCCTCGGCGGCCGGGCGGAGACGGCCTCGGGCCTCTCGGGCCTCGGCGACCTCCTGCTGACGGCGACGGGGCCTTCGAGCCGCAATACCTCGCTCGGCATGGCGCTCGGTCAGGGAAAGAAGCTGGACGAGATCCTCGCCGGCCGCGCGGCCGTCACCGAGGGCGTGGCGACGGCCCCGGCCCTGCTGGCGCGCGCGGCGGCGGCAGGCGTCGAGCTGCCGGTCTGCGCGGCGGTGGTCGAGGTGCTGGAAGGGCGCATCGACGTGCAGGGCGCGGTGAGGGCGCTTCTCGGGCGGCCGCTGCGGCAGGAGTAGCGCCGCCTTCGGCGCTTGCGTGCCGACACGGCAGCGCCTAGCTCGGCCGATGAGCTATTTCTACCTTGCCGTCGCGATCCTCGCCGAAGTGGCGGCCACGTCCTTCCTGAAGCAGACGGAAGGCTTCACGAAGCTGGTCCCCACGCTCATCACGGCGGTGGGCTACCTCATCGCCTTCTACTTCCTGTCCCTCACGCTGCGGCACATGCCGACGGGCGTCGCCTATGCCATCTGGTCTGGCGTCGGCATCGTCCTGATCACGGCCATTGCCTGGGTCTTCCATGGGCAGAAGCTCGACGCCCCGGCCATGATCGGGATGGGCCTGATCGTGGCGGGGGTGATCACCATGAACGTCTTCTCGAAGACCACGGGGCACTGAGGCCAGGGCCTTCGGGACGCCCTACCGCGTCACGCCGCTCCAGCTGATCGCACCGGCCGTGCCGCAGGCCTCGCAGAGGGGCTTCCAGTGGTTGTGCTCCGCGCCGCAATGGCCGCAGCGCCACACCGGCTCCATCGGCGCATCGGAGGCCTCGCGCAGCCAGGCGGCCTCCTTCTCGCGCGCGGCGTCGGGGCTGTGCTCGGCGCGCTCCAGCTCCACCAGCAGGTCGTAGGCCCGGCGATCGGCCTGGCCGCTGTCGCGCAGGGCGTTCAGCTCCTGCCGGGCGCGGCCGGTCAGCCCGGCCTCCAGGCAGATGCGGGCGCGCAGCAGGCGGCTTTCCGCGTGGTCCGGCGTCCGGCGCGTCAGCTCCTCGGCCATCTTCACCCGGCGGATTCGATCCTCCTCGCCGGCCAGATAGGCCTCGGCGATGTCGGGATGCGGCGCCGCGTCCCAGCCCTGCTGCAGGGCGGAGCGGCTGCGGCGCGGGCTGCCATCGGCCGCGAGGCGCCGGGCATGGGCCAGCACCGCCGGCGAGAAGCGGGGATCGGCCATGAAGGCCTGCCGCTCCAGCTCGCGGGCCTTCAGCGGGTCGGTTTCCTGTTCGGCGGCGGCCAGGGTCAGGCTGGCGCGCGGCGCCTCGGCATTGGACAGGGCGAGCGCCTCGCCCCAGTCCCGCCGCCTGAGCGCGACCTCGGAACGCTCGGCGCGCAGCCATTCGGCCTTGGGCTCCACGGACTGGGCATCGGCCGCGATCTGGCGGGCAGCATCCCAATCCTCCCGCGCCTCGGCCTGCCGCAGCAGGCCGCGCAGGCCGAGGAAGCGGGAATCGGCGCGCCCCGCGAGCTCCTCGAAGGCCCGGGTCGCGGCCTCCTCGTCGCCGAGCGTGCGCGCGGCCTCGGCCTCTAGCAGCAGGAGCTGCGGCGTGGCACCGGCCAGGTTTTTCGCGCGGGCGACTTCGAGCCGTGCCGCTTCCGGGCGGCCGGCCGCCAGCGCCACCAGCGCGCGGGTGAGGGCGATCTCGGCGAGGGCGCGGTCGTTCAGGCGGCGGCGGACGCGGCGGCGCTCCGGCCAGCCGCGCAGCCAGCCGACGAGGCGCAGCAGCCCGTGCAGCACCAGGAAGGCCGCGACGGCGAGCACGATGGCCGCCGGCAGGGAGATGCCGATCCACCATTCGCCGTGGCGGATCTCCATTTGCCCATCCAGGCCGGCGAGCCAGAGGACCACCGCGAAGACAAGCGCGAGGACGACCAGGAACTTGATGACGTTGCGCATGGCCGATCAGCCGGCGGCGAGGCTGCGAAGCGCGGCGCGCACGGCGACCAGGGCCTGGGCCTCGTCGATCCAGCCGCGCAGGGCCTGTCGGTTCGCCTCGGGCAGGCGGCCGAGCGCGGCGAGGGTCGCGTCCAGGTCGCCGGCCTCCAGGGCGCGGCGGGCCTGCTCGATCTGGACCTCCGAGGCGTCGCCCCAGATGACCTCGTCGCCGCGGCGGACGGTGAGCAGCGAGTTCAGTCGGGCGGTCAGGCTTTCCTGCGGCGAGGCCGGGATGGCGCGCGCCTGGCGCACCGCCTGCTCGAAGCTCAGCCGCAGCGCCGCCTCGGTCGGCGGCGTGGCCGTGGCGAAGCGCGCCAGGGGTGCCGGCGGCGCGCTTCCCAGGCCCGGGAGCGCGGTGCCGAGCGGCTGGCCGGCATCGAGCAGCGTCCGCAGGGCATCGACGGCGCCGAGGCGGGTGGTGCGGGCCTCGGCGGCGGAGAGGCGGCTCAGCGCGTCCTGCAACGGGGCGAGGCGCTGGGTGGTGCTCTGGTCGAGCGCGGCCAGGCGCTGGGTGACGGTCTGCTCGATCTGCGCGGCGCGCTGCGCGCCGGACTGGTCGATCGCCTCGACCCGGCGGGTCAAAGCGAGCTCGCCGGCGGTGCGCTCGGCGAGGCCGCGCTCGGCGGCCTCGATACGGCGGATCTCCGCCTGCGTCGCCTCGGCGCGGTGCGCCAGGCCCTGCTCGACCATGTCCATGCGCCGGCCCAGCGCCTGGTCGGCTTCGGCCTGCCGCGTGGCGTTCTGCTCCACCGCCTCGATGCGGCGGCCGAGGGCAACATCGGCCGCGCCGGTACGCTGGGAAAGGCCGTCCTCGAGCGTCTTCAGCCGGGCGTCGAGCGCCTCGGAATCGGTCGTGCGGGTCCGTTCGATCCGCTGCGCCAGCGCGGCGAGGGCGGCCGGATCGCCGGCGGGGCGGGCGCGCAGCTGGGCCAGGGCCGCCTCATTGGCGGCGAGCCGGGCGGTGAGCTCGGTCAGGCGCGTCTCCAGCGGATTGGGGACGACCGCGGCAGGCGTGGCCTCGGCCCTGGAATCGGGGCGGGTGCGGGCCAGCCAGGTGGAGACGGCGAGCAGCACCAGGGCCGCGACGAAAAGCGCGATCCAGGCCGGATCGACAGAGAGCTTGCGCGGGGAGGAGGAGGTCATGTCGGGCCAAGCAACTCCAAGATGTGGTCCTGATCCGGTCGGGTGGCGGTCCTTACGGAGCGCCAGGGCAGACCTTCCAGGACGGCGGCGACGCGCGGGCTGATGGCGATCGCCTCGACCCCGCGCAGGGCCTCCGAGAGGCCGCAGGCAGTCAGGTGGCGGACGCTACACCGCGCGCTTCGCGGCGAGAAGAACAACGCGTGTGACACCTCATGGTTGCGCAGCGCGTCCAGGGCTTCGTTCGGAAATTCGATCGATTCTTCAGCAGCATACACGACACGGCGCACTACGCGGAATCCCTGCGCGCGCAGCGCCGCGGCGAGCTCGATCGAATAGCCCTCGCCGATGGCGAGCAGCAGCGGGCCGGCCTTCGGATCCAGGCGCTCGGCGCAGAAGGCGACCATGGCCACGGCATCGCCATCGGCCGCGAAGACCTGGGTGAAGCCCCTTTCGCGGGCCGCCTCGGCGGTCGCCTCGCCCACGGCCAGGACCGGAATGTCCCAGGGCGAGAGGGCGCGGGCGGCGGCGCGGCTGGTGAGCAGCAGAGCCTGGGCGCGCAGCGGGCGGAAGTGCCGCGAGGACAGCACCAGCGCGGGGGCCAGCACCGGCCGCCAGCCCAGGGTCGCGAGGCGGGCCGCGGTCTCGGCAGCGTCAGGCTCGGGTCGGGTGACGAGGACGCCGCGCGGTGCGGCGCCCGGGCGCGGCTCAGGCAAAGATATCCGCCGGGCTGTCGAGGCGCAGCTCGTCGCCGAGGCATCGGCCGAGCCGATGCGCATCGGCGGCGGCGCCGTGGATGGTGCGCTTGAGGACGAAGCTGCCATCGGGCCGCGCGACGAGGCCGGTCAGGTGCAGCGTGCCGTCGGGCAGCAGCCGCGCATGGCCGCCGATGGGCGTCCGGCAGGAGCCGTCGAGTGCCGCCAGCAGCGCGCGCTCGGCCTTGGAGACGGCGGAGGCCGCGCGGTCCTCGATGCCGGAGAGAAGCTCCAGCAGCTCGACATCCCCCTCGCGGCAGGTGATGGCGACGATGCCCTGGCCGGCGGCGGGGACCATCGCCTCGGGGTCCAGCGCCAGCGCGGCCTCCTGCTCCAGGCCGAGGCGCTTGAGCCCCGCCAGCGCCAGCAGGCTGGCATTCACCACGCCGTCCCGCACTGCGGTCAGCCGCGTCTGCACATTGCCGCGCAGCGTGACGACCTGGAGGTCGGGGCGGGCGGCCAGCAGCTGCGACTGGCGGCGCAGCGAGGAGGAACCGACGATCGCGCCGGCCGGCAGGCAGGCATAGGGATCGCCCGCATCCGGTGCCCCGCAGCCGGGCCCGAGGATCAGGGCGTCGCGCGCATCCTCGCGCTTGAGCGTGCAGGCCAGGATGATGCCGGGGGGCAGCTCGGTCTCGAGGTCCTTGAGGCTGTGGACGGCGAAGTCCACGCGCCGGTCGGTCAGCGCCTCGTGGATCTCCTTGGCGAAAAGCCCCTTGCCGCCGATCTCCGACAGGCGGCGATTCTGGATCGCATCGCCGGTGGTGCGGATCGCATGCTCCTCGAAGGCCTTCACCCCGCGCAGCACCGGGCAGAAGCCGACGATGATCTCGAGGAAGTGCCGCGTCTGCCACAAGGCCAGCGGGGAGGCGCGAGTCCCGACCCGGAGCGGGAGGGAACGCATCTTCGAATGGGGCGGGGAGGCCGCGCCGGGCATGGCGGAAGACATCGCCGCGTCATATAGGGCGGAGGTGACGAACGGAACCCGCCAGCACCCCCTGGGACAATCTGTCCTGGGGATCGAATCCAGCTGTGACGAGACGGCGGCCGCCGTGCTCGACGGCGAAGGGCGCATCCTGGCCGAGGCGGTCTTCACCCAGTCGGAGGAACATGCGCGCTTCGGCGGCGTCGTGCCCGAGATCGCGGCGCGGGCGCATCTGCAGCGCCTGGGCGGGCTGGTGCGGGGCGTGCTGGCCGAGGCGGGTCTCGGCGTGGGCGAGCTGGGCGGCATCGCCGCCACGGCGGGCCCCGGCCTGATCGGCGGGCTGGTGGTGGGCGCCACCTTCGGCAAGGGCCTGGCGATGGGCGCCGGATTGCCCTTCATCGGCGTGAACCACCTGGAGGCACATGCGCTGACGGCACGCCTGCCGGGCCTCTTCCCGCAGGCGCCGGCCTATCCCTACCTGCTGCTGCTGGTCTCCGGCGGGCATTGCCAATGCGTGGCCGTGGAAGGGCTGGGGCGCTACCGTCGGCTCGGTACCACGCTGGACGACGCGGTGGGCGAGGCCTTCGACAAGGCGGCCAAGCTGCTCGGCCTGCCCTGGCCGGGCGGGGCGCATCTGGAGCGGCTGGCGGCCACCGGCGACGCCTCGGCGGTGAAGCTGCCCCGCCCCATGCTCGGCCGGCCGGGCTGCGACTTTTCCTTCAGCGGGCTCAAGACGGCCGTCGCCCAGGCGGTGGCCAAGGGGCTGTACCGGCCGCAGGACATCGCCGCTGCCTTCCAGACGAGCGTCGCCGCCGTGGTCGCCGATCGCGCGCGGCATGCGCATGCGATGCTGCCGGGTGCGACGGCGCTGGTCGTCGCCGGGGGCGTCGCGGCCAACCAGACGGTGCGGGCGTCCCTTGCCGCCGCCACGCCGCTGCCGCTGCTCGCGCCCCCGCTGCGCCTCTGCACGGACAATGCGGTCATGGTCGCCTGGGCGGGGCTGGAGCGGCTGCGCGCCGGCCAGTCTGATCCCATGGCCCTGGCACCTCGGCCGCGTTGGCCGCTCGACGAGCTGCGCCCGCCCGATGAAGTTGCCGTAACGCCCCCCTCATCGCATTGACGCCCCTCGGGGCACCCGACACGTTGCCGGGATGAGCGAAGCCGTCCTGTCTCCCAAGCGCGATGCGCAGATCTGCGCCCTGATCGGCACCGGCCACTTCCTCTCCCACTTCTACATGCTGTGCCTCGCGCCGCTCTTCCTGGTGTGGCGCGACGAGTTCGGCGTTTCCTTCGCGACGCTGGGCCTCGCCGTCGCGCTGATGAGCGCCACGACGGCGGTGCTGCAGACGCCGGTCGGCTTCCTCGTCGACAAGTACGGCGCGCGGCGCTTCCTGGTGGGCGGTACGCTGATCATGGCGCTCTCCATCAGCGCCATGTCCTTCGTCACCGACTTCCGGCTGATCCTGGCGCTGGCCGTGCTCTCGGGCATCGGCAATTCGGTGATCCACCCGGCCGACTACGCCATCCTCGCCGGCTCCATCCGCAAGGAATTCGTGGGGCGCGCCTTCGCGCTTCACACCTTCACTGGCAATCTCGGCTTCGCGCTGGCGCCGCCGACGGTCGCGCTGCTGCTGCTGGTGATGGACTGGCGCCATGCGCTGCTGCTGCTCGGCCTGCTGGGCGTGCCGGTGGTGGGCGCGATCCTCTTCCAGGCGCGCATCCTCAGCGACCAGCCCAAGGCGCGCGGCACGCAGAAGGTGAGCAGCCGCGAGCTGCTGCTGAGCAAGCCCATCCTGGCCTTCTTCGCCTTCTTCCTGCTCTCCGCCATGTCGGGCGCCGGCATCTCGGCCTTCCTGATCACCGTGCTCGGCAAGCTGTGGGAGACACCCATCGCCGTCGCCTCGCTGACGCTCACCGGCTATATGGTCGGCGCCACCTGCGGCACGCTGGTCGGCGGCTGGTACACGGACAAGAAGGGCGGCGGGAACCTGATGGGCTTCGTCACCGTCCTGACGCTGGTCGCGGGCGGGCTGCTGCTCTCCATGGGCACCTTCGCCTATCCGGACTTCCTGCTGCCGATCGTGGCGCTGGTGGCGGGCATCTGCATGGGCTCGTCCCGCACGCCGCGCGACGTGATGCTCAAGGACGCCTGCCCGCCGGGCGAGATCGGCAAGGTCTTCGGCTTCGTCAGCGCCGGCCTGCCGCTGGGCTCGGCGCTCATGCCGGTGCCGATGGGCCTGCTGATCGACTACGGCTTCACCTGGCTGGTGCTGCCGGTGGTGGCGATCCTGCTGGTGCTGTCGCTGCTCTGCGCGGGCGGGGCGCGCAGCCTGTCGCTGGCGCGGCGGATGCCGGTTCAGCCGGCCGAATAGGCCGCGCGACACGCCCGGCGCGGGGGCGCCGGTCGATCTTCCGTGCCATCGCATGCTATCCGGAGGCCCCGGGCGCGCGCCGGCAGGCGCTGCATCCGCCCTTCCGAAGGAGAAGCCATGCTGCGCAAAGCCATGCTCGCCGCCCTGTGTCTCGCGGCCCTGCACGGCCCTGTTGCCGCCCAGAACGGCCTCGCGCCGCTGCGGGAGGCGGCAGAGGGCCTGCCGGCGATCCTGGCGCAGAATCCCGAGCCGTTTCAGATGGTCTTCGTCGATTATTCCGCGCTGGCCGTTGTCGCGGGCGGCCGTGCCGAGTGGCCGGATGCGGCGCTGCGGCGCATCGTCCTGGGCTCGGAGCTGCCGCCGCTCGCCACCCTGCGCCGGCCCGCCGATTGGGGCGCCGCAGCGGGCGTGACGCTGCAGCAGCTGCGCTCGATGGCGGGCGTGGGCAAGAGCCTCGTCGTCTGGCGCTTCGACCGCCCGGCTCGCCTCGAGGAGGTGATGGCGCATCTGCGCCAGCGCGGATTTGTCGAGGCGGCAGGGGGCATGCTCCAGGATTCCGGCCCCATCCCGGTGATGGACCGGATGCGCGATCCCTGGCGCAGTCTCCGGTCGGCCGGCGTGACGGTGGCCCGCCAGGGCGACACGCTGGTCCAGGCACCCCAGGCGAATGCGGTGCGCCTACTGACCGGCCCGGGCGAGAGCTTTGCCGCGGAGCCGGTGAACCGGTCGCTGCTGGAGGGGGTGGAGGCGCAGCTCGGCGAGGGGCGCGTCGTCCAGGCGCTGTTCTTCTCGCCCGCGCTGGGGCTGAAGCCTGGGGATCCGGCGGCGCTCCTGAACCGCGATCCCGGCGCCCGTCTGCAGCTTCCTGCCGCTGGAACGGGGCAGGGCCTGCCGCCCTATCGTCGCGGCCTGCTGGTGGATGTGGCGGGACCCGACGAGGCCGGGCTGCTCGTCGCACTGGCCTATCCGGCATGCGTCGAGGCGGAGCGGGCGGCCCATCGCCTGCGGGAACGCTGGAGTGCGCTGGGCCAGGCAGCGCCGCTGCGGTCGTCTGGTCGGGCGGTGCCTGAAGCCGATGGCTCCTGCACGGCGAGCGTGCTGATCGAGGTGGCGCCGGCCGGCATGGCGAATCCGGCGCTCGATGCGCTGTGGCGGGCCATCCAGCTGCGCGAAGCCACGCCGATCGACATCGGATGAGGGAGGGGGCGGCGCAAGCCGCCCCGCCCGATCAGGCGGCGAGCGCCTCTTCGGCATCGATCGTCACCGCCGTCGCATGCACGACCGCGGCGATGCGCACCGCGGACTGGACCTGCTCCTTGCTCAGCCCGCCCTGCACCACGATCCGCTCATGCGCTTCCATGCACATGCCGCAGCCGTTGATGGCCGAGACGGCGAGCGACCAGAGCTCGAAGTCCAGCTTCTCCACGCCCGGCTTGCCGATGACGTTCATGCGCAGCTTGGCCGGCATGGTGGCGTAGTCGCCGCCCACCAGGTGGGAAAAGCGGTAGTAGATGTTGTTCATGCCCATCACCGAAGCCGCGGCCTTGGCGGCGTTCAGCGCCTCGGGGCTGAGCTGGGGGCCGAACTCGGCCACGATGGCGCGGATCACGCGGGCATTGCGGCTGGCCAGGGCGGTGGCGACGAAGGTGCCCGCGCGCTGCTGCTGCGTCAGCGACGGCTCGGTCGAGAGCGTGCCGAGGTTGAGCTTCTGGTCCTTGGCGTATTCCGGCAGGGCATTGCGCAGCGATTCCAGCGACATGGCGCGGGGCTCCCAAAGGTTCTGAATTGTAAGGAGAGGGGCCACGTCCTTCCGTCGCCCGGGGCGACGGAAGGCAGGCGGTCCAGGGGGCGGGGGTGCCCCCCTTATTCGCGGCGGCAGCGTGACCGCCGCCGCGAGCGACGGCTAGATCAGGCCGCCTTCTCGAACAGTTCCTGCGGCTTCAGGGCGTCTTCGCCCTTCGTCCAGTTGCAGGGGCACAGCTCGTCGGTCTGCAGCGCGTCGAGGATGCGCAGCGTCTCCTGCGGGTTGCGGCCGACGTTCAGGCCGTTGATGCCCACGTGCTGGATCGTGCCCTCGGGGTCGACGACGAAGGTCGCGCGCAGCGCCACGCCGGCCGACTTGTCGAGGATGCCGAGCGCGCTGGAGAGCTCACGCTTGATGTCGGCGAGCATCGGGATCGGCAGATCCTTCAGGTCCTCGTTGTAGACGCGCCAGTTGAGGTGGACGAACTCGCTGTCCGTGCTCACGCCGTAGACGACGGTGTCGCGGTCGGCGAACTCACCGGCGAGCTTGCCGAAGGCGGCGATCTCGGTCGGGCAGATGAAGGTGAAATCCTTCGGCCAGAAGAACACGATCTTCCACTTGCCCGCATCGCTCGTGTCGGTGATCTGCGTGAAGGACTTGCCGGGGCCGCCGAGGCCCTCCGCGCCGCCCTTGACGGCGGTCAGGTCGAAACTCGGGAACTTGTCGCCAACGGTCAGCATGCAGTCTCTCTCCTAAGCGATAGTGTGGCCCGCGACGTTGCGGGCATGAGAGGGATATGGCGCTGCAACATGGATTTTGCCAATGAATAGTTTTGGGCATTACCATTGACTTAGTCGATCATCGACCCGCTGCGAGGATAAGTTTTCCGGAGCCCACCAGCATCGCCAGCCGGGCGGCCATGGCAGGCGTCGCGGCGGCTTCCAGGCCCAGCATGCGGGCGATTCCGGCGGCCAGTTCCTCCTCCGTCGCCTGCGGCTGGACGCCCAGCAACAGCTTCGCCGCGGCCGCCACTTCCTCAGGAGGAATCAGCGGCGGGCGGCGGGTGAAGGCGGCGGCGGAGCGGCGGTCGCGCGGGACGACGGGCGCGCGATCCTCCGCGAGCCAGAAGCCGTTCTCCTCCTGCGCGCCATGCAGCAGCTTCGCCTCGTTGAGGACGGCGGCGAGGGTCTTCGCATCAGGGGCGGCGGTGCCGAGGAGCAGCCGCAGCCGCTCCGCCACGCCGTCCGGATGGATCGGCGCCTCCGTGGCGATGATGTCGACGACGAGCTGGCCGAGCTCCGCGCGGTTCGTTGGCGGTCTTTCCATCGCCGTCTCGCGGTAGGGCGCGGCAAGGCCGGGATCGGCCTCGACGACGGGCGCAGCGGGCGCCTCGAGGCCCAGCGGCCCGCGCAACCGGGCGCGGGCGGCCTCGGGCTGGTTGAGCCAGTCGAGCGACCAGCTGCGCGCCAGCTGCCAGCCCATGCCCTCCAGCGCGCCCTGGCGGCCGCGATCGCGATCGCGGGCGCAGCGCAGGGCCGACCAATCCGCGCCGTCGAGCTCGATGCCGAGGTCGAAGCCCTCCCGCCCGCGCGCCGCGACGTCGAGGAACAGGCCGGAGAGGCCCAGATGTGCCACCGGCTCGCGGCCCGATTCGGTGACGAGCCCGCCGATCAGCGCCCCGATGGGCGAGGCCTGGCCGGATTCGAGGTCGCGCCCCTCGCTGCCGGCCGCGAAGGCCAGGAAGGTCTTCAGTGCCGCCACGCCGCGCCCGCCGGCGCGCGCGAGGTCGATCTCCTCGGCGCCGATGCCGGAGAAGACCACGCAGCGCCGCTTGGCCCGGGTGATGAGCACGTTCAGCCGCCGTTCCCCGCCCTCCATGGAGAGCGGGCCGAAGCGCAGGGCCAGCCGGTTATTGCCGTCGCGCCCATAGCCGACGCTGATCAGGATGGCGTCACGCTCGTCGCCCTGCACGTTCTCGAGGTTCTTCACGAAGAAGGGCTCGGCCGGATGCGCGGTGAAGAAGGGCTCCGTCTCCGGGCTGGCCCGGCGCAGCGCCTCGACCGCATCCAGGATGGCGTCCCGCTGCGTGACGGAGAAGGCGGCGACGCCGAGCGAATCATTGGGCGTCTCCTTCGCATGGCGCAGCACCGCCTGCGCCACCGCCTCGGCCTCGGCCTTGTTGGTGCTGGCGACGAAGCGGCCATCGATCCGCACGAGCGAGAGGCCCAGGGCCGGGCTGCGCGGCCGCGGCGAGGGCAGGACCAGGAGGCGCCCGCCGTAGAACTCCGCATTGGAGGTGGCGATCAGGCTCTCGTGCCGGCTGCGGTAGTGCCAGCGCAGCAGCGAGGAGGGCACGCCGCGCGCATTGGCGAGGCCGAGGACGCTCTCTACGTCCCGCGCATCCAGCGCCGCATCCTCCTCCGGCGCCTCGTCGGCATCGTCCTCGGTCATGCGCTGGAAGAAGCGGCTGGGCGGCAGTTGCCGATCGTCGCCGACGACCACGATCTGCCGCGCGCGGGCGATGGCGCCCAGCGCATCCACCGGCTCGATCTGACTGGCCTCGTCCATCACCATCATGTCGAAGACGGGGAAGCCCGGCATCGTCGCGTGGTGCGGATTGGCGAGGAACTGCGCCACCGTCAGCGGGCTCAGCATGAAGATGGGCTTTGCTTTGCGGACCAGCGGCGCGGCCCGCGTCAGCACGGTGCGGATGGGCGACTGGCCGCGCTTGCGCTCGAACTCGCCGGCCAGGAAGGAGCGCGCGGCGGTGCATTCGGCGCTGTCGAGCGCGGCCTTCAGGCGCTCGGCATGCTTCGACGCGGCCTCGCTGCGGGCCAGGCGCACGCGGGCGGCGTCGGCCTCGCGGAAATCGGCGACGAGGCGATCGGCGGCCTGGCCGTCGAAGGCCGCGAGCTCGGGATGCTCGCGGATCGCCGTGCGGAAGAGGCTTTCGAGCAGGGCGAAGTCGAGCGCCGCCTCGGCCCCGGCGGGGTCGATGGTGCCGGTCGCCAGCGCCTCGGCGAGCGGCGCCAGCGCGGGCTCGGCGGCCATGGCGCGCGCCCAGCCCTGCCAGGGGGCCAGCGCTTCCGGCTCGGTGGCCATGGCGGCGAGCCGCTCGGCGAGGGCAGCGAATGTCTCGGGCGGTTCCAGCCCCGTGGCCTCGCGGATCGCGGCCCAGGCGGTGAGCCCGGCGCGCTGGGCCTCGGTGGCGGGCGGAAGGTCGAAGGCGTCGCGATGGGCCTCGAACCAGGCGAGCCGCGTGGCGAGAGCCGGCTCGTCCGGGCCTTCGCCCAGCCGGGCCAGCGCGGCCTGGGCGGCGAGCAGCGCTTCCAGGGCACCGGCATCCTTCGGGTCGCGCAGGGCGGCGGCGAGGGTGTTCTCGGCCTCGCGGCGCGCGCTGTCGAAGAAGCTGAAGAGGCCGCCCGGCTGGGCCAACGTGCCGCGCGCCGCGGCCAGGCCCGCCACCTCGAGCGCGCCGGGCAGGAAGCGGGGCTCGACGCGGGCCGCGGCCACGAGCCGCAGGTCGGCGAGGCGCGCCTCGGCGGCGGGCACCTCCTCCGGCCGGATCGGCGCCTCCGCCCGCGCGGCCTCCGCCGCCAGCGCGCGCTCGGCTTCGGCGATGGCGCCCGGCGCGCCGGCGAGGGCGCGGATATGGGAAGGCAGCTCGGCCTGCAGGCGGCTCGCGGCGATGGCGTCGAGCGTGGGCCGGACGCCGCGCCAGGGGCTGCGCGCGCCCTGGCTGTTGGCGGCGAGCTCCCGCGCGCCCGACTGCACGCCACGCAGGCGCGCGGCGTCCCAGCCGGCGGTGTCGAGCCGGAAGGGCGGCGGCGCGGCACCCGCGGCGCGCAGCGCGGCCAGTCGCCCGACCACCTCCTGCACGGCCAGGCCCGTCTCGCCGATGGGCGCGCGCATGGCCGCGGCATGGCGGTTCAGCCGGCCGCGCAGGTCGCCCAGCCGCTGCACCGCGGCCTCGCGCTGCGGCGTGGGGGGCGGGGGCAGGGCGAAGGTCGCGCGCAGCTCGTCCAGCACGGCGCGCTTGGAGGGCTTCTCGCCATGCAGTTCCAGCACGGCGGCGCCGAGGCCGAGATTCTCCAGGCGGCGCTTCACCACCTCCAGCGCCGCGGACTTCTCCGCGACGAAGAGCACGCTGCGCCCGTCCAGCACGGCCTGGGCGAGGATGTTCACGATGGTCTGGCTCTTGCCGGTACCGGGCGGGCCCTGGATCACCAGGCTGTGGCCACGCCGCACGGCCTCGGCCGCCAAGGCCTGGCTGCCATCGACCTCGACGACATGGTCCAGCCGCTCGACCGGAATGGCGGCGTCGACATCCGCGTCATCCGCGAAGGGCGCGGGCTCCGGCGGCGGCGGAACCGTGTCGAGCAGCCGCTGGAGGATCGGATGCTCCAGCAGTCCCGGATGCGTCTGCGGATCGAGATCGCGCCACATCAGGAACTTGGCGAAGGCGAAGAGGCCGAGCGTGAGCGCGTCGGGATCCACGCGCCAGTTCTCGCGGCCGGCGATGGTGGCCGCCACCTTCTCGACCCACCCGTCGGCGGTGAATTCCGGCAGCGTGATGCGGAAATCGGCCGAGAGCTTTTCGCGCAGGGAGAGGTTCTCGACGACCTCTTCCGGATCGCCGCGAAGACGGAAGAGGCTGCTCACGCCCTCCCTCTCCAGCGTCACGGGGATGAGCATGAGGGGGGCGAGGCGCTCGGTGCCGGGCGTGGCCGGATCGCGCCAGGCGAGGGCACCGACGGCGAGGAACAGGCTGCGCACGCCCGTCTCCTCCCGTGCGCTGCGGGCATCGGCGACGATGTTGCGCAGGCGGCGCGCCAGCTCCTCCGGCGTCTGGGCGACGCGCAGGTTGGTATCGCGCCGGGTTTCCTCGCGGGGAGCGTCGGGCTTGGCGGCGGTCACGCCCTCGGTGCGGCGGCGGGCCTTGCCTGGGCTCGCCCCGCCTTGAATGGTTTGTGCTGCCTCGAAGCCGAAGGCCTTGCCGGCGGCCAGCTGTTCCCAGACGAAACGCGCCTCCTCGTCGTCGATGCGGATGACGCCGCGGGCGCGGCCCTCGGCGGGCAGGCTCAGCAGGCGGTTTCGCGTGGAGAGGTCGATCAGCGCCCGTCGGGCCTGCTGAAGGGTTTCGGCCAGGCTCATGACATCATTCCCAGGGCGGTCGTGCCGCCGTCTTCTCCCGGTCGGCGCCGGGGTCGGCTCAACGCCGGCGGATGAGGGCGGCGCCCAGCACGGCCGCGGCGATCACGACCACCGTCGCCATGCCCTGGACGACCGAGTAGTTCGGCGAATCGGGCGCGACGAACCAAGCGGCGATGGCGCCGCCGGCGAGCAGGGCAATGCGTGCGATCCAGGCCATTGAGGCACCTCCGGGGGGATGCTGCCACGGGCAGCCGGGCGAAGCCATGGTGCCGGATGTGGGAAGGCCCTGCACAAAAAAACGCCCCGGAGGTTTCCCTCCGGGGCGCTGTCGCGAGCAATGGGGGAGGAGTTTACTCCGCCATCGCCTTTTCCTTGCCCTTGCGGATGTTCGGCATGGCCATCAGCAGCAGCGCGATGAGCGCGATGCCGAGCATGGTCGCCGAGATCGGGCGCTGGACGAAGACCGACCAGTCGCCGCGCGAGAGCAGCATGGCGCGGCGGAGGTGCTCCTCCATCATCGGCCCGAGCACGAAGCCGATCAGCAACGGAGCGGGCTCCATCTTCAGCTTGCTGCAGATGTAGCCGAACACGGTGAACAGCACGGTCATGTAGACGTCGAACGCGTTGTTGTTCAGCGAGTACACGCCGATGCAGCAGAAGACGAGGATCGAGGGGTAGAGGAAGCGGTACGGAACCGACAGCAGCTTCACCCACATGCCGATCATCGGCAGGTTGATGACGAGCAGCATGACGTTGCCGATCCACATCGAGGCGATGAGGCCCCAGAAGAGGTCCGGCTGCGCCTCAACCATGCGCGGGCCCGGCTGGATGCCCTGGATGATCAGCGCGCCGACCATGAGCGCCATCACGGCGTTGGACGGAATGCCGAGCGTCAGCAGCGGGATGAAGCTGGTCTGGGCGGCCGCGTTGTTCGCGGCTTCCGGACCGGCCACGCCCTCGATGGCGCCGTTGCCGAACATGGCCCGGCCCTTCGACATCTTCCGCTCCATCATATAGGAGCCGAAGGCCGCGAGCGAGGCGCCGCCACCGGGCAGAAGGCCCAGGAAGCTGCCGACGAGGGTGCCGCGCAGAACGGCCGGCGTGGAGCGCTTGAACTCTTCCTTGGTCAGCCAGAGCTGGCCCACCTTGGTGCTCAGGATCGAGCGGGACTCAGGACGCTCGAGGTTCAGCACGATCTCGGCGATGCCGAACATGCCCATGGCGATCGGCACGAAGCCAAGGCCGTCGGAAAGCTCGGGGATGCCGAAGGTGAAGCGCTGCTGGCCGGTCTGCACGTCCGTGCCGACGAGGCCGAGGGCCACACCCAGCACCACCATGCCGATGGCCTTCACGATCGAGCCCTGCGCGAGAACGCAGGCAATGATCAGGCCTAGCAACATCAGTGAGAAGTAGTCCGCTGGACCGAAGCTCAACGCCACCTGCGTCAGCACCGGGCCGGAGGCGGCCACGAGGATGGTCGCCACGGTACCGGCGAAGAAGGAGCCGAGCGCCGCGGTGGCCAGCGCCGCACCGGCGCGGCCGTTGCGGGCCATCTTGTAGCCTTCGAGTGTCGTCACGACCGACGACACCTCACCCGGCAGGTTCAGCAGGATGGCCGTGGTCGAACCGCCGTACTGCGCGCCGTAGTAGATGCCGGCAAGCATGATGATGGCGGTGGTGGCGGGCAGACCGAAGGTGATCGGCAGCAGCAGGGAGATGGTCGCCACCGGGCCGATGCCCGGCAGAACGCCGATGGCGGTACCGATCAGTGCGCCGAGCAGCGCGAACGCCAGGTTCTGGAAGCTGAGCGCTACCCCGAACCCGTGCCCGAGGTTGCTAATTAAGAGGTCCATGGTCGCTTTCCTTTATCCCGCTCAGAACTGCGGCCACAGATTCACGCGGATATCGAGCTCGTAGATGAACACCCACCAGCTGAGGGCCAGAAGGAAGGCGGTGACGCCAACGATGCCCTTCTTGGTGTGGGTCGGCTCCGCGAAGCAGGACACGATGATGAGCGTCGCCAGTCCGATGAAGAAGCCGGCATGCTCGAACAGAAGGCCGAAGAGGGAGACCGAGGCGCAGATGATCGCGAGCATCTTCCAGCCGGCCGAAATGGCCATGACGAAGAAGCCCACCGCAAGGCCAACGCCGACGGCGTTGTAGGTCTGCCCGAAGAAGCCCCAGATGGAGGGGGCGATCCAGAAGGCAGCCAGACCCGCGACGATGCCGCCGAGGAAGGTGCCGATATCGAGGCCCGTCCACCGCTCGAGCGGATCGGGGCCATTCATCAGCGAGAAGAACACCACAAGGGCGCCCAGTCCGGCCTGAATCCAGAACACCATGGCCGGCATGTAGCCCGGGCCCATGCGCCTTGCGGTACCAAGACTATGATCCAGGTTCAGGTATAGGCCGGCTAAGGCAATGGCCATCAGGATAAGCCCTGATGCCATGTCCTTCCCATTTACGTTCAATTTCATAAATCCCTCACTCCCGCCTCGGGCCGGAAACTTCCAGCATTTTGAATAAACTGCCAAGCGGCAACCGAAAACCGTTCAAATCTTACGAGTCAGTCAGGCTTTGCGCCAGTTTCGCGAACCAACGGGCCCCAGAGGGCGACTTCCGAGGCCACGAAAGCGGCGTATTCCTCGGGGGAGTATTGCCCCGCTGAACCGCCGATCTCCGCGAGGCGCGATCGCGTCGAATGGGTGTCTAGAATGGCGCTCACCTCGCGCGAGAGGCGGTCCACGATCGGCCGGGGCAGCTGCGCCGGGCCTGAGAGGCCGAACCAGCTGCTGGTCACCACGTCGTGGCCCTGCTCGCGGAAGGTCGGCACATCGGGAAAGGAGGGGTGGCGCTCGGCGCTGCTCATGGCGATCGCCTTCACGCTGCCTTGCCGGATATGGCTGGCGGCGGAGGGCAGGCTGTCGCTCATCAGCGGGACCTGGCCGCCGATCACGGCCGTCATGGCCGGGCCGGCGCCGCGGAAGGGAATGTGGTTGAACTCGCGGCCTAGGATGCTGCCCATGCGGACGATGAGCAGATGGTTCGAGGAGCCTGATCCGCTGCTGGCCATGTCGAGCCCGCGTTCGCGATGCAGGCGGGCCATGTCGTCGAGGTTCGCGATGCCTGCGCGCGGATAGGCGACGAAGACCGAGGGGTTCAGCGTCAGCAGCGCGATATGGCTGAAGTCGCGCACGGGATCGTAGCGCAGGTTGCCGTAGAGCGCCGGCGAGATCGCGTGGCTGGCGATGTTCGAGAGAAGAAGGGTGTGGCCGTCCGGCACGGCCTGGGCGACGAGGAGGCTACCGACCGAGGCACCGGCGCCGGGCCGGTTCTCCACCACGATCGGCTGCCCCAGCTTTTCCTGAAGGGGCGTGGCCACAAGCCGGGCGATCAGGTCCGTGGTGCCGCCGGGCGCGAAGGGGACGATGAGCTTGATCGGCTGGGAGGGCCACGCCGCCTGGACGCCGGTGGCCCGGGCGCGCGCAAGGGCGGGCAGCGCAAGGCCACCTCCCAGGATTGCGCGGCGAGGCCACTGGACCATCAATCGTAACCCCCAACTTTGGCCGAAGTTTGTCTATACGGCAGACATTATTTGATTAGCGCCTATGGCATGTCGTTCAGCCTGCTGCAAGCTTTGGGGAGCCCGGCAGCCGGGCGCTGGACAGCCCGCGGTACGGCGCGGAGGATGCGGTGGCCGCTCCTCCTCCGTCCGGGAAAGCCCCCATGATCATCAACGATCCCGAAGCCCGTATCCGCGAGCACGCGACCGCACTGGAGCCTCGCCTGATCGAGATCCGCCGCGACCTGCACGCCCATCCCGAGCTCGGTTTCGAGGAGGTGCGCACCGCGGGAATCGTGGCGGCGGAGCTCGCCCGGATGGGCATCCAGCACCGCACCGGCGTGGGGCGGACCGGCGTGCTCGGCGTGATCGAGGGCGGCCGGCCGGGTCCGACCCTGGCCATCCGCGCGGACATGGACGCGCTCCCGATCCAGGAGGAGACGGGCCTGTCCTTCGCGAGCCGGAACGAGGGCAAGATGCACGCCTGCGGGCATGACATCCACACGACCACGCTGCTCGGCGCGGCCGAGGTGCTGAAGGGCCTGGCGCCCAACCTCGCGGGCCGGATCGTCCTGGTCTTCCAGCCGGCCGAGGAGATTCTGGGCGGCGCGAAGGCCATGATCGAGGACGGCGCGGCCGAGGGCATCGACATGGCCATCGGCTTCCACAACCACCCGGAGATGGAGGTCGGCACCTTCGGCTATGTGCGCGGCTATTCGCTCTCGGCGGCGGACAAGTTCGACATCGTGCTGCGCGGCAAGTCGGGCCACGCCGCGCATCCGGACGCCGCGGTCGATCCCATCGTCGGCGCCGCGCATATCGTGACGCAGCTGCAGACGGTCGTGAGCCGCGAGCAGAATCCGATCCATTCCTGCGTCGTCACGGTCGGCATGTTCCAGGCCGGCACCACGCACAACATCATCCCCGAGCGCGTGACGCTGAAGGGCACGGTGCGCACGCTGCATCCCAAGGCGCGCGAGACGGCCGAGCGCGCGATCCGCCGCCTGGTCGACAACACGGCGGCGGCGATGCGGATGGAGGCGAGCATCGAGTACACGCGCCTCTGCGGCGCTCTCTATAATGACGACCGCATCCTCGACCCCGCCATCGCTTCCGTCGCCGCGCATTTCGGCGCGGAGCTGGAGAACAGCGACCCCTCCATGGGCGCCGAGGACTTCTCCGAATTCGCCTCGCGCGCGCCGGCCTTCCACCTGCGCGTGGGCTCCGGCGCGCCGGGCCGCGAGGATCGGTTGCACAACGCCTTCTACCAGCCGGATGAACGCTGCATCGCGCTCGGCGTGCAGGCGCTCTCCCGCATCGCCGTGGACATGCTTCGATGAAAATCTCCGAACTTCCCGCCCCCGAAGTCGCGCGGCGCATCGCCGCCGGCCATGCCGTGCTCGTGCCCATGGGCAGCACGGAGACGCATGGCCCTGCTTTCCCCATGGGCGACTACCTGCTGGCCGAGGCCATCGCGCTCCGCATCGCGGAAGCCGCCGGCGACGTGCTGGTCCTGCCGACGCTGGCCTTCGGCGGCGCCGATTTCTTCCGCGGCGTGCCGGGCGGCGTGGCGCTCAGCCCCGCCACGCTCACCGCCCTGGTGACCGACGTGCTGGTGGCGCTGCATGAGGGTGGGGCGAAGCGGATCCTGCTGCTCAACGGCCATGGCGGAAACATCCCCTCGATCGAGGAGGCGCAGCGCCGCCTGCGACACGGCCAGGGCGTGGTCGCGCCCGTGCTGCATCTCTGGAAGTCGGCGGGCGGCTGGCAGAAGGAGCTGGGCGGATCGCCGGAGACGCTCGGCCATGGCGGCGATCCCATCGGCTCCGTCGCGCTGCACCTGCGGCCGGACCTCTGCGCGCCAACGGCGATGAAGCCGCGCCAGCCGCTGCCGCCCTTCCTCGGCCTGCCGGTCAGCGGCTTCGGGACCATCCGCGCCGCGGGCGTGGATTTCGGCGTGCCGATCGAGGGCGAGGAGGTCGCCGCGGGCGGCGTCGCCGCAGCCGATTCCTCGGGCTGCCGGGCGGAGCATGGCGCGCGGATCGTCGCGCGCCTCGTGGAGGCAGCGACGGCGATGCTTTCCGCCATGAAGGGCGCCGCCTGAATGAAGGTGACGATTTTCGGCACGGGGGCCATCGGCAGCCATGTCGCGGGCCGCATGGCCCGTGCCGGCAAGGCCGAGGTCAGCGTCGTCGCGCGCGGCCCGCAGCTTGAGGGCATCCGGGCCGAGGGCCTCACCGTCGAGACGCCGGAGGGCGCCTTCAACGTGAAGGTGCGGGCCGAGCAGGAGCCGGCGAGGCTCGGCCCGCAGGATGCGGTCATCGTCACGGTGAAGGCGCCGGCGCTCACCGGCGTGGCCGACAGCATCGCGCCGCTGCTGGGGCCGGAGACGCCGGTCGTCTTCGTCATCAACGGCATCCCCTGGTGGTGGGGCGAGGGGCTCGACGTGCTCGATCCGACCGGATCGGTGCGGCAGAAGATCGGTCTGGAGCGCACGATCGGCGGCGTAGTCTGGTCCGCCTGCACGGTGATGTGCCCCGGCACGGTGAAGGTGCAGAGCGCCACGAATCGGGTGCTCTTCGGCGAGCTGGACGGCAGCCTTTCGCCGCGCGTGCAGGCCATCGCCGCGGCGCTGGATGGGCCGGGGATGGGCGGTGTGGTCTCGCCCGACATCCGCACCGAGATCTGGACCAAGCTGCTCAACAACCTGGTGAACGGTCCGATCTGCCTGCTTTCCCGCCGGCACATGAAGGGCACCTTCGACGAGCCCGCCATCATGGAGGCGGGCCTGACGGTGATGCGGGAGGCGATGGAGATCGCCCGCGCCCTCGGCCATCCGATCCAGGCCGATGCGGAGAAGCAGATCCTCCGCTCCGTGGGCATCGCCCACAAGCCCTCGATCCTGCAGGACCTGGAGCAGGGGCGCGGCCTGGAATTCGACGCGCTCTTCACCGTGCCGCTGCAGCTCGCGAAGCAGGCCGGGGTGCGCGCGCCGCTGCTGGAGCTGCTGGTGGCACTGGCGCGGAAGGGGGCCTACGCGGCCGCGGCCTGAGGGCATGCGCCGGGTTCGGACCGCCGTCGCTTCCGATCTCGGCGCGCTCCAGGCGCTCTATCTCCACCTGAATCCCGCGCGGCCGGACCTGCCGCCCGAGACCGCCGCGCGGATCCTGGGCGAGATCCTCGCGCGGCCGGACTGCCATCTCTTCGTGGCGTTCTCCGGCGGGACGCTGGTCGCCAGCTGCATGCTGGGGACGATGCCCAACCTCATGCGCGGCGGGCGGCCTTATGCGCTGCTGGAGAATGTCGTCACGCATGCGGACCATCGCCGGCAGGGCCATGCCCGCGCCGTGGTCGAGGCCGCGCTGGCTGCGGCCTGGGGGGCGGGCGCCTATCAGGTGTATCTGCTGACGGCGCGGACCAACCCGGCGGTGCGCCTGTTCTACGAATCCTGCGGCTTCGAGACGGGGCGAAAGGCCGGCTACGTGGCCTCCTCGCCCAAGGGCTGAAGCGCCATCCGGGGCAGCTCCGCCTGGCCCAGCACCCAGCCCTCCCAGCGCCGCACCGCCTCGTCCTCCGGGATGAAGTCGGCGCGGTGGCCGTCAAGCACGGCGATGAGCGCGAGCAGGCCCAGCGTGCAGTCCAGCCGGTCCTCGCCCGCTGCATCCGCGCCGAAGCCGTCGAGAAGCGCGGCTTTCAGCGCCGCCGACGGCGCCACGCGCAGGCGCGCCATGGCCTCGCGCAGCGGTTCCGCCAAGGTGAGGCGCGCGGCCCGGTCGCGCTTGCTGCCGCGCAGCCGGAGGCCGAGCTGCCGCAGAGCCTCCGCCGGATAGACCTCCGCCACGGCGAGCCGGCCGGGGCGCAGCAGCCCCTGCAGCGGGCCGGCATAGGGCCAGAGGTCGATCGGTGCCTCCTGGGCCAGGGAAGGCGCCAGCCAGTCCCGCCAGGCCGAGAGCCCCGCCTTGCCCGATTGGTTGGCGCCCAGCGTCCAGAAGGGCGGCGCGCCGGCCGGGCGGGTTGCGGTGGCAGCGTCGCACCAGCGATGCAGCGCCTCGGCGCCGGGCAGGCCGAGCGCGGCCGCGTGGCTCGCGCGCGTCATGCCCTTGAGGCCGCGCATCGGATAGAAGGGTGCCTCGAGCCCCACGGTCCCGAGCGTGTCGTTCACCAGGAAGAAGCGCGGATCGCCCGCGCGGCGGCGCAGGAATTCCACGAAGCCCGCCTCGGGCCGCTGCCGCGCATAGTGCCGCGGCACGCCGAGCGGCAGGTCGAGCCCCAGCACGGCAGGGGCGCCATCGCCGCGCAGGGCCTCGGCCAGGGTCGCGAGGTCCGGCACGGGGCAGGGCGCCTCCATCCGCCATTCGCGCCCATCGGCCTCCGCCACGCAGGCCCAGCGCTTCGCGGGCGAGACCGACCAATCCGCGTGCGCGGCACGTCGTCTCATGACACGATCGCGCAGAGAGCCGGGGAGGCGGGCATGGCATATCCCTCGACGTCGAAATGGTTTCACTGGATCACGGTCGCGCTCATCGCGGTCGCGCTGCCGACCGGCTTCGTGATCAAGCACCTCGCCGAAGAGAGCAAGGGCGGCTTCTACGCCGTGCATGAGAGCGCCGGCCTCACCATCCTGCTGGTGTCGGCGCTGCGCCTGTGGTGGCGGATCCGCCATCCGGTGCCGCCGGATGCCACGCTGCCGGCACCGCTGCGATTCGCGGCCCAGGGCGTGCATCATCTCCTCTATGCCGCGCTGATGGTGCAGCCGCTGCTCGGCTTCTTCCTGACCAATGCCTTCGGCTTCCCGCTGCGCGGGGAGACGGCCTATCTCGGCCTCATCGACTTCCCGAAATTCATGGAGGCGAATGAGCGGCTGGGGAACGTCCTGGGTGCTTTGCACGCCTGGCTCGGCTGGGCGATCGTGGTGCTCCTCGCCCTGCACATCGCCGCCGTGGTCTTCCACCAGGCGATCCGCAAGGACGGCACCCTGCTGCGGATGGTCTAGTCGCCCGCGCTCCGCAGCCGCGCGATCTCCTCCTCCACCAGAGGCTCCGGCGGATCGAGCAGGAAGCGCGCGGGCAGGTCCACGGCATTGGCGAGCAGGTGCTTGTAGGTGGCGCGCGGCACCTCCTCGGTGCCGAACTGCGCCAGGTGCGAGGTCTGGAACTGCGCGTCGAGCAGGGTGAAGCCGCCGAGCCGCAGCCGGGCCACCAGATGCACGAGCGCGATCTTCGAGGCATCGACCTGCCGGCTGAACATGCTCTCGCCGAAGAAGGCCCCGCCGAGCGCGACGCCGTAGAGCCCGCCCACCAGCTCCTCGCCCTGCCAGGCCTCGATGGAATGGGCGTGGCCCTGTTCGTGCAGCGTGAGAAAAAGGGAGCGGATCTCCGCGTTGATCCAGCTGTCCGGCGAGCTGGGGCGCGGGGCGGCGCATTCGTCGATCACGCGGGCGAAGTCACGGTCGGCCGTGATGCGGTAGGGCGCCTGCCTCAGGCGCCGCGCCAGGCGCTTGGGCAGGTGGAAGCCGTCGAGCGGAATGACGCCGCGCTGCTCGGGGTCCAGCCAGTAGAGGGTGCGTGCGTCCCGGCTCTCGGCCATCGGGAAGAGGCCGATGCGGTAGGCCCGAAGCATCAGCTCAGGCGTGATGTCCATCTGGCGGCGCGACACGAGCGATCAATCCGGAATCGCGGAGCAGGCTGGGCGCGGCGTTCGGGCCTTGGAGGGTTCCACGGCCCCACCCTACACCCCCTGGCACCCGTTTCGGAATGTCAGACTGTGCCGCGCCCCATGAAGAATCGTTGCGCCGGCCGACGGATCATTCCGTGCGGCCGACGAACCGCTCCAGCCAATGGATGGTGTACTCACCGGACTGGAATTCCGGATCCGCCATAATGCGCTGATGCAGCGGCAGGGTGGTGGCGATGCCGTCCACCACCATCTCCTGCAGCGCCCTATGCATCCGGGCGATGGCCTGGGCGCGGTTCGGGGCATGCACCACGAGCTTGGCGACGAGGCTGTCGTAATGCGGCGGCACCGAATAGCCGGAGTAGAGCGCGCTATCGACGCGCACGCCCAGGCCGCCGGGGGCATGGAAGGTGTTCACCCGGCCGGGGGAGGGCGCGAAGGTCACCGGATCCTCGGCCGTGATGCGGCATTCGATCGCATGGCCCGAGAACCTGACATCCTCCTGGCCGTAGCCGAGCGCCTCGCCCGCGGCGATGCGGATCTGCTCGCGCACGAGGTCCACGCCGCAGACCATCTCGGTCACCGGATGCTCGACCTGGAGGCGGGTGTTCATCTCGATGAAGGCGAACTGGCCGTCCTGGTAGAGGAACTCCAGCGTGCCGGCGTTGCGGTAGCCGAGCTTGCGCAGGCCCGAGGTCACCTGCGCACCCAGCGCCTCGCGCTCGGCGGCATTCAGCGCGGGGGAGCCCGCCTCCTCGACCAGCTTCTGGTGGCGGCGCTGCAGCGAGCAGTCGCGCTCGCCGAAATGCACCACGTTGCCGTGGTTGTCCGCCAGGATCTGGAGCTCGATGTGCCGCGGCTTGTCGAGGTACTTCTCCATGTAGACGGCGTCGTTGCCGAAGGCCGCCTTCGCCTCGGTGCGCGCGACGCGCCAGGCTTCCTCGAGCTCGTCGGCGCTGTGCGCCACCTTCATGCCGCGCCCGCCACCGCCCGCGGCCGCCTTGATGAGGACGGGATACATGATCCGCTCGGCGACCTCGGCCGCCTCCTCGAGGCTGTCGAGCGCGCCGGCCGAGCCGGGCACGAGCGGCACGCCGAGGCCGCGCATGGCGTCCTTGGCGGCGATCTTGTCGCCCATCATGCGGATATGCGCGGCGGTCGGGCCGATGAAGATGAGGCCGTGCGCCTCCACCATCTCGGCGAAGGCCGCGTTCTCCGACAGGAAGCCGTAGCCGGGATGGATCGCCTCGGCGCCGGTGATGGTCGCGGCAGAGAGGATGGCGGCGACGTTGAGGTAGCTGTCGCGCGCCGGCGGCGGGCCGATGCACACGCTCTCATCGGCGAGGCGCACATGCATGGCCGAGGCATCGGCCGTGCTGTGCACGGCGACGGTGCGGATGCCCATCTCCTGGCAGGCGCGATGAATGCGAAGCGCGATCTCGCCGCGGTTCGCAATGAGGATCTTTTTGATCATGGAGCCGGTTCCCGGCCTATTCCACCAGCACCAGCGGCTCGCCGTATTCCACCGGCGTGCCCGTCTCGATCAGGATGCGCGTGACGGTGCCGGCACGCGGGGCCTTGATCTGGTTGAAGGTCTTCATCGCCTCGATGAGCAGCAGCGTCTGGCCCTGCGCCACCTTGGCGCCGAGCTGGATGAACTGCGGCGCGCCCGGCTCCGGCGAGAGATAGGCGACGCCCACCATCGGCGAGGTCACCAGGCCCGGATTCTTGGGGTCGATGGCCGACGGGTCGGCGGCCGGGGCCGCGGCCACCGGCGCCGCGGCGGGCAGCGCCGCCAGGGGGGCCGCCGCCTGCATCACGGGGGCGGCGACGGTAACCGCCGGCAGGATGCGGGCCACGCGGATGCGGGCCTCCTTCTCCGAGAGCTCGATCTCGGTGAGGTCCGTCTCACGCAGGATTTCGGCGAGCTTGCGGATCGCCTCCGGGTCGAACTGGATGCCGCTGGTCATGCGTCTTCGTCCTCATCTCCGCCGATGATCCCCGACATGGCCTGGAGCGCGAGCGCGTAGCCCGCGACGCCCAGGCCGGCGATGACACCGGTGGCGGCCTTGGAGACCAGGCTATGATGCCGGAACTCCTCGCGCCGATGGATATTGGTGATATGGACCTCGATCACCGGCAGCCCGACGGCCAGAAGCGCGTCCAGGATGGCGACCGAGGTGGTGGTGTAGCCCGCAGGGTTGATCACGATGCCGGCGGCGCGGCCGCGGCACTCCTGAATCCAGGAGACCAGTTCGCCCTCGACATTGGTTTGCCGGAAGTCGATGGCCAGCCCCAGCTCTTCCGCCGCTTCGGCGCAGAGGTTCTCGACATCGTCGAGCGTTGCCGTGCCGTACTTCTCCGGCTCGCGCGTGCCCAGCATGTTGAGATTGGGGCCGTTGAACACGGCGATCAGGTTCATGCCGATTTCCTGGGAGGCCTCTGGAAGGGGGCCGGGCTAGCACGCGACGCGAGGCGCGGGCAAGCGCGGCCGCGTTTTGGCCAGGGCACCGGGCGGCCGGGAGCGCCCCGGATCGGCGCCGGCTTCGTGCCTCGGGTCCCGGTCCTCGGCTGATCGTCCCTTTCCGGCCCTATGGGGCCGCCGCGCGGTTGTCCGGCCGGGTCGGCCGCCTTTTCTCTTGCCGTGCTCCGCCGTGGATTCAGCGCTGCCGGCCATGGGGGAGGCGGGAGGGAGGCGCCCCTTCCCGGAGAGAGCTTTCCGGCCGCGTCCGTTCGTCAAAGGAATGCAAGATGATCTCCTTCCGCCACCTGGCGCGCTTCGCCGCCCTTCCGGTCGTCCTCGCCGCCTCTTCCGCCTTGGCCGCGCCGGGGCCAGCCTTCCAGCAGGCCATCCTCGCCGAGCTGTCCCCCGCGACCCGCACGGAGGTGCAGAGCCGCGCGACCGGTGGGAACTCCGTCTATGAGGTCCTGGCGGTCATTCTCCTCAACAACCTGCAGCTGGCCGGGACGCCGAATGCCCAGGTCGTCGCCGTCGACTTCGGCCGCGAGACGGCGGTCGTGAAGGTGGGCGAGGCCTACCGCGTCGTCCGCTTCGATTCGTCGACGCTGAGCGTCCGCAACTGAGGCGAAGGCCCGTGCCCCCGTCGGCCTGACGAGGGGCGCGGGCCGACTTTCCCTGACGCTCCACGCCCCGCCGGGTTCGCGCCTGGCGGGGTGTCGCCGCATGTCCCGCTCGGGGATCGAGTGGTTGACTTGAACAAGGCGAAAGACGCAGTATCGATCGACCAAGGGGAGCCCTTCCAGAGGGCTGAGATTCCGCGATGACGCGGTCAACCCTTAGAACCTGATCCGGGTCATGCCGGCGAAGGGATGGGAGCACGGCGTCGCGCGACCCCCTTCGAATCTAATATTGGGATGAAGCGAGAGATGCCCGACACCCTCATGCCGTCCGCCGCCGACCGATTGGCCCTCATGGTCAATGGCGAGGCCCGTGCCGTCGCGCCCGGCACCAGCGTCACGGATCTGCTGGCCGAGATCGGCCTCGCGGAGCGCAAGGTCGCCGTCGAGCGCAACCTCGAGATCGTGCCGCGTTCGCAATATGCCACGACGATACTCTGCGCCGGCGACGCCATCGAGATCGTTCACTTCATCGGAGGCGGCTGAGCCATGCCCGACGACATCAAGATGCCCGTGGCGACCGACGACAGCTGGGAGGTGGCCGGGCGCCGCTTCAACTCGCGCCTCATCGTCGGCACTGGCCGCTACAAGACGCTGAAGCAGACCGGCGAGAGCATCCGCGCCAGCGGCGCGGAGATCGTCACCGTCGCCGTCCGCCGGGTGAACCTCAGCGACGCTACGGCGCCGATGCTGCAGGATTTCGTCTCGCCCAAGGACTACACCTACCTGCCCAACACCGCCGGCTGCCACACGGCGCAGGAGGCGGTGCGCACGCTGCGCCTGGCGCGCGAGGCCGGCGGCTGGAACCTCGTGAAGCTCGAGGTGCTGGGCCCGCCGCCCTACCTCTACCCCGACATGGCCGGCACCTTCGAGGCCGCCGCCGCCCTGCTCGAGGACGGCTTCGAGGTGATGGTCTATTGCGCGGATGATCCGGTCGCGGCGAAGCGGCTGGAGGAGATGGGCTGCGTCGCCATCATGCCGCTGGGCGCGCCCATCGGCTCGGGTATGGGGGTGGTGAACCCCTACATGATCCGCAGCATCAAGCAGAACGCGAAGGTTCCCGTGCTGGTGGATGCCGGCATCGGCACGGCCAGCGAGGCGGCCTTCGCCATGGAGCTCGGCTGCGATGCCGTGCTGCTGAACAGCGCCATCGCCCATGCGCAGGACCCGGTGAAGATGGCTGTCGCCATGAAGCATGCGGTGATCGCGGGGCGGGAGGCCTTCCTGGCCGGGCGCATGCCGCGCGACTACCGCGCGGATGCGTCGAGCCCGATGAGCGGTCTGATCCGCTAAGGCATCACCCGATCGGATGACATCATCCGGTCGGGTAAAGATGCCTGCCAAAACAAGGGGCTGGAGCGTTTTACGCGAGCGCTGGCGAACGGAAAGCGCTCTAGCCGGGACTGCCGGGCCGAGTCAGGATCAATCCCGACATCCAAACGGGAGTGAATCATGGATCTCGGTATCAAGGGGCGCAGGGCCATCGTCTGCGCCGGCTCGAAGGGCCTCGGCCGCGGCTGTGCGGAGGCCCTGGCGCGCGAGGGCGCCGAGCTGATCATCACCGCCCGCGGCGGCGAGGCGCTAGAGGCCACGGCCAAGGCCATCCGCGACGCGACGGGCGTGAAGGTGAAGACCGTCCAGGGCGACATCACGACCGAGGCCGGCCGGGCCGATGTGCTGGCCGCCTGCCCGGATCCGGACATCCTCATCACCAATGCCGGCGGCCCGCCGCAGGGCGAGTTCTCGGGCTTCGAGCTCGACGACTGGCGCAAGGCCGTCGAGGCCAACATGCTGACGCCGATCGCGCTCATCAAGGCGGTGCTGCCGAAGATGACCGAGCGGAAGTTCGGCCGGATTCTGAACATCACCAGCTATTCGGTGAAGGCGCCGATCGCGCGGCTCGAGCTTTCCAACGGCGCACGGGCGGGCCTCACGGGCGCGCTGGCCTCGCTGGCGCGGCGGGTGGCGGTGAACAACGTCACCATCAACCACCTGCTTCCCGGGCCCTTCGACACGGACCGGATTCGCGGCAACTGGCGCCAGGTCGTGGCCGCTGGCACCTCCACGATGGACGAGCTGGAGCGCAACGCGGTGAAGGCCATCCCCGCCGGCCGTCTCGGCACGGCCGAGGAATTCGGCAATTTCGCCGCCTTCCTCTGCTCGGCCCATGCCGGCTTCACGACGGGGCAGAGCATCCTGCTCGATGGCGGCTCCTACCCGGGCACGCTGTAACAAATGCGTCACGCGCAGGTCAGACGCGCGCCGTAAACACTCCGGCCTTCCGGGGGGCGTCGCGGGCGTTTCGCCGCGATCCCCGGGAAGGTTCCGGCGGCCTTTCCGGCCGAACCGGGGGCATCACGAAAAATTTTCGTCGCCGCCCGCAAAGCTGCTTGCATCCCCGGGCGAGCAGCCCTAAGTGCCGCCCCACAAGACGCAGTACGCACGTGCCTCTGGCCCCAGGCCCACGGAGCAGAGCCTCACTTCCGGCTCGCCACCGCGGCGCAAGGTTTACGCAACGACGTCAAGCGTTCTGGCAACCCCGGGGGCTCACCCTCCCGGTCTTCTTCTGGTCGCTGGTTCGTTCGACCGTTTCGTCAATCTGGGGCTGCCCCTCGAAAGGGGTAGTTCCACTCGTTTGTGGAAGGTGCTGCGATGACCCCTAAGGTCGCTCGCTTCCTTGCGGACACCCAGCCGGCGACGCCGTGCCTGGTTCTTGACGTCGACCGCGTCGCGGAGAATTTCCGCCGGCTGCGCGACGCGCTTCCGCTCGCCCGCATCTATTACGCCGTGAAGGCGAATCCGGCGGCGCCCGTGCTGGAGCGCCTGGTCGGCCTCGGCTCGCATTTCGACGCGGCCTCCTTCCAGGAGGTCTCGATGTGCCTGGACGCCGGCGCCGAGCCGGAGGCAATCTCCTACGGCAACACCATCAAGCGCGAGCGCGACATCGCGGCCGCCTATGCGCGCGGCGTGCGCATGTTTGCCTTCGACAGCGAGATGGAGCTGGAGAAGCTGGCCCGTTCCGCGCCCGGCAGCCGCGTCTACTGCCGCATCCTCGTCGGCAATGATGGCGCCGAGTGGCCGCTCAGCCGCAAGTTCGGCTGCGAGGTCGAGATGGCGAAGGATCTGATGGTGAAGGCCGGCGAGCTGGGCCTCGACCCCTTCGGCCTCTCCTTCCACGTCGGCAGCCAGCAGACGCGCACCGCGGCCTATGAGGCGGCGATCGCCAAGGTCGCCATGCTCTTCACCGACCTGGTGGATGCCGGGGTGAAGGTGCGCATGGTCAACCTCGGCGGCGGCTACCCCGTCCGCTACAAGTCCGAGGTGCCGGAGATCGTCGAGATCGGCGCGGCCATCATGGGCGCGATGGTCGAGCATTTCGGCAATTCCCTGCCCGAGATCGTGATCGAGCCCGGCCGCTTCCTGGTGGCCGATGCCGGCGTGGTCCAGGCCGAGGTCGTGCTGGTGAGCCGCAAGGCCGCGAACGATCCCGTCCGCTGGGTCTATCTCGACATCGGCCGCTTCGGCGGGCTGGCGGAGACCGAGGGCGAGGCGATCAAGTACGCCTTCCGCACGCCGCATGACGGCACCGCCGACGGCCCCGTGACCATCGCCGGCCCGACCTGCGACAGCACGGACACGCTCTATGAGAAGTCCAACTACCGCCTGCCGACGGCGCTGACGGCGGGCGACCGCGTGGAGCTGCTGGCGACCGGCGCCTATGTGACGAGCTATGCCAGCCAGAAGTTCAACGGCTTCTCGCCGCTGGAAGAGCATTACATCTGAGCCTCCGGCCTCCTGCCGGAATGCAGAAGCCGCCGCGGGTGACCGCGGCGGCTTTTCTTTTGGCTCAGAGGTACCGGCCGCGCTCCATGATCTCGAGCGTGTAGTCCTTGTAGGTCATCCCCAGCTCCTCGGCCCGGGCCAGGCGCCGGAGGACGACCTCGCGGGGTGGGGATTTCCAGGCCTTCTTATGGGCCTTGCGCCAGCAGAAGACGCGCCAGGAGGCGTCGGGATCCAGGGGAGGGCCCCCGTTGTGACCCAGCCCGGGCGGCTTGTAGGATTCGATGGCCATGGCGGAAGAATTCCATCAAAGTGATAACATGTCTACTATGATGGATGACCCGTTGCAGCTCCTGCTCGCCGGCCGCATCCGGCGCGAGAGGGAGGCGCGTGGCTGGGCGATCGCGGAACTGGCCTCCGCCTCGGGCGTCTCGCGCGCAATGATCAGCAAGGTGGAACGCGGCGAGGCGAGTCCCACCGCCACGCTGCTCGGCCGCCTGTCGGGCGCCTTTGGCCTGACGGTCTCGGCGCTGCTGGCGCGGGCCGAATCGGATGGCGGCGCCGGGCGGGTGATGCGGGCTGCGGAGCAGGAAGTCTGGACCGATCCGGAGACGGGCTATCGGCGCCGGCAGCTCACGCCGCCCGGCGCCGATCCGGAGCTCGTGCATGTGGAGATGCCGGCGGGCGGGCGCGTCGGCTATCCCGCCGCCTCCTACGCCTTCATGCGGGGGCACAGCGTCTGGCTGATCTCGGGCGGCCTCGTCATCCGGGAAGGCGATGGCGAAACCGTCCTGAGTGCCGGGGATTGCCTGTCCTTCGATCTCGCGACGCCGCAGGATCGCGAATACGTGAACCCGACCTCGGCGCCGTGCCGCTACGTGGTCACGCTGGCGCGGCGATAGCCTCGATCTCCGCGATCTCGGCGGCCGTCAGTGCCCAGTCGCCCGCCTTCACGTTCTGCGCGATCTGCTCGGGCTTCGTCGCGCCCGCGATGACGCTGCTCACCGGCGCCTTGGACAGCAGCCAGGAGAAGGCGAGCTCGACCAGCGTGTGGCCGCGGGCCTTTGCATAGGCGTCCAGCTTCTCCACCACGTCGAAGCTGCCCTCGGTCTGGTAGCGCGCGTAGCGGTCGGTGCCGGCCATGCGCGTGCCCGCCGGCGTCGGCTCGCCGCGACGGTACTTGCCGGTGAGCATGCCGCTGGCCAGCGGAAAATAGGGCAGCAGCCCCATGCCGTAGCGCGCGGCGACGGGCACCACATCCTGCTCGGCCTTGCGGACCAGCAGCGAATACTCGTCCTGACAGGAGACGAAGCTGTTCAGGCCGAGATGCTTCGAGGTCCATTGCGCCTCGACCACCTGCCAGCCCGGCAGGTTGGAGCAGCCGATGTAGCGGACCTTGCCCTGCTTCACGAGGTCGTCGAGGGCGCGCAGCGTCTCCTCGGTCGGCGTCAGCGGATCGGGCTTGTGGTACTGGTAGAGGTCGATCCAGTCGGTCTTCAGCCGCTTCAAGCTCGCCTCGACGGCGGACATGATGTAGCGGCGCGACCCACCCTTGAGCCGGCCATTCTCGCCATCCATGGGCAGGCCGAACTTGGTCGCCAGCACGATGTCCTTGCGCCGGTCGCCCAGCACCTGGCCCATCAGCGTCTCCGATCCGCCCTGGTTGCCGTACATGTCGGCCGTGTCGAAGAGGGTGATGCCGTGGTCGAAGGCCGCGTGGATGACGGCGCGCGTGCCCTCGAGGTCCAGCCTTCCGCCGAAATTGTTGCAGCCGAGGCCGATGGTGGAGACCAGCAGTCCGCTGGTGCCGAGATTGCGTTGCTTCATGGACGCCTTGCCTTCGTTGCTCGCGCGGAAGATTGCGCGCGGCTCAGCGGGGCGGCAAGTCGAGCAGCGGCTTGCCGATCAGGCGGCGCTCCTCCAGCGAGAGCGCGCCGCCGTAACGGCCGATCTGGATGGCCTTCATGGTTGCTCCTGCAATCCGGAGCGACGTTCCCATCTCTGGACCGAACCCGGGAGCCTCGCCCATCCATGACCGTACAGCCGCTCGACACGATCCAGGGCTATCACGCCCATATCTATTTCGATGGCCCGGAACAGCGCGCCGCCGCCGAGATCCTGCGCGCGGAAATCGCCCAGCGCTTCTCTGTCCTTCTTGGCCGCTGGCACGACCGGCTGGTCGGGCCGCATGCGAGGCCGATGTACCAGGTCGCCTTCGCGGCCGGCGAATTCGCCCGCCTCGTGCCCTGGCTCATGCTCAACCGCCGCGGCCTCGCGGTGCTGATCCATCCCGAGACCGGTCAGCCCAGGGCCGACCACCTGACCCATTCCCTGTGGCTGGGCGAAATCCTCGACATCAACGCCGCGCCCCTGCCCGAGCGCAGCACGGAAGCCGAGCCCGAGCTTGTTCCCAACACCCAGCCGACGGTGACCCCATGACCGACATCCCCTATCGCAACGGGCTCATCATCGGCGCCGGACCCGGCATCAGCGGATCCCTCACCCGGCTGCTGCGCGCGGCCGGGATTCCGGTCGTGGTCGCCGCGCGGCAGGTCGACCGGCTCGCGCCGCTGGTCGAGGCCGGCGCCGTCGCGCTGCCGGTCGATGCCAGCGACGCCGGGCAGGTGGAACGACTCTTCGCCGAGACGGAGGCGAGGATCGGCGCGCCGGAGATCGTGATCTACAACGCCAGCGGCCGCGTCCGCGGCCCCATCGCCGAGCTCGATCCAGCGGAGGTCGAGCGGGCCGTCGCCGTCTCGGCCCTGGGCGCCTTCTACACGGTGCAGCAGGCCGCCAAGCGCATGGTGCCGGCGGGGAAGGGCGCGATTCTGCTCACCGGTGCGACCGCAGGGGTGAAGGGCTTCGCTCTCTCCGCGCCCTTCGCCATGGGCAAGTTCGCGCTGCGGGGCCTGGCGCAGAGCGCGGCGCGCGAGCTATCGCCGCAGGGCATCCATGTCGCCCATGTCGTGGTCGATGGCGGCGTGCGCGCCGCCCACCGTCCGGACCCGGCGGACCGGCCGGACAGCACGCTCGATCCCGACGCTGTCGCGCAGTGCTATCTAGACCTGCTGCGCCAGCATCGCAGCGCCTGGTCCTGGGAAATCGAGGTCAGGCCCTGGGTGGAGAAGTTCTGACGTCGCCGGCGTGTGATCAGACCGTCGGCGCCTTCGCGCCGTCGGTCATCCCGCTCAGCTGTCCATCTTGAGGGCGGCGATGAAGGCACTCTGCGGAATCTCGACCTTGCCGAACTGCCGCATGCGCTTCTTGCCTTCCTTCTGCTTGTCCAGAAGCTTGCGCTTGCGGGAGATGTCGCCGCCGTAGCACTTGGCGGTGACGTCCTTCGACATGGCGGAGATGGTTTCGCGCGCGATCACCCGGCCGCCGATCGCGGCCTGGATGGGGATCTTGAAGAGCTGGCGGGGAATCAGCTCCTTCAGCTTCTCGCAGATCTGCCGGCCACGGCGGTCGGCCTGGTTGCGGTGCGCCATGAAGGAGAGCGCATCGACCGGCTCGGCATTCACGAGGATGGAGATCTTCACGAGATCACCGGCCTCGTAGCCCTCCATCGAATAGTCGAAGCTGGCATAGCCGCGGCTGATGGACTTGAGGCGATCGTAGAAGTCGAAGACCACCTCGTTCAGCGGCAGCATATAGACCGCCATGGCGCGGGTGCCGACATAGGTCAGCTCCACCTGCCGGCCGCGGCGCTCGTTGCAGAGGGTCAGCACGGGGCCGAGATATTCGTCGGGCACCATGATCGTGGCCTTGATCCAGGGCTCCTGGATCTCGGCGATCAGGGTGGGGTCCGGCATGTCGGCGGGGTTGTGGAGGTCTTCCTCCACGCCGCTGTTCAGCTTCAGCTTGTAGACGACGGAGGGTGCGGTCGCGATCAGGTCGAGGTCGAACTCGCGGGAGAGGCGCTCCTGCACGATCTCCAGGTGCAGCAGGCCGAGGAAGCCGCAGCGATAGCCGAGGCCGAGCGCCGCCGAGGTCTCCATCTCGTAGTGGAAGCTGCTGTCGTTCAGCCGCAGCTTGCCCACGCTCTCGCGCAGCTTCTCGAAATCGTCGGCATCGACGGGGTAGAGGCCGCACCACACCACGGGAATGCTGGGCTTGAAGCCGGGCAGCGCCTCGGTGGCGGGGTTGCGGTCGTCGGTGATGGTGTCGCCGACATTGGTGTCGGCCACCGTCTTGATGGCGGCGGTGACGAAGCCCATCTCGCCCGGCCCGAGGCTCTCGCAGGCCACCATCTTCGGCGTGAAGTAGCCCACCTGCTCCACGGTATGGACGGCGTTGTTCGACATCATGCGGATGCGCTGGCCCTTCCGCAGATGGCCGTCCTTCACGCGCACGAGGACCACGACGCCGAGATAGGCGTCGTACCAGCTGTCGACCAGCAGGGCGGTCAGCGTCTTGGAGGCGTCGCCCGTGGGCGGCGGCAGGCGGGTGACGATGGCCTCCAGCACGCCCTCGATGTTGAGGCCGGTCTTGGCGCTGATCATCACCGCGTCGGAGGTGTCGAGGCCGATCACGTCCTCGATCTGCTGCTTCACCCGGTCCGGCTCGGCGGCGGGGAGGTCGATCTTGTTGAGCACGGGCACGATCTCGTGCCCCGCATCCAGCGCCTGATAGACATTGGCCAGCGTCTGCGCCTCGACCCCCTGGGAGGCGTCGACCACCAGCAGGGAGCCCTCGCAGGCGGCCAGCGACCGGCTGACCTCATAGGCGAAGTCCACATGGCCCGGCGTGTCCATGAGGTTCAGCGTGTAGGTGTTGCCGTCCTTGGCCGGGTAGCTGATGCGGACGGTCTGCGCCTTGATGGTGATGCCGCGCTCGCGCTCGATGTCCATGTTGTCGAGCAGCTGTTCCTTCATGTCCCGCGCGGCCACGGTTCCGGTCGACTGAATCAGCCGGTCGGCGAGCGTGGACTTCCCATGGTCGATATGCGCGACGATGGAGAAGTTGCGGATCAGGTTCAGCGGAGTCTCGGTCATCCGCGGGAGATAGGGCCAAAGTGGGCCCAGCGAAAGCGGCCGTTTGCGCGAAGAGAGGTTTCCCTTCCAGGGACGCCCGGCATGCCGCAGCATGACGGCATGACCGGGAAGAAATCCCGGCTGGAGAAACGTCCGATGACCCTTCACCGCCGCGCGGCCCTGCTGGCCGCCCCCTCCCTCATCCTCGGCGCCAAGGCCCTGCACGCGCAGGATTTTCCGACGCGCCCCATCCGCATGATCGTGCCCTATACCCCGGGCGGCGTCTCGGACATCACGGCCCGGCTGATCGCCGAGCCCATGTCGGCCGCGCTCGGCCAGCCCGTGCCGGTGGAAAATCGCGCGGGGGCGGACGGCGTGATCGGCACCGACGTCATCGCGAAATCGGCGCCGGACGGGCATACGCTGGGCCTCGTCTCGGTCGGCCATCCGGTGAATGCGGCGCTCTACCGGCTGCCCTTCGACACGATGCGCGACTTCACCTTTCTGACGCTGACCACGCGCACGCCCCTGGTCTTCTGCACGGCGCGGAGCTTCGTGGCGAACACGCCGGCCGAGCTGGTGGCCTACGCCCGCACCAGGCCGGCCGGCCACATCACCTATGCCGCGACGGCGGGCGTGGTGCGCCTCGCCCCGGTGATCTTCGCCCAGCGTAACGGCATCGAGATGACCTACGTGCCCTATCGCGGCAGCACCCAGGCGCATCCGGACCTGATCTCGGGCCGGGTGGACGTGATGTTCGACACCGTCTCGGCGGCGCTGCCGCATATCCAGTCCGGCGCCCTGAAGGCGCTGGCAACGACGGGCGCCACGCGCTCGGCCCTGCTGCCCGACGTGCCGACGCTGGGCGAGGCCTTCATGCCGGGCTTCGAGGCCACGACCTGGGGCATGGTCCTGGCGCCGGCGGGCTTGCCCGTGCCGGTGGTCACGCGGTTGCACCGCGAGATCGTGGCGGCGCTGCAGCGCCCGGAGGTGGTGGACCGCCATCGTATCCTGGGCGCCGAGGTCTCGACGCTCACGCCCGAGCAGAGCCGCGACTTCACCCAGTCCGAGATGGAGAAATGGGGTGCCGCGGCGCGCGCGGCGGGGATCGAACCGCAGAATGCCGGCTGACGGCAATCGCGGTTAAGTCTTTGCCATCATGGCGAAACCCCCGGCATCGCCGGGGTGAATCCGATTGTGGGCGGGGGAGGCGCGGTGGTAGATTCCCCGAACGATGGCTGGTCATGGAGAGCGGCTGAATGCGTAAGACCACGGTTGTTCTGCTGGCAGGCGTCGCCCTGATCGGCGCCGGCTGCACCAACCCCTACGATCCCGGCCAGCGGGCGCTCGGCGGCGCCGGAATCGGCGCGCTCAGCGGCGCGGCCATCGGTGGCCTGGCCGGCGGCGGCCGCGGTGCGGCGGCGGGTGCGCTCATCGGCGGCGCCGGCGGCGCGCTGGTCGGCGCCGCCACCACGCCCACGCCTCCTCCGCCCCCGGCCTATGGCTACGGCTATCCCCCGCCGGGCTACGTGCCGCCGCCGCCGGCCCCCGCGCCCTATGGCTACGGCTACGGGAAGTAGCCCTCTCCCGCCCCGGTCGACGGGGCGGGCCGATTTCGGCAGCCTGGGCGGGTTCTCCTCGAAGGATCCGCCATGCCCAAGCGCGCCATTTCCAGCGACAAGGTGTTCAAGCCCAGCCTGCCCTTCGCCCAGGCGACGGAGGCGGGTGGCTTCGTCTTCGCCTGCTCGACCGGCCGCGACGTCGAGGGCCGCTTCGCCATCGGCGACGTCCGCGCCCAGACGCAGCAGACCATCGACAATATCCGCGCGCTGATCGAGGCCGCCGGCGGCACGCTTAAGGACGTGGTGAAGTGCACCGTCTATGTGACGGATCGCGAGGATTGGGCGCCGATGAACGAGGTCTATTTCGTCAATTTCGCCGAGGACCCGCCGCACCGCGTCTCCTGCATCGTTTCGGGCCTGGGCTCGCCCGACTGCCTCGTGGAGATCGATGCCACGGCCTATCTGGGGAAAGCTTAGGCCGTCGGCCGGCGCACGCGCTTCGCGGCGGGGCGCGGCTCCGTCGCCGCCTCCGCCGCCTTCCGCTTCTTCCCCTCGTCCGAGGCGCGCCACAGATACCAGGCCGCGACGCTCCGCCAGGGCTTCCAGGCCTCGCCGATCGCGGCCAGCTCCTTCGGCTTGAGCTGTGTTTCCGCGCCCGTGAGCAGCTTCCAACCGTCGCGCACGCCGAAATCGTCCACGGGCAGGATGTCCGTTCGGCCCAGGGTGAACATCAGCATCATCTCCACCGTCCACTGGCCGACGCCGCGGATGGCGACGAGGCGGCGGATCAGCGTCTCGTCGTCGATCGCCGCGGCCTCCTCCAGGCTCGGCACCAGGCCGCCTACCGTCTTCTCGGCGATGTCGCGGATGGCGGCGACCTTGGAGCCGGAGAAGCCGCAGCCGCGCAGCGCCTCGGGCGGCAGGTCGAGCACGAAGCGGGGCGGCGGGAAGCTGTCATGGGGATACAGCGCGGCGAAGCGGCCCAGGATCGCCTCGGCCGCGCGGGCATGCACCTGCTGGTGCGCGATGGCCTGCACCAGCGCCTCATAGGGCTCGCGCGGCAGCACCTCCATGGTGCAGGGGCCGACGCGCTGGATGAGTGGGCGCAGGGTCTTGTCGCGCAGCAAGCGACGCTCGGCGGTCTGCCAGTCGGCCATGGTCACCTCAGGAAGATCAGCGTCAGCGTGCCGACCAGCATCACGAGCGCCATGGAAGGCAGCATCACGCGCCATACCTGCCCGGGCCGCGTGCGGTCGGCCAGGAGCGCGCAGAGCATGGCGGTGCCGGCGATGCTCATGCCCGCGCCCGCGCCGCTCGTGAAGTTGTGCAGCGCTGGCGCCAGCAGCTGCGGCAGGCCCAGCTGCGCCCCGAGCGCGACCTGGACCGGCATTAGCGCCGCGTTGCCCCCCACGTTGCTGCCGGTGATGAAGCCGGCGAGGAAGCCGATCGGCACCAGCGCATAGGCCGCGAAGTCGCCGGTGCTCTCGATCAGCGATTGCGCGAGGGCCTGCGCCACGCCGCCGCCCGCCAGCCATCGGCCGAGCAGGACGTAGAGCATCATGGCCGCCGCCGGCCGCAGGGCGCGGTGCAGCGCGGTGCTGACCCGCGCCAGGCCCTGCGGCTGCGCGGCAAGCAGGCCGAGCGCCACGATCCACAGCACGACGGCGACATGGGTGATGGGAAAGCCGGGCAGCTCCGGGAAGGGCCGGAAGGCTGGCGGATTCGGCACGAGCCGCGCGGCGAGCAGGCAGACCGTCACCAGCAGATAGGGCCAGCTCGCCCGCAGCGCCGTGGCGAGGTCGCGCGGCCGGTCGGCGCGCCAGAGCGCCCAGACGGCCACGATCCCGCTCGCCACCACACCGACCGTTTCGAAGGGCAGGATCCTGTGCAGCGCGACCAGCAGCACGGCCAGCGTCACGAGGATCAGCGCCTGCATGGCCTTCTCGCGCGGCGGCGCCGGATAGCCGGCCTTGGCCTGCAGCCACCAGAGCACGGGGGCGAGGGTCAGCAGCCAGGCCGCATTGGGCCAGGCGACCAGCGCGACCATGTCCTGCGCCGGCACACCCGCCAGCACCGCGCCCAGCGCCGAGCCCGGCCCCAGCCCGCCCCAGGGCACCAGCACCAGCGCCTGCATCGCCAGCGCGACCGCGACCGCGCCGCCGATCCGCATGCCATGCAGCGCGGAGAGCGCGAAGACGGCGCCGACGGCGAAGCCCGTGACGCTTTCGAGGAAGGCGCCGAGCGGCAGGGCGACGGCGAAGATCCGCGCGGGCGTCGGCGCGCGCGGCGCGGCCATGCCCTGGCTCCGTACCACTGCCGTGTGGAACAGCAGCCCGCCGCTCACCACGGCGATGGGCTGGAAGGCCAGGAAGGCGGCGCGCGGGCTTTCGTGCAGCAGGATGCCGATCAGCGTCGCGCTCTCGGGCATCGTCACGGCGATCGCGGGCAGGGCGGCCAGCAGCGCGATGCCGCAGGCGGCCAGCGGGCCCATGCGGCCGCTGGCCAGCAAGGCGAGCAGCAACAGCAGTGGCGCAGCCTGAAGCGCAAGGGTCATCGGCGGCGCGCCCCCCGCGCGCGGAATATCATCGTCGTCTGGCCTCGCTGATACTGATCATCACGGCGCCGGAAAGGATGACCGCGGCACCGAGCCAGGTCCAGCCGTCCGGCACCTCGCCCCAGAGGATCCAGCCTACCGCCGCGATCACCACGAGGCGCAGGTACTGGAACGGCGCGACCGCGCTGGCCTCGCCGGCCCGCAGCGCCTCGGTGACCAGCCAGATGATGCCGGGGGTGACGAGGCCGAAGACCGCCAGGATCGCGACGTCGCCCAGGTTCAGCGGCGTCCAGCCCGCGATGGCGAAGGGCAGGGTGCAGGCCGAGGTGACCAGCCCCACCCAGGCGAGCACCGTCTCCGTCCGCTCGGTGCGGGAAAGGCTGCGCGAGGTCAGGGTGATGCCGCACCAGGCGAGCGCCGCGCCCAGCGCCACCAGCGCGCCGGTTAGCGGGACGTCGGCGCCGGGCCGCAGCATGACGGCCACGCCGAGCAGCCCGGCCAGGGTTCCCGCCCAGCGCGCGCGGTCCACCCGCTCGCCCAGCACGGGGCCGGCCAGCAGGGTCGTGAACATCACATTGGTGAAGGACAGCACCGTGGCCGTCGCGAGGTCGAGGAAGGCGAAGGAGAGGAAGTAGAGGCCCCAGGTCGTGGTCGAGCAGAGGCCGCGCATCAGATGCATGCCCGTGCGCCGCGTGTGGAAGACGGCAAGGCCGCCGCTCAGCACCAGCGGCAGAACCCAGAGCAGCTGGCCCATCGAGCGCGCGAAGAGCTGCGTCGAGGTGGGCACGCCGCGATCGTTCAGCCAGCGGATGAACAACGCCTCGGCGGCGAAGAGGACAGCGCTCAGCGACATGAGAATCGCGCCGCGGAGATTGGCCGGCAAAGCCGCGAAGCGCGAGGTCATGGCCGCGATGGTGGCGCCGAGAAGCTTGCGAAGCAACGTCCGCCCGGTCATTTTCTCCTTCGAGGAGAACGATCCATGGCCCCGAACGAGGGTTACGACGCCGCGGTCGCACGCTGGCGCAAGGACCCGGACGCCTATTGGCTGGAAGCCGCGCGTGGCCTGGACTGGAGCCGGGCGCCCTCCCGCGCCTTCGACGGCTCGATGGGTCTCTTCGGCCGGTGGTTCCCCGACGGCGTGCTGAACACCTGCCACAACGCACTGGACCGCCACGTCGCGGCCGGGCGAGGCGCGCAGACGGCGATCATCTACGACAGCCCCGTCACTGGCACGATCCGCCGCTTCTCCTATGCGGAGATGCTGGACCGCGTGAGCCGCCTGGCCGGCGCCCTGGCCGCGCGGGGCGTCGCGAAGGGCGACCGCGTGCTGCTCTACATGCCCATGGTGCCCGAGGCGGCGATCGCCATGCTGGCCTGCGCGCGGCTGGGCGCGATCCATTCCGTGGTCTTCGGCGGCTTCGCGGCGGCGGAGGTCGCGGCGCGCATCGACGACGCCACGCCCAAGGCCATCATCTCGGCGAGCTGCGGGATCGAGCCGGGGCGGATCGTGGCCTACAAGCCGCTGCTGGACGCGGCCATCGGCATGGCGGCGCACAAGCCCGATTTCTGTTTCATCCTGCAGCGGGAGGCGCAGCGCTGCGACCTCGTCGCGGGACGCGACGTCGACTATGCCGAGGCGGAAGCCGCCGGTGCGCCGCACCCTTGCGTGGACGTCGCGGCGACGGATCCGCTCTACATCCTCTACACCAGCGGCACGACGGGAAAGCCGAAGGGCATCGTGCGCGACCACGGCGGGCACGCGGTGGTGCTGCATGCCAGCATGCGCATGATCTACGGCCTCGGCGCCGGCGACGTCTTCTGGACGGCGAGCGACGTGGGCTGGGTCGTCGGTCATTCCTACATCGTCTACGCGCCGCTGCTGGCGGGCTGCACCTCCGTGCTCTTCGAGGGCAAGCCGGTCGGCACGCCCGATGCGGGCACCTTCTGGCGCGTCTGCGCCGAGCATGGCGTGCGCGTGCTCTTCACCGCGCCGACCGCCATCCGTGCCATCCGCAAGGAGGATCCGGAAGGTGCGCTGATACGGAAATACGACCTCTCGAAGCTGGAGGCGCTGTACCTCGCGGGCGAGCGTTGCGATCCACCGACGGCGATCTGGTCGGCCGAAAAGCTCGGCGTGCCGGTGGTGGATCATTGGTGGCAGACCGAGACGGGTTGGCCGATCACCGCGGGCTTCCGCGGCTTCGGCCTCTTCGAGCCTCGCCCCGGCTCAGGCGGCAAGCCCACGCCGGGTTACGACCTGCGCGCGCTGGATGCCGAGGGGCACGAGGTGCCGCGTGGAACACAAGGTGCGCTGGTGCTGAAGCTGCCGCTGCCGCCCGGCTGCGCGCCGACCCTGTGGAACGCCGAGCAGCGCTATCGCGAGGCCTATCTCTCCACCTTCCCCGGCTACTACGACACCTCGGATGCCGGCATGGTCGACGAGGAGGGCTTTGCCTGGGTGATGGGCCGCACGGACGACATCATCAACGTCGCGGGCCATCGCCTTTCGACCGGCGCGATCGAGGAGGTGCTCGCCGCGCATCCGGATGTCGCGGAATGCGCCGTGGTCGGCATGGCGGATGCGTTGAAGGGCCAGGCGCCGCTCGGCCTCGTGGTGCTGAAGGCCGGCGCCCGGCGCGAGGAGGCGGAGCTGGCGCGCGAGCTCGTCGCCCTGGTGCGCGAGCGCATCGGGCCCGTCGCGGCCTTCAAGGAAGCGCGCGTCGTCGCGCGCCTGCCCAAGACGCGATCGGGGAAGATCCTGCGCGGCACGATCCGCAAGATCGCCGATGGCGAACGCTACAGCGTGCCGCCGACGATCGACGATCCGCTGATCCTCGAGGAGATCGCGGGAGTGCTGGCCGGATGATCACGCGCCGCGTCGCCCTGGTCCTGCTGGCGCTGCCGCTGTCCAGGGAGGCGCGGCCGCTGGGCCTGGACGTGCTGCGCGGCGACCCCGACCGGCGCCTGCTGCTGGACGCCATCCGCCCCACCCTGGCCCGCGCGACCAACGGCCCGATCCGCTTCACCGTGCGCGAGCTGCGGCGCTTCGGGGATTTTGCCTACGGCGTGCTCCAGCCGCGACGGCCGGATGGGGAGGGGGCGATCGACTGGATGGCGACGCCCTATCGCGCGCGCGCCGAAGGCGCGGGTTTCGAGGACGGCCTCACCTACGTGCTCTGGCGCCGGCTGGCGGGCGGCTGGAAGGTCGAGGAGCAGGCCGTCGGTCCCGCCGCACCCGTCTGGCCGGACTGGCAGCGGCGCTACCGCCTCCCGCGAAATCTCTTCGAGCAAGGAGGCACGCCATGATCACCATCGAACGCCGCAACGACGGCGTCGCCCTCATCACGCTCGACCGTCCCGCTGCACGCAACGCGCTGAGCCTCGCGCTGCTGGAGGCGCTGAGCGAAGCGTTGCGCGAATGCGAGGAGGCGCGCTGCGTGGTGCTCGCGGCGAATGGCCCTGCCTTCTCGGCGGGCCACGACCTGCGCGAGCTGACGGCCGCGCGCGGCGAGGCCGATGGCGGGCGCGCCTTCTTCGCGCGGACCATGGCGCTGTGCAGCCGCGTGATGCAGCAGGTGGTGAACCATCCGGTGCCGGTGATCGCCGCCGTCGAGGGCATCGCGACCGCGGCCGGCTGCCAGCTCGTCGCGAGCTGCGACCTGGCCGTCGCGACGCCGGCCTCGAAGTTCTGCACGCCGGGCGTGGACATCGCGCTCTTCTGCTCGACGCCCGCCGTCGCCGTCGCGCGCGCCATCCCGCGCAAGGCCGCAATGGAGATGCTGCTGACCGGGCGCATGGTCGGGGCCGAGGAGGCGAGGTCGCTCGGCCTCGTCAACCGCGTCGCGGAGGATGCGCGCGGTGCGGCGCTGGAACTCGCGGCGCAGATCGCCGCGCGCTCGGCGGTGACGATCCGCATGGGCAAGCGCGGCTTCATCGAGCAGTCCGGATTGCCGCTGGCCGAGGCCTATGACGCCGCCAGCGCGGTGATGGTCGACAACATGATGGCCGCGGACGCGGAGGAGGGCATCGGCGCCTTCCTCGGCAAGCGCGCGCCGCATTGGCAGGATCGCTGAGACCCATGGCCGCTTCCGATTACGACGCCCTTCCCCGGGTTGCCGCCAACCACCAGCCGCTCACGCCGCTGCTCTTCCTGGAGCGCAGCGCGGCGGTCTTTCCCGACCATGTCGCCGTCGTCCACGGCGCGATCCGGCGCAGCTATGCGGAACTGCGCGCGCGCTGCGTGAAGCTGGCCCATGCACTGGCCCTGCGCGGTCTCAGGCGCGGCGACACGGTGGCAGCGATGCTGCCCAACACCCCGGCGATGCTGGAATGCCATTACGGCGTGCCCATGGCCGGCTGCGTGCTCAACAGCATCAACACGCGGCTCGACGCGGCGACCATCGCCCATATCCTGGACCATGGCGAGGCAAGGCTCCTCATCGTGGACCGGGAGTTTCTGCCGGTCCTGCGCGCGGCGCTGACGCAATGCGCGAACCGTCCCGCGATCATCGAGGTGAACGACAGCGAGGCGCCCTTCGCCGGAACGCTGGGCGGGCAGGATTACGAGGCTCTGCTGGACGAAGGCCGCGCCGATTTCGCCTGGCCGCTGCCGCCCGACGAATGGGACGCCATCACCCTCAACTACACCTCCGGCACGACGGGCAAGCCGAAGGGTGTCGTCTACCATCATCGCGGCGCGCAGCTGCTCGCGACGAGCAATGTGCTGGCGGCGGGGATGGTGCGGCACCCCGTCTATCTCTGGACGCTGCCGATGTTTCATTGCAACGGCTGGTGCTTCCCCTGGACCATCACCGCGATGGCCGGCACGCATGTCTGCCTGCGCGCGGTGCGCGGTGCCGCGATGTGGTCGCTCATCGCCGAGCATGGCGTCACGCATATGTGCGGCGCGCCGATCGTGATGGGCACGCTGCTGGCCACGCCCGAGGAGGAGAAGCGCCCGCTTCCCGGCAGCGTGACCTTCATCGTCGCTGGCGCGCCGCCGCCCGAGGCCGTGCTCGCCGCCATGAGCGCGGCCGGCTTCGCCGTGCTGCACGTCTATGGGCTCACCGAATGCTACGGCCCAGCCGTCACCAACGAATGGCACGAGGAATGGGACGCGGCGCCGGCGGCCGAGAAGGCGCGGCTCATGGCGCGGCAGGGCGTGCGTTACCTCGCGCTCGAGGGGCTCGACGTCATGAACCCGGAGACGATGGAAACCGTCGCCTCGGACGGCGTGGCGATGGGCGAGGTCATGATGCAGGGCAACTGCGTCATGAAGGGCTACCTGAAGGATGAGGCCGCGACGGTGGCGGCCTTCGCCGGCGGCTGGTTCCACACCGGCGATCTCGCGGTGAAGCACCCGGACGGCTACATCCAGCTGCGCGACCGCTCGAAGGACATCATCATCTCGGGCGGCGAGAACATCTCCTCCATCGAGGTCGAGGATGCGCTGTTCAAGCATCCGGCGGTCGCCTTGGCGGCCGTCGTCGCGCGGCCGGACGACAAATGGGGCGAGGTGCCCTGTGCTTTTGTCGAGCTGAAGCCCGGCGCGGTTGCGACCGAGGCCGAGCTGATCGCCCATTGCCGCGGCATCCTCGCCGGCTTCAAGCTGCCCAAGCATATCGTTTTCGCGGAGCTGCCCAAGACCAGCACCGGAAAGATCCAGAAGCACGTCCTGCGCGCGCAGGTCCAGCAATAGGCCTGCGCGTCCCGATCAGTCCCGGCGCGTTGGCGCGACGGGCAGCTTCCATCCCCGCGCGATCGAGATCAGCCGCAAGGCCAGGCAAAGGCCGATGGCCGGCAGCGAGACGATGGTGGGCGACAGGCCCATCCATTCGCCGGCCAGCACCATCAGCGCGGCGGCGAGGGCGGCGACGGCATAGATCTCCCCCTGCAGCACCACTGGCACGCGCGCGGTGAGAACGTCGCGCAGCATGCCGCCGCCGATGCCGCTCAGCATGCCCAGCAGCGCGGCCATGGGCGGCGAAAGGCCGAATTCCAGCGCCTTGTAGGTGCCCGTGACGGCGAAGACGCCGAGGCCTGCCGCGTCGAAGAACAGGACGGCGGAATGGAAGCGCGCGATCAGCGGCTGGAAGCCGAAGGCCAGCAGCCCCGCGGCCGTCGCGATCGCCAGCGCGTACCAGCTGGCGATGGCGACCGGCGGCACGGCGCCCAGCAGCAGATCGCGGAGGATGCCGCCGGCCGCCGCCGTCACGAAGGCCAGCACCAGCACGCCGAAGAGATCCATCCCGCGCTGGGTGCCGAGCACGGCACCGCTGAGCGCGAAGGCGAAGGTGCCGACGAGGTCCAGCGGGTGGATCAGATAGGCGAGGGGCAGGTCGACGGGCAGGGGAAGGCTCCTTCACGCAGCCCGTGGCGCGCCGGCCGCGACGGGGCCGGCCGATACTGGTGGGCGCCGGAACGCGAAGTCAAACGGCGGTGAGGATGCCGATCCGGCCTTCTTCGAAGACGCCGCAGGTCAGCGGCCCGCCGAAGACGGCGCCCGTGTCGAGGTTCACGCGGTTCTCGCGCAGATCGGCCTCGCGCTCGCGCACGGGGGTGTGTCCGTGCACGACGATCATGCCGTGATCGGCCTCGCTGTTGAGGAAGGCGCCGCGGATGCGCAGCAGGTCCTCGGGCTTCTGCTCGTCGAGCGGAACGCCGGGGCGGATGCCGGCATGGACGAAGAGATAGGGGCCCACGCGGTAGTGCAGCTGCAGGGAGCGCAGGAAGGCGAGATGCGCGGCCGGGATGCCCGGGGCCCAGGCGTCGCGCGGTGCATCCGGGGCCATGCCCCAGCTCGCGAGGGCGTGGTTGCCGCCGTAATACATCCAGTCCGTCGCGCTCGGCGCGTCGCCGTCGAGGGCGGCGAGGAGGGTGTCCTCGTGATTGCCGCGCAGGTTCACCACGGGGCAGGCGTCGAAGCCCATGGCGGCTTCGAGCGCGCCGGCGGAATCGGGACCGCGGTCGATGAAGTCGCCCAGATGCACGACGGAGGCCCCGGAGGTTGGGTTCTCCTTCAGGTCGGCACGGATCAGCTCATGCAGCGCCTTGAGCTGGTCGGCGCAGCCATGGACGTCGCCGATCGCATAGACGCGCGTGCCGACCGGCAGCTGGGCCGGCGCCTTGAGCCACTTCATGGCGTGGCGGCGGGCCCGCCGACCCTAGCGCGCATTGGCGCTCGCATCGGATCGCGTGTTCCCCACGCGCGCGGCCAGGGCGGCGGCCATGAAGTCGTCGATGTCGCCGTCCAGCACCGCGGAAGGATTGCCCTTTTCCAGCCCGCTGCGGAGGTCCTTTACCAGCTGGTAGGGCTGCAGGACGTAGTTGCGGATCTGGTGGCCCCAGCCGATGTCGGTCTTGCCGGCCTCGATGCCTTCGCTGATGGCCTCGCGTTTCCGGAGCTCCAGCTCGTAGAGGCGCGCCTTCAGCATATCCATCGCGATGACGCGGTTGCGGTGCTGCGAGCGGTCCTGCGTGGAGGCCGCGACGATGCCGGTCGGGATATGCGTGAAGCGCACGCCCGATTCCGTCTTGTTCACGTGCTGGCCGCCGGCGCCGGAGGCGCGGAAGGTGTCGGTCTTGAGGTCGGCCGGGTTGATCTCGATTTCGATCTTGTCGTCGATCACCGGATAGACGTAGACGCTGGCGAAGCTGGTCTGGCGCTTGTCGTTGCCGCCGAAGGGGCTGATGCGCACCAGGCGGTGCACGCCCGTCTCGGTCTTGAGCCAGCCGAAGGCATTGTCGCCCGTGACCTGGAGGGTCGCGGACTTGATGCCGGCCTCCTCGCCCTCGGACTGCTCGGTGAGCACGACCTTGTAGCCGCGGCGCTCGGCCCAGCGCATGTACATGCGCAGCAGCATCTCGGCCCAGTCCTGGGCCTCGGTGCCGCCGGCGCCGGCATTCACTTCGATATAGGCGTCGTTGTGATCGGCCTCGCCGGAGAGGAGGCTCTCGATCTCGCGGCGCTTGGCCTCGGTGGCATAGGTCTCGAGGTCGGCGACGGCGGCATCGGCCGTCGCGGCGTCGCTCTCGGCCTCGGCCATCTCGATGAGCTCCATCGCGTCGGCGACGGACTGCTCGAGCTTCTGGACACCTTCGACCTGCTCGACCAGCCGGCCGCGCTCGCGCATGAGGCGCTGGGCCTCGGTGGCGTCATTCCAGAGGGTGGGGTCCTCGGCCCGAGCGTTCAGCTCGGCGAGGCGGATGAGGGAGGCATCCCAGTCAAAGATGCCTCCTCAGCAGAGTCACCGAAGCGGTGATCTGCTCGTGCAACTGTGTGGCATCGGCGCGCATGATGGGCCCTCAGTAAAGTCCCCCGAGGCCGCTGTCCACACGGGCCGCCGCACCGGCGCCGCTCTGCTCGGTCGGCATGGTCGCCGAGTTCTCGGTGCCGGGGCGGAAAGCCTCCAGGATCGACTGGCCGTTATCCGTCGTGATGCGGACCAGTGCCACGCCCGGGGGCGCGCGGAAGGGCACGGCCGGGCTGCCCTGGAGCGCCGCGGCCGCGACCTCGCGGAAGATCGGCGCGGCGTTGCCGCCGCCCGTCTCGCCGTTGCCGAGGCTGCGCGGGTCGTCGTAGCCAACCCAGACCGCGATCACGATGTCGGGCGTGAAGCCGACGAACCAGTTGTCCTTGTAGTCGTCGGTCGTGCCGGTCTTGCCGGCCACGGGGCGGTTCAGCCCGGTCGCGGCGCGCGCGCCGGTGCCGCGCTGCACGACGCCCTGCAGCAGGTTCACGATCTGGAAGGCCGCGATGGGATCGGCCACCTGCCGGCGATTCTCGGCGATGGTGGGCGGCGGGCCGTTGGGCCCTTCGGCGCAGCCGGTGCATTCGCGGGCCTGGCTCCGCCAGATCACCCGGCCGCGCTGGTCCTGCACGCTGTCGATGAAGGTGGGGTCCACCCGGCGGCCGCCATTCACGAAGCTGGCATAGCCGGCGGCCTGGCGCAGCACCGTGGTCTCGCCCGCGCCGAGGCTCATGGAGAGGTAGCGCGGCATGTTGTCGATGACGCCGAAGCGGGCGACCGTATCGGCCACGCGGTCGATGCCGACCTCCTGCGCGATCCGGATGGTGACGAGGTTGAGGCTGCGCTCCAGCGCCGAGCGCATGGTGACGTAGCCGCCGCTCAGGCTGCCGCCGTAATTGCCCGGGCGCCAGACGCCCTGCGGCGTCGCGACCTCGATCGGCCCGTCCAGGAAGCGCTGGTTCGGCGGGATGCCGGCCTCCAGCGCGGTCAGGTAGACATAAGGCTTGAAGGAGGAGCCGGGCTGCCGCATCGCCTGGGTGGCGCGGTTGAACTGGCTGCGGTCGTAGCTCCAGCCGCCCGAGATGGCGACGACGCGCCCCGTATTCGGATCGAGCGCGACGACCGCGCCCTCCACTTCCGGAACCTGCCGCAGGGCGAGGCGCTCGGGCCGCGGACCGGCCGCCGGGGCATTGGCGGCGGAACCGCGTGCCGCGGGAGCGGCCGGGGCGGGGCGATTGGGCTCCGGCTCCACCATCACCACGTCGCCGGCCGAAAGCACCTCGGACATGCGGCGCGGCGCGGCGCCCAGGCGCGGGGCCTGGCCCGCGGCCGTGGGAAGGACGGGGCGCGCCCAGGCGAGGTCTTCGAGGAGGACCACGCCGATCCGGGGCTCCACCGGGTTGCGGGGATTGGGGCGCTCGAACCAGCCGAGGCGCGCCTCGCGGTCGCGGACTTCCAGCACCACGGCCTGGCGCCATTCGTTCAGCATGCCGGGCGGGCGGGGCAGGGCCTCAAGGGCGGGCAGCCAGTCGGCAGCGCCATGGGCGCTCTTGCCCAGCGGGCCGCGCCAGCCGCCGCGGCGGCGGTCATAGGCCATCAGCCCGTTGCGGAGCGCGACCTCGGTCGCGGCCTGAAGGCGCGGATCGAGGCTGGTGCGGACCACGAGGCCGCCGCCCTGGGTCTGCTCCTGGCCGAAGCGCTGGATGAGCTCGCGCCGGACTTCCTCGGTGAAGTGGCCGCCCACGGGGACCACGTCCGGCCGGCGCGAGGGGCGGGCCTGGATCGGCTCGGCCTTGGCCGCGACGGCCTCGGCGGCGGTGACCACGCCGTCATCCACCATGCGGTCGATCACCCAGTCGCGGCGGATGCGGGCGGCCTCGGGATAGCGCAGCGGGTTGTAGTTGTTGGGCGCCTTGGGCAGAGCGGCCAGGAAGGCGGCCTCGGAAAGGGTCAGCTCGTCGAGGGACTTGTTGAAATAGGCATGCGCCGCCGCCGCCACGCCGTAGGACTGGGCCCCCAGGAAGATCTCGTTCAGGTAGATCTCCAGGATGCGCGACTTGGGCAGCGCGTCCTCGAGGCGGATGGCCAGCAGCGCCTCGCGCGCCTTGCGCAGCATGGTCCGGTCGCTGCCGACCAGCATGTTCTTCGCGACCTGCTGGGTGATGGTGGAGGCGCCGATCATGCGCCGGCCGGAACCGTATTGCTCGACATTGGTGACGACGGCGCGCAGCAGCGCGATCGGGTCCACGCCCTGGTGGCGCTCGAAGTTCTGGTCCTCCGCGGAGATGAAGGCCTGCTGCACGCGCCGGGGAATGGCCTCGATAGGCACGAAGACGCGGCGCTCGGCGGCCAGCTCGGCCATCAGGCGGCTGTCGCCCGCATAGATGCGGCTCATCTGCTGGGGCTGGTAGTCCGCGAGCCAGCGATAGTCCGGCAGGTCGGATTCGAGCTTGCGGTAGAGCCCGTAGCCCGCCACGCCGGCGGCCACGGTGCCGATGATCGCCACCATGAAGAGGGTTCGTATGAACCCGCCGAAGAGCCGGAAAGGCGGGCGCTTGCCCGGCTTGGCGCTTTCCCGTCGGGAGGTTTTCCGTGGTGGCTCCGCGCGCGGGCGCGGCGGAATCACGGGGGCTTCGATAGGACCTTCAGGCGTCGGCATGGGCGGCATCTATCACATATTGCGGGACGGGGCGTCGGAATCGCCACTGCATGGCTGATGTGGGCATTTCACCGCCCTGCGTCGATTTTGCGGCGCCACGCCACGCCCGGTGGTAAGGCCATTCCATGAAGCAGAATGCCTCTTTTGAGAGCCAGTGCGCGTCTGCCGCGTCGCGTCAAAGGCACAAAATTCATGGCTGCCCTGGATTGTGCGCATCGCTTGCTGCTAAAAGCCGCGCTCATTTCTGAACCGGGGGACCAAAAGATGCGCTCTACAATCGCTGCCCTCGCCTTGGCGGGGCTGCTCGGGACGGCCTCGACACAGGCCTCCGCCCAGACTCTGAACATGGCGGTCGGAGCCCCGGTCACCAGCCTCGACCCTCACTTCCATCAGCTGTCGCCCAACAACGCGGCGGCGAGCATGATCTTCAGCCGCCTCGTCGAGACCGACGACAGGGCCCGCAGCATTCCGGGCCTCGCCGAGAGCTGGCGGGCGGTGGAGCCCACCGTGTGGGAGTTCAAGCTCCGCCCCGGCGTGCGGTTTCATAACGGTCGCGAATTTACCGCCGAGGACGTGGCCTTCACCCTCGCCCGCGTGCCGAACGTGCCGAACAGCCCGGCCTCCTTCACCCTCTTCGTCCGGCCCATCAGCCGGGTCGAGATCGTCGATCCGCTGACGATCCGCCTGCACACGCGCACGCCCTATCCGCTGCTGCCGATGGACCTGACCAATATCTTCATCCTCGACCGCGAGACGCATGAGGGCGCGACGACCGAGCGCTTCAACAGCGGCGAGCTGGCGGTGGGCACCGGCCCCTTCCGCGTGGTGCGCCACGCCAATGGCGACCGCATCGAGCTGGAGCGCAACGACCAGTATTTCGGCGAGCGCCCGGCCTTCGCCCGCGTGAACTACCGCATGATCACCAACGACGCCGCCCGCACCGCCGCGCTGATGGCCGGCGACGTCGACGTGATCGACCAGGTGCCGACGGCCGACCTCTCCCGCATGCGCCGGGACAACCGGCTCTCGCTCTACGAGACGACGGGCCTGCGGCTGATCTTCCTCTCGCTCGACCATTCGCGCGAGGACGCCTCGCCCTTCATCACCGACAATGACGGCCGCCCGATCGCCCGGAACCCGCTGAAGGACCTGCGGGTTCGCCAGGCGCTGTCCATGGCGATCGACCGGCCGAACATGGTGGAGCGCGTGATGGAGGGCGCCGCCACGCCGACCGGCCAGTTCCTGGCCGAGGGCGTGACGAGCCACATCCCGGGCTATCCCGTCCCGCGCTTCGACCCCGACGGCGCGCGGCGCCTGCTGGCCGAGGCGGGCTTCCCCAACGGCTTCCGCATCACGCTGCACGGCCCGAACGACCGCTATCCCAACGATGCGCGGATCATCCAGGCGGTGGGGCAGATGTGGACGCGCGTGGGCATCCGCACGGCCGTCGACGCCCAGACCTGGGCGACTTTCATCGGCCGCGCTAACCGGGCCGAACTTTCGGCCTTCCTTCTCGGCTGGGGCATGAATCCGGATGGCAGCCACCCGCTGCGCAACCTGATCGCCTGCCCGAACCGTGAGACCGGCCTGGGCGCGTCCAACCGCGGCCGCTACTGCAACCCAGAACTTGATCGAGGCTTGATGGAATCCTCTGAAATGTTGGACGAGGCTGCCCGGCAGGAACGTCTGATCGCGCTCGAGCGCATGGCTCTCGATGACGTGGCGCTCATCCCTCTGCACATCCAGACGAATATCTGGGGCGCGCGGCGCGGCTTCGTCGTGACCCCGCGTGCGGACGAACTGACCCGTGCGCAGGACGTCCGTCCGGCCTCCAGCCCGGCGGCGGCGCGCTGACGTGACCGTTTATCTTCTTCGCAGGCTTTTCCAGGCTGTTCTCGTGATGCTCGCCATGAGCGTCATCGTCTTCGTGGGCGTCTATGCGATCGGCGATCCGGTGGAGATCCTCATCTCCCCCGACGCCGACCAGATCGAACGTGAGCGTGCCATCCAGGCCCTCGGCCTCGACCTGCCGCTGTGGCAGCAATACGGGACCTTCCTCATCCGCGCCCTGCAGGGCGATCTCGGCCGCAGCTTCGTCTTCAACGAGCCGGCGCTGCAGCTGATTCTGCAAAAGATGCCGGCGACGCTGGAACTCGCGGTCGGCGCCACCTTCATGGCGGTGCTGATCGGCCTGCCGCTCGGTCTCTATGCCGGCCTCAAGCCGGACAGCGCGGGCTCCAAGGCGATCATGGCGGGGAGCATCCTCGGCTTCTCGCTGCCGACCTTCTGGGTCGGGCTCATGCTGATCATGGTCTTCGCCGTGCAGCTCGGCTGGCTTCCCAGCACCGGGCGCGGCGAGACGGCGCAGTTCCTCGGCCTGCAATGGTCCTTCCTGACGCGGGACGGCCTCGCCCATCTCATGATGCCGGCGATCAACCTCTCGCTGTTCAAGATCAGCCTCGTCATACGATTGACCCGCTCGGGCGTGCGCGAGACCATGCTGATGGACTACGTGAAGTTCGCCCGCGCCAAGGGCCTGTCGCCCGCGCGCGTGACCTATGTGCACGTCTTCAAGAACATCCTGATCCCGGTCGTGACCGTGGTCGGCCTGGAGCTCGGCTCCACCATCGCCTTCTCGGTGGTGACGGAGAGCGTCTTCGCCTGGCCGGGCATGGGCAAGCTGATCATCGACAGCATCAACGTGCTCGATCGTCCGGTCATCGTCGCCTACCTGATGATCATCGTCATGATGTTCATCGTCATCAACCTGGTGGTGGACCTGCTTTACTCCACACTGGATCCGCGCGTGCGGCTGGAGGGCAAGTCGTGAGCGACATCACCGCGAACGCGGCTCCCCCGGCCGCCCCGGCGGCGCGGGAGGAGACGCCTTTCCGCCGCTTCGTCTCGGAGTTCTTCGCGAGCAAGATCGCGACGGGCGGGCTGATCGTCTTCACGATCATCGCCCTGCTCGCGATCTTCGCGCCGTGGATCGCGCCGCAGAATCCCTACGATCTCGCGCAGCTCGACATCATGGACGGCCGGCTCGAGCCGGGCGCCGTGGGCGGCAGCGGCATCGTCCACTGGCTCGGCACCGACGACCAGGGCCGCGACATGCTTTCGGGCATCATCTACGGCCTGCGCATCTCGCTGACGGTGGGCATCGGCTCCGCCTTTATCGCGAGCCTCGTGGGCGCCTCGCTCGGCCTGCTCGCTGCCTATGCCGGCGGCCGGACCGACAGCGTGATCATGCGTCTGGTCGACCTGCAGCTTTCCTTCCCGACCATCCTCGCGGCGCTGATGATCCTGGCCTTCCTGGGCAAGGGCGTCGGAAACGTGGTGATCGCGCTCGTCATCGTGGAATGGGCCTATTATGCCCGGACGGTGCGCGGCTCGGCCCTGGTCGAGCGGCGGCGCGAATACATCGAGGCGGCGCAGTGCCTGGCCCTGCCCACGCGGCGCATCCTGTTCCGCCACCTGCTGCCGAACTGCCTGCCGCCGCTCATCGTGGTGGGCACGATCCAGGTGGCGCGTGCCATCGCGCTCGAGGCCACGCTCTCCTTCCTCGGCCTCGGCGTGCCGATCACCGAGCCGTCGCTCGGCCTGCTGATCGCGAACGGCTACGAGTACATGCTGAGCGGCAAGTACTGGATCAGTTTCTATCCGGGTATCGCGCTGCTGGTGACCATCGTGAGCATCAATCTGATGGGCGACCATCTCCGTGACGTGCTGAATCCGAGGTTGAAGAAGTAATGGCAGCGACCCTCGAAGTCCGGAATCTCCAGACGCATTTCTTCACCCGCGCGGGCGTGGTGAAGGCGGTGGACGGCGTGAGTTTCACCGTGGGCCGCGGCAAGGTCATGGGTCTGGTCGGCGAATCCGGTTCCGGCAAGACCGTGACCGGCTTCTCGATCATCGGCCTGGTGGACGCGCCGGGCCGCGTCGTGGGCGGGGAGATCCTGTTCCACGGCCAGAACCTCGCCAAGCTCAGCGAGGAGGAGATGCGGCAGCTGCGCGGCAACCGCATCGCCATGATCTTCCAGGATCCGATGATGACGCTGAACCCGGTTCTCCGGGTCGACACGCAGATGATCGAGACGGTCCTGGCGCATACCAAGGTGTCGAAGGAGGAGGCGCGCCAGCGCTGCCGCGACGCGCTGGGCATGGTCGGCATCCCCTCGCCGGATGAGCGGCTGAAGTCCTATCCGCACCAGTTCTCGGGCGGCATGCGGCAGCGCGTGGCCATCGCCATCGCCCTGCTGCACCGACCGGAGCTCATCATCGCCGACGAGCCGACCACCGCGCTCGACGTCACGATCCAGGGCCAGATCCTGGCCGAGGTGCAGAAGCTCGCCGCCAATACGGGCACGAGCCTGATCTGGATCACGCATGACCTCTCGGTGGTCGCCGGCCTCGCCGACGATCTCGCGGTCATGTACGCGGGCAAGGTGGTCGAGGACGGACCCGTCTCCGAGGTGCTCGACAAGCCGATGCATCCCTATACCCACGGCCTCATCGGCTCCGTGCCGAGCCGCAACCGGCGGGGTGAGCCGCTGCGCCAGATCCCGGGCATGACGCCCTCCCTGCTCAAGCTGCCGCCCGGCTGCGCCTTCCACAGCCGCTGCGACCGCGCCACGCCGGAATGCACGGCGCCGGTCGAGCTGCTGGAGCTGATTCCGGGCCGGCACGCCCGCTGCATCCACCCGCATCTGGAGGAGGTGGCGGCATGAGCGCGACGACGATGGAACATACGCGCCGCCCCGGCACCGAGGCGGACCAGCCGATCATCGAGCTGGTCGGCATCAGCAAGCGCTTCGAGAAGAAGCTCGACTTCATCGGCAAGCTGGCCCAGCGCCTCGGCGCGCCGGTTCGCGAGGAGATCGTGCACGCGGTCGACAACGTGAACCTCACGATCCGTCATGGCGAGGTGGTGGGGCTGGTCGGCGAATCGGGCTGCGGCAAGTCCACGCTCGGCCGCGTCGTCGCCGGCATCATGCCGCCGTCGGACGGCCAGGTGCTGTGGCGCGGGCGGGACATCGCCTCGCTGCACGGGGCGGAGGCGAAGGAGGCCAAGCTGCGCGCGCAGATGATCTTCCAGGACCCCATGTCCTCGCTGAATCCGCGCATGAAGGTGCAGGACATCGTGGGCGAGGCCCCGCAGGTCCATGGCATGACCACGCGGTCGGGCTTCAACGACTACGTCGACGAGCAGCTGCGCCGCGCCGGCCTCGATCCCGCGTTGAAGAAGCGCTACCCGCACCAGTTCTCGGGCGGGCAGCGGCAGCGCATCGGCATCGCCCGCGCGCTGGCGGTGCAGCCTGAGTTCCTGGTCTGCGACGAATCGGTGGCGGCGCTGGACGTCTCCATCCAGGCGCAGATCCTGAACCTGTTCATGCGCCTGCGGTCCGAGCTGAACCTGACCTACCTGTTCATCTCGCATGACCTCAGCGTGGTGGAGCATCTCTCCGATCGCGTGGTGATCATGTATCTCGGCCGCGTCGTCGAGCAGGCGCCGTCGGAGGAGATCTTCGCGCGGGCGAATCATCCCTACACGGTCTCGCTGCTGTCGGCCGTGCCGCGGATCGAGGCGCGCAAACGGGCCTTCACGACGGTGCAGGGCGAGATTCCCTCGCCGCTGAATCCGCCGCCGGGCTGCCACTTCCATCCGCGCTGCCCGCACGCGATGGAGCGGTGCCGGGTCGAGGTGCCGGCGCTGAAGGAGATCGCGCCCGGGCATCTGAGCGCCTGCCACCTGAATGGTTGAGACGTCAGACGCCGGGCGTGCGCTTCGCATGCCCGGCTTCACACCGCCGGGTTAACGCGGATGACCAAGCCGGCTTCGATGAACGAGGCACCACCCTACTTCTCGCAATGGGCTTCGGCCGAGCTGGTGCCGGAATTCCTGGAAGGCCGGCCCAACGCGACCGATCCGCTCTGGGCCGAGAGCGGCGCGGCCGACCTCGCCGAATATGCCCGTTGGGCCCACCATCTGTGCGGCATGGCCTGCCTCGGCATGGCCATGGCGGCGCGCGGCGAGGCGCACAGCATCCATGCGCTCCGCCGCGGGGTGCAGGCGCTGGGCGGCTACGTGGACCAGGGCGGGGATGATATCCGCGGCCTGATCTATGCGGGCGCGGTGGCCTGGCTGAACGCCCGGGGAATTCCCGCGCGGATCGTGCTCGACGAGCCGCGGCCCAGGCTCGGGCCGGGCGATCTCTACATGGCCTCGGTGCATCCGCGCATCCGCACGCCGGAGCTGGAGCCGCCCCACAAGGGCGGGCATCTCGTCCTGGTCTTCGGCACGGATGAGGAAGCGCGCCTGCGCTTCCACAACCCCTCGGGCCACAGCGATGCCACCCGTCGCGACGTACGGATGGCGCCGGCCGAATTCGACCGCTTCCACGCCGATCGCGGCATCCTGATCCCGGGCTAGAGACCCAGCAGCCAATCGCCGAGGGGCCGCCAGAGGGCGGCCTCGGCGCCCTGGCCCGCCACCATGCCGATATGCCCCGATGGCGCGATATGCACCGTCGCCCCCGGCAGGGCGGCGGCGAGCGCGAGGGCCGAGCCGGGCGGCACGATGCGGTCGCGCGCTGGCACGCCCACGAAGGCCGGCCCGCGCCATTCGCCGGGCAGCACCGGCAGGCCCGCCACCGTCCATTCGCCCCGCGCGGGCGTGTTCTCGCCATACCAGCCGCCAAGGGTTTCGCGCGCCACGGGGGCGGCGAGGGGGATGCCGTCGTTCAGCCAATCCTCCAGCGCCACGAAACGCCGGGCGCGCGCGCTTGCCGGGTCCAGCCGCGCGAAGGCCCGGAACTTTTCCGGGATGCCGTAGGGGTCGAGCATGGCGAAGAGGCTCTGCAGCAGGTCGACGCCCAGTGCGCCAGCGGGCTCCATCAGCGGCTCCAGCCCGGGCAGGAGCCGCGCCAGGCCGCGCGCCTGCGCATCGCCCGAGAAGTCCCAGGGCGTGGCGAGCAGGGCCAGGGCCGCCACGCGATCCGGCCGGCGCAGCGCCGCGGCCAGCGCCAGCAGCCCGCCCATGCAATAGCCGGCAAGGACGAGGCCGGCGGGTGCCGCCAGCAGCGCGCGTTCGAGCCGCCCGGCGACATGGTCGGTCAGGGTGAAGCGCCGCTCGACCGGCCCCGGCCAGCCCCAGTCGAGCAGGAGGGGGCGCAGGCCACGCCCGGCGAGGTGGCGCATGAGCGAGGCGCCCTCGTCGAGGTCCAGCACGTAGTGGCGGTTCACCAGCGAGGGGACGAAGAGCACGGGACGCCCGCTGCCGCCGAAATCCAGCAGCCGTGCCGAGCCCTCGGCCCAGATCACGGGCGGGTCGATCAGCGCGCGGCGATGCGGATGGCGGCGATAGGCGGCGAGCCCGCGGAGCAGCTGCGCATCCTGGCGCCAGAGCCGCCGCAGGACGGCGGCCCGGAAGGCCTCAGGGCTTCGGCTTGCGGGGTCGAGCCCGGCGAGGGCCTGGGCGATCCGCATCGCCTCGGCCTGGCCCGCCTTCGAGCGCGGCCAGCCGCTGTTCCAGCTCGGCCAGGCGGGACCGAAGGGCGGCATCCCCGGCAGAGGCGGAAACATCCCGGGCAGGGGCATCCCGGGAAGCGGCATGGTCAGCGCGGCCATGCCCCGCGCCGCGCCCAGCATCAGGTGCAGCGGCAGCGGGCGCGGGCCGCGCCGGTTCGGGAGCGCGCTCATGCGGTGGCCGCCAGTTCGCCGCGGTCGCCCATTGCGCCGAGAGATGGGCGTTCTGCGCGCGCCAGGCGGCGGCCATCAGCGCCACCGACGCGGCCCAGGCCTCGGCGAGCTCCGCATCCTGGCCAAGCGCAGCCAGCTCGCTCTCCCAGAGGGCGATCCAGTCGGCGGCCAGTCGATCGAGATCTTCGGATCCGTCCATCCATGCCCGTGACTAAGCTTGCTTCGGCGTCGCGCGAAGGCTTCTCGCATCCCGCAAGACCCGTGCTACGCTTGCCGCGTTGCAAACACCAGACTGGGGAAGGCCGCATGCCCGATCAACCGGCAGACACGAAGCCAGCGACGCCTCCCGTCGTCGTGAAGAAGTACGCGAACCGCCGGCTCTACAACACCGAAAGCAGCAGCTACGTCACTCTGGAGGATCTGGCCCAGATGGTGCGGCTGGGCCGCGACTTCGTGGTCTATGACGCCAAGTCGGGCGACGACATCACGCGCTCCGTGCTCACCCAGATCATCGTCGAGGAGGAGTCGAAGGGCAGCCACCTGCTGCCGGAGAGCTTCCTGCGCCAGCTGATCGGCTTCTACGGCGGCAGCCTGCAGGGCGTGCTTCCCCGCTACCTGGAGGCGACCATGTCGGGCTTCTCCCGTCAGCAGGAGGAACTGCGCCGCGGCATGGAGCAGGCGCTGCGGCCCTTCTCGCTCGAGGAGATCAGCCAGCGGAACATGGCCATGCTGGAACGCGCCATGAGCATCTTCACGCCCTTCCCGGGCGGCGCCCGCAGCGAGCTCGACACGCTGAAGGCGGAGAATGCGGCCCTGAAGGCCGAGCTGGCGGCGCTCAAGACCCGCTGAGGGCCGAAGGCCGGCGCGCCTGGCGCCGGCCTGGGCGGAAGGATCAGCCTTCCGTCGCGTCGCGGCAGACCTCGATCGGCTTGCCCAGCGCCGCTACCCGGTTCCCGTCGCGAAGGCAGCCGGCCTGCCAGTCGCCGCGGAACCAGCCATCCTCGACGCTGTAATACTCGCCGGGCCCCTCGGGCAGGCCGTTGCGGAACTCGCCGCGGAAGAGGTTGCCGTTGATCCAGAACATCACGCCCCGGCCGTGGCGCTGGCCCTGGCGCCATTCGCCGTCGTAGCGGCCGGTCGGGAAGACGCGCAGGCCACGGCCCTGTTCGCGCCCGTCCTGGAATTCGCCCTGGTAAACCTCGCCCGTGGATTCGAGGTAGGTGCCGATGCCGTGCATCCGGCCGCGCGCCATCGTGCCGACATAGCGCTCGTCCCCCGGCTGGCCTTCCCGGACGTAGCGCCAGGCCAGGACGCCCTCGCCCTGCGAGGGGCCCTCGGGGCAGGGGCCGGTCCAGCGCACCGTCTCCTCCTGCTGCGGATTGGGGTTCCAGACCCAGCAGCCATTCTCGGCATCGACCGTCCAGCCGGGCTTGCCGACGGCGGCGATGCTGTCGGCGGGCGGCGGGGCGGGCCGCTGCGGCGTGGTCCCCGAGTCGCTCCCCGGAGGGGCGACCGAGGGAGCGCCAGGGGCGGCCCCGGGAGGGGCGCCGGTCTGCGCCAGCGCGCCGGCCAAGGGCGTGGAAGCCAGGGCGAGAACTAGGAAACACCACCGCATGATTTTCGTCTCCGTCATGCGCCCCGTCGGAGCGCGGCGATACTGAGCGCCAATCCGCCGCCGAGCGCTACTGTCGCCAGCGCCACGGGCAAGCCCCAGCCCGGCACGGCCTCCAGCAGCAGGCCGCCGAGCGGCGCCCCCACGGCGCCGCCCAGAAGATAGGCGGTGTTCAGCCCGGCCATGCCGAGCGCGCGGGCCGGGCCGGCGAAGCGCTGCACCGCATGCACCATGCCGAGCGTATAGATCGATCCGGCGGCGCCGCCCCAGATGGCGAGCACCGGCCAGATTCCCCAGCCCGGCGCCAGGATCGGCCAGAGCAGCGAAAGCAGGGCGACCACGATGGCGCAGCCGAGCAGGGCGCGGTGCGTGCCGAAGCGGTCGGCCACCATTCCCACCGGGTATTGCGCGAGCACGTTGCCGAAGCCCGTCGCCACCACGATGGAGGCCGCGGCGGCGGCACTCAGCCCCAGCGCCAGCCCCTGGACAGGGAAGACCGCGCCCGCCGAGCCTTCGAGCGCGCCGCAAAGCATGGCGGCGCCTGCTGGGGCGATCATCATCATCGCCACCGGCTTCAGGCGGAAGATCGAGAGCCGCATGCGGCGCGGCACGGCGCCGGGCGGCTCGTGTAGCATCAGCGTCATCACGAGGCCCACGCCCATGATGAGCGCGGAACCGTAGAAGGCCTCGGGCCGGACGCCGAAGAACCACAGCGCCGCCGGGCCGCCGCCGATCGCGGCGGAAACGAAGGTCTGGTAGATGCCGAGGAACTGCCCCTCGCGTCCCGCCGGCGCCATGGCGCCTGCGATGGCATCGGCGCTGCTCCAGGTCAGGCAGGAGGCCACGCCCAGGATCGGGCCCAGGACGAACCAAAGCGGCAGCGGCGGATTGGTGGCGAGGCCAATCAGCGCCACGGCGGAAAGCGTCACGGCCATCTGGTGCATCCGCAGCGCGCCGCCGACCCGCCCGGCAAGCCAGGGCGAGAACGGCGCCGCCAGCAGCGCGGCGACCCAGACGGCGGCGGCATAGAGGCCGACGACGGCCGGGGAGGCACCGTCCTCCGTCAGCAGCACGGCGGCGAGCGGCACGCTCATCCAGATGCCGGCAAAGGCGCAGGTGGCGGCGGCCACGAAGACGGGAAACTGAATTCCGCGAGGGATACTGGCGCCGGGCGGCGCGGATTGGGCGATGGACATGCGTTCTTCGGCGCGTGGTCGCGCCGCCTAGGTCAGGGGTCGAGGGAAAGCGCGGCGTCAGCCGCGTTTCGTGCCGCGCGGACCAGGGGCAAGCAGCGTCGCCCGCCATGCGGCGACATCCGCGCGCAACAGGGGGCGAGAGGAACGCATGCGGTGGATGTGCCCTGCCGCCGCGCCGAAAGTCAAACTCGTCGGGGCAGCCCCTCGCGCCTTGCATGGCGAAGCCCCTGCCCAGCATCGTGGCGCGGGTCCCATTGACCCGCCGCCGGTGAGACCGCACGAATGAGGGATGCGCGTCCTGATCCTCGGCGCCGGCGTCACCGGCCTCGCCACCGCCTATCTCCTCGCGCGGGAGGGGCATGTGGTCACGGTGCTGGATGCCGAGCCCGCGGTCGGGCGCGGGACGAGCCAGGCCAATGGCGGCCAGCTCTCCTACAGCTACGTCGCGCCGCTCGCCGGTCCGGGCGTCATCGGCAAGGTGCCCGGCTGGCTGCGCGATCCCGACGGGCCGCTGCGCTTCCGCCCGCGGATGGATCCCGGCCAGTGGAAATGGATGCTCGGCTTCCTCCGGGCCTGTAATGCCGCGACCTCGGAACAGACCACGCGGCGGCTGCTCCGCCTCGCCTATCTCTCGCGCGACCTGACGCGCGAGGTGGTTGAGCAGGGCGAGTTCGGCTTCGATTTCTCGCCCTCCGGCAAGCTGGTGCTGCTTCCCGACGGCGCGGCCGTTGAAGGCGCGCGGCGCCAGGTCGCGCTGCAGGCCGAATGGGGCAGCGAGCAGCGCGTGATCGACCGGGACGAATGCCTGGCGCTGGAGCCAGCGCTGGCCGGCATCGCCCATCGCATCGCCGGCGGCGTGCACACCGAGAGCGAGGAGGCGGGCGACTGCCGGCTCTTCTGCGAGGGGCTCGCCGCCACGCTCGCCGCCTCCAACCACGCGGTGACCTTCCAGCTCGGCACGCGGGTCCTGCAGCTGATCCGGGCCGAGGGGCGCGTCCGTGGCGTCCGTACCCCGGGCGGCGTCGTGGAGGCCGATGCGGTCGTGGTCGCGCTCGGCGCCGGGGCACGGCCGCTGCTGCGCCCCCTGGGGATCGACCTGCCCGTCTATCCGCTCAAGGGCTATTCGCTGACCCTGCCTATCCTGCGCGACGACGCGGCCCCGAGGGTCAGCGTGACCGACAGCGCGGCCAAGGTCGTCTATGCGCGCCTGGGTGATCGGCTGCGCGTCGCCGGCATGGCGGACCTCGTGGGCTATTCGCGCGAGATCGAGGAAGGGCGGCTGAGCACCCTGGTGCGCCAGGCGCGGGAGGTCTTTCCCCATGCCTCGGACTGGACCGAGCTCAACCCCTGGTCCGGCCTCAGGCCCGTGACGCCCACCGGCCTGCCGATCCTGGGCGCCGCCCCCGGGACCCAGGGGCTTTTCCTCAACCTCGGCCAGGGGGCGCTGGGCTTCACGCTGGCCATGGGATGCGCTGCCGTTCTGGCTGCTGCGATCGAGGGGCGGGCGCCGCCGATTCCCCTGGATGGCCTGGGATTATGACGCATTGCAGCACGGATTGACGCTGCGTCAGGCCACTGTCAAACATCCCACGCCCGCACGCCGTGGGCCAGCCTGACCGGGGTGTCCGGTCGCCCAGGGGCTGATTTTCCAAACAAATCATCCTCCAGCGACAAGAGGCCGAATCAAGCCATGCGCGATACGGGCGAGTATCTGTTCACCTCGGAAAGCGTTTCCGAAGGTCACCCCGACAAGGTTGCGGATCGCATCAGCGATACCGTCCTCGACACTTTCCTCGAGCAGGATCCCTATGCTCGCGTGGCCTGCGAGACGCTGGTCACCACGAACCGCATCGTCATCGCCGGCGAGACGCGGGGCCCCGGCTCCATCACGCCCGAGCTGCTGATGCACAAGGCGCGCCTCGCCGTGCACGACATCGGCTACGAGCAGGAAGGCTTCCATTGGGCCAATGCCCATGTCGAATGCCACCTGCACGCCCAGTCCGCGCATATCGCGCAGGGCGTGGATGCGGCCGGCAACAAGGACGAGGGCGCCGGCGACCAGGGCATCATGTTCGGCTACGCCTGCACCGAGACGCCTGATCTCATGCCGGCGCCGCTCTACTACGCGCACCTGATCCTCCGCCGCATCAGCGAGCTGCGCCGCAACGGCGACGTCGCCGTGAAGGGCCTGCTGCCGGACGCGAAGAGCCAGGTCACGCTGCGCTACGTCGACGGCAAGCCCGTCGGCGCCACCTCGATCGTGCTCAGCACGCAGCATGTCGAGGGAATGGACGCCGCGCAGATCAAGGCGATGGTGAAGCCGCTGATCGAGTCGAGCCTGCCCGCCGGCTGGATGTGCCCGGACAACGAGCTCTACGTGAACCCGACCGGCACCTTCGTGATCGGCGGTCCGGACGGCGACTGCGGCCTCACGGGCCGTAAGATCATCGTCGACACCTACGGCGGTGCGGCCCCGCATGGCGGCGGCGCCTTCTCCGGCAAGGACCCGACGAAGGTCGACCGCTCGGCCGCCTATGCGGCGCGCTACGTGGCGAAGAACGTCGTGGCCGCCGGCCTGGCCGACAAGTGCACCATCCAGGTGAGCTACGCGATCGGCGTGGCGAAGCCGCTCTCGGTCTATTTCGACCTCGCCGGCACCGGCAAGGACGTGGACGAGGCGAAGCTGGCCAAGGTCGTGCAGGACCTGGTCAACCTCTCCCCGCGCGGCATCCGCGAGCACCTGCACCTGAACCGGGCCATCTACGTCCCGACCTCCAGCTACGGCCATTTCGGCCGCACGCCGGATGAGGAGAAGGGCACCTTCACCTGGGAGAAGACCGACCTGGTTCCCGAGCTGAAGCGCGCCTTCGGCCGCTGAGGTTTTCCCAATCCGAAGGGGCGGCGCCGGTCTCGGCGCCGCCCTTTTTCGTTTAAAGGTGGCCCATGCCTGAAGATTCCACCCCCGAAGACGCGCTGGCGGACTGGCCGGAAGGCGTTCCGCACCGTCTCTACGGCCGCCGCCGGGGCCACAAGTTGCGTCCCCGCCAGGAACGCCTGCTGGCCGAGACCGTGCCCCGCTTCCGCTTCACCGATACGGGTTTCGCGGCCGGGGCCTCCGCCCTGTGGCTCGAGGTCGGCTTCGGCGGCGGCGAGCACACGCTGGCCCTGCTGCGCGAGCACCCCACGACGGCGATCATCGCCAGCGAGGTCTATGACCACGGGCTCTGCTCGCTGCTGACCGAGATCGTGCCGGACGGCCAGGAAGGGACCTTCCCGCCGCCGGACCGCCTGCGCCTCTGGCCCGCCGATGCGCGCGAGTTGCTGCTGGGCCTGCCGGAGGCGAGCCTGGACCGGCTCTACCTCATGTTCCCCGATCCCTGGCCCAAGTCGCGGCACGCCAAGCGGCGCTTCGTGCATCCCGAGATGCTGCCCATCGTCGCGCGCGCCCTGAAGCCCGGCCAGCAATGGCGCATCGCCTCCGACGACCCGACCTACCAGGACTGGGTCGAGGAAGTGGTGCGGCCGAGCCCGCTGTTCCGCGGCGAGGCCCCGGCCGAGGAGCGCCCCGAGGGGTGGCCGCCGACGCGCTACGAGGCGAAGGCCATCGTGGCGGGACGCCAGCCCAAGTACTGGGTGTGGACGCGGGTCTAGGGCCTTCCGTTCAGGAGAGGTCGTGCAGGTCCTTGTTGAGTGGCGGGCCGATCCGCCACTCCGAGAACCGCACCCTAAGCCCGGCGCGTTCGGGCGAGCAGCACATCGGCCCGACGCGATAGCGTCGCGCCGCGGGGAAGGGGCATAGCCGCACCAGCGGCCAATGCCGGCCATCCCCCGAAGCCTGCACGCGCAGGACGCCGCCCTGGAGCGTGAGGCGCATCCGGAAATCCGCCGGGTCGCCCAGGAAGGGGCCGGTGGCCCAGTCGGAGGTCCCGCGCGTCAGCACGCTGCCGAGCATGGGACTGCCGTCGGAATGCTCGAGCCCGGCCTTCAGCCAGTTCCGCTCGTCGACGAGCACCAGCATCCCGGCCTGGTCGTAGAGGGCCTGGTAGTCGCCCTGGACGCGCAGGCTGGCGGTGAAATCCCCCTCGCTGGGGGCCAGGAGCGCATGGCCGCTGTGGCGGACGAAGCCGTAATGGGTCTCGCGCCAGAAGTCGGACGCCGCTGCGGTGACGACGGTGAGCTGGGCCGGGTCCTCGGACCATTGCCCCGGCTCGTTGAGCCACTCCCCGCCGTCGATCATGTTCCGCTCAATGCGCCTTCGCGGCGTCCTCCTCGGACTCCTTGGCGCCGAAGCCGAACTTGCCCTTGATCCATTCGCGCGTGCTCTGGAACACCACGTAGAGCATCGGGATCATGAAGATGCCGAAGATCGACGCGGCGAGCATGCCGCCGAAGACCGGCAGGCCAACCGCCTGGCGCGAGAGCGCCGCGGCGCCCGTCGCCAGGATCAGCGGGACCAGGCCGAGGATGAAGGCGAAGCTCGTCATCATCACGGCACGGAACCGCATGCGGCTGCCCAGGATGGCGGCCTCGCGGACGCTATGGCCTTCCTCTCGCCGCTCCTTCGCGAACTCGATGATCAGGATGCCGTTCTTCGCCGCGAGCGCGATGAGCACCACGAGGCCGATCTGCGCATAGACGTCGAGCGGCTTGCCCGCGATGTAGAGCGCGGCGAAGGAGCCGAGGCCGCCCACCGCGACCGAGAGCAACACCGGCACCGGGATCGTCCAGCTCTCATAGAGCGCCACCAGGAAGAGATAGGCGAAGAGCAGCGCCAGCGCGATCAGGACGGCCGTCTGTCCGGAGGCCTGCTTCTCCTGGAAGGCGGTGCCCGTCCATTCGAAGCTGTAGCCCGAGGGCAGCACGCGGGCGGAGATCTCCTCCATCGCCCTCAGCGCGTCACCCGAGGAGACGCCCGGCCGGCCCTGGCCGTTCAGCGTCAGGCTTCGCGTGTTGTTGTAGCGCTGGATGGTCTGCGGCCCGAGCACGATCCGCACGTCGGCGAAGGCGCGCATCGGCACCATCTGGCCGCGCGAATTGCGGACCTGCAGGCGCCAGATGTCCGGGATGTCGTCGCGGTCGGCGGCGACGGCCTGGATGTTCACCTGCCAGGTTCGGCCGAAGAGATTGAAGTCGTTGACGTAGAAGCCGCCGAGCGAGGCCTGCAGCGTGGTGAAGATGTCGCTGATGCGCACGCCGAGCGACTGCGCCTTGTCGCGGTCCACGTCGAGGTAGAGCGACGGCGTGGTGGGCGAGAAGGTCGAGAAGACGCCGACGAGCCGCGGGTCGGCATTGGCCGCGCCCATCATGGCGAACATGACGCCGCCGAGCTCCACGGGGTCACGCCCCTCGAAGTCCTGCAGCTGGTACTCGAAGCCGCCGCCGGTGCCCAGGCCGATGATCGGCGGGATGTTGAAGGCGAAGACATTCGCGGTGCGGATGGCCTGCGCACCCTGGAAGACGCGGCCGATGCCGGCGAAGACCGAATCCTGCACCCGCGTGCGATCCGCGAAGGGCTTCATCCGGGCCACGATGAAGGCCGAGTTGGACTGCGCGCCGCCGTCGATGAGCGAGAAGCCGACGATGGCCAGGATGTTCTCGATCGCCTCGTTCTGCCGGAGCATCTCCTCCACCTGGACGACCGCGTCGCGGGTGCGGACGACCGAGGAGCCCTGCGGCAGCTGGAGCTGGACGAAGAAGGCGCCCTGGTCCTCGGAGGGGAGGAAGCCCTGCGGCGTCTGGCGGCCCACCCAGTAGATGCTGAAGGCGAAGGCCGCCGTCAGCGCGAGGGAGAGCACCGCCAGCCGCACCAGCCGGGTGACGATCCAGGCATAGCCGTCGCGCACCTTGTCGATCGCGCGCAGCACGTACTTGATCGGGCCGCGCTTGGGGCCGGTATGGCGCAGGAAGAGCGCGCAGAGGGCCGGGGACAGCGTCAGCGCGTTGATGGCCGAGATCACCATGGCCACGCTGATGGTGACGGCGAACTGCTTGAAGAGCTGGCCCGCGACGCCCGAGATCAGACCGATCGGCACGAAGACCGAGAGCAGCACCAGGGTGATGGCGATGATGGGGCCGGTGATCTCGCCCATGGCCTTGATGGTGGCCTGGCTCGGCGTGAGCTCTGGATGCTCTTCCAGCACGCGCTCCACGTTCTCCACCACCACGATGGCGTCGTCGACCACGATGCCGATGGCGAGCACGAGGGCCAGCAGCGAGATGGTATTGGCCGTGAAGCCCAGGGCGAAGAGCACCGCGAAGGTGCCGATCAGGCTGACCGGCACCGCCACCACCGGAATGATGGTGGCCCGCAGCGAGCCGAGGAAGAGGTAGACGACGATGACGACGAGGAGGAAGGCCTCGATCAAGGTCTTGATCACCTCGTGCATCGTATCCAGCACGAATTCCGAGGTGTCGTAGACCACCCGGTAGCCCATGCCCTGCGGGAAGCGCTGGGACAGCGACTGGAGCGACTGGCGCACCTCCTCGGCCACCTGCACGGCATTGGCGCCGGGCGAGAGGTAGACGCCCATTGTCACGGTCGGCTTGGTGTTGAGGCGGGCCTCCACGTCCATGCTGGCCGCGCCGAGCTCGACATTCGCCACGTCCCGCACGCGCAGCACCGATCCGTCGGGATTGGCGCGGATGACGATATTGCCGAATTCCTCGGGCGAGACGAGGCGGCCCTGGGTCTGGATATTGAACTGGAACTGCTGGTCGTCGCCGATCGGCCGGGCGCCGATGCGCCCCGCCGCCGCCTGTACGTTCTGGGCCTGGATGGCGGAGATGATCTCGTTGGGCGAGACGTTGAGGTTGTTGAGGCGGTCCACCTCGAACCAGATGCGCATGGAGTAGTCGAGCGCGCCGAACATCTGCACGTCGCCCACGCCGGGCAGGCGGCGGAGCGTGTCCAGCATGTTGATGGTGACGTAGTTGGACAGGAAAAGCGGGTCCTGCTCGCCGGATTCCGAGGTGACGGCGATGAACTGCAGCACGGCGGAGGACTGCTTGCGCACCGTGACGCCGCTGCGCTGCGCCTCCTGCGGCAGGCGCGACATGATGCTCTGCACCCGGTTGTTCACGTTCACCGTGTTGATGTCGGGATTGGTCCCGAGGGCGAAGGTGACCAGGAGCGTGTAGGTGCCGTCATTGGCGCTGTTGGAGCGCATGTAGAGCATGCGGTCCGAGCCGTTCACGGCGGATTCGATCGGCTGGGCGATCGTGGCCTCGACCACGGCGGCCGAGGCGCCCGGGTAGCGCGCGGTGACCTGGACCACCGGCGGCACGATCTCAGGGAACTGCGCCACCGGGATGGAGAGCAGGGAGAGCGCCCCCGCCAGCGTCATCACGATCGAGATGACGATGGCGAAGCGCGGGCGGCGGACGAAGATGGCGGAGAACATGTCCGATCAGCCCGGCCGGCCCGCGGGGGCGCCGGGTCGCGGGGCGCTGGCGGGGGCGGGATTCACGACCTGTCCGGGGCGGATGCGCTGGATGCCCTCGGTCACCACGCGGTCGCCGGGCTGGAGGCCGCTCTCGATCGTGGCGGCCTCGGCGGTGCTGCTGCCCATGCGGATGTTGCGCCGCTGGGCCTTGTTCTCGTTGTCCACGACGTAGACGAAGAAGCCCTGCTGGTCCTGCGCCACGGCGGCGCGCGGGATCACGATGGCCTGGACGGGCTCCGCACCCTCCAGCAGCACGGTGACGAACTGGCCGTCGATCAGCGAGCGCGCGCCGGGCTGGCCGGGCTGGGCACCCTGCCGGATGGGATTGGGGATGCTGGCGCGGATCAGCAACGAATCGGTGTCGCGGCTGACGGAGGTGTCGATGAAGTCGATATGGCCGACCTGATCATAGACGCTGCCATCCACCCGGCGGATGCGGACCACCACGGCGGAGGTACCGCCCCGCCCCTCGTAGCGGTTCCGCAGTTCGATCGCGGTGCGCTGGGGGATCGTGAAGGCGATGCGCATCGGGTCCTGGCTGACGATGGTCGCCAGGGGCTCGCTCTGCGGGGAGACGACGTTGCCGGGGGTATAGGTGCTGCGCCCGATGGCCCCGGCGATGGGCGCGGTGATGTCGGCGTAGGCGAGGTTGATTTCGGCGATGCGGACGGCGGCTTGCGCCCCCAGCAGCTGGGCCGAGCTCGTACGCTCGGACGCCACGGCATTGTCGAGGGCCACCTGGGTGCCGGCGCCGGTGGAGCGCAGGTCCCGCGCACGGGTCAGGGCGACGCGGGCATTGGCCAGGCTGGCCTCGGCCGAGGCGACGTTGGCACGCGCCTGGTCGAGCTGCGCCTCGAAGGGCGCGTGCTCGATCCGGTAGAGGGGGGCGCCTTCCTCGACCTCGGTGCCCTCGGTGAAGTGCCGGGCCTCGAGGAAGCCTGTGATCCGGGCGCGGATGTCGACGCGGTTGATCGCCTCCACCCGGCCGATGAACTCGGTGCTCTCGGTGACGGGCCGGCGCGTGGCCTCGACGATGCCGACCGCCGGCGGTGGCCCCCCCGGCATCTGCGCATGGGCGACCGGGGCCTGTGCCAGGGCGAGGAGGGCAAAGCCCATGACGAGGGGAGCAACCTGAAGTCGCATGAGTGTCCTACACCTCTAGCCGTCGAATGGCGTGTATGAGCATGGCAAATTTGCCGCAAGGTCAAGCTTCCTGCGGCGGTGCGGAATCAGATCGGAGGCGCTCCCGGACCTGCCCACCCCGGCCTCCTACGGGGGAGGGCAGGCAGGGGGCGGATTCGCCGAATATCGCGGCCCGGCCGGCTTGAACTCCCACCGGGGACCCCGAACTTCAAGGGGCCAGGAAACACGAAAGGCCCCCACATGACCGACCAGTCGACTCTTGTGGAGCAGCGCATCCGGGAGACGGCCTATCGTCTCTGGGAAGAGGCGGGACGGCCCGAGGGCCAGGAGCAGCATTTCTGGCTCCAGGCAGAGGCGGAGATCCGCCGCCAGGAAACGCAGCTCGACCGGGCGCTCGCCGACAGCTTTCCCGCCAGCGATCCGGTGTCATCCGGCAGTGCCTGAGCCACAACCGCCTTGCACCTCGGCACGGTGGGGGAATGACCTGCGGTTGGCGCCGCCATCTACTGATCCGGCGGCCTCTGTCTCCGGGTGATCGGGCTGAGTGAAGTTCCGGGAGCCTCCGTCAGGCTGGCCCCGCGACCCATGCCTTCCAGGGCGGCCAGCGCATGAAGGCCTGGGCGATCAGCGCATAGCCCTGCTCGTTGGGATGAGCGCCGTCGCCCGCCGCGACCTCGCGCGCCCACGCCTCGGAGGTGCGGGCGATATCAATGACCGGCAAGAACGGTATGCCCAATCGATCACAGAGCCCGGCAAATCGTAGGGAGAGCTCCGCCGTCCGCGCATCGACAATCGGGTCGCAGATGGGCAGGGGGCCGACCATCAGCGTGGGGCGCCAGGCCCTCGCGGCAGCGAGGATAGCCTCCGCATTCGTGAGGGTGCGATCGGGCGCCACACGCGGCGCGCCGTCGCTGCCGGGGCAGGCGTCATTGGTGCCGAAGGAGAAGACCAGGCGCCCGTCATGATCGGCCGGAAGCCGGCCTTTCGCCTCGCTTTCCCAGCGCTTCAGCACGTCTTCGCTGGTGTCGCGGCGGATGCCCAGATTGTAGCAGGTGATGTCGCGCCCGCCGCGTCGCGCGGCGGCGCAGGCGCGCCCCACCCAGCCCAGGCAGGCGTCGTCGCCGGTGCCGTTGACCATGCTGTCGCCGAAGAAGCAGAGGCGGAGAGGGGAGCTCGTCATCCCTGGATTTCAGCACGCGAAGAAAGTTTCCGTCCCCCTTTTCCTTTGGCGCATCATCGTCAGATGATGCGGTGAAAAGGTGAGGGAAATCCCATGGCGAAGTTCGGATTGAGCCAGTCGGTTCGGCGCGTCGAGGATCCGCGTCTGCTGAAGGGCAACGGCCTCTATACCGGCGACATCCAGGTGCCGGGCGAGACGCACGCCTATGTGCTGCGCAGCCCGCACGCCCATGCGCGCATCCTCTCCATCGACACGGCCGAGGCGAAGGCCATGCCGGGCGTGGTCGGGGTCTTCACACAGGCCGACATGGTCGCGGACGGCGTGGGCGAGGTGCCCTGCGTGATCCCGATGAAGAACATCGACGGCAGCAGCCGCGCCGAGACGCCGCATTTCGCGCTTGCCAAGGATGCGGTGCGCCATGTGGGCGACGGCGTGGCGCTGGTCATCGCCGAGACGCCCGAAGCCGCGCGCGATGCCGGCGAGGCCATCCTGGTCGACTACGACATCCTGCCCTCGGTCACGGAGCTGGCGACGGCCACCGAGGCCGGCCAGCCGCTGGTCTGGCCCGGCGCGAAGAACAACATCTGCTTCGACTGGTCCGTCGGCGACAAGGCGAAGGTGGACGCGCTCTTCGCCCAGGCCGCGCATGTGACCAGCCTCACCGTGGTGAACAACCGCGTCGTGGTCGCGAGCATGGAGGCCCGCGCGGCGCTGGCGCAATACGATGCGGCGGCGGGCAGCTGGACGCTGCACACCAACACCCAGGGCGCCTGGCAGGTGAAGGACATGCTGGCCGGCGTCTTCGGCCAGGAGGCCGACAGGTTCCGCGTGGTGACCACGGATGTGGGCGGCGGCTTCGGCATGAAGCTCTTCCTCTACGCCGAGCACGTGCTGACCTGCTTCGCCGCCCGTAAGGTCGGGCGCCCCGTGAAGTGGGTTTCCGAACGCACCGAGGCCTTCCAGTCCGACAGCCAGGGCCGCGACAACGTGACCCTGGGCGAGCTGGCGCTGGATGCCGGCGGCAAGTTCCTCGCCATGCGGACACGCAACCTGGCGGGCATGGGCGCCTATCTCTCCAACTACGCGCCCTTCATCCCGACCGGGGCGGGCACCAAGGTGCTGGCGAGCGTCTATGGCTTCCAGGCCATCTACGCGCATGTCATCGGCGTGCTGACGAATACCGTGCCGGTGGACGCCTATCGCGGCGCAGGACGGCCGGAATCCAACTACCTGGTCGAACGGCTGATCGACACCGCCGCGCGCGAGATCGGCGTGGACCGGATCGAGCTGCGCCGGCGCAACATGGTCCCCTCCAGCGCCATGCCCTACGTCTCCGCGATGGGTCAGCGTTACGACAGCGGCGAGTTCGCCATGCTGATGGAGGAGGCGCTGAAGCGTCTCGACTGGCAGGGCTTCCCCGCACGCAAGGCGGAGGCGGCCCGGCGCGGCAAGAAGCGCGGGATCGGCATCGCCTATTACCTCGAGGCCACCGGCGGCGCGGCGACCGAGAACGCCTCGGTGAAGTTCGCCGAGGACGGCTTCGTGGACGTCTATGTCGGCACGCAGAGCACCGGCCAGGGCCACGAGACGGCCTATGTCATGCTCACCGCGCACGAGCTCGGCATTCCCATGGACAAGATCCGCATCAAGCAGGGCGATAGCGACACCCTGCCCTCCGGCGGCGGCACGGGCGGCGCGCGCAGCCTCTATTCCGAGGGGCAGGCGATCCTGGTGACGACGGCCTCGGTCATCGAGAAGGGCCGGCAGGCGGCGTCCGAGATCCTGGAGACGGCACTGATCGACATCGAGTTCGACCGAGCGCGCGGCTTCCGCGTCGTCGGCACGGATCGCGAGATCGGCATCCTCGACCTCGCGGCGCAGCAGCGCGCGCGCATCGCGGCGGGCGAGGACACGATCCTGCTGGACGCGCTGGAGATCGCGAATATCGACAACCACACCTTCCCGAACGGCTGCCACGGCGCCGAGGTGGAGGTCGATCCGGATACGGGCATGATCCGCTTCGAGAAGTATGTGGTGGTGGACGATGTGGGCCATGCGCTGAACCCGCTGATCGTGCGCGGCCAGGTGCATGGCGGCGTGGCCCAGGGCATCGGCCAGGCCTTCATGGAGCGCACTTCCTACGACCCCGAGAGCGGGCAGCTCCTCTCCGCCAGCTTCATGGACTATGCCCTGCCGCGCGCCGAGGACCTGCCGAGCATCGAGGTCGAGCTGATGTCGGTGCCCTGCGAGACCAATCCGCTGGGCGTGAAGGGTGCGGGCGAGGCGGGTGCCGTGGGTTCGCCGCCGGCGGTCGTGAATGCGCTGGTGGATGCGCTGGCGGATTCCGGCGTGCGGACCATCGACATGCCGGCCACGCCCGAGGTCGTGTGGAAGGCGCTACGGGCCGCGTAAGCAGGGGGCGGCCCTCAGCGCGAAGCCGCGCCGGTCAGCTGCCCGGCGCTTCCAGCGGCACGCCTTCGGAGCCATGGCTGCCCGAGCGGTAGCGATGGGTGGAGGCACCGAAGGCGATCAGGTTGCCTTCCTCGTCCTTCACCTCGCCGCGGGCGAAGAAGATGTTGCGGCCGGCGGTAACCACGCGCCCCTCGGCGATCAGCCGAGTGCCGATCCGGGCCTGGCCCGTGAAGCGCGTGTCGAGATCGAGCGTGACGGCCAGCCGCGTGCGGCCGGGGAAGGGGCAGTAGAGGCCGGCGAAGGCGTTGCACTGGTCGAGCAGGGCCAGCATCACGCCGCCATGCACGATGCCCGAGCGGTTCGCATGCATCGGCCCCGGCAGGCAGGTCAGCCGTGCCAGGCCCTCCTCCCAGGACAGCATCGAGACGCCCATGAGGTCGTGGAAGGGCGAGAGCGCCTGGGCGCGGAGATGATCGGTCAGGTCCATGCAGGAGGCGTCGGGCAGGAAAAGGATCGCGTCAAGCCGGGGGCGGTGAGGGCCGGGCGGCGCTAGTTGATCACCAGCTCCTGCAGCGCGGCTTCCATCTCCTGGAAAGTCGGCATCACGTTCGAAGGCGCCACCTTGCGTCCCGTCTCGATGGAGACCTGCGGTGCATTGCCATGCAGATGCGCGACGATGACGGCGCGGATCACCTCGTAATAGGGAGCCTCCTCCTCGACGATGCTCTTCAGCCGCGCGGCGAGGGGCCCCACCATTCCATAGGCCAGCAGGACGCCGAGGAAGGTGCCGACCAGCGCGCCGCCGATCATGGCGCCGAGCACGGCGGGCGGCTGGTCGATGGCGGCCATGGTTTTGATGACGCCCAGCACCGCCGCGACGATGCCGAGCGCCGGCAGCGCATCCGCGATGTTCTGCATGGCATGCGAGGGGTGCAGCTCCTCCTCGCGGATCTTCTTGAGCTCCCGCGCCATGGTGTCCTCGATCTGGTGCGGGTCGTCGGCGTTCATGCCGACCATGCGGAGGTAGTCGCAGATCAGCACCGTCGCGTGATGATCCGCGCGGATGCTCGGGAATTTGGCGAAGGCGGCACTTTCCTCCGGCTTCTCGATATGCGGCTCGAGCGCCAGTGCGCCCTTGGTCTGCGCCAGCCGCACGAAGTAGTAGAGCAGCGAGAGAAGCGCGGTGTAATCCTCCTTTCGGAAGCGCGGGCCCCTCATGATTTTCCCGAGGCCCGCGAAGGCGTGCTTCACCTCGCCCATGGAATTGGCCATCAGGAAGGCGCCGATCGCGGCGCCGCCGATGATCATCATCTCATAGGGCAGGGCGTGCAGGATGATGCCGAACTTGCCGCCCGCCACGGTGTAGCCGCCGAAGACCATCGCCAGCAGGAACAGGAAGCCGAGGAGAGTCGTCACCGGGGCGCCTCCTGACGCAGCAGCGTGATCGCCACGCGCCGGTTGCCCGCCGCCTGGGGCTGGCCGGGAAGCAATGGCTCGCGATCCGCCATGCCGGTCACGCCGCGGATCCGCGCTTCGTCGACGCCGGCCTCCGAGAGCAGGCGGCGCGCCGCATTGGCGCGATCGGCGGAGAGGTCCCAATTGGTGCGGCCGCCGCTCCGGAAGGGCGCGCTATCGGTATGACCTGTTACCTGCACGGCATTGGGCAGGGACGCCGCGGCCTGGGCGACGGCGCGGATCATGAGGCGCGCGCGCTCCGTCGGCACCGCGCCGCCGGTCGTGAACATGGGCTGGCCGTCGGCCTCGAGGAGCTGGATGCGCAGCCCCTCGGGCGCGATCTCGACGAGCACCTGGCGCGCCAGCGCGGCCAGGGCGGGATCGGCGAGGAAGTTTTCGCGCAGCTTCTCCACCATGCCTTCCAGGGCCTGCTGCTCGCGCTCGCCGGCGGATTCCCGGGACTCTTCGGTAATGGGCCTCTCCAGCCGGGCCACGGGCGGGCCGGAAGCGACCCCAAGCTCCCGCGGGACCTCGACGGGGCGTTCCGCCGTGCCGCTGCCGGCATGGCGCTGCCCCTCCGCCGGTCCCGGCGCGGCTTCCGCCACACGGCGGCCCGCGACCTCCTCCTCGCCGGGCGGGCCCTCCAGGCGGCGGACGGGGATGTCTGGCGTCTCGCTCTCATCCTCCTCCTCGGATTGCGTGGGGCGTGGGCCGCGCTCCAGCCGGATGGCGCCGGTATCGGCCGCCATGTCCCCCTCGCTATGCGGCGTCCTGCCGCCGAAGGGCTGGCCGAGGCCCGAGGTCGAGGCCGAGAGGGTGGCGGAGGGGTTGAAGTAGTCCGCCAGGCCTCGGCGCTGCGCCTCGGTGGTCGCGTTCAGCAGCCACATCAGCAGGAAGAAGGCCATCATGGCCGTCACGAAATCGGCATAGGCGACCTTCCACGCGCCGCCGTGATGCGCCGGCCGTGCCTCCTCGCTCCGCCTGATGACGATGATCCCGCCACCATTGCCACGTCTGGCCAATGCCGCATCCTGCCTGTCGAGGGGCGCAGTCTGGCGGCCGGCGCCTTGAGGGAGGGTTAACGCCGACACCCTTCCCCTGCGCCCGCGAAGCGGGGATCATCACGGTCGTGAATGATGGCGGGCGCCCATGACCGAACTGTCCCAGCTCGATCTCAACCTCTTGCGCATCTTCGACGCCGTCGCGCGCGAGCGGCACGTGACCCGCGCGGCCGAGCGCCTGAACCTCTCGCAGCCCGCCGTGTCCAATGCGCTGGCGCGGCTGCGCGTGGCCCTGGGCGACGAGCTCTTCCTCCGCCGGCCGGGCGGGGTGGAGCTGACGGCCCTGGCCGCCGCCCTGGCCGCCCCCATCGCCGAGGCGCTGGACCGCCTGGCCGAGACGCTTTCCGTGCGTGCGCCCTTCGATCCTTCCACGACGCGGCGCGTCTTCGCGGTCGCCATGTCGGAATATGCCGAGGCCGCGCTCGTGCCCCGCGTCCTGGAGCGGATGCATCGCGAGGCGCCGAACGCGCTGCTCGCCGTCAGCCATGCCGATCGCACGAATGTGGAGGAGCTTCTCGGGCGCGGCGACGCGCAGCTGGCCATCGCCGTCCTGGCCGAGCCGAGCGCCCTCTACACGCGCGTCCGCATGCTGCCGGAAGCCTTCCAGACCCTGATGCGCGCCGACCATCCCCTGGCCGAGGGCGAGCTGACGCTGGAGCGCTTCCTCTCCGTCCCGCATCTGCTGCACTCGCCCAACGGCTCGCGCGACGGCGCGCTGGACCGCGCGCTGGCGGAGGAGGGGAAGGCGCGCCGACTGGGCGCGGTGGTGGCGCATCTCTGCGCCGTGCCGGAGATCCTGCTGCGGACGGACATGATCATCACCCTGTCCTCCCGCCTGGCGGCGCAGATGGTGGACGTTCATCGGCTGGTGACGCGCGCGCCGCCGATCGACGTGAAGCACACGCGCCTGTCGATGGTGTTCCACCGGCGCTTCGAGGCCGATCCCGGCCATGCCTGGCTGCGTCGCATGCTGATCGCCGAGGCGCGCGAGGCTTAGGGCGAAACGCCGCTTCGCGTCGGTGTCGGCGGAGCCAACTCTTCGGCCGGGCGCACCGCTCTCGTGACGTAATCGGCGATCATGAGATCGAGATGTGCGCCCCCGCCATTCTTGAAGAGGGTGATCTGTTCCTCGGATCCGCGGCTTGATCCATCCGCCGCCACCAGATCGTAGAGATCGCCACGCACATGATCGCGGGTGATGACGCCGGACCGGATCGGCTGCATCAGCTCCCCGATCTGATCGACGGTCGTATCGAGGTAATCCACATAGACCAGGGACGAGGCGATCAGCTCGTCATCGGCCTCGCGCATGTCCGGGGTGAAGGCGCCCAGGAGGTCGACATGGGTGCCGGGCCGTACCCATCGGCCCAGAAGGATGGGCTGCCGGGCCATGGTCGCGGCCGAGACGATGTCGGCTTGTCCAACCGCTTTCGGCAGGTCGATCACAGCCGTCACCTTGGACCTGATATGGCCGAGCGTTGCGGCAAGAGCCGCTGCCTGCTCTGGGCGCCGCGACCAGATCGAGATGCGCTCAATGCCAGGAAAGGCCGCGTCATAGGCGCGCGCCAGCGTCGAAGCCAACATCCCGGCCCCAAGGATGAGCAGGTGGCGGCTGTCCGGGCGTGCCAGGCATTGGGCGCCCAGAACGGAATCCGCGGCTGTCTTGTACTGGGTGACCAATCTGCTTTCGATGACGGCGCGAAGCGAACCGCAATGGGGATCATAGAGCAGTACCGCGCCCTGTATGGAGGGCAGCCCCCTCTGCGCATTGCCGGGGAACACGCTCTCGCCCTTGATCACGAAGCCAAGCCCCTCGATGCGGGCAGCACGGTTCAGAAGCCGCGCGTCGCCCGAGCCGAGATGCAGATCTCCCTGCTGGGGACGGGCAAGCTTGTGGCCCTGACGCAGAGCGTCGATCGCGCCCTGCCAACTCAGCGCGTCTTCGCACCCTTCATAGGTCAGGAGTTGTGGCAGCATTTTCTTTCCCATCCATCACGGGCAACTTGCCTGGCAGACCCAGGTCTGATCGGAACTGCACGCCCGGTCCTTCCTGGCGAGGCTTCAAGCGCGGTGCTGGCCCCCAAGGCTAGGCGCGCCGCAGCAGCATCGCGCCCTTTCCGGACTGGCCCAACCGGTCCGCCGGGTTGCGGAGCGGGCATTCCTGCAGTGAGAGGCAGCCGCAGCCGATGCAGCCCTCCAGCTGGTCGCGCAGCTGGATCAGGTCGGCGATGCGGTTCTCCAGCATGTCCTTCCAGCGGGTCGAGAGGCGATGCCAGTCCTCCTGGGTCGGGATGCGGCCCGCGGGGATCTCGCCCAGGGCTTCCTGGATCGTGGCGAGGGCGATGCCGGCGCGCTGCGCCACCTTGATGATCGCGACGCGGCGCAGGACCTCGCGGGGGTAGCGCCGCTGGTTGCCGGCATTGCGCTCCCCGGTGATGAGGCCCTTGGCCTCGTAGAAATGGATCGTCGAGACGGCGACGCCGCTGCGTCGCGCGACCTCACCGACGGAGAGCTGGCGTTTGACGTCGATGGACGATGCCATGGCGGGCTTGACCTCAACTTAACCTGAGGTTCTATGCCCCCTGTCGGCTTGCCGGTGCAAGCTTCCCGGCGCGCGCCGGGCCCTCTGGGTCGGAGCCGACATCCTTGGACAGCGACGCATGGACGGGGCCGCCCCGCCCCCGATCACTCGGGCGGCAGAAGGGCGCGGAAGAAGAGGTCCGCGCCGTCTCGCAGGACCTCGCCGGCCCGCTTGCCGCCGAGATGGGGAATGCTGGACCAGGCGCCGTCGAAGAGCATGGCGAGCAGCTCGCCCAGCCGTTGGGGCTCAGTGGCGCCGGCCTCGCGCGAGAGGTCGACGAGGGCCTGGCACATGCGTCCCTTAAAGGAAGCGACGAGGCGATGGGTGGGATGCTCGGGGTCCGGGAACTCGGCCTGGGCGAGGAGCAGGGGGCAACAGCCGCGATAATCTGGGTCTTCCATCTCCCGGGCGGCGGCCTCCATGAGGGCGCGGAGCTTGCCGACGGCCGTCGGCGCGGCCTCGGTGACCTCCTTGAACCAGACGTCCCATTCCTCGGCGTCCTCGCAGAGGATGGCGGCGATCAGAGCGTCCTTGCTGGGATAGGCCCGGTAAAGGCTCATCTTCGTCGCCTCGGCGACGCGGCACACCTCTTCGATACCGGTGGCTCGGATCCCCTGACGATAGAACAGGTCCTTGGCAGCGGACTGAATGCGCTGCGCGGCTTTCGGCTTGCCGGCCGTGGCCTCGGACATGATGAGCGACCTCCTTTCTGGTGTGCCGCAAGGAATTTTGCGGCGCAGCAAATTTCCCACTTGATGATACAGACCGGTCACTCATATACGCCGGTACCGGTCGGTAACATCCGCCCTTGGAGAGTGGACATGGCGATCCAGCAAATCAAGCCTTCTGAGCCTCAGGCGGGCGGAATTAACGACGAAAATCCCTGGTTTTCCTGGCTTTCGCGCACGCTGCCCGGGCGGAAGGGGCGCGCCCTGATGGGCGCTGCCGTCCTGGCCGCCCTGACGGTTCCGGGCGTGCCGCCCGCGCTCGCCCAGGGTGCGCCGGCAGCCCCGCCGGTCACCGTCGCCAACCCCGTTTCGCGCTCGGTCCCGCAATGGGACGAGCACACCGCCCGCATCGAGCCGCTCGCCCGGGTGGAGATCCGGCCCCGGATCTCGGGTCAGGTGACCGTGGTGCATTTCCAGGACGGCGCCACCGTCCAGGCGGGTGACCTCCTTTTCACCATCGACCAGCGCCCCTTTCAGATCGCCGTCGCCAGCGCGCGGGCGGAGGTCGCCCGCAACGAGGCGCGGGTGGTCGTCGCCGGGCAGCAGGTGAACCGCTACGCGCCGCTCGTGGCGCAGCGCTTCTCCTCCGAGGCGGACATGGACAACCGGCGCAGCGCGCTGCGCGAGGCGCAGGCCGGGCTCGCCGCCGCGCGGGCCTCGCTCAGCCAGGCCGAGCTCGACCTGGAATTCTCCGAGATCCGGGCGCCGCGCACCGGCCGCGTCAGCGACCGCCGGGTGGATGCGGGCAACCTCGTCCAGCAGGGCACGACCCTGATGACGACGCTGGTCGCGCTCGATCAGGTCTATGCCGTCTTCGACGCGAGCGAGGCGCAGTATCTGCGCTATGCCCGTGCCGCCGGCGGCGCCATGCGGCCCGACGGCAGTCGGCAGACGACCCCGGTGCAGTTGCGCCTGCTCGACGAGACCGGCTTCGCCCACCAGGGCCAGCTCGACTTCGTGGACAGCGTCTTCGACCCGCGCAGCGGCACCATCCGCGGCCGGGCCGTGGTGGCGAATCCCGATTTCCTGCTGACCCCGGGCAGCTTCGCCCGGCTGCGCCTCTTCGTCGGCGACAGCGCTGCGGTGATGGTCCCGGATTCCGCGATCCTCGCCGACCAGGGCGGCCGCATGGTGATGACGGTGACGGCGGAGAACACGGTGGCGCCGAAGCCCGTGCAGCTCGGCCAGCTGGTGGATGGCCTCAGGGTGATCCGCTCCGGCCTCACGGCGCAGGACCGCGTGATCATCGGCGGCCTACACCGCGCGCGTCCCGGCGCGGCAGTGACGGCACAGCAGGGGCGCATCGGGCCGAGCCCGCTGGCCTCCGCCGACTAACTTTCTAGACGACGCAACACACAAGGACTGACCTCGACGAATCCGGCCGCAACCGCGGCCGGCGCGCCCAGGCCGACACCGCCACCATCGTGCCCGTCGCGGCGCGAAGCCAAGCCGGCCAAGCCGGCGCCTGGCGTCTGAGGGAACAACATCGATGCGCCTCGCCAGATTCTTCATCGACCGACCGGTCTTTGCGGCGGTCGTTTCCATCGCGATCACGCTGATCGGCGCGATCGCGGCCACGCGCCTGCCGATCGGCGAATTCCCCGAGATCGCGCCGCCCACCGTGCAGGTGACCGCGCTCTATCCCGGCGCCTCGGCGGAGACCATCGCCTCCACCGTCGCCGGCCCCATCGAGCAGGAGATCAATGGCGTCGACGGCATGCTGTACCTCTCCTCGCAATCGACCGGCGACGGGCGGGTGAGCATCAGCGTCGTCTTCCGCCAGGGCGTCGACGTCGACCAGGCGCAGGTGCTCGTGCAGAACCGCGTGGCCATCGCCGAGCCCCGTCTGCCGGAGGAGGTGCGGCGCCTGGGCATCACCGTGAAGAAGGCCTCGCCGGACTTCCTCATGGTCGTGCACATGCTCTCGCCCGACGGCAGCCGCAGCCCGGAATACGTTTCCAACTACGCGACGCTGACCATCAAGGACCGGCTCGCGCGGCTCGAAGGCGTGGGTGACGCGCAGGTCTTCGGCGCGCGCGACTACGCCATGCGCATCTGGCTGGATCCCGACCGCGTCGCGGCGCGCGGGATGTCGGCCGGCGACGTGGTGGCGGCCCTGCAGCGTGCGAACGTGCAGGTCGCGGCCGGCGCCATCGGCCAGGCGCCGCGCGCGAACAATGCCGGCGCCTTCGAGATTGCGCTGCAGGCCCAGGGCCGGCTCGCCTCGCCCGAGCAGTTCGACGAGCAGGTGATCGGCACCGGCGCGGGCGGCGCGCCCATCCGCCTGCGCGACGTGGCGCGCACCGAGATCGGCGCGAACGACTATACGATCAACGCGCTGCTGGATAACCGCGTGGCGGTCGGCATCGGCGTCTTCCAGCGGCCGGGCAGCAACGCGCTGGCCACCGCGGCGGCGATCCGCAGCACGATGGAGGAGGCCGCGCATTCCTTCCCGAGCGGCATCGCCTACGACATCGTCTACGACCCGACGCGCTTCATCGCCCAGAGCATGGAGGCGGTGCTGCACACCTTCATCGAGGCGATCGTGCTGGTCGTCTTCGTGGTGGTGCTGTTCCTGCAGAACTGGCGCGCGGCGGTGATCCCGCTGCTGGCCATCCCGGTCTCCATCATCGGCACCTTTGCCATCCTGCTGGCGATGGGCTTCACGCTGAACTCGCTCACCATGTTCGGCCTGATCCTGGCCATCGGCATCGTGGTCGACGACGCGATCGTGGTGGTGGAGAACGCCGAGCGCCACATGGCCGAAGGCCTCTCCCCGCTGGAGGCGGCCCGCAAGACGATGGACGAGGTGGGCTTCGCCCTCATCGCCATCGCGCTGGTGCTGGTCGCGGTGTTCATCCCGACGACCTTCATCAATGGCATCTCGGGCGCCTTCTACAAGCAGTTCGCGGTGACGATCTCGGTGGCCACGGTGCTGTCGGCCATCGTGTCGCTGACGCTGTCGCCCGCGCTGGCGGCACTGCTGCTGAAGCCGCACGGGCATGACAAGCCCAAGCGCATCTTCCTGCCGATCACGCTGTTCTTCCGCGGCTTCAACTGGTTCTTCGACAAGCTCTCCTTCGGCTATGGCGGGCTGACGCGGAAGCTGGTGCGGCTGCCGGTGATCCTGCTGGTCCTCTATGCGGGCCTGCTGGGCGCCACCGGCCGCCAGGTGCTGGTCACGCCGACGGGCCTGATCCCGCCGCTCGATCGCGGCTACATCATCGCTGCCTTTCAGCTGCCGCCGGGCTCCAGCCTCAGCCGCACGGACGAGGTGATCCGCCGCGCTTCCGAGACCATCGCCCAGGTGCCGGGCGTGGCGAATTCCATCGCCTTCGTGGGCCTCGACGGCGCGACCTTCACCAATGCGCCGAACACGGGCGTGGTCTTCGCGGGCCTGCGCTCCTTCGAGGAGCGCGCGCATCTCGGCGTCACCGGCAACTCCATCCTGGCCGACATGCAGCAGCGGCTGATGGGCGAGGACGCAGCGCTGGTGCTGGTGATCCCGCCGCCGCCGGTCCCCGGCATCGGCACGGGCGGCGGCTTCAAGCTGATGATCCAGGACCGCGCCGGCCGCGGCCCACAGGAGCTCGAGCGCGTCACGCAGCAGGTGCTGGCGGCCGCGAACGGCGCCCCGGGCATCGCCTTCGCTTTCAGCCTGTTCAACACTTCCACGCCGCAGATCCGGGCGGATATCGACCGGCCGCGCGCGGAGATGATCGGCCTGCCCATCTCGCGCATCCACGAGGCGATGAGCATCTACATGGGCTCGGCCTTCGTGAACGACTTCAACCTGCTGGGCCGCACCTGGCGCGTGACGGCGCAGGCCGACCAGCAGCACCGCATGTCCGTCGAGGATATCGCGGCGCTGCGGGCGCGGACCGATGCGGGCGCGATGGTGCCGCTGGGCAGCGTCGCGACCTTCCACGAGACAGCGGGTCCCTACCGCGTGCCGCGCTACAACCTCTTCCCCGCGGCGGAGGTGCAGGGCGCGGCCATTCCGGGCTTCTCCACGGGCCAGGCCATCGCGGCCATGGAGCAGGTGATGCGCAACACCCTGCCCGAGGGTTTCGGCTACGAATGGACGGAGATCGCGCTGCAGGAAACGACGCAGGGCAATACCGCGCCCATCGCCTTCGGCCTCGCCGTGGTCTTCGTCTTCCTCGTGCTGGCGGCGATGTATGAGAGCTGGCTGCTGCCGCTGGCGGTGGTGCTGATCGCGCCGATGTCGGTGCTGGCGGCGCTGCTCGGCGTGCACCACGCCGGCCTCGACAACAACGTGCTGGTGCAGGTGGGCCTCGTGGTGCTCGTCGGCCTCGCGGCGAAGAACGCGATCCTGATCGTGGAATTCGCCCGTGCGGCCGAGCAGGGCGGCATGACGCGCTGGGAGGCCGCCGCGGCTGCCGCCCAGACGCGCCTGCGGCCCATCCTGATGACCTCGCTGGCCTTCATCCTGGGCGTGCTGCCGCTCACCGTGGCGACGGGTGCGGGTGCCGAGATGCGGCAGAGCCTGGGTGTCGCGGTGTTCTACGGCATGCTGGGCGTGACGATCTTCGGCCTCATCTTCACGCCGGTCTTCTACGTGGTCGCGCAGAAGTTCGCCGGGCGCCGGAAGAAGGAAGCCGAAGCGGCCACCGAGCCCGCGACCTCGCACTGAAAGCGGCGGATTGGTGAATTTGAAGGCGGCGTCCGAGAGGGCGCCGCCTTTTTACTTTTCAACCGGACACGCCCGGCAGACGTTACCGCGGCAAGCGATGCCGAGGACAGGAGAACGCCATGGCCGATACCGCCGCCCATTATCTTGCCGCCACGCTGGAGAAGGCTGGCGTTCGCCGCATCTACGGCGTCGTCGGCGACTCGCTGAACGGCTTCACGGAAGCGCTGCGGGCCCGCGCGAAGATCGACTGGATTCATATGCGCCATGAGGAGGCGGCGGCCTTCGCCGCGGGTGCGGAGGCGCAGCTCACCGGCGAGCTCGCGGTCTGCGCCGGCAGCTGCGGGCCGGGCAACCTGCATCTCATCAACGGCCTCTACGACTGTCATCGCAGCCAGGCACCCGTCGTCGCCATCGCCGCGCATATCCCGAGCGCGGAGATTGGCACCGACTACTTCCAGGCCACGCATCCCGAGACGCTCTTCCGCGAATGCAGCCACTATGTGGAGCTGGTCTCGAGCCCCGAGCAGCTGCCGCAGATCCTGGCGCGCGCCATGCGCGTGGCGATCGCGAAGCGCGGCGTCGCCGTGGTGGTGATCCCGGGCGATGTGGCGCTGCGGCCGCTGAAGGCGAGCGTGCCCGATTGGATCGCGCCGGCCGCGCCGCGCCTGGTGCCGGGGCGGGAGGTGCTGACCGAATTCGGGGCGATCCTGAACTCCTCGCGCCGCATCACGCTGCTCTGCGGCGCGGGTTGCGCGGAGGCGCGCGCGGAGGTGATGGAGCTGGCGGAGATCCTGAAGGCGCCCATCGTCCATGCGCTGCGCGGCAAGGAGGTGCTGGAGCACGACAACCCCTACGATGTGGGGATGACCGGCCTCATCGGCTTCTCCTCCGGCTACGCGGCGATGAAGGCCTGCGACACGCTGGTCATGCTGGGCACGAACTTCCCCTATCGGCAGTTCTACCCGGAGGGTGCGCGCGTCGTGCAGGTGGATCTGCGGCCGGAGGCGCTGGGCAACCGCTGCGCGCTCACCCTCGGCGTCGCCGGCGATGTGGGCGAGACGCTGCGCGCGCTGAATCCGATGCTCGCCACGAAGACGGACCGCGCCCATCTCGACAAGGCCGTCGCGCATTACCGCAAGGCGCGGGACGAGCTCGACACGCTCGCGGAGGCCGATCGCAGCGCCGACGTCATCCACCCACAGCTGGTGACACGGCTGGTGAGCGAGGCAGCGTCCGAGGATGCCGTTTTCACCTGCGACGTCGGCACGCCCACCGTCTGGGCCGCGCGCTACCTGACCCTGAACGGCAAGCGGCGGCTGCTCGGCTCCTTCAACCACGGCTCCATGGCCAATGCGCTGCTGCAGGCCATCGGCGCGCAGGCGGCCTTCCCGGAGCGACAGGTCGTCTCGCTCTCGGGCGATGGCGGCTTCACGATGATGATGGGCGACTTCATCACGCTCAGCCAGCTCGGCCTGCCCATCAAAGTGGTGGTGCTGAACAACGGGACGCTCGGCTTCGTCGAGATGGAGATGAAGGCGGCCGGCCTGCTCGACGTCGGCTGCGAGCTGAAGAATCCCAACTTCGCCGCCATGGCCGAGGCGATGGGCATCCGCGGCTTCCGCGTGGAGCATCCCCAGGCGCTGGCGCCGGCCCTCGCCGAGGCCTTCGCCCATCCCGGCCCGGCGCTGGTCGACGTGGTGAGCGCGCGGCAGGAATTGGCGATTCCGCCGAAGACCGAGCTTGGCCAGATGGCGGGCTTCGGCCTCTTCCTGCTGAAGGCCGTCATGGACGGGCGGGCCGGTTCGCTGATCGACCTGGCGAAGGTGAATCTCGCGCGCTGAGCATCGAGGCGCCGGGGGTCCGGCCCTGGCGCACCGTCAGGCCGATGATAGGGTGGAATGATCCACGGGAGAGAAGCCATGAACGTCACGCCGGAGATCGTTGCCCGCCTTGCGCCCACGGGCGTGCTGCGCGCGGGCATCAACATGTCCAACTTCCTGCTGGTGAATGGCAGGAGCCCCGATGGCGGCCCGACCGGCGTCTCGCCCAGCATGGCCCGCGCCCTGGCCGAGCGGCTGGGCGTGCCGGTGCGCTACGTGACCTTCCCCAATCCGGGCCTGCTCGCCGATGCGGCCGGGACCGACGCCTGGGATGTCGGGCTGATCGGCGCCGAGCCGCAGCGGGCGGAGAAGATCGCCTTCACGGCCGCCTATGCCGAGATCGAGAGCACCTACCTGGTGCCCGCCGGCTCGCCCATCACGGCGATCGCCGAGGTGGATCGCCCGGGCAACCGGATCGCCGTCTCCGCCCGCTCGGCCTACGACCTCTGGCTGGAGCGCAACATCCACCAGGCCACGCTGATCCGCGCCGAGGGGCTGGATGCCGCCGTGCAGCTCTTCGCGGAGCAGAAGCTGGAGGTCCTGGCCGGGCTGCGCCCGCGCCTGCTGACCGACGCCGAGTTCTTCCCCGGCTCGCGCATCCTCGAGGGCAACTTCATGGCGGTGCAGCAGGCGATCGGCACCACGCGCGGCCATCCGGCGGCCGAGGCCTTCCTGCGCGACTTCGTCGAGGAGGCGAAGCGCTCCGGCCTCGTGGCGCGCTTCATCCAGGAGCATGGGGTGAAGGGGCTGTCTGTCGCGCCTGTCGCGTAAGGGCGAATTTTTCGTTACGCGGGGTTTATTAATGCGCCGGAATTGGCCGATATAGCTGCGTTGACATGACTGACATCGCGACCCCGCCGGCCTTCCCGATGAGTTCTCCCCAGTCCCGTGCGGGCAGGGGCATTCCGTCGGGTGCCCGACCCGCCGTCACCCGGTTGGGGATGCCGGCTTTCACGCCCTTCTCCATCGGCGGCTTTCAGGCCGCCGACCGGGCTTTCTGAAAGGAGAATCGCATGCGCCGATCGCGCACCGTGACCCTGACGATCCTCGCCGCCTCCGCCGTCGCCCTTCAGGCCTGCGGCGAGGATGTCGACAGCACCGATTTCGTCGTCGCCGACGTCCAGGCCTGCGTGGAGCGCTATGGCTCCTCGGCCCAGACGGAATGCGAGCAGGCCTTCCAGCAGGCACAGCGCCAGCACGCCACCTCCGCCCCGCGCTTCGCGACCGCCGAGCAGTGCCGCGAGGCGACCGGCGAGGCCTGCGAGACCACGGTGGCCGAGCAGCCGTCCCTCGGCGATAAGCTGCAGATGGGCGAAGGGAGCCGCGGCTCCTCCCTCTTCATGCCGGCGCTGGCCGGGGTGATGATCGGCCGGATGATGGCCGATGGGCGCGGCCGCGTGACCTCGCCGGTCTATGCCGGCCTGCCGCCCGGCCAATGCCCGCCTGGCGCGCCGGCCTCCGCGGCCTGCTCGCCGCGGACGTCGTCCAGCGGCCGGTTCTACTACACGGGCTCGAGCTATGCCGGCAGCACCAGCGGCGCGGTCGGCCGCGGGAGCTCGGCCGCCTTCACCGCCTCGCCCGACATGGCGCGCACTATCTCGACCGGCGGTGGCGCCTGGTCGGGCGCGCGCGCCGCCCCGGCCTCGATCGCGCGCGGCGGCTTCGGGGCCTCGGCCCGCGGCTTCAGCGCCAGCAGCTGATGGAGCGCTTCGAGACGCCGGCGCGCCCGGACTGGCGCGCCAAGCTCGAGCAGGTGGGGCTGACCTACCACTCCAACGGGCTGGAGCCGGCATCGGGCATCGATGGCGGCCTCTGGTGGCACGAGGCGTCGCATTGGCGCCTGACCGCCGAGGAGGTGGACCTCCTGGACGACGCGACAGTGGAGCTGCACGCCCGCTGCCTCGACGCCGTCGACTTCCTGGCGAACCGCGAGCCGCATCTGCTGCGCGACCTCTTCGGCCTGCCCGACTGGATGGCGGACTACCTGCGCCGCTCCTGGCAGCGGGGCGACCCGTCGCTGATGGGGCGCTTCGACCTCGCCTTCGATGACCGCGAGGGCATCGTGAAGATGCTGGAATACAACGCCGACACGCCCACCCTCGCCATCGAGACGGCGGTCGCGCAGTGGTTCTGGCTTCAGGACACCCATCCCGAGGCGGACCAGTTCAACTCGCTGCACGAGAAGCTGCTGGGCGCCTTCCGCGAGCTGGCGCCGCGCATGGACGGCCAGCCGATGCACTTCGCCGCCTTCGAGGACAGCGCGGAGGAATGGGCGCATGCGACCTATTTCCGCGACCTCGCGGAGCAGGCGGGCATCCGCACCGTGGGCATCGACATCCACGCCGTCGGCTGGAACGGCGTCCAGTTCATGGACGAGGCGGCGCAGCGCATCCGCTTCCTCCACAAGCTCTACCCCTGGGAGTGGGTGGAGCGCGACGCCTTCGGCCCCAATCTCGCCTCGGATTCCTGCGGCGTGCTGGAGCCGCCCTGGAAGGCCGTGCTGTCCGACAAGATGATCATGGCCGTGCTCTGGCGCCTCTTCCCCGATCATCCGAACCTGCTGGAGACGGTGTCCGGCCGCGTCGCGCTGGCGGGCGCGCATGTCCAGAAGCCCTGCCTGGGGCGGGAGGGCGCGAATATCGCGATCCGCGACGGCGGCGTGACCACGGCCTCGACCGAGGGCCCCTATGGCGGGGACGAGGTGCGCTTCGTGACGCAGGCCCGGGCGCGGCTGCCGCAGCACGACGGCTGGAACGCGGTGATTGGCTCCTGGGTCGTTGGGCAGGAGGCCGCGGGCATCATCATCCGCGAGGGCCAGCAGGCCATCATGCGCGACACCAGCCGCGTCGTGCCGCATTACTTCTAACGGCGGTTCTCGAGCCCGTTCGCCTGGCGCTGCCGCCGGATCTCCTCCTGGCGCGAGGCCACGTTCTCGCGGAAGGCGGCCATGCCATCGCGCACCTGCCGATGCGCTTCGGGAAACTCCGAGGGCGGGGTGAAGCGGTCCGGCACCTGCCGGTCATAGGCGAGCACGGCGTCGAGGGTGGCGAGCAGCGCGGGCAGGTCGCCGAAGGCGTATTCGTTGATCGGCCGCCCCACGCTTTCCGACAGCGAGCCGAAGAGCGGCCCATCGCCCGCCCGGCCGCGTTCGGGGCGCGCCGTGAGATGCGTGCGGAAGCGCAGCTGCCCGAGATAGAAGAGGAACACCGCATCGTCCGGCGCGCCTTGGCCGAGAAGCCGCGTGGCCTCGATGTAGTAGGCGGAAGGATGCTGGCCGTTGAGCCCCCCGAGCGCGTCATCCGAGGGCCGGGCCCAGGCCGGTCCCGGCGCGAGAAGGAGCGCCGCCGCCAGGGTCCGGCGGCGCATCAGGCGCTTGCCGGCGTCATCGCCAGCTCCTCGTGGATCTCCGACAGCAGCTGGAAGGAGCGCTTGCGCGCCTCATGGTCGTGGATCTGGGCGGTCACCATCAGCTCGTCCGCGCCGGTGCGGGCGATGAACTCCGCGAGCTGGCCCCGCACCGTCGCCGGCGAGCCGACGAAGGAGCAGGAGAGCGAGCCCTGCAGCACCCGCTGCGCATAGGGGTCGAGGCCTTCCTCGTAGCCGGCCACAGGCGCCGGCAGCTTGCCGGGACGGCCCGTGCGCAGGTTCACGAAGGCCTGCTGCTGCGAGGAGAAGAGCAGCCGCGCCTCCTCATCCGTGTCGGCGGCAAAAACGCCGCAGCCCAGCATGAGGTGCGGCTTCGCCAACCGCTCCGAGGGGCGGAAGCGCTCGCGATAGATGGCCGCGGCCTCCATCATCTGGGCGGGCGCGAAATGCGAGGCGAAGGCATAGGGCAGCCCGAACATCGCGGCGAGCTGCGCGCCATAGGTGCTGGAGCCAAGGATCCAGAACTCGATGTCGAGCCCCGCGCCGGGCACGGCCTGGATCGCCTGGTTCGGCGCGGCCGGCTTGAAGTATTCCATCAGCTCCATGACGTCGCGCGGGAACTCGTCCGGCCCGGTGCCGAGGTTGCGGCGCAGCGCCCGCATGGTGTTCTGGTCCGTGCCCGGCGCGCGGCCGAGGCCGAGGTCGATCCGCCCCGGATGCAGGGCGGCGAGGGTGCCGAACTGCTCGGCGATGATCAGCGGCGCGTGGTTCGGCAGCATGATCCCGCCCGCCCCCAGCCGGATGGTCGAGGTGTTGGTGGCCACATGCGCCAGGGCCACGGCCGTCGCCGCGCTGGCGATGCCGGGCATGTTGTGGTGCTCGGCCATCCAGTAGCGATGGTAGCCCAGCGCCTCGACATGGCGGGCGAGGTCCGCGGAGTTCCGCAGCGCGTCGCCCGCATGGCGGCCTTCGGGGATGGGGGAGAGGTCGAGGACGGAAAGCACGGTCATGGGGAAGCATATGGGCCGGCATCGCCGTCGTGGAAGCCCGGCTTCCCTCTATGGGAGATTCGCGCCGCGCGGCGAAACCCGGCCGGCCCTCGCCCGTTGGCCAAGTCTTGGTGGAACGGAGGAAGCGACCCATTTCCCCTGACGAGGGTTCGCCTTACGGATTGCTGATGCCGGAACCAGCCGCAGAGGCCCGCATCGAGGATATCGGGCAGACCGCGCCCATCGAGGGCCTGCGCCCGGTGGCGGGGATGAGCCGGGTCACCCTCCTCGCCGACGGGGACGTGGCCTTCGCGGCGCGGGTGGCTTCCGCGCGCGCGGCCGAAAGCACGCTGGACCTGCAATATTACCTCTGGCACGGCGACGTGACGGGCAAGCTGATGGCGCGCGAGGCGCTGATGGCGGCCGACCGTGGCGTGCGCGTCCGCATCCTCATCGACGACCTCTACGGCATCGGTCGGGAGCGCGACATCGCCTCCCTGAGCGGCCATCCGCGCATCTCGCTGCGCTGGTTCAACACCTCGAAATGGGGGCGCTGGGGCTGGATCGGGCTCCTGCTGGAATTCGCCTTCGGCAGCTGGCATCTCAACCGCCGCATGCACAACAAGGCCTGGATCGCCGACCGACGGACGGTGATCTGCGGCGGCCGCAACATCGGCGACCGCTACTTCGACGCGCCGGCGGATTTCAACTTCCGGGACCTCGACGTCTCCGTGACCGGCCCGGCCGCGGAGGAGGCGACGGCCCTCTTCGAGGAATACTGGCGCAGCCCGCTCGCCCGGCCGCTGCGGCGCCTGCCGCGCATGCGCACGCGCAAGTCGGCGCTGAAGAAGCTGCGCCGCAAGCTCGACGCCGCCGCGGCGACGCCCGAGGCGCGGGCGCTGCTGGAGGGGCTGGGCGACGTCCCGAAGCCGATCGGCCTCTCCATCCCCGACGACGACATCCACATCCTCGCCGACCCGCCGGGCAAGGTCCGTGGGCGCGAGGCCAGCGTCATCGCCCCCGTGGTGCATGAGCTGTTGGTCGGCGCCCAGCGGGAGGCGCTTCTCATCTCGCCCTATTTCGTGCCGGGCGAGGCCGGGACCGAGGAGCTCATCGCCCTTCGTAGGCGCGGCGTGCGCGTCTCGGTCATCACCAACTCCCTCGTGGCGACCGACGTGGTGGCCGTCCATGGCGGCTATGCGCGGTACCGGGCCCGGCTGCTGGCGGAGGGCGTGGAGATCCACGAGCTGAAGGCCATCGGCGAGCCCCGGGCCGGCGTCTTCGGCTCGCGCGGGGCCAGCCTGCACACCAAGGCGGTCATGGTCGATGACGGGCCGGTCATGGTCGGCTCCTTCAACCTCGATCCGCGCTCGGTCGCCCTGAACACCGAGATGGGCGTGCTGGTGAAGCACGCGGCGCTGGCGCGGATGGTCCGCCGGCAGCATGCCCGCCTCACCGCGCCCCTGCGAAGCTGGAAGCTCTCCCTGGCTCGGGGGAAGGTCGTGTGGGAGGGCGCGGAGGGAAGCGAGCCGGAGGCGGGCTTCCGCCGGCGGCTCCTAGCCTGGCTGGTGCGCCGGCTTCCGGTCGAGTCACAGCTCTGACTGGCCGGTCAGCGCCCCAGACTCAGAGCAGCTCGACCCGCCCCGTCGCGAGGTCGTAGACGCCGCCTTCCACGCGCAGCTGCCCCTTGGCGATCAGCTCGGCCAGGATGGGCGAGGCCGTGCGCAGGACCTCCACATTGTAGCGGACGTTGGCCAGCATGGCCCGGTGGTTGAGGTCGTCCCCCGGCTCGGCCAGGACCGGGCGGATGCCGGGCGCCATACTGTCCACCAGATGGCCGATATGGCCCGGATAGGTCTCGCCGGTCTGCAGCGCCCGGACCGTCGCGTCGACGGCGCCGCATTGGGTGTGGCCCAGCACCATGATGACCTTGGTGCCGAGCATGGCGGCGCCGAATTCGAGGCTTCCCAGCCCCTTCTCGGTCACGAAATTGCCGGCCACGCGGACCACGAAGAGGTCGCCGGGGCCGCGGTCGAAGGCCATTTCCGCCAGGACGCGGGAATCGGCGCAGCCGAGGATGGAGGCGAAGGGCGCCTGGCCCAGGGCTCGGCTGGGGCGGCCGGCGGAATAGTCGCGCTCCATCGGCTCGTTCGCGACGTAGCGGGCATTGCCCTCCATCAGGAGACGAAGGGCCTCGTCCGGCGTCTCCGCCGCCCGCTGGGGCGGCAGGGCAGGTTCCGCGGACCTTCCCTCATGATGGGGTGAGGCCACGGCGCGGCGCCACCCTCCAGCCTTCGCGCAGATCGCACACATGCTTCAGCTCCTCGGAATCGAAGAAACGTTTCCGAACGAATTCAACCCTGGGGGCGCGTCTCACCGCGTCGGCGAAGCGGCGTCAATCCTGGAGCGGGTGGGCGGGCCCTGGCCGGCCGTCCCCGGCAGGGTCGGAACAGCCGCGCCCAGCCCCGATACGGGGGGCGGGAGCCATGGGCCTGGGGTGGGGCGCCGGCGGTCGTGGGCTAGTCCTCTCCGCCGCTGCGGCGCGCCAGGATCTCCCGTTTGCCGACATGGTTGGCCGGGCTGACGATCCCTTCCTTCTCCATCTGCTCGATGAGCTTGGCGGCGCGGTTGTAGCCGATGTTCAGGTGGCGCTGGATGAAGCTGGTGCTGGCCTTGCCCTCCCGCGTCACCACGTCCACCGCCTGGTCGAAGAGCGACTTGTCGGCGTCGGAGGCACCCGCGATGCCGGAGAGGCCGGAATCGCCGTCCTCCTCCACCTCGGTGACCTCTTCCACATAATCCGGCTCGCCCTGCTCGCGCAGCCAGTTGGTGATCTCCTCGACCTCGCTGTCCTTCACGAAGGGGCCGTGCACGCGGGTCGTGCGGCCGCCGCCGGGCAGGAAGAGCAGGTCGCCCTGGCCCAGCAGCTGCTCGGCGCCCTGCTCGCCCAGGATGGTGCGGCTGTCGATCTTGGAGGTGACCTGGAAGGAGATGCGCGTCGGGAAGTTGGCCTTGATGGTGCCGGTGATGACGTCCACCGAGGGGCGCTGCGTCGCCATGATGACGTGGATGCCCGCCGCACGTGCCATCTGGGCCAGGCGCTGCACCGCGGCCTCGATCTCCTTGCCGGCCACGATCATCAGGTCGGCCATCTCGTCGATGACGACGACGATCATGGGCAGCTTCTGCAGCGAGAGGGACTGGTCCTCGAAGACCGGCTTGTTCGTCTCGGGGTCGAAGCCGGTCTGCACGCGGCGGGTCAGCATCTCGCCCCGGGCCAGCGCGGCCGAGACCTTCTCGTTGTAGCCGCCGATGTTGCGCACGCCGATCTGGCTCATGGAGCGGTAGCGGCGCTCCATCTCGCGCACGGTCCATTTCAGCGCGCCGATCGCCTTGGGAGGCTCGGTCACGACCGGCGCCAGCAGATGCGGGATGCGGTCATAGACCGAAAGTTCCAGCATCTTGGGGTCGATCATGATGAAGCGGCATTCCGACGGGCTGTGCTTGTAGAGCAGCGAGAGGATCATGGTGTTGATCCCCACCGACTTGCCCGAGCCCGTGGTGCCCGCGATCAGCAGGTGCGGCATGCGCGCCAGATCGGCGATGATGGGCGTGCCGCCGATGTCCTTGCCCAGGATGAGCGGCAGCGTGGCGTTGCTGCGCTGGTACTCGTCCGAGGCAAGCATTTCCCGCAGGTAGACCGTCTCGCGCTTCACGTTGGGCATCTCGATGCCCATGACGCTGCGCCCGGGCACGGTCGCAATGCGGACGGAGACCACGCTCATGCTGCGCGCGATGTCGTCGGCGAGGCCGATGACGCGGGACGACTTGGTGCCGGGCGCGGGCTCCAGCTCGTAGAGGGTGACGACGGGGCCTGGGCGGATCTCGGTGATGGTGCCGTTCACGCCGTAGTCGTTCAGCACCTGCTCCAGCATCCGGGCATTGGCCTGCAGCGCCTCGGCGGTCGGGCCGCCGGCCACGCGCGGCGGCGTGGGGGCCAGCAGGTCGAGCGAGGGCAGGCGCCAGCCCTCGACCGGCAGGTCCAGGGAGGGCTGCTCGGTCGTGGGGGGCTTGGGCTTGGCGGGCGTGGCGACGCGCGGCTGGCTGCGCGGGGCGGGGCGCATCTCGGGCTCGCGCTTCAGCGGCGGGCGCGGGGGCGGCTCGGCCGCGACGCGCTCGGCCTCCTGGAGGACGTCCATGAGGTCGGCGGCCGGCTCGATCCGGCGCCGGGTCATCAGGTTCTTCGTGCTGCGGCCCATCCAGAGGAAGGGGCGGGCCAGGTGGTGCCGCCGGCTCACGCCGAACTCAGCCGCGTTGCCCACGCCGCGCGAGGCGACGGCGGCCGAGGCGCGGGCGGCCCGGCGCCACTCGCCGGGTGAGAAGCCCAGGGCGATGTAGATCAGCACCGCGGCGAGGCCCCCGGTGACGAGCTGGGTGGTGAGGTGGCCGAGCGGCCCGAAGAGGCTCTCGAGCCCGTTGAGCAGCGCATGGGCGACCAGCGGCCCGGCCGCGCCGCCATCGGCGCCAGGGGTGAGGGCCAGAACGGCGGCGAGCAGCGGCGTCGACAGCAGCAGCGCTGCGAGCCGCGCCGGCAGCAGGCTCACGCCGCGATGCGTCGCCATGCGCAGCGCCCAGCCGAGGAGCACGATCCCCGGCAGATAGGCGGCCCAGCCGCAGCCCTGCCACAGCATGTCGGCAACGATGGCGCCGAAGCGCCCCGCGAGGTTGGTGGCGGGGTTGCTCGTCGCCGTGGAAAGGGAAGGGTCGGCCGGGTTGTAGGTGCCGATGGCCAGCAGCAGCCCGAGCCCCAGGAAGCCGAGCAGCAGCCCGCCCAGCTCGTTCGAGCGCCGGCGGATCGCCGCCTTGACCGCGGGCGAGGCGAAGCGTCCCAGCCCGACGGCGGGGTGCGAGGGTTCGGCAAGTTCACGCGCCATGTCGGCCAGACCTCAGGGGGGAGGGAGAGCAGCCGGGGGGAATGAGAGAGTACCAGGGGGACGGCCGTTTCGCTACGGTCTGCCGCAATGGCGCAACCCCCGTTGGGCCCGGGAGCCCCGCGTGGCACAGGGAAGCATGGAACTCGACTTCACGTCGCTGCTCGCTGCGACCGGGTTTTCCGCGGCAGTGCTTTCGGTCGTCCTCATCGCCGCCTGGCGGATGTCGCGCATCGACCGCTTCCTGCTGACCTGCGCCATGGGCGCGGTGCTGATCGCCGTCGGGGTGGGGTTTTCGGCCCTCTACATCGCCTCGGCCGCCCCGCCGCTCGGGGCGATGGCCTTCGCCCTCATGCTCGTGGGCCTGGCCACGCTCTACGGCACCGCGCGGCAGTTCAGCGCCGGCGCGTCACCGGCGTGGGCCGTCGCCCTCGCCAGCCTGCTGTCCCTGGCGGTGACGGTGCCGCCCATCCTCCTCGGCCTCACCGGGGTCGGCTTTGTCCTGGGCTACGGCGCCTCGGCCGCGCTGCTGCTCATGACCGCCTACCATTACTGGCGCGCGCGGCGGGAGGCGCCGGGCATCATCGTCTCGATCGCGGGGCTCTACCTGCTGGTCGGGCTGTCCTTTCTGCCCCGGGCCGCGCTCGTTCTCCTGGAATGGGAGGCGGTGATTCCCGGCCAGCCGAGCAACTGGGCGGAGAACCTCTCTCTCATCCTCGTCGTGGCCGCGATCCCGGGGATCGGCGCCATGACCATGTCGCTGAGCCAGATCCGGCTGGTCCGGACCCATCGGCTGGAGGCGCTGACCGACCCGCTCACCGGCCTCATGAACCGGCGCGCGCTGTTCGAGGCGGAGGGGGGCGGGGCGGTGGCCGTGACGCTGTTCGACATCGACCGCTTCAAGGCCATCAACGACACCCATGGCCATGCCAGGGGCGACCGCGTCCTGCTGCTCTTCGCGGCGGCGCTGCGGGAATGCCGGGACGGGGACGACCTGGCGGCGCGGATCGGCGGCGAGGAATTCGCCCTGATCCATCCCCTGTCTTCTCCCCGGGCCACGCCGGAGGCGGCGCTGCGGCGGGCGGAGGCGGTGCGCGCCCGCTTCGCCGTGCTGGCCCGCGAGAAGGAGGGAATGGCCTGCACCGCCAGCGCGGGCCTCGTCATCGGCGACGGCACGGCGGGCCTGGAGGCCTTGCTGGCGGAGGCGGACCGGGCGCTCTACGCGGCGAAGCGCCAGGGGCGGGACCGGCTGGTCCTCGCCCAGGCGCCGCCGACGCTGGCCTGCTGAGGCCTCAGAGGCCTTCGAAGAGCTCGGTCGAGAGGTAGCGCTCGGCGAAGGAGGCGGCGATGCCGACGATCAGCTTGCCCTCCATCCCCGGCTGCCGCGCGATCCGCATCATCGCCGCGATGACCGCGCCGGTGGAGATGCCGACGGGCACGCCGTCCAGCCGGGCCACGGCCCGGGCGGCGGCGAAGGATTCACGCTCCGGCACGCGCTCGACGCCGTCGAGCAGGGAGAGCTCGAGCACGGTGGGGCAGAAGCCCGCGCCGATGCCCTGGATGAGGTGCGGCCCCGGCTCGTCGCCGTTCAGGACGGCCGATTCGGCCGGCTCCACGCCGACGACCTTCAGCCCCGGCTTACGCGGCTTCAGCGCGCGGGCAATGCCGGTGACGGTGCCGCCGGTGCCGACGCCGCCCACCACCACATCCACCTCGCCCGCCGTGTCCCGCCAGATCTCCTCGGCGGTGGTGCGGGCGTGGATGTCCGGATTGGCCGGATTGTCGAACTGGCGGGCGATCCAGGCGCCGGGCGTCGCGGCGCGGATCTCGTCGGCGCGGGCGATGGCGGCGGCCATGCCCTTCTTGCCGGGGGTCAGCTCCAGCTCGGCGCCGAGCAGCTTCAACATCTTGCGGCGCTCGAGCGAGGCGGCGTCGGGCATGACCACGATCAGCCGGTAGCCCTTGGCGGCGGCGACGAGCGCCAGCGCGATGCCGGTATTGCCCGAGGTCGGTTCGATGATGGTGGAGCGCCCGGGCGCGATGATGCCCTCGGCCTCCGCGGCCTCGACCATGGCGAGGCCGATGCGGTCCTTCACCGAGCCGCCGGGGTTGAAGAACTCCAGCTTCAGGGCGATTCGGGCGGGCAGCCGCTCCTCGGCGATGAGGCGGGGCAGCAGCACCGTCGGCGTGCCGCCGATGGTGGAGAGAATGCTGGTGTGCAGGCCCTGGCCTGGCTGGGGCGATTCGGCGTCCATACCTCCGGATATCACGGATATTGGCAAAGCTTGCCAAGTGCGACTTGGAATTTCTTGCCGGATGGGCCAATTTTCACGTCAACGAACCGGAGATTTGCCCATCATGCTGCTGCGGCGGGACCGCGCGCTTCTCGCGCTCGACATTGCGCTCGACATCGCTTTCCACGCCGGCCGAGGCGGCGAGGTGACGGGCGCGGCCGAGATCGCGGAGCGGCTGAATGCCGCGCGCCGCGGGATCGAGCCGCTGCTGCAGGCCCTGGTGCGCTCCGGGCTGCTGGACAGCGTGCGCGGGCCGCGCGGCGGCTACCGCATGGCGCGCGCCCCCCGGGAGATCAAGCTCGCCGAGCTCATCGCCTCCGTCACCGACGAGGAGGTCGCCGACGCGCCCCCCGGCAAGCTGGCGGAAATCGTGACGGCGCCGCTCTGGGCCGAGCTCGATGCCGAGCTGGAGAAGAAGCTGCAGGCCCTGACGCTCGAGGACCTGCTGAAGCGCGCGGCCGCCGCCGGGCTGCGTCGCCCGGTGACGGAGCCGCTGCACTTCGTCATCTGAGGCGGATGCCCGGATGGGTTGCGGCCCCATGATCCGGCCGGCATCCGGGCCCGGCTGACATGCCGAAGATCACCGAATCGGCGCTGCACCAGGCGGCGCTCGCCCATCTCGCGCGCTTCGCCTCCACCGAGGCGGGGCTGCGGCGCGTGCTGGGCAACCGCATCCGGCGCTGGGCGCGGGAGGCCGAGGAGGCGGGGCAGGACACCGAGGCAGTGGCCGCCGAGACCGCCGAAGCCATGGCGCGCGCCGCGGCGATCGCGGCGCGGCTGGCGCAGGCCGGGGCGGTGGACGATGCCGGCTTCGCGCGGGCCAGGGCGCGGCGGTTGATGGGCGGCGGGCGCTCGGCGCGGGCGACGCTGGCGCATCTGGCGGCCAAGGGCGTGGATGGCGAGACCGCCCGCGCCGCCATGGACCAGGAGGATGTGCCGGACGAGCTGACCGCCGCCGTCGTCCTCTGCCGTAAGCGCCGGATCGGCCCCTTCGGACCGCCGGAGCCCGAGGCGGAGACCCGGCGGAAATGGCTGGGGACGCTGGCGCGGGCCGGCTTCGCGGGCGATGTCGCGCATCGCGCGCTGCGGCTGCCCCGCGAGGCGGCCGAGGAGCTGCTGGCGGCGCGGCCATGAGCCCCGGACGGGTCGTCTTCACGCGCCAGGGCGTCTGGCGGGGCGTCCGCGTGGCGCTGCCGCTGATGCCGGCCATGATCCCCTTCGGCCTCGTCATCGGCGTGATGTCCGAGGCGAAGGGCCTCTCCTTCCTCGAGACGGTCCTCATGTCGGCCATGGTCTTCGCAGGGACGAGCCAGCTGGTGGCCCTGCAGATCTGGTCCGACCCGGCGCCCATCTTCGCGGCGACGCTGGCCTGCCTCGTGATCAACCTGCGCCTCGCGCCGATGGGCGCGGCGTTGGCTCCCTGGCTGGACCGGCTGCGGGGCTGGCGGCTCTGGGGAACGCTGGCGACGCTGGTGGACAATACCTTCGCCATCTCCATCGCGGACCAGCGGGCCGGCGGCAAGGATGCGGGGCTGCTGCTGGGCCTGGGGCTGACCTTCTGGTTCTTCTGGGTCGTCGTCTCGGCGCTGGGCCACGCCTTCTCGGGGTTGGTCGCGCTGCCGCCCGGCCATCCGATCTTCTTCGCGAGCCTCGCCACCCTCATCGCGCTGATGGTCCCGCTCTGGCGCGGCAGGCTGGAGATCCTGCCCTGGGGCGTCGCCGCCGTGGCGGCGCTCGCGGTCTCGCAGGGGCTCGGCCTCGGCCAACCCTGGCCGGTCCTGGCGGGGGCCATCCTCGGCGGTGCGGCCGGCGCCTGGCGCGACCTCCGCTGAGGGTGAGGCGCGCGGCTCAGCCGCCCTTCGGAAGCTCGATCGACAGCCAGCCGCCTTCGTCCATCCGCGCGACATCGCCGGCGAGGAGCAGGACGGTGGTCGTCGCCGATTCGATGATGGCCGGGCCGGCCACCTTCTGACCCGTGCCGAGCTCGTCGAAGGCATGGACCGGCAGCTCGGCCCAGCCGGTTTCCAGCAGCGTCCGCCGCGTGCCGATCGGGTCGGCGGGGCGCGGGGCCCCCGCGGGCAGCAGGGGCAGGGCGGGCAGCAGGCCCGAGGCGGCCGCGCGCGCCGTCACCAGCACCACCTCCTCCTCCGGCAGGTCATAGGTGAAGAGGGCGCGGTGGCGCGCGTGGAAGGCTTCGCGCAGACCGGCACGGTCGGGCGTCACGCCGTCGAGGTTCACGGTGATCTCGAAGACCTGCTCGCCGTAGCGCAGGTCGGCGGCGCGATGGGCCACGACCTCGCCCTGGAACCATTGGGCGAGCTGAGTACGGGCCTCGCCCTCCAGCCCGTCGAAAAGCGCGGCCAGGGTGGCGTCCCCGGGCATGGCCTCGGCGCTGACGACGCTGCGGGCGATCTCGTGCCGAAGCTCGGTCTGGAGCATGCCCCAGGCCGAAAGGCCGGCGGCGAAGAGCGGCACGGCGATCCGCGCCATGCCGAGGTCGCGCGCCACGGCGCTGGCATGCAGCCCGGCCGCGCCGCCGAAGGCGAGAAGGGTGGCGCCCCGCGGATCGACGCCCCGGCGCACCGTCGCGACGCGCACGCCATCGGCAATGCGCGCATTGACCAGGCGGTAAATGCCGAGCGCCGTGGCCTCCGCATCGATGCCCAGGCGTGCCGCGAGGGTCGCGATGGCGCGCTCGGCGGCCGCCGTGTCCAGTAACCGCGCGCCGCCGAGGAAGCGCGCGGCATCGAGATAGCCGAGCGCGAGGTTCGCGTCGGTCACGGTCGGCTCGGTGCCGCCATTGCCGTAGCAGGCGGGGCCGGGGCGTGCGCCGGCCGATTGCGGGCCGACTTCCAGCGTGCCGCCGCTGCCCAGATGCGCGATGGAACCGCCGCCGGCGCCCAGCGTGATGATGTCCAGGCTGTCCAGCGCGATGCGCTCGCCGCCCACCTCGCGGCCGCGGCCCAGCGTCGCCGCGCCATCCTGGATGAGGGCGATGTCAGTGGAGGTGCCGCCCATGTCGAGCGTCACGAGCTGCTCGCCCAGGCCGCGCCGCGACAGCGCCAGCGCCGCCGCCACGCCGCCGGCCGGGCCGGAAAGCGCGGTGCCGACGGCCAGCCGCGCCGCCTCGGCGATGGGGGCCATGCCGCCATGCGAGAGGATGACGAATACGGGCTGCGCATAGCCCGCCTCGCGCAGCCGGGCCTCGAGCCGCGTCAGGTAGCGCGAGACGACGGGGCCGACATAGGCGTTCACCGCCGTCGTGGAGAAGCGCTCGAACTCCTTGATCTGCGGCAGCACGTCAGCCGAGCAGGTGACGAAGACGCCGGGCAGCGCGGCGCGCACCGCCTCGGCCGCCGCGTGCTCGTGCTTCGGCGCGGCCCAGGAATGGAGGAAGCAGATGGCGACCGATTCCACCTGCTGGGCGCGCAGCGTCGCGATCGCGGCGTCGAGGCTCGCGGCATCGAGCGGGATCTCCACGCCGCCATCGGGGCGCAGGCGCTCGCGCACGGGCAGGCGCAGCTGGCGCGGCACCAGCGCGGCGGGCTGCGGCAGGCGCAGGTCGTAGCGCGCGGGCTTCAGACCCTCGCGCATAGCGGTGACGTCGCGATGGCCCTCGGTGGTGAGCATCGCCGTCCGAGCGCCGCGCCGCTCCAGTAGCGCGTTGGTCGCGACGGTGGTGCCATGGACGATGCGGGTCGTCGTCTCCAGCAACTCGGAGAGGGTCAGGCCGATGGCGGTGGCGAGATTGACCAGGCCCTGGAGGACGCCCTCGCTCTGGTCGTGCGGGGTGCTGGCGGCCTTGGCCAGGTATTCGCGCCCCTCCGCATCCACGCCGACCACGTCGGTGAAGGTGCCGCCGACATCGATGCCGATGGTGTAGCGCATCAGGCGAGACCTTCTGCTTGGTCGCGGGCCACAAGTTCAGGGTCGCGCTTCGCCGGGTCGCCCCAGCCGCCGCCGCCGGCCGAGCGGATGTGGAGCACTTCGCCGGGCTGGATCTCGACGCCGACCTCCTTAGTGCGGAGCACGCGCTCGCCGCCATCGGCCTGGCGCAGCACGTAGCGGTGCGGCGCGGAATCCTGCCCGCCCGCAATACCCGCGCTGCCGTGGAAGGCGCCGTCGCCGGCCGTGTTGCCGCGGGCCGGGCCGTCGCTTTCCACGACCAGCTCAAGCTCGGCACCGTGGCCGCCGCGATACTGGCCGGCGCCGGCCGTGCCGCCGAGGAATTCGTGCTTGCGGAAGTGCAGCGGGAAGCGCGCCTCCGCCATCTCGACGCTGCCGAATTTCAGCCCGCCCGCGCTGTGCCACTCGCCGGCGGCGGACCAGCCGTCGCCCTTCGCATGGCCGCCGGCGCCGGGGCGCGCGTGGAAGAGGTGCCAGACGAACTTGCGGTCCGGCCGGCGCGCATCCTTGCCGGTGATGGCGATGCGGAAGCGCCGCCCCCAGCCGCCCATCGCCCGTTCCGGGCAGCAGTTCTGCATCGCGCGGATGATCGCCTCCACGATCTCGTTGCTGCAGTGGCTGGTGCAGAGCGTCACGGCCGCGCCCTCGCGCGCCCAGACGATGCTGCCCTCGCGCGCGATCACGCGCAGCGCGCGGAAGGCGCCCTCGTTCTTCGCCACCTCGGGATCGAGGAGATAGGCGAAGGCCATGCAGACGGCGGAAAACATGTTGGGATAGGAGGAGTTCACGATGCCCAGCACCTGGTCGTCGCTCTCCGAGAGATCGACGGTCAGCGTGCCGCCCTGCTTGGTGCAGGTGGCGCGGATGGCGATGTTCTCCTGCCCATGGCCGTCATCGTCCAGGAAGGCCTCGCCGCGCCATTTGCCGTCGGGCCAGCCCTCCACGATGCGCTTCGTGTGCGCGTGGGCGAGGTCGAGGATGGCGTCCACGGCTGCCATCAGGCGCGGGCCGCCATGCTGCTCCAGCAGCGCCGAGAGCCGGTTGGCGCCGAGCTTCGCCGCGCCCAGCATGGCCGCGAGATCGCCCCGGAAGTCGCGGTTGATGCGGGTGTTGAGCGCCAGCATGGAGACGAGGTCCGGCCGCATCTCGAAATTCTCGCCGAGGCGAATCGGCGGGATACGCAGCCCCTCCTGCCAGATCTCGGAGGCGCCGGGGTTGTAGCCACCATGGGTATTGCCGCCGATGTCGGACTGGTGGGCGCGGACCACGCTGAAGAAGCGAACCCGCTGCGGATGATCCGAGGGCATGGCCCGAGGGTCTGAATCGGCCAGCGGCAGCGGATCGAACACCGGCAGCACGATCGTCAGGTCCGGCAGGTGGCTGCCGCCGTGATAGGGATCGTTCAGCAGGAAGACGTCCCCGGGCTTCATGTCACTGCCGAAGGCCTCGACCACCGCCTTGGCGGCGAAGGGCATGGCGCCGACATGGACCGGGATGTGATCCGCCTGCGCCACCAGCCGGCAGGCGCCGTCCGTGACGGCGATGGAGAAATCGCGGCTGGAATTGAGGATCTGGCTATAGGCGGTGCGGAGCAGGCCTTCGCCCATCTCCTCCACGATGGCGGTGAAACGCGCGGAGAGTACGGCGAGGGTCACGGGATCCATCGAGAGGCGTCTCCATCTAGGCGGCGGTGTGAGCGTGGCGCATCCTTGCCCGAACAGAAAGGGGAGGGTGCTCGAAGATGAGCCTCAAAGTTCTCGCCGAAGGGCTGCGTTTTCCGGAAGGGCCGGTGGCGTTGCCGGACGGCTCCGTCGCATTGGTCGAAATCGAGAAGCAGGTCATCTCGCGGGTGGCACCCGATGGGAGCTACAGCGTCATCGCGAAGACGGGCGGCGGCCCAAACGGCCTGGCGGCCGGGCCCGACAACACGCTGCTTCTCTGCAACAACGGCGGCTTCACCTGGCACGAGGAGCCGGATCTCCTGCGTCCGAGCGGCCAGGCGGAAGACTATACCCATGGCCGGATCGAAGTCATCGATATCGCCACGGGGTCTGTCCGCACGCTTTACGACCGCTGCGGCGAGGTGATGCTGAAGGGGCCGAACGACCTGCAGCTCGACGGCAAGGGCGGCTTCTGGTTCAGCGACCTGGGCAAGGTGCGCGCGCGCGACCGCGACCATGGCGGCGTCTACTGGGCGGCGCTGGACGGCAGCCGCATCGTCGAGGCGGCCTTTCCGGTCTTCGGCGGGGCCAACGGCATCGGCATCAGCCCGGATGGCGAGAAGCTCTATGTCGCCGAGACGGAGACCGGGCGGCTCTGGGGCTTCGACATCATCGGACCGGGACAGCTTCGCAAATGCCCCTGGCCGAGCACCAATGGCGGCGAGCTGGTCTGCCAGTTCCCCGGCTTCCGACGGCTGGACAGCCTGGCGATCACCGATGCCGGGAACATCGTGGTGGCGACGCTCATCTCGGGTGAAATCACCACCGTGACGCCCGCGGGCAAGATCATCGACGTGGTGAAGATGCCCGAGCGGATGCCGACCAATATCTGTTTCGGTGGGCCGGACCGGCGGACGGCCTATATCACGCTGTCCAACACCGGGAAGCTTGTCAGCATGAAGTGGCGGGAGGCGGGGCTGCGACTGCCGCACTGCTGAGACGCCCGCGGGCCGGGGCCTCGTGCCCCGGCTTGCGATTGCTGCGACACTGCAATGAAATGAGGCGAACAACCGGGAGGAAGCGCGAATGGCGCCACGTCAGATGCATCTGGTCGGATTCCTGCAGGCCCAGAACTGCACGATCTTCGCGAGCTCCTGGCGCCATCCGGACAGCCGCACCGACTTCCTGACTGCCGATTATTTCCAGGAGATCGCGCGTATCCTGGAGCGCGGGAAGTTCGACCTGGGCTTCTTCGACGACCGGCTTTCCATGCCGGACCGCTACGGGGCGGACCATGTCCATACCATCGAGCACGGCATCCGCTGCGTGAAGCTGGACCCGGTGGTGACGCTGACTATGATGGGCGCGGTCACGAAGCACCTCGGCCTCGGCTCCACCGCCTCCACCACCTACTACGAACCTTTCCACGTCGCGCGCGTCTTCCAGACGCTGGACCTGATGAGCAACGGCCGCGCGGCCTGGAACGTGGTCACCTCGCTGAATGACGGCGAGGCCGCGAATATGGGCCATGCCGAGACGATGGCGCATGACGCGCGCTACGACCGCGCCGATGAATTCGTGGAGGTGGTGCTCTCCCATTGGGACGCTTGGGAGGACGATGCGCTGATCGTCGACAAGGCGAGCGGCCGCTTCGGCGACGGACACAAGGTCCACCGGCTGAACTTCCAGGGGAACTACCTGCAGAGCCACGGCACCTTCACGGTGCCGCGCAGCCCGCAGGGGCGGCCGGTGCTCATCCAGGCCGGCAGCAGCGGCCGCGGCAAGGCCTTTTCCGCCCGTTGGGCGGAGCTGGTCTTCGTCGCCTATCACGACCTGGCCGGCGGTCAGCGCGAGTACAGGGCCTTCAAGTCCGCCGTCGCCGCCGCCGGGCGCAATCCCGACCATGTGAAGGTGGCGACGCTCTGCAACCCGATCTGCGCGGCCACCCGGGCCGAGGCGGAGGACAAGGCGGCGCTGATCGAGAAGCTGCCGCTGGAGATCGACGCGCTGTCGCTGCTCTCGGAGGCGCTGAACTTCGACTTCGCCTCCAAGGGCATGGACGAGGCCTTCAGCGACGAGGAGATGGCCGGCATCCAGGGCATGCACGCCATCCGCGACCGCGTGGTGGAGCGGACGGGCAAGAAGAACCCGACGGTGCGCGACTTCATCACGGGCAGCGGCCGCGGCCGGCCGCGCATGGACATGGTGGGCGGCCCCAAGGAGGTCGCCGACAAGATGGAGGAGTGGTTCACGGGCGGCGCCTGCGACGGCTTCGTCATCTCCGCGGCCGTGATCCCGGGCGGCTACACCGATTTCGTGGAGCACGTGGTGCCCGAGCTGCAGCGGCGCGGGCTGTTCCGGAAGGACTATACGGGCCCGACCCTGCGCGACCATCTCGGCCTGCCCCGCTCCACGCGCGGCGACTGGCAGGCCGCGGCGGCAGCGGAATAGGCGGTCGGGCCAGAAGGGCCAAACCAGAAGGGAGAAACATCATGCCCAAGCTTCCCGCCGAACGCCTGCGCGAGATCGGCACGGCGCTTCTGATGGCGAACAAGGTGCCGGAGGAGGAGGCCGCGACCGTGGCGCGCCACGTCGTCAACGCCAACCTCGCCGGGCATGACAGCCACGGCGTGATCATGCTGCCGAACTACATCGAGCGCGTGCGGGCCGGGCAGATCGTCCCCGGCGCGCCCTTCACCATCGTGCAGGAAAGCCCGACCACCACCGTCGTCGATGGCAATTGGGGCTTCGGCTACGTCATCAACGAAAAGGCGATGCAGCTCACCATCGAGAAGGCGGAGAAGAGCAACATCGCCGCCTGCACCGTCTTCCGGCAGGGCCATGTCGGGCGCCTGGCGAGCTATCCGCTGATGGCGGCGCGCGCGGGCATGATCGGCATGGCCTGGGCGGATTCGGGGCGCTCGCCCAAGGGCGTGGCGCCTTTCGGCGGGCGTGCCGCGCGGCTCGGCACCAACCCCTGGGCCATGGCGGTGCCGTCGGACCTCGACGGGCCCTTCTGCATGGACATGGCCACCTCGGCGGTCGCGATGGGGAAGATCAAGCTCGCCGAGGCGCGCGGGCAGGAGGTCCCGCGCGGCTGGATCGTGGACAGCGAGGGCGAGCTCACCACCGACCCGAAGAAGATCCAGGGTGGCGCGCTGCTGCCGCTGGGCGGCCCGGGCGAGGGCTACAAGGGCACCGCGCTGGCGGCGATGGGCGAGGTGTTCTGCGGGCTTCTGACCGGCCTCGGCTTCGGCGTGGAGCCGACGGGCCGGCACAATGACGGCTGCTTCCTGATCGCCATCAAGGTCGACGCCTTCCGGCCGCTGCTGACTTTCCAGAAGGAGGTCGCCGACTTCGCGCACTACCTGAAGGATACGCCGCCGGCCAAGGGCAGCAGCGGCGTGCTCTACCCCGGCGAGGTCGAGCACATGGCGGAGAAGAAGCGGGGGGCCGAGGGCATCGAAATCGAGGACGCCACCTGGAAAAAGCTCGGCGCCCTCGCCGAGGAAGGCGGCATCGCCGGAAAACTGGGCTTCTGAGAGGCTCGGGGTCCAGGGCCAAAAGCCCTGGCAGGGGTCGAGGGGGCAGCCTTACTGCGCCAGCGCCGCCACGCCCGGCAGCGTCTTGCCCTCGAGCCATTCGAGGAAGGCGCCGCCGGCGGAGCTGACATAGCTCATGCGGTCCGCCACGCCGGCATGGCGCAGTGCGGACACCGTGTCGCCGCCGCCGCCGACCGAGCGAAGCTGCCCGGCCTCGGTCAGGCGCGCGACCTCCTTCGCCACGGCGACCGTCGCCGCGTCGAAGGGCGCGATCTCGAAGGCGCCGAAGGGGCCGTTCCAGACCAGCGTCTTCGCGGTGGCGAGGCGCTTGTTCACGTCGGCGATCGTGGCCGGGCCCACGTCCAGCGCCATCATATCGGCCGGCACGCCGTCGAGGCCGACGACCTTGTTGGGCGCGTTCGCGGCGAAGGCCCCGGCCACGACGAGGTCGAGCGGCAGGACGATCTCGCAGCCATTCTTCTTCGCGGTGGCGAGGATCTCGCGGGCCGTGTCGTGCATGTCGGCCTCCTGCAGCGACTTGCCGACCGAATGGCCCTGCGCGGCGAGGAAGGTGTTCGCCATGGCGCCGCCGATGACCAGCACGTCGACCTTCGAGGAAAGGTTGCCCAGCAGGTCCAGCTTGGTGGAGACCTTGGCGCCGCCGACGATGGCGACGACGGGCCGCTGCGGGTTGCCCAGCGCCGCGTCCAGCGCCTCCAGCTCCTGCTGCATCAGGCGGCCGGCATAGGCGGGCCGCAGCCGGGCCACGCCCTCGGTCGAGGCATGGGCGCGGTGGGCGGCGGAGAAGGCGTCGTTGACGAAGACGTCGGCGAGCTTTGCCAGGCCCTGGGCCAGTGCCGGGTCGTTCTTCTCCTCGCCCGCGTGGTAGCGCGTGTTCTCGAGCAGCAGGACCTCGCCGTCCTTCAGCGCATTCGCGGCGGCCTCGGCCTCGGGGCCGATGCAGTCGTCGGCGAAGGCGACGGGCTTGCCGAGGGTCTTCGCGAGCGCCTCCTGCATGGGCTTCAGCGACATCTCGGGGACGCGCTTGCCCTTGGGGCGGTCGAAATGGGAGCAGACGATGACGCGCGCGCCCTTGCCGGCGAGCTCGGCGATGGTGGGGCAGAGGCGCTCGATGCGCGTCATGTCGGTGATCTTGCCGTCCTTCACCGGAAGGTTCAGGTCGGCGCGCAGGAGGACGCGCTTTCCGCGCGGATCGAGGTCATCGAGGGTGCGGAAAGCGGGCATATTTCGTCCGTTTATGTGAAGGCAGGGGGCCGGGGAGACACCGTCTCCCCGGTGGGGGTCCGGGGCAGAGCCCCGGCTCAGTCTCAGAGCTTGCCGTAGTAGGCGGCGGTGTCCGACATGCGGTTGGAGAAGCCCCACTCGTTGTCGTACCAGGACATCACGCGCACCAGGCCGCCGTCGACCACCTGCGTCTGCGTCGCGTCGAAGGTCGACGAGTGCGGATCGTGGTTGAAGTCGATGGAGACCAGCGGCGCCGTGTTGTAGCCGAGGATGCCCTTGAGCGGGCCGCTCTCGGCCGCCGCCTTCATCACGGCGTTCACGGCTTCCTTGGTCAGGCCCTCGGTCTTCGCGGGCACGAAGTCGAGCGAGACGAGGGAGACGTTCGGCGTGGGGATGCGGATGGCGGTGCCGTCCAGCTTGCCCTTCAGCTCCGGCATCACGAGGCCGACGGCCTTGGCGGCGCCGGTCGAGGTCGGGATGGCGGAAACCGCCGCCGCGCGGGCGCGGTGGAGGTCCTTGTGCAGCGTGTCGACCGTGTTCTGGTCACCCGTATAGGCATGGATGGTGACCATGTAGCCGCGCAGGATGCCGAAATTGTCGTGCAGCACCTTCGCGACCGGCGCCAGGCAGTTGGTGGTGCACGAGGCGTTCGAGACGATCTTGTCCTCGGCCGTCAGCGTCTCGTGGTTCACGCCGTAGACGATGGTCTTGTCCGCGCCCTCGCCGGGGGCGGAGATCAGCACCTTGCGGGCGCCGGTGCCGAGCAGCAGCGAGGCCTTGTCGCGCGCGGTGAAGATGCCCGTGCACTCGGCTGCGATGTCGACGCCATCCCACTTCAGCTTGGCGGGGTCGCGCTCTGCCGAGACCTTGATCGGGCCCCAGGTCTTGCCATGCGCCTTGATGGTGATGCTGTCGCCCTCGACGATCACCTCGCCGGGGAAGCGGCCGTGCACGCTGTCGTAGCGGAAGAGGTGCGCGTTCGCCTCGACGGAGCCGAGGTCGTTGATCGCGACGAACTCGACGTCGTCGCGGCCGCTCTCGCAGGCGGCGCGCAGAACCAGGCGGCCGATGCGCCCGAAGCCGTTGATCGCGACCTTAACCGTCATTTGCTTCCATCCTGTGCCAGAAGTTTCGTCGCGGCCGCGACGACCGCGGCCGGCGTGATGCCGAAATGCTCGAAGAGATGCTCGGCCGGCGCCGAGGCGCCGAAGCCGGTCATGCCGATGAAGGCCGATTTCGGTCCGAGCCAACGCTCCCATCCGAAGGAGAGCGCGGCCTCGATGCCGATGCGCGGGGCGTCGCCCAGGGTCGCGGCGCGATAGGCCTCGTCCTGCTGGGCGAAGAGCTCCCACGAGGGGAGGGAGACGACGGCGGCCTGGATGCCCTGCGCCGCCAGCTGGGCGCGGGCGGTCATGGCCAGGCTCACCTCGCTGCCGGTGGCGATGAGGGTCACGGCGCGCGGCCCTTCGGCCTCGGCCAGGACGTAGCCGCCGCGGGCGCTGCGGTTCTCGCCCGCATCGTCGCGCAGGGCGGGAAGCGCCTGGCGGGAAAGGGCGAGCACGCTCGGTCCCTCGGTGCGGCGCAGCGCCAGCTCCCAGCACTCGGCCGTCTCCATGGCGTCGGCCGGGCGGAAGACGGCGAGGTTCGGGATGGCGCGCAGCGAGGCGATGGTCTCGACCGGCTGGTGCGTCGGGCCATCCTCGCCGAGGCCGATGCTGTCATGCGTCAGCACGTGGATGACGCGCTGATGCATCAGCGCCGCGAGGCGGATGGCGGGCCGCAGGTAGTCGGCGAAGACGAGGAAGGTGCCGGAATAGGGGATGATGCCGCCATGCAGCGCCATGCCGTTCATCGCGGCGGCCATGCCGTGCTCGCGGATCCCGTAATGGATGTAGCGGCCGGCATAGTTGCCCGGAACGATGGCCGGGATGCCCTTCACGTCGGTGTTGTTGGAGCCGGTGAGGTCGGCGCTGCCGCCGATCATCTCGGGCACCGCGGGGACCAGGGCGCCGAGCGCGCGCTGGCTGGCGATGCGGCTGCCGATCTTGGGCTTTTCCGTCGCGAAGGTGGCGCGCAGCGCCTGCAGCGGCTCGGCCCAGTTCTCCGGCAGCTTGCCGGCGATGGCACGCTCGAACTCGGCGCGCATGGGGTGCTTGGCCAGGCGCTTCAGCCAGGAGCGGCGCGTGCCGGCGGAGCGGCGGCCGGCCTCTTCCCAGCGGGACTTGATGCCCTCGGGCACGGTGAAGGGCTCGGCATTCCAGCCGAGCGCAGACTTGGCGGCCGTGATCTCGTCGGCGCCGAGGGGCGCGCCGTGGCTGCCCGCCGTGCCGGCCTTCTTGGGCGCGGAGAAGCCGATGATGGTGCGGCAGGCGATGATGGTGGGCTTCTTGCTGCGCTGCGCGACGGCGATCGCGGCGGCGATCTGCGCCGGATCATGCCCGTCCACGCGCTTGGTCGCCCAGCCATAGGCCTGGAAGCGCTTCAGCACGTCCTCCGAGAAGGAGAGGGCGGTGTCGCCGTCGATGGAGATGTGGTTGTCGTCCCACAGCACCGTCAGCTTATCGAGGCCGAGATGGCCGGCCAGTGCGGCGGCCTCGTGGCTGACGCCCTCCTGCAGGTCGCCGTCCGAGCAGATGACCCAGGTCCGGTGGTCCACCAGCGACTTGCCGAAGCGCGCCGAGAGATGCCGCTCCGCCAGCGCCATGCCGACGGCCGTCGAGATGCCCTGGCCCAGCGGGCCGGTCGTGGTCTCGATGGCCGGATGGTAGCCGTATTCCGGATGGCCGGCGGCCGGCGAATGCAGCTGCCGGAAGCGCTTGAGCTCCTCGATCTCCATGCCGGCATGGCCGGTCAGGTGCAGCAGCGCATAGAGCAGCATCGAGCCGTGGCCGGCCGAGAGCACGAAGCGGTCGCGGTCGGGCCAGCGGGGATCGGCGGCGTCGAACTTCACGAACTTCGTGAAGAGGGCCGTGGCGACATCGGCCATGCCCATGGGCATGCCGGGATGGCCGGACTTGGCCTTTTCCACCGCATCCATGGCGAGCGCGCGAATCGCGTCGGCCATGCGGCGTTCCTCGGAGGCGGGGCGCGCCAGGATGGCGGCCTGGGCCTCAAGGGCAGGATTGGGGGCGTTCGGATCGACGATGCTGGCCAAGGTCAACGGGCTCTCAACTTTGGCGTCCGGCTATAAAGCGCGGGCTGGGGGCCGGCAAGTTTCGGGCGGCCATGCAAGGCAGGCATGGACTGAGCTTAGATGGGCGTTCGGCGCGGTTCTGACAGGGTTACGGCGCCTTCACGACGATTGACCCTCGGCAATTTAATCGATTAAATTCCGTGACGGCGCGATAAACGCGCCGGACGCCAGACCACCCGGGAGGAACACAGATGAGCGCGCGGCTGACCATTACCCCCATCACGCCCCATTTCGTTGCGGAGGTGAGCGGCATCGATCTGCGCGAACCGCTGCCGGCCGGCATGGCGGCGGAGATCGACGCGGCCATGGACGGCTATGCCGCGCTCGTCTTCCGCGACCAGGCGCTGAACGACGCCCAGCAGCGGGCCTTCGGCGAGGCCCTCGGCACCATCGAGGCCTCCCGCGCGACAGTCGACGTCGAGAAGGCGCGCCTGGCGGACAAGCAGATCAACGACATCTCCAACCTCGCGGCCGACGGCTCCATCCTCGCGGCGGATGCGCGCAAGCGCATGTTCAATCTGGGCAACCAGCTCTGGCACAGCGACAGCAGCTTCAAGGCCGTGCCGGCCAAGTACTCGATGCTGCATGCCCGCGTGATTCCGCCGAGCGGCGGCGCCACCGAGGTGGCCGACATGCGCGGCGCCTGGGACGCGCTGGAGCCGGAGATGCAGGAGAAGCTGCGCGACCTCGTCTGCGAGCACAGCCTGCTCTTCTCCCGCGCCCTGCTGGGCTTCGGCGAGTTCACCGAGCAGGAGCGCGTGACCTTCGCGCCCGTGCAGCAGCGCCTGGTGCGCTTCTTCCCCTCGACCGGCCGGCGCAGCCTCTTCCTCTCCGCGCATATCGGCCGGATCCTGGGCTGGCAGGTGCCCGAGGCGCTCGCCCTCATCCGTGACCTGATGGAGCACGCGACCGATCGCCGCTTCGTCTACAGCCACCAGTGGCGCGTGAACGACCTGCTGATGTGGGACAACCGCACGACCATGCATCGCGGCCGTCCCTTCGACGACAAGAAGTTCCCGCGCGACATGCGCCGCGTCACGATCACGGACGTCGCCTCCACCATGCAACAGGCCGCCTGACGGCCCAACAAGCCTATCGGCGAGACGCGCGCGACGGGCCCCGGGCCGGTCGCGCCGCTTGCCGTTGCGTGCCCAACAACGACAAGAGGAAACATCGGATATGTTCGAGACCGCGCGGTCGAAACGTCTTCACGCGGCCATGGCCTTCGGCGCTGCCCTGCTGCTGGGCAGCGGGTCCGCCTTCGCCCAGGCCACCCTGCCCGACCGCCCCCTGCGGATCATGAGCGGCTTCGCGGCCGGGGGATCGAGCGACACGCTCTCCCGCCTCATCGCCGATGCCATCGGCCCCATCCTCGGCCATCGCGTGCTGGTGGAGAATCGCACGGGCGTGAACGGCGTCCTGGCGGCCGCCTATGTGGCGCAGACGCCGCCGGACGGCTCGACGATCTACCAGTGCTCGATGAGCACGCTGGCCATCACGCCGCAGCTCCAGGGCGCCAACCTGCCGATCGACCCCGGCACGGAGACGGCGCCGGTGGCGAATGTCGCGCTGTCCTCCTATGGCCTCTTCGTCAGCTCCGCCGGCCCCTATCGCAGCATCGCCGACGTGCTGGCCGCCGCCCGCGCCCGCCCCTCGCAGATCACCTTCGCGAGCCCGGGCACCGGCTCGGCGCAGCACCTTTCGGGCGAGCTGATGAAGAGCCTCGCGCGGGTGGACATGACGCATGTGCCCTATCGCGGCGTGGCGCCGGCCCTGGTCGACCTCCTCGCCGGCCGCATCGACTTCATGATCGGCAATCTCGGCGACGCGACCCGCCAGGCCCAGACCGGCGAGCTGCGCCTGCTGGGGATCGGCGATCCGTCGCGCTCGCCGGTCTTCCCGGATGCGCCGCGCATCGCCGACACGGTGCCGGGCTTCGACGTGACGGGCTGGTTCGGCATGTGCGGCCACAAGGACATGCCCGAAGCGTTGCGGCAGATCTGGGCCGGCGCGATCGGCCGGGCCATGGAGAATGCCGAGCTGCGCCAGCGTCTGCAGGATCTGGGCTTCTCGCCGCATTTCGAGGGCACGGCCGACTTCACGCGTCGCCTGGCGGCGGATCGCAACACCTGGCGCGAGGTGATCCGCACCGGCGGCATATCGGCCGACTGACGAAGCTTTCTCCGCGTCACCCCGCCTGGGGTGGCGCGGTCGAGCTGCGGATCCTGAAGCCCGGCTGCAGGACCACGTCGCGCACCGGCAGCGACGAATCGGCGATCCGCTCCAGCAGCAGCTCCGCGGCGTGGATGCCGAGCTCGCGCCGCGGCACCGAGACGGCCGTCAGCTGGATCTGGGGCAGGCCGGCGATGAAGGTGTCCTCGAACCCCACCACCGACATGTCGGCCGGCATGGCCAGGCCGCGTTCGGCCAGGGCCATCGTCACGCCCAGCGCCATCAGGTCCGAGGTAGCGATGAGGGCGGTGGGCGGCGCCGGCAGGTCCAGCATCTGCAGCGTCGCGTCGCGGCTGCCCTCGATCGAGAGGTCGACGCCGGCCACCATGCCGGGCAGCGGCGGCGCGCCGCGCCCGGTGAGGTATTCGGTATAGGCGTTTTGCCGCGCCTCGCTCGGGCTCGAGGCCGCATGGGCGCGCAGCAGCCCGATCCGCCGGTGGCCGAGCGACCAGAGATGCTCCAGCGCCAGCCGCATCGCGACCGGATCGTCCATGCCGACGAAGGAAACCTCGCTGCCGCCGGGCCTGCGCCACAGCGCCACCAGCGGCACGCCGGCCGCCAAGGCCCGCGTCGTGGCCTTCGTCTCGGAGGAGTAGGAGAGCAGCACGATGCCGTCGACCATGTGCCGCAGCAGGTGCGTGACGTGCCATTCCTGCAGCTCGGCCCGTGATTCCGTGTTGCAGATGATCGTCTGGTAGCCGAGCGGCGTGAGCACGCTGCTGATGCCCAGCAGGATGTCCGCATAGAAGGGATTGGCGAGGTTGGAGACCACGATCCCGACCGTGCCGGTCTGGCCGGTCCTCAGCGCCCGGGCGATGGGCGAGATGTGATAGCCGAGCTCCTCCGCCGCCTGCCGCACGCGGGCCTTGGTTTCGGCGGTGACGATCGGCTTGTCGGCCAGCGCGTTCGAGACCGTGGCCTCGGAGACGCCGACGCGCTTCGCGACGTCGCGGATGGTGACGCGCGCCATGTCAGGCGGAGCCGCGGCAGGGGGAGGGGATTCGCACGCGCGGAGGTTAGCGGAGTGGGGCGAGCGCGGCGAATGCGATCAGGCTTGCCAGTCGCCGGCCTCGGCGCCTAGCTTGCCGGCATTCCGACACGAGCCACAGAGGAGGGCTGGATGCACACCTACAACCAGCACCACCCCAGGGGTCCCGTTTCCGCCCTGCGATAGGTTTTTCTTTCGCAGGGCAGGCCGCCTGAAGCCGTCATGCTTCCGTTCCGGACTGCCCTTTGTCGCATCCGCGTGCTCCTGCGCGTGTCCGCTCGGAATTCTTCATTATGGCCCTCATTGCCCTGCGCGACCTCGGCGTCGCCACGCCGCGTCCGCTCTTCCAGAATCTCACCCTCAACATCGGTCCCGGCGACCGCCTCGGCCTCGTCGCGGCCAATGGCGCCGGTAAGTCCACCCTGCTGCGCTGCCTTGCCGGGCGGGCCGAGCCGGATGCGGGGAGCGTCGTGCTCTCCCGCGGCACACGGCTCGGCTTCGTCGAGCAGGACCTGCCGCCCGGCCTGCTCGGCCTGAGCCTGAGCGAGGCCCTGCGCCGTGCCCTGCCGCCCGCCGGGCGCGCGCAGGAGGAATGGCGCGTCGGCGCGGTGCTGGACGAGTTCGCCACGCCCGAGGAACTGCGGGAACGTCCCCTAGCGGCCCTCAGCGGCGGCTGGCAGCGGCTGGCCCTGCTGGCGCGCGCCTGGATCGCCGCGCCGGACGTGCTGCTGCTGGACGAACCCACCAACCACCTGGACCTTGAGAAGATCGCGCTGCTGGAAGGCTGGATCGCCGGCCCGGCTTCCCGCACCCCGATGGTGGTCGCCAGCCACGACCGCGGCTTCCTCGACGCCTGCACCAACCGCACCCTGTTCCTCCGCCCCGGCACGAGCCGGCTCTACGCCCATCCCTACGGCGCGGCGCGCGGCCTGCTGGCGGAGGATGATGCGGCCGAGGAGCGGCGGCAGCTCCGGGACGCCAAGGAGATCCATCGCCTGCGTCGCAACGCAGGCGAGCTGCGCAATATCGGTGTGAACAGCGGCAGCGACCTTCTGCAGAAGAAGTCCATGCAGCTGCGCGACCGCGCCGACCGGCTGGAGGCCACGCTGCGTCCGCTCCATGCGGAAAGGCCCGGAAGCATCCGCCTCGCCAGCCGGGGCACCCATGCGAAGGTGCTGGTTGCGATCCGCGACCTGGTGGTGGCCACGCCGGAGGGGCAGCCCCTCTTCCGGATCGCGCGGCTGGATATCCGCCAGGGCGACCGGCTCGTGCTGCTGGGCCGGAACGGTGCCGGCAAGTCGCAGTTCATCCAGCTTCTGCGCCGCGCGACGGCCGAGCCTGTGGCAGGGGTGCAGGTCAGCCCCAGCCTGATCCTCGGCCATGCGGCCCAGGGCATGGCGCATCTGCCGGAGGGCCGGACGCCGCACGAGGTCATCGCGGCGCATGCGGGCATCGGCGATGGCCGCGCCATCGCCCTGCTAGCCGGCGCCGGCATCGACGCCGAGGCGCAGCGGCGCCCCATCGCCCGGCTCTCGCCGGGGCAGAAGGCGCGGCTCGGTCTGCTGGTCCTGCGCCTGGCGGCGCCGAATTTCTATCTGCTGGACGAGCCCACCAACCACGTCGACATCCCGGGCCAGGAGCAGCTGGAGGAGGAACTGCTGGCGCAGGGCGCCACCTGCGTCCTGGTCTCGCACGACCGCCGCTTCGTCGAGGCCGTGGGGACGCGCTTCCTGCTAATCGAGGACGGCCGCGTGCGGGAGAAGGAAGGCGGCTAAACGAAGCCCACAGGGTCCACGTCCACCTGCACGCGGACCTCGCGCCGGATCTGCGCGCGGGCGAGCCAATCCGCCAGGATGGGCTGCACCCGGATGCCGCGCTCGGCCTTGAGCAGCAGGCGGTGGCGATGCCGCCCGCGCAGCAGGGCCAGGGGCGCCGGGGCGGGGCCGAGCACCTGGATTCCCGCCCCCGTGGGCGCCGCGAGGCCGAGGTCGCGCGCCGCCCGCTCGGCCGCGCGCGCATCCTCGCTGCTGACGATCAGCGCGGCGAGGCGACCGAAGGGCGGCCAGTGGCCGGGCGCGCGCTGCGCCGCTTCGGCCTTGAGGAAGCCCGGCATGTCGTCGGCGACGAGGGCCATCATCACCGGATGCTCGGGCGAGAAGGTCTGCAGCAGCACCTTTCCAGGCGTGGAGCCCTCGCGCCCGGCGCGGCCGGCCACCTGGTGCAGCAGCTGCATGGTCCGCTCGCCGGCGCGCAGATCCCCGCCGGCGAGGCCGAGATCGGCATCCACCACGCCCACCAGCGTCAGATGCGGGAAATGCCAGCCCTTGGCGACGATCTGCGTGCCGATGATGAGGTCGACCTCGCGGTCCTCGATCCTGCGCGCGGCCTCGGCGGCGGCGGCCGGGCCTGGGATGGTGTCGCTGGCCATAACGAGGCGCCGCGCCTCCGGGAAGAGCTCGGAGATCTCCTCCTGGATGCGCTCCACGCCGGGGCCGATGGGCACCAGCGAATGCTCGGTGCCGCATTCCACGCAGGCCAGCGGCGTGGGCTCCGTATGGCCGCAATGGTGGCATTGCAGCCGGCGCTGGGCGCGGTGCTCCACCAGCCAGGCCGTGCAGTTGGGGCATTGCAGGCGATGGCCGCAGGTCCGGCAGAGGGTGAGCGGCGCATAGCCTCGGCGGTTCAGGAACAGCATCGCCTGCTCGCCGCGCGCCAGCGTCTCGGTGATGGCCTGGATCAGCAGCGGCGCGAGGAAGCGGCCGCGCTCGGGCGGGTACTGGCGCAGGTCCAGCGCCTCGACCGTCGGCAGGGCGGCGCCGTGGTGGCGGTTGGGCAGCGTGACATGGGCGTAGCGCCCCGCCTGCGCATTGGTGACCGTTTCCAGGCTCGGCGTGGCGCTGACCAGCACGCAGGTGGCGGCTTCGAGGCGGGCGCGGACCACGGCCATGTCGCGCGCGTGGTAGATGACGCCGTCCTCCTGCTTGAAGGCGGTCTCGTGCTCCTCGTCCACGATGATGAGGCCGAGGTCGGGGAAGGGCAGGAACAGCGCCGAGCGCGCGCCCACCAGCACCGGCGCGTCGCCCTCCGCCACCGCGCGCCAGGTGACGCGGCGGGTGCGGGACGACAGTTCCGAATGCCAAAGCGCCGGCGGCGCGCCGAAGCGCCGCTCGAAGCGGGACAGCCATTGGGTGGAAAGCGCGATCTCCGGCAGCAGCACCAGCGCCTGCCGGCCCTCGCGCAGGCATTGGGCGACGGCGTCGAGATAGACCTCCGTCTTGCCCGAACCGGTCACGCCCTCCAGCAGGGTGACGCCGAAGCGGCGGGTGATCACCGCCTCGCGCAGCGCATTGGCCGCGATCTGCTGCTCGTCGCGCAGGTCGGGCGGCGCGAAATCGGGGATGGGGCGCGGGAAGGCGGCGGCGCGGGGCATCAGCGCCGGCTCGATCAGGCCGACGGAGGCCATGCCGCGCACCACGCCCATCGAGACGCCGGCCGCGCGCGCGATCTCCGTACCCGGCAGGATATGGCCGCCCAGGGCCTCCAGCGCCTTGCCGCGATCCGGGGTGATGCGCGCCTCGGCGCCCTCCACCCGGCGCCAGCCCGAGGCCGCGGCCGGCTCCTCCAGTGCCGAGGGGGAGGACATGGCCATGCGCAGCACGGCGCCGGGCGGCGAGAGCGTATAGGCGGCCACCCAGTCCACCAGCCGCCGCAGATTGGCGTGCATGGCTGGCGCGGGCTTCACCGCGATCACCTCGCGCAGGCGCGACTCGGCGATGGGCTCGGGATTCTCCTCGTCGTCCCAGACGACGCCGAGCGAGACCCGCCCGCCCAGCGGCACTTCCACGAAGCTGCCCGGCCCCGCCGCCAGCTCCAGCGGCAGGCGGTAGTCGTAGGCGCCTTCGAGCGGCAAGGGGAGCAGGACACGGATGCGCCGCCCGGCCTTTCGGTTTGGTGTCGCCATGGGCTATCCACTTCGCGACGCAGCCGGCCCGGGTCAATCCCGCCCGCCCGGAATCGCCCTCCTTTGAAGGATGATGCCCCCGTGAAGTTCTTCGTGGACACCGCCGACGTCACCGAGCTCCGTGCCCTCGCCGGCACCGGCCTGATGGACGGCGTGACGACCAATCCCAGCCTGATCGCCAAGTCCGGCCGGAAGATGAGCGAGGTGATCGCGGAGATCTGCTCCATCACCGACGGCCCCGTCTCCGCCGAGGTCACGGCCACCGACCACGAGACCATGCTGAAGGAAGGCCGCTACCTGCGCGCTATCGCCGAGAACGTCGCTGTGAAGGTGCCGCTGACCGAGGCCGGCCTGCGGACCTGCAAGGTGCTGAGCGACGAGGGCACCCTGGTCAACGTCACGCTGTGCTTCTCGGCCAACCAGGCGCTGCTGGCCGCCAAGGCGGGCGCGGCCTTCATCTCGCCCTTCGTCGGCCGGCTGGACGATATCGGCTATGACGGCATGGATCTGATCGCCGACGTCGTGCAGATCTACGGCAATTACGACTTCCGGACCGAGGTGCTGGTCGCCTCCATCCGGCACCCCGTCCATGTGCTGCAGGCCGCCAAGCTGGGCGCGCATGTCGGCACCATGCCGCCGGGCGTGATCAAGGCGCTCATCAAGCACCCGCTGACGGATAAGGGCCTCGAGGCCTTCCTCGCCGACTGGGCGAAGACGGGGCAGAGCATTCTCTGATGCCCTCAGGCGCCGGGCGGCCGCTCCGCGGCCTTGGCTTCGCCGCGCTGCGGTGGTGCCAGGCCGCGGAGGCCGTCCGGCGGCGCCGGCCGCAGTCGCGGCCGGATTTCCGGAGGGAGCGGCGATGATCCTGTTCAATCGCGATGGGGGTACCGAGAAGGACGAGGCCGCCGCCGTGGAGGCCTTCCTCCTGGACAATCCAGGCTTCCTCGCCGCGCGGCCGCAGCTCTACGCCGTGCTCACCCCGCCCCGGCGTGTCCATGGCGAGGTGCTGGCCGACCATATGACCGCGATGGTCGAGGCCGGGCGCGAGGTCTGGCGCGACCTTCTCCAGGCGGGCCGCACGCGGAAGAACTTTTCCGGCAAGGTGGCCGAGGCGGTGCTGGCGCTGATCGCCGCAGCCGATCCCTTCGATTGCGTGCGCGACGAATGGCCGGCCCGGCTCGGCGTCGAATCCTGCCGGCTGATCGCCGCCGTCCCCGGCAACGCCGCCATGGCGCGGGACGTGACCTCGGCCGACCCGGCCCTGCATGGCGAGGCCGCGCCGCTGGTCCGCCGCGAGGCTCTGCTGCGGGCCGGCGAGCACACGCTGGTGCTGGGCGCCCGCGACGCCGCGGACCTGCCCCATGAGCCGGAAGCCCTGGCCTTCCTGGCCCGCGCCCTGGCCGCCACGCTGGCGCGATGACCGGGCTCGAGGCCCGCGAACGCTTCCTCGCCTGGCTCGCCACCGAGCGCCGGGCGAGCCGGCATACCATCGAGGCCTATGGCCACGACGTGGCGGCCTTCCTGGGCTTCCTGACCGTGCATCTGGGGGCGGAACCGGACCTCGCCGCCATCGCGGCGCTGCGCCCGGCGGATCTGCGCGGCTTCCTCGCCCTGCGCGCGAAGGAGGGGGCGAACAACGCCACCCGCGCGCGCCAGCTCGCGGCCATCCGCAGCTTCCTGCGATTTCTCGCGCGGCGTCACGGCATCGCGCCGCTGGCCATCGCCGGCATGCGCGGGCCCAAGCGCGTCCAACCCGTGCCGCGCGCCCTGAGCAAGGCCGATGCCCGCGCGGTGGGCGCCGAGATCGGCATGGCCCACCAGTCCGACCGCGCCGAGCGGCCGGAATTCCAGTCCGCGCGCGACACGGCGCTCTTCACGCTGCTCTATGGCTGCGGGCTGCGCATCAGCGAGGCGCTGGGCCTCTCGATCGGCGAGGCGCCCCTGCCGGGCAGCGAGGCGGCGCTGCGCATCACCGGCAAGGGCGGCAAGCAGCGCGTGGTGCCGGTGCTGCCCGTGGTGCGGCAGGCGATCGCCGACTGGCTGCGCCATCGCGGCGGCGCCGGGCCGGAGGAGCCGCTCTTCCTCGGCGCGCGCGGCAAGCGGCTGGATCCGGCGGTGGCCCAGAAATCGATGCGCGACTACCGGCGCCTGGCCGGCCTGCCGGAGCATGCGACGCCGCATGCGCTACGCCATTCCTTCGCCACGCATCTGCTGGCCGGGGGCGCGGATCTGCGCGCCATCCAGGAGCTGCTGGGCCATTCAAGCCTCTCCACCACGCAGCGCTACACCGCGGTGGACGCCGAGGGGCTGCTCGCCACCTGGCGCCTGGCCCATCCGCGCTCAGACTAGCCTCAACCGCGCCGCGCGGCCTCGATCGCGGCGACGTCGATCTTCTTCATCCCCATCATCGCCTCGAAGGCGCGCCTGGCCTCCTCGCCGCCGGCGGCCATCGCCTCGGTCAGCACGCGGGGCGTGATCTGCCAGGAGAGGCCCCATTTGTCCTTGCACCAGCCGCAGGCGCTTTCCTGGCCCCCATTGCCGACGATGGCGTTCCAGTAGCGGTCGGTCTCGGCCTGGTCGTCGGTGGCGATCTGGAACGAGAAAGCTTCGGTCTGCCGGAAGGCGGGCCCGCCGTTGAGGCCGAGGCACGAGACGCCGGCCACCGTGAATTCGACGGTCAGCACGTCGCCCTTCTTGCCGGAGGGATAGTCGCTGGGGGCGCGGTGGACGGCGCCCACCGCGCTATCGGGAAAGGTCTCGGCATAGAAGCGGGCGGCAGCCTCGGCGTCCTTGTCGTACCAGAGGCAGATCGTGTTCTTGGCCACGGCGTTTCCTTTCGTTGAAGGGTGCTTCGGCCTCAACCGCTGGCTTCCGGGTCGGTTGTCCCGTTACGAGGACGCCTCTCCAATTCCCGACAGCTCGCCGATCATCCGCCCCAGCGCCACCAGGTCTTCCTTCGCCGCGCCCTGGTTGCAGACGAGTTCCAGCAGCGGCGCGGCCATGGCCGTCGCAGGCGCGAAGATGCCGTGGTCGCGGACGGCCTGGGTGGCCAGGCGCATGTCCTTGCGCATGAGCTCGGCGCGGAAGCCGGGGGTGAACTTGCCCTCCAGCAGGCGCTTGGCGTGGTTGCGCAGGACGAAGCTGTCCGCCGAGCCGCCGCTGAGCGCGCCGCGCATCGTCTCGGGGTCCAGCCCCGCTTTCTTGCCGAGCGCCATCGCCTCGCTGACTGCGACGAGCGTGGCGCAGATGATCAGCTGGTTGGCCGACTTGCACACCTGGCCCGAGCCGGCCGGGCCGAGATGGGTGATGGTGCGGCCGACGGCGCCGAAATAGGCCTGGGCCGCGTCGAAGGCACCGCGGTCGCCGCCCACCATGCAGGTGAGGGTTCCGTCGATGGCGCCCTGCGGCCCACCGGAGACCGGGCTGTCCAGCAGATGCGCGCCCCGCTCCGCCAGCAGCCGCGCGGCGAAGCGGGCCGTCTCCTGCGCGGAGATGGTGGAGAAGTCGATGACGACCGCGCCTTTGCCCACACCCTCGGCGATGCCGCCCGGGCCGAAGATCGCGGCCTCGACGTCAGGGGTGTCGGGCACGCAGAGGCCGATGATGGCGCTGCCCTTCGCGGCCTCCGCCCCGCTCGCGCACCAGGCGGCGCCGGCGGCTTCCAGCTCGGCCGCCTTGCCGCGGCTGCGGGAATGGATCGCGAGCTCGAAGCCGGCACGGCGCAGGTTGGCGGCCATGGCGGCCCCCATGACGCCGAGGCCGACGAAGGCGACGCGGGCGGGTGGGTTGATGGCGGACATGGCGTGTTCCCTCGATTTCGGCGGCAGCATAGCGGGCGAGAACCCGCCGCCTAGAGAGCGGCGGGCAGGCTCAGTGGGGGCCGTCGTCGGTTTCGGGCGGCGCGTGGCGGTCGATCCAGGAGGAGACGAAGCGAAGCACCGAATGCGAGAAGAAGACGGCGGCGGCGAGCGCCAGCGCGAGGCGCGGATGCTGGGCGCCCGCTGCCGCGCCGATGGCCGCGACCGCCCAGAAGGTCGCGGCGGTGGAGAGGCCGCGCACCCCCGTGTCCCGATGCAGGATCACGCCGGCGCCCAGGAAGCCCACGCCGGTCACCAGCGCGCCCAGCCCTGCCGAGAGGTTGTTGCCGCCCACCTCGATCATCAGCTGCATGTAGCCGGCCGAGGCCACCGCCACGATGGCGCAGGAGCGCAGCCCGCCCGGGTGGCGGCGCCATTCGCGCTCGGCGCCGATGATGGCGCCCAGGACGAAGGCGAGGAGGATGTCCAGGATTTCCGAGGTGATGCTGGGCATGGTGCGGCGCCAGCTTGGCAGACCCGGGCGCGGGACGCCACGCGCCTCCGGCTTTGGCTTCCCATCCCCGCTGCAAGGGTTGGTTAACCTTCTCCCTGCATGCTTCGCCGCGGAAGAGAGCCCCCATGCCGTCACATCCGCGTCTGAGCCTGCCGATCGTGGCGGGAGCCGTCCTGGTGGCGCCGACGATGCTCCTGGCGGGATCGCTGGGGGCGCCGGCCTGGCACGGGCTGGCGACGCTTCCCCTGATGGCGACGGCCTGTTGGAGCCTCGACCGCTGGCGGGAATGGCGGATGCGCCGGGCCGTGGTCGCCTTCCTGATGGCACCGGCTTCCCCGGCTTCCGCCTTCGCCCCCGCGCACGGCCTGCTGGAGGATGCGCCGGTCGGCCTCTGGGAGGTCGATGCCGAAGGGCGAACGCTCTTCGCGAACCGCCAGCTGGCGCGGCTTTTCGGCGGTGAGGCGCCCGTCTCCCTGGCGGCCTCCGGCGTCGCCTGGCCGGAAGAGGGCGCGCTAGCGGCAGTCGGCGAGGGGGGCGCGGTGCTTTCCTTGCCGGGAAAGCCGGACCGGCGGCTTCTGGTGACCGCCTCTCCCTGGTCAGGGGACGGCCTGGGTCGGCGCATGCTTTCGGTTCTCGATGTCACGCGGTTTCCCGCAGGCCGCCCGTCGCGGGAGGTGCCGCCGGGGCAGGATCCGCTCACGGGCCTCGCCAACCGCGCGGCGCTGCAGGCCGGGTTGGCGGAGATGGCGATCGATCCGGGGGGCGGGCTGCTGCTGCTGATCGACCTCGACCATTTCAAATCGGCGAATGAGCGTCACGGTCATGACGCGGGCGATGCCCTGCTGCGCGAGGCGGCGCGGCGGCTCCGGGAGGCGGTGCGGCCGTCGGACCTCGTCAGCCGGCTAAGCGGCGACAAATTCGCCATCCTCGTCTTCGGCGCGCAGGCCGAGGCGGCGGAGGAGATTGCCGGGCGCGTGCGCGAGGCCCTGGCGCCGCGCGCGGCGATCGAGGGGGCGGAGCTTTCCCTGGCGGCGAGCATCGGCATAGCACGCGCGCCGGAACACGGTCTGGATGGCGAGGCGCTGCTGCGGGCCGCGCTCCTCGCGCTGCGCGAGGCGAAGGCGCAGGGGCGCAATACCGTCGTCCTGTTCGAAGCGCGCCTGCGCGACCGGAGCGAGCGGCGTGCCGCGCTGCGGGAGGCCCTGGCCGAGGCGTTGGAGGCCGGCGAACTCGTGCTGCACCTGCAGCCGCAGCAGGACCTCCAGGCGCAGAGGATGGTCGGCGCCGAGGCGCTGATCCGGTGGAACAGCCGGCGCCTGGGCCGCTGGATCCCGCCGGGGGAAATGCTGCCGGCCGCGAGCGAGGCCGGGCTAATGCCGGCGCTGGACCGCTTCGTGCTGCGCGAGGCCGTGCGGATGATCGCAGGCTGGGGCGACAGGCCGGACGCGCCGCGCGTCCTCGGCATCAATATTTCCGTCACGACCCTGCGTGATCCCGCCTTCGCGGAGGAGGTGGCCGCGGCGCTGATCCTGGCGGGCGTGGTGCCCTCGCGGCTGGAGATCGAGATCCCCGAGAACCTCGCCATCCGCGACCTGCCGGGTGTCGCCCGCACTCTCGCGGCGCTGCGCGAGCTGGGCGTGCCGCTCGCCCTGGATGATTTCGGCGGCGGTCATTCCGGCCTTCCGCATGTGGTGCGGCTACCGGTGCAACGGCTGAAGCTCGACCGTTCGATCGTGGCGGGCCTGCCCGATCCCAAGTCCTATGCGGTGCTGCGTGCGACGGTGACGCTGGCGCGCGCCATGGGCATCGAGGTGGTGGGGGAGGGGGTGGAGACGCAGAGCCAGGCCTTCGCGTTGCGCCGCGCGGGCTGCAACATTATCCAGGGCTATCTCATCGCCAGGCCGATGCCGATGGTGGAGCTGGTGCCGCCGCTGCCGGAGCAGGGGGCAGTCTCGCGGCAGGCCAGGGCCTGAAGGCGATCGGGCTCAGTCCGGCTTGGGTTCGAGCCTGGCGGCGTCGAGCAGGGCGCAGCGCCGGGCGTCCTCGGCCTCGTCCACCAGCTTCTGTCCCTTGGTCCGGCCGAAGCTGGCGCGGTTGGCGGCGGCCTGACCGGCCTCCTCGTCCTTCGCCTTCGCCCGGCGCCACTTCCGCAGGTTCACCAGATCGCCCATCCTTCCAATGAAGCACCATGGGAAGTCGAAGCCAATGGACACCATCATCACCGCCGCCGACGGTCACCGCCTCTCGACCTACATGGCGGGCTCCGAGGACGACGCGGACCGTGCCCTGGTCATCGTCCAGGAGATCTTCGGCGTGAACGACCACATGCGCTACGTCGCCGACACTTTTGCGCGCGAGGGCTACTTCGTGGTGGTGCCCGCGCTGTTCGACCGCGCCGAGCGCGACGTCGAGCTCGGCTATGGGCCCGAGGATATCGAGCGCGGCCTCAAGCTCCGCAGCGGAATTCCCGAGGACAAGGTGATGCTCGACATCCTGGCCGCCGCGGGTGCCGCGCCCTCCGGCATTCCCCGCGGCATCATCGGCTATTGCTGGGGCGGCACGGTGGCCTGGCACGGCGCGACGCGCAGCACGGCCTTCAAGGCCGCGGTGGGCTGGTATGGCGGCGGCATCGCGGCGGCGAGGGACGAGGTGCCGACATGCCCGGTCCAGCTGCATTTCGGAGAGAAGGACGGCTCCATTCCGATGGCGAGCGTGGAGGCGATCCAGGCGGCGAGGCCGGAGGTCGAGGTCCTGGTCTACCCCGGGGCGGGCCATGGCTTCGGCTGCGAGGCACGCGGCAGCTACGTCCCGAAGGACGCGGCGCTGGCGCTGAGCCGATCGCTGGAGTTCTTCGGCAAGCACCTCTGAGCGTGCGGCGCCTCGCGCCCTGGATGGTCCTGGCGGCGGGTGGCGCGACGATGCTCATCGGCTTCGCGATGGACCCGCTCTGGCCCGCCCAGGACATGCCGCCGGAGCTGGTGCGGCGCTACGCCGAGGAGGCCGCCGCTGCCGGCCGCGTGTACACGGTCGGCGGCATCCTGCTGCTCCTCGGGATTCTGTGGCTGGCCCTGCGCCTGGCCTTGGGCCTGGTCCGGCGCAGGGCCTGAGCCTCAGTTGTCGGCCTTCTCCGCCGTCACGCGGGCCAGCTTCGCCTCGACCACGGCGGCGAGCACGCCGGCGCCGTAGGGGATCGCCTCGTCGTTGAAGTCGAAGCTCGGATTATGCACCTCGGCCGTGTCGCCGTTGCCGGTGACGATATAGGCGCCGGGGCACTTCTCCAGCATGTAGGCGAAGTCCTCGCCGCCCATGACGGCGGCGAATTCGCGCTTCACGCCGGCTTCGCCGACCAGCTCGGCCGCCGCATCGCCGAGCGAGACGGCTTCGATCGCGTCATTGACCAGCGGCGTGGTGATCACCCGGAAGTCGAGCACCGCCTTGCCGCCGAGGCCGGCCGCGACGCCCTCGCTGATCGCGCGCATGCGGTCCTCCACGAGCTTCATGATCTCGTTGCTGAAGGCCCGCACCGTGCCGCCGAGGCGCACCTCGTTGGGGATCACGTTATAGGCGTTGCCGGCATCGAAGCGCGTGATGCTCAGCACCGCGCGCTCGGCCGCGGGCACGTTGCGCGCGACGACGGATTGCAGCGCCTGGACGACGGCCGCGCCCATCACCACGGGATCGAAAGTCGCCTCGGGGCGCGCGCCATGGCCGCCCTTGCCGGTGATGACGATGTCGTAGAAGGCGACGCCTGCCATCATGGGCCCGGGCCGCAGCCCGTACTGGCCGACCGGCAGGCCCGGGCGGTTGTGCAGGCCGAAGACGGCGTCGCAGGGGAAGCGCTCGAACAGCCCGTCGTCGAGCATGGCCAGCGCGCCGCCCGCGCCTTCCTCGCCCGGCTGGAAGATCAGGTGGACCGTGCCGTCGAAGTTCTTCGTCTCGGCCAGGTACTTCGCGGCGGCGAGCAGCATGGTCGTGTGCCCGTCATGGCCGCAGGCATGCATCTTGCCGGGGATGGTGCTGGCATGGCCGAAGGCATTGGCCTCGGTCATCGCCAGCGCGTCCATGTCGGCGCGCAGGCCGATGCGGCCCTGGCCGTTGCCGTTGCGGATCACGCCGACGACGCCCGTCTTGCCTACGCCGGTATGCACCTCGATGCCCATCTCGGCGAGCTTCTTCGCGACGAGATCCGCGGTGCGGTGCTCCTCGAGGCCGAGCTCGGGATGGGCGTGGATGTCGCGGCGGATGGCGGTGAACTCGGCCTGCCACTGGCCGATCTTCTCGACGGGATTGCTCACGGGGACCCTCGGATGCGTTGCGCGGGGAGTGTGGCGCCGACCGGGGCGCGGGCGCAACGCCGACGGCCTCAGTCGAAGGCGCCGAACAGCCCCAGGCCGACGATGGTCACGAGAACGGCGAGCCCGAAGACGATGAAGAGGAGGTCGAAGGCCGACATGCGCCAATTGCCCATGGGCGCCCATCGCGGCGCGTAGGCATATTCGGGATTGGAGCCCTGCCGGCGCTCGGCCAGGTCGCGGAAGCGGCCGTTCTCGGTGCGGCTCCTGGCGTCGCCCAGATCGTCGGGATTGTCGGCCATGTGCGCCTCCCTCGGGTGGCCTCGACCTTATCCCATGCCGGGGCCGGCTTGAGGGAGAATCGCGCGCGGGAGGGGCTGCTAGGCCTCAGGCCAGCCGGTACCGGGCCGCCGCCAGCTTGTCCTGTGCGAGCGCCTGCCGGGTTTCCTCCCCCAGCCCGTCGGCATCGAGGACGAGGACGCGGTCGAACCAGGGGACGATGCCCCGGACCCGGGCCTGGAAAAGCCGGTCCAGCGCCTGGGCGGCCTCGCCGCGCCCCTGGCAGCAGGCGCAGGCCACCGCATGGAGGGAGGTGCCGGGCATGAAGCTTTCGGAGGCCACGCCGCCGGCCGGCGCGTCCGGGCCGGCGACCACGGCGGCGGGCTTGCCGGCCGCCAGGGCCTCGGCCAGGGCCTTGGCGTCGGGCACCAGGGAAACAGGGATTCGGGCGTCCAGGGACCACGTCATTGCCTGGACATAAGGATTTCTTTATGCCATTGGAAGGGGATGGACCACCTTCTCTCCCAGCTCCGCGCGGCGGCCGAGCCCACGCGGCTTCGTCTCCTCGCGCTCTGCGCCCGCGGAGCCTTCTGCGTGACGGAGCTCTGCGCGGTCCTGGGCCAGTCGCAGCCGCGCCTGTCCCGGCATCTCAAGCTGCTGACCGAAGCCGGGCTGCTCGAGCGGATCCCCGAAGGTCCCAACGCCTATTTCCAGGTCCCGGCCTCGGCCGATCTGGTGCGCGTGGTGCTGGCAAGGCTACCCGAGGAGGAGCCGGTCCTGCAATCCGACCGTCGCCAGGCCGTGCGCATCGCCGCCGAGCGCGCCCGCGCCGCCTCGGACGCCTTCCGCCGCGACGGCATGGACTGGGACGAGCTGCGCGCGCTGGACCTCGACGCCTCGGCGATCGAGACCGCGCTGATGAGCGCGCTGCCGGCCCGGATCGGCGCGCTGCTGGACATTGGCACCGGCACGGGCAGCCTGCTCGAGCTTCTGGCTGACCGTACCGAGCGCGCACTCGGCGTGGATGCGAGCCGCGAGATGCTGGCGCTGGCCCGCGCGCGCCTTTCCGAGCGCGGCCTGACCGACCGCTGCACCGTCCGCCAGGCGGACATGTACCGGCTGCCCCTGGCCGATGAAGGCTTCGATGCGGTGACCCTGCAGATGGTGCTGCATTACGCCGAGGAGCCGGCGGCCGCCCTGGCCGAGGCGGCCCGCGTGCTGCGCCCCGGCGGCATCCTGCTGGTGGCCGACCTCGCCCCGCATGGCGAGGCCTCCGTGCTGACCCGCTTCGCGCATCGCTGGCCGGGCTTCGACGATGCGGCCCTGGCGGGCTGGCTCGGCGAGGCCGGCTGCGCCATCGCTTCCGTGCACGAGATCGGCGGCGCCATGAAGGTCCGCATCTGGCGTGCCGAGAAGCTTCCCGCCCACGCGCTGACCAACGCCTGAGACAGAAGAGCACCTCATGTCCTCTCGCCCGCATCTCCTCGACGCGCTCCGTGACCGCGTGCTCCTCTGCGACGGCGGCATGGGCAGCCGCGTGCAGGCCCTCACCCTCGATGTCGAGAAGGACTACTGGGACAAGGAGAACTGCACCGAGGTGCTGAGCCTCTCCCGCCCCGACCTCGTGCGCGAGATCCATCGCGGCTACTACGAGGCCGGCGCCGACATGGTGCTGACCAATACCTTCGGTGGCAGCCCGATCACGCTGGAGGAGTTCGAGCTCGGCTCCCGCACCTTCGAGATCAACAAGGTGGGTGTGGAGCTGGCGCGCGAGGCGGCCGAGACCTTCGCCGATGGCCGCCACCGCTGGGTCGTCGGCGACATCGGGCCGGGCACGAAGCTGCCGAGCCTCGGCCATATCAAGTACGACGTGCTGGAGGCCGCGCTGGTCGAGCAGTGCCTCGGCCTCATCGCCGGCGGCGCCGACGCGCTGCTGACCGAGACGAACCAGGACACGCTCTTCATCAAGGCCGCGGTGAACGCCGCCAAGATCGCCAAGGCGCAGACGAAGAGCGACATTCCCATCTTCGTGCAGGTGACGGTCGAGACCACGGGCACGCTGCTCGTCGGCCCCGACATCGCCGCCGCCGCCGCCGTGATCCATTCGCTGGACGTGCCGCTGGTCGGCCTCAACTGCGCGACCGGCCCGCAGGAGATGGCGGAGCATGTCCGCTGGCTCAGCCAGAACTGGCCCGGTCTGCTCAGCGTGCAGCCGAATGCCGGCCTGCCGGAGCTGGTGGACGGCAAGACGCACTACCCGCTCGGCGCCGAGGAGATGGCGAGCTGGATGGAGCGCTTCGTCGTCGAGGACGGCTTCAACCTGATCGGCGGCTGCTGCGGCACCTCCACGCCGCATATCGGCGCGCTGGACGCGATGCTGCGCAAGCTGGGCGGCGCCAGCCACCGCCCGGCGCCGATCGCGCGCAAGTTCCACTGGGTGCCCTCCGTGGCCTCGCTCTACTCGGCCGTCTCGCTGAGGCAGGAGAACGCCTACTTCTCGATCGGCGAGCGCTGCAACGCCAACGGCTCCAAGGCCTGGCGCGTGGCGCAGGAAGCGAACGACTGGGACAGCTGCCTCGCCATCGGCCGCGAGCAGGTGGGCGAGGGCTCCAACAGCCTCGACATCTGCACCGCCTTCGTCGGCCGCGACGAGATGTTCGAGATGAGCGAGGTGATCACCCGCTTCACCTCCAGCGTGAACGCGCCGCTCGTCATCGACAGCACCGAGACGCCGATCATCGAGGCCGCGCTGAAGCTGCATGGCGGCAAGCCCATCATCAACTCGATCAACTTCGAGGAGGGTGAGGGCGCGGCGACCGACCGCATGATCCTCGCGAAGAAGTTCGGCGCCGGCGTCATCGCGCTGACCATCGACGAGGTGGGCATGGCGAAGACGGTGGAGGACAAGGTCCGCATCGCGCGGCGCCTCGTGGACTTCGCCTGCAACAAGCACGGCCTGCCGCAGTCGGATCTGATGATCGATCCGCTGACCTTCACGATCGCGACCGGCAACGAGGACGACCGCAAGCTCGGCCTCTGGACGCTGGAGGGCATCCGCCAGATCCGGCAGGAGTTCCCGGACATCCAGATCATGCTGGGCCTGTCCAACATCTCCTTTGGCCTGAACGCGGCCGCGCGCCACGTGCTGAACAGCGTGTTCCTGGATCATGCCGTGAAGGCGGGGATGACGGGCGCGATCGTGCACGTCTCCAAGATCAAGCCGCTGCACGCCATCCCGCCCGAGGAGGTGAAGGTCATGGAAGACCTCATCTTCGACCGGCGCGAGGAGGGCTACGACCCGCTGCAGAAGCTGCTGGAGATGTTCTCCGGCCGGAAGGCCGCGGATGCGGCGGCGAAGGTGAAGGCCGAGACGGTCGAGGGCCGCCTGAAGGACCGCATCGTCGACGGCGACCGCAAGGGCCTCGACGAGGAGCTGGCCGATGCGCTGGCCCAGGGCATCACGCCGCTCGCCATCATCAACGACGTGCTGCTGGACGGCATGAAGGTGGTGGGCGAGCTCTTCGGCGCGGGCAAGATGCAGCTGCCCTTCGTGCTTCAGAGCGCGGAGACGATGAAGGCCGCCGTCGCCTATCTCGAACCGCACATGGAGCGCGTCGAGGGGCAGGAGAAGGGCATCATCGTGCTCGGCACGGTGAAGGGCGACGTGCACGATATCGGCAAGAACCTCGTCGACATCATCCTCACCAATAACGGCTACAAGGTCGTGAATCTCGGCATCAAGGTGCCGCTGAACCAGATCGTCGACGCCGCGCGCGAGCACAAGGCCAATGCCATCGGCATGAGCGGCCTGCTGGTGAAGTCCACCGTGGTGATGCGCGAGAACCTCGAGGAGATGAGCCGCCTCGGCGTCGACATCCCCGTGCTGCTCGGCGGCGCCGCGCTGACGCGCAACTACGTCGAGGACGATTGCGTGAAGGCCTATGCCTCGGGCCGCGTCGTCTATGCGCGCGATGCCTTCGATGGCCTGCACCTGATGGACAAGGTGATGGGCAACGACTTCGAGGGCTATCTCGGCACCATCCAGTCCAAGCGCGCCGGCAAGTCGAGGAATGAGAAGCGGGTGCTCGGCCAGGCCGATCCGCGCGGCTTCGCGCCGGTGGACCTGGCCTATGCGCAGGGTCGTCGCCGCCGTGAGACCGCGAAGCTGCCGGTGCCGGTGCCGCCCTTCTGGGGCGCGAAGATCATCGAGACCGACCCGAAGGCGCTGGTGCCCTTCGTCAACGAGCGCAGCCTCTACCAGTTCCAGTGGGGATTCCGTAAGGCCGGCCGCTCGCTGGAGGACTTCCTCGGCTGGGCGAAGCAGGAGCTGCGCCCGGTCCTGAAGCGCATGCTGTCGATCGCGGAGGAACAAAAGATCCTCAAGCCGCAGGCTTCCTACGGCTACTGGAAATGCGCGGGCCAGGGCAACGACCTGATCCTCTTCGAGGAGGACGGCACGACCGAAGTCGCCCGCTTCAACCTGCCGCGTCAGCCCAAGGAGGATGGCGAGTGCATCGCCGATTTCGTGCGCGACATCGACGATGCCGAGCGGGACGTGATCGGCCTGCAGGTCGTCACCATGGGCCAGCGGACCAGCGACGTCGCGCGCGAGTGGTTCGAGGGGAATCGCTACCAGGACTACCTCTACCTGCACGGCCTGGGCGTCGAGATGGCGGAGGCCCTGGCCGAGGTCACGCACAAGCGCATCCGCGCCGAGCTCGGCTTCGCCTCGGAGGATGAGCGCGACATCGAGAAGATGCTGAGCCAGGGCTATCGCGGCGGCCGCTACAGCTTCGGCTACCCGGCCTGTCCGAAGCTGGAAGACCAGGCGCCGCTGCTGAAGCTTCTCGGCGCCGAGCGCATCGGCGTGGAGATCTCCGACGAGTGGCAGCTCCATCCGGAGCAGAGCACCAGCGCCATCGTGCTGCACCACCCGCGGGCGAAGTACTTCTCCGTATGAGGGCAGCGCGGGCCTGGATCGCCGCGGGCTTCGCGGCGGTCCTGCTGGCTGGCTGCGCCGCCGCGCCCACTCGCGACATCGGGACGAGCTTCTGCGCGGCGCGTGTCGAACGCCGCGCAGCGCCGCTGCCGCCGATGAATCCCGCGCTGACCCAATCGCTCGTCACCCAGGGGCTGAGCCGCGATGCCGCGCAGATGGCCGAGGTCATCGGCGCGCTGGACGGGCTGCAGGGCCTCCTCGCGGCGGAGCGCCGGCGCTCGGTCGACGTCCAGTTCCTGCTGGCCCGCCAGGCCGTGACGGATCGTGTCCTGCTGGCCACGCTCGACGTGAACGCCTCGCTCGCCGCCATCGATTGCGAGGGCGAGCGCGGGGATTCGCTGCGCGGCCAGCTCCAGCGCATCGAGGCCCGGCGCGCACGCAACCTCGGCCTCGCCAGCATCCTGCTCGGTGCGACGACGGCGGCACTCTCGGGTGGGCTGGGGCTGGCGGGCATCGACCGGGCGGGCGACATCGTGGGCATCATCGGCGGTACGGCCGAGGCCACCATCGGCGGCGCGCTGCTCTATGGTTCCGCCTCAGGGCGTCTCCGCACACGCAGCAACCTGCTCGGCGAGATCCTGCAGCATCCCGAGGAATCGAGGCTCTTCCCGCCGACGGTCTGGCGCTACCTCACGCGGCGGGAGGAGCCGGGGGCCCGCAGCATCGCCGAGGAGATCGTGGCAAACTGGCAGTCGGCCGGGCTCCTGCGCGAGAACGATCCGCTGATGGATCCCGAGGGCGAGTTCACCGTCTCGGACCTCGAGCGGCGGGACGGGATGCTCGACCTGCTGGAGGCGCGCATCGCGCTCATGAGCCGGGACCTGCGGGTCCTGCTCGAAGAGGTGATGGAGCGCATGCCCTCGCTGGCCATCCGCCCGGCCAGGAACGTGGCGCGGCCCTGAGCCCGCCTCGCTGTCACCGCTTCGCGGTTGCGGCGATGCGTCCCTTCCGCGAAGCTTCCATGCCGCCGGAGAAGGTTCGCGACCCGGTGGGAATGGGGTAGAGGGGCGCCATCCGCGAACGCCTTTTGGAACGTGATTTGACCCGTGCCGTGAACCTCGCGGTGGGCAGCGTCGTCGTTGCCCTTGCCGTCCTGGCGCTGAAGCTCGCGGCCTGGTGGCTGACGGGCAGCGTGGCGCTGTTCGCCGACGCGCTGGAAAGCGTGGTCAACGTGGCTGCCGCCGGCGCGGCCCTGGTGGCGATCCGCCTCTCCGCCATGCCGGCCGATGCGAACCACCCCTACGGCCACGACAAGGCGGAGTATTTCTCCGCGGTTCTTGAGGGCGCGCTGATCCTGGTCGCCGCCTTCGTGATCCTGCACGAGGTCTGGACGGCCTGGCTGCGCCCCCGTGAGCCGGATCTCGCGCCGTTGGGCCTCGTCATCTCCATGATCGCGACGGCGCTGAACGCGGCCTGGTGCTCGGTCCTCTTCCGCCACGGGCGGCGTCTGCGCTCGCCCGCGCTGGTGGCCGATGCGCGCCATCTTCTGGCGGATGTCGTGACCTCGGCGGGCGTGCTGGCGGGCATCCTGCTGGCCCTCGTCACCGGCTATTACTGGCTCGATCCGCTGCTGGCGGCGCTGACCGCGGTGAACATCCTCTTCAGCGGTGCGCGGTTGGTGCGCGAGAGCGTGGGCGGACTGATGGACGAGGCGGTGCCGCCCGACCAGCTCGCGCGCATCCGCCACACCGTCTCCTGCGCCGCCGAAGGCGCCATCGAGGCGCATGACATCCGCTCCCGCCAGTCCGGCCGCTGGACCTTCATAGAGTTCCATCTGGTCGTGCCGGGGGACATGCGCGTCGTGGAGGCGCATGAGATCTGCGACCGGATCGAAGCCGCGCTGAAGGCCGAGCTCGGCGACGCCGTCATCACCATCCATGTCGAGCCTGAGGGCAAGGCGAAGCACAGCGGGGTATTGGTGCTGTGAGCGGACGGCGCCGCCGGGCGCCTGATCGTTTCGCCCTGGCGGCGGTGGCCTCGGCGGCTGTCCATGCCGCGGCGCTGGCGGCGGCCTTGCTGTGGTTCGGCCGCACGCCGCCCCGACCGCCCGCCGTGGAGCAGGGCGTCGAGATCGTCTGGGACGACACCTCCGGCGAGGCTGTGGGCGAAGATCCCGCCGAAGCAGCGGAACCGGGCGCCCCGCCCAGTGCTCCGGCGCCCGAGGCGGTGCAGGCCCCCGAAGCGCCGCGCATGGCCGAGGTGCCGCCGACCCCGATTGCCGAGCCCACGGACGTGCCCGCGCCGCCCCAGCCGCCCGCGCCCCCCGCTCCTCCGGCTGCGCCCCGCCTGGCCGAAGCCCCGCCGGCCCCCGCCGCCGCGCCCGACTCGCCGCCCCTGGAGGCGCCGGAGCCGGATATCGCCGCATTGCCGCCGGTGCCCGAGGCTGCCCCTTCCAGCGTCACGGAGATTCCCGAGCCGCCTCCACCTCCGCCGCCCCCTCAACCCGCCGCGCCGCGCGCGGAGCCGCGGCCGCCCGCCCAGGCCACGCGGCAGGGAGAGGGGCAGGCCGTGCGCAGCGCCCCTGGCATCGGCCGCGCCACCGGCGCCGTGGTGCCGCCCGGCCTCGATTCGAGCTTCCGCAATGCCGCCCCCGCCTATCCCGAGACCTCCCGCCTGCGGGGCGAGCAGGGCGCCGTCGGGCTGGAGCTGTCGATCGATGCGCAGGGTCGCGTCGTCAGCGCGGTGGTGGCACGATCCTCCGGCTCGCCCGCGCTGGACGCGGCGGCGCGGAGCGCGGTGCTGGCCTGGCGCTTCCGCCCGGCGCGGGTGGACGGCCAGCCGGTGCCCGGGGCCATCCGGACGACGGTGCATTTCCGGCTGAGCTGACGCATTTCCCGGTCGGTCACCTCCGACGACTTGGAGATGCGCCGGAACAGAAGACCAACGCGGCAGAGGGAGTTTTCGGAATGGTGAAGCTCGACGTCATCACCACGCGCGGCGGCGACGGCGGCCAGACCTCGCTCGGCGACGGCACGCGGCTGCGCAAGGATGCACTGCGCATCCAGGCCATCGGCGAGGTGGACGAGCTCAATGCCACGATCGGGCTGCTGCGGCTGCAGGCCGATCCGGAGGCGGATGCCATGCTGGCGCGCCTGCAGAACGACCTCTTCGACCTGGGCGCGGATCTCTGCATGCCCGGGACCGGGGAGGGCCTGCGGATGACCGAGGCCCAGTGCCTGCGGCTGGAGCGCGAGGTGGCGGCGATGAACGAGGCGATCCCGCCCTTGCGCAGCTTCGTCCTGCCGGGGGGCACGCCCGCGGCGGCCTATGCGCATCTCGCGCGCACGGTGGCGCGGCGGGCGGAGCGGAGCGTGGTGGCGCTGGCGGCGGCGGAGCCGGTGAATCCCGAGGCGGTGCGCTGGCTCAACCGCGCCTCGGATCATCTTTTCGTGCTGTCGCGCCGCTTCAACGGGAACGGCGCGGGGGACGTGCTGTGGGTGCCCGGGGGCAACCGGTAGGAAGGAAAAGGGAAGGGGCTTTCGCCCCTTCGTTTCACCGCGTCGGCGCGGGCGGGTCCTGGCTGTAGTCGTAGAAGCCCTTGCCGGTCTTCCGGCCGAGCCAGCCGGCCTCGACATACTTCACCAGCAGCGGGCAGGGACGGTACTTGCTGTCCGACAGCCCGTCATAGAGCACCTGCATGACCGAGAGGCAGGTATCGAGGCCGATGAAGTCCGCCAGCTCCAGCGGGCCCATCGGGTGGTTGGCGCCGAGCTTCATGGCCGTGTCGATGCTGCGGATGTCGCCCACGCCCTCATAGAGCGCGTAGACGGCCTCGTTGATCATCGGCACCAGGATCCGGTTCACGATGAAGGCCGGGAAGTCCTGCGCCGTCGCCGTCATCTTGCCGAGCTTGCGCGCCAGCGCCTCGACGGCACGGTAGGTCGGCTCGTCGGTCGCGATGCCGCGGATGACCTCGACCAGCTTCATGACCGGAACCGGGTTCATGAAGTGCATGCCGATGAAGCGCTCGGGCCGGTCCGTCACGGCGGCGAGCCGCGTGATCGAGATCGAGCTCGTGTTGGAGGCGAGCATCGCCTCCGGCTTGAGGTGCGGGCAGAGCGCCTTGAACACCTCGCGCTTCACCTCCTCCTTCTCGGTCGCCGCTTCGATGACGAAGTCGGTCGTGCCGAAGCTGGCGAGGTCGGTGCTGGTGGTGATGCGCTCCAGCGCCTCGTCGCGCTGCTCGGGCGTGATCAGCTTGCGGCCGATCTGGCGCTCCATGTTGCGCGCGATGGTGGCCAGCGCCTTGTCCAGCGCCGGCCGGCTGATGTCCACCATCGCCACAGGAAGGCCGGCCAGCGCGCTGACATGCGCGATGCCATTGCCCATCTGGCCCGCGCCGATGATGCCGATGGAACGGATTTCCGGAATCTCCACGGGGGAGTCCGGCAGGTCGGCGCGCGTGGCGAGGTGGATCGACATCAGGCGGGCTTGCCCAGCTCGGCTTCGAGCTCCGGCAGGACCTTGAACAGGTCACCCACGAGGCCGTAGTCGGCCACCTGGAAGATCGGCGCCTCCTCGTCCTTGTTGATGGCGACGATGACCTTGCTGTCCTTCATGCCGGCCAGGTGCTGGATGGCGCCCGAGATGCCGACCGCGATGTAGAGGTCGGGGGCGACGATCTTGCCGGTCTGGCCCACCTGGTGGTCATTGGGCGCGTAGCCCGCATCGACCGCCGCGCGCGAGGCGCCGACCGCGGCGCCGAGCAGGTCGGCCACCTTCTCGATCAGGTGGAAGTTCTCGGCGGAGCCCATGGCGCGGCCGCCGGAGACGACGACCTTGGCCGCCGTCAGCTCCGGACGCTCGGACTTGCTCACCTCGGCGCCGATGAAGCTCGAGGTGCCGGGATCGGCCGCCGCGGCGACGTTCTCGATCGGCGCGGAGCCGCCGGTGGCGGGCGCGGGATCGAAGCTGGCGGCGCGGACGGTCAGCACCTTCTTGGCGTCGCTGCTCTTCACCGTCGCCATCGCGTTGCCCGCGTAGATCGGGCGCACGAAGGTGTCGGCGTCGACCACGCCCGAGATGTCGCTGATCGGCTGCACGTCCAGCAGCGCGGCGACGCGCGGCATCACGTTCTTGCCGGCGGCCGAGGCCGGGGCCAGCAGGTGCGAGTAGTTCGGCGCCAGGCTCACCAGCAGGGCGGAGACCGGCTCGGCGAGGCGATGGGCCAGCGAGGCGTCGTCGGCCAGCAGGACCTTCGTCACGCCCGGCACGGCGGCGGCGGAAGCGGCGGCCGCCGCCGCGCCCTCGCCCAGGACGAGCACATGCACTTCGCCCAGCTTGGCGCCGGCGGCGACGGCGCTGCGCGTCGGCTGCGAGACGGCCTTACCGTCGTGATCCGCGAGGAGGAGAACGGCCATGTTCAGATCACCTTGGCTTCGTTGCGCAGCTTGGAGACCAGCTCCTGCACGGAACCGACCTTGGCGCCGGCCTGGCGCTTCGCCGGCTCCTCGACCTTCAGCACCGTCAGGCGCGGCGTGACGTCCACGCCGAGATCGGCGGGCTTCACGTTGTCGATGGGCTTCTTGCGTGCCTTCATGATGTTGGGCAGCGAGGCGTAGCGCGGCTCGTTGAGGCGCAGATCCGCGCTGACCACGGCCGGCAGCTTCACCTTCACCGTCTCGAGGCCGCCATCGACCTCGCGCGTGACGGTGGCGGAGCCGTCGGCGATCTCGACCTTGCTGGCGAAGGTCGCCTGCGGCCAGCCGAGCAGGGCGGCGAGCATCTGGCCCGTCGCGCTCATGTCGTCGTCGATGGCCTGCTTGCCGAGGATCACCAGCTCGGGCGATTCCTTGTCGACCAGCGCCTTGAGCAGCTTGGCGACGGCGATCGGCTCGAGCGTGCCGTCATGCTCGATGAGGATGCCGCGGTCGGCGCCCATGGCGAGCGCGGTGCGGATCTGCTCGGCCGCGGCGGCGGGGCCGGCCGAGACCGCAACGATCTCGGTGGCGATGCCCTTCTCCTTGAGACGGACCGCTTCCTCGACGGCGATCTCGTCGAAGGGGTTCATCGACATCTTGACGTTCGCCGTCTCAACGCCCGTGCCATCCGACTTCACGCGGACCTTGACGTTGTAATCGACCACCCGCTTGACCGGGACGAGAAGCTTCATTGCCCGTTGCGCCTTCTTTTGCTGCACTGCCGTGAAAACGGACCGGAACCTACCTATCGGTCGGGTGAAGGGCAAGCCGCCACGCGGCTTTGCCCATTGATTCGATCCCGGGCCGGCCCTCGGCCAGGAGGTTTATTCCGAGTCCGTTTCGAGTAGCGCCAGCAGCTCCGCCACCCGGGCTTCGGGAAGGTCGCGGATGCGGCGGGCCAGCCGGTTCGCGAGCTCGGTGGCCTGGGGGCTGAGGCCGGCGGTATCCACCACCACCCGGGGGTGCGAGAGGCGGGCCAGGCGCACCAGCTCCTCCCCGTCGTCCCAGATCAGGCCGAAATGCTCGTTGACCTGGTGGATGAGCCCGGCCGAGGGGCGGCCGCGCTTGCCGTGCTCGAGCGCGGAGAGATAGGCGGGCGAGACGTGGAGGGCGTGGGCCAGCGAGGTCAGGGAAATGCCCCGGTCCTCGCGCAGCTCCCGCAGCCTCTGGCCGAAGGGGGTCATGTGTTTTTGCCCTCGGGCGCCGGGCGCCGCCTCTGGCGGCTTGGCTTCGCCGCGTTGAGCGCGGTGCCGGAGGGTAGGGCGGTTGGGCGGCGCCGGCCGCGTTGCGGCCGGATGCTGGTGGGAGGCCGCTCCTCGGGCGGGACCATCGCGCCCGTCATCGCGGGCGGCGGAGCAGCAAGTGCACGGCGCCCGCGTTGGAACGATGCGGGTGCGCGGCGCCGAGGATCAGCTGGCGCATCGCGGGCGCGTTCAGCCAATGCGGCAGCTCGCGCCGGAGCACGCCGCCCTCCTGGCTGCTGCCCTTGCCCGTTACGATGCAGACCACCCGCAGCCCCTCGATCTGGGCGGAGCGCAGAAAGCGCTCGACCTCCAGATGGGCCTTGGCGGCCGTCATGCCGTGCAGGTCCAGCTTGCGCTCGGGCCGCATCGTCCCGCGGCGCAGGTCGCGCCAGCGCCGGGCATCCAGGCCGGAGGGCTGGTTCCCCACCGCGATCTCGGGCGGCGGCGGCGGCCGGCGGGGGGCGGGCGGCGCGGCCGGTATGGCCTCGGCCGGGCGCGGCGGCGGCGTGACCGTGATGGAGGGCGGCGCCTCGGGCAGCTCGCGGCCGGGGAGGGGGCGGATGCTGCGCGCCACGGCCGCCCAGAGCGCCCGATCCTCCTCGGTGAGACCCCGGCGCCTCACGACCCGGCGAGGGCGGCGGGGTCGTCGTCCAGGAGGAGGACATGCAGCATCCGCGGCCCATGCGCGCCGAGCTCCAGCGTCTGCTCGATATCCGCGCTGCGCGAGGGGCCGGTCACCAGCATGACGTTGCGGGGCATGAAGCCGCCGGTGAGGGCATCCTTCTGCTCGGCCCGCAGCAGGTCCCAGGCCTCCTCATAGGCGCCGACGATGCGCGAGGCGCGCACCAGCACCATCGCCACATCCGGCAGCAGGTTGAGCGTGGTGGGCCGGATGGGGGCGGAGGGGAGCATCAGCGTGCCCGTCTCGGCGATGGCGGCAAAGGCGCTCTGCAGGCTCACCACGTCGTCCGGCAGGCCCTTGCGCGCCTCGAACTGCAGCATCGGCCGCGAGGACCAGTCGATGCCCTGCAGCTCCGGGTTCGGCGCCATGGCGAAGCGCGGCGGCTGGTTCTGCGCGGCCAGGTAGTCGGCGATGGCGGCCGGCACGGCATCGAGGTCGGGGATGCGCTCGACGCTGCCGAACTCCTTCTCGATATTGGCGACGAAGAGCGCGATCTGCTCCGGCCGCGAGACGCGCGAGCGGGCGGGAATCAGGTGGCGCGGCGGCGCGGCCATGCGGGCGCGCAGCATGGCCTTCTGGTCTTCCGGCAATTCGCCGCGGCGCAGGCCGCGGCGGATCGCGCCGAGGATGGCGTCCTTGCTCATCGCCGCAGGGCCTCCGCGCGCTGGCGCTTCTTGTACTGGGCCATGAAGGTGCCGCCCTGCGGGACCGGCAGGTCGCGCCCCTCGGTCCAGCCGCCGGCCAGCGGCAGCTTCCGGAACGCGCCCTTGTTGCGCCCGAAAAGGCCGAGCGTGCCGATCGCCAGGCGCGTCGCCGCCCGGTAGAGCCCCGGCCGCTTGGCGAACCAGGCCCAGATATCGAGGTTCGTGCGCAGCGCGCCCGGCCGCAGGTGCCGCTCGAACTCGCGCTCGCGCCAATGGCGCATGAGGTTGGGCAGCGGGATCTTCACCGGGCAGACGCTCTCGCAGCGGCCGCAGAAGGTGCTGGCATTAGGCAGGTGCCCGGACTTCTCCACGCCGATCAGCGAGGGCGTCAGCACCGCGCCCATCGGGCCCGGATAGACCCAGCCATAGGCATGCCCGCCCGTGGCGCCATAGACCGGGCAATGGTTCATGCAGGCGGCGCAGCGGATGCAGCGCAGCATGTCCTGGAACTCGGTACCGATCATGTCGGAGCGGCCGCCGTCGATCAGCACGACGTGGTATTCCTGCGGCCCGTCCAGGTCGCCCTCGCGCCGAACGCCGGTGCTGAAGGTCGTGTAGACCGAGAAGTCCTGGCCGGTGGCCGAGCGCGCCAGCAGCCGCAGCAGCGAGGTCGCGTCCTCGAGCGTGGGGACGCATTTCTCGATGCTCGCCAGCGCGATGTGCACGCGCGGCAGGGTCTGCGTCAGGTCGCCATTGCCCTCGTTGGTGACGATGACCGAGGAGCCCGTCTCGGCGATGAGGAAATTGGCGCCGGTGATGCCGACATCGGCCGCCAGGAATTTTCCCCGCAGACGCGAACGCGCCTCCGTCAGCAGGTCCCGCCGCTCATGAAAGACGCGATCTTTCGGCAGGTCCGTATGCATCTGGCGAAAACTCTCCTCCCAATCCTCACGGTTGAGGTGGAAGGCCGGCGCGATGATGTGGGACGGCGTCTCCTTGCGGAGCTGGATGATGTACTCGCCGAGGTCGGTCTCGATCGGCGCGATGCTGTGGCGCTCCAGGTGATCGTTGATCCCGAGCTCCTCGGAGATCATGGACTTGCCCTTGGTGACGGTCCTGGCGCCGGCATCCCGGCAGATCTTCAGGACCGCCGCCCGCGCCTCGTCCGGCGTGCTGCACCAATGGACCTTGCCGCCCGCGCGCTCGACATTCGTGGCATAGGTCTCGAGGTAGAAGTCGAGATTGGCGATCGCGTGGTTCTTGATGTCCCGCCCGATCTCCCGCAGCCGCTCGAACTCCGGCAGGCGGCCGACCGCCGCGGCGCGGCGCTGGAGGAAGGCGCCCTTGGCGGTCGTCAACGCCTTCTGCAGGCCGGGGTCGGCCATGGCGCGGCGGGCGTTTTCCTTGAATTGGGGCGAGGTGGCGAGCACCGGACTGTCCTGGCTGGGGCCGGCCATACTACCCCGGCCGCGTCCTGGGCAAAGGGGTAAGCGCATGCCAAGCTTGGCCTAATAACGAGGAACGGGGGCAAACTCATGTCTGGGACCGTCAGGCGCCGCGTCGCACTCTCCCTTCCACTCGTCGCCGCGCCGGCGCTGGTCAGGGCGCAGGGCGCCACGATCCGCCTCGGCGTCCTCACGGACATGGCCGGCCCCTATGCGGGCAATACCGGGCCGGGGAGCCTGACCGGCGCGCGCCTCGCCGCCGAGGATTTCATGAAGGCCAACCCCACGCTGCACGTCGAGATCCTCTCGGCCGACGCGCAGAACCGGGTGGATGTCGGCTCGCAGGCCGCCCGCTCCTGGTTCGATACCCAGGGCGTGGACGCCGTGCTGGACCTCCCGATGAGCGCCCTGGCGTTGAACGTCATCGACATCGTCAAGGAAAAGAACAAGGTCGCGCTCTTCACCGGCCCGGCCTCGAGCGACCTGACCGGGCGCGCCTGCAGTCCGAACCACGTGCACTGGGTCTATGACAGCTGGTCCCTGGCGCATGCGCTGGGCACGGCGACGGTGCAGGTGGGCGGCGATACCTGGTTCTTCCTGACCGCCGACTATGCCTTCGGCCATTCGCTGGAGCGCGACACCAGCGCCTTCGTGACGGCAGCCGGCGGGCGGATCGTCGGCACGGCGCGGCATCCCTTCCCGGGGACCACGGATTTCAGTTCCTTCCTGCTCCAGGCGCAGGCGAGCCGGGCGAAGGTGCTGGGCCTCGCCAATGCAGGCTCGGACGCGGTGAACAGCATCAAGCAGGCGGCCGAGTTCGGCCTGACGCGGCGCGGCATGCGGATCGCCGCCATGCTCACCCAGATCAACGACGTTCATGCCCTGGGGCTGGAGGCGGCGCAGGGCCTGCTAGTGACCGAGAGCTTCTACTGGGACATGAACGACGGGACCCGCGCCTTCACCGAGCGTTTCGTCCGCGAGCGCAATGGCCAGCGCCCGGGCATGATCCACGCCGGCGCTTATTCGGCGACGATGCACTACCTCAAGGCGGTGGCCTCGCTGGGCGCGGCGCAGGCCAAGGCGGACGGGGCCGCGGTGATCCGGCGGATGAAGGAGATGCCGACGGATGATCCGCTCTTCGGCCAGGGCACGGTCCGCGCCGATGGCCGGAAGATCCACTCCATGCATCTGTTCCAGGTGAAGACCCCGGCCGAGAGCCGCGGGGCTTGGGACTATTTCCAGCTCCTGCAATCCGTGCCGCCCGAGCAGTCTTTCCGCCCCATGGCGGAAGGCGGCTGTGCGCTGGTGCGTCCCTGATGCCGCTCTCCGGCTTTGCGAATGCGCGCCTGGGGCGGGACCTCGACGCCGTGGTGCTGCTCGATGCGGGCGGCGAGGTCACGCGCTTCACCGTCAGCGACGGCCGGGTGGTGGCCGCCGAGCCGGCCGGCGTGATGGCGCGCTACGACATCGCGCTGCGCTTCACGGCCGAGGGCTGGGAGAAGTTCCGCGCCGATCCGCCGCCGCCGCGCTGGGGGGACCTTCTGGCGCTGCGCCGGCATGGCGCCGTGACGATCGAGGGCGATACGCGCCTCTTCTTCGCCTATCTGCCCTGGTTCAAGGCGGCCTTCGCCCGCCCTCGCCCATCCGAGCCGCAACCGACCTTCCAGCCCGGCTACGACGCCATCACCGGCCGCTACTTCCACATGGAGCTGGAGGGCCGCCCGCATCGCGTCTTCATCGAGGAGGCCGGCGCCGGCATACCCCTCCTGCTGCTTCACACCGCGGGCTCCGATGCGCGGCAATGGCGGCACATCCTCAACGACCCCGCCGTCACCAGCCGCTTTCGCTGCATCGCGCCCGATATGCCCTGGCACGGCAAGTCCTCGCCGCCCGCCGGCTGGGAGCGGGAGGAATACCGCCTGACCACCGCCGCCTATACCGGCTTCGCCATGGCCCTCAGCGCGGCCCTGGGCGCGGACCGGCCGGTGGTGATGGGCTGCTCCATCGGCGGGCGCATCGTGCTGGATCTGGCCGCCCGCCATGCAGGGGAGCTGCGCGGCGTCATCGGCCTGCAGGGCAGCGCCTTCGTGCACCCGTATTACGACACCACGATGCTGCATCACCCCCAGGTGCATGGCGGCGAGGTCTGTGCGGCGGCCGTCTCCGGCCTCATCGCCCCGACCGCGCCCGAAGCGGACCGCCACGAGACCTTGTGGCACTACATGCAGGGCGGCCCCGGCGTCTTCCGGGGCGACCTGCATTTCTACAAGGAGGAGGGCGACCTCCGCCCCCTGCTGGCGCGGATCGAGACGGCAAATTGCCCGGTCTACCTGCTGACCGGCGAGCACGACTATTCCTGCCGGCCGGAGGACACCCTGGCCACCGCCGCGGCCATCCCCGGCGCGGTGGCGACCATCATGGAGGGCCTCGGGCATTTCCCGATGAGCGAGGACTACGCGGCGCTGCGGCCGCATCTCCTGCCGGTCCTGGAGGCTTTCGCGTCCAGGGGCTGAGGCGCGAAGTTTACCGGCGGGGCTGACGACAATCCCGCCGGACCGGGCTATCCTCGCGCCGCCATCTTCCAGGGTCCAGCCGATGAACGAGCTCTCCGTCCCGCGTCCGAACGATCTCGACGCCTATTTCATGCCCTTCTCGGACAACAAGTACTTCAAGAGCCACCCGCGCCTGCTCGCGCGGGCCGAGGGCATGAGCTACTTCACGCCCGAGGGGAAGGAAGTGCTCGACGGCACGGCGGGCCTCTGGTGCAGCAATGCCGGCCATGGCCGCCGCGAGATCGTCGAGGCCATCCAGAAGCAGGCCGCGATCCTCGACTTCGCGCCGACCTTCCAGCTCGGCCATCCGCTGGCCTTCGAGGCGGCGGCGCGCGTGGCGGATCTGACGCCCAAGGGCATGGACCGCGTCTTCTTCACCAATTCCGGCTCCGAGAGCGACGACACCGCGCTCAAGATCGCCCTGGCCTACCAGAAGGCCCGCGGCCAGGCGCAGCGCGTCCGCCTCATCGGGCGTGAGCGCGGCTATCACGGCGTGGGCTTCGGCGGCATGTCGGTCGGCGGCATCGGCGGCAACCGCAAGCAGTTCGGCACGCAGCTCCCCTATGTCGACCACCTGCCCTCGACGCACCTGCCGGCGCAGAACGCCTTCGTGAAGGGCCAGCCGGCCCATGGCGCCCACCTGGCCGATGAGCTGGAGCGCCTGGTGAACCTGCATGGCGACACCATCGCCGCCGTGATGGTCGAGCCGGTGGCGGGCTCGACGGGCGTGCTGGTGCCGCCGGTCGGCTACCTGGAGCGCCTGCGGGAGCTGTGCACGAAGCACGGCATCCTGCTGATCTTCGACGAGGTCATCACGGGCTTCGGCCGCATCGGCAACCATTTCGGCTCCGAGCGCCTGGGCGTGATCCCGGACATGATCACCATGGCCAAGGGCCTCACCAACGCGGCCGTGCCGATGGGCGCCGTCGCCGTCAGCGACGAGATCTACGACACCATCGTGAACGGCGTGGCCGGCGGGATCGAGTTCTTCCACGGCTACACCTATTCGGGCCATCCGCTGGCGGCCGCGGCGGCGATCGCCACCATCGACATCCATGTGCGCGAGGACCTGCCCGGCCGCGCCAAGGCGATGGAGCCCTATTGGGAGGAAGCGACGCACTCCCTGAAGTCCTCGCCGAACGTGATCGACATCCGCAACTTCGGCCTCATCGCGGGTATCGAGCTGCAGCCGCGCGAGGGCAAGCCGGGCGACCGCGCCATGCAGGTCTTCCGCCGCTGCTTCGACGACGGGCTGCTGGTGCGCGTGACGGGCGACATCATCGCGCTGAGCCCGCCGCTCATCATCGAGAAGTCGCATGTGGACCGCATCTTCAGCACGCTGGCCGACGCGATCCACAAGGAAGCCGCCTGAGCTTTCCGATACCGGCAGGGCCCTTCGGGGACCTGCCGGAAGCTGCGGCCGGCCCCGGCCTCAGAGGGGCTCGGCGTGGAGCGCCTCGCACCAGTGCTCCACCCGGCTCCGCAGGGCGCGATCCCGCCCATAGCCGATCTTCTCGACATCCACCTGCTCGACCACGGCGAAGGTGAAGTCCTCGGCGCCGTGCTCCCGCCACGCCGCCTGGAGGGAGCGCTGGGGCGCATGGCCCTGGCGCAGCGTGAAGGACAGGCGATTCCAGATCGTGGCGAGGTCCGGCGCGCTCCCCACCCATTGCCGGCCGGTCGAGGCGCTGCGCACGGCATAGACGCCGGTGGCGACCCTCCTTTCCTTATAGGCGGCGATGGCCGCCTTCCTGTCGTCTTGCTGCATGATCTCGCTCCGGGGCGCAGGGGATCTCCGCTGGTCGGATCCCATTAGGGGTATTTATGCCCGGGTGATATTCACTGCGCAATGATTTTTGCCTGGGTAATATGAACGGCGCGTGGCTTATCCTCCGCCAACGGAAGGCCATGCGTGCCCCGCGACCCTGGCCGGGCGCCCTTTGCCCTTTGGCGGGCCTGCACCATATTGCGCCCGAAGCATTTTTCCCTGGAGTTCCGCCCAGATGAGCGACGCCGCCGCGCCCGTTCCCGTCACCGTCCTCACCGGCTACCTCGGCGCCGGCAAGACCACCCTGCTCAACCGCATCCTCACCGAGAACCACGGCAAGAAATTCGCCGTCGTGATCAACGAGTTCGGCGAGCTCGGCGTGGATAACGACCTCGTCGTCGATGCCGACGAGGAGGTCTTCGAGATGAATAACGGCTGCATCTGCTGCACCGTGCGCGGGGATCTCATCCGCATCCTCTCGGGCCTCATGAAGCGCCGCGAGACCTTCGACGGCATCATCGTCGAGACCACCGGCCTCGCCGATCCGGCCCCGGTGGCGCAGACCTTCTTCGTCGACGAGGACGTGAAGAAGGCCACCAAGCTCGACGCCATCGTGACCGTCGTGGACGCCAAGCACCTTCTGGCCCGCCTCGCGGACAGCAAGGAGGCCGAGGAGCAGATCGCCTTTGCCGACCTCATCCTGCTCAACAAGATGGACCTGGTGAGCGAGGCGGAAGCGGTCGAGGTCGAGCGCCGCATCCGCGCCATCAACCCGACGGTCGAGCTGATCCGCAGCACCAATTCCGACGCGCCGATCGACAGCGTCATCGGCCGCGACGCCTTCAACCTGGAGCGCATCCTGGCCCGCGAGCCCGATTTCCTTTCGGGCGAGGACGAGCATGAGCACGACAGCGAGATCAACTCGGTCTCCTTCGAGGTGTCGCGCCCCATCGACCCGGAGAAGTTCAACACCTGGATGACCGACCTGCTCGCCGCCAAGGGGCAGGATCTGCTGCGCACCAAGGGCATCCTGTCCTACCCGGCCGAGGACCGCCGCTTCGCCTTCCAGGCCGTGCACATGATCGCCGACGGCGACTACATCGGCCCCTGGAAGGACGGCGATCCGCGCAAATCGAAGATTGTCTTCATCGGCCGTGACCTGAACCGCCCGCAGCTGCGCCGCGGCTTCGAGGCCTGCCAGGTGGACGCCGCTTCCTGATGTCGGACACGATCGACTATCTGCTCGGCGAGCGCGGGATCTCGCGCCAGCTCGGCGCCTGGGTCATCGGCCTTGCCTTCGGGCGGGAGGGCCGCACGCTCCATGTGGGCCTGGGCGACGGCACGGTGCGCGTGGTGAACCTGGCGGCCCGCTCGGACGAATGGGCCACCGTGGAGGCCCATAAGGGCGCCTGCCTCTCCATCTGCGCCGACGGCAAGGACGGCGCGCTGACCGGCGGCGACGACGGCCGCGTGATGCGCATCGCGCCCGACGGCACGGCGACGGAGCTGCAGAAGTTCGGCAGCAAATGGGTCGAGCATGTCGCGGCCCATGAGAGCGGCGTGCGCGCGGCCGGCGTCTCCAAGGCGGTCCACGTCATCGACGCCAAGGGTGAGGTGGCGAAGTCGCTCGCGCATCCTTCGACGGTCGGCGGCATTGCCTTCGACGCCAAGGGCAAACGCATCGCGGCGAGCCATTACAACGGCGCCTCGCTCTGGTTCGTGGGCGCGAAGGAGGACAAGCCGCGCGTCCTGGAATGGAAGGGCAGCCACGCGGCCATCGCCATCCATCCGGACGGCACGCATGTCGTGACCGCGATGCAGGAGATGGCGCTGCACGGCTGGCGGCTGGCCGATGGCCAGCACATGCGCATGTCCGGCTATCCCTCCAAGACGCATAGCCTTTCCTTCACCTCGAAGGGCAAGTGGCTGGCGACGAGCGGCGCGGAATCCGTGGTGCTCTGGCCCTTCTTCGGCGGAGGCCCCATGGGCAAGGCGCCCACGGAGCTCGCCGGCGGCGACGGCGTGATGTGCACCCGTGTCGCCTGCCATCCGCAGCACGAGATGGTGGCGGCAGGCTTCGAGGACGGCCTGGTGCTGCTCTCGGACATCAACAATGGCCGCGTGCTGCCGATCGCCCCGCCGGGCGAGGGCGGCATTTCTGCGTTGGCCTGGAATGCCAACGGCACGCTGCTGGCCTTCGGGACCGAGAAGGGCTTTTGCGGCATCCTGGACCTCGCGGCGCGGGGCTGACCCGCGGGAGGCCCTCGGGGCGGTGAATCCAGGGGCGGTTGACGCCGCCCCTTTATCGGCCTGCTCTTCCCGTGCACAACGGAGAGCGGCCGACGGATGAACGTTCCGATCCTCACCACCAAGCACATGGCCATGCCGGCGCTCGGTTTCGGTACCTGGCCGCTGAAGGGCGCCGACTGCGAAGAAGCGGTCGGCACCGCGCTCGCCATGGGCTACCGCCATATCGACACGGCCGAGATGTACGGCAACGAGGAGGCCGTGGGCGCCGCCCTGGCCCAAACCCCTATCCCGCGCGGCGAGATCTTCCTCACCACCAAAGTCTGGTGGGACAAGCCGAACGGCCCGGCCTTCCGCGCCGCCTTCGAAGAGTCGCTGACGCGGCTGAAACAGCCCTATGTGAACCTGCTGCTCATCCATTGGCCCTCGCCCGAGCTGGACCTGCCCTCGGTCCTGACGGCGATGGCGAAGATCAGGCAGGACGGGCTGGCCCATGCGGTAGGCGTGGCGAACTTCCCGTCTGCCCTGCTGAAGCAGGCCCTCGCCCTCGGCATCGCGCCCATCGCCTGCAACCAGGTGGAGCAGCATGTGATGCTGGGCCAGCAGAAGCTGCTCGACGTCACGCAGCCCGCGGGCATCGTGCTGACCAGCTACACGCCGCTCGGCCGGGGCGAGGTGCTGGAGCATCCGGTGATGAAGCGGATCGCCGAGGAGCACGACGCGACGCCGGGCCAGGTGGCCCTGGCCTGGCTGCTCTCGAAGGAGCTGGTGGCGGCGATTCCCAAGGCGCGCGGCACTGAGCGCCAGGCGGAGAATCTGGCCGCCGCGCAGCTGAAGCTCAGCGAGACGGACCTGGAGGCGATCTCCGCTTTGCCCAAGGACAAGCGCTTCGTGAATCCCGATTTCGCGCCTGCCTGGGACAGCTGATCGGGCTTGCAGCGGCGCACGGCGGAGGTTCAGACTCCGCCCGCCGGAACAGATCGCGGAAATCCATGCGGGGCGGCTTGCGCCCTGCAACGCGTGCCGGCATTCCGCGTTTGCGCGACGTGCCGATGGGCCCGTGCCGAGACGAGAAAGGCGGAAGTGATGGCAGAACCTGAAGATGACGGTGACGAGGTCGATCTCGGCATTAGCCTGGAGATCGTCGCCACCGTCGTGGACCTCGCCAATGCCGTTCAGGAGGCCGAGGAGGCCGCCCTCGGCGACGACGATGACGACGAGGATCTGGACGACGATGAGGACGAGGAGATCTCCGAGGAGATGCTCACCGACTACATCGACGAGCTGAACGAGGAGCAGCAGGTCGCGCTCATCGCCCTCGCCTGGGTCGGCCGCGGCGACTACGAGCCCGAGGAGTGGGAGGAGGCGGTGAAGCTCGCCACCGAACGCAACGTGAAGGGCGATGCCAGCACCTACCTGGCCGGGCTGGAAGGCCTGGGCGACCTGCTTTCCGAGGGCGCCGGCGCTTTCGGTCTCGTGATCGAGGAAGTGGATCGCTGAGACGGCAGGATCGCGGGCGGCGGCCATCGGCCGGCCGCCCCGCGATCAGGCCAGGCTCAGCAGCAGCGAGGTGGCGCTCCGGGCCTCGTTGTTGAACACCCCTCGGGGCATCAGCGCGTGCACCTCGGCGAGGGTGAGCCAGAGCATTCCCTCTTCCGGTTCGGCCGTGCCGAGATCCAGCACGCGGTAGGTTGCGATGTCGCGATGGAAGCGGCCGCCTTCGTCCGATTGCCGCACCTCGAGCCTGACCGTGCCATCCAGCGTGCCTGCAGACCCGGGCGCCAGCTCGGCGCCGGCCAGCAGGCCGGGCTCCCAGCAGGGACGATAGCCGAAGAGCAACAGCCCCTCCTGGCGGCGGCAGGGCAGATCGAGAAGCTGCGGCGCGGCCAGGTCCAGGATGGGTTGGTCCCATTCGGCGACCTCCCGCGTGCGGGAGCGAACCCTGATCTGCCGGACGGCAACGGCGCCGTCACTCATCACTGGCTGGCTTTCGAGGTCGAAGCCGAAGCCGGCCATGGCGTCGACGGGGACGGGACGCGGTGCGGGGCTCGCCGCGCGTGCCCGCTCCAGCGCCGAGAAGACCTCCTCCAGCACGCCGGAGCGGACCGGGGCATGGAAGGAAGCACATAGCTCGCGCGAGAAGCGGTCCTCGCCGGGAAAGGGCGCTCGTCCCGCCAGCGTCGGCCAGTCGCTGGTGCACAGCACCGAGCGGGCATCCGTGTTGACCAGGAAGTCCTGCGCCAGCAGGTCACGCAGCACCGCGAAAGAAATCCAGCGGTGGAGCGGGCCGGGATCGTCCTCCCAATCGGGCGCGAGAAGCAGGACGTTGCGATTGCGTTTTCCTAGGAAGCGCGAGCCCTGCTCGCTCTGGAGGGAATCGGCAAGGATACCCTCCTTCGCGCCCAGGAATTCCCGCGAGAAGGGCGGCGGGGTGCCGCCATGCACGCGATCGGCGTTGCTGGCCGTGGCCTGGCACGTCGGTGCGAGCTGCACGCCGCCGACATTTCCGGGTTCGGCCTTGGCATGCATCAGGAAGTCCAGGCCTGACCTGCCGGGACGGGCGATGAGGCCGAGCGTGCCGACCTCGCGCTGCTCGATGAAGGGGGCCTGCCGGATCTCGCCGGCTTTCACCCATTCGAGGCCGACCACGTTGAAGTAGCGCCCCGTCTCGTGGCGAAGGGCGCCTTCGCGCAGCGACCAGGCGCTGGACTGGGAGAGGGCGATCTCCTCGACCTGGCCGGCGTCGCGCTCCACGACCTCCGCGATCCAGGCGAGAAGGGAGTGCTGCAGGTCAGGCATGGGGATGGATCCGGAACTCGCTCCGCCCCCGGCGGGCGATGAAGTCATGGAGGAAGCCCGTCCCATGATGCGCCACGGCTTCGGCACGCTCCTGCGCGCTGTCGAGGACCGCGGCGATCGTGCGATCGGCGAAGAGGGCATGGCCGCTGCCCTGAGAGGCGATGGCGCGCAGGGCCAGGGCAATCTTGCGCGCCCCGGGCGCCGTATCGGCGGGAATGTCGGGAAAGATGTTCGGCAGGCGTTCCAGGATCGGCGAGGCGATGTAGCGCTCCAGGATCTGCGCGAGCTCCATCTGCCCCCGCAGGGCTGCCGCCGTGGAGGGCGCGCTGAGGTTGCTATCCAGGATCCGGTACTGGGTCAGGGCCTCGGGCAGGGTACGGAAATGGCCGAGGGCGGCCATGCGGATCCAGAGGTCGAAATCGCCGAGCTGGATGAGGCTGGCGCGAAAGCCGCAGAGAGCGAGCAGATCCGTGCGCCGGACCATGGCCGAGGTGATGGCGAGGCAGTTGCCGACATCGAAGAAGCGCCGGAGCCACTCCTCCGCAGAGCGTTCCGCGCTCTGGAAGATGTTGTCGGCCCAGCTCCCCGTCAGCGGCCGGCTGTCGGCGCCGATGAGGGCGGTTTCCGTGAAGCAGACCGATGGGGCATCCCCGGCCTCCATCGCCTCGACCTGCTTTTCGATCTTGTCCGGTTGCCAGACGTCGTCGGAATTCTGGAAGGCGATGTAGCGCCCCTGCGCCAGGGAAAGGGCGAGGTTGCGCGGATGGACGGCACGATTGGCCTCGAGGCGCAGGAGCCGCAGCCGAGGGTCCTTCAGCGAGGCCACGATGTCGGGCGTCGCATCCGTCGAGGCATCGTCCACCACGATGAGCTCAAGCTCCCGCAGGCTCTGACCGAGGACGCTGCCGACCGCCTCGGCGACGAAGGGGGCGTGGTTGAAGGAGGGGAGGATGACCGAGACGAGAGGGCGCCGCGTGAAGAGGCGCCCCACCCATCCGGATGCCTTCCGGCGCGTCATGCCCGGGCGGACCACTCCGGCAGCGCGGTCTGCGCGCGGGAAAAATCCTCGGGCGTGCCGATATCGATGAAGCGCCCATCCACCTCGAAGCCACGGATATCGAGCCCTTCGGGCCTCTCCAGGATCTCCTTCTCGAAGGAGAATGCGCCCTCGAGGGGGCGCTTCGCCAGGAGTTCCCGCCGGATCAGGTAGATGCCGGAATTCACCAGCCCGGGCCCGTGCTCACCCTTCTCGCGCAGGCCCACCAGCCGGCCTTCCTCAAGCAACACGCTTCCGTAGCGCGCGCGGTCCTCGACGGGGCGCACCGCGAAGACCAGGTCGGCCTCCGGCGCCGAGCGCGCCATCGCCGCGTAATTCGCGCCCTGCCAGGTATCGCCGTTCAGCGCGAAGACGCGATCGCCGCTGGTCGCGGCCATTGCCGCCCAGAGCGAGCCGCCGGTGCCGAGCGGCTGCTCCTCCCGCACATAGGCGATGTCGAGCGTGCCGTGGCGCGAACCGATGGCGGCCTCCACCATCTCGCCGAGATAGCCCGTCGCCAGCACCACGCGGCGCAGCCCGCCGCGCTGCAGCGCGTCGAGCAGCCAGGCGAGGAAGGGCCGGCCGGCCACGGGCGCGAGCGGCTTGGGGACGTCGCTGACCACGCTGCGCAGCCGGGTGCCGAAGCCCCCTGCCAGGACGATGGCTTCCGTGGGGGCCTCCTGGGGCAGCATCAGGCTTCCTTCGGGAAGATCGCTTCCTCGATCATCGCGCAGATCGCGTGGCCCAGCACTTCGTGGCCCTCCTGGATCGAGGGGGTGGAGGGGCTCGGGACCATCACGGTCACGTCGCAATGCTCCGCGAGCACCGCGGCGCGCGGGCCGTTCCCGGTGAAGCCCACGCAGGTGATGCCGCGCTCCTTGGCCGCCTTCATCGCCGCCAGGATATTGGGCGAGGCGCCGGAGGTGGTGAGGCCGAAGAGCACGTCGCCCTCCACGCCCAGCGCCTCCACCTGGCGGGAGAAGACGCGCTCATAGCCATAGTCGTTGCCGATGGCGGTGAGGATGGAGCTGTCCGTGGTCAGGGCGATCGCCGGCAGGCCGGGGCGGTCATAGTAGAAGCGGCTGACCAGCTCGCCGGCCCAATGCTGGGCGTCAGCGGCGCTGCCGCCATTGCCGCAGATCATCACCTTCCGGCCGGCGCGCAGCGCGGCGATGCAGAGCTCGGCCGCGCGGGTGGCTGCCTCGATCATGGCCTGGTCCTCGGCCATGCGCGCCATCAGCGCCGCCGTCGCCTGCACCGCGCCCAGGATCGTCCGCTTCTCGGCCATGCCGTTCCATTCCCGCCAGATCTGAGCAGGTTCTATCGCGCCGATTTCCCTGGAATGCCAGGGGGCAGGGCCAGGGGGCAGGGCCAGGGGCCGGGAAGCGGCGGTCAGGCGATCTCGCGGATCAGCTTGCGGCGGACGGCCGTGCCGAAGGCCTCGAAATCCTCGGCGACGATCATGAAGGCGCCTTCGCCGCCGATGACGTTCTGCTGGAAGTACTCGTCCAGCGGGATGGAGGGCACGCGGCCGAAGGTCGGGCGGTCGTTCACGATGGGCAGGCCATTGATGACGATGCCCTCGGCCACCGCCTCGTCGCGCGCCGCGCTGGCCGGGCGGCCGGAATTGTTCACGCCGTCGCCCGAGACGTCGATGATGCGGCGCCCGCCTTCGAAGGGCGCCTCGGCCATCACGCGACGCGAGAAGTCGATCCCGCCGGAGAGGGAGGTCCAGGACAGCGAGGCGCGCGGCGCCTCGGCCAGGGCGGAGGCCCAGGCCTCGGCCTCCCGCTGGCCGGCGATGCGCGTCCAGGGCAGGATCAGCCGCTGATATTCGAAGCCGGCCCATTCGACATAGGCGAGGCCGATGGCGCCGATCATGCCGCGGCGGATCACCTCCACCACGCGCGGGTCGCTCACGGCATTGCGGTAGCCCTCGCGCTGCAGCCGGGCCTCGTCCTCGTCGATCGAGCGGCTGACATCGACGGCGAGGACCAGCAGCACATCCACCGGTTCGGCTTCGGCATGGGCTGGCCGCGCGGTCCAGAGGGCGGGCGCGGCGGCGGAGGCGGCGAGGAGGGATCGACGGCGCATGTGGCGGAACTCCACGAGGGCGGTCCCATGGAACCGCTCCCCCGCCCCGCAGGCAATGGTTAGTTGCGCCGCCGCTGGCGCTTTTTCCGGGCGCCCTTACCCGGCCTCAGCCGACCGGAGGCGCCTTAAAGGGCGCCGAGGACCGCCGCGCAGACCCGCTCCACCTCCGCCTCGGTGAGGTAGGGGTGCATCGGCAGAGACATCACCTGGTGGCAGAGCGCCTCGCTGACCGTCAGGGCCGGAGCGGCCGAGAGGCCCGCCGCATGGGCGCCCTGATAGGCCGGCTGATGATGCAGGGGCTTGGGGTAGTAGACGCCGAAGGGGATGCTTTCCGCCTTCAGCGCGGCCTGCACGCGGGCGCGCTGGTCGGCATCGGTGCAGCGGATGGTGTAGAGGCCCCAGGCGCTCTGCGCCTCGTTGGGGACGCGCTGCAGCGCGACCTTGCCGGTCAGCCGCGCGCCGTACCAGGCGGCGACCTTGGCGCGGTCCTTCAGCTCCTGCGCGAAGAGGTCCATCTTGCACAGCAGGATGGCGGCCTGGAGCGTGTCGAGCCGGCCGTTCATGCCGGTGCGCAGCACCTCGTAGCGGCCGCCGCCCTCGCCATGGGTGCGGAGCGAGCGGTAGAGCTCGGCCTTCTCCGCGCTCTCGGTCAGCATGGCGCCGCCGTCGCCGTAGCAGCCCAGCGTCTTGGTCGGGTAGAAGCTCAGCGTCGTCACATCGGCGTGGCAGCCGAGCGACTTGCCATGCAGAAAAGCGCCGAAGGCCTGGGCCGCGTCGTCCACCGTGACCATGCCGTGCTTCTTCGCGATGGCGTTGAGCGCGGGCCAGTCTGCCGGCAGGCCGAAGAGGTCCACGCCGACGATGGCGCGGGGCTTCAGCTTGCCCTCCTTGATGACGAGCTCGATCCGGCGCTCGAGGTCGGCGAGGTCGATGTTGAAGGTCTCGGGATCCACGTCGACGAAGACGGGGGTGGCGCCCAGCACCAGCGGCACCTCGGCGGTGGCGGTGTAGGTGAAGGCGGGCAGGAAGACCGCGTCGCCGCGGCCGATGCCCTCGGCCATCATGGCGATCTGCAGCGCATCCGTGCCGGAGGAGACGCCGACGGCATGGGCGCAGCCGGCGAATTCGGCCAGGCGCTGTTCCAGCTCGGCGACCTCGGGGCCGTTGATGAAGCGGCCGGAGGAGAGGACATGCGCGATCCGGCGATCCAGCTCGGGCCGGATCAGCGCCTGCTGGGCCTGCATGTCGAAGAGCGCGATGGGGCGGGTCTGATCGGTCATGGATGTTGAGTGAGCCAGGGCGCGGACGGGATCAAGCCCCGCCCGTTTCAACCTGTGTGACGAATCGCTACGAAGGGCTCAGCTCCGCAGGCCGGGGGCCTCCTGGCCCGTGCGCGCGACATATTCCGTGTAACCGCCGCCATACTGATGGATGCCCTCGGGCGTCAGCTCCAGCACCCGGTTGGACAGGGCGGCCAGGAAGTGACGATCGTGCGACACGAAGAGCATGGTGCCCTCGTACTGCGCCAGGGCCGCGATGAGCATTTCCTTGGTGGCCATGTCCAGGTGGTTGGTCGGCTCGTCGAGCACGAGGAAGTTCGGTGGGTCGTAGAGCATCTTCGCCATGACCAGCCGCGCCTTCTCGCCGCCCGAGAGCACGCGGCAGCGCTTCTCCACCTCGTCGCCGGAGAAGCCGAAGCAGCCGGCGAGCGAGCGCAGCGAGCCCTGATTGGCCCGCGGGAAGGAGGATTCCAGCGCCTCGAAGACGGTCTGGTTGCCCTCCAGCAGCTCCATGGCGTGCTGGGCGAAATAGCCCATCCGCACGCTGCCGCCGAGGGTGACGCTGCCCTCGTCGGGCTCGGTCGAGCCCGTCACCAGCTTCAGCAGGGTGGACTTGCCGGCACCGTTCACGCCCAGCACGGCGCAGCGCTCCCGCCGGCGGACCAGCAGGTCCAGTCCTTCATAGATCACGCGCTGGCCGTAGCGCTTGTGGACGCCCTTCAGGTTCACGACGTCCTCGCCCGAGCGCGGGGCAGGGGCAAATTCGAAGGAGACCGCCTGGCGGCGCTTCGGCGGCTCCACGCGCTCGATCTTGTCGAGCTTCTTCACCCGGCTCTGCACCTGGGCGGCGTGCGAGGCGCGCGCCTTGAAGCGCTCGATGAACTTGATCTCCTTCGCCAGCATCGCCTGCTGGCGCTCGAACTGCGCCTGCTGCTGCGCCTCATTCATGGCGCGCTGCTGCTCGTAGAACTCATAGTCGCCGGAGAAGGAGGTCAGCCCGCCGCCGTCGATCTCGATCACCTTGTTGATGATGCGGTTCATGAACTCGCGGTCGTGCGAGGTGAGCATGAGCGCGCCCTCGTAGCCGGTCAGGAACTGCTCCAGCCAGATCAGGCTTTCAAGGTCGAGGTGGTTGGAGGGTTCGTCGAGCAGCATGACGTCAGGGCGCATCAGCAGGATGCGGGCCAGGGCCACGCGCATCTTCCAGCCTCCCGAGAGGTTGCTGACGTCGCCGTCCATCATCTCCTGGCTGAAGCTCAGGCCGGCGAGGACCTCCCGCGCCTTGCCCTCCAGCGCATAGCCGCCGAGATCCTCGAAGCGGCCCTGCACCTCGCCGAAGCGCTCGATGAGGCTCTCCATCTCGTCCATGCGGTCCGGATCGGCCAGCGCGGCCTCGAGCTCGGCCAGCTCGGCCGCCACGGTGCTGACGTCGCCGGCGCCGTCCATGACCTCGGCCACGGCGCTGCGGCCCGACATCTCGCCCACATCCTGGCTGAAGAAGCCGACGCTGATGCCGCGATCGACCAGGACCTGGCCCTCATCGGGCACCTCCTGCGCCGTGATCATCCGGAAGAGCGTGGATTTGCCGGCGCCGTTCGGCCCGACCAGGCCGATCTTCTCGCCCTTCTGGAGGCTTGCCGAGGCCTCGATGAAGAGGAGCTGCTGGCCGTTCTGCTTGCTGATGTTGTCGAGGCGGATCATGGGAAGTCGAGGGCCGGGAACAGTTGCGGCGCGCTTATGCCATGGGCGCCGCGAAAGGGCAGGCCCCGCCGGACCCGCCCCATCATGGCAAGGTCAGGTTTCCGCCGGCCCGCTCAGTGGGCGCCGCCCCCGCCGCCGGGCTTGGGCTTGCGCAGCAGCATCGCCAGCGGGATCGCCGCGGCGAAGAGCCCGCACATCACCAGCAGCACGTCGTTATAGGCCAGCACCAGGGCCTGCTGCTCCACCATCAGCGACAGGCGCCGCAACGCCGCGAGCTGGGCCTGCGCCTCGCCCAGCCGCGGCGTCAGCGCGGTGACGAGGTTGTCGTACCATTGTGTCGCGGCGATGCGGCCCGAGCTCACCTGCTCGGCCATGTGCAGGCGGTGGGCGGCGCCGCGATCCGTCACCAGCGTGTTGATCATGGCGAGCCCCACCGCGCCGCCGAGGTTGCGCATGAGGTTGTAGAGGCCGGAAGCGTTCTTCAGCCGCGCCGGCGGCAGGGTACCGAGCGCGATCTGGTTCACCGGCACCATCACCATCATCGTGCCCACGCCGCGCAGGCCGAGCGCGAACCACATCTCCGGGAAGCCCGAGAGCACGGTGAGCTCCGCCGTCAGCCACAGCGCGTAGCTCATGACGGCGAGGCCCGCGGCCAGCACGATGCGGATGTCCATCCGCTGCGCCATCTGCCCCACGACCGGCGCGGCGATGAACATGGCGAGCCCGGTGACGAACATCGTCTCGCCGATCTGCAGGCTGTTGAAGCCGCGCACCCGGGCGAGGAAGAGCGGGATCAGATAGACCGAGCCGTAGAGGCCGATGCCGAGCAGGAAGGCGAGGAGGCTGCCGACGGCGAAGTTCCGGTCGGTATAGGCGCGCAGGTCGACGATCGGTTCCGGCCGCGTGAAGGCGCGCCAGAAGAACAGCACCGCCGATACCGTGCCGATCAGGGCGAAGAGGGCGATGGTCTCGTCCTCCAGCCATTCCCAGCGCGGGCCTTCCTCCATCACGTATTCGAGGCTGCCCAGGAAGATCGCCATGAAGGCAAGGCCCCACCAGTCGAAATGGGCCAGCAGCCGGCGGTCGCCCTTGTCGATGTCCATCGTGGCCCAGACCACCGTGGCGACAAGGATGCCCACCGGCACGTTGATCAGGAACAGCCAATGCCAGGAGAAGGTCTCGGTCAGCACGCCGCCCAGCGTCGGCCCGATGGTGGGCGCCATTGTCGCCGTCAGGCCGATCAGCACCGAGATGCGCACGCGCTGCTTGCCGGGGAAGAGGCTGAAGGCCGTCGCGAAGACGGTCGGGATCATCGCGCCGCCCAGGAAGCCCTGTGCCGCACGGAAGGCGATCATCAGCTCCAGCGAGGTCGCCGTGGCGCAGGCGAAGGAGAAGATGGTGAAGCCCACGGCCGAGAGGGTGAAGAGCACCCGCGTCGACAGCAGCCGGGACAGGAAGCCCGACAGCGGGATCATGACGATCTCCGCGATCAGGTAGGAGGTCTGGATCCAGGAGGCCTCGTCCGGGCTGGCGGCCAGGCCGGCCTGGATCTCGGAGATGCTGGCGGAGACGATCTGGATGTCCAGGATCGCCATGAACATCCCTAGCACCATCACCATGAAGCCGAGGAACTGCTTCCGCGAGACCGCGGGGACGTCGGGCGCCGAAGAGGCGCCCATGGTGGTGGCGGACATGAGCCGCCCTCCTTCCGGTGGGTTCAGACGCTGAAGGGACGCTTCCCGGCTTCAGTCATTCGGCGGCCGGTCGCGTCTAACGAAGGCCGATGGTCGCGGCGGCGGCACCCAGGAGGCTGCTCGGTGCCGAGGGGTCGGCCCGCATGTCCACCCGCGCCTCGACCGAGAGGCCAGGGCGCAGCAGCGCGGGGTCCTGGCCCGGGTTGAGGGCGATGCGCACCGGCACGCGCTGCACGATCTTCGTGAAGTTGCCGGTGGCGTTCTCGGGCGGCAGCAGGCTGAACAGCGCGCCGGTCGCGGGCGCCAGGCTCTCCACATGGCCATGCAGCTCGCCGCCCACATCCAGGGACAGGGTCACGGGCTGGCCGGGACGCATGCGGTGGAGCTGCGTCTCCTTGAAGTTGGCCACCACCCATTGCCGTTCCGGCGGGGGCGCCACGGCGATCAGGTTCTGGCCCGGCCGCACATGGGCGCCGACCTGGGCGGAGCGGTTGCCGACGATGCCGGAGAAGGGCGCGCGGATGACCGTGTAGGCGAGGTTGCTCTCCGCGAGGGCGAGCTGCGCCGTGGCTTCCGCCCGGCGCCCCTCGGCGGTGGCGAGCTGGCCTTCCAGCACGGGCAGCGCTGCCTGGGCCGCGGCGGCCGAGGCCTGGGCGGAGGCGACATTGGCCTCGGCCTTGCGGCGGTCGGCAAGCGTACGCTCGGCATTCTCGCGGCTGCCGAAGCCCGACTGGGCCAGGGAGCCGTAGCGGGTGGAATCGGCGGTGGCGCGGACGCGCTCGGCATCGGCCTGGGCGATCTGGGCCTCGGCGGAGGTGATCTGCGCGCGCTGCTGCTCGATCTGCGCGCGGCCGGTGGTGATGCCGGCCTCGGCCTGGGCGAGGGCGGCCGCGGCCGCGTCGCGGCGGGCGCGCCAGTCGCGGTCCTCCAGCTGGATCAGGGGCTGGCCTTCCTCCACGCGCTGGTTGTCGGCGACGAGGATGGCGGCGACATCGCCCTCGATGCGGGCGCCCAGCTGCACGATGTCGCCCTGCACATAGGCGTTGTCGGTGGATTCCATGTGGCGCCCCACGCGGAACCACCAGTTGCCGCCGAGCGCGGCCCCCAGGAGGACGACAAGGATCAGGAGGGGGCGGAGCCGGCGGAAGAGGGAAGGCTTCTTGCCTTCGTCCGCCTTGGACTGCCGCGCCTCGTCCGTGGTGACAGAAGTTTCCGCGTTCATCGGACTAAACCGTTCAGTTCGTGTCCAGGGAGATGGCGAAATCCAGGGCTGGCGTCAAGGGTAAACTGTACGGTTCAGTATGGTCTTGAAATTAGGTCTACGCCATGTCCATAAAGGTGCCATGAGCGCCCAGATGGACATCACCCCCGAGATCTCACCGAAACGCCGTCAGGTCCTGGACGCCGCCGGCCGGCTTTTCCTGAGTGAGGGCTTCGCCGCCGTCTCCATGGATACCGTCGCGCGGGAGGCGGGCGTCTCGAAGGCGACGCTCTACGCCTATTTCTCGGGGAAGGACGCGCTCTTCGGCGCCGTGGTGTCCGAGCGCTGCGCCTCCATGGTGGGGCATAGCCGCATCGTGAGCGACCATGACGCGCCGCTGGCCGAATGCCTCCGCCGGCAGATCGACTTCTGGCTGCGCTTCCTCATCAGCCCGCAGGCCCTCGGCACCTATCGCACCGTCCTGGCCGAGGGCACCCGCTTCCCCGACCTGGCCCGGGCCTTCTTCCGGTCCGGCCCTGCGCTCGGCCTCTCGCTGATCGCCCAGTGGATCGCCGAGGAGCAGCGCCGCGGGCGGCTGCGGCAGAATTTCGACCCCGCCAAGGTGGCCCCGCAATTCATCGCCCTGCTGCGCGGGGACCTCTACATCAAGGTCGCGCTCGGGCTGGTGCCGGCGCCCTCGGAGGAAGCGATCGCCGCCGAGGTGGATGGCGCGACCGACCTGCTGCTGCGCGCCTTCGCGGCCCCCTCCGCCTGGACGCCCGACACGCCTTGACCCCCTGACCCCCGGGCCTAGGCTTCGCCCAGGGACGGACAGAGGGGCTCGGAAATGAACCTGGCGATGAGTTGGGACGAATGGGCGCGGCATGATGCCACCGCCCTCGCGGAACGTGTCCGCAAGGGGGAGGTCACCCCGGCCGAACTGGCCGCCCAGGCCGCGGCCGGCGCCGCGAAGGTCGACCCGGCGTTGAGCGCGGTGGTCGAGGTCTTCCAGGACGTCGTCGCCGATCCGCTGAAGGATGGGATGGACCCCGCGGGCGTCTTCGCCGGCGTTCCCTATTTCATGAAGGACCTGGGCCCCACGCTGAAGGGGCGCCTGCAGGAGATGGGCTCCAAGCTCATGCGCGGGAACCGCGCGACGGCGGACAGCTTTCTGGCCGGGCGTATCCGCAAGGCCGGGCTCAACATCATCGGCCGCAGCACGACGCCGGAATTCGGCACCTGCTCGTCGGCCGACAATCCCGAGGTCTATGTCACGCGCAACCCGTGGAACACGGGCTACACCACGGGTGGCTCCTCGGCCGGATCGGGCGCGCTGGTGGCCGCGGGCGTGACGCCGATCTCGCATGCCACCGATGGCGGCGGCTCCATCCGCATCCCCGCCGGCTGGAACGGCAATATCGGGCTGAAGCCCTCGCGCGGCGTCTTCTCCGTCGCGCCCTACGGGTCGGACCTCACCGGCGTGGTCTCCATCCAGGGCTGCCACACGCGCACGGTGCGCGACACGGCCGCCTTCGTGGATGCCTGCCGCGGCGGCGCGCCGGGCGAATTCATGCCCTATTGGACGACGCCTGAGCCCTACACCCAGCTGATCAAGCGCGATCCGGGGAAGCTGCGCATCGCGCTCTCCCACGAATGGGGCGACTACCGCGCCGCGCCGGAGCTCGTCGCCGAGCTGGAGAAGGCGGGGCGGCTGCTGGAGCGCCTCGGCCATCACGTCGAATGGGCGGTGCCGCGGGTCGATTTCCGTGCGGCCTTCGCGGCGCAGACCGCCTGCTACATCACCAATTTCGCGCAGACCATCGCCGCGCTGATGCGCCAGAAGGGGTTGGAGAAGCCGCCGGCCGAGCTGGTGGAGCGCATGAACCGGCGCATCTGGGAGTTCGGGATCGGCGCCTCCTATTCCGAGCGCACGGCGATGCAGCTGGGCTTCAACACCGCCTCGCGCGAGTTCGGCGCCTTCTTCGAGGAATGGGACGTCATCCTGACGCCCATCACCGCGAAGCCCACGCCCACCGTCGGCACGACGGAATACCTGACCATCGCCGACAACCCTTCCGTGCTGGACTGGTTCGCCAACCTCTGGGGCATCTTCGCCTATACGCCGCTGTGCAACCTGGCCGGCATCCCGGGCCTCTCGATGCCGATGGGCGAGCAGGCGCATGGGTTGCCCTTCGGCATCCAGGCGATCGGCGCGCAGGGGCAGGACGGGCTGCTGCTGCAGCTGGCCGCGCAGATCGAGCGCGCGCTGGACGGCAAGTGGAACCACGGGCGGCGGCCAGGGGTGCACGTGGCGGCCTGAGCCAGCTCTTTTTTCGCCGGTTGTGCGGCCGGCGAATCGATGCTCTGCTCGGTCCGTCCGCTAATGGTTTGTGGGAGAGTGTGCGGGGCCGGACGGGCCGCGCACCGCCGACGGAGCAACCCCCAGGAAACTCTCAGGCTTCAGGGACCACAAACTCAGGACGATCTGGAGAGAGGCACCGCGTGGTGCCCACCGAAGGGGACGCCCGGCCTTCTCCGCGAAGGCAGGGCTACGCTCTCAGGTACCGGGACAGATGGGGGCAGGACGGATTGGCGCACTCGCGTGCGGGCCGTGCTGTCTCACCCCAGCCTGGAGCTCGCCTGTGAGCAAGATCGCCATCATCGGGTCCGGTATCACCGGCACGACCACCGCCTATGCCCTGCTGGAGCGGGGCCATTCCGTCACGGTCCTCGACCGGCATCGCTACGCCGCGATGGAGACCAGCTTCGCCAATGGCGGCCAGCTCTCGGCGAGCAATGCGGAGGTGTGGAACAGCCTCGGCACCATCCGGAAGGGGCTGAGCTGGATGACGCGCCGCGATGCGCCGCTGCTCCTGAATCCCAGCCCGAGCCTGCACAAATACTCCTGGCTCGGCGAGTTCGCGGCGCAGATCCCGCATTATCGCGACAACACCGTCGCCACGACGCGCCTGGCCATCGCCTCCCGCGAGCACATGTTCGAGATCGTGCGCAAGGAGGGCATCGAGTTCGACCTCGAGCGCCGCGGCATCCTTCACATCTACCGCGACCGGGAAAGCTTCGAGGCCGCCGCGCGGGTGAACGAGCTGCTGCGCGAAGGCGGGCTCGACCGGCGGGCCGTGACGCCGCAGGAGATGCGGGAGATCGAGCCCGCGCTGCAGGGCGAATATTTCGGCGGCTTCTACACGCCTTCCGATTCCACGGGCGACATCCATCGCTTCACGCGCGGCCTGGCCGAAGCCTGCGCCCGGCGCGGCGCGCGCTTCCTCTTCGAGGCGGAAGTCGACGCCATCGACCATGGGAGCGACGGCATCTCGGTGGCCTACCGGACGGCGGGGCTTCACGACGAGAAGCTGCAGGTCGATGCGGTGGTGATCTGCGCGGGCGTGGCCAGCCGCCGCTTCGCCTCCCTGCTCGGCGACCGCATCAACATCTATCCGGTCAAGGGATACTCCATCACCGTTCACCTCGACGACGAGGCGAGCAGGGCGGCGGCACCCCAGGTGAGTCTGCTGGACGATGCGACCAAGATCGTCACCAGCCGCCTGGGCGCCGACCGGTTCCGCGTGGCCGGCACCGCGGAGTTCAACGGCGAGAACCGCGACATCCGCGCCGATCGGATCAGGCCGCTCACCCGATGGGTGGAGCAGCTCTTCCCGGAGGTCAGCACGGCGCGCGTCGTGTCCTGGGCGGGCCTGCGGCCCATGACGCCCAACCTCATGCCCAAGGTGGAAGCGGGCCGGCGCCCCGGCGTGTTCTACAATACGGGGCATGGCCATCTGGGCTGGACGCTATCCGCCGCGACGGCGCAGATCGTCGCGGACAAGGTCGATCGTCAGATGAAGGTGAACCACCACTGACGGGAGCTTCCCGTGCAGGGCGTGGGCCTGGTGGCGGAACTGCCGCCGTCAGGCCCCGCTCTTTTGCGCGACGGTGGCCGCGTCCTGGTGGTCGAATTCCGGCACGAGGCGGGAAAGCTGCGCCAGGGCCAGCCGGCCATGCCCGCCGCGGGCCGCACCGGCGATCTCGTCCAGCGCCCGCGCCACCAGCGCGGCGTCGGCCGTGCGGGGCGTCGCGACCAGCAGGCCGGGGAACTGCGTCGGGCGCGGGGGCTCCTGCCCGTGGAACATCTCCTCGAACAGCTTCTCGCCGGGGCGAAGGCCCGTGAAGCGGATCTCCACATCCTCGTCCGGCCGCAGGCCCGCCAGGCGGATCATGCGGCGCGCCAGATCCACGATCTTCACCGGGCTGCCCATGTCGAGCACGAAGATGCCGCCCTCGCGCAGCTCGGGCGGCGCGTCGGCACGGTCCACGGCGCCGACCACGGCGGCCTGCAGCACCAGCCCCACCGCCTCGCGCACCGTCATGAAGTAGCGGCGCATGTCGGGATGGGTGACGGTCAGCGGCCCGCCGCGCTCCAGCTGCCGGCGGAACAGCGGCACCACGGAGCCGGTCGAGCCCAGCACATTGCCGAAACGCACGGTGATGCAGCGCATGCCCTGGCCGGAGGAGCGCGCCTCGCGGTCCAGCGCCTGGCAGTACATCTCCGCCATGCGCTTGGAGGCGCCCATGACGCTGGTCGGATTCACCGCCTTGTCGGTCGAGATGAAGACCATCAGCCCGCAGCCGGCGGCGCGCGCCGTGTCGGCCACGATGCGGGTGCCGTGCGCATTGGTGAGCAGGCCCTCCAGCGGGTCGTTCTCCACCATCGGTACGTGCTTCAGCGCGGCGGCGTGGAAGACGAGCTCCGGCCGGAACTCCTCCATCAGGCGGCGCATGCGTGCCTCGTCGCGCACATCGGCCAGGACGGCGCGGCGCTGGACGGCCGGGTGTCGCTCCGACAGCTCGAGGTCGATCTCGTAGAGCACGTATTCGCCGTGATCGAGCAGCGTCAGCACCGAGGGGCCGAGTGCGGCCACCTGCCGCGCCAGCTCGCCGCCGATGGTGCCGCCGGCGCCGGTCACCAGCACGCGGCGGCCCTGCACCAGCCGCGCCATGCCCTCGCGGTCGAGCGGCACCTGCGGGCGGTCCAGCAGCTCCTCGATGGAGACGGGGCGGAGGTCGATCTTGGCCGTGTCCTGCGGCCGGCCGGCCTGGCCGAGCACGGTCGGCTGGGGCGCGCGCCGGATGGGCACGCCGTGATGGTCGCCGGCATCCAGCAGCGCCTCCAGCACGGGGCCGTTGAGATCGGCCGAGGCCAGCACCAGCAGCGCGGGCAGGCGGCCCTCGTTGCGCAGGGTCTCCAGCACGGCATCCGCCTCCTCGATCGTGCCGAGGATGGGATGGCCCTGGATGCGCCGGGCCACCTGGCGCGAGCGGCGGGACAGGATGCCCTGCACGCGATAGGCGGGCTTCCGCTCCTGCTCAAGCGCGCGGATGAAGAGGTCGGCCTGGTCGACGCCGCCCACCACGAGGACCGGCTGGGCGCCCGTCTCCTCCGCGATGCGGCGGATGGTGCGCAGGCGGCCGTTCAGCCGCGGGATGCCGAGCAGGCCCGTCAGCGCCATGGCATGCAGGATGGGAAAGGCGAGGTTGGGCGAATGCCAGCTGTCCAGCGCCCAGAGCACCGCCGTGAAGACCACCGCCGCGCCGATCGACGCGCCGAGGACGGCCATCAGGTCGCGCACGCCGGTATAGCGCCAGTATTGCTGCGGCAGGCCCAGCGCCCAGGCCGGGCCCAGCATGGACAGGGCGGAGAGGGGGATGGCGAGGCTCCACCAGGCGCCATGCGGCCAGTTCCCTGGCCCAGCCAGGAGAAGGGCCACCGGAAGCGCGATGACGGCGAGCGCCGCGTCGAGCGAGAGGTTCAGCAGGATTCGGGACGGGGCCTTGGCCATCCTCCGCTTATAAACGCTCTGCCGCCGCGCTGAAATGCCGGGTGGGAGACGGTGCCCTTTCCCCGGGGCGCAGCAGGTCGCGGTACAGCCCGACCAGCCGCGCCGCCTCGGCCTCCCAGCCCCATTCCGCCCGCGCCGCCCGCCAGCCGGCCTCCCCGAGACGCGCCCGCGTTGCCCGGTCGGCGAGGGTGGCGATGGCGGCCGCGATGGAGGCGGGCTCCGTCACCTCCACCAACAGGCCGCAGCCGGCGGTTTGCACGATCCGCGCCACCCCGGTCGCGAAGGCGGGCGCGATGGCGGAAAGACCGATCGCCATCCCGTCGAAGAGCTTGTGGGGGAGGGCGAGGCGATGATTCTCCTCGCCGGGCTGGAAAAGGACGAGGTTCACGTCGGCCTCTGCCGCCGCGCGGGCAAGCGCCGCCTCGGCGGGCATCCAGCCGGCGATCTCGAGGCGGGCGGTCAGCCCCGCCCGCTCCGCCGCGGCGCGGAAGGCCGGCTCGCTGCCATCCGTGAAGCGGCCGATGATCAGCAGTCGCGTCTGCGGCGGCGCCAGGGTCAGGGCCGCCAGCAGCTGCGGCCAGCCCCGCTTCACGCCGATCGCGCCGAGATGCAGCAGGGTGAGGGGCCCTTCCCGATGCTCGCGGCGGGGAAGACCGGGCGGGACCAGGGCGTGGTTGCGCACGGCGATGCGCGGCCGGCGCGGGGAAAAATCCTCCGCCAGCCCTTCCTTGGCCAGGACCACCGCATCGGCCGCCCGGCCCATGAGGCGGAGGGCGAGGCGCAGGGCGCCGCGGGCCAGGCCGCGCAGCGGCCGTGCCAGCCGGGCGTCGAGGCGCGAGGGATAGTGCTCATGGACGTCCAGCACCACGCGGGCGCCGCAACGCCAGCCGGCCAGCAGCGCGACGGCCCAGGAATCCGGCTCGGAGGCATGGATGGCCGCCGGCCGCAGGGCCACGGCGCGGCGGTAGAGGGCGGGAAGCCGCCCAAGACGCACGGCGCCGGACACCGTCTCGATGGCCACGCCCGCGACCGGCGGAAGGAGGCCGCCGGGGCCGGGGCAGAGATGCGTGACCGGCCAGCCCGCCGCCGCCAGCGACGCGCCCTCCTTCCGGACGACGCGCATGTCGTCGGGCGGATGGGCGGCCGAGAGCATCAGGATCATGCGATCGCCGGGCGGCGGGCCGGCGCGCTTTCGGCAAGGGCGCGCTCGGCCGCAGCCACGAAGCGGGCGGCCAGGAGGCGGCGGTCGAAGCGGCAGGTGGCGAGCTCCCGTGCGGCCCGGCCCATCGCCTCGCGACGGGCGGGATGGGCTGCGAGGCGGGTGAGGGCGGCGGCCATGCCGGCGGCGTCCGTCCAGGTCTCGCCGGCGCCCCCGGCCAGCAGGCGCTCCGCCTCGCCCGGGACGTTCGACAGGACGGGCAGCCCGGCGGCGAGGTAGTCCATCAGCTTGTTCGGCGCCGTCCATTCGGCGAATTCCGGCACCGGGGCGAGGCAGAGCAGCCCCGCTTGGCTGCCGGCGAGAAGCCGGGCCAGCGCGTGCTTGGGCATGGGCGGCAGGAAGGAGAGATTGGTCAGGCCCCGCGCCGCGGCCTCGGCCATCAGCGCCGGTTTCTCCGCGCCCTCGCCAATGAGAAGGAGCCGGACCCGACGCTCCCCCGCCTGTCGCAGGCGGACCGCCACGTCGAGAAGGAAGTCCAGGCCGTTGGCGCGGCCATGGGCACCGGCATAGACGGCCAGCATCTCCTGGCCGCCCGCCTCCTCCGGCCGCCAGGGCGCGACCTGCGGGCCCATCAGGTCGAGGTCGCAGCCCTGGCCGATGACGTGCAGGCGGCCGGGCGGCGTGCCGCGGGAGAGGGCGGTGGCGCCCATCCCCTCGGTCAGGGCCACCACGGCCGCCGCGTTCCGGCAGGCCGCGCGGGCCAGGCGTTCCATTGCGGGCAGCAGCCCCGGCGCACGCAGCCCCAGCGCCGCCGGCAGTTCGGGCCAGGGATCGCGGATCTCGAAGACGAAGGGCGTGCCGCGCAGGCGCCGGGCGGCCAGGGCGGGAAGGGCGACCGTCAGCGGCGTGGAACTCGCGATCACGAGATCCCATTCGGCGCGTGCCGCCAGCCAGCCGGCACGCGCGGCAAAGCGCAGGAAGGCGCCGCTCCGTGCGGCGAGGCGCATCGCATTGCCGCAGGGGATCGCGAACTCCACCAGCTCGAAACCCGCGACGTGGCCGCGGCGCTGGCCTCGCCGCCAGGGGCCAGTCAGGCCGGTGACGGCGCCGGCGAATTGCCCGCAGGCCATCGTCACCTCATGGCCGCGCTGGGCGAGGGCCCGCGCCATGGTGTGGCTGCGGGTGGCGGTCGCCCCCTCCGGGGTGGAGAAATGCTGGTGGAGATAGAGGATGCGCGCCATCTGCCCCTCCGCTAGCCTCGGTGCAGGGCGCGGATGGTCGCGATGACGCGGTCCTGCTGTTCCACCGTCATCGCGCTGCCGGAGGGCAGGCAGAGTCCCTGCTCGAACAGCGCGGCGGCGACCGCGCCTCCCACGGCGGGGGCCTGGCGGAAGACGGGCTGCAGATGCAGCGGCTTCCACACCGGCCGGCTCTCGATGCCCTGCTCGAGCAGGGCGAGGCGGAGGGCCTCGCGATCCGCGCCGAAGCGCCGCGGATCGACCAGCATCGCCGTGAGCCAGCGTGTCGATCGCGCCCAGCCGGGCTCCGGCATGAAGGAGAGGCCGGGAAGCGCACCGAGCGCCCCGGCATAGCGCGCGAAGATCGCGCGCCGGGCCGAGACGCGCTCCTCCAGGCAGGGAAGCTGCGCCAGGCCGAAGCCGGCGAGGAGGGCGCTCAGCCCGCAGCTGAAGCCCGTCGTCTCGTGCTGGTAGTGCGGGGCGGGTTCCTTCGCCTGGGTGGCGAGGTGCCGAGCCCGGGCGATCGCCGCGCCGTCAGGCGCCAGCAGGGCCCCGCCGCCGGTCGAGGTGACGATCTTGTTGCCGTTGAAGCTGACCGCGACGAGATCGGCGCCATGGCCAGCCGGCCACCCGTGCTGGAGCGCGCCCATCCCGCAGGCGCTGTCCGAGAGCACGCGCACGCCCCAGCGGGCGCAGGCCTCGGCGATGGCGGCGATGTCCGCCGGCTGGCCGTAGAGGTCGGCCGGCACCACCGCCCGCGGCAGTCGGCCGCGCCGGGCCGCCGCCGCCAGCTCCTCGGCCAGCAGGGCTGGATCGAGCGTCCAGCTCGTCGGGTCGACGTCGAGGAAGCGGGGCGTCGCGCCCATCTGCACGGCCGGGCCGATGGTCGCGAGGAAGGTGAGGCTGCTGGTCCAGACCTCGTCGCCCGGCTCCACGCCGAGCAGGCGGTAGCTGAGGCCCAGCGCCGCGGTGCCGGAGCTGACGGCCAGTGCGTGCGGCTGCCGCATCGCCTCGGCGACGGCGGCCTCGAAGCGCAGGGGCGTCGGCCCTGCCGGCGCCAGCCAGCCGGAAGCCAGGACGTCCTGCAGTGCCTCGAGCTCGGCGCCTGTCAGATGGGGAGGGGAAAGATGGAGAGGCGGCAGGGCCGCTTCCGGCCGGGAAAACGGCAGGATCGACGCGGAGGGCGACGGTGGCGCCATGCTGGCCTCTCGGAGACGGCGGAGAGGCCAGGAGATCAGTCGTCGGTCAATACTTGCAAGTCATGCGTGCATACATTCAAAAATAGTTAGGCGCGCTTGCGGATTATATGCCTGCACAAGATATCGTCTCGTGAGATTTAAAGAGCCCGCAAGCGCTTGAATGTCGATGTTCAGGCCGTGCCGGAAGTCTGGCCGCGGCGATTCTGCCACAGCTGAACGAAATCGATGGGGTTCAGCATGACGGGCGGGAAGCCACCGCCGGAGGTGACGTCCGCGAGGATGTTGCGGGCGAAGGGGAAAAGAAGCCGCGGGCATTCGACCAGAAGAACCGGCTCCAGATGCTCCTGCGGGACATTGATCGTGAAGATGCCGCAATAGGTCAGCTCGGCGATGAAGCACTGCGTGCCGTCGGCGGCCTTCGCGTCGGCGCGGATGATCAGCGCGATCTCGAAGACGTTCTGGCCTTCCTGGATCGGGCGGGCCTGGACGTCGAGCGCCAGGTCGACGCGCGGCTGCTCGCGCAGGGTCGCGAAGATCTCGGGGGCGCCGGGGACCTCGAAGGACAGGTCCTTGGTGAACTGGATGTTGAGCGTCAGCGGCAGCGGGGGCTCGCCCTCGGGCGGGTTCGGAAGCTGGATCGGCTGGTCGGACATGTCGGCCTCGGCGAGATTTTGGGTCAGGCGCGGCTACCACGCGGGCGCCCCGGCCGCCAGGGGAAGTCATCAATTCCCCGGGATGCGTTTCGATACCGTCATGGGGCGGGGGTTTGCGCAGTGCGGCATAAGCACTATCTTATGTTGCGATGCCGCTGTCTCCTCCCTCGCCCCGGAAGCTTTCGCACCTGCGGGATATCGCCCTGCGTGGCTTCATCCGCGAGGACGGCCTGGTTGATATCGAGGCGCATCTTACCGACACCAAGACCTACGGCTTCCCGTCCGAGCATCGCGGCGACGTGGGCCCAGGCGACCCGGTGCACGGCATGTGGGTGCGGATGACGATCGATACGGACATGAAGATCATGTCCTGCGAGGCCGTGTCCGACTTCACGCCCTTCGCCGTCTGCCCCGGGGCCACGCCGAACTTCGCCAATCTGGCGGGCCTTACCATCGGCGCCGGCTTCAACCGTGCGGTGAACGAGCGGGTGGGCGGCGTGCAGGGCTGCACCCATCTGCGCGAGGTGATCGCCCAGATGGCAACCGTGGCCTTCCAGACCGTCTGGCCCCTGCGCCGGAACCGGCAGGAGGAGCAGTCCCGCGCCGAGGCAGCGGGCGCGCCGCGCAAGCGGCCGCATCTGCTGGGCACCTGCCACGCCTACGCGCCGAACAGCCCCGTGGTTAGGAAGAAGTGGCCCGAGTGGAGCGACCTGGCCGAGAAGGCCACCGAGGAAGCCGCGGGCTGATTTCGCGGGGCCCTTCGCTCCAAGCTTGATTTCCGGTCTCCGTGAGGACATGTCTGTCCCATGCGCTCCCGCTTCACCCTTTGCCGTCAACGCGGCCTTTCCCGTGCGGGGCGCCTCATCGCAGGCTCCTAGGCCCGGGTCGGCAGCGGCGTGTCGTGCGCCTGCGCCCTGCCCGGGATTGATTTTCTGCGATCGCTGAGAGGGCGCCTCCTGCGCCCGGCCCCGTGCGCCATGTCGCCGAGGGCCTCCTCCAGGACATTCCCGATGAACCAATCCGCCCAGCTCCGCCGCCCGCCCCTGCTCATGTCTGTCGAGGGGCAGATCCAGATCGTCGCGCTCGCCGATGCCGCCGCCCGCCGCAACCCCCTCGTGTCGAGCCTGCTCCACGAGGAAGCGGACCGCACGGATCTGGTCCCTGCCGCCGACCTTCCCGCGACCACGGTCGCGCTCGGCTCGCTCGTGGAATTCCATGATGCGGGCGCCGACGAGACGCGCACCGTTCGCCTCGTCCTGCCGGGCGAGGCCGATATTGCCTCCGGCCGCGTCTCCGTCCTGTCGTTGGTGGGCGCGGGGCTGATCGGCCTGTCCGAGGGGCAGTCGATCGACTGGCCGACACAGGACGGGCGCCTGCGCCGGCTCACCGTGCGGCGCGTCCAGCCCCCCGAGGAGGCGGTCTGATCGCTGACGCGATGAGGCCGGTCAGCCGGCCTCGGAAGGCGCGCGCAGCGTGAGGGCCAGGGCGTGCAGTCCGCTGGTGAATTCGCCGCCCAGTGCCTCATGCACCGCGCGCGACCGTGCCACGCGATTCATGCCGGTGAAGGCGTCGCTGACCAGCAGCACGCTGTAATGCGTCTCCCCGCCCGGCTGCGCGCCGGCATGGCCCGCATGCTTCGCGCTGTCATCCACCACTTCGATCCGCGCCGGCGCGAAGCGCGCCGTGAGCGCGGACCTGATTCGATCGGCCCGATTGTTCATGACAGCAGATGTCGCCCGGGCGGCCCACGTTGCCAACCCTGTGCCGCCCACCCATAAAGCGCCGATGGCCCGCCGCGCGAGCTTTCAGCCCCAGACCGACCCGAAGGCGCCGCCGCGCGCCTGCGCCGCGCCCGATTGCGGGAAGCACGGCGAATTCCGCGCGCCCAAGGATCGCGAGCTGCGCGAGTACCTCTGGTTCTGCCTGGAGCACGTCCGCGAATACAATTCGCGCTGGGATTTCTATCGCGGCATGGGCGAGGCCGATATCGAGACGGCCCTGCGCTCCGACACCGGCTGGCAGCGCCCGACCTGGCCGCTCGGCCGCCTCGGCGGCGGCACGCGCATCGATCCCGACCTGGTGGCCGACCCCTTGGGAATCCTGCGCGACGAGGTGCTGAACCAGAAGCGGCGCAACCCGCCGCGCCACGAGGCCCCGCCGGAGCTTCGCGCGGCTTTGGGCCTGCTGGAGCTGAGCTGGCCGCTCGACGCCGTGACGCTGAAAAGCCGGTACAAGGACCTCGCGAAGCGCTATCATCCGGACACCAACGGCGGGGATCGCAGTGCGGAGGAGAAGCTGAAGGACATCAACCGCGCCTATTCGCTGCTGCGCCAGCGGGTCGGTCGGGAAGTGTCGCAGCCCGTCCACGCAAGTTAGGTCAAACACCTTGGCGGAGCCGGGTAGCCGGCCGGCCCGGGCTGCCCTAACATCCTCCAACATCCAAATGCAACGAAGCGGAAGCGTGATGACGAAGCTGGCCCAACTTGGCGATGTGAGCCCGACCTCGGCGATCAATGTGCCCGATATCACCGTCAATGCCCGCGAGGTCTTCGGCGTGGACATCGACATGCAGGTCCCGGCCTTCTCGGTCCGGACCGAGCACGTGCCCGAGGTCGACCCCTCCTACCGCTTCGACAGGGAGACGACGCTCGCGATCCTCGCGGGCTTCGCCTTCAACCGTCGCTGCATGATCCAGGGCTACCACGGCACCGGTAAGTCCACGCATATCGAGCAGGTGGCGGCGCGCCTCAACTGGCCCTGCATCCGCGTGAACCTGGACAGCCACATCAGCCGTATCGACCTGATCGGCAAGGACGCCATCGTCCTGAAGGACGGCAAGCAGATCACGGAATTCCGTGAAGGCATCCTGCCCTGGGCCCTCCAGCATCCCTGCGCGCTCGTGTTCGACGAGTACGACGCCGGCCGCCCGGACGTGATGTTCGTGATCCAGCGCGTGCTCGAGGTCGAGGGCAAGCTGACGCTGCTCGATCAGAACCGCGTGATCCGCCCGAACCCCTACTTCCGCCTCTTCGCCACGGCGAACACGGTGGGCCTGGGCGACACGACCGGCCTCTATCACGGCACGCAGCAGATCAACCAGGGTCAGATGGACCGCTGGAACATCGTCGCGACGCTGAACTACCTGCCGCATGCGCAGGAGACGGAGATCGTGCTGGCGAAGCTCGGCGCGACCAACGATCCGAAGCTGAAGAAGCAGGTGGAGGCCATGGTGGCCCTCGCCGACCTGACGCGCGCGGGCTTCATCGCCGGCGACATCTCGACCGTCATGTCCCCGCGTACCGTCATCACCTGGGCGGACAACACCCGCATCTTCGGTGATGTCGGCTTCGCCTTCCGCCTGACCTTCCTGAACAAGTGCGACGAGGCCGAGCGCTCGACGGTGGCTGAGTACTACCAGCGCTGCTTTAACGCCGAGATCCAGACGGGCCTGTACAAGAAGGCGAGCTAGACGATCGGTTCGGGGCAGGGCGGCAGCGCCCTGCCTCATTCCGGTGCCTGACGTGGTGCGGCGCCTTCGCCGCCTCGATCGAACGAGCTGAACATGTCGAAGCAGGACCTCACGCGGCAGGAAGAGTTCAAGCGCGCGACTGCCGGCGCCGTCCGCGCCATTGCCCAGCAGACGGAGGTGCAGGTCGCCTTCCAGCCGGGCCCGGCCGGCGTCTCCGGCAAGCGCGCGCGCCTTCCGCTTCCCACCCGATCCCTCCCGCCCGCCGAGATGGCGAAGCTGCGCGGCGCCGCGGACGCGGTCGCGCTCAAGCTGCGCCATCATGACGAGGCGGCCCATGCCGCCCGCGCCCCCGCCCGCAAGGAGGCCCGCGAGGTCTTCGACGCGCTCGAGGATGTGCGCGTGCAGACCGTCGGCAGCCGGCACATGCCCGGCGTCGCCGCCAATCTGCACGCCCGCCTCGTCGAGGAATGTGAGGCCGAGGGTTACGACCGCATGACGCGGAAGGACCAGCTGCCGATGCACACGGCGCTGGCCCTGATGGCGCGCGAGCGCATCACCGGCCAACCGGTGCCGCCGGCGGCCGCCCGCGTGCTCGAGATGTGGCGCGAGACGCTGGACGAGAAGGCGGCCGACGCGATGTCGGAGCTCGCCCATACGCCCACCGAGGACCAGGACGCCTATGCGCGCGCGGCCCGCAAGCTGCTGACCGCGCTGGACCTGGCCGAGGCCGAGGTCGAGAGCGAGGCTGACCAGGACGAGGAAGGCGACGAGGGCGGCGACCAGTCCACCCAGCAGGATCAGTCCAGCCCCGGCGAGGCCCAGGCCCAGGAGCAGGAGTCCATGCAGGGCGCCGAGCCCGAGGCCATGGAGGGCGAGGCCGCCGACGAGGAGGCCGAGGAGAGTGAGGAAGAGGGTGCCGCTGCCGAGGGCGACGAGAAGCCCGGTGGACCGCAGGCCCGCAAGGAAGTCCCGCAGACCGACGACAGCTCGCGCTACAAGCCCTTCACGACGCAGTTCGACGAGGTGGTCGAGGCCGAGGATCTCTGCGATCCGGAGGAGCTGACCCGACTCCGCCAGCAGCTCGACCAGCAACTGCAGCATCTGCAGGGCGTGGTTTCCAAGCTCGCCAACCGGCTGCAGCGGCGCCTCATGGCGCAGCAGCAGCGCGCCTGGGAGTTCGATCTGGAGGAAGGCCTGCTCGACGTTGCGCGCCTCGCGCGCGTGGTGGCCAATCCGACGCTGTCGCTCTCCTACAAGCGCGAGCGCGATGCGGATTTCCGCGACACGGTCGTGACCCTGCTGATCGACAATTCGGGCTCGATGCGCGGCCGGCCGATCACGGTCGCCGCCATGTGCGCCGACATCCTGGCCCGCACGCTGGAGCGCTGCGCGGTGAAGACCGAGATCCTGGGCTTCACCACCCGCGCCTGGAAGGGTGGCCAGTCGCGCGAGAAGTGGGTGCAGGAGGGCAAGCCGCGCAATCCGGGCCGCCTGAACGACCTGCGCCACATCGTCTACAAGCCGGCCGATGCGCCCATGCGGCGTTCGCGCCGCGCCATCGGGCTGATGCTGCGCGAGGGTCTCCTGAAGGAGAACATCGACGGCGAAGCGCTGAACTGGGCCTATCGCCGCCTGCTCTCGCGCTCCGAGCATCGCCGCATCCTGATGGTCATCAGCGACGGCGCGCCGGTCGATGACAGCACGCTGTCGGTGAATCCGGGCAACTACCTGGAGCGCCACCTGCGCGAGGTCATCAAGGAGATCGAGGGCCGCAACATGGTGGAGCTCATCGCCATCGGCATCGGCCATGACGTGACGCGCTACTACCGCCGCGCGGTGACGATCGTGGATGCCGAGGAGCTGGGCGGCACCATGATGAAGAAGCTCGCCGAGCTCTTTGACGAGGACGCCGCCGAGGCCTGGCATCGCGCGGCGGCCGAACGGGCGCCGCTGGTGGCCTGAACCGGTCGCGCGAGGGGGCGGTGTCCCCTCGCGCCGCCGTTCCTGGCGGCTGGCGCCATTTCCTTCGGATGATCCTGGTTTGATCCGTCGCCGTCATCTTCTTGCCGGCCTTTCCCTGCTGCCTGCCGGCGCCGCGCGCGCCCGTGTGCCGACCACGAAGCCGCTGGAGGTTTCCGCGCCCCGCAGCGGCAGGCTGCGCCCGCTGGGCGGGCTTGAGGTCGACACCTCCGCCTGGGGCTTCGGCGGCTTCTCCGCGCTTCATCTTTCGCCCGAGCTGATGCTGACCTCCGTGAGCGATCGCGGGCGCTGGTGGCGCGCGCCGCTGCGGCTGGAAGGCGGGCGGCTCGCCGGCCTCGGGGAGGCGAGCTTCGGCCCCTTCCGCGACGGGGCTGGCGCGCCGATCGGGCAGGGGATCAGCGCGGATGCCGAAAGCCTGGCGCGGCTGCCGGATGGCGACTGGCTCGTCGGCATGGAGCGTCGGCACCGTATCCTGCGCTACCGCGACCTGGCCGGGCCCTCGCAGCCCTTCGACCTGCCGCCTGGACTCGAGGCCGCACCCCGGAATGGCGGGCTTGAGGCGCTGACGGTGCTGTCGGACCGGCGCCTTCTCGCCATCGCCGAGGATCTGGATGGCGGGCCGCCGGGCAGCCGCGCGGCCTGGCTCGGCACCCTGCAGGGGCGGCGGGTCGACTGGCGGCGGACGGCCTATCGGCCGGAGTCGGGGCGGGATCCCACCGATGCCGCGGGCCTGCCGGAAGGCGGCGCGCTGGTGCTGGAGCGTCGCTTCACGCTCTTCGGCGGCTTTTCCGGCCGGCTCGCCTATGTGCCCGCGGCGGCGCTGGCGGGAAGTGCCCTGCTGGAGGGCGAGACCTGGATGGACATGCCGCCCGATGCGCCGTCCGAGAACTGGGAGGGTGTGGCCGCCACCCGGCATGAGGGGCGCACCCTGGTCGCCCTCATCACCGACGACAACCAGAACCCGTTCCAACGGACGCTGCTGCTGCTCTACGCCGTCGTCTGACCGGCTGGCGCTGCCTCAACGCAAAGCGGGCCCGGTTCGCGAGGAGCCGGGCCCGTTTCGGAATAAGGTCGCCGGGCCGAAGCCCGGGGTGATCAGGCGGCCGCGGCCGCCTTCTTGGCCTGGGCGCGCACGATGCGGCGCTTCAGGACCAGAGCCTCCGGCGGCAGCTTGCGCGCGGGCGTGGAGAGCAGGAACGAATCCAGCCCGCCATTGTGCTCGATCGTGCGGATGCCGTTCGTCGTCAGGCGAAGCTGGATCGACGTCGCGAGCACGTCCGAAAAGAACGAGGTCTCCTGCAGGTTGGGCAGGAAGCGCCGACGCGTCTTGTTGTTCGCGTGGCTGACGTTGTTGCCGGACTGAACGCCCTTGCCAGTGATGCCGCAGCGGCGAGCCATGATGATTGATCCTGCACTCAGGTCGCGCGCGGGACTCCGCGGCGGATGGAAAATGAAGCGCGGCGTATGAGGCAGCCGCGCCGATGAGTCAATCCTGTCAGCGCTTGGGAAGGGTCGGGAGCTGCCGCAGCTCGCCGGCTTCCACGCTGGCCAGGGCCTGGCGCAGCACGCCCGCGATGGCGCGGTCGTCCATGCTGCGCGAGAGCAGGCCCAGCGCGCCGCCCAGCAGGGCCGAGGCGGCCGAGACGGGGGCGATCTGCTGCTCGAGCATGTATTCGATGGCCTTGTCCACGACAGAGCCGGCGTGGCTCAGATCCTCGGGGGCTTCGTCATCCATCTTGTATCTCCAGTCTGATCCGGACATGGGCCGGAAACATCCGCGAGGAAAGCCCTCACGGAGCGGCCCCGCCATGCATGACTATTTTGTCATTTCTTCCGCGGCCCGCGCGCTGAGCCGGCTGCCGAACTCCGCCTGGGCCTGCGCGACCGCCGCCGCCTCGGCCGCGGCCACCGCCTCGGACTGCCGGCGCCACATCTCGGCGTAGAGGCCGTCCCTGGCGATCAGCGCGCCATGCGTCCCACGCTCGGCGATGCGGCCGTCCTCCAGCACGATGATCTCGTCCGCCTCCACGACGGTGGAGAGGCGGTGGGCGATGACCAGGGTGGTGCGGCCGCGCGAGACGTCGCGCAGCGCGGCCTGGATCTCCTGCTCGGTCCGGGTGTCGAGCGCGCTGGTGGCCTCGTCCAGGATCAGGATGCGCGGGTCCTTCAGGATGGTGCGGGCGATGGCCACGCGCTGCTTCTCGCCGCCCGAGAGCTTGAGCCCGCGCTCGCCGACGCGCGTGCGGTAGCCCTCCGGCAGCTTCAGCACGAAGTCATGCACCTGGGCGAGGCGGGCGGCGTGCTCCACCTCCTCATCCGTGGCGCCCGGGCGGCCATAGGCGATGTTGTAGCGGATGGTGTCGTTGAACAGCACGGTGTCCTGCGGCACCACGCCGACCGCACGGCGCAGGCTGTCCTGCGTCACGTCGCGCACGTCTTGCCCGTCCACCAGCACGGCGCCGCCGGTCGTGTCGTAGAAACGGAAGAGCAGGCGCGAGATGGTGGATTTCCCCGCGCCCGTCGGGCCGACGATCGCCAGCATCTTCCCCGGCGGGACGTCGAAGCTGACGCCCTTCAGGATCTCGCGGTCCGGCCGGTAGGCGAAGCGCACGTCGCGATAGGCGATGGCGCCGGCGGTGACGGCCAGGGGTTTCGCGCCAGGCGCGTCCGCGATCTCCTGCGGAACGTCGAGGAGGTTGAACATCGCCTCCATGTCCGTCAGCCCCTGCTTGATCTCGCGATAGGCGAAGCCGAGGAAGTTGAGCGGCAGGTAGAGCTGGATGAGGTAGGAGTTCACCATGACGAAGTCGCCCACCGTCATGGTGCCGCCGACGATGCCGCGCCCGGCCAGCAGCATCACCACCGTGAGGCCGACCGACATGATGAGGGCCTGGCCCGCATTCAGCGCGTTCAGCGAGACCTCGGAGCGCGCATAGGCCGTCTCGTAGCGCGAGAGGCTCTCGTCGTAGCGGCGCGCCTCGTGCGCCTCGTTGTTGAAGTACTTCACCGTCTCGTAGTTGAGCAGGCTGTCCACCGCCTTGGTGTTGGCCTCCTGGTCGGTGTCGTTCATGGCGCGGCGGAAGGCCAGGCGCCAGTTGGTGAAGAGCAGCGTGAAGGCGACATAGGCGCCGATCGTCACCAGCACCGTCAGCGCGAAGGAGATGGCGAACATCCACCACAGGATGGTGGCCACCAGCAGGATCTCGATGATGGTGGGGATGATGTTGAACAGCAGGAAGTTCAGCGCCGTCGCGATGCCGCGGGTGCCGCGCTCGATCACGCGGGAGAGGCCGCCCGTGGAGCGGTCCATGTGGAAGCGCATGGACAGTGCGTGCAGGTGGCGGAACACCTCCAGCGCCACGCGCCGCCCGGCGCGGGCCTGGACCTTGGCGAAGACGGCGTTGCGCAGCTCGTTCAGCGCGGCGGCGGTGAGGCGCAGCAGCCCATAGCCGATGACGAGGGCGATCGGCACCGCGACCACGAGGCCCATGCCCTCCCTGGGGGTCAGGGCGTCGACGGCGCGGGCATAGGCGATGGGCACCAGCACGTTGGCGGCCCTGCCGGCGATGAGGAAGGCCAGTGCGAGAACGACCCGGGCCTTCAGCCCCCATTCGCCATGGGGCCAGAGGTAGGGCAGGATGGCCAGGAGGGCCCGGCCGTGGTTGTCGTTCTTCGCGCTCATGCGCCACATGTGGCGCGGGGGCCACGGTTTGGGAACCGGCGCCGGTATGCGGGGCCGGGACAAGGGTCTTCGTGCCCGGCATGCCTGCGTCTGCCCATATAAGGAGTGCGAGCCCTGCGAAATCCCCTGGCCGGTCTGCTTCTCCTGGGCGTGGCCGCGTGCTCCGACTGCAACATGCTCTCCAGCCGGATGCCGACGCATTGCGAGGTGGGGCTGGGCGCGGCCGCGATCCTCACGGCGCCGGTCATGGTTCCCTACGTCCTGCTGGAAGAAGCTTTGGAGTAATCGCCGTGCGGCTATCGCGCCGAATCACGGGCGCGGTACAAGATCGGGCATGAGCCAGCCCCTGTATCGCCACATCGACGCCTGCAACAACACGCCCTCGCCGAACCATCTGCTTCCCTTCCGCTTCGGCGCGGAACAGGTGGGCTGGGTCTCCTCCGATCTGGCGCGGGCGCTGACCTTCTTTCCGCGGGACTTCCATTTCGATGCCCGGGGCGTGTCCATGGCCAGCCGCCTGCGCACGCCCGGCATGCGCAGCGATGCCCTGGCGGCCACGGGGCGGGAACTGGCGAAGCAGGGCTTCGGCCGGGTCCGCGGCGAGCTCTTCGACATCCGCGCTGAGGCGGAGGGGGCCGTGCTCGGCACGCTGGATCGCGGGGCGATCCCGCTCTTCGGCGTGATCGGGCAGGGGGTGCACCTGAACGGGCTGGTGCGGCGCGCCGATGGGCTGCACGTCTGGGTCGGCATTCGGGCGAAGGACAAGGCCGTGGCGCCCGGGCAGCTGGACAATCTGGTGGCCGGCGGCATCCCGGCCGGCCTGACGCCCCAGGAAACGCTGCTGAAGGAGGCGGGCGAGGAAGCCTCCCTGCCGCCGGAACTGGCGGTGACGGCCAGGCGGGTGGGCCGCCTCTCCTATATCCTGACGAATAACGAGGGGCTGCGGCGCGACGTGCTGCACGTCTTCGACCTGGAGCTGCCGGAAAGCTTCATCCCGACCCCGAATGACGATGAGGTGGAGCGCTTCGAGCTCTGGCCCGTCGCGCGTCTGCTGGAGGTGGTGCGGGAGACGGAGGACGTGAAGTTCAACGTCAACCTCGTGCTGATCGACCTGTTCCTCCGCGAAGGGCTGGTCGATCCGGCGAGCGCCGAGGGGCAGGCGCTGCGGGCGGGGCTGGACCAGGGGCCCTAGGGCACACCCCGCCCCCGGCCTGCTCAATCCGCGAAGTCCGGCTGCTCCTTCATGAGCTGCCGCTTAATGCTCTCCAGGTGCAGGAAGGCGCTCTCGCGGTCGCCCTCGCGCATCTGCGTGTAGGTGGCCTTCGCGATCTCCTCCGTCACGGGCTTCAGCGGCCGTCCGGTCGTCATCGCCAGGCGCTGCACCTCGGCGGCGCGCTCCAGGTAGTAGAGGTCGTCCCAGGCCTCGGCGATGCTGGGGCCGACCACCATGACGCCGTGGTTCTTCATGAAGACGATGTCCGCATCGCCCAGCGAATCCGCGATGCGGTCGCCTTCGCGCTCGTCCAGGGCGAGGCCGTTGTAATCCTCGTCCACCAGGGTGCGGCCGTAGAACTTCAGGGCCGTCTGGCCGGCCCAGACCAGCGGCGGCCCCTCCAGCATGGCGAGCGCCGTCGCGTTGGGCATATGCGTGTGGAAGGCCGCCTTGGCGCGCGCATGCTTCATGTGCAGCCGGGCATGGATGTAGAAGGCCGTCGCCTCCGGCACGCCGTTGCCGGCCACGACCCGCCCCTGGAAGTCGCAGATCACGAGGTTCGAGGCCGTGACCTCGGAGAAGGCGTAGCCGTAGGGGTTCACCAGCATCAGGTCGTCATGCCCGGGCACGACGAAGCTGAAGTGATTGCAGATGCCCTCCTGCAGGCCGAGCTTCGCGGCCATGCGGAAGCAGGCGGCGAGATCGATTCGCGCCTGGCGGATGGCCGGCGTGTCGAGCTGCGAGTTGCGGAGAAGGGCGGGGGCGGCGGTGTCGAGGGCGTGGGCCATTCCTCCAGCATGCAGGCGGGCGCGGCTTTCGGGCAAGGCCGCGGCCCGTCCCCCTCGGGTTTGACGAGCCGGCGCCGCCCCTCTAGGTGCGGCGGCCAGAACGCTTACCGGGAGAATCACCTATGCACAGCACGCATCGCCGGGCGCTGCTCGCCGGCGCCGGCTTCGCCATCATCGGCCGCGGCCTGGGCTCCGCGCAGGCGCAGGGCCGCACGGTCATCCGCGTGGGCTGGCCCACGGGCGACGGCGCCCAGGACCCCTATGCGATCGGGGCCCGCGCCTTCAAGGAGGAAGCCGAGAAGCTCTCCAACAACCGGATCGAGGTCCAGCTCTTCCCGAACCGCGCCCTCGGCGACGAGCGCCCGATGCTGGACGGCCTGCGCCTCGGCACGGTCGACATGGCGGTGATCACCAATGCCGTGATCGCGCAGATCGAGCCCGCCTTCCAGATCAACGACATGCCCTTCCTCTTCACGGACGAGGCCGCCGCCCAGCGCGCGCTCGACGGCGAGATGGGGGCGAGCCTGGCCCAGCGCCTCGAGCGCCGGGGCGTGGTCAGCCTCGGCTACATGGAGGGCGGCTTCCGCCAGATGGTGAACAACGTCCGCCCGATCGCGCGGCCGGCGGATGTTCGCGGCGTGAAGTTCCGCGTGCTGCAGAGCCCGATCTACGTGGGCATGTACACCGCCCTCGGCGGCACCGCGGTCCCCATGGCATGGGGCGAGACCTTCACCGCCGTGCAGCAGGGAACCATCGACGGCCTGGAGATCCCGCTCGCCGTCATCGACGCCAACCGGTACGACGAGGTCACGAAGTATCTTTCGCTGACCAACCACATCTACTCGATGATCGGCCTGCTCATGGGCAAGCGGAACCTCGACCGTCTTCCGGCGGATCTGCGGGATGTGGTGCGGGCGGCTGCCACGGCGGCGACCGCGAAGCAGCGCACGGCCTCGATCACCAATGCGCGCCAGATCACGGAAGGCCTCCGCGGCAAGGGCATGCAGGTGAATGCGGTGACCGACCCGGCCGAGTTCCGCCAGGCCGTGCTGCCCATGTACGAATCCTTCCGCGGCGCCATCGGCGCGGAGATCGTGCAGCAGGCCCTGGCGGCGTCGCGCTGATGCGGGCCGCGGGGGGCGCCCGATAGGATGCGCGCGATCGGGGCCGGCTTGGCCGGATTGGCCGCGCTGCTGCGCTGGAGCCTGGTCCTGGCAGCGGCCGTCATGCTGTCGCTGATCTTCCTGCAGGTCGTGATGCGCTACGTCTTCGCGCTGGTGCCGCCCTGGACCGAGGAGGTGGCGCTGCTCGCCTTCTCCTGGGCGACGATGGGCGGGCTGGCGCTGGGCGTGCGGGAAGGTTTCCACGTGCGCCTGACCATCCTGAGCGACCGCTTCCCGCCTCGCTTCGCGGCGATCTGGGAAGTGGGCGTGAACGTCGTGACCGCGGCGCTCGGCGCCTTCCTGGCCTGGTCGGGGATGCGCTTCCTTGAATTCACGGAAGGCAGCACCTCGGCCGCCATGGAATATCCGATCGAGATTCTGAACGGCATGGCCCCGATCGCTGGCATGCTGGTCTGCCTCTTCGCGCTGGGGCGGGTCATCCTGCCTGCGCCCGCTCCGGTGGAGATGGCCGAGGCATGAGCGGCATCGCCCTTCTTCTGACCGGCGGCTTCGCCGGGCTGGTCATCTGCGCGATCCCCTTCGCGATCGCCATCGCCGTGGTGACGATGGGTTCGCTGGTGGTGGCGGATATCGAGCCCGCCTTCCTCGCGCAGCAGCTCATCGCCGGATCGCAATCCTTCAGCCTGTTGGCCATCCCGCTCTTCATGCTGGCCGGCGAGATCATGTCGGCCGGCGGCCTGTCCCAGCGCCTGGTCGAGGTGGCGTCCACGCTGGTGCGGCACCGCACGGGCGGCCTCGCCATCGTGACGGTGCTGGCGGCGATGGTCTTCGCGGCCATCTCCGGCTCGGCGCCGGCGACGACGGCGGCCATCGGCGGCATCATGATCCCGGCCATGGTGAAGGCCGGCTACGACAAGGCCTTCGCGGCCTCCATCGCCGTCTCGGCCGGCGTGCTGGGCCCGCTGATCCCGCCCTCCATCGCCTTCGTGATCTGGGGCATCGTGGCGGAGCAGTCGATCAGCCGGCTCTTCCTCTCGGGCGTGATCCCCGGGCTCTCGATCGCCATCGGCCTGATCGCGATCTGCTGGTTCCATGCCCGCCGGCACAACGTGCCGAAGCAGGCGCCGGCGAGCTGGGCCGAGGTCGGCCAGGCCATGGTGCTCGGCAAATGGGCGCTGTTCTCGCCGGTCTTCGTGCTGGGCGGCATCTATGGCGGCGTCTTCACGCCGACCGAGGCGGCCGCGATGTCCTGCGTCTATGCGCTGGTGGTGGGCGTCGCGGGGCGGACGCTGAACATCCGGGACCTGCCGGCCATCATCCTGCGTTCGGTGCGGACGAGCGCCATGGTGACCTCGATCATCGCGGTCTCGGTGGGCTTCGGCGTGCTGGTGGCGCAGGAGCGGCTGGCCGTCGACTTCGCCTCCTGGATGGCGGAGAGCCTGGGCACGAAGTGGCTTGCCCTGGCGGCGCTGAACCTGGCCTTCTTCCTGCTCGCCTCGGTGATGGACGAGATCGCCATCATGGTGGTGCTGGGGCCGATGCTGATCGCCATCGCCAACCGCTTCGGCGTGGATCCCGTGCATTTCGGCGCGATCATCGTGACGAACGTCTCTATCGGCATGGCGGCGCCGCCGATCGGCTATTGCCTTTTCGTAGGCATGGCGATCAGCGGTCTGTCGCTCGCGCGGATGGCGAAGGCGATCTGGCCGCAGATCATCGTGATGCTGATCGTGCTGATGCTGACGACCTATATCCCGGGCTTCGCGCTGCTGCTGCAGCCGAAGTAGGCCGGGCCCGACCCGCCGGGATCGCTCGCGGTCCGAGGCGGCTTCATCAGCAGGCAGGGATCGACCCGGGAGGGTCGGTTCCTGCCTGTCTGCTTTCGGAATACGTTGCGCCCCTGTTCGGATATTCCCATCGCGGCTTGCCGGCCTTCCGGCGAAGGCCATCTCCTTCCCAGCCACGGCTGCGAAGGTGGCCATCAGGGATCTGCAAATGCCTTCCATTCTTTCTATCGCCGGCGTCGAGAAGCACTACCGTTCGGGTCTGACTGCACTGGGGGGCATCGATCTCGAGGTCGGGCGGGGCGAGATCTTCGCGCTGCTCGGCCCCAACGGTGCCGGCAAGACGACGCTGATCAGCATCATCTGCGGCACCGTCACGATGACCTCCGGCTCCGTCACCGTCAGCGGTCACGACATCGTCAAGGACTTCCGCGCGGCGCGGGCCACCATCGGCCTCGTCCCGCAGGAGATCGCGATCGACATCTTCTCGACCGTCTGGAACACGGTCCGCTTCAGCCGCGGCCTCTTCGGACGGCCGCCCGATCCCGCCTATATCGAGGAGCTCCTGCGCGACCTCTCGCTGTGGGAGAAGCGCGACAGCCGGATCATCGAGCTCTCGGGCGGCATGAAGCGGCGCGTGATGATCGCCAAGGCCCTGAGCCACGAGCCGGAACTGCTCTTCCTCGACGAGCCGACGGCGGGCGTCGACGTCAACCTGCGCCGCGACATGTGGGCGCTGGTCCGCAAGCTGCGCGACAAGGGCGTCACCATCGTGCTGACGACCCACTACATCGAGGAAGCCGAGGAGATGGCCGACCGCGTCGGCGTCATCGACAGGGGCCGCATCCTGCTGGTCGAGGACACCGCGGCCCTGATGAAGAAGTTCGGCAAGCGCCGGCTGAAGCTGACCTTGCAGCACCCCATGACGGCCATCCCCGCCGAGCTTGCCGACTGGCCGCTCGAGCTCCAGGCCGAGGGCCATCAGCTTCTCTATACCTTCGACGCCAATGCCGAGAGCACCGGCATCCCCGGGCTGCTGCGGCGCCTGGGCGAGCTGGGCATCGACTTCAAGGACCTCGACAGCGAGCGAAGCTCGCTCGAGGACATCTTCATTCGCCTGGTGGAGCGCACCTGATGCCGCTGATCAATCACAACGGCGTCTGGGCGATCTACCGCACCGAGATGGCGCGCGCCCTGCGGACCGTCTGGCAGAGCATCGCCACGCCCGTCATCACGACGGCGCTGTACTTCGTCGTCTTCGGCGGGGCGATCGGGTCGCACATGCAGCAGATCGGCGGCGTCGACTACGGCGCCTTCATCGTGCCCGGGCTGATCATGCTGACGCTGCTCACGCAGAGCATCTCCAACGCGTCCATCGCGATCTACTTCCCGAAATTCACCGGCACGATCTTCGAGATCCTGTCCGCGCCGCTTTCGGCCTTCGAGGCGGTGCTGGCCTATGTCGGCGCGGCCGCGACAAAATCGGTCGCCATCGGGCTGATCATCCTGCTGACCGCGACCTTCTTCGTGAAGGTCGAGATCCTGCATCCCTTCTGGATGATCGCCTTTCTGCTGCTGACCTCGATCACCTTCAGCCTCTTCGGCTTTATCATCGGGATCTGGGCGCGGAATTTCGAGCAACTGGCCATCATCCCCTCGCTGGTGGTGACGCCGCTGACCTTCCTGGGCGGGGCCTTCTACTCGATCGACATGCTGCCGCAGCCCTGGCGGACGCTCAGCCTGTTCAATCCCGTGGTCTATCTGGTGAGCGGATTCCGGTGGAGCTTCCACGGGGTGGGGGATGTGAGCGTGGCCGCGAGCCTGGGGTTCACGGCGGGGTTCATGGTGCTGTGCCTGGCGGTGCTGTGGTGGATGTTCCGGACGGGGTATCGGTTGAAGCCGTAGGGGGGGCGCCACAAGGCGCGGCGGCCACCTTTTGCCAAGGAGGGAATCGCTTCTTCGTGATTCCGCCTTTGGCAATCCTCCTCTAACCTTCCCCCATGAGCACCAGCACCAACCAGCGCATCAACGGCACCCGCCTCTGGTCCACCCTCATGGCCATGGCCGAGATCGGCGCCACGCCCAAGGGCGGCGTGAAGCGCCTCACGCTCACCGAGGTCGACAAGGCCGGGCGCCAGCGCTTCACCGAATGGTGCGAGGCCTTGGGCCTCAAGGTCCGCGTGGACGCCATCGGCAATATGTTCGCCCGCCGCGACGGCCGCGACCCCACGCGCAAGCCGGTCCTCCTCGGCAGCCATCTCGACAGCCAGCCCACCGGCGGCAAATTCGACGGCGCGCTGGGCGTGATCGCCGGCCTCGAGGTCATGCGCACGCTGAACGACCTCGGCATCACCACCGAGGCCCCGATCGAGCTGGTCAACTGGACCGACGAGGAGGGCAGCCGCTTCGGCCATTCCCTCATGGGCAGCGGCGTCTGGGCCGGCGTCTACACGCAGGACAAGGTCTATGGCCTGAAGGACCTGGACGGCGTCACCGTCGGCGAGGCGCTGGATTCCATCGGCTACAAGGGCGAGCACCCCGCCAAGCCCTTCCCGGCCGACGCCTATTTCGAGCTCCACATCGAGCAGGGCCCCTTCCTGGAGCGCGAAGGCAAGCAGATCGGCATCGTCACCGGCGCCCAGGCGCAGGTCTGGTACGATGCGGTCATCACCGGGCAGGACGCCCATGCCGGCACCACGCCGCCTTCGACGCGCAAGGACGCGCTGGTCGCGGCGGCGCGGGTGATCGCGAAGGTGGACGAGATGATGCGCGCCCGCGGCGATGACGGCCGCGGCACCGTCGGCCGGCTTCAGGTCTTCCCCAACAGCTGCAACGTGGTGCCCGGCGAGGTGCGCTTCAGCATCGAGTTCCGCCACCCCGACGGCGCCGAGATCGAGGGCATCGCCAAGTCCTTCCCCGCCGAGGTCAAGGCGCTGGTGGAGGAGAGCGGCTGCAGCCTGGAGCTCAAGGAGCTCTTCGTCATTGCCGCCCAGCCCTTCGACAAGGAATGCGTGGACCTTGTGCGGCAGGCCGCCGCGCGGCTCGGCTATCCGGCGCGCGAGATCATCTCGGGCGCGGGGCATGACGCGGTCTACGTGGCGCGGCTGATCCCGACGGCGATGATCTTCACCCCCTGCAAGGACGGGCTCAGCCACAACGAGGCCGAGAGCATCCTGCCCGAGGAGGCGGAGGTCGGCTGCCAGGTGCTGTTCGAGGCCGTGGTGGCGCGGGCGAACCGCTAGGCCCCCAGGGGCGGGGTCGCCAGGCGCGCGAAGTGCGCGCCTGGCGTTTGAGATATTAGAAAATCAAATCGCTTCGAGGACGGTTTCCGCCTTGCTGACCTCGAAGGCGCCCGGCGCCTCGACGGCCACATGCGTCACCACGCCGTCCTTCGCCACCAGGGCGAAGCGCTGGCTGCGGACGCCGAGGCCGCGGGCCGTCAGGTCGAATTCCAGGCCCAGCGCCCGGGTGAAGTCGGCGCTGCCATCGGCCAGCATCACGACCTCGTCGCCGATCGACTGGTCCTTGCGCCAGGCGCCCATCACGAAGACGTCGTTGACGGCGATGCAGGCGACGGTGTCCACGCCCTTGGCCTTGAACTCGGCCGCCTGGGCGACGAAGCCCGGCAGGTGCTTGGCCGAGCAGGTCGGCGTGAAGGCGCCCGGAACGCCGAAGAGGACCACGGTCTTGCCGCCGAAGAGGGCGTCGGTGGTGACTTCCTGCGGCCCATCGGCCGTGGCCTGCATGAGCTTCGCCGAAGGGATCTTGTCGCCGGCCTTGATCGTCATCCGTGGTTTCCTCTGAGGGGTAGGTTTCGAAAGGTGTAGGCGCTCCGGAAATTCCTGTCACGCTTGCGGAGGCGGGGGCGAAACCTCACATTCGTCACCATGGCAAGACATGACTGGAAATCGGCCTTCGGGGCCTCTGGAACACAGCTCGCGGGGCAGCTTCTGGTCGCCATGCCGAACCTGCGGGATCCGCATTTCGCGGGCAGCGTCATCGTCCTCTGCGCGCATTCGGCGGGGGGCGCGATGGGCCTCATCCTCAACCAGCCGATCCCCAAGCTCTCCTTCGAGGAGCTGCTGAAGCAGGTGGGCGTGGAACCGCTGCCGCCGCAGCGGAGCATCCGCCTCGTCAGCGGCGGCCCGGTGGAGGAAAGCCGCGGCTTCGTGCTCCACAGCGGCGAATGGAAGGCCGAGGGCTCGCTGCCCGTGGAGGGCGGCTACGCGCTGACCGCCAGCCTCGACATCCTCAAGGCCATCGCCTCTGGCGGCGGGCCGCGGCAGGGGCTGCTGGCCCTGGGCTATGCCGGCTGGGGCGCCGGCCAGCTGGAGGCCGAGATCGCGCGGAACGACTGGCTCTCGGTCCCGGCCGACGAGGACCTCCTCTTCGGCGGCGACGACGACACGCGGTGGCGCCGGGCCCTGGCGAAGCTGAACATCGATCCGAGCCTGCTCTCGGCGGAGGCGGGGCACGCCTGAGGCTGCCTGAGGGTTTCCGCCGTCAGCGACTGAAGTTTCTCTTTTTGTTCTTGACCTCCCGGCCGCCTTTGGCCAGGGTGCATGCAGGAACATTAAGAGAACACGGTCATGCCCGACGGCGGTCATCACCCTCTTGCCCCCCGGGGTTTCCACAAGGGTCGCGGCGCGGTCTCCAATCCGCAGGTGCGCTTCGAGACCCAGGCGGCCGAGGCCTTCGACGACGGCTGGGGCTCCCTGGTCGAGGAGATGCCGGCCCTCCGCACCACGCTGACGCGCGAGGCGGCCAAGTCGGCCCTGAACTATAATGACAGCCCGGATATCGGCTTCGACCGCTCGCTGAACCCCTATCGGGGCTGCGAGCACGGCTGCGTCTACTGCTTCGCCCGGCCGAGCCATGCCTATGTGGGCCTGTCCCCCGGTCTCGATTTCGAGACCAAGATCCTCTTCAAGCCGGACATGCCGGAAATCCTGGCGCGCGAGCTCTCGAAGCCCGGCTATCGCCCGAAGCCCGTGACGCTGGGCGCGAACACCGACCCCTACCAGCCCGTCGAGCGCCATCAGGGCCTGACGCGCCGCATTCTGGAGGTACTGGAGCGCTTCAATCACCCCGTCAGCATCGTGACCAAGGGCGCCGGCGTGCTGCGGGACATCGACATCCTGGCGCGGATGGCCCAGCGGAACCTGGTGCGGGTGTGCATCTCCATCACCACGCTGGATGCGCGGCTGGCCCGCGTGATGGAGCCCCGCGCGGCGAGCCCCTTGCGGCGGCTGGAGGTCGTGCGCCAGCTCTCGGCGGCGGGTGTGCCGGTGGCGGTGCTGGCCGCCCCCATGATCCCGGGCATCAACGATGCCGAGCTGGAGAAGATCGTCGAGGCCAGCGCCCGGGCCGGCGCCACCAGCGCGGGCTACGTGCTGCTGCGCCTGCCGCTGGAGCTGAAGCAGATCTTCGAGGAATGGCTGAACCAGCATTTTCCCGACCGCGCCGCGAAGGTGCTGGCGCTCGTACGGCAGACACGCGGCGGAAAGCTCTATGATTCCGCCTTCGGCCAGCGGTGGACGGGGCAGGGGGCCTATGCCGGCGTGCTGGCCCAGCGCTTCGCGCTGGCGCTGAAGCGCGCCGGCCTGCCGGAGCGCTCCCGCCCGGCGCCGCTGGATTGCGGGCACTTCAACGGCCGGGCGGACGACCGGCAGCTGGCCCTGCTGTAGTCAGGCGTTGTCCGGCAGGAAGCCCGGCCAATAGGGGCCGCTGCCCGCCGGCCGCGCCCCGAAGATGGACTGTCCGACGCGCACGATCGTGGCACCCTCCTCGATGGCGGCCTCGTAGTCGCCCGACATGCCCATGGAGAGGTGCTCCAGCCCGGTCTCGTCCCGCAGGCGGCGCAGAATCCGGAAGCAGGCGCGCACCCGTTCCATATCCGGGCTGAAGATCGCCAGCGTCATCAACCCCCGGGGGCGCAGGCGTGGGAATTCCGGCAGCCGGGCGACGAAATCCGCCACCGCCGCGGGCTCGAGGCCGAATTTGCTCTCCTCGCCGGAGGTATTGGCCTGCACGAAGACGTCCAGGTCGCGTCCCTCCGCCTCCATCCGGCGGTTGAGCTCGGCGGCCAGCTTCAGGCTGTCCAGCGCGTGGAACTCGGTCGCGAATCGGGCCAGGAACTTCGCCTTGTTGCTCTGCAGATGCCCGACGATGCTCCATCGGAGCGGCAGGTCCGCCATCTCCTCGGCCTTCCCCATGGCCTCCTGGATCTTGTTCTCGCCGAATTCCGTCATCCCCGCCGGGACGGCGTGGCGCAGGACATGGGCAGGAACGGTCTTGCTGATCGGCAGCAGCCGAACCTCTGAGGCGGGGCGGCCGGCGCGCGCGCAGGCTGCCTCGATCCGGTGCCGGACTTCGGCGAGATTCGCGGCGAAGGTGGCGGCCGGATCCTCCCCGAAGCGTTCCCGCTCGGCGGCGGTGAGCGCCGTCTGGACCTCGCTCATATCCGGTCGGTCCGCTCGGAAGCGGGAAACGGCCCCACCAGCCGCCGCACCGCCGCGATCATGTCCGGCCGGTCCCAGGCCGCGTCGCCTTCCAGCCGTGCGCGCTCCTGCCCGCTGCGGTCGACGATCACCGTCGTCGGCAGGCCGCGCGCGCCCAATGCCCGGGCGGCGGCGCCGCGCGGATCCATCCAGACGCCGAGGCCCGTCAGGCCCACGCGGCGATAGAAGGTCTCGACCACCGCCTGGCCGCCACGGTCGGAGGAAAGCGGCAGGACGGCCACCTTCTCCGCCGCCAGTGCCGCGGCGAGGCGTTCCAGCGACGGCATCTCGGCCACGCAGGGCGGGCACCAGGTGGCCCAGAGGTTCAGGACGAGGCCCTGGCCGGCGAAGTCCGCCACCGTCCGCTCGCGTCCTTCCGCGTCCAGGAAGGTCAGGGCGGCCAGGGGCCGCGTGGCCTCCCGCAGGCGCTCGGGGCCCGCGGAGGCTTGCGCGGCTTGCGTCGCCATCACGGCGGGAGGTAGGACCATGCCAGCCTGGATCAGCCGGCGGCGCGACATCAGCACGGAAACGGTACTCCTTTGTCCATCCCCAACGAGACGAACACCAATCAGCAATGGGGCGGCCGCTTTGCGGAGGGCCCCTCGGCCATCATGCAGGCCATCAATGCCTCGATCGGCTTCGATGCCAAGATGTGGCGGCAGGATATCCGCGGCAGCCTCGCCCATGCGGCGATGCTCGCCCATGTAGGGATCATCTCCGCGGATGACGAGGCTGCCATCCGGAAGGGCCTCGCCGACATCGCCCAGGAGATCGAGGCCGGCGGCTTCGAGTGGTCCGAGGCGCTGGAAGATGTCCACATGAACATCGAGGCCCGCCTGACCGAGCGCATCGGGGAGGCCGGCAAGCGCCTGCACACCGCCCGCAGCCGCAACGATCAGGTGGCCACCGATTTCCGGCTCTGGACGCGCGACGCCATGGATGGGCTGGCGGCACAGATGCTCGATTGCGTGAAGGCGCTGGTCGCCCGCGCGGAGGAGCACGCCGGCACCATCATGCCCGGCTACACCCACCTGCAGCCCGCGCAGCCGACGACCTTCGGCCACCACATGCTGGCCTATGCGGAAATGCTCTGGCGCGACCGGGGCCGGATGCTCGACGCCCGTGCCCGTCTCAACGAGTGCCCGCTCGGCTCCGCGGCGCTCTGCGGCACCGGCTTCCCGATCGACCGCCACATGACGGCGCAGGCGCTGGGCTTCGACGGCCCGACGCGCAACAGCCTCGACGGCGTCGGCAGCCGCGACTTCGCGATGGAATTCCTGGCCGCCGCGGCCATCTGCGCCACGCATCTCTCGCGCCTGGCGGAAGAGATCGTGATCTGGACCAACCCCTCCTTCGGCTTCGTGAAGCTGAGCGACGGGCTGACCACCGGCAGCTCGATCATGCCGCAGAAGCGCAATCCGGACGCAGCCGAACTGGTGCGCGGCAAGACGGGCCGGATGAACGGCAACCTCATGGGCCTGCTGACCGTGGTGAAGGGCCTGTCCCTGACCTATGCGAAGGACCTGCAGGAGGACAAGGAAGGCGTCTTCGACTCGGCGGAGAACCTGACCCTCTGCCTCGCCGCCACCGCCGCCATGGTGCGGGACATGCAGCCCAATACGGCCCGCATGGCCGCCGCCGCCGGCGAGGGCTTCTCCACCGCGACCGACCTCGCCGACTGGCTGGTGCGTGAGCTGAAGCTGCCCTTCCGCGACGCCCACCATGTCACCGGGCGCCTCGTGGCCAAGGCCGAGGGGCTGGGCGTCGACCTGCCCGGGCTTTCGCTGGAGGAGATGCGCGAAGTGGAGCCCCGGATCGACCAGAGCGTCTTCGACGTCCTGACGCCTGCGGCTTCCGTGGCCTCGCGCCGCTCCTATGGCGGCACGGCGCCGGAAAACGTCCGCGCCATGGTCGCGGAATGGAAGGGGAGGCTGGCTTGAAGGCACTTCTGCTCGTCCTGGCGGCCACGGTGTCGCTGGCCGCCTGCGGCCGCGTGGGACCTCCCCGTCAGCCTGGTCCGCGCGACGCGATCACCTACCCGCGGGGCTATCCGGCCCCCACGGCGGAGGACCGCGAAGTGACGCGGACGCGTGCGCTCGGCCTGCCGCCGGGCATCGCGCCGGTGCCCGGTTCCGCCGCGCCGACAGCGCGCTAAGGGGTTGCCGCGGTTGACTCCGCGGGCCCTCCCGATTATCTGGCTGCCTCCCGGGGCAGACACCGTTTGCCCCGCAACCCTTTTCGCGTTTTGTGAGTCCGCGCCATGAAGATCCGCAACAGCCTGAAGTCCGCCAAGGCGCGCGACAAGAACTGCGTGGTGGTCCGCCGCCGTGGCCGTCTGTACGTGCTGAACAAGAAGAACCCGCGCTACAAGGCCCGCCAGGGCTGAGCCGGCTGGCCGGGCACGACCCGGCCATCGCTCCGGAAGGGATATGGCAGCATGCCGATCCCTTTTCCGGTGCCTGCCTCATCCCCAGCTATCCGTCTGGATATGTCGGGGGATGGCTCATCCGTGCGTGGTCTGCCGAAGCGACGCTTCCTCGCCTTTCGCCGCGAGGCCGCCGTCCTCTGGTTCGCCTTCCGGAATCCGGCGACGCCCTGGCCCCTGAAGGCCGCGAGTCTGCTGACCGGGCTCTACCTCCTCAGCCCCATCGATCTCATCCCCTTCACCGTGCCGGTGCTCGGCGTGGTGGACGACCTCGTCCTCGTGCCCTTGGCCGTCTCCTTCATCTCCGGACGCCTGCCGGCCGTGGTGCAGGGCCAGGCGGGGATGCAGGCCGACCGTTTCATCGCCCGATGGTTCAAGCGTCCGCTTCTCGCGGCCCTGGTCATCCTGGGCGTGATCGTCGCCATCTGGCTGGGCCTTCTCTACCTCCTCTACCGCTACGTGGCCGGCTGAAGCCTTGACCATGCTCCAGACCACCATGGTCGCGGCGCGCGACCGCAAGCGCCTGGCCGAGATCGTCGCGGTGCTCGCGCGCCACGGCATGGGGGACATCGCCTCCCGCCTGGGACTGGGCGGCCTGCTGCCGCGCGGTGCCAGCGGCGTGAACGGGGAACTGTCCCGTCCGCAACGGCTGCGCCTCGCGATCGAGGCGCTGGGCACGACCTTCATCAAGCTCGGCCAGATTCTCTCGACTCGCGCGGACCTCCTGCCGCCGGACTGGATCGCCGAGCTCGAGAAGCTGCAGAGCCACGTCCCGGCCGTGCCCTGGGAGCAGCTGCGCGGTCAGGTCGAGGAGGATCTCGGCGGCCCGCCGGAGGAGGTCTTCGCCGAATTCGACGCCGTTCCGCTCGCCGCCGCTTCCATCGCGCAGGTCTATCGCGCGCGGCTGCGGGGCGGCGAGGAGGTGGTGGTGAAGGTCCGCCGGCCGGACCTCCGCACGCGGGTCGAGGCCGACCTCCGCCTGCTGGGCCATGTGGCCGGGCTGGTGGAGGAGAACTGGCCGGAGCTCGCCCGCTTCCGCCCGGTGGAGATCCTGCGCCATCTGGGCGCAGCCCTGTCCGAGGAGCTCGACCTCTCGACGGAGGGCCGCAATGCGGAGACGGTCGCCCGGAACCTCGCGGAGATGCCGGACATCGTCATCCCACGAATCCACGCCCAATGGACCTGCGAGCGGCTGCTGGTGCAGGAATTCCTGCACGGCACGCCCCCCAACGACGCGGCCGCCCTGGCCGCCGCGGGACATGACGGCCGGGTCCTGGCCGAGCGCGGGTCGCAGGCCTTCCTGCGCATGGCGCTCGTGGACGGCGTCTTCCACGCCGACCCGCATCCCGGGAACCTCCGCGCCCTGCCGGGGGACCGGGTCGGCTTCATCGATTTCGGCATGGTCGGGCGCATCGGCGCGCGGCGGCGCGAGCAGCTGGTGGCGCTGGTCGGCGCCATGGTCCGGCGGGATGCGGCGGGGGTGGCGAACCAGCTCCTGGAATGGTCGGGCCGCACGGATCTCGACCTCGGGCGCCTCGAGGCGGATTGCGATGCCTTCGTGGCCCGCTACGGCGAGCCGCCGCTGCGGCTGGGCGCCGCCATCACCGACATCATGGCCATGGCCCGGGCGAACGAGCTGGCCCTGCCGGCCGACCTCGCCTTGCTGTTCAAGGCGCTGATCACGGCCGATGGCGTGATGCACGCGCTGGACCCGGATTTCGACGCCCTGCGCGTCGCCGCCCCCATCATCGAGGAGGAGATGCGCCGGCGCTTCCTGCCGGCCAATCTCTTCGCGAAGGGCGGGCAGGCGGGGCTCGACCTGCTGGGCCTCGCGCGGGAGGCGCCGGCCCTGCTGCGCCTGCTCACCCTGCGCCTGCGCCAGGGCCGGCTTCTGGCCGAGGTGGAGCTGCGGGGGCTGGACCGGATCGGCGCGGATATCCGCTGGGGCGCGACGCGCCTCGCCGTCGCCATCGTCACCGCGGCCTTCGCGCTGGGGATGGCACCGCGCCTGCTGGATTTCGGCCCGGTCCTCTTCGGCATCCCGGTCACCGCCCTGGCGGGGTTCGGCGTGATCCTGATCGGGCTGGCCTGGCTGATCGTTCCCCGCGGGCGGTAGCCGGGCTCTACCTTGGCAGCCAGACCTCGCTGCCGAGGCCGCCCTCGCGCCCCTGCGTCCAGCGGCCGACGAGCCGGCCGTCGGAATGCGGTTCGAAGGCCGCGACGCCCGTCTCGCCATTCATCACGTAGCCGATGACCAGCACGCCGCGCGCCATCATGCCGATGCCCCGCGCCGTCTCGCCGCCCACCCGCCAGACGACGCGCCAGGTCTGCGGGCCGGTCGGGGAGAGGTTGACCGCCCCGGCATAGGCCTCGCCCGAGGCGCTGCGGCCGTCCACCGCATAGGCGCCGGCCCGCTGGGCCCAGGCGGCGGGGGCGGAAAGGGTCAGGCACAGGGCGATCAGGGCGATGCGCGGCATGGGCGTGTCTCCTCGACTCTCGTTCTTGCGTGCCTATGTTCGTCGCCGGAGGCAGCCGCGGGCAAGCGCCGTGGGTTGCAGTAGGGCGGGGGGAACGACATGTTCCCCACCCGAGATGTCCGGACCCGTTCTGTCATGATTGCCCTCCCGGCTCCCAAGCCCGAGATCCTTGCCCGCCGCGACGCGATCCTCGCCGACCTGGCGCGGCTCCTGCCCGCCGATTCCGTCATCGGCGAGACGCTGCGGCTGCGCCCCTACGAGACCGACGGCCTCGCGGCCTATCGCCAGATTCCGCTCGCCGTCGTGCTGCCCCGCACCACGGCGGAGGTCGCGGCCGTGCTGCGCTACTGCCATGCCAATGGCATCCGCGTGGTGCCGCGCGGCGCGGGCACCTCGCTCTCGGGCGGCGCGCTGCCGCTGGCCGATGCGGTGGTGATCGGCCTCATGCGGATGAACACCATCCGCGAGATCAACTACGAGGACCGCTACGCCATCGTGGGCGCCGGCGTCACCAATATCGGCATCACCAAGGCCGTGGAGGGCGACGGCTTCTTCTACGCGCCCGACCCCTCCAGCCAGCTCGCCTGCATGATCGGCGGCAATGTCATGATGAATTCCGGCGGCGCGCATTGCCTGAAATACGGCGTGACCGCGAACAACCTGCTGGGCGTCACCTTCGTCACCATCGAGGGCGAGGTGATCGAGATCGGCGGCACGCATCTGGACGCCGCTGGCTACGACTGGCTCGGCCTCATCACCGGCAGCGAAGGCCAGCTCGGCCTGGTGACCGAGGTCACCGTCCGCATCCTTCGCGGGCCGGAGGGCGCGCGCGCCATGCTGGCCGCCTTCTCCAGCGTCGAGATCGCGGGCGCGGCGGTGGATGCCATCATCGGCTCGGGCATCATCCCCGTCGCGCTGGAATTCATGGACCGCCCCTGCATCCATGCCTGCGAGGCCTTCGCCCATGCCGGCTATCCGCTGGATGCCGAGGCCATGCTCATCATCGAGGTCGAGGGCAGCGTCGCCGAGCAGGATATGCTGCTGGACCGTATCCGCGGCATCTGCGCGAAATTCGACCCGATCAGCATGAAGGTGGCCGAGAGCGCCGAGCAGTCGGCCGCCATCTGGAAGGGCCGCAAGGGTGCCTTCGGCGCCGTCGGCCGCATCTCCCCCGACTATCTCTGCATGGACGGCACGATCCCGACCGGCGAGCTGCCGCATGTGCTGAAGCGCATCTCCGAGATGTCCGCGCAATACGGCCTCGGCGTCGCCAACGTCTTCCACGCCGGCGACGGCAACCTGCACCCCCTCATCATGTTCGACGCCAATGATCCCGACAGCTTCCGCCGCGCCGAGGCCTTCGGCGCCGATATCCTGAAGCTCTGCGTCGAGGTCGGCGGCTGCCTTACCGGCGAGCATGGCGTGGGCGTAGAGAAGCGCGACCTGATGACGACGCAGTTCACCCGCGCCGAACTCACCCTGCAGCGCGCCATCAAGAGCGCCTTCGATCCGGAATGGCTGCTGAACACGGCAAAGGTCTTCCCCCTCGACGACAATCCGAAGATCGCGGCATGAGCGTGATCTCCCCCGAGACCGAGCAGTCCCTGGCCAGCGCCGTCGCGCGGGCGCATGCGGCGCGCGAGCCGCTCGCCATCGAGGGCCGTGGCACCAAGCGCGCCATGCTGCGCCCCACGCTGCAGCCCTGGGGCCCCGCCGCGCGCACGCTTTCCACGCGCAACCTCACGGGCATCACCCTCTACCGGCCCACGGAGCTGATGATCCGCGCCCGCGCCGGCACGCCGATCCCCGAGATCGAGGCCGCGCTGGCCGAGCACGGCCAGCAGATCGTCGCCGAGCCGCCCGACCTGCGGGTGCTCTTCGGCGCGGAGGAGCCCTCGACCCTGGGCGGCGTGGTCTCCACCAACCTCTCCGGCCCGCGCCGCATCATGTGGGGCGCGATGCGCGACCATGTGCTGGGCATCAGCGCCGTCACCGGGGAGGGCGAGATCTTCCGTTCCGGCGGGCGGGTGCTGAAGAACGTGACGGGCCTCGACCTCTGCAAGCTGCTGAGCGGCGCGCATGGCACGCTCGGCATCATCACCGAGATCGCCCTGAAGGTCCTGCCGGCCGGCGAGGCGACGGGCACGCTGGCGCTGCGCGTGCCGGACGTCACGGCGGGCGTCGCGGCGCTCAGCGCCGGTCTCGGCTCGCCCTATGGCGTGAGCGGAGCCGCGCTGGTGCTGGAGGAGGGGGGCATCACCGCCTTCCTGCGCCTCGAGGATTTCTCCGAGAGCGTGACCTACCGTCTCGGGCGCCTGCGCGAGGATCTGGCCGCGCATGGCGAGCAGAGCCTCGTCGAGGATCCGCGCGCGCTCTGGCGCTCCATCCGGGATGCCGTGCCGCTGCGCGCCGCTCCGGAGGAGGCCGTCTGGCGCCTCTCCGTCGCGCCTTCCCATGCGGCCGGCGTCGTGGCCTCGCTCCGGGCGGCCTTCCCGGCCAAGCTCCTGCTGGACTGGGGCGGCGGCCTGATCTGGGTGGCCGGGCCGGCCACGGTGCAGGCGCATGGCGCCGTGATGCAGGCCGCCACGGCGGCGGCCGGCACCTTCACGCTGTTCCGCGCGCCGCCGGAGCTCGCGGCCGCCGTTCCCGTCCTGCCGGAGGAGGCGCTGCCGCTGGCCGCCATCGGGCGGCGGGTGAAGGCGGTGCTCGATCCGGCGGGCGTGCTCAATCCCGGGCGCCTGCGGGCCTGAGGCCCGCCGCCCGCGGCGCGGCTGGACCGCCGCGCGCTTCACCGATTAGCTGCGCGACGGGAACCGGCGCGCTGGCCTACTGGGGATACGTATGCAAACGAACTTCACCGCGGAGCAGCTGCGCGATCCGGATACGGCCGAGAGCAACCGCATCCTGCGCACCTGCGTGCATTGCGGCATGTGCACCGCGACCTGCCCGACCTTCCTGCTGCTGGGCGACGAGCTCGATTCCCCGCGCGGCCGCATCTACCTCATCAAGGACATGCTGGAGAGCGGCCGCCCGGCCTCGGAGCTCGAGGTGCGGCATGTGGACCGCTGCCTCTCCTGCCTGTCCTGCATGACGACCTGCCCCTCGGGCGTGAACTACATGCACCTGGTCGACCATGCGCGGACCTATATCGAGGAGACCTACAAGCGCCCCTGGCCCGAGCGGATGCTGCGCGGCGTGCTGGCCCGCGTGCTGCCGAGCCCGAAGCTGTTCCGCCTCTCGCTGAAGGCCGCGGCGCTGGCGCGCCCGCTGGAGCCGGCCATTCCCGGCCAGTCCATGCTGGCGCAGCGCCTGCGCGGCATGCTGGCGCTCGCGCCCAAGGCGCTGCCGGCGCCCGATCCCATGCAGGAGGCTCAGGTTCATCCGGCGGAGGGCGAGCGGCGCGGCCGCGTCGGCCTGCTCACCGGCTGCGCGCAGAAGGTGCTCAACCCCGAGATCAACGCCGCCACCATCCGCCTGCTGACGCGCATGGGCATCGAGGTGGTGATCACGCCGGGCCAGGGCTGCTGCGGCGCGCTGACGCATCACATGGGCCAGCATGAGCGCGCCATGGCGGCGGCCCGCGCCAATATCCGCGCCTGGTCGGCCGAGATCGAGGGGCAGGGGCTGGACGCGATCGTGGTGAACGCCTCGGGCTGCGGCACCACGCTCAAGGATTACGGCTTCATGTTCCGCGAGGAGCCGGACGCCGAGGACGCCGCGCGCGTTGCCGGCCTGGCCATGGACATCACCGAGGTGCTCGAGAAATTCGCCTATGCGCCGACGCGCGACGAGCCCGCGATGACGGTCGCCTATCATTCTGCCTGCTCGCTGCAGCATGGCCAGAAGATAACGGCCCTGCCGAAGCAGCTGCTCGCGCGCGCCGGCTTCAAGGTGAAGGAGCCCGCCGAGGGCCACATCTGCTGCGGCAGCGCCGGCACCTACAACATCCTGCAGCCCGCCATCGCCGGTCAGCTGCGCACGCGCAAGCTGGAGAACATCCGCCGCACCAAGGCCGACGTCATCGCCGCCGGCAATATCGGCTGCATGACGCAGCTCGCGGGCGATGCGATGCCCGTGGTGCACACGGTGCAGCTGCTCGACTGGATGGCCGGCGGCCCGCGGCCGGAGGGCCTCGACGGCATCGGATGATTCGTTTTAGCTCCCGAACAACCTCCGGGAGGGAACGAAAATGCATCGCCGAACGCTGCTGGCCGCGCCTGCCCTGCTGTCGCTGCCGGCCCAGGCGCAGACGGGCTATCCGGACCGTCCGATCAACGTCGTCGTGGGCTTTCTGGCGGGCGGCTCGACGGACCTCGCCGCCCGGCTCCTGATCGACCGGATGGCGCCGCATCTGGCGCCACAGGCGCGCCTGATCATCGACAACCGCGCGGGCGCCGGCGGCTCGATCGGCGCGGAATACGTCACGCGCCAGGCACCCGACGGCTATACCCTGGCCGTGCAGTCGGCCTCCAGCCAGGGCACCAACCCCGCCACGCTGCCCGACACGGTGCGCTACGATCCCGTGGAGGATTTCACGCATATCGCGATCCTCGGCGGCGGACCCATGCTGATCATCGTGCCGGGATCGAGCCCGCATCGCAGCGTGGCCGACCTCGTTGCCGCGGCGAAGGCGAGCGCCACTCCGCCGCTCTGGGCGAGCTCCGGCACGGGTGGCATCGGCCACCTCACCGGCTCCCTCTTCACCCATCGCGCCGGCTTCCGCGGGGAATACGTGCCCTATCGCGGCGGCTCGGCCGTGCTGGAGGCGATGCGCAAGGCGGAGGTGGATTTCTCCGCCGAGGTCCTGGCCTCGGCCTATCCGCATGTCCGCGACGGCACCTCGCGCCCGCTCGCCGTGACCTCGCTGGTCCGCCATCCGCTGCTGCCCGACGTGCCGACCCTGCAGGAGCTGGGCTTCAACGGCTTCGAGGTCGTGACCTGGAATCTGGTTCAGGGGCCGAAGGGCATCCCGGCGCCGATCGTCGCGCGGCTCAACCGGGCGGCGATGGAATCCCTGGCCGAGCCCACGTTGCGCCGCCGCCTCGCGGAGGCTGGCGTCGATCCGGCCGAGCCCTCGACGCCCGAGAGCACCCGCGCCTTCGCCGCCTCCGAGCTCGCGAAGTTCCGATCGATCGTGCGGGAGACGGGCCTGGTCCTGGGCCGGGGATAGGTCCTCGCCTAACGGGCGCGAGCTTGCTTGCTTCCCGGAGCGCGCGGGCGGAGAATCGCGCATGCGCCGCGCCCTGCTCGCCTTCCTCCTCCTTGCCCCTGCCGCCTTCGCCCAGCCTGCCGACCAGGCGGCGCGCGATCTCGACCGTGCCTTCGAGGCCCTGCGCGAAGCGCCGGACGAGCGCGGCGCGCAGCTGGCCGAGGCCGCGATCCGCCAGATCTGGAGCCGCCAGGCGACGCCGGCCGTCGCCCTGCTGATCAATCGCGGGGTGCGGAATCTGCGCGCCCGCCAGGCCGACGACGCGCTGGAGGATTTCGACGCCGCCATCACCCTGGCGCCCACCCTTCCCGACGCCTGGCAGTGGCGGGCCCAGGCCTATGCCCTGGCCGGTGACCGCGTGGCCGCCGCCGCGGATCTGCGCGAATGCCTGCGGCTCGATCCGCGGCACTTCCCCGCGCTGATCAGCCTCTCGCGCCTGCAGGAGGATGCGGGCGACTATCGCGGCGCGCTGCGCAGCCACGAGGCCGTGCTGGCCATGCACCCGCGGCTGCCTGCCGGCGAGGAGCGCCTGCGCGAGCTGCGGCGGAAGGCCGAAGGGGAGGCGATGTAGCTTCCCGCCCCAGCCTTCCCGGTCAGGGGGAGCTTGGGCACAATCCCCGCCATGACAGCCCTTGGGGGGAAAACGGAATGAAGAAGCTGGTCAATGACCCGCGCCAGGTCGTGCGGGAAATGCTCGAGGGCGTCTGCGACCTCCACCCGGGCCTCGCCCTTCTGGCGGATGAGGATGTTGTCGTCCGCGCCGACCTGCCGCCGCCCGCCAGCCGGCCGGTCGCGCTCCTTTCCGGCGGTGGCGCGGGCCATGAGCCGGCCCATGCCGGCTATGTCGGGCCCGGCCTGCTGACCGCCGCCGTCGTGGGTGACGTCTTCACCTCGCCCAGCGTGGACGCCGTCCTGGCCGGGATCCGCGCCGCCGCCGGCCCCGCCGGCGCCGTGCTGATCGTGAAGAACTACACCGGCGACCGCCTGAATTTCGGCCTCGCCGCCGAGCTCGCCCGCGCCGAGGGCATCCCCGTCGAGGTCGTGGTCGTGGCCGACGACGTGGCGCTGCGCGACACGGTGCCGCCCGAGCGCCGGCGCGGCATCGCCGGCACGGTGCTGGTCCATAAGATCGCCGGCGCGGCGGCCGCGGCGGGCCAGCCGCTGGCCGAGGTCGCGGCGCTGGCGCGGGCGGCGGCCGGCCAGCTGGGAACCATGGGCGTGGCGCTCGGTGCCTGCACGGTGCCCGCGGCCGGGCGTCCCGGCTTCGAGATCGGTGCGGAGGAGGTCGAGCTCGGTCTCGGCATCCATGGCGAGCAGGGCGTCGAGCGCGGGCCGCACCGGCCGGTCGATGCGCTGGTGGACCGGCTGCTGGCCACCATCGTCGAGGATGGCGGGCTGGCGCGGGGCCAGCAGGTGGCGCTGCTCGTCAACGGCCTCGGCGGCACGCCGCCGATGGAACTGGCAATCGTGGCGCGCCGGGCGCTCGCCGCGCTGCGCGAGCGTGGGATCGTCGTCGAGCGCGCCTGGTCGGGCGTCTTCCTCTCGGCGCTGGAGATGCCGGGCGTCTCCGTCTCGGTGATGCGGCTGGACGCCGCGCGTCTCGCCTTGCTCGATGCCTCGGCCGAGGCGCCGGCCTGGCCTGGATCGGGGCGGATCGAAGCTGCCCGCAAGGTCCTCGCGGCGGCGCCCCAGCCGCCGGCCGAGAAGGCTGTCGCGCCCGGTCCCTTCGCGCCGGCGTTGAAGCGTGGCGCGCTGGCGGCCGCCGCCGCGCTGGAGGCGGCCGAGGCCCAGCTGACGGATCTGGACAGCCGGGCCGGCGACGGCGATCTCGGGATCAGCATGCTGCGCGGCGCCGAGGCGCTTCGCGCCCTTCCCGAGGGCGCCTGGGCCGATCCGCCCAAGGCGCTCGAAGCCATGGCCGCCACCCTGCGCCGGGCGCTGGCCGGCAGCTCCGGTCCCTTCTACGCGACCGCGCTGCTGCGGGCCGCGCGGTCGCTGCCCGGCGTGCCGCAGCCGCAGGACTGGGCCGAGGCCTTCTCCCGGGCCGTGGCCTCGGTCGGCGAGCTGGGCGGCGCGAAGCCCGGCGATCGCACCATGATCGACGCGCTGCACCCGGCCGCGAACGCCTTTGCGGCCGCGCTGCCGGAGGGCCTGGCCGCCGCGCTGAAGGCCGCGGCCATTGCGGCGGAGCAGGGGGCGGAGGCGACCACCTCTATGACCCCGCGCCTGGGCCGCGCCAGCTATCTCGGCGCCCGCGCGGTCGGCGTGCCGGATGGCGGCGCCGTCGCGGTCGCGATCTGGCTGCGGGCGCTGGCGGAAGCCTGAGCGCTGGCCTTCGCGGGGTCGTTCCTGATAGGGAATGACCCCGCATGGCGAGACGAGGCGCAGCATGATCCGGGCCCTGATGGCGCTTCTTCTGCTGACCGCCTGCGCGGGTTCCTTCGCCGCGGACGAGGCGGCGATGACCCCGGCGGCCCCGGCCCAGCTGATCACCGTCCCCGGGGCGGAGGGCGCGTCGCTTCGCGCGCTCCTCTTCGTGCCGGCGAACCCCACGCGGGAGCCGGTGATCGCCCTGCATTCCTGCTCCGGGCTGGGCACCGCCGACCGGCCGCTCCGACTGCCGCCGCATCAGCAGGATTGGGCGGCGCGGCTCGTCGCGGCGGGCCATCCGGTGCTCTTCCCCGATAGCTTTGGCAGCCGCGGCCTCGGCCAGGCTTGTGGCGTGCCCGCCTTCCCGGCCGGGCCGGTGAGCGTGCGCCGCTGGGATGCGCTGGAGGCCGCCCGATGGGCCCGCGCGCAGCCCTGGGCGCGGGGGGAGGGCGTGGTGCTGATCGGCTGGTCGCATGGCGGCTCGACCACGCTGGCGGCCTGGAACGCCGCCCCGTCCGGCCTCGTGCATGCCGCCATTGCCATGTATCCGGGCTGCGGGCGTGCGCAGGGCGTCTCGATCGGGCCGATCGCGGGCACCGCGCCGCTGCTCATGCTGCTGGGCGCCGCCGACGACTGGACCCCGCCGCAGCCCTGCGAGCAGATGGCCGCCAGCGCGCCCGGCCGCATCGAGGTCGAGCTCTATCGCGGCGCGCACCATTCCTTCGACCAGCTTTCGGGCGGCATCCGGACGATGTTCCTGCCCAACAACCGCACCGTCTCCTTGGGCCCCAATCCCGAGGCGAGGGCTGCCGCCCGCCTCCGCGTCGCGGCCTTCCTGGAGGCCCACGCCGGGCCGCCATGACGAGATCGCGATGCCGGGCCGGAAAGGCCCATGCTATCGCTCCGCCCCATGATCATCGCCATCGGATCCGACCATGCGGGCCTGCCCCTGAAGCGCGCCCTGAGCGCTGCCCTCGATGCCGCCGGGCACATCGTGCTGGACGCCGGCACCAATGGCGAGGAGAGCGTGGACTATCCGGACTTCGCGCATGAGGTCTCGGCCAAGGTCGTCTCGGGCGAGGCCCGCTTCGGCGTGCTCGTCTGCGGCTCGGGCATCGGCATGAGCATCGCGGCCAACCGCCACGCGGCCATCCGCGCGGTGAACCTGCACAATTCCACCGAGGCCCGGCTGACCCGCGCGCATAACGACGCGAACATCGCCTGCTTCGGCGCCCGCACCCTCGGCGTGGAGGTGGCGCTGGACGCGCTGGCGGCCTTCCTCGCGACCGAGTTCGAGGGCGGGCGGCACCAGGGCCGGATCGACAAGCTGAGCCCCGACACCGCGCTCGCCTGAGTGATGATCTGAGCGGCGTCATGCCGCGGCGACCGGCCTGATCTGCCGCCAGGCCGGTTTCGCCCCTCAGCCTTACCATGATATGTCGCGTTCCCCCTGCCCAAGGATCGCCCGACATGAACGAGGCCGCTGCCCGCTTCCTTCCCGCCCGCTTCTTCCAGGCCGGCCTCGCCGAGGCCGACGCCGAGATCGCCGACGCCGTCGGCAAGGAGCTGGTCCGCCAGCAGGACGGCATCGAGCTCATCGCCTCGGAGAACATCGTCAGCCGCGCCGTGCTCGAGGCGCAGGGCACCGTCCTCACCAACAAGTATGCCGAGGGCTATCCCGGCCGCCGCTACTATGGCGGCTGCGAATATGTGGACATCGTCGAGACGCTGGCGATCGAGCGCGTGAAGCAGCTCTTCGGCGCCGCCTTCGCCAATGTGCAGCCGCATAGCGGCGCCCAGGCGAACCAGGCCGTCTTCTTCTCGCTGATGCAGCCCGGCGACACCTTCATGGGCCTCGACCTCGCGGCCGGTGGGCACCTGACGCACGGCTCGCCCGCCAACCAGTCCGGCAAGTGGTTCAAGGTGGCGCCCTACACGGTGCGCCGCGAGGACCAGCTGATCGACATGGAGGAGGTCGCGCGCATCGCCCGTGAATCCCGCCCCAAGGTCATCGTCGCCGGCGGCTCGGCCTATGCCCGCCACTGGGACTTCGCCCGCTTCCGCGAGATCGCGGATGAGGTCGGCGCCTATTTCATGGTCGACATGGCGCATTTCGCGGGCCTCGTGGCCGGCGGCGCGCATCCCTCGCCGGTGCCGCATGCGCATGTCACGACCAGCACCACGCACAAGACGCTGCGCGGCCCGCGCGGCGGCCTGATCCTCACCAATGACGAGGCGCTGGCGAAGAAGATCAACTCGGCCGTCTTCCCGGGCCTGCAGGGCGGGCCGCTGATGCATGTCATCGCCGGCAAGGCCGTGGCCTTCGGCGAGGCGCTGCGCCCCGACTTCCGCGCCTATGCCCAGCAAACCGTGACGAACGCCGCGACGCTGGCGGACAGCCTGAAGGCCCAGGGCTTCGGTATCGTGACCGGCGGCACGGACAACCACCTGATGCTGGTGGACCTGCGCCCGAAGAACCTCACGGGCAAGGATGCCGAGGCCGCGCTGAACCGCGCGCACCTCACCTGCAACAAGAACGCCATCCCCTTCGATCCGGCCAAGCCGATGGTGACCTCGGGCGTGCGCCTGGGCTCCCCCGCAGCGACGTCGCGCGGCTTCGGCGAGGAGGAGTTCAAGCAGGTGGCCAAGCTGATCGGCCGCGTGCTGGACGGCCTGGCTGCCGCGAATTCGCCCGAAGGCAATGCCGCGGTCGAGAAGGCGGTCGGCGAGGAAGTGAAGGCCCTCTGCGCGCGCTTCCCCATCTACTGAAGGGGAGCGTCGCGCTGCTAGGATGGGGACGCCCCGCGAGGATCCGGCCGCACCCGCGGCCGGCGCGCCGCGACCGACCTGAGAGCGAGCGAGACATGACAGGGCGCGAAGCCAAGCCGGCCCAGCCGGCGCCCGGCGTCTGAGGGCCAAGAAGATGCGCTGCCCTTATTGCAGTAATGACGAGACCCAGGTGAAGGACAGCCGTCCCTCCGAGGACGGCTCCTCCATCCGGCGCCGGCGCTTCTGCCCGGCCTGCGGCAACCGCTTCACGACCTTCGAGCGGGTGCAGCTGCGCGAGCTCACGGTCCTCAAGACCGATGGCCGTCGCGTGCCCTTCGACCGGGACAAGCTCAGCAAATCCATCCGCATCGCCTGCCGCAAGCGGCCGATCGACGACGACCGGATCGAGCGCCTGCTCAACGGCATCCAGCGTCGCCTCGAGATGGAGACCGAGGCCGAGATCCCCTCCCGCCGCATCGGCGAGATGGTGATGGAGACGCTGAAGGGCGTCGACCAGGTCGCCTATGTGCGCTTCGCCTCGGTCTACCAGAACTTCTCCGAGGCCAAGGACTTCCAGGCCTTCCTGGGCGGCCTGGATACCCCTTGATGTCCGGTGACCGGGCCCATATGCGGGCCGCGCTCCAGGTCGCGGCGCGGGGGCTCGGGAACACCTGGCCCAACCCCTCGGTGGGCTGCGTCCTGGTGAAGGACGGCATCGTCATCGGCCGCGGCTGGACGCAGCCCGGCGGCCGCCCCCATGCCGAGGTCGAGGCGCTGACGCGCGCCGAGGCGCTCTCGCCCGGATCGGCCCGCGGCGCCACCGCCTATGTCACGCTGGAGCCCTGCTCGCATTTCGGCCGCACGCCGCCTTGCTGCGACGCGCTGATCCGTGCCGGCGTGGCGCGGGTCGTCGTGGCGCTGCGCGACCCGGACCGCCGGGTGGACGGGCGCGGCTTCGCGCGGCTCCGCGACGCGGGCATCGCCGTCGAGGAAGGGCTGATGGGCGAGGAGGCCGCGGCGCTGAATGCCGGGTTCATCCGCCGCGTCACCCAGGGTCTGCCGCTGGTGACCCTCAAGCTCGCCTCCACGCTGGATGGCCGCATCGCCACCGCCTCGGGCGAGAGCCGCTGGATCACGGGCGAGGGCGCTCGCCGTGCCGTCCATGCCCTGCGCGCGCGGCACGACGCGGTGATGGTCGGCAGCGGCACGGCCGTGGCCGACGATCCGGAGCTGGACTGCCGCATCCCGGGCATGGACCCGGTGCCCATGCTGCGCGTCGTGGCGGATGCCCGGCTGCGCCTTCCGCTGACGGCCAGGCTCGTCACCCAGGCGCGCGCGCAGCCGACCTGGGTGCTGACGGGGGCCGGGCATCGGCCCGCGGTGCTGGCGCCCTACATCACCGCCGGCGTCGAGGTGGTGACGATCCGCCGCGCATCCGGTGGCGGGCTGCAGCCGCGCGCCATGCTCCAGGCGCTGGGCGCCCGGGGCGTCACCCGCGTGATGGTGGAGGGCGGCGCGCATCTCGCCGCCGCGCTGCTCAAGGCGGGGCTGGTGGACCGGCTGGTGTGGTTCCACGCCCCGGCCATGCTTGGCGCCGAGGGGCTGGAAAGCCTGGGCGGCCTCGGCATCGGGCCGCTTTCCGCCATGCCCCGCTTCCGCCTTCTGGACTCCCGGCGCCTGGGCGCCGACATCATGAGCGAATACGCAAAGGATTAGCGCATGTTCACCGGGATCATCACCGCCCTCGGCACGCTGCGCGAGGTCCTGCCCATCGGCGAGGGGCAGGACATGCGCCTCGTCATCGGCGTCGCGCCCGACTTCCTGACGGGGGCGGAACTCGGCTGCTCCATCGCCTGCTCCGGCGTCTGCCTGACGGCGGTGGAGCTGAATGGTGACAGCTTCGCCGTCGATGCGAGCGCGGAGACCCTGTCCCGCACCACGATCGGCAACTGGCGGGCGCGGGTGGGCAACAACCGCGCGGCCGAATCCGGCTGGAAGGCCGGCCAGCGGATCAACCTGGAGCGCTCCCTGAAGCTGGGCGACGAGCTGGGCGGCCATCTCGTCTCCGGCCATGTGGACGCGGTGGGCACCGTCGTCTCCGCCATTCCCGAGAATGCCTCCGTCCGCTGGCGCTTCCGCGTCCCGGGCGAGATCGCACGGTTGATCGCCGTGAAGGGCAGCGTTGCGGTGGATGGCGTCTCCCTGACGGTCAACGAGGTTGACGAGGAGAGCTTCGGGGTCAACATCATCCCCCACACCACCGCCGTGACGAGCTTCGGCACGCTGCAGCCGGGCGACGGGGTCAACATCGAGATCGACACGCTGGCGCGCTACGTCGCCCGGCTCCTGGAGTTCCGCGCGTGAGCGTTGCCACCCGTACGACCAGTTTCCACGAGTTCATCACGCCCACCGAGGAGCTCCTGGAGGAGGCCCGGCGCGGCAAGATGTTCATCCTCGTCGACGACGAGGACCGCGAGAACGAGGGCGACCTCGTCATCCCCGGGCAGTTCGCGACGCCTGACGCCATCAACTTCATGGCCCGCTACGCGCGCGGCCTGATCTGCCTCGCCATGACGCGGCAGCGGGTCGAGCAGCTCGGCCTGCCGCTGATGGCGCAGAGCAACGGCACGCGGCACCAGACGGCCTTCACCGTCTCGATCGAGGCGCGGGACGGCGTCACCACCGGCATCTCCGCCGCCGATCGCGCGCGCACGGTGGCCGTGGCCATCAACCCCGAGCTCTCGCGCGAGCACATCGTCACCCCGGGCCACGTCTTCCCGCTGGTGGCGCGCGAGGGCGGCACGCTGGTCCGCGCCGGCCATACCGAGGCCGCGGTCGACTTCGCCCGCCTCGCGGGTCTGAACCCCGCCGGCGTGATCTGCGAGATCATGAACGACGACGGCACCATGGCCCGCTTGCCGGACCTGGTGCAGTTCGCGCAGCTGCACGGCCTCAAGCTCGGCACCATCGCCGACCTCATCGGCTACCGCCGCCGCACGGAGCGGCTGGTGCGCCGCGTCGAGGAGGGCGAGGTCACGCATGCGGTGGGCGGCGACTGGCGCATCATCGTCTATGCCGGCGCCGTCGAGGGCGGCGAGCACATCGCGCTCATCAAGGGCGACATCTCCGGGCCCGAGCCCGTGCTGACGCGCATGCATGCCGCCAGCATCCTCAATGACATGGTTGGCGGCCGCGGCATCCGCGAGCTGCACGGCGCGATGGAGACCATCGCGGCCGAGGGGCGCGGCGTCGTCGTCATGCTGCGCGACTCGCGGCCCGACGGCATCAGCCGGCAGATCCGCAACCGCCGCAACGGCAAGCCGCAGCCGCAGCTGCGCGACTACGGCATCGGCGCGCATATCCTCGCCGATCTCGGCCTTCGGGACATCATCCGCCTGTCCAACAACCCGCGCCCGGTCGTCGGGCTGGAGGGCTGGGGCCTGCGCGTCCTCGAGACGCGGCCCGTGATCGGCGAAACCAAGGCCGGGGAGAGCCAGGCGTGAGCACCATTGACGGCCCGAAGCGCGACACCGTCCGGATCGACGGCGAGCCGCCGCGCATCCTGCTGATCCAGGCGCCGTATTACGACGAGATCGTGGGCGGCATGCGCAAGGGCGTCGAGCGCGTCGTCGCCGAGGCCGGCGGCGAGCTCGAGGTCGTGGACGTGGCGGGCGCCTATGAGCTGCCGGCCGCGCTGCGCATCGCGCTCGACGCCATGGATCACCCCGAGGACGCGCCCTATTGGGACGGCTTCGTGCTGCTCGGCTGCGTGGTGAAGGGCGACACCGACCATTACGACCATATCTGCCGCGAGGCCTGCTCGGGCGTGATGAGCCTTTCCGTCGCGACAGGCGCGGCCATCGGCTTCGGGCTGCTGACGGTGCACAACCTGCAGCAGGCCATCGAGCGTTCCAGCGACGACCGCCATAACAAGGGCGCCGAGGCGGCCCAGGCCGCGCTGCTTCAAGTGGGACTACGACGCAAATGGGGTCTGGGATGATGGCTGCCACCAAGGTGCCGAAGCCTAATCCGGGCCGGCCGCGCACCGGCGCCCGCGTGGCCGCCGTGCAGGCCCTGTTCCAGACCGAGCAGTCGGGCGACGCCATCGAGGCGGTGCTGGACCAGTTCGTCCGCCACCGGCTGGGCACCGCCCCGGGCCAGCAGGGCTTCGAGGATGGGCGCGTGGAAGAAGCGGACGTGCCGCTCTTCACCCGCATCATGCGCGGCGCCGCGACGCATACCGAGGACCTCGACCAGGTCATCTCCGCCCATCTCGCGACGGGCTGGGCGATGACGCGCCTGGACCCGGTGCTGCGCGCCATCCTGCGCGCCGCGGGCGGCGAGATGCGCGACATGGGCGGCCCGCCCGCGCGCGTCGTCATCAAGGAGTACATGGACATCGCCCATGGCTTCTTCGGCGGCGAGGAGCCGCGCTTCTGCAACGGCGTGCTGGACGCCATGGCGCGCGCGCTGCGCGCCGAGGAGTTCAACGGGGGGTGAGCCTGCCTCCCGAATTCTCGCTCATCGCGCGCCATTTCCTGCCGCTGGCGGGGGAGGGCGCGCTGGCGCTGTCCGACGACGCGGCGGTGCTGGATGTGCCGGCGGGCCAGCTGGTGCTGTCGGCCGACGCGATGGTCGCGGGCGTCCATTTCCTGCCCGACGATCCGCCGGAGACGATTGGGCGCAAGCTCCTTCGCGTGAACCTCAGCGACCTTGCGGCCATGGGCGCGGCGCCGCTGGGCTATCTCATGACCGCGGCCCTGCCCAAGGGCACCACGCCGGAATGGCTTGACGCCTTCACGGCGGGGCTGGCGCAGGACCAGGCGGAGTTCGGCCTGGCCGTCCTGGGCGGGGACACGGTTTCCACGCCGGGCCCGCTGACCCTCTCCCTCACCATCCTGGGCACCGTGCCGAAAGGCGAGGCGCTGCTGCGCCGGGGCGCCCGGCCGGGGGACGAGATCTGGGTCTCCGGCACCATCGGCGACGGCGCGCTGGGACTGCGCGCGGCGCGCGGCACCCTGGCCGATGACGGCTTCCTGGCCGACCGCTACCGCGTGCCCCGGCCCCGGCTGGCGCTCGGCCTCGCACTGCGGGGCGTGGCGCGGGCGGCAATGGATATCTCGGACGGGCTTGTCCAGGATTGCGGCCATCTCTGCCGGCTCGCTGCCTGCGGGGCGGAAGTAGAGGCCGGGGCGCTGCCGCTCTCGGACGGTGCGCGGGCCGCGCTGGCGGCCGATCCGGCGCTGCTGCCGCTGATCCTTACCGGCGGCGACGATTACGAGCTGCTCTTCGCCGTTGCGCCGGAGGATGCCGCCCGCGCGGCGGAGGCGGGCAAGGCCTCGGGGACGCCGGTCACGCGCGTCGGAAGGTTCGTGGCGGGGGCGTCGGAGGTGACGGCCCTGGGTGCAGGAGGCAGCCCCATCAGCCTCCCGCGCGGGGGCTGGAGCCACTTCTGAGCTTCGGCCGGGCGCGTTTCCGCGCCCGCCCAGCCCGTCTTATCTGTCCTGAATGCAAGAAGCGCCGGGGGTTTCCCCCCGGCGCCTGTCACGTGGCCTTCACGTGGAAGACTATTCCGCCGGACGGTATCCCGGCGCCCTGGTGGGGGCGTGGTCGTCGGCGAAGAGGTCGCGATCCTTTGTCTCCGGCAGGAAGATCACGCCGATGACCACGGTCGCGACCGCGAAGATGATCGGGTACCAGAGGCCGAAGTAGATATCGCCCGTCGCCGCGATCAGGGCGAAGGTCGTCGCCGGCAGCAGGCCGCCGAACCAGCCGTTGCCGATGTGATAGGGCAGCGACATGCCGGTGTAGCGGATCCGCGTCGGGAAGAGCTCCACCAGGGCGGCCGCGATCGGCCCGTAGACCATGGTCACGTAGATCACCAGGATGAACAGGATGCCGATGATCACGGCCGGCTGCTCGCGGAAGATGTCGAAGGGATGCGCCATCTTCACGACCGAGGGGTTGGCCGCGGGCGGGAAGCCCGCTGCGGTCAGCGCCGCGCTCAGCTCACGCGTGAAGGTGGCCCGCGCCGCTGCTGCGCCGGCCCCGGCCTGCGTGACGTCGAAGGAATTCACCACCGAGTTGCCCACATGCACCGTCGCCACGTGGCCGGCCGGCCCCGTTTCCTGCGTGTAGGGGATGGAGAGGCCCGCCAGCGCCGCCTTGGCGATGTCGCAGGAGGTGGTGAAGGTCACCGTTCCGGTGGGGTTGAACTGGAAGTGGCAGTCGCCGGGCGCCGCGACCACGCGGACCGGGATGTTCTGCTGCGCGGCGTAAAGGGCCGGGTTGGCCTCGCGCGTCAGCATCTGGAAGAGCGGGAAGTAGGTCAGCGCCGCCAGGGCGCAGCCCAGCAGGATGATCGGCTTGCGGCCGATCTTGTCGGACAGCCAGCCGAAGAAGATGAAGCCGCCGGTGCCGAGGATGAGCGACCAGGCGATCAGCAGATTCGCCGTGTAGCCGTCGACCTTCAGGATGCTCTGGATGAAGAAGAGCGCGTAGAACTGGCCCGTGTACCAGACGACGCCCTGGCCCATGGTCAGGCCGAAGAGGGCGATGAGCGCGATCTTGGCGTTCTTCCACTGCCCGAAGGCCTCGGTGAGCGGCGCCTTGGAGCCCGTGCCCTCGGCCTTCATCTTCTGGAAGGCCGGGCTTTCCTGCAGCTGCAGCCGGATCCAGACCGAGATGCCGAGCAGCACGATCGAGAGCAGGAAGGGGATGCGCCAGCCCCAATCGGCGAAGGCGGCCTCGCCCAGCGCGGTGCGAGTGAAGAGGATCACCAGCAGCGAGAGGAAGAGGCCGAGCGTCGCGGTGGTCTGAATCCAGCTCGTATAGAAGCCGCGCCGGCCCTGGGGCGCGTGCTCGGCGACGTAGGTCGCGGCACCGCCATACTCGCCGCCGAGCGCGAGGCCCTGGAGGAGGCGCAGGATGATGAGGATGACGGCGGCCGAGATGCCGATCTGATCCGAGGTGGGCAGGATGCCGACGATGAAGGTCGAGGTGCCCATGATCAGGATGGTGACGAGGAAGGTGTACTTGCGCCCGACCAGGTCGCCGAGGCGACCGAAGACCAGGGCGCCGAAGGGCCGCACGAGGAAGCCGGCGGCGAAGGCCAGCAGCGCGAAGATGTTGCGCGTGTTGGGGTCGAACTGGCTGAAGAACTTGGCGCCGATGATGACCGCGAGGCTGCCGTAGAGATAGAAGTCGTACCATTCGAAGACCGTGCCGAGCGAGGAGGCGAAGATCACCTTCTTCTCGCCGGCGGTCATCGGTCGTGGGGCGGCTGGCGCCCTTGCGTATCCAGACATTCACCACCCCTTTTTGCTGGCTTCTTCAGGCCATGGACACCGCCGCCCGCATGCCCGGGGGCACGCGCGACGTGACGTTGTTCTTTTTTCTGCCGCTCCGACCGAGGTCAGATCAACTAACGATATATGACTTTTGTTTAATTCGGATGGTGCGATACGGGCGGGGAAGGGGCCGCGTCATTTTGACATCTGTAGTAACGCAATATGAGAATTGAACACTCTGAAACGAGAATGGTGGGATCGTGATTCCGTCTATCCTGCAGAATCATGCATTCGAATTGATCGGGGCGTTGCAGGGCTTAAGCCGCATTAAAGGCAGCCCGCCGCCTTCGCCCGCGCGCGCACCAGCGACAGCACGATCCGGCAGGTCGGCGCCGGCAGCCGGGTCAGCTCCGCGAATTCGACGATAACGCCCAGCAGCGCCTCGATCTCCATGGGCCGGCCGCGCTCGAGGTCCTGCAGCATGGAGGTGCGGTGCGCGCCCACCTCGGCCGCGCCGGCGATGCGCTTGTCCACGTCGATGGCGAAGCGCACGCCGAGCGCCTCGCCGATGGCCTGCGCTTCCAGCATCATGGCGCGCGCTACCTCGCGCTGGCCCGGATCGCCCGTCAGCTCCTGCAGCGTGTTGCAGGTGAGGGCGCTGATCGGGTTGAAGGCCAGGTTGCCCCAGAGCTTCACCCAGATCTCGTCGCGGATGCGGGGGCGGATGGGGGCCTTGAAGCCGGCGGCGATCAGCGCGGCGCTCAGCGCCTCGATGCGCGGGGTGCGGGTCCCGCCGGGTTCGCCCAGGGTGAAGCGGTCGCCATAGCCGTGCTCGATGACACCGGGCTCCGCCACCTCGGCCGCCGGATAGACGATGCAGCCGATGGCGCGCTCCGGCGGCAGCAGGCGCGAGACCTCGCCGCCCGGGTCCACGCTCTCGACGCGGCGGCCCTCATGGGCGCTGCCGATCTCGTGGAAGTACCACCAGGGAATCCCGTTCACCGCGGAGACGATGGCGGTCTCGGGCCCCAGCAGCGGCTGCATCTGCACGGCGGCCGAGGGCAGGGAATGCGCCTTCAGCGTGACGATCACGGCATCCTGCGGCCCGGCCTCCGCGGCGGTGGCGACGCAGCGGGGATGCACGACGGTCTCGGCGCCGCTGCTGATCAGCTTCAGCCCGCGCTCCTGCATCGCGGCCAGGTGCGGCCCGCGGGCGATGAGGGTGACCTCGGCCGATTTCGCCGCCTCGATCCGGGCGGCCATGAGCCCGCCGATGGCGCCGGCCCCGAAGATGCAGATGCGCATGATTTCTCCTATGGGATGCGAGGGGCGCTGCCCCTCGCGCACCCCGCCAGGGCTTTTGGCCCTGGACCCGAAGGTGCAGGAAACTGAGTTTCCTGCTGGGGGAGCTTGAGGGGGCAAGGCCCCCTCAAAGGCTGAGGCCTAGCTTCTCAGCCAGGCCGATCCGCATCAGCTTGCCGGTGGCGCCCTTCGGGATCTCGTCCAGGAAGACCACCTTCCGCGGCACCTTGAACTCCGCCAGGTGCAGCGCCGCGAAGTCGCGCAGCTCGCGCTCGGTCAGCTCGGCGCCCTCGCGCAGCACCACGGCCGCGCCGACCTCCTCGCCCAGCTTGCCGTGCGGGATGGCGAAGCACAGCGCCTGGGCCACGCCCTCATGGGCGGAGAGGACGCCGTCCACCTCCAGTGGGCTCACCTTCTCGCCGCCGCGGTTGATGATCTCCTTGAGGCGTCCGGTGAGCTGCAGGTAGCCGTCGGCATCGAGCATCCCCTGGTCGCCGGTGCGGAACCAGCCGTCGCTGAAGGCCTTGGCATTGGCCTCCGGATTGGCCTCGTAGCCGGCGGTGACGTTGGGGCCGCGGATCACCACCTCGCCCACCTCGCCGCGCGGCAGGAGCCCGCCATCCTCGTCCATGATGCCGACCTCGGGCCCGGCCGGCAGGCCGACCGCGCCCGGCTTGCGGGTGCCGCGCAGCGGGTTGGATGCCATCTGGTGGGCGGCCTCGGTCATGCCGTAGCTCTCGACCAGGGGGCAGCCGAAGACGGCCTCCATCTGCTCCATCACCGGCCCCGGCATCGAGGCCGAGGAGGAGCGGATGAAGCGCAGCGGCACACGCGCGATGATTTCGGCGTTGCGCTCGGCGCGGCCCAGGATGGCCTGGTGCATGGTGGGCACGGCCGTGTACCAGCTCGGCCGCTCCTCCTCGATCAGGCGGTAGAAGCGCAGCGCGTCGAAGCCGGGCGTGCAGCAGACCGCGCCGCCCGCTGCCACGCTCGACAGCACGGCCGCGATCAGCCCGTGGATGTGGAAGAGCGGCATGATGTTGAGGCAGGCATCGTCCGCCGAAAGCTCCAGCGTCGCGCCGATATGCGCGGCGGAGGCCGCGATGTTACGCTGGCTGAGCGGCACGATCTTGGGGCGCGCGGTGGTGCCGGAGGTGTGCAGCACCAGGGCCTCCTCCTCCTCCTGCGCCATGCCGGGCCGGGCCGGTGTGCCGGCGGGGCCGCCTTCGAGGGTGAAGCTGCCCGCCGCTGCGCCGGGAACCAGCTCCAGCACGGGGATGCCCAGCCCTTCGGCGACGGCGCGGGCCGGCGTCTCGACGCCCCGCTGGACGACGAGCGCCTTCGGCCGGAGGTCCTGCAGGTAGAAGGAAAAATCCTCCGACCGATAGGCGGGGTTGAGCGGCGCCGTGGAGGCCCCGGCGGCGAGGCACAGGAAGGCGGCCGCCATCTCCGGCCCATTGGGCAGGACGATCGCCACGCGGTCCCCGCGGCCGATGCCGCGTGCGTTCAGCGCGGCCACCGTTTCCGCGGCGAGTGTGCGCAGGGCCGCGTGAGTGAGGGGTGGCCGCCCCGGTGCGCGGATCGCGGGCGCCCCGGGGGCGCCGCGTCCCAGCAGGGTTTCCAAGGTGCGTGTCGCACTCATTCCGGGCGTCTCCCCCATCGTCCCTGGGGAGATGCTGCGCCCAAACGATCGGCGACGGGAAGCGCCTTCTGGCGGCGTGAGGCCTTAGCCCAGCCCGAGCACGTCGCTCATCGAGTAGAGGCCGGGCGCCCGCCCCGAGAGCCACTGCGCCGCGCGCACCGCCCCGGTCGCATAGGCGCGCCGGTCGAAGCTGCGATGGGTGAGGGCGATGTGCTCCGAGCCGGCGGCGAAGAGCAGCGTGTGCTCGCCCACCACCTGGCCGCCGCGCAGCGCGGCGAAGCCGATCGTGCCGGTCTTGCGCGCGCCGGTATGGCCGTCGCGCCCGCTCTCGCGCCCCGCCTCCTCCAGCGTGGTGCCGCGGCCCTTGGCCACGGCACGGCCCATGGCGATGGCGGTACCCGAGGGCGCATCCACCTTCTGGCGGTGATGCATCTCCACGATCTCGGCGTCGTACTGCTCGGCCGGCAGGGCGGCGGCGAGCTTCTCCGCCAGCGCGAGGACGAGGTTCACGCCGGTCGCGAAATTCGCGGCATAGACGATGGGCGCGCGCTGCGCGGCCTCGGCCACGGCCTTCTCCTCGGCGGCGGAAAGACCGGAGGAGCCGAGCACGAGCCCCTTGCCGAGCTCGGCCGCCAGCGCGGCATGCGCGGGCGCCGAATGCGCGTTCGTGAAGTCGATGACGACGTCGCTGGCCTGGAACAGCGCGCGCGGATCGTCGCCGCGTGCCGTGCCGCCGGCGAGCGTCGCGCCCGCGGCGGCGACCTCCTCCGAGAGCAGCTGGCCCATGCGGCCGGCGATGCCGGTGATGCCGATGCGGAGGCTCATCTCATTTCCCTTTCTCAGGCGGCCGTCATGACGCGGAGCGGGCCACGAAGGCAACCCTGCCTCCCTCCGATGCGTTCACTTGGCAAGGCAACTGGAAAGGAACGACATGATCGACACCATCCGCCAGCCCACCACCGCCGATCTCACCGAAGACACCCAGGGCTATCTCGTCGCCGCGGGCAAGGTGAACGGAGTCTCGGTCTTCGGCGCCGATCGCGAACGCATCGGCCATATCGAAGACCTGATGATCGACAAGCGCGCGGGCACCGTCGAATACGGCGTGCTGAATTTCGGCGGCTTCCTGGGCCTCGGCTCGAAGCACTATGCCGTGCCGTGGCGCATGCTGCGCTACGACAACGAACTCGAGGGCTTCGTCGTGGACAACATCACGAAGGAGCGCCTGGATTCGGCGCCGGTCTATGAGCCGGTCGGCGTGCGCGACTGGAGCCTGGTCGACAACTACTGGGGCATCTGACGCCCCGGTGAACTGACGACTGTGACATGACGACGGCGAGGCGGCCGGTCCCTGGCGGGGCCGGCCGCTTTCGCGTCAGCGGGCCAGGCCGTCCCAGAATTCCTTCACCTTGGCGAAGAAACCCTCGTTCTCCGGCGAGTGCTTCCCGCCGTTCTCCGCTTCCGCCTCGAAGGCCTCCAGCAGCTCGCGCTGACGGGGCGAGAGGTGGAGCGGGGTTTCCACCACCACCTGCACGTACATGTCCCCGCGCGCCGCGCTGCGCAGCACCGAGAAGCCCTTGCCGCGCAGCCGGAAGTTGTCGCCCGTCTGCGTGCCGGCGGGGATCTTCACCGCCGAGCGGCCGCCATCGATCGAAGGCACCTCCACGCTGGCGCCGAGCGCCGCCTGCGTCATGCGCAGCGGTACGCGGACCATGATGTTGGGTCCCTCGCGCTGGAAGAGCGGGTGCGGCTTCACGCCAATATCGACGTAGAGGTCGCCCGCCGGAGAACCGCGCAGCCCCGCCTCGCCCTCGCCGGAGAGGCGGATGCGCGTGCCGTCCTCCACGCCCGCGGGGATGGAGACGTTCAGCGTGCGGTCGCGCTGCACGCGGCCCGCGCCATGGCAGATCTTGCAGGGGTTCTTGATGATCTTGCCCGAGCCCGAGCAGGTCGGGCAGGTGCGCTCGATCAGGAAGAAGCCCTGCTGCGCGCGCACCTTGCCTGCGCCGCGGCAGGTGCCGCAGGTCTGCACGCTGGCGCTGCCGCCCTCGGCGCCGGAGCCCGTGCAGGCCTCGCACTGGACCGAGGAGGGGACGCGGATGGTCTTCTTGACGCCCGCGAAGGCCTCTTCGAGCGTGACATGGACCTCCTGGCGGAGATCCGCGCCGCGGCCGGAATTCTGGCGCCCGCCGCCCCGGCCGCCGAAGCGGCCGAACATCTCCTCGAAGATATCCTCGAAGCCGCCGCCCTGCCCGAAGGGACTGCCTCCGGCGCCGCCATTCTCGAAGGCGCCGTGGCCGTAGCGGTCGTAGGCGGCGCGTTTCTCGCCGTCCTTCAGGATCTCATAGGCCTCGCTGATCTCCTTGAACCGCGCCTCGGCCTTGTCGTCGCCGTGGTTGCGGTCAGGGTGATACTGCATCGCGAGCTTGCGATAGGCCTTCTTCAGGTCGTCGTCGGTGGCGTCGCGTCCGACGCCGAGCACTTCGTAACAGTCGCGCTTGGCCATTCTTTCGCCCTACCCGAAATGAAGCGACGCCCGGGCCATCGCTGGCCCGGGCGGGAAAAGATGAAGGATGCCGTCGAGCAACCTCAGCTCTTCTTCTTCTTCGGATCGACCTCTTCGAACTCGGCGTCGACGACGTTGTCATCCGGCTTGGCGCCCGTCGGCCCGGCCTCGGGCTGTGGGGACGCCTGCTCGGCCTTGTACATGGCCTCGCCGAGCTTCATCGCGGCCTGGCTGAGCTTCTCGGCCGCGGCGTTGATGGCCTCGGCGTCGCCGCCTTCCATCGCGCTGCGCGCCTCGACGATCGCCGCCTCGGCCGCCGCACGCTCACCGGCCGGCACCTTGTCGCCGTTCTCGCTGATCGTCTTCTCGGTCGAATGCACCAGGGTATCGAGCTGGTTGCGGGCCTCGACCGCCTCGCGCCGCTTCTTGTCGGCCTCGGCATTGGACTCGGCGTCGCGCACCATCTTCTCGATGTCGGCGTCCGACAGGCCGGACTTGGCCTGGATCTTGATCTGCGTCTCCTTGCCGGTGGCCTTGTCCTTCGCCGAGACGCTCACGATGCCGTTCGCGTCGATGTCGAAGGTCACCTCCACCTGCGGCACGCCGCGCGGTGCCGGCGGGATGCCCTGCAGGTCGAAGTTGCCCAGCAGCTTGTTGTCCGCCGCCATCTCGCGCTCGCCCTGGAACACCTTGATGGTCACGGCCGTCTGGTTGTCGTCCGCGGTGCTGAAGGTCTGCGACTTCTTGGTCGGGATCGTCGTGTTGCGGTCGATCAGGCGCGTGAACACGCCGCCCAGCGTCTCGATGCCCAGCGAAAGCGGGGTCACGTCGAGCAGCAGGACGTCCTTCACGTCACCCTTGAGCACGCCGCCCTGGATCGCCGCGCCGATGGCCACGACCTCGTCGGGGTTCACGTTGCGCGCCGGGTCCTTGCCGAAATGGTTCTTCACCACCTCGATGACCTTGGGCATGCGCGTCATGCCGCCGACGAGGATGACCTCGTCGATCTCGCCAGCCGTCACGCCCGCATCGGCCAGGGCCTTCTTCACCGGCTCCAGCGTGCGCTGGATCAGGTCGTCGACCAGGGCCTCGAGCTTGGCGCGGGTGAGCTGCATCACGAGGTGCTTCGGCCCGGAGGCGTCGGCGGTGATGAAGGGCAGGTTGATCTCGGTCTGCTTCGAGGAGGAGAGCTCGATCTTGGCCTTCTCGCCGGCTTCCTTCAGGCGCTGCAGGGCGAGCTTGTCGCCGCGCAGGTCGATGCCGTTCTCCTTCTTGAACTCGTCCGCGAGGTAATCGATGATTCGCTGGTCGAAGTCCTCGCCGCCGAGGAAGGTGTCGCCGTTGGTGGACTTCACCTCGAAGACGCCGTCGCCGATCTCCAGGATCGAGACGTCGAAGGTGCCGCCGCCGAGGTCATAGACCGCGATCGTGCCGGCGTGCTTCTTGTCCATGCCATAGGCCAGCGCGGCGGCCGTCGGCTCGTTGATGATGCGCAGCACCTCGAGGCCCGCGATGGCGCCGGCCTCCTTGGTGGCCTGCCGCTGGGCGTCGTTGAAGTAGGCCGGGACCGTGATGACGGCCTGCGTGACCTTCTCGTTCAGATAGGCCTCGGCCGTGTCCTTCATCTTGGTGAGGATGTCGGCGCTGATCTGCTGCGGGGCGTACTTCTTGCCCTCGACCTCGACCCAGGCGTCGCCGTTATCGGCCTTTACGATGTGGAAGGGGGCGAGGCCCTTCTCCTTCTGCACCATCGCGTCGTCGAACTTGCGGCCGATGAGGCGCTTCACGGCGTAGAGGGTGTTGGTCGGGTTGGTGACGGCCTGGCGCTTGGCGCTCTGGCCGACGAGGCGCTCGCCGTTCTTGGCGAAGGCGACCATGGAGGGGGTGGTACGCGCGCCCTCCGCATTCTCCAGGACCTTCGATTCGCCGCCTTCCATGATGGCGACGCACGAATTCGTCGTGCCGAGGTCGATACCGATGACTTTGCTCATTGCCTGCTCCGTTGCGGCGACTAACCCCCGGCCCTCACAGGCGCCGGGCGAAGCCCCTTGGCAGGTCCGCGCCCCATGCGCGGCCCTTTTGTCCCCTGCCCATGTATTAAGCAGCGCGGCGCCGGACAAGATGGGACGGCCCAGTTTCGCAACGGAAGGGCGCAGCTGTGGCCCGTAATCCTCGGATCAGGGCGAGGGTCGCCCCATGGGCGGAATATTTTCATTCACAACCGCGTAAATGCCGGATACCATCCGGGTATGGACGAGATAGACCGGAAGATTGCCATCGCCGTCCAGCAGGATGGTGCTGCGGGTCTCTCCGACCTTGCGAAGGTATCGGGCCTCTCCGTCTCCGCGACGGCGGAACGGGTGAAGCGGCTTGAGGAGAGGGGGGTGATCCGCGGCTGGCACGCGGAGCTCGACCCTGCCGAAGTGGGCTGCCCCCTGCTGGCCTTCCTGCGCGTCGCGATCCGGCCGGGCCGGGACGAGACGGGCTTCCGCCGCGCCGTCCGCAAGCTGGAGGCCGTGCTGGAGTGCCATCAGCTCACCGGCGAATGGTCGTTCCTCGTGAAGCTCCGGGTGCCGGACATCGCCGCGCTGGACCAGCTCCTCGGCCACGAGATCCGGCCCTTGCCGGGGATCGAGCGCCTCTCCGTCGAGGTCGCGATGGCGACGATCAAGGAAACGGCGCTGCTGCCCGTTCCCCGCCAGCCGGTGGAGGAGGAGGCCTAGCCTCCCCTACCGCACGCAGCGCAACTGCACGTCGCGGCGGAGCTCCTCGTCGGTCACCAATGTGCCGCGCGGCATCGAGCCGACGAAATGGGTGCCGCGGGCGCGTGGTTCCAGCCGCCGCCACTGGTTCACCGCAGCCATCTGCACATTGGGCGAGGCGAAGTTCAGCACGAAGGAGACCGAGTGCCGCGCGCGGTTCTCCAGCGTCACCGCGATGCCCAGCCGCCCGCCGTCATGGGGCCCCGTCAGTTCCCGGTCGACGCTGACGATCGCCAGGATGCCGGAGGCGATGCAATCCACCTCGGCCGGCGGCCGCTGATAGGCGGCGAGCATGTGCGGCTGCGCCATGGCCGGCGCCGCCCCGAGCAACAGGGCGGCCAGAAGGACAAGGCGGCGCATCGATCGAACTTTCCCAGGAAAATCAGGCTGCCCATTAGTTGGCGCCTTGGGGCCGGGCTCCAGTGCGGGAAAACACGGATGCCGGCAGCCCTGATGGATCGGCGTATCCCTGCGGGAGACGCCGATCCGCTCCGGCACCTTCTCAGGCGCGCAGCGTCGCGCCCGTCGCCTTGGCCGCGGCCGCGACGATCTTCGCGCCGATGGCCTCGATCTCCTGGTCCGTCAGCGTCTTCTCGCGCGGCTGCAGCGTCACCTGCAGGGCGAGGCTGACCTTGCCCTCCGGCAGGCGCTCGCCCGCATAGCGGTCGAAGAGCACGACGTCGGTGATCAGCGTGCGCTCGGAGGCCGCGACGGCGCGCAGCAGCTTGTCGGCCGGCACGTCGGCATCCACCAGGAAGGCGAAGTCGCGGCGCAGCGGCTGCAGGGCCGAGAGCTCCGGCGCGGCCTTCTTGCGGCGCTTCGGCTCGGGAATGGCATCGAGGAAGAGCTCGAAGCCCACCGAGCCGGCGGGCAGGTCCAGCGCCGCGCAGAGGCGCGGATGCAGCTGGCCGAACTGCGCGAGCACGACCTTCGGCCCCTGGCGCAGCATGCCCGAGCGGCCGGGATGATAATGGCCCGGCGCATCGGTCGTGACCTGCAGCGCCGCCATCGGCACGCCCAGTGCCTCCAGCACCGCCAGCACGTCGCCCTTGGCGTCCAGCGCATCGACCGGCCGCGCGGGCATCGCCCAGTTCGCCGGCGTCTGGCCGGCGCGCAGCCCGCAGGCCATAGCGAGCTGCCCGGCCGGCGTCGTGTCGCGATAGCCGCCGCCGACCTCGGACAGCGCCACGTCGGCGAAGCCGCGCGCGGCGTTCTGCGCCGCCGCCAGCGCGAGCGAGGCGAGCGGCGTGGGCCGCATCTGGTCGAGATCCGAGGCAATCGGGTTCTCGAGGTGCAGCGAGGCCGGCGTCTCGCCGAACATCGCGGCCACGCGCGTCTCGAGGAAGCCGTAGGTCACGGCATCCTGCAGCCCCCGCGAGGCCAGGACGCGGCGGGCCAGCACGGCGCGGACCTGCTTCGCGCCCAGCGAGGGCAGCGGCACCGGCGAGGAGACGGGCAGCGAGACCGAGGGCACGGCATCCAGCCCGCCGAGGCGCAGCACCTCCTCCACCAGATCGCATTCCGCCTCGACGGCGGCGCAGCCCTCGGCCGCGACGCGCGCGCGCTCGGGCGCCAGCGTCGGATCCTGGTCGAGCACGATGTGGGCCGCGACGTCGTTGCGCCAGGACGGCACGGCCACGGTCAGCCGGTCATGGCCACGGGCGGTGACGGCAAAGCCCAGCCGCTCCAGCCGGCCCTCGACCTCGTGCGGCGGCAGCATGAGGCCACCGAGGCCCGACAGCCGCTCGAAGCGCAGCGTCGCCTCGCGCCGCCACAGCGGCTCGGAGCCCGCCTCGCTGACGGTGGAGGGCTCGCCGCCGCAGAGCTCGATGATCATCGCCGTGGCGGCGTCCAGCGCCGCCGGCAGCAGCGCCTGGTCGACGCCGCGCTCGAAGCGCGCGCGGGCATCGGTGAAGACATTGTGCCGGCGCCCGCTGAGCGCGATGCGCACGGGGTCGAAGAGGGCGCATTCGATGAAGACCTCGGTGGTCGTCTCGTCGCAGCCGGAGGGCTCGCCGCCGATGATGCCGCCCAGCGCCTCGGCGCCGGCCGCGTCGGCGATGATGCCGTCCTCCTCGGTCAGGGCGTAGGTTTTGCCGTTGAGGGCCTGCAGCTCCTCGCCCGGGCGCGCCATGCGCATGGACAGGGTGCTGCCCTTCACCTTCGCCACGTCGAAGACGTGCAGCGGGCGGCCGAGCGCGAAGGTGAACCAGTTGGTCACGTCCACCAGCGCGGAGATGGGGCGCAGCCCGATCGCCGTCAGCCGGTCCTGCAGCCATTGCGGCGAGGGGCCGTTCTTCACCTTGCGGATCGCGCGGCCGAGCACCCAGGTGCAGGCGCGCGGGTCCTCGATGCGCCATTGCAGCGGCGTCTCGTAGACCGAGGCGATCGGGGGCGGGGCCCAGGGCTTCAGCGTGCCGAGCCCGGCCGCGGCGAGGTCGCGCGCCACGCCGCGGATCGCCAGGGCGTCGCCACGGTTGGGGGTGACCTTGATCTCGAGGATCGGCTCGTCGAGCCCGGCGTAGTCCACGTAGCGCGCGCCGACGGGCGCGTCCTCCGGCAGCTCCACGATGCCGGAATGGTCGTCGCCGAGGCCCATCTCCCGCTTGGAGAGCATCATGGCCTCGGACTTCACGCCGCGGATCTCGCCGACCTTCAGCGTGACCTCGGTGCCGGGGATATAGTCGCCGGGCAGGGCGGCCACGCCGACGAGGCCCGTCCGCGCATTGGGCGCGCCGCAGACCACGGAGTATTCGCGCCCGTCGCCGATATCGACGCGCAGCGAGCGCAGGCGGTCGGCATTGGGGTGCTGCACGGCCTCGATCACGCGCGCGACGCGGAAGCTGGAGAGCGCCGCGGCCGGGTTCTCGATGCCCTCGACCTCGATGCCGATGGCGTTCAGCGTGGTGGCGATCTCATCGACGCTCGCGTCGGTGTCGAGATACTCGCGCAGCCAGGAGAGTTGGAACTTCATCTCACACGCCCTCGTGCAGCGTGGCGGGGGAAAGCGGGCTGGTGCCGTAATGGCTCAGCCAGCGGCTATCGGCCTCGAAGAAGGGGCGCAGGTCGCTCATGCCATGTTTCAGCATGGTGATGCGCTCGATGCCCATGCCGAAGGCGAAGCCCTGCCACTCGCGCGCATCAAGCCCGCAATTGGCCAGCACGCGCGGATGCACCATGCCGCTGCCCAGGATCTCCAGCCAGTCGGTGCCGGCGCCAAGCTCGCCCGTCTTCCGGTTCCAGCCGATATCGACCTCCATCGAGGGCTCGGTGAAGGGGAAGTAGCTGGAGCGGAAGCGCACCGGCAGCGTCGCGATGCCGAAGAAGGTGCGCAGGAAGTCGGTCAGGCAGCCCTTGAGGTGGCCGAGGGTGATGCCGCGGTCGATCACCAGCCCCTCCACCTGGTGGAACATGGGCGAATGCGTGGCGTCATGGTCCGAGCGATAGGTGCGGCCGGGCGCGATGATGCGGATCGGCGGTTCCTGGCCGATCATGGTGCGGATCTGCAGCGGGCTGGTCTGCGTGCGCAGCACGGTGCGGCGGCCGTCCACCAGGCCGGGCAGGTAGAAGGTGTCCTGGTCCTGCCGTGCGGGATGATGGTCGGGGATGTTGAGCGCGGCGAAATTGTACCAGTCGCCCTCGATGTCCGGCCCTTCGACGACCTTGAAGCCCATGGAGCCGAAGATCGCCGTCAGCTCCTCGATCGTGCGGTTGATCGGATGGATGCCGCCCACCCCGCCCGGCGCCGCAGGGCGCGGCGGCAGGGTCATGTCGAGCTTCTCGGCGGCGAGGCGGGCGTCGAGCGCGGCGGCGTCGAGCACGACGCGGCGGGCCTCGATGGCGGCCTCCAGCTGGTTCTTCAGCGCGTTCACGGCCGCGCCGCGCTCCTTGCGCTGGTCGGCGGGGATGGCGCCGAGGCCCTTGAGCAGCGCCGTCAGCGCGCCCGACTTGCCCAGCACGCTGACGCGCACCGCGTCCAGCGCGCGCAGGTCGGTGGCGGCGGCGAGTTCCGTCTCGGTGCTGGCCGCGAGGGCCGCGAGATCATCCGTCATCGGTCTCTTACCCCAAGCGTGATGGGCGAAGGCGCGAAGGCGCCGGAGGCCTGAATCACGCGGTCATCGAAAATGAAAAAGGGCCGCCCACGCTTTCGCGCAGCGGCCCTTCCGAAACGATTAGCTAACCCGGAGCCGTAGTTCAGGCGGCGGGGGCGAGCGCTTCCTTGGCCTTCTCGACGACGGCCGCAAACGCTGCAGGCTCGTCATAGGCCAGGGCGGCGAGGACCTTCCGGTCCATCTCGATGCCCGCGGCCTTGATGCCGGCGATGAACTGGGAATAGGTCATCCCCTGCTCACGGACGGCGGCGTTGATGCGCTGGATCCAGAGGCCGCGGAAATCGCGCTTCTTGTTGCGGCGGTCGCGATAGGCGTACTGGAGCGCCTTCTCGACGCGCTGCAGGGCCGCGCGATAGGTGGTGGAGCTGCGCCCCACGTAACCCTTGGCGAGGTCCAAAACCTTCTTGTGGCGGGCATGGGCGGTAACGCCGCGCTTGACACGAGCCATTTGTCTTCTCCTTCCCGGGTCTTAGCGCGACAGGCCGTACGGCAGCCAGTTCATGACCGTCTTGGCATCCTGCGGCTCGAGCACCTGGGAGCCGCGGTTCTGGCGCTTGGCCTTCTGGCTGCGGTTGGAGAGCATGTGCCGCTTGCGGCCCGGGCCGGCCATGACCTTGCCGGTACCCGTGATCTTGAAGCGCTTCTTCGCGCTCGAGGTCGTCTTCATCTTGGACATTGGGCCCTCCTGTCGGTGGGTTGGCGCTACCCCGGCGACCGCACCATGCGGCGGGGGCGAGCTTCCCCGACCGGGCTGTCCAGGGCCTCGGTGCGGGAGGCGGGTGTTTAGACGCGTGCCCGGGCGAAGTCCAGAGGCCCCGGGAAGGAAAGCGCCCCGTCCCCTCTTAGGGCCGGACCACGGGCGCGAGGGGGCCGGCGATGGGAGCCAGCACGTCGGCGGTGGCCCCCGCGGCGGCCGGCAAGGGCGCCAGGATGGGCGTTATCGCCTCGGCATGCGGCAGGACCGGCGTGGTGGCGGGAGCGGGAGCCGCGGCCGGAGCGGCCGGGGCAGGCGGGGTGGCGGGCGCGGGGGCCTCCGGCGCGGCTGGCGCAGGCGCCGGCGCGGAAGCCGTGCCGGCGATGGGAGCGAGGCCGGTGTCAGGGGCGGCGGCAGGCGGTGTCTCGCCCGGCGCGGGGGGAACGGCGCCGCCGGGGCCGGGCGGCGCCAGGTTGGGCAGACTTTCGGACAGGGGCGCCTCGGGAAGCGGGGCGGTCCCGGCAAGGGACGGTGCCGCCGGGGTGGAATCCGGACGCGGAGCAGCTGTGCGGCGCGGGGCAGGGGCCGGCTGCGGCGCGGGGTCGGTCTGGCTGTCGGTGTAGTCCGCCACGATGCGGGCCTGGGCGCCGGCGATCACCAGCACGCGGGTTCCGAGAGGGATCGCCTCCTGGTCGCGCTGGGTGACGGAGATCAGCTCGCCATTGGTCTTGCGGACGATGTACTCGATGGCGTTGGTATTGGCCGAGGTCCGCTCGGCGGTGGTGCCGACCAGCCCGCCGACCAGCGCGCCGCCGACGGCGCCGAGAGCGGTGCTCACGGAATTGCCGGCCGCCGCCGCACCGCCGATGGCGCCGCCTGCCGCCGCGCCGGCCGCGGCCCCGGTGGAGCCGTCCGCCGTCACGGCCACGCGGCGTGAGCCGGCGATGATGCCCTGCTGGACGGGATTGGCCTGCTGGACCGCGCGGGCGGCGTATTCATCGGCGGAATAGGTCGGTGCGCAGCCCGCGAGGACGGCGATCAGGAGGAGGGGAGCTGCCAAGCGGGGCGACAAACTTCTCATGCGGGGGAATTAGGCCCACAACGCCCCGGTCTCAACCCTCTTGTGCACCGCAGCAGCGATCCGGGGCTGGAACTCCAGCGATTCGCGGCCGCCGCGTTCCGCTCGGACGGAACGTGCCCTATATCCCTCGCATGAAGGTTCCGTTCCGCAAGATGCATGGGCTGGGCAACGATTTCGTCGTGCTCGACGCGCGTGCGACCCCCCTCCGTCTCGGCGAGGACGCCGTGCGCTTCATCGGCGACCGCCATAAGGGCGTGGGCTTCGACCAGCTCGTGACGCTGGAGGCTGCGCCGGATGCCGACCTCTTCATCCGCTTCCATAATTCCGATGGGTCGGAGGCGGGCGCCTGCGGCAACGGCACGCGCTGCGCCGCCTCGCTGGTCCTGGCCGAGACGGGGCGGAGCCACATCGCCATCCGCACCATCGCCGGCCAGCTCGCCGCCGACCTCCTGCCCGATGGCAGCGTCCGCGTGGATATGGGCCCGCCGCGGCTCGGCTGGCGGGACGTGCCCCTGGCGCGGGAGATGGACACGCTGCATGTGCCGCTCTCGGCCGAGGGCGTGTCGGACGCGGCCTGCTGCTCCATGGGCAACCCGCACGCGACCTTCTTCGTGGAGGACCTCGACGCGCTGGACATCCCGGCCATCGGGCCCGGCCTCGAGAACGACCCCCTGCTGCCCGAGCGCGGCAATATCGGCTTCGCGCAGATCCTCTCGCGCAGCCAGATGCGGCTCGTGGTCTGGGAGCGGGGCGCGGGGCTGACCCTGGCCTGCGGCTCGGGCGCCTGCGCCGCCGTGGTGAGCGCCCGCCGGCGCGGGCTGGTGGACGCCCGCTGCGCCGTGACCGTCCCCGGGGGCGGGGACCTCGTCATCGAGCAGCGTGAGGACGGGCATGTGCTGATGAGCGGCCCTGTCGCGACGTCCTTCACGGGCGAGTTGGATCTGTGATCCCGTCCGATCGCCAGAGCGCCGAAGGCGCGCCGGCGTGAATCGGCCGGGCGAGCCTGCCGCCGACACGCTGACCTTCGGCTGCCGGCTCAATATCGCCGAGAGCGAGACCATGCGCGCGCTCGCCGCGCGGGCCGGCTTCGCCGATGCACTGATCGTCAATACCTGCGCTGTCACCGGCGAGGCCGAGGCCCAGGCCCGGCAGGCCATCCGCCGCGCCGCGCGCGAGCAGCCGGGGCGGCCCATCCTGGTCACCGGCTGCGCCTCCCAGATCGCGCCGGGCAAATGGGCCGGGCTGCCGGGCGTCGTCCGGGTCATCGGCAACGGCCAGAAGCTCGATCCGGCCGCCTGGTCGGCCGAGGTGGCGCCCATCCTGCGGGAGACGCCGATCGGCATCGCGGCCGGCGGGGCGACGCGGGCCTTTCTCGCCGTCCAGCAGGGCTGCGACCACGCCTGCACCTTCTGCATCATCCCCCAGGGCCGTGGCCCGGCCCGGGCCATGCCCATTGCCGAGGCCGTCTCCGCCGTGCGCGACCTCGCCACGCGCCATGCCGAGGTGGTGCTGACCGGGGTCGACCTGGCCAGCCATCCGGAGCTCGCAGCCCTGATCCGCGCCGTCCTCCGCGAGGTGCCGGAACTGGCCCGCCTGCGCCTCTCCTCGCTCGATCCGGCGGCGCTGGACGAGGCCTTCTGGGCCCTCTTCGCCGAGGAGGAACGCCTGATGCCGCAGCTGCATCTCTCGGCCCAGCATGGCCACGACCTGATCCTGAAGCGCATGCGGCGCCGGCATTCCCGCGCCGACCTCGTGCAACTTTCCGCCCGTGCCCGCGCGTTACGTCCAGACGTGGCGCTGGGGGCCGACCTCATCGCCGGGTTCCCGACGGAGACGGAGGAGCATCTGTGCGCGATGATCGATCTGGTGGCGGAGGCGCAGCTCGCCTTCCTGCACGTCTTTCCCTATTCCGCCCGCGCCGGCACGCCCGCCGCGCGCATGCCGCAGCTGCCGATGCCGCTGCGCCGCGAGCGCGCGGCCCGGCTCCGCCAGGCCGGCGAGGCCGAGCGCTCGCGCTTCCTGGCCTCCCGCATCGGGCAGGTGGAGGAGGTGCTGATGGAGGCCGAAGGCATGGGGCACACACGGCATTTCGTGCCCGTTCGCCTTTCTTCCGCACCAAGGGGCGCCTTGCGTCGCGCCCGGATCACGGCCAGCGACGGCCGCATGCTCATCGCCGAGGAGGCCGCCTGATGGCGCTGCGCGATCTATGGGGAAAGCTCACCGGCCGGGCGAGCGACATCCCGCCGCCCTCCACGCCCGAGATCGTGCCGCCGCCGGAGCCGCCCGCCGAGCCCACGCCCCCGGCCGAGCTGCCGCCCCCGACCCCGGAGCCGGTGCGCGAGCCGCCGCCGCAGGAGATTCCGCCCGAGCCCGTCCGCGAACCGGAGATCCCCAACCCCGCGCGGGCCGAGCTTCCCGTCGCGCCTGTCGCGGAGCCCCTTGAGACCGCCTTCGAGGCGCCGCCCGCGGCGGTGCCCGACGAGGCGGCGGAGGAAGATGCGCCGAAAGCCGGGTTCTTCGCCCGGCTGAAGGCCGGCCTCTCCCGCTCCACCGCCAAGCTGACCGACGCCATCGGCAGCGTCTTCCTCAAGCGCAAGCTGGACGACGCCGCGCTGGAGGAGCTGGAGGAGATGCTGATCGGCGCCGATCTTGGCGTCGCGGCCGCCGGCCGCATCGTGGAGGGTTTCCGGCGCACGAAGTTCGGCCGGGAGGTCACGGACGAGGAGGTGAAGACGGCACTGGCGGACGAGATCGCCGCCATCCTCGCCCCCGTCGCCCGGCCCCTGACCATCCATGCCGGGCACGCGCCGCATGTCGTGCTGGTCGTCGGCGTGAACGGCACCGGCAAGACCACCACCATCGCCAAGCTGGCCGAGCAGTACCGCGCCCAGGGCCTCAAGGTCTGGATGGTCGCCGGCGATACCTTCCGCGCCGCGGCGGTGGAGCAGCTGCAGATCTGGGGCGAGCGCACGGGTGCGCATGTCGTGGCGCCGGCCAAGATGGGCGCCGATGCCGCCGGCCTCGCCTTCGACGGGCTGAAGGGCGCGAAGGAGGCGGGGATCGACGTGCTCCTCGTCGACACCGCCGGCCGCCTGCACAACAAGACCGCGCTGATGGAGGAGCTGCGCAAGGTCGTGCGCGTGCTCAAGCGCGGCGACGACGCCGTGCCGCACACCACGCTGCTGGTGCTGGATGCCACCACGGGCCAGAACGCCGTCAGCCAGGTGAAGGTCTTCAAGGAGATGGTGGATATCACCGGCCTCGTGGTGACGAAGCTCGACGGCTCGGCCAAGGGCGGCGTGGTGGTGGCGCTGGCGCAGGAATTCGGCCTGCCGGTCCATGCCGTGGGTGTGGGCGAGAAGGCGGCCGACATGCGCCCCTTCGAGGCGCGGGACTTCGCGCGCAGCCTGGTCGGGCTCGAGGGGTGAAGGCTGCCGCCGGGAGGGCTGGTCCTTCCCGGTCTTGCGCGGCAAGCTTCCCGGATAGAATCCGGGAGGAACGACATGCTCGAAATCGAGAAGCCCGCCGACATGGCCGAGTGGGTCGGCAAGAAGCTCGGCACCAGCGACTGGTTCACCGTCGACCAGAAGACCATCGACCTCTTCGCCGAGGCCACGGGCGACCACCAGTGGATCCATATCGACGTGGAGCGCGCGAAGAAGGAGATGCCGGGCGGCAAGACCATCGCCCATGGCTTCCTGACGCTCTCGCTGCTGCCGCGCCTGGGGCCGACGATCTACGGGATCAAGCAGCGGTCGCGCGCCATCAACTACGGCACCAACAAGGTGCGCTTCACGGCCATGGTGCCCGCCGGCTCGCGCGTGCGGCTGCATTCCACGCTGAAGGCCTGCGACCCCATCCAGGGCGGCGTCCGCCTGACGGTGGAGAACGAGATGGAGCTGGAGGGCAGCCCGCGGCCCTGCCTCGTCGCCGAGACGCTCAGCCAGGTCTACGACTGATCGGCCGGGACTGTTTCTTCAGCGGCTGCGGCCGCTGAAGAAACCCTCGGGCGGGGTGCTCGGCTGGGCCGCGATCGGCGGCAGCCCGTCATTCAACGCGGCGCGAGGGACGTCGGTGCGCGTCACCGGCGCGAAGACCTGCCCGCCGCCGTAGACCTGTCGCGCGGGCGCCGAGGTCACGGTGGGGGCCGGTGGCGGGAAGCTCGCCCCGCGCGGATTGAACAGCGGCGTGGTGGAGACGGGCGGCAGGCCCTGCGGCTCCGGCGCGGGCCGGGCGAAGCGGGCCGGCAGCGTGGGATAGGCGGGCAGGGGCTCCAGCGGCGCATTCTCGGCGACGGGCTCGCTGGTCCGGGGCGCACGCGCCCGGCGCGGCCGCGCAGGTTCGGTCGAAGCCTGCTCGGGGGCCGCGGAAGGGCGGGAACGGCGGCGCGCGGCCAGCTCCGCGGGCTCGCGCACGACCGGCCGGGCTGCCGCGGCGAGAAGGGGGTCGACGCCGTTGGCCGCGGCCATCCCGAAGGGTGCGGTGCAGCGGAACTGGAGCTGATAGCGGCCGGAGCCCACGCGGCGGTCCTGCACCAGGAAGTCGCGGCCCTGGGCGGCGCAGAAGTCGCGGGCATCGACGAGGCCGCGTTCGACGGCGCGCGAGCCGTTCAGCCCGGTCGTCTGCAGCAGGAAGGTGTCGCCGCCGCCCGAGCGGATTTCCTGGGAGGCGCAGGCCCCCAGCAGCGCGGAAGCCGCAGTCAGCACGGTCAGGCAGGTCGCGCGCATCTGGTCTCTCAATCTGCTTCGATGGCGAAAGCTTAACCGTGGTGGGAAGAATCCGCCATGCGCTTGCGCAGCCCAGGCTTCAGCGGCCCCCTGGGCATCGCGACGCCCTTCGCCCAGGCTGATCCCCGACAGGGAAGGGGAATGCCGATGCTCACGGGAAGCTGCCTTTGCGGTGCCGTCGCCTATGAGGTGGAGGCGCCGCCCGGCCCCGTCATCCATTGCCACTGCCGGACCTGCCGCAAGGCGCATGGCGCCGCCTTTTCCAGCGTGATGCCGGTGCCGCGCGACGCCTTCCGCTGGGTGCGCGGGGCGGAAAACCTCGGCGAGTACGAATCTTCGCCCGGCAAGTTCCGGCGCTTCTGCCGCAGCTGCGGGTCGCAGGTCTTCGCGGAGCGGGTTGCGAAGGATCAGGTCCTCCTGCGCCTCGGCTGCCTGGACACGCCGGTGACCGAGCGGCCCGTGGGTCACATCTGGCGATCGGACGCGGCGCCTTGGTATGATCCTTCCGACCTTCTGCCGGAGGCGCCCGAGGGCAGCTTCCGGCCGCCTGTCGAAAGAAGCTGAGGAAACAAATCCATGAAACGTCGCGCCCTGCTGGCTGCCCCGGCCCTGCTTGCCCCCGGCCTCGCGCCGCGGGCGGCTTCCGCGCAGGAGAACTGGCCCTCCCGCGCCGTCACCATGCTGGTGCCCTGGGCGCCCGGCGGCTCCAACGACGTCGTGGCGCGCCTCTTTTCGCCGGGGCTGGAGGCGCGGACCGGCCATCCCTTCCTGATTGACAACAAGCCGGGCGGCGGCGGCTCGGTCGGCATGGGGCAGGCGATGCGGGCGCGGCCGGACGGGCATGCGCTCTTCGTCTCCTCCGCCTCCAACCATGTCTTCTATCCGCTGATCTCGGGCGACCTCGGCTACGACGTGCGGGAGGCCTTCCATGGCATGGCCATGTGGGTGGACGTACCCAATGTCGTCGCGGTGCACCCCTCCGTGCCCGCGCAGAACATCCCGGAGCTGATCGCCCATATCCGGGCGACGCCGGGCGGCATGAGCTTCGGCTCCTCGGGCGTCGGCTCCTCCAACCACCTGGCCGGCGAGCTCTTCCGGATGCGCACGGGGCTCGACATGACGCATGTCCCCTATCGCGGCGGCGGGCCCGTGCTGGCGGACCTCATCGGCGGCACCATCAAGCTCGCCTTCATGAACCTGCCGACGGTGATCCCCCCGGCCGAGGCGGGGCGCGTGAAGGTCATCGCCGTCTGCACCGGGCAGCGCGTGAGCCTGCGCCCGGATCTCCCCACCGTCTCCGAGGGCGGCGTGCCGGATTATGCCGTGCGGTCCTGGACGGGGCTCTTCGCGCCGAAGAGCACGCCCGACGCGATCGTCCAGCGCATGTCCAACCTCTCGAAGGAGATCATGGAGACGCCGCAGATGCGAGCCCGCCTCGCCGATCTCGGCAGCGAGCCAATCTGGATGGACGCCGCCACGACCGACCGCTTCGTGCGTGAGGAATACGAGCGCTGGACGCCCGTGGTCCGCGCCTCGGGCGTGCGGATCGAATAGGGCGGTTGAACCGCGCGCCGTCGCGGGCCAGCATCGCGCCATGAAGCTCCCCGCCCATGCCCGCTACGCGCATAGCGCGATCCCCACCCGGCCAACCTACGAATGGCCGGGGGGCAAGCGCCTGGCCGTGCTCGTGGTCAACAACATCGAGCACTTCGCCTATCGGGCGGGGATGGGCTCGGACAGCACGGGCCTCAACCCCGTGCAGAACCAGCGCAGCTACGCCTGGCGCGACTACGGCAACCGCGTGGGCCTGTGGAACCTGCTCGACACGCTGGACGAGCTGGAGATCCCCTCGGCGCACAACATCAACAGCGCGGCGCTGGAGGCCTGCCCCGAGATCGGCCCCGCGCTGCGCGCCCGCGCCGACGAGTTCATCGGCCATGGCCGCAGCAATTCCGAACGGCAGGATATCCTCTGGGAGGAGGATGAGCGCCGGTTGATCGTGGAGAGCCGCGACATCCTGGCGCGCCATGCCGGCAAGCCGCCGCTAGGCTGGCTCGGTCCCTATATCGCCCAGAGCAACGTGACGCTCGACCTGCTGCGGGAATCCGGCTTCGCCTATGTCATGGACTGGCCGGCCGACGACCAGCCCTTCTGGATGGCGACGCGGGCGGGGCCGATCCTCTCGGTGCCTTATTCGGTCGAGATCAATGACAGCCCGGCGCTGATCGCCCGCCAGCACAGCGCGCGCGAATTCGCCGAGATGATCATCGACCAGTTCGACGAGCTGCTGCGCCAGTCGGAGAAGCGGCCGCTGGTCTGCAGCGTGGTGCTGCATCCCTTCATCGTCGGGCAGCCGCATCGGCTGAAGCCGCTGCGGCAGGCGCTGCGCCACATCATGGCGCATCGCGATAAGCTCTGGGTGACGCGGCCGGGCGAGCTGGCGGAATACGTGGCAGGGCTGCCGCGCGGCCTCGTGCCGGGATCGGAGGTCTGATGCGCGATTTCGAAGGCTACGGCCGCAACCCGCCGGACCCGCGCTGGCCGAACGGCGCGAAGCTCGCGCTGAACTTCGTGATCAACCACGAGGAGGGCGGCGAGGAGAGCGTGCCCGACGGCGACCCGCGCACCGAGAACGCGCTGACCGAAGGCAGCACCGCGCCCGTGAAGGGCCGCGACCTCGGCGCCGAGAGCATGTTCCAGTACGGCAGCCGCGTGGGCTTCTGGCGCCTCCACCGCCTCTTCACCGAGCGCGGCCTGCCCTGCACCGTCTTCGCCGTGGCCCGATCGCTGGAGCGCACGCCCCAGGCCGTGGCGGCCATCCGCGAGGCCGGATGGGACGTCTGCGCCCATGGCTGGAAGTGGGAGATGCACATCGGCATGGAGGAGGCGCAGGAGCGCCAGCGCATCGCCGACGCCACCGCCCTCATCGCGAAGCTGATCGGCAAGCCGCCGCTCGGCTGGTACACGCGCTACGCGCCGTCCCTGAACACGCGGCGGCTGCTGGCCGAGGCCGGCTACCTCTACGACAGCGACGCCTATGACGACGAGCTGCCCTACTGGACCGACCTCGCCGGCCAGCCGCGCCTCGTCCTGCCCTACAACCTCGCGCATAACGACATCCGCTTCCAGCGCGCGGCGCTGACGGCGGGCGAGGAGTTTTTCCAGTACATCAAGGGCGCGGTGGAGCTGATGCTGGCCGAGCCGGGCGGGCGCATGCTGAGCGTGGGGCTGCACAACCGCATCATCGGCCATCCCGGCCGCGCGGCGGGGCTCGCGAAGCTGCTGGACTGGCTGAAGACGCAACCGCAGGTCTGGGTCTGCCGGCGCGAGGAGATCGCGCGACACTGGATCGCGCACCACCAGCCCTGAACCCAGGGCCTCGACCCTATCGAGGGGCCGGGCGCGCAAAATGAGCCGCGACCGTCTGGCGCTGATTCGTCCAGACGTTACAGTCGGGCGCCATGAGTGACATCGCCCAACGCGCCCTCTGTCTCGACGATTTCGAGGAGCTGTCCCGCCGCCGCCTGCCGCGGCCGATCTTCGGCTACATCGCCGGCGCCACCGAGCGCAACGCGGCCCTGGAGGATAGCGCCAAGGCCTATTCCGAGTTCCACTTCCTGCCGCGCGTGCTGCGGGACGTCTCGCCGCGCAGTTACAAGCGGACCATCTTCGGTCGCGAATGGGCCGCGCCCTTCGGCATCGCGCCCATGGGCATGGCGGCGCTCGTCGCCTACCGGGGCGACATCGCCCTCGCCAAGGCCGCCAAGGCCGCGAATATTCCTTATATCCTTTCCGGCTCCTCACTGATCCGGATGGAGGAGGTCATCGCGGCCAATCCCGACGCCTGGTTCCAGGCCTATCTCCCGGGCAATTCCACGCGGGTCGAGGCGCTGGTGGACCGCGTGGCCGCGGCGGGCTTCGAGACCCTGCTGCTGACGGTGGACACGGCCGTGCTGCCGAGCCGCGAGAACAACGTGCGCAACGGCTTCTCCACGCCGCTCAAGCCCTCGCTGCGCCTGGCCTGGGACGGGATGCTGCATCCGCGCTGGACCTTCGGGTCCTTCATGTACACCTGGCTCAAGCACGGCATGCCGCATTTCGAGAACAGCTTCGCCGAGCGCGGCGCGCCCATTCTCGCCCGCAACGTGCTGCGCGACTTCACCGCCCGCGACCACCTGAACTGGGAGCACCTGGCACTCATCCGCCGCCGCTGGAAGGGCCGGCTGATCGTGAAGGGCGTGATGCACCCCGACGATGCCCGCCGCTCGGAGGCCGAGGGCGCGGACGGCATCGTCGTCTCCAACCATGGCGGCCGCCAGCTCGACGGCACGGCGGGCACGCTGCGCGTCCTGCCGGAGATCGCCGCTGCCTCGGGCAACATGACGGTGATGCTGGATGGCGGGCTGCGGCGTGGGACGGATGTGCTGAAGGCGCTCTCGCTCGGCGCGGATTTCTGCTTCTTCGGCCGGCCGATGCTGCACGCCGCCGCCGTGGCGGGCGAGGAGGGCATCAGCCACGCCATCAGCCTGATGAAGGGCGAGCTGGACCGCGACATGGCGCTGCTCGGCGTCAACACGCTCGAGGAGCTCGGCCCCCACGTCCTGCTGCGGACGAGCGGCGTCGCCTGATCCGGGAAGGGGGGCCTGTCCCAGGACAGGCCCCGGATACGCCTCAGCCGGCGAGCAGGAAGCTGGCTCCGCTGGCAGCGCAGACGGTGCGCACTTCCTCCACCAGCGTCGACACCACCGGGATGCCCTCCTGCCGGCGGCGGGTCACCGATTCATGCTCGGGATCGCCGGGGATCAGGACGGGTGCGGCCGGATCCACCGGGGCATTGCCGCGCATGCGGCCGAGGAGCTCTGCCATGTCCGCCTCGAAATCGGCGCGATCCCGGAAGGCGGAGGGATCCAGCACCAGGAAGAAATGCCCGGTGGCGAGGTCGCTGATGCGGGCGCCGGTCAGCGTGGCGCAGAGGATCTCGACCATCAGGGCCAGGCCGTAGCCCTTATGGGCGCCGAGCTCCCGCGTGCCGCCGAGCGGGGCGAGGCGGCGTGACTCGAAGGCCTTGTGGCTGTCCGTCTCGGCCCCGCCCTCGCCGTTGATGGCCCAGCCCGCGGGCAGCGGCTTGTCGGCGCGGCGGGCGATATTGACCTTGCCGTAGGCAACGGTGGTGGTCGCCATGTCGAGCAGCACCGGGCGCTCGGGATCGGTGGTCGGTGCTGCGAAAGCGATGGGGTTGGTGCCGAGGGCGCGTTCGGTGCCGCGGACCGGGACCAGGAAGGGATTGACCACATTGGTCAGCGAGATGGCGACCAGGCCTTCCTCGGCCGCCATGCGGGCGTACCAGCCGGCGGCGCCGTAGTGGTTCGAGCCGGTGACGCCGGCCACGCCGATGCCGTGCTGCTTCGCCTTGTCCATGGCGGCGCGCATGGCCTGGTGGGAGGCGACGTGGCCGATCCCCTTATTGGCGTCGATGAGCACGGCCGGGCCATGGTCGCGGACCACGGCGGGCACCGCCTTCGGCTCCAGCCGGCCCTCGGCGAAGAGCTTCTGGTAGGTCGGCAGCATGCCGATGCCGTGGGAGTCTACGCCGGAGAGGTCGGTCTCGACCATGACGGTGGCCGCGGTCGCGGCGTGCTCGGGGGACATGCCCCAGCTGGCGAAGACCTCCGTGATCTGGCGATGCAGGAGGTCTGAGGGAACGGTGATCATATCGGGCATGCGCGCAGTTTCATCGCGAAGGCCGCGTGACGTCCATTCCCCCCACCGAGCCTATTCCCGCCAGGGATGCTGGTCCCAGAGCGACTGGTAGTTCCGCTGCAGGCCGCGCAGCTCGGCCAGGTATTCCGCCGGGCCGAGGAAGCGCAGCGGCAGGTTCTGCTGCGTCGCGCTGGCCTTGAAGTCCGGATCGTCCACGGTGCGGCGGATGGAGAGCGAGAGGCGCGCCAGGATCTCGGGCGGCAGGCCGGCGGGCGCCGCCATGCCGCGCATCGAGCCCTCCACCACGTCGAAGCCCAGCTCCTTGAGCGTGGGCACGTCGCCCAGCGGCTCCCAGCGCGTGGCGCCCATCTGCGCGAGCGGCCGCAGCACGCCCTGACGGACCTCGTTGACGCCTTCCGCCACGTTCATCACCGCCAGCGGGATCGCGCGCGAGATGAGGTTCTGCTTCACCTGGGCGCTGCCGCCGAAGGGCACGTGCAGGAAGCTCGTGCCCGAGGCACGCTCCAGCGCCATCATGGCGAGGTGGTCGTCCGAGCCGACGCCGGTGGTGCCGTAGCCGATGGCGCCCGGCCGGGCACGGGCTGCGGCCAGGAGCGCCGCGAAGTCGCGGATCTCGGAATCGGCGCGGACCCAGAGCCCGCCCGGATCGTCCACGATATTGCCGATCAGCGAGAAGTCCTCGAGCCGGAAGCGCGTGCGGCGCTCCATCGGCAGGGTCACGATATGCGGGGTGTTGATGAAGCCGATGGTCAGGCCATCGGGCCGGGCGCGGGCCAGCTCGGTGAAGCCGATCTCGCCGCCGGCGCCGGGCCGGTTCAGCACCACCACGGGCTGGCCGAGGTCCTTCTCCATGAAGCGCGCGATGGTGCGGGCCGCCGCATCCGTGCCGCCGCCGGCCGCGAAGGCCACGATCATGGTGAGCGACTTGTCCGGGCGCCATTCCCCCTGGGCGAGGGCGGGCGTGGCCAGCAGGCCGGGCGCGGCGAGCAGGGAACGGCGGGCGATCATGGAAATTCCTCCGAGGAGCGCGGAGGATATTTTCATTTCCATGACGATCCAAGCGCCGCCGCGCGGAATTCCGGGCGCCGGCTAGGCGGCCAGCGTGTTCTTGTGGATCCGCCCGTCCTTCATGATGACCCGCAGGTTCCGCGCCGGGTCCGCGATCAGCGAGAGGTTCTCCAGCGGGTTGCCGTCCACGAGCAGCAGGTCGGCCAGCGCGCCTTCCTCGATCACGCCCAGCTTCCCCTGGTAGGGGTTGCGATCGCCCGACAGCGCCATCAGCTCGCCATTGGTGGCGGTGGCCATGCGTAGGGCCTCGGCGGGTGAGTACCAGCGCGTCAGGCGGGTGAGCATCATGCCCTGCTGGGGCGTCAGGGCGGCCGAGAAGAGCAGGTCGGTGCCGAAGGCGGTCTTGATGCCGAGGCGCTTCGCCAGCGCGTAGATACGGTCGGTGCCCGCATGCACCCGCTCCGCGTCGCGCGCGCCCTGTTCGCTCTGGGGAATCGAGGTGCCGTCGCCAAAGGGCTGGGTGCTGAGCCAGGCGCCCTTCTCGGCCAGGCGCGCCGCGGTGGCCTCGTCCATGAGGTGGCCGTGCTCGATGCAACGGACGCCCGCGTCGAGGGCACGGGTGACGGAGGCCGGGGTATAGGCGTGGACCATCACATAGGTCCCCCAGTCAGCCGCGGCCTCCACCGCCGAGCGGATCTCGGCCTCGGTGAGGGTGAGGGCGTCGAGCGGGCTGCGCGGCGTGGAGACGCCGCCGCTGCCGGTCAGCTTGATCTGCGAGGCGCCCTGCAGCAGCTGCTCGCGCACGCGACGGCGCATCTCGTCCGGGCCATCGGCGATGCCGAGGGCGCCCGTGCGCTCGGTCGCGGTCGTTCCGCCGCCGGCGCTCGGGAAATCGGAGAGGGGGCGGAAATCGCCATGGCCGCCGGAGGCGGTGATCATCGCGCCGGAGGGGTAGATGCGCGGGCCGGGGACCAGCCCCTCGTCGATGGCCTGCTTCAGCGCGAAGGAGGGGCCGCCGGCGTCGCGCACGGTGGTGAAGCCGCGCATCAGCGTGCGCTCGGCCTCGGCCGCGGCGACGAGCTGGATGTAGCCGATATCCGCGGTCAGCAGCGCGGGCAGGGGGATGGCGGCGAAGAGGGAATGCCAATGCGCATCGATCAGGCCGGGCATCAGCGTGCGCCCGCCGCAGTCGATGAGCTGTGCGCCCTCGGGCGGAGCGGGGCTGCCGGAGGCAAGCGCGGCGATGCGCCCGCCTTCGACCCGCAGCCGGAGCCCGTCGCGCAGGCTGGCCGCGTTGCCGTCGAAGAGGCGGAAATTCGTGAAGACGATCGGGCGCGGGGCGGTCTGCGCCAGGGCAGGGAGGGCAGCGGCCGAGACCGAGGCGGCGACGAAGCCGCGGCGGGACATCTCGCGGCCCAGGCGCCGTGTCAGGCTGCGGATCTCGGGGCGGTGGCAAAGGCAGCCGATATGGGCCGACGGAGCGGCCTCTTCCGGGGTGCAGTTCAGCATCGTGTCCCTCCTGCTTTCCACGCGGCGTGGAGCGCATCCGAAGGTCTTGAACTAGGTACTTCCGGGTCGGAAGGATACGCCTTCCCACATAGATAATGCGTCGGAGCAAAAGCCCGCCGGGCATCCGGCGGACAAGAAAAAGCCGGCCGCGGCAGAGCCGGGCCGGCCAAATTCCGCGGACGACTTCTCGTCAGTCGGCCGCGAGGGCCATCCGGCTGCGGTTCATGACGGAGAGGACGTGATCCTCGGCCATGTCGCTGATGGTCTCGACCTGGCTCGGCGTATAGACGTGGCCGGCCTGCGGGATCGAGCGGAAGTCGATGGCGACACCCTTCTGCGTGTTCAGCTTGTCCACAAGCTTCTGCACGCTGTTCAGCGGCACCAGCTCATCCTCCTCGCCGTGCAGGATCATGCCAGAGCAAGGACAAGGGGCCAGGAAGCCGAAGTCATAGTGGCTGGCCGGCGCGCTGATCGAGACGAAGCCGCCCATCTCCGGGCGCCGCATCAGGAGCTGCATGCCGACATAGGAGCCGAAGGAATAGCCGGCGACCCACAGCATCGAGGCGCTGGGGTTGATCGCCTGCAGGAAGTCGAGCGCCGCCGCGGCGTCGCTGATCTCGCCGATGCCGCCGTCATAGCGGCCCTGGCTCTTGCCGACGCCACGGAAGTTGAAGCGCAGCACCGAGAAACCCATCGACTGGAACTTCCCGTAGAGGCTGTGAACCACACGGTTGTTCATCGTCCCGCCATGGAGCGGATGCGGATGCAGCAGGAGCGCCACGGGGGCGTTCGGGCGCTTCGCGTGATGGTAACGGCCTTCAAGGCGGCCGTCGGGGCCGGCAAACATGACTTCAGGCATCGTGTCCTTTGTCCGTTTCATCGGTTGGGCCGCAGGGGATCAGCCGTTCGTCTCGGCCCATCTACTGCGTCCGGATTGCCAGTCGCTTCTCATCCCGCCGCGAAACCTTCCCGCAGGGGAAGGATTCGCGGCGGGACGGTCCGCGTGAACTCGAATTCTCAAGCGAGGCTTCGTCCGGGCACGCCATTGACGTGCTGCCTGACTGTCTACAGACTTCCATTCCGTAGAAATCACCCAAGGGGCCCACGGAGAGCTGCCGACACCGCGCCGTAAAGACATAAACGTCGCGGAAAACAATCGCTTCGAGAGCCTCGCTCGGTAGCCAAGCGCGGCAAAGCCATCATACGCAGCCCTGTCGTGTTTTCATAATGGATTCATCTGGAGGCCCGCATGGCTGGGTCCCCGTAATTGCATGACCGTCCAGGCAAATCCGAAACCTTTGCCGATGCGCCCTTACGCGAAGGGGCGGTCAGGCCGGAAAATCGTCCCGAAAAATCACGCGATGAACTATTCCGCGCCTCGCGAGAATTGACCCGGGGCCACCGCGCCGCGACATGCGGGGCATGACGGCGCTCGACCTTGATGCCAATGCCACGGAAGCCCTTCGTCCCGCCGCGCGCGAGGCGCTGCTGGCCGCGCTTGATGTGGGGGGCAACCCCTCCTCCGTCCATGGCGGCGGCCGCGCGGCACGCCGGATTGTGGAGCAGGCTCGCGCCGCCCTGGCCGCGCGCTTCGGCGTGGCGCCCGGCGACATCGTCCTGACCTCAGGCGGGACGGAGGCCAATGCCCTGGCCCTGCATGGCCTGGCCGCCGGAAGGCGGGTGCTGGTCGGCGCCACGGAGCATCCGGCGGTACGCAGCGCGGCACCCGGCGCGACGCTGCTGCCAGTCGAGCGCGACGGGACGGTGGCGTTGGGCTCCCTGGAAGCCCTGCTGACCGAGGGGCCCTCGGCGCTGGTCTGCCTGATGGCCGCCAATAACGAGACCGGCGTGCTGCACCCCCTTGGCGAGGTGGCGGAGCTCTGCCGCCGGCATGGGGCGCTGCTGCATGTGGATGCGGTGCAATCCGCCGGGCGGATAGGCCTGGAAGCCCTGGGCGCCGCCAGCATCGCCCTTTCCGCGCATAAGCTCGGCGGCGTGCCGGGGGCGGGCGCGCTGATCCTGGCGCCGCGCCTGCACCTGCCGGCCCTCATCGCCGGCGGCGGGCAGGAGCGTGGGCGGCGAGGCGGGACCGAGCCGCTGCCGGCCATCGCCGCCTTCGGCGCGGCGGTGGCGGAGACCTACGATATCCGCCGCATCGCCGCCCTGCGCGATGCCATCGAGGCGGGGCTGCGCCGCATCGCGCCCGAGGTGGTGATCGCGGGCGCCACCGCGCCGCGGCTGCCCAATACCAGCCTGGCCGTGCTGCCCGGCATCCCCGCCGAGACGCAGGTGATCGCGCTGGATCTCGCCGGCATCCGCGTTTCCGCCGGCTCCGCCTGCTCCTCCGGCAAGGTCGCGGCGTCCCCGGTGCTGGAGGCGATGGGCTTCGGGGTGGATGCGGGATGCGGCCTGCGCATCTCCTTGCCATGGAATGCACCGGAGGAGGCACCGGCGCGTTTCCTCCATGCCTATGCGGAGATGTACGCACGCCTCTCGTCACGCCGGGCAAGCCGCGCCACATAATCCGCATGCGCCCGAACCGCCTCATCTATCTCGACCACCACGCGACGACCCCGATGGATCCGCGCGTCCTCGCCGCCATGCGGCCCTGGTGGGAGGAGAATTTCGCCAATCCCCATTCCGTCGAGCACGCGCTCGGCCGCGCGGCCGAGGAAGCGGTGGAAACCGCCCGCGAGCAGGTCGCCGAGCTGATCGGCGCCGAGCCGCGCGAGGTGATCTTCACCTCCGGCGCCACGGAGGCCAACAACATCGCCATCAAGGGCGCGGCCCGCTTTGCTGGCATCTCCGCCGGCAGCGAAACGCGAGGCGGCCAAGACTCCCCAAGGCGCGTCATCACCTTGGCGACCGAGCACAAATGCGTGCTGGAATCCGTCCGCGACCTGGGTGCCGAGGGCTTCGAGCCGGTCATCCTGCCCGTGCGCCCGGACGGCCTGCTCGATCTCGAGGTGCTGCGCGCGGCGCTGCAGACGCCGACCCTCCTCGTCTCCGTCATGGCCGTGAACAACGAGACGGGCATCATCCAGGACCTCGCCGCCATCGGCGCCCTGGTGAAGGAGGCCGGCGCCCTCTTCCACACCGACGCCGCCCAGGCTTCCGGCCGCATCCCGCTGGACGTGAACGAGATCCATGCGGACCTCATGTCCGTCACGGCCCATAAGATCTACGGGCCCAAGGGCGTCGGCGCCCTTTACGTCCGCCGCCGGCCGCGCGTGCGCCTGGCGCCGCTCTTTTCCGGGGGCGGGCAGGAGCGCGGGCTGCGCAGCGGCACCCTGCCGGCCCCGCTCATCGTGGGCTTCGGCGAGGCCGCCCGGATCGCCCTGGCCGAGGGCACGCTGGATGCCGGGCGCATCGCCGGCCAGCGGCAGATCCTGCTGGACGGGCTGAAGGCGGCCATTCCGGGCCTGCGCGTGAACGGCTCGATGGAGGCACGCGTCGCCGGCAACCTCAACCTGACCTTCCCGGGCAGCGTGGATGCCCAGTCGCTGCTCGCCGCCCTGCCGGACCTCTGCCTTTCCACCGGATCGGCCTGTTCCTCGGCCGAGATCGCGCCCTCCTACGTGCTCGGCGCCATGGGGATTCCAGAGGCCGAGGCCCGTGCCACCTTGCGCGTGGGGCTGGGGCGCTTTACCTCGCCCGCGGAGGCGGAGCAGGCGGCGACCTTGATCGGGAGCGCCTGGCGTGGCCTCGTGGCCCAGCAGAATGCCGCGGAGTAGAGCGATACCATGCCCAAGATGACCTTTATCGAGCGTGACGGGACCCGTCGCGAAGTGGAGGCGCCGCTTGGCCTGTCCGTGCTCGAGATCGCGCATCGCAATGGCGTCGATGTCGAGGGCGCCTGCGAGGGTAGCCTGGCCTGCGCCACCTGCCACGTGATCGTGGACGGCGCCTGGTTCCCCAAGCTCTCCGAGCCGACCGAGGACGAGGAGGACATGCTCGACCTCGCCTTCGACCTGCAGGAGACGAGCCGTCTCGGCTGCCAGATCATCATCACCGACGAGCTCGACGGCCTCGTCGTCAAGCTGCCCTCGGCGGCGCGCTGACCTCATGCGCGGGATCGACGAATTCGGGGCCGCGGACGGCCTGTTCCGGAAGCTGCGCGCCGCCTCGGGCGCGGACTGGGCGGGCTACACCTGGCACCCCTTCGTCCAGCAGCTTTCGGCCGGCACGCTGCCGCTGAAGGCCTTTCAGCACTACCTGATCCAGGACTACCTGTTCCTGACCCACTTCGCGCGGGCCAAGGCGCTCGCCGTCGTGAAGGGCGAGAGCCTTGCCGCCATGCGCGAGAAGGCGGCCTCGGTCCTCGCCATCCTCGACGAGACGCTGCTGCACCTGAAGTACTGCGCGGAATGGGGGCTCACCGAGGAGCAGGTGACGCGCATCCCCGAGACGATGGAGACGGTCAGCTACACCCGCTGGGTGATGGACCGCGGCCTGCACGGCGACATCCTGGACCTCGAGATCGCGCTGGTGCCCTGCACCGTGGGCTACGGCGAGGTGGCGCGACGCATCCTGGCCGATTCCAACCGCCTGGTGGAGGGCAACCCCTACCAGTCCTGGATCGAGACCTATGGCGGCGACGGCTACCAGGCGCTGGCCGAGGGCGCGGCGAAGCGCATCGATGCGCTGGGCCGCAGCCATGGCGGCGAGGCGCGCTTCCAAACCCTGCTGCGCGACTTCTCCATGGCCGCGCGGCTGGAACAGCGCTTCTGGCAGCAGGGGCTGGATGCGTGCCGCGCGGACAAGATCGGGAATGGCTAGCGCCGCGCTCGCCGTATCCGGCCGCATGGCGGCCGGCGCCGCCCACTCGACCTTCGGGCTGGGCGCTTCTGCAGCGCGGCGAAGCCAAGGCGGCGGAGCCGCCGCCCGGCGTTTGAGGGCATGAAAATTCTTGTCGCCATGTCCGGCGGCGTGGACTCGTCGGTCGTCGCCGCGCTGCTGCACGAGCAGGGGCATGAGGTCGTCGGCGCCACGCTGCAGCTCTACGACCATGGCGCCGCCGTCCAGAAGAAGGGCGCCTGCTGCGCCGGTCAGGACATCCACGACGCGCGCAACGTGGCGGAAAACCTGGGCATCCCGCATTATGTGCTGGACCGCGAGCAGCGCTTCCGCGAGGCCGTGATCCAGGACTTCGCCGACAGCTACGCGCGCGGCGAGACGCCCATCCCCTGCATCCGCTGCAACCAGACGGTGAAGTTCCACGACCTGACGGAGTTGGCCGCCGACCTCGGCTGCGAGGCGCTGGCCACGGGCCATTACGCGCGCCGCCTCGACGGGCCGGACGGGCCGGAACTGCACCAGGCCGTGGATCCGGTGCGCGACCAGTCCTACTTCCTGGCGCAGACGACGCGCGCGCAGCTGGCGAAGACGCTCTTCCCGCTCGGCGGCTACGCCACCAAGGCCGAGGTGCGGGCCGAGGCCGTGCGGCTCGGCGTGGCGGTGGCGGAAAAGCCCGACAGCCAGGACATCTGTTTCGTGCCCACCGGGACCTATTCCGACGTGGTGGGAAAATTCCGGCCCGAGGCGCTGGAGCCGGGTGAGATCGTGGACGTTGCGGGAAATGTCCTGGGCACGCATCGCGGGCTGGCGCGCTACACGGTGGGGCAGGGGCGCGGGCTGGGCCTCTCCCGGCGCGAGGACGAGGCGCCGCTCTATGTGGCCGAGCTGGATGCCAAGCGCCGCCGCGTGGTGGTCGCGCATCGCGAGAAGCTGGCGCAGACGCGCATCCGCGTGGGCGACGTGAACTGGCTGATCGATCCGCCGCAGGGCGCCTTCCGCTGCGAGGCGAAGCTGCGCGGGCGTGAGCGCCCGGCGGGGATGACGGCGGAATGGGACGGCGCGGAGTTGGTGCTCACGCCGGATGCGCCGGGCATCGCGGCGCCGGGGCAGGCGGCGGTTCTGTACCAGGATGGGCGGGTGGTCGCGGGTGGCGCCATCCGGAGTTAGGCGGCCAGTTTCAGCTGGCCGCCGGACTGATCCGGGCCGGTTCGCCCCTGACGTCCTTCAATACACAACGCTTGTCGAGGATCGGCCGCCATTGGGCTGATCGCGCTACCGGATGCGTTCGATCTCCCGGTCGATCCGCGCCGCAAGCCCTTCGCTCACCTCCGTCATCGGCAACCGCACCTCGGGGCTGTCGATGAGCCCGGCACGCCAGAGCCAATGCTTGATCGGGGCCGGGCTCGGCTCCGCGAAGAGCAGCGGCGGAAGGTCGGCCAGCCGCCGCCAATCGGCCAGCGCGCCGGGCTGGTCGCCGCATAGCAGCTTCTCCCGGACGTCGGCGAAATCGCGCGTCCGGACATGGGCGGAGGCCAGGATGCCGCCATCGGCGCCCTGGGTCAGGGCGGAATAGAAGAACGGATCCTCGCCCGTCAGCACGGCGAAACCGGAGGGCCTGCGGCACGTCAGGTCGAAGGATTGCGCCGGGTCGGCCGAGCAGTCCTTCACGCCGATGATCCGGGGATGCCGCGCCAGTTCCAGCATCGCCTCGTTCCGGAGGTTCACGCCGGTCCGGTAGGGGATGTTGTAGATCAGGATCGGCTTGTCCGTGGCCTCTGCCAGCGCCGAGAAATGGCGCCGCAGCCCCTCCTGGGAGGGGCGCGTGTAGTAGGGGCAGGTGATCAGGTAGCCCTGGATCGGCCAGGAGGCCGTGTGGGCCAGTTCCGCTGCGACCTGGCGCGTGTAGCTGCCGGAGATGCCGAGGAAGATCGGCAGGGGCCGCCCAATGCGCGCCAACTCCTCCGCCGAGACGGCGACGAGGCGTTCGACCTCGGCCTCGTCCAGGGTCATGCCCTCGCCGGTCGTGGCGGCCAGGATCAGGCCGTCGATCGGTTCCGCGGCATAGTGCCGCAGCATCCGACGCAGAGAGGTTTCGTCGAGCGCGCCGTCGCGGAAGGGCGTGACGAGCGGCAGCCAGATGCCCTGCAGCGTCGATTGTTCGGTTTCCATGAAATCCATCTCCTTCGAAAGGCCGGAGACGGAACTTCAGCGAACCCCGTCCAACCGGCGGGGTCCAATTCGATCCTGGAACGCTACAGTTTCAGCGCGCGCAAAGATCCAAGGTCCCCGGAGCGGGGACTTTTTTCGACGTCGCGGGCTTGGTGCTGCAGAAGTTCACGGGGGCAGCCTTCACCATCGCGGCCTCTGCCGTCAAGCCGAGGGCGTCAGCCGCCCCTCATGCACGACCTTCCCGCCGACCATCGTCAGCTCTGACGCCACGTCCTTCAGCGCTGGCAGCTCCACCGTCAGCGGGTCCGCCGTCAGCACCGCGAGGTCGGCCAGCTTCCCCACCTCGATCGCGCCCTTGTCCTTCTCCGACATGGTCAGATAGGCGCCCGCATTCGTTGCGGCGCGGATGGCGCTTTCGCGGCTGACGGCCTGGCTCTCGCCCACCATCCGCTGGGTCTGCAGGCTCATGCGCGAGACCGCCTGCCACATCGGGTAGAAGAGCGAGACGGGCACGTTGTCCGTCGCCAGCGAATAGGTGATGCCCGCCTCCTCCAGCCAGCGCAGCGGCGAGATGGCGTCCTCGTCGGGCAGGCCGTGGCGCTCCTGCAGCAGGTGGCCTTCCTTGTAGATGTAGCGGTTGGTGTGGGTGCTCAGCACCAGGCCGAGGTCGCGGATCTTGCTCACCTGCTCGCGGCTCAGCACGGCGATATGGCCCAGCACCCAGCGCAGGTCGCGGATCGGCACCACCTCGTTCACCTCGGCGAAAAGGTCGAGCATGTTGGGCCAGATGCCGATGGCGCGGATGCCGTTCCGCGCGCAGGCGATCAGCATCTCCTTCGCGCGCTCGCGCTCCAGCCCCATGTCGTAGTTGAAGCCGGCCCAGCCCGTGTAGGGCGCGGCCTGGGCGCGCACGGCGTTGTCGGTCGTGCGGCCGATCTCGGTGATGATGCCCGAAAGGCGCAGCATGTCGTCGCCGAAGCCCGCGCCGGCGAGCTGATGCGCCCAGCCGCCGATGATCCGCTCCATCGGCACGTCCTCCATCCCGCGCCAGTCCGGGCTGAAGGCGAGGTGGGAGCGCATGGTGAGCTTTCCGGCCGCGTGCACCTGCCGGTAGGCCGACAGCACCTCGGAGGCGACGCCGTGCTCCTCATAGACGCTGGTGGTGCCGAAGGCGTGGTACCAGGCCGTGGAGCGGGGCAGGGCGGCCACGCGCTGCGCAACCGTGAAGCCGGGCGCCATGTGGAAGAGCGAGAGCTCCACCAGGGGCACGAAGCCGCGCTCGGTGAAGATGCCGTTGGGCTCGCCCGCCGCGTCCTTCTCTATGGTCACGGTGGGGTGTGGCGGCGCCGTCTCGCGCGTCACGCCGGCCAGCCGCAGCGCGCGGGTATTGGCGAGGGAGACGAGCGGCTGGCTGTGCCGCCAGTAGCCCCAGATGGAGCGGATATAGACCGGGTTGTCCGGCGCGGCGTCGTCCAGCTCCTGCCGGGTGGGCCAGCGGCCCTCGGCCAGCGATTCGGGCAGGCCGAAGTAGAAGGGCGGCTCGCCGATCGGCATGGTGACGATCCATTCGCCCGGCGCCTTGTCCTTCGCGAGCTCGGCGATGCGGGCCTGGATCTCGGGAATGGAGCGGCAGCCGGCCAGCGAGGGGAAGACGGATTTCAGGCCCTCGCGGTCCATGTGCGCGTGGCCGTCGATAAGGCCGGGCAGCACGGCGCGGCCGTTCAGCGCGATCGACTGGGTGTGCGGGGCGCGGTGGCGCTCGACCATCGCGGCTTCGCCGACGGCGATGAAGCGGCCGGCCCGGATGGCGACGGATTCGGCGATGCTGAAGCGCGAATCGGCGGTGATGATCTTGCCGCCGGAGAGGATCAGATCGGCGGGTTCGTGCGTGCTCAACTCAACTCTCCGGGTGATGGACGGCCTGGCGCGGCGGATCGGGGGCAGGGGTGGGCGCATCCTGGCGGAAAATCGCCGGGACGCCAGCTTGGCCGGCAGCAAGGGCCGTTTCCGGGTGCCGGCAGCGGCCTGCGAGGCACTTCGGCGCGAGGGTTCCATTGACAGCGGCAAAAGTGCCGATTACCTCCCGCCCTCACTGGATGGCGGCGTAGCTCAGCTGGTTAGAGCACGGCACTCATAATGCCGGGGTCAGCGGTTCAAGTCCGCTCGCCGCTACCAGGAATCCTTGGATTTCCTGGATTTGTCCATCCTTCTTCCGGGCAGGCCGGAACACCCAGCGAACCTTTAGCCCTCTTCGGCCGGGCATCAGTTGGGCCGTCACGCGCTCTGTCGCATGGCGTCATGCAGGTGGGCCGCGCTCACCGCTCCGTATTTCTCGCAGTCGCGGCCCCGAACTCCGACATGTACTGCAGATCGACATCCGCGGCCTCGTTGCATGGCCGGAAGTCGATCGGATCCGTGCTCCCGATCTCATGGTGCATCTTAATCGGCGCCCATCACCTCAGCAGAGGGCGCCCCGCCGGCGTTGTTGATCAACGCCATGCACATGCGCTGGAGGCCCTGAGATGTCTGACTACGATCTCTACTACTGGTCCGTGCCGTTCCGTGGCCAGTTCGTCCGCGCGGTCCTGGCCTATGCGGGTAAGACCTGGACCGAAGGTGGAGACGCCGCGATCTCCGAATTGATGGGCGGGTCCGTGAAGGACATGCCGGTCCCGTTCATGGGCCCGCCCCTGCTGGTCGATAAGAAGGCAGATTTCGCCATCGCCGAGATGCCCGCCATCGTCCTGTATCTGGGCGAGACGCTGGACCTCCTGCCTGCCACCCCAGCGCTGCGCGCCCTGACCATGAAGATCGTCAACGACGCCAACGACGTGATCGATGAAATCACCCTCGATGGCGGCCGTCAGATGTGGACGGAAAAGCGCTGGCATGACTTCGTCCCTCGCCTGGAAAAGTGGATGTCGTTCTGGGAGGAGACGGGGCGGCGCCACGGGCTGAAGAAGGGCTCGGGCTTCCTTCTGGGCGGCGATGCGCCGGCCGTCGCGGACATCGTGACGGCCACCCTCTGGTCGACCATGACCGACCGCTTCTCCAGGATCGGGACGCTCCTGGAGAAGGCCGCCCCGAAGACCGCGGCGCTCACGCGACGGATCAGTGATCTGCCGCCCCTGGCCAACCTGGCTGCCCAGGCGCGGAAAGATTACGGCGATGCCTATTGCGGCGGACAGATCGAGGCGTCCTTGCGCAAGGTTCTCGACGCCTAGCCGCGGCCCTTTTGGTTTCGGCGGGATCCTCGCATGAGCAGGCTTGCATCCTTCAAGCTATCCGCCGGGAACTGGCGGAGCCTAATGGCCGCGGGGCGGCTCAGGACGGGCCGGAGCGGCACACCGCTCCGACAAAAAATCGGTCATCAACGGCCAGTCGCACGAGGCTCAGCGGCCGGTGTCTCGGGTTTGTCCGAACTGCCCGACCGCCTTCGTGCTTCACGCCCGGCACCGAGAGGCGCCGGGCGTTTTTGCCTGGGTTCAGCGGCCGCCCGTACCGGACGAAGATCCACCTGTCCCACCCGACGCGCCGCCTCCAGGCGTCCCGGGCGCCGTATTGGTACCCGGCGTCCCCCCGGGCGAGCTGTTGGAACCGCCCATCCCGCCGGTGGCGGAGCCGCCCATCGTCGGCGGAACGTTCGGCGCCGGCGAAGTCGGCGGCGCGACACCGGGCGTGGTGGGCGGCGCGCCCGGCACGGTCGGGGACGGCGTGGGCTCGCCGGGGCGGGCAGGCGATGTCTGCGCCCAGGCGGCACCCGAGACGGTCAAGGCGGCGGCGAGGGCGAGTCCTCTGACGGCGAAGTCATATCGATTCATCGAACGCTTCCTTCTTTGAGTTTCCGGCCCTTTCGGGTCCGTCACAGAAGGAACGGCCGGGAGCGTTGGTAAGTTGCCGACGTTACCTCGACCGGAAGCTGCGACGGCGGTTGGGCGCGCGAACGGGAGGCGTCGAGGCCAACACAATTCATGAGCCTGCAACAGTGCTCGCACAGGTCTTCGCCGAGTTTGCTGCATCGCAGCGATATGGCTTGACCGAATGGAAACTCACGAGTATCCAATTTCGAAACTCAGAAGTTTCCATTTGGAAGGCCCGCATGCCCCGTCTGTCACCCGTCCGGCCTTCTGGCACTCCCGCTTCCCTCGGGCGGCCCGCCCTTGGCCTCCTCGGCGCGCTGCTCCTGCTCGGCGCCTGCGATGAAAATCACGCGGCGACGCCCGCCGGGGCGCCCCCGCCGCCGGCCGTCACCGTCGTCACCCTTCGTCAGCAGCCCGTGACCATCACGACGGAGCTGCCGGGCCGGACCTCCGCCTTCCAGACGGCCGAGGTGCGCCCGCAGGTCGGCGGCGTGATCCGCGAGCGCCTCTTCACCGAGGGCGCCGAGGTCCAGGCCGGCCAGCCGCTCTATCAGATCGATCCTGCGCCCTATCAGGCGGCCCTCGACAGCGCGCAGGCGACCCTCCAGCGCAACGAGGCGACGGCGGCCTCCGCGACGGTCACCGTGAACCGCTATCGCCCGCTGGTCCGCGCACGGGCCGTCAGCCAGCAGGATCTCGACCTGGCCGAGGCCGCGCTGCGCCAGGCGCAGGCGGATGTGGCGCAGGCGCGCGCCGCCGTGCAGACCGCGCGCATCAACCTCGACTACACGACCGTCAATTCGCCCATCGCGGGGCGCACGGGGCGCTCCACCGTCACGCCCGGCGCGCTGGTCACTGCCCAGCAGGCGGCGTCCCTCGTCACCATCACGCAGCTCGACCCGATCTACGTGGATGTGACGCAGCCCGCCGCGCGCGTCATGCGCCTGCGCCGCGATCTCGCGAACGGCACGCTGCGCCGCGACAGCTCGGGCCAGGCGGTCGTCCGCCTGACGCTCGAGGACGGCACCGAATATCCCGAGGCCGGGCAGCTGCAGTTCTCCGAGGTCATCGTCGACCAGGGGACGGGCTCGATCACCATCCGCGCCGTCTTCCCCAATGCGCAGGGCCAGCTCATGCCCGGGCTCTTCGTCCGCGCCCGCATCGAGGAGGGCGTGACCGACCGCGCTCTCATGGTTCCGCAGCAGGCCGTCACGCGCACGCCGCGCGGCGAGGCGACGGCGCTGGTGGTGGACGGTGAGGGCACCGTCGCCGCCCGCATCATCACGGCCGAGCGCGCCGTGGGCAACGCCTGGCTGGTCACCGGGGGCCTGAACGAGGGCGACCGCGTGATCGTCGAAGGCGTCCAGCGCGCACGGCCCGGCGGCAAGGTGAACGCCACCGAGACGACGCAGCAGGCGCTCAACGAGCGCGGCGCGGCCCCCGCCGCGACCACCCACTAGGCACCCGACATGGCCCGCTTCTTCATCGACCGCCCGATCTTCGCCTGGGTGCTCGCCATCGCGACGATGCTCGTGGGTGTGCTGGCGATCCGCGCGCTGCCCATCGCGCAGTATCCGAACATCGCGCCGCCCTCGATCTCCATCACCGTCTCCTATCCCGGCGCCTCCGCCGAGACGGTGCAGAGCACGGTCGTGCAGGTCATCGAGCAGCAGCTCAGCGGCATCGACAACCTGCTCTACTTCACGTCCGAAAGCGGCAAGGACGGCAGCGCCACCATCACGCTGAGCTTCGCCCAGGGCACCGACCCTGACGTCGCGCAGGTGCAGGTGCAGAACAAGGTCGCGCTCGCCACGCCCCGCCTGCCGCAGGCGGTGCAGCAGCAGGGCCTGCGCATCGCCAAGGCGACGCGGAACTTCCTGCTCGTGGTCGGCTTCGTCTCCACCGACGGCCGCCTGAACAATGCCGACCTCGGCGACTTCATCGCCTCCAACGTGCAGGATGCGCTGAGCCGTACGCCGGGCGTGGGCGACTACCAGCTCTTCGGCGCGCAGTATGCGATGCGCATCTGGCTCGACCCGGCGCGGCTCGTGAACTTCAACCTGACGCCGGCCGACGTCTCCGCCGCCATCCAGGCGCAGAACGTGCAGATCGCGGCGGGTGAGCTCGGTGCACTGCCCTCGGTGCAGGGCCAGCAGCTCAACGCCACCATCATCGGCCCCTCCTACCTGCAGACGCCGGAGCAGTTCGGCACCGTGCTGCTGAAGGTCCAGCCCGACGGCTCGCGCGTGCTGCTGCGCGACGTGGCCCGCATCGAGCTGGGCGGCGAGAACTACGCCATCTCCTCGCGCTACAACGGCAACCCGGCCTCGGGCATCGCCATCAAGCTGGCGAGCGGCGCCAACGCCCTGGCCACCGAGCAGGCGGTGCGCGCCACCATCGAGCGCCTGCGCCCGACCTTCCCGGCCGGCGTGGACGTGGTCTACCCCTACGACACCACGCCCTTCGTCCGCCTCTCGATCGAGGAGGTGGTGAAGACGCTGATCGAGGCGATCGTCCTCGTCTTCCTGGTGATGTACCTCTTCCTGCAGAACTTCCGGGCGACGCTGATCCCGACCATCGCCGTTCCGGTGGTGCTGCTCGGCACCTTCGCCGTGCTGCAGGCCCTGGGCTACAGCATCAATACGCTGACCCTCTTCGGCATGGTGCTGGCCATCGGCCTGCTGGTCGACGACGCCATCGTCGTCGTCGAGAATGTCGAGCGCCTGATGGAGGAGGAGGACCTCTCCCCGCTCGAGGCCACGCGCAAGTCGATGCAGCAGATCACCGGCGCGCTGGTGGGCATCGGGCTGGTGCTGTCCGCGGTCTTCCTGCCGATGGCCTTCTTCGGCGGTTCCACCGGCGTGATCTACCGGCAGTTCTCCATCACCATCGCCACCGCCATGGGTCTCTCGGTGCTGACGGCGATCATCTTCACGCCTGCTCTCTGCGCCACGATCCTCAAGAAGCCGACCAAGGCGAGCCACGAGAAGCGCGGCTTCTTCGGCTGGTTCAACCGCAACTTCGACCGTGGTGCGCATCGCTACGAGCGTGGCGTGGGCCATGCCCTCAAGCGCCCGGTGCGCATGCTGCTGATCTACGGCCTCTTCGTGGTCGGCATGGCCGTGATCTTCGTGCGCCTGCCTACCTCCTTCGTCCCGGACGAGGACCAGGGCACGCTCTTCGTCCAGGTCGTGGCGCCCCCGGGCGCCACCGTCGAGCGCACGCAGCGCGCGGTGGACGAGGTCACGCGCTACCTGCTGGAGGAGGAACGCGCCTCGGTCGGTTCGGTCTTCGGCATCACTGGCTTCAGCTTCGGCGGCCGCGGCCAGAATTCCGGCATGGCCTTCGTCAGCATGCGGCCCTGGGGTGAGCGCCCCGGCGCGCAGAACAGCGTGCAGGCCCTGGCCGGACGCGTGATGCAGCGCTTCGGCGGCTATCAGGACGCGATGATCTTCGCCTTCGCGCCGCCCGCCATCCTGGAGCTCGGCAACGCCACGGGCTTCGAGTTCCAGCTGCTCAACCGCGGCGGCCTCGACCATGCGGAGCTGCTGGCCGCGCGCAACCAGCTCCTGGGCCTCGCGGCGCAGAGCGGCGTCGTCGTCGGCGTGCGTCCGAACGGGCTGGATGACGAGCCGCAATATCGCCTCGTCATCGACTGGGAGCGTGCGAGCGCGCTGGGGATCTCGATCGCCGGCATCAACAGCACGGTCGCCTCCGCCTGGGGCTCGACCTATGTGAACGACTTCATCGACCGGGGCCGCGTGAAGCGCGTCTTCCTGCAGGGCGACGCCTCGTCGCGCATGCTGCCGAGCGATCTCGAAAGCTGGTTCGTGCGCAATGCGGGCGGCCAGATGGTGCCCTTCTCGGCCTTTGCGACGGCCGAATGGACCTATGGCCCGCCCAAGCTCGAGCGCTTCAACGGCGTCGCTTCCTTCCAGATCATGGGCAATGCGGGGCCGGGCTTCAGCACGGGCGCGGCCATGGCGGAGATGGAGCGCCTGGCGGCGCAGCTTCCCGAGGGCACCGGCTTCGACTGGAGCGGCCTCTCCTTCGAGGAGCGCCAGTCGGGCTCGCAGGCCGGGCCGCTCTACATGCTGTCGCTGCTCGTGGTCTTCCTCTGCCTCGCGGCGCTCTATGAGAGCTGGGCCATTCCGGCGGCGGTGATGATGGCCGTGCCGCTCGGCGTGCTCGGTGCCGTCGGCGCCACCTGGGGCTTCGGCATGGCGAACGACGTGTACTTCCAGGTCGGCCTTCTCACCACCGTCGGCCTGACGGCGAAGAACGCCATCCTGATCGTCGAATTCGCGAAGGAGGAGTTCGAGCGGGGAAGCAACCTCATCGACTCCGCGCTCTTCGCGGCACGCCAGCGATTGAGGCCCATCCTGATGACCTCGCTCGCCTTCGTGCTGGGCGTGCTGCCGCTCGCCATCTCGACGGGCGCAGGCGCCGGCGGACGCAACGCGATCGGCATCGGCGTGGTGGGTGGCGTGTTCACCGGCACCATCCTCGTCGTCCTCTTCGTGCCCGTCTTCTTCCTGGTGGTGCTGCGCCTGTTCCGGGTGAAGCCGAAGCTCCATGACGAGCCGAAGCCGAGCCTTCCCGCCACCCCGCACCCCGCGCCGGGAGAGTGACCATGCGCCGTTCCGTTCTCGCGCTGCCGCTTGCGGCAGTGCTGCTCTCCGGCTGCAGCCTGATCCCCGACATCGCCCGGCCGGCGGCACCCGTGCCGGCCGCCTGGCCGGAGGGGCCGGCGTATCGCCGTCCGCCCGCCGCCCTGCCGGCCAGTGCCAATCCCGCCGTCGAGGCGGATGCGATCGGCTGGCGCGACGTGCTGCGCGACCCGCAGCTCCAGCGCGTCGTGGAGCTGGCGCTCGCCAACAACCGTGACCTGCGCACGGCCGCGCTGAACGTGGCGCAGGCCGAGGCGCAGTACCGCGTGCAGCGCGGCGGGCTCTTCCCGCAGCTGGGCGCCACGGGCGCGCTCTCGGCCCAGCGCTCGCCTTCCGGCTTCACGCCGGGCGGCGGCGCCGTCACGAGCCGCGTCTGGTCCGGCGGCATCGGCTTCACCTCTTACGAGATCGACCTCTTCGGTCGCGTGCGGAGCCTGAGCCAGCAGTCCTTCCAGCAGTATCTCGGCTATGACGAGACGCGGCGCGCCTCGCAGATCAGCCTCATCGCCCAGGTGGCCAATGCCTGGCTGGCGCTGGTGGGCGACCGTGAGCTGCTGGCCCTGACCGAGCAGACCCTGGTGAACCAGCAGGAGGCGCTGCGTCTCACCCAGGCGGGCCTCGACGGCGGCAACGCCACCGCCCTGGCGCTCCGGCAGGCGCAGACCTCGGTGGAGACGGCGCGGGCCAGCCTCGCGCAGTACACGCGTCAGCAGGCGCAGGACCTGAACGCCCTGAACCTGCTGGTCGGCACGCCTGTCCCGGCGGAGCTTCTGCCCACGGCGTCGCTCGACAGTGCGCTGGTGGCCGAGGTGCCGTCCGGGGTGGATTCCGCCATCCTGATCCGGCGCCCGGACGTGCTGGCCGCCGAGCACAACCTGCTCGCCGCCAATGCGAATGTCGGCGCTGCGCGGGCCGCCTTCTTCCCCTCGATCACGCTGACCGCCAATGGCGGGACGGCGAGCACGAGCTTCAACCGCCTCTTTGCCCCGGGCACCGGGAATTGGAGCTTCGCGCCGCAGATCAACGTGCCGATCTTCTCGGCTGGCGTGCTGCAGGGCAGCCTCGACGTCGCGAAGGTGCAGACGCAGCTCCAGGTCGTGGAATACGAGCGCACCATCCAGACCGCCTTCCGCGAGGTGGCGGACGTCCTGGCGGCGCGGGGCACCTACGACACGCAGATCGCGGCCCAGACGGCGCTGGCCGGCGCCTATGCCGACGCCTTCCGCCTCTCGATGCTCCGGTTCCGCAGCGGCCTGGACAACTACCAGGCGCCGCTGGATTCCCAGCGGCAGCTCTTCACCGCGCAGCAGGAGCTGATCGCGCTCCGGGTGCAGCGGCTGCAGACGCTGGTGACGCTGTACAAGGCGCTGGGCGGCGGCTGGTCGGAGACCACCCGGTTGACGGCCGCCAATCCCTGATGCATCGGCCTGGCGGTCGTGCAATCCTGGGCATGTCGCCGTCGGGCCGGGGGCGACACGAGACCACTCCCAACCCACGGAGGCCGCGATCACCCAAGCCGCGATCACTGAAGCCATGATACCGGGCGCACCGACGGGTTCCGCCCGTCCGCGCCTGCCGGAGGCGGAGCGCCGGCAGGCGCTGCTGCGGGCGGCCCAGGGCATCTTCCTCGCGCAGGGATATGCCGCGGCCAACATGGACGACGTGGCGCGCGGCGCGCGGATGTCGAAGAAGACGCTCTACCAGCTCTTCTCCTCCAAGGAGGCGCTGTTCGAGGCCGTCCTGGTCGACCACCTGGCGCCCCTCCTGGCGATCGCGCCGGAGGAGGAGGAGAACGACCTGCGGGAGGGCCTGATCGCCATCCTGAAGCGGGCCGCCGAGCATCTGCTGGACGAGCGCCACATCGGCTTCTTCCGCCTCATCACCGCCGAGGTGCATCGGGCGCCGGAGCTGGCGGAGGCCTTCCACCGCGCGGGGCCGGGACGCGGCAAGGGCGTGCTGGAGCGCTACCTCGCCAGCCAGGCGGCACGCGGCCGCATCCAGGTGGACGATGCGGCGCGAATGGCAGGCATGCTGTTCGGCCTGACCATCGGCGAGCCGCATATGCGCATGCTGCTGGGTCTCTGCGGCCCGCCCGGCGAGGAGGAGATTTCCGAGCGGGTGACCCGGGCCGTCGACATCTTCCTGGACGGCACCCTGGTCCGGGAGCCGCCCGCCACCGGCCGCTATGCCAGCCTGTGCTGCCCCCTCGATGACCAGGAGGGGAAGCCGGCGGAGGGCGCGGGGAAGCGCGGCGAGCTGATCCGGGGGATCGAATGCCCCGTCCGCCCGGCCCGGACCCCGGCGCCGCGCCGCCGGGCCAAGACGGGCAGCGGGGCGAACTGAGGGCCTTTTGGCCGGCGCCCCGGGAGCTGCCGGCGGTTCCGGGCATACCCCGCATGCCGCCCGTTCGGGCGCCCTGCGCATTCCTCTCGGTGACAAGAACGCTGCGCGGGGCTAAGGCCCCCCTGCGATGAGCTATGCCGTCAAGGAGATCTTCTACACGCTGCAGGGCGAGGGCCGTCACGCCGGGCGCCCGGCCGTGTTCTGCCGTTTCGCGGGCTGCAACCTGTGGTCCGGCCGTGAGGAGGACCGCGCGACCTCCGTCTGCACCTTCTGCGATACCGATTTCATCGGCATGGACGGGCCGGGGGGCGGGCGTTTCGCCGATGGCCCCGCCTTGGCCGCCGCCGTCGCCGCGGCCTGGACCGGCGCCACGCATTCCCAGCGCTTCGTGGTGCTGACGGGCGGAGAGCCGCTGCTCCAGGTGGATGCCCCGCTGATCGACGCCCTCCATGCTCAGGGCTTCACCATCGCCGTCGAGACGAACGGCACCATCGCCCCGCCCGAAGGGCTGGACTGGATCTGCGTGAGCCCGAAGGCGGATGCGCCGCTGGCCGTGACCGGGGGGCACGAGCTGAAGCTCGTCTTCCCCCAGCCCGCCGCCCTGCCGGCCCGCTTCGAGGGGCTGCGGTTCGAGGAGTTCCTGCTTCAGCCCATGGACGGGCCGGCCCAGGCGGAAAACACCGCCGCCGCCATCGCCTATTGCCTGGCCCATCCGCAATGGCGGCTGAGCCTGCAGACCCACAAGCTGCTGGGGATCCCCTGATGTTCGAGCTCAGCAAGCAGTTCCGCTTCGAGGCGGCCCATACCCTGCACCGCGCGATCGACGTGGAGCCGAGCCGGCGTATCCACGGCCATTCCTACCGCGCCGAGGTCACCCTGCGCGGCCCGCGCGACCCGGAGAGTGGCATGGTCATGGACCTCGGCGTCTTCCGCCGCGCGCTCGATGACGTGCGGGACGGGCTGGACCATCGTTTCCTCGACGAGGTGGCCGGCCTCGGCCCCGCGACCCTCGAGAACCTCTCCGCCTGGATCTGGCGCAGGTTGGAGGCGGACTGCCCCAACCTTGCCCGAGTCACGGTCTATCGCGACTCCGAAGGCGACGCCTGCGCCTATTTCGGCCCCTCTGCCTGACAGAAAAGGAAGCACTATGTCGGTGACCACCAAGTTGAAGCCGGGCGTCGTCACGGGCGCGCAGTATCTCGAGCTGCTCGAGGCCTGCCGCGAGGGTGGCTATGCGCTGCCGGCGGTGAACGTGGTCGGCACCAACAGCATCAACGCGGTGCTCGAGGCGGCGGCGAAGAACAAGTCCGACGTCATCATCCAGCTCTCCAACGGCGGCGCGCGCTTCTTCGCCGGCGAGGGCTGCCCCGACGCCAATGCCGCGCGCCTGCTGGGCGCCGTCTCCGCCGCGCGGCACGTCCACACCGTGGCCGCCGCCTATGGCGTCTGCGTGGTGCTGCACACCGACCATGCCGACCGCTCGCTGCTGCCCTGGGTGGACGCGATGATCGACGCCGGCGAGGAGCACCTGAAGGCCACCGGCCAGCCGCTCTTCTCCTCGCACATGATCGACCTTTCGGCCGAGCCGCTGGAGGCGAATATCGCCGAATGCGCGCGCGTGCTGAAGCGCATGGCGCCCCTGGGCATGAGCCTCGAGATCGAGCTCGGCGTGACGGGCGGCGAGGAGGACGGCATCGGCCACGACATCGAGGAATCGGCCGACAACGCCCATCTCTACACCCAGCCCGAGGACGTGCTGAAGGCGTGGGAGGTGCTCTCGCCCCTCGGCCACGTGACCATGGCGGCCTCCTTCGGCAACGTCCACGGCGTCTATGCCCCGGGCAACGTGAAGCTGCGCCCCGAGATCCTGAAGGCCTCGCAGGACGCGGTCGCGGCCCGCTTCGGCGGCGGCGCCAAGCCGATGAGCCTGGTCTTCCACGGCGGCTCGGGCTCCGAGAAGGCCAAGATCACCGAGGCCGTCTCCTACGGCGTGTTCAAGATGAACATCGACACCGACACGCAGTTCGCCTTCGCCGAGCCGGTGGGCGCCTATGTCGACGCCAATCCGGTGGCCTTCAAGCATCAGATCGACCCGGCCAACGGCAAGCCGCAGAAGAAGCTCTACGACCCCCGCAAGTGGCTGCGCGCGGGCGAGAAGGGCATCGTCGCGCGCCTGAACGAGGCCTTCGCCGACCTCGGCTCGGCCGGGCGCACGCTCGCCGGCTGAGCATTTTTCGGGCCGGGCCTGAGGGCCCGGCGGCCGGAAATGCGGCCAGGCCATGCAGGTATTCCGGGGCCGGGGGCGATCTCCCTCGACCCCGGGCCTCCGGCGTGCCATTTGCCTGTGGAAATGGACACCCTGCCCAATACCCCCGTCGCCTCCCAGGCTGCGACCGAAGCCGCACGCCGCCGCAGCTTCGCGATCATCGCGCACCCGGACGCCGGCAAGACCACCCTGACGGAAAAGCTGCTGCTTAAGGGCGGCGCCATCCAGCTGGCCGGCCAGGTGCGCGCCAAGGGCAACCGCCGCGCCACGCGCTCGGACTGGATGAGCATCGAGCAGGACCGCGGCATCTCCGTCGCCACCTCGGTCATGACCTTCGAGCGGGACGGGCTGATCTTCAACCTGCTCGACACGCCGGGCCACGAGGACTTCTCCGAGGACACCTACCGGACCCTCACTGCTGTGGACGCCGCGGTGATGGTGCTCGACGCCGCCAAGGGCATCGAGGCGCAGACGCTGAAGCTGTTCGAGGTCTGCCGGCTTCGCGACATCCCCATCATCACCTTCATCAACAAGATGGACCGCGAGGGGCGGGACCCGCTGGACCTCCTCGACGAGATCGAGAAGACCCTGGCGCTGGACGTCTCGCCTGCCGCCTGGCCCATCGGCCAGGGGCGCGACCTGCTCGGCGTCTACGACCTGCTGAACCCCGCCGTCCGCATGCTGGACACCGAGGAGGGCAGCCATATCCCCGTGACGGGGCTGGAGGATCCGGCGCTCGACAAGATGATCCCCGCCGGGCGGCTCGCGGAGCTGCGCGAGCAGGCGGATCTGGTCCAGGGCGGCTATCCGGCATTCGACGAGGAGGCCTTCCTCCAGGGCACCATGACGCCGGTCTTCTTCGGCAGCGCACTGCGCGACTTCGGCGTGGGCCATCTGCTGGACGGGCTCGGCCGCCTTGCCCCGCCGCCGCGGGCGCGGCAGTCCGACGCGCGGATGGTCGTGCCGGGCGAGGGCAAGCTGACGGGCTTCGTCTTCAAGGTGCAGGCCAATATGGACCCCCAGCACCGCGACCGCGTGGCCTTCCTGCGCATCTGCTCCGGCCGGCTGGAGAAGGGGGCGCGGCTGCTGCAGGTCCGCACGGGCAAGCAGGTGCCGGTGAACGCGCCGCTCTTCTTCTTCGCGAAGGACCGTCAGGTGGCCGAGGAGGCCTGGCCGGGCGACGTGGTGGGCATCGCCAACCACGGCATCCTGCGCATCGGCGACACGCTGACCGAGGGCGAGCCGATCAACTTCCGCGGCGTTCCTTCCTTTGCGCCCGAGCATCTGCGCCGCGTGCGGCTGGACGACCCGATGCTGGCCAAGAAGCTCAACAAGGCGCTGGAGCAGCTGGCCGACGAGGGCGTGGTGCAGATCTTCAAGCCGCTCGACGGCTCGCCGCCCGTGATCGGCGTGGTCGGCCTGCTGCAGGTCGACGTGCTGCAGAGCCGGCTCAAGGTGGAATACGGCGTGCCCGCGGGCTTCGAGCAGACGCAGTGGGAATACCTGCGCTGGGTGAGCACCACGGACCAGGCCTCGCTGGAGAAGTTCAGGCAGTTCAACCGCCACGAGCTCGCCGAGGACCACGACGGCGAGTTGGTGGCGCTCTTCACCTCCGACTGGCGGCGCAAGCGGGCCGAGGACGAGTGGAAGACGCTGAGCTTCCACGCGCTGCGCGAGCAGCACGGCCTGGGCGCCGCCAAGGCCTGAGCGGCCGGGGGCGCCGCCCCCGACCGTGACCGGCGTCAGTCCAGCGTTTCCACGGTGCCGTCGAGGGCCATCAGCGTGCCTTCGACCCGCATCGTGGGCTGGCGCTTGGCGAGCTCGGCCTTGAATTCCCCGAAGACCCGGCGGTGCAGCGCCGTCTCGGCGTCGCGCGTGGCGATGGAGGCATCGCCATAGGCGATCGCCGCCGCGCCGCAGTCGCGATGGCTGACGGAGATCACGCGCGTGATCTTATGCAGCTGGATCGAGGCGCCGAGATTGTCCCAGAAGGCGGTGTGCCAGGCCGAGAAGGCCGGCGCCACGACGCCGACGGGCGCGCCCGCGATGGCGAACTGGCTGAACTTGCCCGCCAGCCCGCGCGTGGCCATCCAGCCATTCACCGGCGTGACGAAGCGCGGATCGATGCAGGTGAGCAGCATGGAATCGAAGACGGTGCCGTCCTCGGCGCGGGCCTTGGGGGCGAGGAAGGGCAGGGCGGCCGCCCCCATGGCGAGGCTCAGCATCCCGCGGCGGTCGAGGGCCGGGGGGCAGCAGAGACAGCCCTGGCGGGCGGAAGAAGCGTGAAAACGGCGCATCGGACGGATCCCTCTCAACGAGACCGCAGGAGCACCGGTGGCGGTGGCGGAGACAAGCATCTTCCGCACGGCGCGGGCCGTTTGGAACGTGGCGTCAAGCGATGGAACGCCGGCACCCGGCACCCGCGCGCCGGCTTCTAGGTCAGGACATAGCGCTGCGGCGCGGCCGGGGGCGGCAGGGGCGTCTCTCCCAGCAGCGCCAGCATCTCCCGCTCGACGGTGCGCGTCATCGCGTCCAGCGGCAGGGCGTTGGGCTCGAGGCCGAAGGGATCCTCCAGCTGATCGCCCAGCGCATCGAGGCCGAAGAAGGTGTAGCTGACCACGATCACCGGCATGAAGGTCCACCAATTCAGCGGCCCCGCGAGGGCGAAGGGCAGGGCCAGGCAGAACATATAGGCGGTGCGGTGCAGGAGCAGCGAATAGGCGAAGGGGATGGGTGTATTGGCGATGCGCTCGCAGCCCGCCTGCACCTGCGACAGCGCGCCGAGCTGCGCCTCCAGCAGGGAGTGGTGGATGGCGCCGATCCGCCCCTCCTGCATCAGCAGCAGGCAATGGTGCCCCATCCGGTGGAGCAGGGCATCGGTGGGGTTGGGGGAGGCAGCCAGGCTGGGCTCATCGCACCAGGCCGCGAGGGCCGCCGGCTCGTCGCGGCCGCGCAGGCGGGCTGCCAGGCCATTGGCGAAGCCGCAAAGCCCCCGCAGCAGGTATTGCCGGTCCGGCTCGTCCAGCGTCGAGGCCAGCCGCGCGAAGGACCGGCAGGCGATGATCAGCCCGCCCCAGAGCTTCCGGCCCTCCCACCAGCGATCGTAGCAGGTGCCGTTCCGGAAGCTCATGAAGACGGAGAGCGCGATGCCGATCAGCGTGAAGGGGATCGCGCTGATCTGGCCGAAGATGCCCGGATGCTGCTGCGAGGCCAGGATGGCGGCCAGGCAGACCAGGGCGATGGTGACCAGTCGCCAGGCGATCCGCGGCAGGATGGAGCCGTTGATCGAGAACAGGACATCCCGCAGGCCTGGCTTGGTACGGACGATCATCGGCCGGCCGCCCGCGCCGCCTGCCGGAGCCGGGCGCGCGCAAGATCCTCGTCGGCGATCCTCATCATCCCGGCCCCGGCAGCGGTTTCCCGATTTTCACCGGTCCCGCCCCGGCGCGCCACCCGCGCCGGCGTCTCCGCTGCCCCGACCGCGGCGCCTAGCGGCGCTCGCTGTCGAGCATGACCATGCCCTGCGCATTGTAACGGTCGCCCGCCGCGGCGCCCTTGGGCACGGCCGCCTCGATCTCGGCGAGATCGGCCGGCGTCAGCGTGAGGTCGAGCGCGCCCAGCGCCTCGGCCAGCCGGTCCCGCTTCCGCGCGCCCACCAGAGGCACGATGTCCGTGCCCTGCGCGGCGACCCAGGCGATGGCAATCTGCGCCACCGTCACGCCCTTGCGCGCCGCCACCTGGCGCAGCTTCTCCACCAGGGCGAGGTTGGCATCGAGGTTCCCGCCCTGGAAGCGCGGGCTGTGGGAGCGGAAGTCGGGCGCGGCGTCGCGCGTCTTGCTCCAATGGCCGCTGATGAGCCCGCGGGACAGCACGCCATAGGCCGTCACGCCGATGCCGAGCTCGCGCAGCGTCGGCAGGATCTCGTGCTCCGGATTGCGGGAGATGAGCGAGTATTCGATCTGCAGGTCGGAGATGGGGTGCACGGCATGGGCGCGGCGGATGGTGTCCGCCCCCACCTCGGAGAGGCCGATGTGGCGCACGTAGCCGGCCTTCACCATCTCGGCCATCGCGCCGATCGTCTCCTCGATCGGCACCTTCGGGTCGAGGCGGGCGGGGCGGTAGATGTCGATATGGTCGGTGCCCAGCCGGTTCAGGCTATGGGCCAGCGCGTTCTTCATCGCGGCGGGGCTGGCGTCGTAGCCGTTCCAGCCGCCGGCGGGGTCGCGCAAGGCACCGAACTTCACGCTGATGACCATCTTGTCGCGCGGCTTGCCCTGCAGCGCCTCACGGATCAGCAGCTCGTTATGGCCGATGCCGTAGAAGTCGCCGGTGTCGATCAGCGTCACGCCGGCCTCCATGGCGGCGTGGATCGTGGCGATGCTCTCGCCGCGGTCGGCCGGGCCGTAGAAGTCGGACATGCCCATGGCACCGAGGCCGAGGGCGGAGACGGTGGGGCCGGTGGTTCCGAGTTGCCGGGTGATCATGGTTCGCATCCTTCGCTGGGTGTGAACGGAGGCTAGGACCCGTGATCCTTTCGATTAATCCTGATAGATTTGAATGGGCCGTCAGGAAAATCCGAACAATGACGCCGGATCTCAATCGCCTGAACCTCTTCGTCGCCGTCGCCCGGCATCGCAACTTCCGCCGCGCGGCGCTGCAGCTCGGCCTCTCGCCCGCCAGCGTCAGCGAGGCGGTGCGCGACCTCGAGGAGCGACTGGGCGCGCGGCTCTTCAACCGCACCACCCGCAGCGTGGCGCTGACCGAGGCGGGCACGCGCCTGCTGGGGGAAGTCGGGCCCGCGCTCGGCACGATCGGCGCTGCGGTGGCGAATATCGGTAGCTTCAGCCGTGACCCGGTCGGCACGCTGCGCATCAATGGCCCGCAGCCCGCCATCGAGTTCCGGCTGATGCCCTGGCTGACGCGCTTCATGGCGGCCTATCCCGGCATGCGGGTGGAGCTCGTGTCCGACGCGGCCCTCACCGACATCGTGGCGGCGGGCTTCGACGCCGGCGTGCGCTACGATGAGAACCTGGACCAGGACATGATCGCGGTGCCGCTCGGCGCGCCGCAGCGCTACCGCATCGTGGGCTCGCCGGACTACTTCGCCCGCCGGGGCCGGCCCGAGACGCCGGAGGAGCTGGCGGCGCATGCCCGCTTCTCGCGCCTCTTCCCGCACGGCAACGAGCTGCCCTGGACGCTGGAAAAGCAGGGGCGCGTGGTGACGCTGCCGCCGCATGGGCCCTTCGGCGCCAACGAGACGCGGCTGCACCTGCAGGCGGCGCGCGCCGGGCTGGGCCTGCTCCTGACCTTCTCCGAATACTGCGAGGCGGATATCGCCGCCGGCACGCTGGAGCCCGTGATGGACGACTGGTGCGAGCCCTTTCCGGGCCCCTTCCTCTACTACCCCAGCCGGCGCCTGATGCCGGCTGGGCTGCGGGCCTTCGTGGACCTGATCCGCGCCGGCTAGGCCGCGCGCGTCATGAACACGGCGCAGCGCTCGCCGATCATGATGCAGCCGGCATTGGTGTTCCCGCTGACCACCGTCGGCATGATGCTGGCATCCGCCACGCGCAGGTTGCCCACGCCCTTCACGCGAAGCTGCGTGTCCACCACCGCGGCGTCATCCTCGCCCATGCGGCAGGTGCTGGTGGGGTGGTAGATCGTGCCGCTCGTCCGACGCACGAAGTCGAGCCAGGCGTCGTCGTCCTCCGGCGCGTCCTCGGGGGGCGAGTAGCGATCGGTGATGAAGCGGCCGAGGGCGCGGGTCTCAGCCAGGCGCTTGGCCAGCTTCACGCCCTCCACCATGCATTGCTTGTCCGTCTCGCTTGTCAGGTAGCGCGCGTGGATCCGCGGCTTGGCCAGCGGATCGGTGCTGGCCAGCCTGATCTCCCCGCGGCTCTCGGGGCGGAGCTGGCAGACGCTGACGGTGAAGCCCGGGAACTTGTGCAGCCCCTCCTTCACGCTGTCCGCGCTCCAGGGGATGAAGTGAAACTGCACGTCGGGCGTGGCGCTCTGCGGCAGGACGCGCGCGAAGAGGCCGGAGGTGGCGGCCGCGAAGCTCAGCGGGCCGCGCCGCGTCATCGCGAATTGCGCCCCCATCTGCGCCATGCCGAGCAGGCCCATGCGCTCGTTCACCGTCACGCGCTGGTTGGCGCGATACATCAGGCGCGCCTGCAGGTGGTCCTGCAGATTCTGGCCCACGCCCGGGATGTCGCGATGCACCTCAATGCCCATCTCGGCCAGATGCGCGGCCGGGCCGAGGCCGGAGAGCATCATGATCTGCGGGCTGCCGATGGCGCCGGAGCTCAGCACCACCTCGCGACTCGCCTTCAGCGTCCGCGTCTGGTTGCCGACGCGATAGACCACGCCCGTCGCGCGCCCGTCCTCGATGAGGATGCGTTCCACATGCGCGTCGGTGATCACGCGCAGGTTCGGCCGCTTCAGCGCGGGCTTGAGGTAGGCGGTAGCGGCCGAGCAGCGGAAGCCGTTGCGCACCGTCACCTGGTACCAGCCGGCGCCCTCCTGCTCGGGGCCGTTGAAGTCCGGGTTTTCCGGATAGCCGAGCTCCTTCGCGGCATCGATGAAGGCGCGCTCCAGCACGCCCTTCTCGCGCAGGTCGGTGACCGAGAGCGGACCGTCCGCGCCGTGCAGGGCATCGGCGCCCCGCTCCTGCCGCTCGGCCTTGCGGAAGTAGGGCAGGCAGTCGTCGAAGCCCCAGCCGGTGCAGCCGAGCTGGCGCCAGTGGTCGTAATCCTCGGGCTGGCCGCGGATGTAGATGAGCCCGTTGATCGCGGAGGAACCGCCCAGCACGCGCCCGCGCGGCCAGGGCACGGAACGGCCCGCCAGCTCCTCCTCGGCCTCGGTGGCGTAGTTCCAGCTGATGGTGGGGTGGTACATGGTCTTGGCGTAGCCGATGGGCACGTGCAGCCAGGGATTGCGGTCTCGGCTGCCGGCCTCGAGGACCGTGACGCGGATCCGGGGATCCTCGCTGAGCCGTCCGGCCAGGGCGCTGCCCGCCGAGCCGCTGCCCACCACAACCACATCGGTTTCTTCCACGCGACGCCTCCCAACGATCCGCCATGGATGGTCCGCTTGGCGGCCGTCACGGTCAAGCGAATCGGCGCCTCCCCTCCTCTTGACGCGATGCGGCCGGCGGGCTTCGCATGCGGGCATGTCTCCTCTCGATCTCCTCGCCCAGACGCTGGGCCCCGCCGGCTGCGTGCGTGATGACGCCGCCCTCGCGCCCTATGCGGTGGATTGGCGCGGCGTCTATCGCGGCACGCCGGCGGCCGTCCTGAAGCCCGCCGATACCGCCCAGGTCAGCGCCGCGCTGCGCGCCTGCGCCGAGCTCGGCCTCGCAGTGGTGCCCGCGGGCGGGCGCACCTCGCTCTGCGGCGCGGCGGTGCCCCTGTCGCAGGGGCCGGCCAGCGTGGTGCTGAGCCTGGAGCGCATGAACCGCTTCCGCTCGGTCGATCCGCTCGACAACTCCTTGGTCGCCGAGGCCGGCTGCACCATCGAGGCCGTGCAGAACGCGGCGGCCGAGGCGGGGCGCCTCTTCCCCCTGCATTTCGGCGCGCAGGGCAGCGCCATGGTGGGGGGCGCGCTCTCCACCAACACGGGCGGCATCACCACCATCCGCTACGGCAATGCGCGGGACCTCGTGCTCGGCGTGGAGGTCGTGCTGCCGGACGGCCGCGTGCTGGACGACCTGCGGCGCGTCCGGAAGGACAATTCCGGCTATGCGCTGAAGCATCTCTTCATCGGGGCCGAGGGGACGCTGGGCGTCATCACCGCGGCCTCGCTGCGGCTGTACCCGCAGCTCGTGAAGCGCGAGACGGCGCTGGCCGCCGTGCGCTCCCCGCACGAGGCGCTGCGCCTCTTCGCACGCTGCCAGGAGAGCGGTGCGGAACTCGTCGCCTTCGAGCTCATCCAGCGCAACTGCATCGAGATCACGCTGCAGCACGGCACCAATGTGCGCGAGCCGATGCCGCTGAGCACCGAGTGGTACGTTCTGATCGAGGCCGCCAGCACCCATGCCGCCATCCCGGTGCGCGAGGCGCTGGAAGCCGCGCTCATGGCCGGCATCGAGGCCGGCGAGGCCGAGGACGTGGTGATCTGCGAGAGCGAGGCCCAGCGCCGCAACCTCTGGGACATCCGCGAGACCTTCCCCGAGGCCTCCCGCCTCGAGGCACCGGGCCTGCCGACGGATACCTGCGTGCCCGTCTCGGCCGTGCCGGTGTTCCTCGAGCGCACCCAGGCGCTGATCGCCTCCCTCTGGCCGGAGGCGCGGATGGTCGCGCTCGGCCATATGGGCGACGGCAACATCCACCTGTCGATGAAGGCGCCGGCCGGCACCAGCCATGCCGAGCTGAAGGCGCGCGCGCCCGATTTCGAGGAGCGGGTGAGCGAGCTGGCGGTGGAGCTCGGCGGCAGCTTCTCGGCCGAGCACGGCATCGGTCAGTCCAAGCGGCCGAGCATGGCGCTGCTGAAATCGCCGGTGGCGCTCGACCTGATGCGGACCATCAAGGCGGCGCTGGATCCGGACGGGCGGATGAACCCGGGCAAGGTACTGCCGCCGGTCTGAGACCGCCGGGCAAACGCCTTTGCGGCCCGGCGCTTGATACGGCGGCGGGCTGCTCGTAAAGGTGCGAGACGGCGGGGCGTAGCACAGCCTGGTAGTGCGCCTGCTTTGGGAGCAGGAGGTCGGAGGTTCGAATCCTCTCGCCCCGATACGCCGCCCGCCCTGGCCCCGACGAGGGCCTGCGCCCTATCCCCAGACGCCGAACCAGACGCCGGTGCCGTGCACGACGCCGATCGGGAAGACGATCGCGCCGACCGTCGCGAAGGCCCAGCGATCATCCGCGCCGCAGGAATAGAGGTGCTGCGACCAGGCGGCGAAGGGCAGGGCCACGAAGCTGAGCAGAAATAGCGCCGCGATGGCGTTGTCCCGCCACGTGGCGCGATGCCGGTTGGGACGCATGGCTTCGCCTCCTGGGTGTCGCTGGAGGCGAAGCTTATCAGAAAGGGTGAGCCTCAGGCGAGGACTCACTTGGTGAAGAAAGGCGCCAGATTCCGCCGCACCCGGTCCAGCACGGAGGTCTCGCCGAGGGGCAGCTCGAACTTCCGGCCGGTGATGGTCTCGAAGGCCTCGATATAGACGGCGGCCGTGCCGAGGATCAGCTCCTCCGGAATCTCGGGGATCTCATCGCGGTAGGGATCGCAGCGCGCCGCCACCCAGTTCCGCACGAAATCCTTGTCGAAGCTCTCCGGCTTCTCGCCCGCGGCGAAGCGCGCGTCATAGCTTCCCGCGCGCCAGTAGCGGCTGCTGTCCGGCGTGTGGATCTCGTCGGCGAGGACGATGCGGCCCTCGGCATCCGTGCCGAATTCGTACTTGGTGTCGGCGAGGATGAGGCCGCGTGCGGCCGCCTGCTCCTGCCCGCGGGCGAAGAGCGCCAGGGCATAGGCGGTCAGCTGCTCCCACTGCGCGGCGGTCAGCAGGCCCTGGGACAGGATCTCCTCCGGCGAGAGCGGCGCGTCATGGTCGCCGTGGCCGGCCTTGCTGGTGGGCGTGATGATGGGCTGGGGCAGGCGCTCGTTGTCGCGCATGCCGTCTGGCAGGCGCAGCCCGTACATCTCGCGCCGGCCGGCCTTGTACATGGTCAGCACCGAGGTGCTGGTGGTCCCGGCCAGGTAGCCGCGCACCACGATCTCGACCGGCAGGATGTCCAGCCGGCGCCCGATCACGACGTTGGGGTCGGGATAGTCCAGCACATGGTTGGGGCAGATGTCCGCCGTGCGCTCGAACCAGAAGCGCGCGGTCTGGGTCAGGACCTGGCCCTTGAAGGGCACGGCGCAGAGGATGCGGTCGAAGGCGCTGAGCCGGTCGGTCGCGATGAGGATGCGCCGGCCGTCCGGCAGGTCGTAATTCTCCCGCACCTTGCCGCTGTAATGCGCCGGCAGCTCGGGAATCGCCGCCTCGCGCAGGACGAGGTGGGCGTGGGGGCGAAGCGCCGCGATATCCATCAGTGCGCCGCCTCCGCCCGCTGGGCCTCATAGGTCCGGCCGTTGATCCGCGCCGCCTCGAGCAGCGTGACGTCGAGCCCGGCTTGGCGCCCGGCTTCCGCGAGGTAGCCCACGATGTGATCGACCTCGATCGGGCCGCCGGCCAGGAGGTCACGGAACATGGAAGCGGTGGCGGTGGACTTCGGGTTGGTGAAGTTGCGCTCGATGCCGGCCAGCTGCTCTTCCGTCAGCGGATGCCCGCTGGCGGCGGCGATGGAGGCGGAGAGCCGGAACATGCGCAGGATCAGCTCCTGGCCGCCGGCGCGGATGATCTGGCCGATATTGCCGCGCATCAGCACGGTCAGCGCAGCGAGGGAGCCCAGCATGACCAGCTTGGCCCACATCTCGTCCACGATATTGGCGGAAGCGGTGGACTTGATGTGCGGCGCGGCCGCGAAGGCGCGCGAGAAGGCCTCGACGCGGGGCGAGGTGCCGCCGCCGATCTCGCCGAAGATGATGTCGGCGATGGGCTGCATGTGGAGGATATGGCCCTCGGCGCTGAGCGAGGCGCCGATCTTGGCGACGCCGCCGAGGATGGCCTTCTCGCCGAAGGCGGCCTGCAGGGTGCCGAGGTGGGACATGCCGTTGAGCACGGGCAGCACCGCCGTCTTCGGCCCCATGGCCGGGCGGATCGCCTCGATGGCGGAATCGAGGTCGTAGGCCTTGCAGCTGAGCAGGACGGCGTCCCAGTCGGTCCCTGGCGCCTCGGCCGTGACGGTCTTCGCCGGGAGGCTGAAATCGCCGAGCGGGCTCTTCACGACGAGGCCTTCGGCCGCGATCTGCGCCTGGCGCCTGGGGCGCACCAGGAAGGCGACCTCCTCAGCCGCGCCGCCCTGAATGAGTCGGGCCCCGTAATAGCCGCCGAGCGCCCCGGCACCCAGGATCAGAATCCGCATGTAAAGACTGCCTTCGCTGTCACGCCCCAACGCGGGCGTCCTGGCGGCAGGATCATCTTCCGACCGGCGGTGTCAATGCGGGCGCGGGCCGGCGGGTTTCCCCGCCGGCCCGCGAGGCAGGCTACTTCTTGGTGGCGTCGCGAACGGCATCCTTCGCGCCGCCAACGGCGTTCTGCACCTTGCCCTCGACCTTGTCGGCCTTGCCCGAGGCCTCGAGCTTGGCGTCGCCGATCACCTTGCCGGCGGCTTCCTTGATGGCGCCCTTGGCCTGCTTCGCGGCGCCTTCGATGCGATCCTTGTCCATGGTGGTCTCCTCAGATGGCGCGCCGGGATGACGCGGCCTTTCGCGGTTTCAACGCATCCGGGGCCGGGCAGTTGCGGGCTTGCGTGACGGTTCCGCGAACCGAAGGATTCCCAGGGACGGCGTGCCTCAGCCCAGGCTGCGGCGCGCCTCGGCGAGGGCCGCGCGCTGTTCGTCCGTGACCTTCGGGTAATGCAGATCAAGGGACTTCAATGCCCGGTTGATGGCGGCGACGACGACGAGCCGCGTAAACCACTTGCGGTCCGCCGGCACGACGTACCAGGGCGACTGGGGAGTGGCCGTGGCGGCGATCGCCTGCTCGTAGGCCTCCATGTAGTCGTCCCAGTGCTGGCGCTCGGCCACGTCGGAGGCGGAGAACTTCCAGTTCTTCTCGGGCTCGTCGAGGCGCTGGAGGAAGCGCCGCTTCTGCTCCTCCTGCGAGACGTTGAGGAAGAACTTCAGGACGACGATGCCCTGCCGGGCCAGGTAGCGCTCGAAGCTGGAGATATCCTCCAGCCGCTCGTCCCAGATGCGCTTGGTCACGAGCTTCGGGGGCAGTTTCTGGTGCGTCAGGATCTCCGGATGCACCCGGGCGACGAGGACCTCCTCGTACCAGCTGCGGTTATGGATGCCGATCTGGCCGCGGGAAGGCAGGGCCAGGGCGTGGCGCCAAAGGAAATCATGGTCGAGCTCGGTCGTGCTCGGCTGCTTGAAGGCGGCCACGTGGCAGCCCTGCGGGTTAACGCCGGAGAAGACGTGCTTGATCGTGCCGTCCTTCCCCGCCGCGTCCATGGCCTGGAAGATGCAGAGCACCGACCAGCGATCCTGCGCGTAGAGCATGTCCTGCTGGAGGGTGAGGCGGTCGACCCCCTCGTGCAGCAGCGCGGCGGCGTCGGTCTTGGAGAGCTTGAGCCCCGCGGTGTCATCGGGGCGGTGCTTCTTCAGCTTGAAGCCCTTGCCCTTCTCGATGCGGTAGCCCGCGAGGATTCCTTCGATGTCGATCTTTTCGATGTCCATGTCGGTCATGCTCCCAGCAATTTGCGGCCCCGCCAGGCATGCAGGACGACGGCGGCCTGGACGGCGAGGGTGAGGCCCATGGCCCAACCATAACCTGTCGCGTCCCATCCGCCGGCCGCATTTCGCGGCCAGAGGTCCAGGATCGCGCCGATCACGATCTGCAGAAGGAAGACGACCGCGAGCATGGAGGCGTTGATCGCGGTCGCGACCCGGCCTGCCAGCTCGGGGCCGAAGCGCTGCCCCACGGCGGCGTAGCCGGCGGGCCCGGCGGAGGCGGCCATGGCGAAGCACATCCAGATGAAGCCGAGCGCCGGCACGCCCGAGGGCGGGGCGAGGATCAGGATCGCCTGGATCGCGAGCATCACGCCCATGGCGATGGCGGGCACCATCAGGGGCGAGAAGCCGCGCGCCTGGAAGAAGCTCGCTGCCTGGCCCGTGAGCAGGCTGCCCACTGCCGAGCCGCAGGCATAGGTGAAGAGCACGACGCCGCGCGCGTGATGATCGAGCCCGGCGACGTCGCGCAGCCAGGGGCCCGCCCAGAGGCCCTGATAGACAAAGTTCATCGTCGTCAGCATCAGGATCGCGGGCACGAAGCGGCGGAAATAGGGGTGGGTGAAGATGGGCCCGAAGGCGCCGATCTCGGCGAGCAGGCTGCGGCGCGGCGGGGGCACATGGCCCGGCGGCGCGTCGTCCAGCGAGAGCCAGATCCAGAGGGCGACGACGCAGCTCAGCATTGCGAAGATGAGGAAGCCGCCGCGCCAGCCGGTATGCGGGATCAGCGCCTGCAGGGGCAGCGTTGCGATCATGCCGCCCAGCCCGCCGATGAAGACCCCGCTGCCCGTCATGGCGGCGACCTTGGAGCGCGGGAACCACTGGGTATTCGCCTTGAGCATCGCCATCAGCCCGGCGGCCACGCCGATGCCCGTGACGAAGCGGCCGGCGCCCAGCGCCAGCACGTCCTCCGCCAGTGCGCAGATGAGGAAGCCCACGCCCGCGGTCAGGGCGAGCGCGGTCTGGACGCGGCGCGCGCCGAAGATGTCGAGCGCCAGGCCCACGGGCAGCTGCGCAAGGCCGTAGGCGGCAAAGAACACCGCCGCCAGCAGCCCCAGATCCGAGGCGGAGAGTTCGAATTCCAGCGCCAGGAGCGGGCCGAGGACGGCCATCACCGCCCGGCTCGCCTGATTCAGGAAATTGACCAGGGCGAGCGGGAAGGTGATCCGGAAGAAGGTGTGCATGTCAGCCGACCCGCAGGCGGACGCTGATGGGGCAATGGTCCGAGAGGCGCTGGCGCATGGAACGCTCGCGCTCGGCATAGATCATGACGCGGAGGCTGTCCGGCACCAGCCACCCGCGGGCGGGGCCGCCCAGCAGGATATGGGAGATGAAGGGCCGGCCGCCGCGGGCATCCGACCAGCAGGGGTTGGAGACGCCCTCATTGGCGCGGGTGAGGGGGGCCGCGGCATTCAGCTGGCTCAGCACCGGGTCGCGTGGCGTCGGGAAGCGGCGGTTGAAGTCGCCCAGGATGGCGAAAGCCGTGCCCTCGCGCCGGCGGGCCGAGATCCAGCCGGCGAGGATTTCCGACTGCTGCATCAGCGTCTCGCAGTCGCGGCCCTCGTCGGCGGCTTCGCGGCAGCCGGCCTTCAGGTGGACGGAGAGCAGGCGGAGCATCCGCCCATCGACCTCCACCGTGATGTCGGTGCCCCGGCGGAGCGAGAAGCGCGCATGCGGGTTGAGGTCCAGCTCCTCGAGGTCGGCATTGCGGATGACGCGCAGGTTGCGCCGCACGGCGAAGCCGGTGCGCTGGATGTCGCGCTCGTCGGCGAAGAAGAAGTTGTAGTCGCGCGGGTCGAGGATGCGGGCGGCGGCCTCCGGCCCGTCCACTTCCTGCAACGCCAGGACGTCCGCATCGAGGCGTCGGGCGTAGTTCGCGAGGAGGTTGAAATCCCCTGGCTCGCGCGGCGTCAGGTCCCGCGGCAGGGCGCGATCGGTCGGCGGCCGGAGCGTGAGCCAGGCGATGTTCCAGGTGGAGAGCTTGATTTCCGCGGCCTGCAGGGGTGCCGCGGCGAGCAGGAGGAGGGCGAGAAGCAGTCGATTCATCCAGGCATCCTGACCGCAAATCGCGGTGCCGGCGAGCGGGCTCTGCCTTCGGTCCCCCCCGAAACAAAGAAGCTCCCAGGGCAGTATGTTGCCGTTCCCAAACTCGGTAGGATCGGAACGGAAATGTCCAACCTTGCCACCATCGCCCACCTGATCGGCGACCCTTCGAGGGCGGCCATGCTGCAGGCCCTCCTGCCCGGCGAGGCGTTGACGGCCGGGGAGCTGGCCCGCGTGGCCGGGATCGGTGCGGCCGCCACCAGCGGGCAGCTGAAGGCGCTGGTCGAATCGGGCCTGGTCTCCGTCCATGCCCAGGGACGCCACCGCTATCACCGCCTGGCGGGCGAGGAGGTCGCGGCCGCGCTGGAGACCCTGATCGCGCTGCCGCAGACCAGCCCGCGCCGGTCCTGGCCGCATGGCGACGCCTTCCGGCAGGCCCGTCTGTGCTGGCACCACCTCGCCGGCAGGCTGGGCGTGGCGCTCTACGACAGCCTCACGACCGACCGCTGGATCGAGGCTGCCCCGGGCGGCTGGGTCGCGACCGAGATGGGCGAGGCGCGCCTCGGCAAGCTCGGCGTCGACCTGGTCGAGGCCCGGCGCGCAACCCGCTTCGCCTGTGACTGCATGGACTGGTCCGAGCGCCGGCCGCATCTTGCGGGCGGGCTGGGGCGGGAGATCACTTCGATGCTCACCCGCCGCCACTGGCTCAGGCGGATCGAACCCTCTTCGTCCGACACGCTGCTGCGGCGTCGGCTCACCTGTACACCCGAGGGCGCGCGTGCCCTCTCATCGGAGTTCGGGATCACCGCATGAGTCCCGTTATACGTGTAGGCGCGGCGATGTCCGCGATGACGGCCGTCTCGCAATTTCACCGGGCGGCCGTCGGCGTGGTCGCGCCCGAGCTGGCGGCGGAGCTCGGCCTGGGCCCCACCGCGCTCGGCAGCGCGAACACCGCCTTCTTCATGGCGCTGCTCGTCGCGCAATTGCCCGTGGGCGTGGGCCTCGACCGGATAGGGCCGCGCCGGCTGGTGGCCTGGCTCACCATCCTGGCGGTCATCGGCTCGGTGGCGCAGGCGCTGGCGCAGGATGGCGCGCAGTTCCTCGCTGCGCGCTTCCTGCTGGGCCTCGGCTGCGCCGCGAGCTTCATGTCGGCCGTGGTGCTGGCCGGCCGCTGGCATGCCGGCCCCGGCCTGACCAAGGCCATGAGCGGCATCTTCGCCTGGAGCCAGGTCGGCATCCTGGCAGCCGGGGCGCCGCTGGCGCTCATGTCCGGCCTCGTCGGCTGGCGGGGGGCCTACCTCATCTCCGCGGGGCTGACCGTGCTGGTCGGCATCGCCTGGTGGCGCTTCGCGGCCGATACGCCGCCCGGCGTGACCATGCCGCAGCGGCCCAAGGAGACGCTGAAGGAGGTCCTGGCCGGCCAGTTCGTCGTCTGGAAGACGCCCGGCCTGCTGCGGATCCTGTCGCTGCATTGCGTGGCCTATGCGGTGATGGCGACGCTGCTGACGCTCTGGGCCGGCCCTTACCTCTATGACGTCCATGGCCTCGACGCGACGGGCCGCGGCGCCGTGCTGCTGGCGATGGGGCTGACGGTGCCCTGCGGCCAGCTCGCGCTGCCCTTCTTCGAGCGCCAGCTGGGGCGCGAGCGCACCGTCACCGCCTATGCCCTGGTGGTGATCGCCTGCATGGCCACCCTGGCGACCTGGACCGGCGTGCCGCTCTGGGCGGCGACGCTGCTGCTGATGACCTGCTGCTTCTTCTCCGCCTCGCCGATCATCCTGGTCGCGCAGGGGCGGGCGCTCTTCCCCGAGCACATGGTCGGGCGCGGCATCACCACGGTGAATCTGGGGCAGGTGCTGGGCTCGGCGCTGCTGCCGGCCGCGGTGGGCGCCGCCGTGGCGCTGGTCGGCGTCGGCGAGACGGGATACCGGGTGGGCTTCGTGCTGCTGGGCCTGTCCCTCGCGATCGGGCTCGCGGGCTACCGCTGGCTGCCCCGGGGCAGGCCCGCCGCCTGACGCCCGGGAAGCCCCGCCAGCTGGATCAGTACATGTTGGCCCGGAGGCGGGCCTCGGCCGCGGCGTCATAGGCCGCGGAATCCAGGCCGTTCTTCTTATGGGCCGCCAGCAGGGCGCCCATCGTCGGCACGCCCGGGGCCTTCTTCCGCCCGTCCCAGAGGTCGGAGCGCATGATGGCCTTGGCGCATTGCATGAAGATCTCCCGGACCTCCACGATCAGCACGGTGGAGGGCACCTTCTCCTGGGCGATGCAGCGCTCGCGCAGCTCCGGGTCGGCGGAGATGACGGCCGTGCCGTGCACGCGCATCGTCTCGCCCATGCCGGGCACCAGGAAGAGCAGCGAGACCCGGTTGTCCTCGATGATGTCGCGATAGCCGTCGAGGCGGTTGTTGCCCTTCCGGTCGGGGATCATCAGGTGCTTGTCGTCCAGTGCGACCACGAAGCCCGGCGCATCGCCGCGCGGGGTGATGTGGTTGCCCTTCCGGCCCTGGGTGCCCAGCAGGCAGAAGGGGCTGGCCGAGATGAAGGCCAGGGTCACCGCGTCGAGCCGGTCGGTCGATTTATTGGCCGCGAGCTCGGAAGGGCGGCCATAGATGGCCTCCAGCGCCTCGACGCTGGTGACGGCGTGGGGATCGGTTGTGATGGCATGGGTATCCATGTCCCGCATGGTGGCGAAACTCGCGGCCAAAGGCTATATGCGTTTTCCTCAACCAAATTCTGAAGAAGCCATGGCTGGGCATTCGCAGTTCAAGAACATCATGCACCGCAAGGGCGGGCAGGACGCCAAGCGCGCCCGCGCCTTCGCCCGGATCGGCCGCGAGATCACGGTGGCGGCGAAGGCCGGCCTCCCCGATCCCGCCCATAATCCCCGCCTGCGGGCCGCGCTGGTGGCCGCCAGGCTCGCCAACATGACCAAGGATGCGGTGGACCGGGCCATCAAGAAGGCCTCGGGCGCCGGCTCGGGCGAGGATTACGTCGAGGTCCGCTACGAGGGGCGCGGCCCCGCCGGCGTCGCCGTCATCGTCGAAGCGCTGACCGACAACCGCAACCGCACCGCGAGCGACCTGCGCTCCATGTTCAGCAAGCATGGCGGCGCGATGGGCGAGACGGTGGCCTTCCAGTTCGACCGCGTCGGCGCCGTGCGCTTCGGGGCCGAGGTCGCCGATGCGGACACCATGCTGGAGGCGGCCATTGAGGCCGGCGCCCAGGATGTCGCCAGCAGCGGGGAGGGGCACGAGGTCCTGACCGCGCCGGAGGACCTCAACACCGTGCGCGACGCGCTGGAGGCCCGCTTCGGCGACGCCCAGGCGGCGCGGCTGGAGTGGAAGCCCAACCTCACCGTCGATCTCGACGAGGAGGGCGCGGCCGCGGTGCTGAAGTTCATCGACCTGCTCGACGACCATGACGACGTGCAGCAGGTCTACGCCAATTTCGAGGTGAGCGACGCCGTCCTGGCGAAGCTTTCGGGCTGACCTTGGCACACCGTCCGATCGCAGAGCCCCGCAGGCGCGTAGCGCCGAGGAGCGGCGCGTGAATCGGCCGGGATATGGGTCCGATCGCAGGGCCCCGCAGGCGCCTAGCGCCGAGGAGCGGCGCGTGAATCGGCCGGATATGGGTCCGATCGCAGAGCCCCGCGGGCGCGTAGCGCCGGGGAGTGGCGCGTGATTCGGCCGGTCGGGCAGGCCCCTGTCCGTGTTCTGGGGATCGACCCCGGCCTCACCCATACGGGCTGGGGGCTGATCGAGAGCGCGGGCTCGCACCTGCGCTACATCGCGGCCGGCGCCGTCAGCACCTCGGCCGGCGACGAGCTCGCCCACCGGCTGGTGCAGATCCACAACGCGCTCTCGCATATCATCGGCGAATGGACGCCGGACGAGGCGGCCATCGAGCACACCTATGTGAACAAGAACCCGGCCGCCGCGCTGAAGCTGGGCCAGGCGCGCGGCGTGGCGCTGCTGGTACCGGCGCTGGCTGGGCTGCCGGTCGCGGAATACCAGGCGATGGAAGTGAAGCGCGCCGTCGTCGGCACGGGCCACGCCGACAAGATCCAGGTGCAGGACATGGTGAAGCGCCTGCTGCCCGGGGCCGTCCTGAAGCGCGCGGATGCGGCGGATGCGCTGGCCATCGCCATCTGCCACGCCCATCACCGCGGCACCCGCAGCGTCCTGGCAAGGCTGATGCAGGCGTGATCGGAAGCCTCAAAGGATTCGTGGAATCGACGCAGGACGGCGCCTGCGTGCTCGACGTGAACGGCGTCGGCTACCTGGTCTCCTGCTCGCGCAAGACGCTGGACCGCCTGACGGCGAAGGACGGCGTGCAGAAGCTGCTGGTGGAGACGCGCGTCAGCCAGGACGCCATCACCCTCTACGGCTTCCTCGACGCCACCGAGCGCGAGGCCTTCCGCGCCCTCATCGAGGTGAAGACGGTGGGGCCGCAGAAGGCGCTGCTGGTGCTGTCCGGCCTGGCGCCGGACCAGCTCGCCACCGCCATCGCCGCCAAGGAGCGCAAGCGCCTGTCGGAGGTGAAGGGCCTGGGTGCGGCCACCGCCAACCGCATCATCGACGAGCCGGCGATGCAGAAATGGGCCGTGGGCCGCGCGACACCGGAAGCCGATGGCAACGGGGCGACCGCGCCGACGCCGCTGCCGGAAACGCCCGAGGCGGATGCCGTCAGCGCGCTGCTCAACCTCGGCCTGAAGCGGCCGGAAGCCGAGCGCGCGGTGGCCAAGGCCAAGGCCAATCTGGCTGAGGGCGCCGGGCTGAACGCGCTGATCACCGCGGCGCTGCGGGAGTCGGCCCGATGAGCGACGATCGCCTCACCAGCGGCGCGCGGCAGGAAGAGGATGGCGGCGAGGCCTCGCTGCGCCCGCAGATGCTGTCCGAATTCACCGGCCAGAAGCTGCTGCGCGAGAATCTCTCGGTCTTCATCCAGTCCGCCGCGGCGCGGGGCGAGGCGCTCGATCACGTTTTGCTTCACGGCCCCCCGGGCCTCGGCAAGACGACGCTGGCGCAGATCGTCGCGCGGGAGATGGGCGTGGGCTTCCGCGCCACCTCCGGCCCGGTGCTGCAGCGCGCGGGCGACCTCGCCGCGATCCTCACCAACCTGCAGCCGCGCGACGTGCTCTTCGTCGACGAGATCCACCGCCTTCAGCCTGCCATAGAGGAGACGCTCTATCCGGCGATGGAGGATTTCCAGCTCGACCTCATCATTGGCGAAGGGCCGGCGGCGCGCACCGTGCGCATCGACCTGCCGCCCTTCACGCTGGTGGGCGCCACGACGCGCTCGGGCCTGCTTTCCACGCCGCTGCGCGACCGCTTCGGCATTCCGCTGCGCCTCAACCTCTACACGGCCGAGGAGCTGTTCCGCATCGTGCGGCGGGGCGCGGAGAAGCTGGGCTTCGCCCTGGCCGATGACGGCGCGCGCGAGATCGCGAATCGCAGCCGCGGGACGCCCCGCATCGCCGGTCGCCTGCTGCGCCGCGTGCGCGACTTCTGCGTGGTCGAGGGCAAGGTGGCCGATCGCGCCATGGCCGATGCCTCGCTTGCCCGGCTCGAGGTGGACGCCAAGGGCCTGGACGCCATGGACCGCCGCTACCTCCGCCGCATCGCCGAGCATCACAATGGCGGGCCGGTGGGCGTGGAGACGCTGGCGGCGGCCCTCTCTGAAAGCCGCGACACGCTCGAGGATGTGGTGGAGCCGTTCCTGATCCAGGAAGGGCTTGTGCTGCGCACGCCCCGCGGCCGCATGCTTGGCGAGCCGGGCTGGCGACACCTGGGGATGACGCCTCCGGCCGGCGTGCAGCTGCAGCCCGACCTGCTGGACCAGGCGGGAGGCGCGAATGGCCCATGAGCCTGAATCGGCGATGAATTATGGATGATTTCGCGCATCGGCTGAACATCCGCGTGTATTACGAAGACACGGATGCGGGCGGCGTGGCCTATCACGCCACCTACTTGCGCTGGGCCGAGCGTGCGCGCACGGAATCGCTCCGCGACATGGGCCTGCCACATTCCGACATGCAGCGGTTACATGGCTGCTTCATGGTGGTGCGGCGCGTCGCTGTGGAGTATGCACGCCCCGCGCGACTCGACGACGAGGTGACGGTGGTCACGCGGATCCGCCGCGCTTCCGCCAGCCTGCTGCTGCTGCAGGAGGTCTGGAAGGGGGAGGAAAGGCTGGCATGGCTCGATGTGACGCTCGCCTGCGTGGATGCGGTGAGCCTTGCCCCGCGCCGCTTGCCTGAACCCTGGCTGGGCGCGCTGCGCGCCCGCACTGTCCTGCCCGAAACGACTTTAGGAGGCCTGGCCCCTTGAACTCCGTGACCACCGCGCCGCTCGCCGCCGCCGCCCACGACCTGTCCCTGTTCGGCCTGTTCATGCAGGCCGACTGGGTGGTGAAGCTGGTGATGGTCCTGCTGATCCTGGCCAGCGTTTACGTCTGGGCGATCGCCTTCGAGAAGTTCACCAGCCTCGCCCGCGCCCGCAAGGAAGCGGACGATTTCGAGGATCGCTTCTGGCGCGGCGGCAGCCTGGACGAGCTGTATCGCGCCCAGGGCGAGCACCCCTCCCACCCCATGGCCGCCGTCTTCGTCATCGGCATGCGCGAGTGGCACGCCAGCACGGCCTCGGGCGCCGGCGCCTTCATGGTCGCCGGCACGCGTGAGCGGGTGGAGCGCGCCATGGCCGTCACGATCCAGCGCGAGATGGAGCGGATGGAGAAGCGCATGACCTTCCTGGCCTCCACCGGCTCGGCGGCGCCCTTCGTCGGCCTCTTCGGCACGGTCTGGGGCATCATGAACAGCTTCACCGCCATTGCCGGCATGCAGAACACCAACCTCGCCGTGGTGGCGCCCGGCATCGCCGAGGCCCTTTTCGCGACGGCCATGGGCCTGGTGGCCGCCATCCCGGCGGTGCTGATCTACAACATGCTCTCGTCGAAGTTCGCCAAGTTCGCCGGGCGGCTCGAGGGCTTCTCCTCCGAGTTCGGTGCCATCCTCGCGCGGCAGACCGAGGCCGCCGCCCAGGCGCGCCTCTCGGCTGCCGCGCCGACGGCGGCGGAGTAACGCCATGGCCGGGCCGATCATGAAGCGCGGGGCGGGTGCCCGCTACCGCCCCATGGCTGAGATCAACGTGACGCCGATGGTGGACGTCATGCTGGTGCTGCTCATCATCTTCATGGTCGCCGCGCCGATGATGACCTCCGGCGTGCCGGTCGACCTGCCCAAGACCACGGCCCAGCCGCTGAATCAGGAGCAGGAGCCGATCACCATCAGCGTGAATCCCGAGGGCCGCATCTTCCTGCAGGAGACGGAGGTCCAGCTTGAGGGCCTCGTCCAGCAGCTCCAGGCCATCGCCCAGACCCAGCAGCCCGGCCAGCCCGAGCGCCGCATCTTCGTGCGCGGCGACCGCGGCATCTCCTATGGCCGCGTCATGGAGGTGATGGGCACCATCAGCGCCGGTGGCTTCACCCGCGTGGCCCTCCTGGCCGAGCAGGCCAGTACCGGGGCGGCCCGCCCCGCCGCTCCCGCCGCCGGCGCGCCCCCCCGCGCCCCCGCGCCCGCCGCGAACCCCCCGTCGCGAGGCCCGGCGCAGCGCTGAGCCATGGAAGACAGGCGTTTCCGCCTCTGGGTCGGTGCCTCCCTCGCCGCGCACGTGCTGCTGCTGGGGATGCTCCTGCTCGACTTCGACCGGCGACGGATCGAGGAGCCGCGCGAGCAGGCCATGGAGGTCGAGTTCATCGCGCCTTCCGAGACCGCGCAGGGCGAGACGCCGGCGCCCCGCGCGCCGGTGAGCGTGCCCGCGCCGCCGACACCCGAGCCGCCGGAGACCGAGCCCGCGCGGCCTGAGCCGCCCGCGCCGCCGCCGCCGCCCCCTCCGCCGCCGCCGGCGCCCGCCGCCGCGCCGGCACCGCCGACCCCGCAGCCGCCGCGCCCCACCGCCGCCGCGCCGCCGCCGGAGCCCGCGCCCTCGCCGGTGCCCGTGCCCCCGCGCCCGCAGCAGCAGGCCCAGGCGCCGACGCCGCCGACCCCGGCCGCGCCCACGCCCGCCCCGCCGCGGCCCACGCCGCCGCTGCCGCTGCCGCCGCCCCCGGTGCCGCCGCCGCCCGAGCCCTCGCAGGCGCCCGGCACCGGCTCGACGCCGCCCGTCGCCCGCCCGCAGGAGCGCAGCCAGTCGGTGCTCAATACGCTGGAGCGCCTGCGCCAGACGCAGCAGCAGCAGACGCCGCCCACGGCGCGCGCCAATCCGCGCCCGGCCAGCGCGCCCGACCGGACCGGCGGCACGCCGGCCGGCGTCGCGAACCTGACCGCGGCCGAGCGCTCCGGCCTCGCCGAGAAGATCGGTGAATGCTGGGCCGTTGATGCGGGGGCACCCAATATCCAGAGCATCGTCGTCGAGCTCCGGGTCCAGGTGGATGCCGGCGGCGTGGTGCGGCAGGTGACACCCAATGGCGGCACGCCGCCGACCGAGGCGCGCGCCCGCATGGTCTACGAGGCCGCGCGCCGCGCCCTGCTCGATCCGCGATGCAACCCGCTCCCCCTCCAGCGCGATAGGCTGGAGGCACTGCGCAACACCGTCTTCCGATTCAACCCGCGTGAGCTGGGCCTGCGGTAAGGTTCCACCCTTGACCCGGCCCGCTCAAAGGCCAAGGTGCGCCCCCCGAAGGGGCCCCGACAACCGGAGAATCCGTACCGTGACACTCAACGTGAATCGACGCTCGCTCCTGACCGCAGGGGCCGCTGCGATGGTGGCGCCGGGCATCTGGACCACCCCGCTGCCCGCCGCGGCGCAGAGCGGCGGCCAGCCGACCATCGTCGACATCACCCGCGCCCGGACCGAGCCGATCCCGATCGCGATCCCGGACATGGCGGGATCGCCGCTCGGCGCGCAGATCTCGCGCGTCATCACCAACAACCTGCGCAATTCCGGCCTGTTCCGCCCGGTGGACCGCCAGGCCTTCATCCAGACGACGGAATCCGCCGCCGCGACGCCGCGCTTCCAGGACTGGCGCGTCATCGGCGCCGTGGCTCTGGTCACCGGCCGGGTGGACGGCACGGGAGACCGCCTGCGCGTGGAGTTCCGCCTCTGGGACATCCTGCCCGAGCAGCAGGCGCTGGGAACGGCCTACAACGCGACCGGCAGCAACTGGCGGCAGATCGCGCACATCATCTCGGACGACATCTACAAGCGGATGCTCGGCGAGACCGGCTACTTCAACACGCGCATCGCCTATATCGCCGAGACCGGCCCGCGTGACCGCCGCGTCCGCCGCCTCGCCATCATGGACCAGGACGGCGAGAACAACCGCTTCCTGACCGACGGCCAGTTCCAGGCGCTGACGCCTCGCTTCCACCCGGATGCGACGCGCATCGCCTTCATGTCCTACCAGCGCAACGAGCCGCGCGTGTACCTCTTCAACCTGGAGAGCGGCCGGCAGGAGGTCCTGGGCAATTTCGGCGGCATGACGCTGTCGCCCCGCTTCTCGCCGGACGGTCGCTCGGTGGTGCTTTCGGCCGTGCGCGGCGGCGACGCCAATATCTTCGTGGTGGACATGGCCTCGCGGCGCGAGCGGCAGCTCACCAGCGGCGGCGGCCTGGACGTCTCGCCCTGCTTCTCGCCGGACGGCACGCAGATCGTCTTCAACTCGGACCGCGGCGGCGACCAGCAGATCTACGTCATGGATGCGGGCGGCGGCGGCGCGCGGCGCATCAGCTTCGGCAATGGGCGCTATGCGACGCCGGTCTGGTCCCCGCGCGGCGACCTGATCGCCTTCACCCGCATCGCCCGCGGCCAGTTCGCCATTGGCGTCATGCGGCCCGACGGCTCCGGCGAGCGCATCCTGTCCGAGGGCTGGGGCATGGAAGGCCCGACCTTCGCGCCCAACGGCCGTGTGCTGATGTTCTATCGGGAGTCGGCCTCGCGCGATAATCGCGGCTCCGGCTATTCGGCGCGGCTCTCCTCGATCGACATCGCGGGCTTCAACGAGCGACAGATCGTGACGCCGACCGATGCCTCCGATCCGAGCTGGTCGCCGTTGATCAGCTGAGGCGGGAACCGGAACGGGCTTCGATGACGCCCGTTCCACCGTGTGGCGAGGTCGATTGTAGCGAATATTTGTTCCGCCTGTGGCGTGGGACGCTTCGCCTTGATCGCGCCATATGGCAGGGTTAGTCCTATGCTGCGCGATGCTGCAGCCGCGAAGGCGGGCGGTGGCTGGCTGCAGAAATGCTTGTTGGAATAAGCACTCTTAAGCAGAGGCAGTAGGAGAACATTATGGCCGCCACGAAGACCTTCCTCGCCGCCGTCGCGGCCGCGGGCTTGCTTGTTGCCTGCTCCTCCGACCCCGACACCTCCGCCAGCACGGCCGGCGCGGGCGCGGGCAGCGGCAGCGGTTCCGTCCGTCCGGGCAGCCAGGAAGATCTGGTCGCCAATGTCGGCGATCGCGTCTTCTTCGACACCGCCCTGAACGGCGTCCGCCCCGACCAGCGCCCGGTGCTGCAGCGCCAGGCCGCCTGGCTCGCGCAGTACCCGCAGAACCAGGTCACCGTCGAAGGCCATGCCGACGAGCGCGGCACGCGCGAGTACAACCTCGCCCTCGGCCAGCGCCGCGCCAATTCGGCGCGTGACGTGCTGGTGGCGAGCGGCGTGGCCGGCTCGCGCATCCAGACGATCAGCTACGGCAAGGATCGTCCGGACGCGCTGGGCTCCAACGAGGACGCCTGGGCGCGCAACCGCCGCGCCGTCACGGTGGTCCGCTAAGCGGCCGGTCGGATGCGGCGCGCGGCCCTCCTCCTTGGTCTGACCTTGCTGGCGACGCCGGCAATGGCGCAGATGGACAGTCGCGAGGGCATCGCGCTGCAAAACCAGATCCTGCAATTGCGGCAGGAGATGGAGCAGCTGCGCCGCGGCGGCGGGGGCAGCCTGCCGCCGCCCACCGTCTCGCGCGGCGGCTCCTCCGGCGGCGGCAGCGAGCTGGTCGGCCCGCTGCTCGAGCGGGTGAACACCCTGCAGGACGAGGTCAGCCGCCTGCGCGGCCGCGTCGACGTGCTTGAGAATCAGAATCGTCGCCTGCGCGAGGATTTCGAGAAGTATCAGGGCGATATGGAATTCCGGCTCGGCCAGGGTGGTGGCGGCGGAAGTGCCGGTAGCGGTGCCGCCCCGGCCCCGTCCCGCCCTGCGGCCCCGGTCGCACCGCCGATCGCCGCACCCACGACCAGCACCGGCGCGCCCCCGCCGCGCACGCCGGACCGCGCCATCGCCGAAGGCAATGCCGCGCTGGGGCGTAACGATTTCCCGGCCGCCGAGGCCGCGGCGCGCGAGGCCCTGGCCAGCCGTTCCGGTGCCCATGCCGTTGCCGCACAGATGCTCCTGGCAGGCGCCCTGAGCGGCAAGCGCGACTTCGGCAACGCCGCCATTGCCTATAACGAGGCCTATACCCGGGCCCGCACCGGCCCGCGCGCGCCCGAGGCGCTGCTCGGCCTGGCCAATTCCTTCCAGAGCCTCGGCAACCGTCGCGAGGCCTGCGACACGCTGAACGACCTGCGCAGCCAGTTCCCCAACCTGCGTCCGCCCCTTGCGGCCCAGGCGACGACGGCGCGCCAGCGGGCGCAATGCCGCTGACGCGGACCTTCTGACGTGGCCGGCGCCAAGCCGGTCACGAGCGCTGAATTCGCTGCGCTGATGGGCCCCCTGGGCCCCTTTTCCGATCTCATCGCCGTCGGATGCTCCGGCGGCCCGGATTCCCTGGCCCTGACCCGGCTCGCGGACGCCTGGGCGCGCGGGCGCGGGGCCTCGGTGCTGGCCCTGATCGTGGAGCATGGGTTGCGCGCGGAAAGCGCGGCGGAGGCCGCCTCGCTGGCGGCCGCGCTGACGGCCCAGGGCATCGCGACACGCATCCTCCCGCTCGGCCTGCCGGCGGGCCCGGGGCTGCAGGAGCGGGCCCGCCGGGCCCGACGCGCCGCGCTGCTGGCCGCCTGCGCCGAGGCCGGCGCCTTGCATCTCCTGCTCGGGCATCATGCCGGCGACCAGGCCGAGACGGTCCTCTTCCGGGCGCTGAGGGGCAGTGGCGAGGCCGGCCTGGCCGCGATGTCGGTTTCGACCGTGGCGGCCGAGGCCCTCATCCTGCGGCCCCTGCTGTCCATCCCGAAGGACCGCCTCACCGCCAGCCTCGAGGGCTGGCCGATCCGTCCTTTCCAGGATCCTTCCAACGCCGATCCGCGCTTTGCCCGCGCACGCCTGCGCGCTGCCGGCGACACCTCCGGCGTCCTGGCCGCGGGGGGGGCTTTCGGCCGGCGCCGTAACCGGTTGGCGGCGGCGGTGGCCGACCGGCTGGCTGCGGCGGTGCGCCTCCTGCCCGAGGGCTGCGCGGAGGTCGCGCCGCTGAGGCTGGGCCAGGACGCCGTAGCCCGCCGGCTGATGGGCGCCCTGATCCGCGCTGTCGGGGGGAGGGAGCACGGGCCGGCCGAGGCCGCCGTCGCCGACTTGCTGGCCCGGGGCTCCGGATCGCTCGGCGGCGCCCTTTGGACGCGCGATGGGCGCTGGCTCGTACCCGAGCCGGGCGCGGCCACAGCGCGCTTCCGAGGTAAGGTCCCGGCGGGCTACGTCCTTGGGTCGCTGGGCGCTGACGCGGCCTCCCTGCGCGGCCGGGCGCGGCATCTTCCGGCTGCCGTGCTGGCCGGCCTGCCCGCCTTCCGCGAGCCCGGGAACGGGAAGCTGGCCCTGGTCCCGCATCTGGCTTATCTTGATCGTGAAATGTCGGTAAGATTAACGACCGTCTTCGCTCCCCCGGGCGGCCCCGTGACCGAAAGTCACTTCGCGGAATGAATTCTCTGGGCAGGCCGGGATTTTCTGGGGCGGCGGACACACTATGTTCACCACATGCCGGTCCAACGGCCGGCGAAGGGGATCGCGTGACGTGAGCAATTTCGGCCGGAACCTGGCCTTATGGGTGATTGTGGCGCTGCTCCTCGTGGCGTTGTTCAACCTGTTCCAGCCCTCGAATTCGACCAGCCGGGCCCAGACCCAGGTGGCCTACAGCGACTTCATCAACGAGGTGACCGCGGGTCACGTGCGGGATGTCGTCATCCAGGGCCGTACCGTGTCCGGCCAGCTGACGGACGGGCGCTCCTTCAGCACCTACACGCCCGAGGATCCGCAGCTCGTCTCGCGCCTGACGGAGAAGGGCGTGCGCGTCGTCGCGCGGCCGGAGGAGAGCGAGGTCAACCCGCTCTTCCAGATCCTCATCTCCTGGTTCCCGATGCTGCTGCTGATCGGCGTGTGGATCTTCTTCATGCGCCAGATGCAGGGCGGCGGCGGGCGTGCCATGGGCTTCGGCAAGTCGAAGGCCAAGTTGCTGACCGAGAAGCACGGCCGCGTGACCTTCGAGGACGTGGCGGGCATCGACGAGGCCAAGGCCGAGCTCGAGGAGATCGTCGACTTCCTCCGCGATCCGGGCAAGTTCCAGAAGCTGGGCGGCAAGATCCCCAAGGGCGTGCTGCTCGTCGGCCCTCCCGGCACGGGTAAGACGCTGCTCGCGCGCTCCATCGCGGGCGAGGCGAACGTGCCCTTCTTCACCATCTCGGGCTCCGACTTCGTCGAGATGTTCGTGGGCGTCGGCGCCAGCCGCGTGCGCGACATGTTCGAGCAGGGCAAGAAGAACGCCCCCTGCCTGATCTTCATCGACGAGATCGACGCCGTCGGTCGCCATCGTGGCGCGGGCCTCGGCGGCGGCAACGACGAGCGCGAGCAGACGCTGAACCAGATGCTCGTCGAGATGGACGGCTTCGAGTCCAACGAGGGCGTCATCATCATCGCGGCCACCAACCGGCCGGACGTGCTGGACCCCGCGCTGCTGCGTCCGGGCCGCTTCGACCGCCAGGTCGTGGTGCCGAACCCCGACGTGAACGGCCGCGAGAAGATCCTGCGCGTGCACATGCGCAAGGTGCCGCTGGCGTCGGACGTCGATCCGAAGACGATCGCGCGCGGCACGCCGGGCTTCTCGGGCGCCGACCTCGCCAACCTCGTGAACGAGGCCGCGCTGCTGGCCGCGCGCACGGGCCGCCGCACCGTCGGCATGGCCGAGTTCGAGGCCGCGAAGGACAAGGTGATGATGGGCGCCGAGCGGCGCAGCCTCGTCATGTCCGACGACGAGAAGAAGATGACCGCCTATCATGAGGCGGGCCATGCCCTGGTTGCCATGCACGAGCCGGAATGCGACCCGGTTCACAAGGCGACGATCATCCCCCGCGGCCGCGCCCTCGGCCTCGTGATGAGCCTGCCGGCGGGCGACCGCTACTCGAAGCACAAGTCCAAGATGGAGGCCGAGCTCGCCATGGCGATGGGCGGCCGCGTCGCCGAGGAGGTCGTCTTCGGGCGCGACAAGGTGAGCAACGGTGCCTCGGGCGACATCAAGATGGCCACCAACATGGCCCGCATGATGGTCACCGAATGGGGCATGAGCGACAAGATCGGCATGGTCGCCTATGGCGAGAACAGCCAGGAGGTCTTCCTCGGCCATTCCGTCACGCAGTCGAAGAACCTCTCCGAGGAGACGGCGCGGATCATCGACAGCGAGATCCGCGGCATCATCGACCGCGCCTATGCCCGCGCCACGCAGCTCCTCACCGAGAACCGCGAGGAGCTGGAGCGTCTGGCCAAGGGGCTGCTCGAATACGAGACGCTCTCCGGCGACGAGATCCGCACGGTGCTGCGCGGTGAGCCGGTGGTGCGCAACCGCCCCGACGAGCCCGCTTCCTCGGGCCGTGGCAGCGTGCCGAGCGCGGGGCGCACGCCGCGCCCCGACACCGGCGGTGGCCTCAATCCCCAGCCTGCCGGGTGACCGGCGAGGAATGGCTTGAGCCGCTGGGCCTGCTGAACGGCCCGGCGGCTTTCGCCGCCATCCGAGATGGGCTCGCCCTGCCGCTGCAGGGCGGGCCCATCGCGTTTTCGCTGGTGCGCGGCCCCGAGGGCGGCGTCATGCCACCGCCCGAGGACCACCCCGCTTTGGGGCGGCTGACGCGGGCGATGCCGGATTTCGCCGGGATGGCGCGGCACCGGGCGCGGCCCCTGGTCATGGGCATCGTGAACTGCACGCCGGACAGCTTTTCGGGCGACGGCCTGGGCGGGGGCCATGCGGCCGCCATCGCCCAGGGCCAGGCGATGCTGGAGGCGGGGGCCGACCTCCTGGATATCGGCGGCGAGAGCACCCGTCCCGATTCCGCGCCGGTCTCGGTCGAGGAGGAGATCGCACGCGTCCTCCCCGTGATCCGGGAGCTCGCGAAGGTCGCGCCGGTCAGTGTCGACACGCGCAATGCCCGCACCATGGTGGCCGCCCTGGAAGCGGGGGCGAAGATCGTGAACGACGTGAGCGGCCTCCGCCACGATGCGGCGGCGCTGCGCGTCGTCAGCCAGGCGCGCTGCCCGGTGGTGATCATGCACGCGCTCACCACCGATCCGCGCACCATGCAGCGCGACATCCACTACGAGGATGCGGCGCTCGAGGTCGCGCGCTTCCTGGAGGCGCGGGTCGAGACGCTGGAGCGGCTGGGGATCCCGCGTAGCCGCATTGCCGTGGATCCGGGCATCGGCTTCGGCAAACGCGTGAAGGACAATCTGGCGCTGGTCGCGCGCCTGACGCTGCTGGCGAATATCGGCTGCACCATCCTGCTGGGCGCCTCGCGCAAGACCTTCATCGGTCGCGTCACCGGCGTCGTGCAGGCGGGCGAGCGCGTGGCGGGCAGCCTGGCCATCGCCCTGGCAGGGGCCGCGAACGGCGCGCATATCATCCGCGTCCACGACGTGGCGGAGACGGCGCGCGCGCTGCGGATGGCCGAAGCGCTGGCCTTGGGCTTCGAGGAGCCGGCCTAGGTCACGCCCCGGCCGGCCCCGAGATGGTCCGGCCGGCTCAGTCCCCGTGCAGCACGACGCCCGCGGCGCGCAGCCGGGCCAGCTCCTCGGCACCGATCAGGGGCAGGAGCAGCGCGTCATTGTCCTGGCCCAGCCGGGGCGCGGGGTTGCGCAGGATGCCCGGGGTCCTGGACATGCGCGGGATTTCGCCATGCATCGGCAGCCAGCCGTCCGGCATCTCCTCGTCCGGTACCTCGATCAGCGCCTCGCGCTCGGCGATGTAGTGATCGTCATCCAGGCCCGCGACGTCCATGATCGGGCCGATCGTCACGCCGTCGCGATCGAACTGCTCCAGCGCCTGCGCCAGGGTGATGCCGGCGATATAGTCGCGGACGATGCCGTCGATCTCGTCGAGGTGGCGGATGCGGTCCGAATTGGTGCGGAAGCGCGGATCGTCGAGCAGCTCCGGCCGGCCGAGGCTCTTCATGAGCTTCACGAACACGCCCTGGGTGGAACTGGAAAGGCCGACCCAGCCGCCATCCTTCGTCTGATAGGCGTTGCGCGGCGCGGTGTTGGTGCTGCGGCTGCCAGTGCGCGGCTTCACTTTCCCGGAAAGGCGGTAATTCGCCATCTGCGGCTCGAGCATCGCGAAGATCGGCTCGAAGAGCGAGAGGTCCAGCACCTGGCCTTCGCCCGTGGCGCGCGCGTGATGCAGCGCGATCATCGCGGCGGAGGAGCCGTAGAGGCCCGCATAGGCGTCGGCCATGAACATGGGCGGCAGCACGGGCTCACGGTCGCCGAAGCCGTTGATGGCGGCGAAGCCGGAATAGCCCTCCACCAGCGTGCCGAAGCCGGGCTTGTGGGAGAAGGGACCCGTCTGCCCCCAGCCGGAGACGCGGACGATCACCAGGGCCGGATTCAGCGCCAGCAGCGCGTCGGGGGCGAGGCCCATCTCCTCCAGCACGCCAGGACGGAAGCTCTCCACGAAGATGTCGGCCTCGGCGACCAAGCGGCGGACCACCTCGATGGCCGGCGGCTGGCGCAGGTCCAGGCAGAGGCTGCGCTTGTTGCGGCAGAGCGTCTTCCAGGAGGTCTCGACGCCCTTGGTCTTCCAGGCGCGGAGCGAATCGCCGGCCGGCGGCTCCACCTTGATGACCTCGGCGCCATGGTCGGCCAGCACCTTGGTCAGGACATTGCCGGCGACGAGGCGCGAAAGGTCCACTACACGCAGGGCGTCCAGCGCCCCCTTGGCCCGCGCGTCGAATTCGCGCCGGCGCAGCTTGGAAGTCATGGTCACAAACCCTCTCAATGGGCCGGACGCTATGGGCCGGGGTGGAATGGGTCAATGCGGCATGGATATCCGGCGCGGCGGCGAAGGGCGTGACAAATGCGACTGAAGCCCCCGCCCGTTCTGTGAGAAACTGCCCGCCCTTCACGTTTTCCCGCGAGCCTCTGTGAACGACGACGCCGCATTCCTGGCCAGCCTGCTGGATCACATGCCCTCGGGGGTGTTGGAGGTCGATGCCAGCGGGAGGGTGCTGCGGGCGAACCGCAGGCTCGGGGAGCTGCTTGGCGTCGAGACACCGCCCGCCGGGAGCCTCCTGGCCGATTGGCTCGGCCAGCTGGAGGCGACTGGCCGCCTTTCCGTGCCGGTCGATCTTCCCGAGAGTGCGGGCACGGGCCGCTGGCATCTCTCCGGCGGGGTCTCACTGGACGTCACCGTTCGTTCGCTGCCCGGCGGCGCGCGGCTCTGCCTCTGGACCGAGGCGCCGGCCGACGATGCGTTGGTCCAGGAACGCGCCGGGATGGCGTGGATGCTGGAGAATGTCAGCGACAGTGCCGCCCTGATGGATGCCGAGGGGCGCATCCTGCAGAACTCCAGCAGCAGCGCCGCCCTGCTCGGCATGCCGGAGGATCTCACGCGGCCGGGCAGCACGCACCAGGACGTCCTGCGCTTCCTGCATCGGCGCGGCGACTTCGGCTTCGAGCAGGACGAGGAGACCTTCGTCGCGCAGCGCCGGGCGCAGATCCTTGCGGCTGGGCGATGCACCTTCACGCGGCGCATGCCCGAGGGGCGCTGGGTCGAATACGACTTCCACCCCATGCCGAATGGCGAGCTTCTGGTCACGCTGCGCGACGTCAGCGCCCTGCGCGAGACCTCGACCCGGCTGGAGGCCGAGCGCGCGGAGCACGAGGAGGACCGCCGCCGCGCGAACCTGCTGCTGGAGAACACGCGCGACCTCGTGATCCTGGCCGGGCCGGATGGGTGCGTGCTGGAGAGCTCCAATGGCCGGGAGGCGCCGTTTGGCCTGCCCACCGCGCTCTTCGAGGCGGGGGCGCCGCTCCGGGATCTCCTCCGCGCGCTCCGGGGGACGGGAGAGGGGGATGTGGTCCTGCCCGCGCGGCACACGCGCCGGATGCCCGACGGCCGCTGGGCCGAGCTGCATCTCGTTGCCGCCGAGGATGGCTCCGCCGTGCTCAGCCTCCGCGACGTGACGGAGCTGAAGGAAGCGCAACTCGCCCTGGAGCACGAGCGCCAGATGCTCCGGCTCATCGTGGACAACATGTCCGACGGCGTCATGCTCTTCGACGAGGAGATGCGCTGGCGCATGCTCAGCCCGCCGCTGGCCCGGTTCCTGGACCTGCCGGAGAGCCTGAATCGCATCGGCACCAGCGCGCGCGACGTCTTCGAATGGCAGATGCGGCGCGGCGACTACGGCCCCCCGCCGGAGGACCCGGAGGAATTCGCCGAGGCGCTGGAATCCCGCATGGCCAATCTGCGGCAGGCCGGCGGCACGCATTACACCCGCAAGATGAGCACCGGCTATTGGCTCGATGCGCGGGTGCAGCCTCTCCCCAACGGCGGCATGCTGGCCTTCTACCACGACGTCACCGCCCTCAAGGAGCAGGAAGAGCAGATCGAGGCGGAGCGGTCGCTGCTGCGCCAGGTGCTGAACAGCATGCAGGAAATGGTGCTGCTGCTCGATCCGGAGGCGCGGATCATCCTCTCCAACGGCTGGGGCCGGAACCTGCTCGACCTGCCGGAGGCACTGGTGCTGCCCGGCGCGCGGCTCGCGGATGCGCTGGCCTATATGTACCGCCGCGGCGATTACGGCTTCGACCTGGCCGAGGAGGAGCTTGTGGCCGGCCGCGTGAGCGCGATCCTGAGCGGCCCGCTCTCCTTCACGCGCCGCAGCGCCGGCAAGTGGATCGAGTTCAGCTACACGCCGATCTCGCGCGGACGCGTCATGGCCGTGGGGCGCGACGTCACCGCCCTGAAGGAAGGGGAGCGCGCCGCCCTCTCGGCCCGCGACGCCGCCGAGGCCGCGGCGCGGGCGAAGGCCAGCTTCCTCGCGGCGATGAGCCACGAGATCCGCACACCCATGAACGGCGTGCTGGGCATGCTGGAGATCCTGTCGCGCAGCGAGCTGAAGGCCGACCAGGCGCGCAGCGTGCAAGTGATGCGCGAGAGCGCCGAGAGCCTGCTGCGCATCGTCGATGATCTGCTCGACTTCTCGAAGATCGAGGCGGGGCGGATGGAAATCGAGGAGCTGCCCTTCTCCCTGCGCGGCCTGATCGAGGGCATGCTGGAGACGCTGTCGCCCAATGCCGCCGCGCGCGGCCTGGCGCTCTTCCTGGACCCGCTGGGCGAGGGGCCTGACTGGCTGGCCGGCGACCCCACGCGCGTCCGCCAGATCCTGTTCAACCTCATCGGCAATGCGCTGAAATTCACCGAGCGCGGCTATGTCCGGGTCTCGGCCGAGACCCGGACCGAGGAGGGCAGGGAGGGGCGCCTGGCCGTGCTGACGGTCCGTGTGGAGGATAGCGGCATCGGCATGGATGCCGAGACGCTGGCGCGGCTCTTCCAGCCCTTCACCCAGGCGGACAGCTCCACGACGCGGCGCTTTGGCGGCACCGGCCTCGGCCTCTCGATCGTTCGCAGGCTCGCGGAGCTGATGGGCGGCGAGGTGACGGCAGAGAGCGAGCTGGGCCGCGGCAGCCGCTTTACCGTCACGCTGCGCCTGCGCGTCGCGGCCCCGCCCGTGGCGGCGGAAGGTCCGCGCCTGCCAGCGCCCGCAGCGGCGCTCCAGGCCGGCGGCGCGCCCGGTCGCGACGGCGTGCTGGTGGTCGACGATCACCCCGTGAATCGCGAGGTCATCGGCCGCCAGCTCGAGCTCATCGGCCTGCAGGCCGACATGGCGGAAGGCGGGGCCGAGGCCCTGGCGCTCTGGCGGCAGCATGCCCACGGCATCATGCTGCTCGACATCCATATGCCGGGGATGGACGGCTTCGAGCTGGCGCATCTGGTCCGGCAGGAGGAGCAGGCGAGGGGCCTACCGCGCACCACGCTGATCGCCGTCACCGCCAGCGCCCTGAAGGGCGAGGCCGAGCGCTGCTACGCGGCGGGGATGGACGGCTTCCTGGCCAAGCCGGTGACGCTCGATGGTCTCACGCGGCTGCTGGGGCGCTGGCTGCCCGGCCTGGCTGGGGAGCACCAGGGCGGCAACCTCTTCGACCCGGAGGCCCTGCGCGCCCTCTTCGGGCAGGACCCCGAGCGCCTGGGTGCGATCCTCGAAAACTTCTCCGAGGCCGCGGCGGGCGATCTAGGGGCGCTGCAGGAGGCCCGGGACGCCGCTCAGCTGCTGGAAGCCGCCCATCGGCTGAAGGGCGCGTCGCAGATGGTGGGCGCGCGCCTGCTGGCCGAGCAGGCGCAGCTGGTGGAGGAGGCCGCCCGGGCCGGCGGGCTGGACGAGGCCCGGCAGGCGGCGGCCCGGCTGCCCGGCCTGTTCGAGGAGACGATGCGGGTGGCGCGGCCCGTGCTCGGCGCCGCCCCTCCGGTGACCCTTGATCCGGGGTGACCCTTAATCAGTCGGCGGGACGAAGATGTAGCCGACGCCCCGCACCGAGCGGATGGCCTCGGGCTTGGAGGGGTCGGCCTCGATCTTGCGGCGGAGGCGCATGATGCGGTTGTCGATCGCGCGGTCGAAGACCTCAGCCTCGCGATGGGCCGCCGTCTCCAGCAGCCATTCCCGGGTGAGCGGCCGGTTCGGGTGCCGCACGAAAAGCTGCAGCAGGTCGAATTCGCTGGCGGAAAGCTGGTCCTCGCGGCCGTCCGGCATGATGAGGATGCGCCGCTCCAGGTTCAGCAGCGCGACACCCACGCGCATCTCGGTGAGGCGCGGCGGCGGCGGCGGGGCCTCGGAGGAGCGGCGCAGCAGGGCCTTGATGCGGGCCAGGAGCTCGCGCGGCTCGAAGGGCTTGGTCACATAGTCGTCGGCGCCGGATTCGAGGCCCACGACGCGGTCCACCGTGTCGCCTGCCGCGGTCAGCATGATGATGCCGATGCGGCTGGAGCGGGAGCGCGCCCAGCGGGCCAGGGCGAAGCCGTCCTCCACCTCGTTCAGATGGACGTCGAACAGCGCGAGGTCGGGCAGGGTCTGCGCATGGGCGCGCTTGAACTCCTCGCCCGAGGCGAAGGATTGCGGGCGCAACCCGTGCTGGGCGAGGTATTCGGAGACGATCCGGCGCTGGAGGGGGTCGTCCTCGACCAGGGCAAGGCGAAGCGGCCCGCTCATGCGCGCGCTCCCTCGTTCCTGCGGCCAGCGACTCGTCCCATCGACATGGGGCGCAGGATGACGGGCGCCGGCCGGATTGCAAGCATTTGCGTGAGAAATCCCGGCGTCATTCCTGGCCCATCAGGGCCAGCCCCTCGGCCACCGAGACGAACTCGCCGCCCGCGACCACCCGCTCCGCCCCGAAGCGATCCTCGAAGAGCCGGCGCACCGCCGGCACGAGCGAGGAGCCGCCCGTGAGGAAGACCCGGTCCACCTGGGCAGGCGCCATGCCGGCATCGGTGAGGGCGGCGTCCACCGCGCTGCCGATGGCCTGTAGCTCGGGCGTGATCCAGCGCTCGAAATCCGTGCGGGCGATCTCGGCATTCACCTCGAAGGCGCCGTGCCGGAAGGTGAGCGGCGCGTGCTCGGCGCCCGAGAGCGCGGCCTTGGCGCCGGAGACGGCGCGGTAGAGGGCATAGCCCGCCTCGTCCTCGATGAGGCTGACCAGATGGGCCAGCCGCTCCGGCTCGGCGGCGTTGCGGGCGACGTCGGCGATGTCGCGCAGGGTCTTGGGCGCCCGCATCAGCGAGAGCAGGTGCCAGCGCGCGAAGTTGACGTACCAGCCGGGCGGGATGGGCAGGTCGTTGCCCCAGGGGCGGTAGGTGCCGCCCTTGCCGAGCAGCGGCGAGACCACGTTGTCCATGATGCGGTAGTCGAAGGCATCGCCCGCGACGCCGACGCCCGAATGGCCGAGCGGCGTGACGCGGCGGGGCGGACCTGGATCGAAGCGCAGGATCGAGAAGTCGCTGGTGCCGCCGCCGAAATCCGCCACCAGCACATTGGCCGGGCGGTCGAGGGTCTGCGCGAAGCGATGGCCGGCAGCGGCCGGCTCATAGGCCACCTGGACGCCGGGCAAGCCCGTCGCGGCGAAGCCGGCCACCAGGCGCTCCTGGCCATAGGCGTCGTCCGCGGTCTCGCCCACGAACCGCACCGGGCGGCCGACGACGACCCGCGCCCCGGCGACCTCGTCCCGGAAGGGCGCGAGGAGATGCCCCAGGAAGGCCGAGACCAGGCCCTCGAGGTTCCAGGAGCGGCCGAGGATGCGCGTCTCGGAGAAGCTGCGCTGCGCCAGGTAGCTCTTCATCGACATGATGAGGCGCGAGTCGAAGGGATCGTCGAGATAGGCGTCGATGGCGCGCGGACCGGCCGCGTGGCGCGGGCGGCCTTCGCCGTCGAGCCAGAAGCAGAGGACGGTGCGGAACACCTCGGCGGTGTCGTGCCGCAGGACGGCGACGCTGCCGTCGGGGCGCAGCGAGGTGACCACGCTGTTCGTGGTGCCGAAATCGATGCCGATGACGGAGGACATTTCTGGAAACCGTTGGGAAGGGGGCGCGCCTTGAAGCCCGGGCGCGCCCGTTTGGCAAGCCTTGCCCCCTCCGTCGCGGTCAGACGGCGCGGACCCAGCCGCCATCCACGTCGAGGATCGCGCCCTGGACATAGCCGGCGCCGGGACCGACCAGGAACGCCACGGCCTCGGCGATCTCCTCCGGCTCGCCGAAGCGCGCGACGCCGGTATCGGCCGCCAGTGCGGCCGCCGCCGCCTCGGCATCCAGGTCGCGCTCCTTCATCACGGTGGCGATGCGGCCCGTGAGCCGGTCGGTGCGGATGCTGCCGGGGTTCACGCAGTTCACGCGCACGCCGTCCTTCACGCCGCGGTCGGCCATGGCCTTCGTGAAGTTCATCAGCGCGGCGTTGACGGAGCCGCCGATGGTGAAGTCCGCGCTGGTGACGCGCCCACCGACGCCCGCAACGAGCACGGCATTGCCTTGCGCCGCCACGAGATGCGGCCAGGCCGCGCGCAGCAGGCGCACGGCGCCGAAGAACTTCAGGGCATAGCCGTCCTCCCAGGCCTCGTCGCCGAGCGCGAGGAAGTCGCCACGCTGGGTCGCGCCCGCGCTGTGCACGAAGATGTCGAGCTTGCCGAGGCGCGCCACCGTCTCCCCCACGGCCTTCGCGCAGGAGGCCGCGTCGCGGAGGTCGGCCGCGATCGCGATGGCGCCGCGCAGCTTCGCCGCTTCCTCCTCCAGCGCCTCGGCCGAGCGCGCGACCAGCGCCACCTGTGCCCCGGAGGCGGCCAGCCGTTTCGCGATCGCCAGTCCGATGCCGCGGCTCGCCCCGCTGACCAGCGCGACCTTTCCCGTTAATGCCATTGGATCATTCCATCCTGATGTCGGCTGCGCGCACGACGCGACCGATCTTTTCGACTTCGTCGCGCATGAACCGCCCGAACTCCTCTGCATTGCCTGCCACGACCTCGGCGCCCATGTCGAGCAACCTGGCGCGCTCAGCCGGCTGGGTGACGATGCCGTTGAGTCCCGCATTCAGCCGCTCGACGATCGGCTGTGGAATGCCGGCGGGGCCGACGAAGGCGTACCACTCGTCGATCACGACGCCGGGCAGCCCTGCCTCGGCGATGGTGGGCACGTCGGGCAGGTAGGGCGCGCGCTGCGCGGAGGTGACGGCAATGGGTCGCAGCGCGCCGTCGCGCACATAGGGCAGGGTGGAGCTCGCATTGCCGAACATGAGCTGCAGATGGCCGCTGATGAGGTCGGTCAGCGCCGGCCCGCCGCCGCGATAGGGCACGTGCACCATCTCCACCCCCGCCGCGAGGGCGAACATCGCCCCGGCGATATGGACGGAGGTGCCGATGCCCGGCGAGCCGTAGGTGAGGCCGGGATTGCGCTTCGCATGCTCAATGAGGTCGCTCACGGTCCGCAGGGGAGAGGACACGGGAACGACCAGGATATCCGCCACGCGCGCCAGGAGCTGGATGGGCGTGAGGTCGCGGATCGCGTCGTAGGGCTGGCGGGAGATCAGCGTCGAGGAGATGACGGTGCTGATGACCATGCCGAAGGTATGGCCGTCCGGCGCCGCCCGCACGATCTCCAGCGTGCCGATCGCACCCGAGGCGCCGCTGCGGTTCTCGACCACGACGGGCTGGCCGAAGACCTCGGACATCTTCGGCTGGAGCTGGCGCGCCAGGATGTCGGTCGTGCCGCCGGGCGGAAAGGTCACGACCAGCCGGATGGGGCGCGAGGGGAAGCCCTGTGCAAGGCCGAGGGCGGGCGCGGCCAGCGACACCAGGCCGCCGGCGATCATCTCCCGTCGCATCATGGGGGCGTTTCTCCGTTCCGTTTGTTGGGCGCCCGGTCGGGCGCCGGTCTTTCTTGCGGCGTTCAAAGCCACGCTACCCGGTCGGCTGGCCGGCCTCCATGGAAATGGAGGGGTGCTGGTCACAAGGCCCGTGCGGGGCTTTGATCACCTGAACGAGGAGGAACGGCGCATGGGTGAAGGCTTTGCCGGCGAGGTGCTCGGCCGCTTCGTCGCGGAATCCTGCTGGGAGGACATGCCCTCCGCGTTGCGGCACGAGGCGAAGCGCTCCCTCCTGAACAATCTCGGCTGCGGGCTCGGCGTGGCGAAGGATCCGGCGGTGACGTCGGCGCTGGCGGTGATGCGGAATTTTTCCGGCGCACCGGTCGCCACCGTGATCGGCCAGCGCGTGAAGCTCGATCCCATGGCGGCGGCTTTCGTGAACGCCATCGCCTGCAACCTGTTGGACTATGACGACACGCACCTGGCCACGGTGATCCATCCCACCGCGCCCGTCGCGCCCGCGCTGCTGGCCCTGGCCGAGCAGCGTGGCTTCTCCGGCGCCGCCGTGCTGCATGCCTTCCTGCTGGGCGGCGAGGTGGAATGCCGCATCGGCAATGCCGTCTCGCCCGGGCATTACGCGCGCGGCTGGCACATCACCTCCACCTGCGGGACCTTCGGCGCGGCGGCGGGCTGCGCGAAGCTGCTGGGGCTTTCTGCGGAGCAGACCTGGCATGCCCTCGGCATTGCGGCCTCGCAGGCGGCGGGCCTCGTGGAGAACCTGCCGACAGCCGCGAAGAATGTCGGCGTCGGCAATGCGCCGCGCAACGGCATGCTGGCGGCACTGCTGGCCGAGCAGGGCTACAAGGCCGCGCCGGCCGCGATCGAAGGCCCGCTTGGCTTCGCGCACGCCACCGGCGACACGCTGGACCTCGCGCAAATCACCGAAGGTCTCGGCACGCAGTGGGAGATCGCGCGGAATACCTACAAGCCCTATCCGGCAGGCATCGTCTTCCATGCGGTCATCGATGCCTGCCTCGCCTTGCGCGAGGAGGTCGGTGCGGCGCCCGAGGTCATCGCCTCCGTCACCGTGGCCGGCGATGCGCTGCTGCTCGCGCGCGGCGACCGCGCGGTGAACAACGAGCGCGATGCCAGGGTGAGCATCCATCACAGCGCGGCGCTGGGCTTGGTGCGCGGCCGGGCCGGCGTTGCGGATTTCGAGATGCCGGCGGTGACCGATCCGATGCTCGCATCCTTCCGCGCGAAGGTGAGGGCGGTGCTGGACGAATCACTGCCGCGCGGCGCCGCGACGGTGACGCTGCGCCTGGCCGACGGCCGCGACATCCAGCGCACGGTGGTTTATCCCCGCGGCAGTTTCGAGCGGCCGATGAGCGATGCGGAATTGGAGCAAAAGTTCAGAGACAATGCGGCGATCGGCGGCTTCGCGGATCGGTCGGAGGCGGGCATTGCCGGGGTCTGGGGGCTGGGCGAGGCGCCGGATGTCAGCGGGTTGATGAGGGCGCTCGCTTGAGAGGGCGCTGCCCTCTCAAACTCTCCCGCCAGGGCTTTTGGCCCTGGACCCTGACTGATTGAAGAGCCAAGAAACTGAGTTTCTTGGCGGGATGTCTTGAGAGACAGCGTCCCTCTATTCTGTCTCACCCGCCGCGCGCGTGATCGAAGGTGACCGACTTGATCATCGCCCAGACCTCTGCACCGGGGACGAGGCCGAGCCGGTCCAGCGCGTCGCGTGTGATGCGGGCGAGCATGGTGGTCTCGCCCAAAGCGAGGTGCAGGAAGACCTCGTGCGGCGAGCCGGTCGGCGCGATGGCGGCCAGCTTCGCCGGCAGCACGTTCTGCACCGAGATGTCCCCGGGCGGCGCCAGCGCGATGGAGACGTCGCGGGCGCGCAGGCGCAGGCGCAGGCGCGTGCCCGGCGGTTCCGTCTGTAGCGGCGCCAGCAGCTCGCCGCCCGCGAAGCGGAAGCGCGTCAGCCCACGCTCGGGCTCGTGCGACGCGATGATGCAGGGGATCACGACGCCGGCGTCGCGCCGCGTGGCCAGAGGCAGGTCGGTGCGGGCGGTCAGCTCCTCGACGGTGCCGGCGGCCAGGACCTTTCCCGCCTCCATCAGCACCAGCCGGTCGGCCAGGGCATCCACCTCGTCCAGCGCGTGGGTCACGTAGAGGATGGGCAGCCGCGCGACGTCGCGCAGCCGGGCCAGGAAGGGCAGGATCTCGGCCCGGCGCGCGGCATCCAGTGCCGCCAGCGGCTCGTCCATCAGCAGCAGGCGCGGCCGCATGAGCAGCGCGCGGCCGAGCGCCACGCGCTGGCGCTCACCGCCCGAGAGGCGGGCCGGGCGGCGATCCAGCAGGGGCTCGATGCCCAGCAGCGCCAGCACCTCGTCGAAGCTCGGGCCGGTCGCGCCCGAGGTCGCGCGGCGCAGGCCGTAGCGCAGGTTGGTGGCCACGTTCATGTGCGGAAAGAGCCGCGCCTCCTGGAAGACCAGGCCGAAATGCCGCCGCTCCGGCGGCAGCATGACGCGCTGCGCGGTGTCGAGCAGCACCTCGCCGTCCAGCGCGATGCGCCCCTCGTCGGGGCGGAGCAGGCCGGCCACGGCCTTGAGGATCGTGCTCTTGCCGCAGCCGGAGGGGCCGAAGAGCGCGGTCACGCCCTCGGGCGCGGCGGTGAAGGCGGCGTCGAGCGAGAAGCCGCCGAAGCCGTGCCGCAGCGAGACCTCCAGCATCAGAAGCGGCCCAGCAGGCGGTGCATGTGCCGGCCGATCATCTCGGCCAGGATCAGGCCGCACATGGCCAGGCCGAAGGAGATGAGCGCGAGCCGCCCCGCCGTCGCCTCGCCGCCCGGCGTCTGGGTGGCGGCGTAGATGGCGAGCGGCAGGGTCTGCGTCTCGCCCGGGATGTTGGAGGCGAAGGTGATGACCGCGCCGAACTCGCCCAGCCCCGCGGCGAAGGCGGTGACGGCGCCGGCCAGGATGCCGGGCGACATCAGCGGCAGCGTGACGGTCAGGAAGCGGTCGATCGGCCCGGCGCCCAGCGTGCTGGCGGCGGCCTCCAGCCCGGGATCCACCTGCTCCAGGCCGAGGCGCACCGCGCGCACGATCAGCGGGAAGGACATCACGGCCGTGGCCAGCGCGGCGCCGTCCGTCGAGAAGACGAGGCGGATGCCGAACCATTCCATCAGCGGCGCGCCGATCGGCCCGCGCACGCCGAAGAGCATCAGCAGTGCCCAGCCCACGACGACGGGCGGCACGACCAGCGGCAGATGCACGAAGGCGTCGAGCAGGAAGCGCCCCGGGAAGCGCCCGCGGGTGAGAAGCCAGGCGATGCCGATGGCGGGAAGCAGGGAAACCAGCACCGAGCGGGAAGCGACATCGAGGCTGAGGCGGACCGCCTGCCACTCCTCCGCACTGAGCTGCATCATGGGACCGTTATAGTCAGGCGAGAATATCGCGGGCAAGCGCCGCTCAGATCAGCAGGGCGAAACTCCCGCTCGCGACCAGCACGGCCAGGGCGAAGGGCTTGTAGAGCCGCACCGGGATGACGTGGAACAGGCTGGCGCCGATCCGCACGCAGAGGATCTGCAGCGGCAGGATCCAGAGCACCTTCGCCAGCACGTCCAGCGTCATGAGCCCGCCCAGGGTCGGCCCCAGGACGGAGACGATGGCGATGAGGCCGAAGAAGAGGATCAGGTTCGCGCGGTGCTGCCGCGCCTCCTCGGGGCCGGAGAGGAGGTAGAGGATCACCGGCGGCCCACTCATGCCCGTGGCGCCCTTCAGCAGGCCGGCCGAGGTGCCGATGGCGAGGTTCAGCGGCAGGGGACGGCTGCCGTGATAGCGCCAGCCCGACATCAGCAGGAAGCCGAAGACCAGGACAAAGCCGCCGATGAAACGGCGCAGCAGCTCCGGATCGGCCGAGAGCAGGACGAAGGTGCCGATGGGCGTCGCGAGGCAGGCCGCGCCGCCCAGGGGCAGGATCACCCGCCGGTCGGCATCCTTGAAGGCGCGGGGCAACAGCTGCAGCGAGATCACGAGCTCCAGGATCAGCAGCACCGGCACGCCGGCGCGCGGCTCCCACAGCGCGGAATAGACGGGGGCGAGGATGATGGCGGTGCCGAAGCCGGCATAGCCGCGCATCAGCCCGGCGATGGCGGTGGCGAAGAGGGCGGCCCAGAGCTGCCAGGTGCCCGGCAGCGCAAAGAAGGCGTCAAGGAACTGGCTCAATCCTCGACCTGCTCCAAGGTGACGACGGCGAGGTTCAGCAGCAGCTTGCCGGCATTCTCGAAATTGACCGTGACCCGGTCCCCGATGACGGACTGCACCTGGCCGAGGCCCCAATCCGGACGATCGGGCTGGCGCACGCGCATCCCCGGCTCGATCTCGCTCACCCTGGCATTTCCTCCGTTCCCGATTCCGTTGAACTGCAATCGCCGGAGGGTGGGAAGGGGGCGGCCGGGAGGGTCGGCGGATAAATCTCCTTCCGGGTAAAGAATCCGGCAATCCTCGGCTGGCTAGAGCCCGTCGGGCCCGCAAAGGGGCCTGTGAGAGGAACAAGACCGTTCATGTCGATCGACGCGCGCCTCGCGGAGCTGCTCGCCTCGCGGATCTGCCACGACCTCGGCTCCCCCCTGGGCAGCGTGACGGCCCTGCTGCCCCAGGCGGCGGACCCCGCGGCGCATGGGATCCTGACCGAGGCCTCGATGGAGCTCGGCGCGCGGATGAGGCTTTTCGCCGCGGCCTTCGGCTGCAGCGACGAGATGGCCTGGAACGACCTGCCGGCGCTGCTGCGGGGCGCGCCCATGGCCCATCGCGTGCGCTTCGTGGTGACGGGCGCCTCCGCGCAGCTGTCGCCCGGCTGGGTGCGGCTGGTCCTTTCCGCCGCACTGGTCGCGGCGGAAGCGCTGCCCCGGGGCGGGAGTGTCCACCTCTCGCGCGAGGCCTCGGGCAGCGTGGCGCTGCTGCCGGAAGGCCGGGACGCCGGCTGGTCGCCCACGCTGGTGCAGCTCCTCGCCGGGGGCAGCCTGGACGAGGCGCTGGCGGAAGGGCCGAGGCGCGCGCTGGCGCCCTGGATCGTGGTGCAGGCTGCGGCGGCGGGCGCGGAGCTCGGCCTGGCGCTGCCGGCGGGGACCGGCATGCCGCCTCTGATGATCGGCGCCTGATCCCCCTGCGCCGCGATCGACCCGGCGGCGTCTTTACGTTTTCTTCGGAACCCCCGGCTCATCCTGGACGCGCGGCCTGAAAGGGCGGCGCTTTCGAAGGGGCCGAGGATGGACGACCTGCTCGCGGATTTCCTGACCGAGACGAATGAGGGGCTCGCGCGGCTGGATGAGGCGCTGCTGCAGCTGGAGAAGGAGCCCTCCAGCCGCGGGGTCCTGTCGGAGATCTTCCGCACCGTCCACACCATCAAGGGGACCTGCGGCTTCCTCGGGCTGCCGCGGCTCGAGGGCGTGGCTCATGCCGCGGAGAATGTGCTGGGCCTCTGGCGGGAAGGCACGCTCGCCGTCACGCAGGAGGGCGTGACGCTCATCCTCTCGGCCGCCGATCGCATCAAGCAGATCGTGGCCGGGCTCGAGGCGACGGGGCAGGAGCCGGCCGGCGACGACACGCCGCTGAAGGCCGCGCTGGATGCGGCCGCCTTGGGCGAAGCGCTGCCGGAAGAAGGCGATCATGAGCCGATCCTCGCCGAGGAGGAGGCGCCGCCCGCGGATGCGCCCCTCGCGGCCTCGCCGGAGGGCGCTGGTGCGGGCGGTCAGGCGCCGCAGACGATCCGCGTCGCGGTGGAGGTGCTGGAGGATCTCATGGTCCTGGTCAGCGAGCTGGTGCTGACGCGCAACCAGCTGCTGCAGCTCGCCCGCTCGGAATCCAACGCCGCCTTCGCCGTGCCGCTGCAGCGCCTCTCGCAGATCACCTCGGACTTGCAGGACGGCGTGATGAAGACGCGCATGCAGCCCATCGGCCATGCCTGGTCCAAGCTGCCGCGTCTGGTGCGCGACCTCTCGCGCGATCTCGGCAAGCGCATCGAGCTCGACATGCGCGGCGCCGAGACGGAGCTGGACCGCCAGGTGCTGGAGCTCATCAAGGATCCGCTGACGCATATGGTCCGCAACAGCGCGGATCACGGCCTGGAAACGCCCGAGCAGCGCCGCGCGGCCGGCAAGGGCGAGACGGGGCGCATCCTGCTCAACGCCTTCCACGAGGGTGGGCACATCGTGCTGGAGATCGGCGATGACGGAAGGGGGCTGAACACCGACCGCATCAAGGCCAAGGCTCTGTCCCAGGGCCTCGCGACCGAGACGGAGCTCGCTGCGATGAACGACCGGGACGTTCATCGCTTCATCTTCCGCGCGGGCTTCTCGACGGCGGCCGAGGTCACCTCTGTCTCGGGCCGGGGCGTCGGCATGGATGTGGTGAAGACCAATATCGAGCGCATCGGCGGCATCGTGGACCTGCGCTCGCGCGAGCATCGCGGCACCACCTTCACGATCAAGATCCCCCTCACCCTCGCGATCGCCGCCGCGCTGATCGTCGAGGCTGGCGGGGAGCGCTTCGCCATTCCCCAGGCCGGCGTGCTGGAGCTGGTGCGCGTGGGCCCGGGCAAGGGGCCGAAGGTGGAGAAGATCAAGGAGGCGCGCGTGATGCGCCTGCGCGACCAGCTTCTGCCGCTCATCCCGCTGAAGAGCCTGCTGCGTCTGGAGGCCGAGCCCGGCCAAAGCGATGCGGAGGGCTTCGTCGTGGTGACGCAGGTGGGCGCGCAGCTCTTCGGCATCGTCGTCGACCGCGTCTTCGACACGGAGGAAATCGTGGTGAAGCCCGTCGCGCCCATCTTGCGGCACATCACCATGTTCTCGGGCAACACCATCCTCGGCGATGGCAGCGTGATCATGATCCTCGACCCCAACGGAATCGCGCGCGCGACCGGCCTCGGCAGCGAAGCGGCTTCCGACCATGCCGTCAGGAAGGAAGAACCTCGCGGTGGCATGCTGGCGCGCCAGACTTCGCTGCTGCTCTTCCGCGCCGGAGAGGGCGCGCCGAAGGCCGTGCCGCTTTCGCTCGTCGCACGCCTCGAGAACCTGAAGGCCGGAAGCATCGAGCGCGCGGGCGACAGCCTCGTCACGCAGTATCGCGGGAACCTCATGCCGCTGGTGCCGCTGCACAGCTTCATGTCGCCACCGGAGGCGGGCCATCAGGCCGTGCTGGTCTTCGGCGACGGCGACCGCGCGATGGGGCTGATGGTCGACGAGATTCTCGACGTCGTGGATGCCGCGCTCGACATGGATGCGGCCGGGGTGCGGCCGGGCTTCCTGGGCAGCTGCGTGGTGGCCGGCCGGGTGACCGAGATCCTCGACACGGGTTTCTGGCTGAAGCAGGGCCAGCCCGACTGGTTCGAGCCCCTGGCCGCCACGGGCGCCCGCCCCAGCCTCCTGGTCGTCGAGGACAGCGACTTCTTCCGCAACCTCATCGTGCCCGCGGTGATGGCCGCGGGCTACGACGTCACCACCGTCCCGAACGGCCGCGAGGCCCTGCGCCTGCGCGAGGCGGGCGAGCGGTTCGACGTCATCGTCTCGGACATCAACATGCCGGAGCTGGACGGGTTGGGCCTGGCACGGGCTGTGCGCGAAGGCGGGATCTGGGCCGAGGTACCGATGATCGCGCTCAGCAGCCGCTCCGACCCGCGCGACGTGGAGCGCGGCCGCGCGGCGGGCTTCAGCGACTACATCGCCAAGTTCGATCGCGAGGCGCTGCTGACGAGCCTGCAGCAATGCCTCCACCCCGCCCTCGCGCGCTGATCCGGAAGGATGACCATGCAGACCGCTTCCTCGCCGCTTTCAGGGGCGCGCCCGCCCGGTGCCGAGGCCGCTGGCATGATGCTGACGCTGACCGTGGCCGAGCAGCTTTGCGGCGTGCCCGTGCTCTCGGTCCGCGACGTGCTGGGCGTGCAGGTGATCACGCGCATCCCGCTGGCGCCGCGCGAGGTGGCGGGGAGCCTTAACCTACGCGGCCGCATTGTGACCGCCGTCGATTTGCGCAGCCGGCTCGGCCTGCCGGCGCGCGACGACGGCAAGGGGGCCATGTCCGTCGTGGTGGAGGTCGGTGGGGAGCTCTACAGCCTGCTGGCGGATCAGGTGGGCGAGGTGCTGACGCTCAATGCCGAGGAGCGCGCGCCCAATCCGCCGACGCTGGATGCGGCCTGGTGCGGCTTCTCGCTCGGCGTGCATCGGCTGGGCGACCAGCTGCTCGTGCTGCTGGACGTCGAGCGGCTGCTGGAGTTGAGCGCGTGAGTCGGTCGTGCGCTGAGTTCCGCTTCGCATGAGCATCATCCAGCCGCCGCCCCTGCGCGTCATGCTCTGCGACGACAGTTCCACGGTGCGCTCGGCCCTGGCGCGCCTGCTCGAAACCGATCCGGGCATCCGCATCGTGGCGCGCGTCGGCGACGGCGCGCAGGCGCTGGCGGCGCTGGACCGGGCTGCGCCGCCCGACCGCGCGCAGGTCGTGCTGCTCGACCTCGAGATGCCGGTGATGGACGGCATGACCGCGCTGCCGCTGATCCTGCAGCGGGAGCCGCGGCCCGTCGTCATCGTCGCGAGCGCGCTGACCCAGCGCGGGGCCGGCGCCACCATGGCGGCGCTGCGCGCCGGCGCCTCCGATTACATCCCGAAGCCCGGCGCCTCCGCAGGCGCGCTGGCCGATCCGCATTTTCGCGGCGAGCTGCTGGCCAAGGTAAAGGGCTGGGCGCGGCTCGGGCAGAAGCCGGCCGCGCGTCCCGCGGTGATGCCCGCCCCGGCCGCCCGGCCTTCCGTCCCTCGCGTGCGGACGGGCCTGCGCGCCGTCGTGCCGACGGTCGTCTGCATCGGCAGCTCCACCGGCGGCCCGCAGGCGCTGGCCGCGCTGATCCGGCGCCTGCCGCGGCAGCCGGCAGTGCCGATGCTGGTCGTGCAGCACATGCCGCGGGGATTTACCGCGATGCTCGCGCAGCATCTCGACACGCTCGGCGGCCCTCCTGTCAGCGAGGCGCGGGAGGGCGATGTGCTGGAAGCGGGTCGCATCTTCGTGGCACCGGGGGACCGGCACCTCCTGACGCGGGCCGAGGGCGAGCAGGTGCTGCTGCGCCTTTCGGAAGCGCCGCCGGAGAATTTCTGCCGCCCGGCGGTGGATCCCACGCTGCGCAGCCTCGTCGCGACCTTCGGGCATTCCGTCCAGGCCGTGATCCTCACCGGCATGGGGCAGGACGGGCTGGCCGGCTGCCAGCTCGTCGCGCGGGCGGAAGGCCAGGTCTGGGCGCAGGACGAGGCCTCCTCCGTCGTCTGGGGCATGCCGGGCGCCGTGGCGCGCGCCGGCCTGGCGGCCGAGCAGGGGACGCCGGAAAGCCTCGGCGATGCCCTGGCCAAGCTCTGCGGGAGACGCGCTTGATCGCCTCGACCTTCGATTTCCTGGCGGCGGTCGTGAAGGACCGCACCGGCGGCGTGATCGGCGCGGACCAGCGCTACATGCTGGAAACGCGCCTTGCGCCGCTGCTGAAGCGCGAGGCGCTGCGCGACCTCGACGCCCTGCCCGCCCGCCTGAGAGCGCCGCAGGGCGAGGCTCTGGCGCAGGAGATGGCCGAGCTTCTCACGACGAACGAAAGCAGCTTCTTTCGCGACGGCCGCCCCTTCGATCATCTCCGCCCCCTGCTGCGCGGCCTGCATGCGGCGCGGCCGGCGGGGCAGCCGCTGCGCCTCTGGTCGGCCGCCTGCTCCACCGGGCAGGAGGCCTATTCGATGGCGATCATCCTGGCCGAGCTGGCCGAAGGCGATCCGGGGTTTCGGGGACGGCGCGTGGAGATCCTGGGGACGGATATCTCCGCCCGCGTCATCGGGCGCGCCCGCGCGGGCGTCTTCACGCCCTTCGAGGTGCAGCGGGGACTGCCCGCCGCCACGCTGACGCGGCGCTTCCAGGAGGAAGGCGCGCAGTGGCGCGTGAAGCCCGAGGTCGCGGCCTGCTGCCGTTTCGAGCGCGCCAATCTTCTCGCCGACCTGCGCGGCTTCGGCCGCTTCGACGTGATCTTCTGCCGCAACGTGCTGATCTATTTCGACGTGCCGACCAAGGCGCGCGTCCTGCGGGGGCTGGCGCAGCAGCTGGTGGCGGATGGCGCGCTCTATCTGGGGGCGGCGGAAACGGCGATCGGCCTTACCGACGCTCTCGTCCCGCACGCCACGGAGCGCGGCGTCTACGGTCTCGCCGCGCCGCAGCGCCTTCCGGCCTGATTCAGCTGACCGCGCGCAGGTCGTTCAGCAGCGGCTCGACCAGGGGCGACTGCCCCGCGGCATCGCCGAAGAGGCACATTTCCGCGGTGCCGAGCGGGGGCAGGCCTTCCAGCTCCACGAGCCCGTCCGGCAGGCCGGTGCGCCCCATCACGGTTGCCGCGAAGCCGGCCTGCGCAGCGGCGGCAATGCCCATCAGGCTCGGCGAGGTATAGACCACGTCGAGGGCGATCCCGGCGCGCGAGAGCGCCGTCAGCGCACGGTCGCGGAACATGCAGCCCTGCGGCAGCATGGCCAGCGGCAGGGGACGTTCGTGCGGGATCACGAAATCGCGGCTGGCCACCCAGACCACGGCTTCGGTGAAGATGACGCGCCCCTCGGTCTCGCCGTCGCGGCGCTTGCCGAGCACGAGGTCCAGCTCCTCCCGGGCCAGGGCCGCGCGCAGCTCGTGGCTGCGGCCGACCTCGACCTCGATGCGGACCTCGGGCCAGGTGCGGGCGAAGCGCGCCAGGGTGGGGGCGAGGTGCCGCGGCACGAAATGGTCGGCCACGCCGAGCCTCAGCCGGCCCGAGACGGGCGGGGCCACGAATTGCCGCACTGCCTCCTCGTTGAGGGCCAGCATGCGGCGGGCATAGGCCAGCAGGGATTCGCCCTCGCGCGTCAGCGTTACCTGCTTCGCGCCACGGGTGAAGACGGGCTTGCCCAGCAGCTCCTCGAGCCGCTTCACCTTCAGGCTGATGGCCGACTGCGTGAGGCCGAGGGCCTGCCCCGCGAGGGTGAAGCCCCCGCGCTCGGCCACGGTGACGAAGCCGCGCAGCAGGTCGAGGTCTAGATCCGGGACGCGCATCCCGTCCTTATCGGCCCAAGGGGGCCGGGAGGGCTAGAGCGGCCCGCGCCGGGCCGGGAGAGGTGCAGGCCCGGCGCAGAAGGCCCTTCACGAAAAAGGGCGGCCGGAGCCGCCCTTTCGCCTCACACGTCGTCGTAACCGCCGCCGTCGTCGTAGCCGCCGGAAGCGTCGTTGTCGTAGCCGCCGCCATCGTCGTAGCCGGCGCCCGTCGCATCCTGCTGGCCCCAACCGGAGTTGGAAGCGGCCGCGCCGGGATCGGTCCAGGCGGAGGAGGCCGGCACCGCCTCATTGCCGAAGCTGCCCGCGCCGGCGCTCGAGGCGGCCTGGGCCGCGCCGCCACCGCCACTGAAGGCGTTCATCAGCATGTTGCCGACCACGAGGCCGCCGGCCACGCCGGCCGCGGTGGTGAGCGCCGTGCCCAGGAAGCCCGAACCGCCCCGCGCGCCCTGGATGGCCTGCGGGTTGTAGTTCGGCGGATATTGCGGCTGGGGCGGCGGGGGCATCGGCGCCGGGCGCGAGCTGCCGAGGCCGAAGAGGCCGCGGCTCTGCGAGGCCTGGGCCTGGCGCGTCGCGTTCTCCAGCTCCCACTCCAGCTGCTGGATGCGGTTCTGCGCCTCGATCAGCGCGTGCTCCTGCACGAAGGCAGTCTGCGTGATGCGGAAGCGCGCCTCGGGGTAGCGGCTGAAGAGGTCGGCGATGAGCGCGTCGGCCGCGGGCTCCACGGGCGGCAGGGGCGCCTGCTGCGGACCGGTGGAGGGGATGCGGCTGCCCCAGGGGCTGCTGCTGGAAGCCGGCGCCGGTCGCGAATATCCGGCAACCCGCGTCACGTAGTCCGAAATGATCCGGCGTTCGTCTTCAGTCATGGGATCCTTCCCTCCGAAGGGCGATTCGGGCTGCCCTTCCGCGCGCAGACGTGGCCCGATCGCGGCTCGAATTCAAGAACTGTACAAACAGTAATCAAACGTCCAGCTTATCCGATCCGGGGCGGAAGCCCGAGCCGCCGCCACTCGATGACCGGGCAGCGGTCCATGACGATTTCCACCTTCTGCGCGCGGGCGCGCTCGGCCGCCGGCTCATTCACCACACCGAGCTGCAGCCAGACCGCCCGGGCGCCGAGGCTCACCGCCTCGTCGACCACGTCGCCCGCTTCCGCGCTGCGCCGGAACACATCCACCAGATCGAGCGGACCAGCCTCGGCGAGGCTGGCCACGACCTTGCGGCCGTGGATCTCCTTGCCGGCCAGCACCGGGTTCACCGGCGTCACGTCGTAGCCGCGGTCGAGCAGGAAGCGCATCACCTCGTTGGAGGCGCGGTCGGGCCGGTCGGAGGCGCCGACCAGCGCGATGCGCCGGGTGGAGAGCAGCAGGTCTTGGATGTCCATGGGATCCTCCAGTCGGGCAGGCGGGGGTTGTTCCCGCGCGGCGGGCCGGCAAGTCTGACGGTATGTGGTATCCGTTCCGGCCTCGCCCACCCCTTGTCGCACTCGTCAGGCTGGAAGGGCTGATCGCGGCGCGCAGCGGGCCATTCGGGGGGCTGAACCTCGCGGGCGTCAACCCGGTGCTCGAGCGCGCCTTCGGCCTGAAGCGCCTGCAGGCGGTGTTCCTCGCCATCAACTCGCCGGGCGGGTCGCCGGTGCAGTCCTCGCTGATCGCGCGGCGCATCCGGCAGCTGGCGGAGGAGAAGAACGTCCCCGTGGTGGCGGTGGCGGAGGATGCGGCGGCTTCGGGCGGCTATTGGCTGGCCTGCGCCGCGGACGAGATCGTGGCCGACCCCGCCTCGGTCCTGGGCTCCATCGGCGTCATCTCTGCCGGCTTCGGCTTCCAGGAGGCGATGGGCCGCCTCGGCATCGAGCGCCGCCTCCGCACCGCGGGAAGCGAGAAATCGCTGAACGATCCGTTCCGCCCGCAGGCGCCACAAGAGGAGGCGCGGCTGGAGGAGCTACTCACGGAGTTGCACACGGAATTCAAGGACTGGGTGCGCTCCCGCCGGGGCGCAAAGCTGAAGGCGCCGGAGGAGCAGCTTTTCACGGGGCGCTTCTGGACCGGCCGCAGGGCACTGGAGCTCGGCCTCTGCGATCGCCTTGGCGATGCGCGGGGCGAGGCCCGCCGCCGCTTCGGCGATAAGGTGCGCGTCGTCACCATCGGGCCGAAGCGCCGCCGCTTTCCGCTCGGCCTCCTGGGTGGCGCCAGCGCGGCGATGGCCTCGGGCATCGCTCAGATTGCGGAGGAGCGCGCGGCCTGGGGCCGGCTCGGCCTCTGATCGCCCTCCTGGCTATTCCCCTTGCGGGATACGCACCTGCGCCAGCCAGTTCTCGAGGTTGTAGTAGTTGGTGACGCGGGCGATCCGGCCATCGCGGATCGCGAAGAAGGCGCCGACCGGCAGCACGTAGCTCTGGCCCTGCGCCGGCGGGAGGCCCGCATCGGCGGCGAGATAGGTGCCGTGGATGGTGAATTCGGCGGCGGCGCGCCGGCCGTCCGGCGTCGCCATCACGACCAGGTCCTCGACCTGCTCGCGGTAGCTCGCCTCCATGCGGCCCAGGAAGGCGCGGAAGGCGTCGCGGCCCGTCTCGCGCGGGCCCTGGTTGACGTCGTGCGCGACGTCGTCCGTGAGGCAGTCCAGCATGCCGGCCCAGTCGCCCGCATTGAAGGCCGCGTAGTAGCGGCGGATCAGCGTCTCGCTCATATCGCCACCGAGGGGATGCGGGCGCCGAGCACAGCCAGGAGCGCGGCGGCGGCGGCGGCCTGGCAGGGCTCGATCACGGGAAGGCCGCTCGCCTCGGCGGCGACGGCGACATGCCCGGCCATGCCGGCGCAGCCCAGGATCACCACCTCGGCGCCACGTTCTTTCAATTCGCGCGCGGCGGCGGCGATGCGGCCCTGCGGCGCGACCGGGTCGGTCAGCACCTCCATCGGCAGGTCCAGCGGGATCCAGGCCGCCATCCGGTCCTCGACGCCGAGGGATTGCAGCGCCCGGCGCTGCCGCGGCAGGGATTTCTGGGTGAAGCCGATGATGCCGAAGCGCTCGGCCCGGGCCATGGCGGCGGTCACCGCGCAGCGGAACATGCCCAGCACCGGCCGGTCGGTCACCGTGCGCACGGCCTCCAGCCCGGGATCGCTCACGCAGCCGATGACATAGGCATCGGCCTCCTCGCGCTCCACTTCGCGGCAGAGCGGCTCGGCCACGCTGAACCAGTCGCGCCAGGTGACAATGGCGGGCGGACCGTCGGTGAGGCGCGTCACGTCGAAGCGCGGAAGGCCGGGAGCGGCGAAGGGCGCCACCGCCTCGGCAATGCCGTCGGTGCAGGAGCGCGACGAGTTCGGATTGATGATCAGGATGCGGCCATGCATTCGGAGAGCATGGCAGGAACGGCCGATTTTTACTATGTTAGGCTGGCAACAGCATATGTGCGGCTCGTCATGACGGATATCGCTGCCACGACCTGGGAACGCAATCGCCCGGCGCCGGCCTCGCCCTACGTTGCGCCGCCTCTGAAGACGGCGATGTGGCGGGGCCTGCGGAACCGCTGCCCGTTCTGCGATCAGGGCAAGGTGTTCAAGGGTTTCCTCCGCGTGGTGGACAATTGCGAGCATTGCGACGCGCCGCTGGGCAAGCTGCGCGCGGATGACGCGCCGCCCTACTTCACGATCTTCATCGCCGGCCACCTCTTCATCCCGCCGGTCCTCTGGATCGAGCGCATCTATTCGCCGCCGATGTGGATCCAGATGTCCGTCTGGGTGCCGCTCTTCGCCATCGCCACGACGCTGCTGCTGCGGCCGGTCAAAGGCGCCACCGTCGGCCTGATGAGCCGTTTTGGTTTCACCCAGCCTCAAGCCTGACAAAGTGGGCGACCGCCGCCTGATCCGCATTGAGCTGCCCGACGCACCGGCGCCGCCTTCGGCCTATGCGGAGGCCGATCGCCGCCAGGCCATCGAGGACCTGCTGCGCGGCAACAGCTTCGATCCCTCCGGCATGGGCGAGGGCCCCTTCGTGCTGCACCTCATGGTACGCGAGGGGCGCCTCATCCTCGACGTGCGTGACGCGGAGGATCACCCGCTGCGGGCCATCATCCTCGTGCTCGGCCCCTTCCGCCGCCTCATCAAGGACTACCTGATGGTGGTCGCGACGCATGAGGAGGCGGTGACCACGGGCGCCATGGATGCCCGCGTGCAGGCCATCGACATGGGCCGGCGTGGCCTCCACAACGAGGCGGCGGAACTGCTGACCCTGCGGCTGGAAGGCCGCATCGCGGTGGATTTCGAGACCGCGCGGCGCCTCTTCACCCTGATCGCGGCGCTGCACCAGCGGGTTTAAGCTTTGGTGACGAACCTTTTCCCGGGCAGCGAGCCGACGCAATATCCGGCCGCGAAGGCGGCCGGCGCCGCCCGTTCCACTTTCCAGCCGGGCGCGCCCGCGGTGCGGCGTAGCCAAGCCGCCGGAGGCGGCGCCCGGCGCTTGAGGGTTTGATGGCCTACCTTTTCCCGGGCAGCGCACCGACGCAGGATCCGGCCGCGAGGGCGGCCGGCGCCGCCCGATCCACTTTCCAGCCGGGCGCACCCGCGGTGCGGCGTAGCCAAGCCGCCGGAGGCGGCGCCCGGCGCTTGAGGGCAAAGACATGAAAATCGACGGCGTTTCCTACCGCAGCGTCTGGCTGGATTCCGATGGCTGGTCGGTGAACATCTTCGACCAGACCAAGCTGCCCTGGCAGGTCGAGGTCCTTCGCCTCACAACCTGGGAGCAGGCCGCACATGCCATCCGCTCCATGCAGGTCCGCGGCGCACCGCTGATCGGCGCCGTCGCCGCCTATGGCGTGGCGCTGGCCATGCGGGCCGAGCCGGGTCGGCTCGACGAGGTGCTGGAGACGCTGAACGAGACGCGGCCGACCGCGATCAACCTCCGCTGGGCGCTGGATCGCCAGAAGGCCGCGCTGCACAACCTGCCGGTCGAGGCGCGGGCCGCCGCCGCCTATGCCGAGGCCGCCGCCATCGCCGATGACGATGCCGAGACCTGCCGCCGCATCGGCGAGAACGGCCTGCCCCTGCTGCGCGAGATCGCGGAGAAGAAGGGTCGGGTGAACGTGCTCACCCATTGCAACGCCGGCTGGCTCGCGACGGTCGACTGGGGCACGGCGCTGGCGCCCATCTACATGGCGCATGATACCGGCCTCGACGTGAAGGTCTGGGTGGACGAGACGCGCCCGCGCAACCAGGGCGCGGCGCTGACGGCCTTCGAGCTCGGCGCGCATGGGGTGAAGCACACGGTGATCGCCGACAATGCCGGCGGCCACTACATGCAGCACGGCGAGGTCGACATCGTGATCGTGGGCACGGACCGCGTGACCCGGACGGGCGATGTCGCCAACAAGATCGGCACCTACCTCAAGGCGCTGGCCGCCCAGGACAATGGCGTGCCCTTCTGGGTCGCGCTGCCGCATTCGACCCTCGACATGCGGGTGCGCGACGGCATCGCGGAAATCCCGATCGAGGAGCGCAGCGGCGCCGAGGTGACGGATATGACGGGCCGCACGGCCGATGGGCGGATCGAGACGGTGCGGGTGGTGTCGGCGGGCAGCCAGGCCGCGAACCCGGCCTTCGACGTGACGCCGGCCCGGCTGGTGACGGGCCTCATCACCGAGCGCGGCCGCAGTGCCGCGACCGAGCAGGGGCTGCTGGAGCTCTATCCCGAGAAGGCCTGACCCGGGAAAGGCCGGGCCTCAGCGCCGGCTCCGATGCTGGGCTCCGAGACGGGGCTCAGCCGAGCTGGTGGTGGATATCCGTCGGGATTTCCGTCCGACCGCGCTCGAGGAAGCGCAGGCCGAGCACGATGAGAAGGCCGCCACCCGCGGCGGCGAAGGCGGCGAAGCCGGGGGCGACGCGCCCCGGCGCCATCCCGTCGGTCAGCAACATGCCGACGACGCCCAGGACGAGGGCAAGGCCGAAAAGAACGAGGCTGAAACCGAAGCGCTGCATGGTGTTGATCTCCTGAGCAGCGTTTTGCCCGAGCGTCCAGGCGGCAAGACGGAAGAAGCAGGGCATTTTTGAGGCAGACGTGCCCGGTGGGCGGGCAAGTTGCGTCTCGCCGTGAAGGCGTGGAAGCTCCGCCCGGAAGTCCAGAAAAGAAGGTGACCAGCATGCGACGTTTCCTCCTCGCCGCGGCACTTGCCGGTACGATGTCAGCCTCCGCCTTTGCGCAAACCCAGGCGCCCCAATCCCAGCCGCCGTTGCGCTGCGGCCTCGACGGCACCTTCGCGCCGCATGCCTTTCCCTCTCTGCAAGGGGGCGTCCAGGGCTTCCAGGTGGACCTCTTCCGGGAGGTCGCGCGCCGTATGGGCCGTGAGCTGTTGATCGAGAGCGCAAGCTTCGCGGGGCTGATCCCGGCGCTCAATGCCGGTCGTTACGATTTCCTCTGCGCCCCCACGACGGTGACGCGCGAGCGCGCGGAGAGCCTGCTCTTCACGGAAGGCTACCTCTGGACCGAGCTGCAATTCGGCATCCGCCGCGGCACGACGCCCATCCGGTCCGAGGAGGATCTGCGTGGCAAGACCATCAGCGTGAACAAGGGCACGCCCTATGAGCAGTGGGTCCGCAACAATGCCGAGCGCCTGAACCTGACGCTCATGGCCTTCGACACCCAGCCGGACGCGGTGCAGGCGGTGATCCAGGGCCGCGCCTATGCCAACCTCTCGGGCAATACGGTCGTGCGGTACAGCGCGAGTCGGACGCCGCAATTCGTTGCCGATTTCGCGCTGCCGGGCACGCGCCTGCATTGGGGCACGCCGTTCCGCCGCGACTCCGGCGCCCTGCGCAACCAGGTCGAGGACGTGCTGACCTGCATGAAGCGGGACGGCACGGTCGCCCGGCTCAGCGAGCGCTGGTTCGGCAACCGTCCGGGTCCCGACCAGGCGGAGGTGATGGAGTTCCCGGGCTACGGCGCGCCTGAGATGCCGGGCTTCGATCCGACCCCGCAGAACCCCACCTGCAGCTGATGGCAGGTGGTAACGGCCCCGGGCGCATGAGGGCGGCATCGGGGCGTCGGTCGGCATGACGGGCTGGGAAAAGTTCGCCGACAGTTTCTTCAATGCGCGCGTCGCGATGGAATACGCGCCGAAGATCCTGGAGGGCCTTGGCCTCACCATCGTGTTGGCGGCGTGCATCATCGCCGCCGGTCTGGTGGCCGGGCTGGTGCTGGCCGTCATCCGCGCGATGGGCGTGCGACCGCTGAACTGGCTCATCATCTTCGTGGTGGACCTGTTCCGCGCGCTGCCGCCCCTGGTCATCATCGTGCTGCTCTTCTTCGGGCTGCCGGCGGCGGGCCTCTCGCTCTCGGGCTTCGCCGCGGCTTGGCTCGCGCTCTCGCTGGTGCTGATGGCCTTCGCCGAGGAGATCTTCTGGGCGGGCATCTCGGCCGTGCCGCGCGGCCAATGGGAGGCCTCGCGCAGCCTGGGCGTGCCCTTTCTGGTAACCTTCGTGCTGGTCATCCTGCCCCAGGCGATACGCATGGTGATCCCGCCGCTGGTGAACCGCACCATCGCCATCACCAAGGGCACGGCGCTGGCCTCCGTGGTCGCGGTGCCGGAGATCCTGGGCGCCGCGCAGGCGGGGGTTTCCTTCTCCTTCAACCCGACCCCGCTCACGCTGGGGGCCATTGCCTATCTGCTGCTCTTCCTGCCGGTCGTGATCTTCGGCCGCTGGGTCGAGACGCGCTTCGCGTGGAAGAGGTAGCGCCATGCGACACAGCGTGAATCGCAAGGGAGGGCACTGATGCAGGGTTTCCTGGACGCCTTCTTCAACGTCGAGATCCTGGCCGAGGCCTGGCCCATCCTGCTCGCGGGCCTGCTGCAGACGCTTCTGCTCTCGGCCCTCGTCGTTCCTCTGGGCTTGATCGGCGGGCTGATCCTGGCGCTGCTCTCCACCGCCAAGACGCGATGGATCCGCTGGCCGCTGATGGCCTGGGTGGACACCTTCCGCGCCCTGCCGCCGCTGGTGCTGCTGATCTTCATCTATGCGGGGCTGCCCTTCGCGGGCTTCGAGGTCTCGGCCTTCACGGCCGTGGCGATCGGCTTCTTCCTCAACACCGGCGCCTATTACGGCGAGGTGATGCGGGCGGGGATCGAGAGCGTGCCCGCCGGCCAGATGGAGGCGGCGCGCTCGCTCGGCCTCTCGCGTGCCAAGGCGATGCGGCTGGTGGTGCTGCCGCAGGCCTTCCGCAACGTGCTGCCGGACCTGATCTCCAACACGCTGGAGGTGGTGAAACTCACCTCCATCGCGGCGGTGGTTGCCTTGCCGGAGCTGCTGTTCCAGGCGAGGCAGGCGCAGAGCGTGACCTACAACGCAACGCCGATCGTGGCGGCTGCGATTGCCTACTTCATCCTGCTGTGGCCGCTGGTGCGGTTGCTCTCGACGCTCGAGAACAGGAAGATCGCCCGGGGGTGAGGGGGAGTTGAGGGGCACTGCCCCTCGCGCCTTCATTTCATTGCACGTCGCGGCCGGCACTCTCTCGGCTCGCCATCAGGGCGGGTTACCAATAGTGCGAAACAGCAGGCGCCGCACGAGGCGCCGGAACCACAAGTAAACCGTCGGCCAAGGCCCAAAATGGACCAGCAGCATCTCCTCATCACATCGCCCGGCTCCCGCGGCGCAGGCTCGCTTTTACCTTGTCGCTCCGAGATGCAGCGACATCGCAGCCGCCTCGTGCAACAGCGTCGACGCTGCCGTGTCGACCGCGGCATCGTCCATGCGATAGCTCGGACCCGTCACACTCAACGCGCCGACGATATGGCCATCGGCATTGAAGATGGGTGCCGCGAGGGCCGTGACATCCGGCTCCAGGGTCGTCCGGGTCAGGCAGTAACCCTGCGGCCCCACCCGACCCTTGACTGCCGCGCCTATGGCGGTCCGTCCCACGGGAACAGATCGGCCGATCCAGGCCGCATGGCGGACGCTGTGACGGCTGAGCACCTGTCTCACATAGAGGACTTCGTCATCCCCATGGGGAAGGCCCAAATTGGCTGTTTCGCCCGTCGCCTCGGCGAGGCGCTCGAGATGGGTTTGCGAAAGATCGTAAAGGTCGACCCCGTGCAACGCGACGGCGCCGATCCTCAGCATGGCCCCGCCCAGCGTGTAGCGACCGTCCGGTAGGCGACGTACCAGGTTTTGAGCTTCCAGCGTCGCCAGCAGTCGCGATGCCGTCGAAACCGGAAGATTGATGGCGCGTGCCGCCTCACTGAGAGTGAGCGTCTGCTGTTCCGCCTGGAAGGCTGACAGTATCTGGAAGGCGCGTCCCACCGCCCGGACCAGGCCCGGCCCCTGAAGCTCGGCCTTGTCGGTGAATGTTGGTGGCTTCTTCATCCCGTCTCCCCGCGCACTTGCCCAAACGGCGTCTCCATCCTGGCTGACCCCTGGGGTGCCCTCAACTCGGCCCGCGGCCCGCGGCCCGCGGCCCGCAGCCCGCAGCCCGCAGGGAATTGACAGATTCTTCAAAAATGGAAATGCTTTCCACCAGGAGGTAAGATCGGTAGAGGCGACAAAGAGCTTCATTCGGTCGAACGCGAGCAGGGCCCACCTTCAGGATGAGGACCCCTAGATGCTACGTCGTTCCCTGATCCGCGGCATGGCCGCGGCGCCCGCTTTGGCCATGCCGGCCCAGCTCCGCTCTGCCACAGCGACCACCCTGCGCTTCGTCCCTGTGGTCGACCTGGCATTTCTCGATCCGATCGTCACCGGTGCCTATGTCACCCGCAATCACGGCTACATGGTCTTCGACACCCTCTACGGGATGGACAGCAACCTCGGCATCTCCCCCCAGATGGTGGAGGGGCATGTCGTCTCGGATGACGACAAGCGCTGGGACCTCACGCTCCGCGAAGGCCTCCTCTGGCACGACGGGACGAAGGTGCTGGCGCGGGACTGCGTCGCCAGCATCCGACGCTGGGCAAAACGGGATGCCTTCGGCGAGGCGCTGCTGGCCGCGACCGACGAGCTCTCGGCCTCCGATGACCGGACCATCCGCTTCCGCCTCAAATATCCCTTCCCGCTGCTGCCGACGGCGCTGGGCAAGGTCTCCGTCACCTGCTGCTTCATGATGCCGGAGCGCCTCGCGAACACCGATGCCTTCCAGCAGGTGCCGGAGATGGTGGGCAGCGGGCCCTTCCGCTTCAGGGCCGACGAGCGGGTGGCGGGCGTCCGCAGCGTCTACGATCGCTTCGAGGGCTATCGGCCGCGCGCCGACGGCGTCAGCGACTGGGTCGCGGGCCCGAAGGTCGTTCACTACGACCGCGTCGTCTGGAGCACGATGCCGGATGCGGCGACCGGCACGGCCGCGGTCCAGGCGGGCGAGCAGGACTGGCAGGAAGCCACCCTGCACGACCTGGTTCCAACCCTCCGGCGAAACCGCAACCTGACGATCGACGTGCTCGACCCCCGCGGCTTCACCTGCCAGATGCGGATGAACTGCCTGCAGCCCCCGTTCGACAATCCCGCCATCCGCCGCGCGGTCATGGGCGCGATCGATCAGGCGGCCTTCGTCACGGCGATCGCCGGCAGCGACCCCGCCTTCCAGCTGACGCCGCTGGGCTTCTTCCCTCCGGGTACTCCCCTGGCCAGCGATGCCGGCGTGGGCGCGCTGAGCGCCCCGCGCGACTATGACCGGGTCAGGCGCGATCTCGCGGCCGCCGGCTACAAGGGCGAGAAGGTCGTGCTCCTCGTCCCCGCCGATTCCTTCTCGCAGAAGGCTTTGGGGGACGTCGCAGCCGGGCTGCTGCGAGAGGCGGGCATGAACGTCGAGTACACCGCCCTCGACTTCGGATCGGTCCTGCAGCGGCGCAACCGCCGGACGCCGGTCGAGGAGGGCGGCTGGAGCCTCTTCGTCATCAATTGGCAGGCCCTGGACTGGATGAACCCCGCCATCCACGCGACCCTGCGCGGCGACGGCGCCTTTCCCGGATGGTTCACCAGCCCGCGCATGGAGGCGTTGCGGGAACGTTGGTTCAGCGCGCCCACCCTCGCGGACCAGCAAAGGGTCAGCCAGGAGATGCAGAGCCTGGCCTTCGAGGAAGTGCCTTTCTATCCCCTGGGCGTCTACCGGCAGCCAACGCTCTATCGGAAGTCCGTGACGAACGTGAACCGCGGCACGCCCACTTTCTGGAGCGTGCGCCCGGCATGAGCGACTCAGCGACCACCGCCGTTTTCGGCAGCTACGTCCTGGCGGAGGAGGACGGCACCCCCGTCGTTCTCCGCGACCACTGGGTCACCATCGAGGGATCGCGGATCGCGGCGGTCGGCCGCGGCCGGCCCCGTGCCGGGCTGGTGCTGGACAGGCCCGGGCGTATCGTGCTGCCCGGCCTGCTCAACCTGCACAATCATTGCTACAGCGAAGGCATCGCGCGCACACACACGGACGATTCAGAGCAGAGCCTGGACGATCTGATCTACCGCGTCCTGATGCCGCTCTCGCTTCGGGGGATCGAGATGCTGTCCGCCGGGGAGCGGCTGGCGGTCGCCCGCCTGGGCATCCTGCAACTCATCAAGGGGGGATCGGCCACCGTCATGGAGCCGTTCCGCGACGGCATCCCCGAGATGTTCGACGCCGCTTCCGAGATGGGGCTGCGCTTCTACGGCGCGCCCTATGTCTATTCGGACCCCCATGAATCCTCGAGCGACAGCTACGACCGCTGGAATGCGCTCCACGCGCGCTGGGACGGCGAGGATGAAGGCCGCATCCGCGTCGCCATGAGTCCCCATGCCACGGATACCTGTGGCCAGGACCTGCTGCGCCTGGCTGTCGGACGCGCGCGCGAGCTGGGGACGCCCATCACCCTGCACCTGGCCCAGAGCGCGCAGGAGGTCGCGGCCATTGCCGAAAGGGCCTCCGGCCGCACGCCGGCCGAGTACCTCGATTGGCTGGGCGTTCTGGGCCCTGATCTCCTCGCGGCTCATTGCGTGCGATGCACCGATGACGATCTGGATCTGATGGCCCGGCGCGACGTCACCGTCCTGAATTGCCCACGAACCCTGGCGCGTGCGGGGGTGCCGGCCCCCTACGCGCGGTTCGCTTCGCGAGGGGTGAGGACGGTCGTGGCCACCGATGGCTACGACATGGACCTTCTTGGGGAGCTCGGAGCCGCGGCGATGCTATCGAAATGCCTGGCTGGCCGCTCTGACGTGGCGACAGCGCCAGAGCTCATCAGGGCGGTGACACGCGACGCCGCGGCGGCGTTGAACCGCCCCGACCTCGGCCGAATTTGCGCCGGTGCTGCCGCCGACGTCACGATCGTGGATCTGTCGCACCCTCATCTGCAGCCCCTGCATGATCCGCTCAGGGCGCTCGTCGCACTGGCGAACAGGGCCAATATTGACGGCGTGATGGTTGCCGGCCGTTTGCTGCTGAACGAAGGAAGGCTGCTCGCGGCGGATGAGGACGACATTGTGGCCTCCGGTGCCGCCGCGATCAGGAGGGTTTGGGAACATCCTGAGTCGCGCTCCGCTTTGCGATTGGATGACCTGCGATAGGGACGGCACCACACGATAGCCCGAGCAGCTGCGTTCGGTTCCGCTCACCGGTGTTGGCTACCTATCGATCTTGTTCGCAGAGGAAGCGCCAGGCCCTCAAGCACCCCGGCAAGAACCTCAGGTTCTTGCCGCCCCGAAAAGTCAGAGGCCAGGGAACGGGGTGAGAGGGCAGCGCCCTCTCACTTTGTCTCACGCGAAGCGGAACAATCCGTTGCTCACCACCACCACGTCGCGCTCCACCACGCGCGCGCGGAAGGACGCGCCGCCCGCCTCGCGCCAGATCTCCGTGCGGATGGTCTCGCCGGGATAGACGGGCGAAGAGAAGCGCAGGTCCATCCGGCCGAACTTCGCCGGATCGTAGTCGCAAAGCTCGCGCATCAGCGCGTGGCAGACCACGCCGAAGGTGCAGAGCCCGTGCAGGATCGGCGCCTTGAAGCCGGCCTTGGCCGCCACGTCGGGGTCGATGTGCAGCGGGTTGTGGTCGCCGTTCAGGCGGTAGTAGGCCGCCTGCTCGGGCCGCGTCGGCAGGTCGAGCGTGACCTCGGGCGCGCCCGCGGGCTCGGGATGCGGCGCCTTCACCGGGCCGGGCTGGCCGCCGAAGCCGCCGTCGCCTCGGGCGAAGGTGGTCTGCTCGATGGTGGCGAGCTTCTCGCCCGTCGCCTCGTCGCGCACCACGCGCTCGGAATAGATGAGCGCGCCCTTGCCGGCGCCGCGATCGACGATGCCGGTGACGCGGGTGGTGCCGACGAGCGTGCCCGAGGCGGGCAGGGGCTTGTGCAGGATGAGCGACTGCTCGCCATGCACCACCTTCACCCAGTCCACCCCGGTCTCGGGCGCCTTCACCCAGAAGCCGGGATAGCCCAGCACCACCGCCATCGAGGGCATGGCGCGGATCTCGGGCTCATAGGTGAAGGGCAGCTGCCGGCGGTCCAGCGGATCCTGGCCCAGGCCGATGGACAGGTTGTAGAGCGCCACATCCTGCCAGCGGACTTCCGTCCGGATCTCCGGGACCGGATAGGCGAGGAGCTTTTCCTCGACGATCACGCGCCGATCTCCAGCACGGCATCCGCCGCATAGGCGCCCTCGCCCTCGGGCAGCACCAGCAGCGGGTTGATGTCGATGGAGACGAGCTGCGGGCCCGCCGCCGCCGCGAAGGTGGAGAGGTTGGCCAGCGCCTCAGCCAGCGCCTTCACGTCGGCCTTCTTGCGCCCACGCACGCCGTCCAGCAGAGGAAAGCCCTTGAGGCTGCGGATCATCTCCTCGGCCGCGGCGGCGTCGAAGGGGCAGCGGCGGAAAGTCACGTCCTTCAGCACTTCGATGAAGATGCCGCCCAGCCCCACCATGGCGACCGGCCCGAAAACTGGATCGCGCACCATGCCGAGCGCCATCTCGACCGCGCCCTTGATCTGCTTGGCGACCAGCACGCCCTCGATCCGCGCGCCAGGCGCACGCTCAGCGGCGCGGGCCAGCAGGGTGGCGAAGCCCTCGCGCACGGCGGCCTCGCTGTCGATGTCCAGCAGGACGCCGCCGATCTCGCTCTTGTGCAGGATGTCCGGGCTCAGGATCTTCAGCACGACCGGGAAGCCGAATTCCTTCGCGGCAGCCACCGCGGCCTCGACCTCGGCGCAGCCGCGCTCCGGCACGGCGGGGACGCCGGCCGCGGCGAGGAGGCGCTTGCCCTCGGCCTCGGTGGGCGTCTGGGCGGGCAGCGTCACCTTCGGCAGCAGCCCGGCGACCGCCTCGGCCTTGGCGAAGGACTGGCCGAAGCGGCCGAGCGCGTGCAGCGCCGTCACCGCGCGGGTCGGGTCCTCGAAGACCAGGAAGCCGTCGGCCTCGTATTCGCGCACCATGTCCGGCGGCGCGATGATGGACAGCGCCCAGAGCCGGTCGGGATGCTCCTCCATCACGGCCTTGAGCTGCCCGCGGATCTTCGGCGCCACGCTGCGCGAGCCGCCGACCTGCGAGAAGAAGATGAGGCAGGAGGAATAGCCGCCATCCACCGCCATGCTGCGCGTGAACTCGCCGACCATCTCGATCTGGTTGATGGCCTGGGCGGTGCAGTCCACGGGGTTCCGCGGCGCGCAGAAGGAGATGAGGCTGCGTAGCTTGTCCTGCGCTGCCTGGGGCATGGCCGGCATGGGGAAGCCCACCGCATCGGCCGCGTCGGAGATCAGCACGCCGGCGCCGCCCGAGACGGTCATGACGCCCAGCGTGTTCTCGGCCGGGTAGATGCACTTGGTCGCCGCATAGGCGATGTCCAGCAGCTCCTCCGTGTTGCGGGCGCGGACGACGCCGAATTCCTGCAGCACGGCGTCGGTGATGGCGTCGTCGCCGGCGATGGAGGCGGTGTGTGACTGCGCGGCCGCGCCGCCGAGCTCGCTGCGGCCCACCTTCATCATCACGATCGGCTTGCGGTTGGCGCGGGCCAGCCGCAGCGCGGCCAGGAACTTCTCGCTCTCGCGGATGCCCTCGGCATAGGCGCAGATCACGTCGATGTCCGGGGACTGAGCCATCCAGCCCAGCACGTCGCCGAGCGCGACCTCGCCTTCGTTGCCGGTGGTGACGACGATGTTCGCGCCGATCCCGCGGTCACGCGCCAGCGAGAAGAGGTGCGTGCCATAGGCGCCCGACTGGCTGGCGATGCCGATGCGCCCGCCGGGCACGGGCCAGCCGCTGTCGAAGGAGGCGGTGAAGGTCGGGTAGAAGCCGATGGAATCGTTGAAGAGGCCGAGGCAGTTCGGCCCGAGCAGGCGCATGCCGTGCTTCTTCGCCGTGGCCACCAGGCGGTCCTGCGCGGCGGCGCCGGCCTCATCGACCTCGGCAAAGCCGGCGGTGAAGACGATGGCCGCCTTGCAGCCCTTCTGGCCGAGTGCGTCGATGGCCTCGATGGCGGCTTCGCCCGGCACCGCGACGACGGCCACGTCCGGCACGGCCGGCAGGCTCGCCACGTCCGGATAGGCCGGAAGGCCCTGCACGGTCGCGCGCTTCGGGTTGACCGGGTAGATGGCGCCCTTGAAGCCGCGCTCCTTCATGTAGGCGATGGGACGGCCGCCGATGCGCGTGGCGTCGTCGGACGCGCCGATGAGCGCGAAGGACCGCGGGCTGATCAGCGGATCGAGCGAAGAGAAATCCATCTTGTTCCGTTTCCTCCGGGAACTCCGGCCACCGGGCCGGGGAGGGGCATCGCCGCCGGGCGGCGCGCCCCAATGTCTTAGCTTTGCAACATGCTTTGGAAGATCGTGACGGCCCGCGCAAGCTCCGCCACCGGCACCTGCTCGTGCGGGGTATGGGCGAATTCGATGCTGCCCGGGCCCATGATCACGCAGGGCGCGACGGCCTGGAGCTCGGAGGCATCGGTGCCGTAGGGGGCGGTGCGCGGCGCCTGCCCGGTGATCCGGCTGGCGAGCTGGATCAGCGGATGGTCCACCGGCAGCTCGGGCGGGCGGCCCTCGCGCATCTCCTCGAGGGTCAGGCCATTGGCCTGGGCCGAGTCCCGCATGGCCGTGACGACCGGCGTCGGGTCGATGCGATGGCTGTAGCGGAACTTGATCCGCGCCGTGGCCTTGGCCGCCGTCACGTTCACGGCCGTGCCATGGTTGTCGATGACCAGGTTGAAGTCGCTGAACGGCGGGTCGTAGGCCGGGTCCTGCAGGGAGGCGTCGTTGCGCAGGCGCTCGAACATGGCCTTCACCTCCACCAGGAAGGGGATCAGCGCCCAGTTGGCGTTCGTGCCCTTGCCGGTGGAGGAATGCGCCTGCACCCCCTCGGCCGTCGCCGTGAAGGCGATATGCGCGCGATGGCCGCGGACGGGGATCAGCCCGGTCGGCTCGGCGACGATGGTGCCGCGCAGCTCGGCGCGCTTCGCGAGCACGGAATGCTCGGCGATGGTGCGGGCGCCCTGCTTGGTCGTCTCCTCGTCCGTCGTGATGAGCAGCGTGGCGCGCGGGCTGGCCTTGGCCGCCATGATCGCGGCGGCGACATTGGCCTTCATGTCCACAGAGCCGAGGCCGTGCAGGATGCCGTCGGCGACGCGGCCGCTCCAGGGATCGTCCGTCCAGCCCGTATTGGGAACCGTGTCCATGTGGCCGGAGAGGGCGAAGCCGCCGGGGCCGCCGCGATGGGCCACCAGGCAACGCTTCTGGACGCCGGCGGCGTCGGTGTAGTCCAGCCGCTCGACCTCGAAACCGGAGAGCTCGGCTTCGATCCGGTCGGCGACGGCGATGTTCGAGAGGGGACTGCGGCTGTCGATCCGCACCAGATCGACAGCGAGACGAACGAGGTCATTTTCCATGGAGGCGCAGGCTTGCCCGAAGCGGGCGCGCGCGCAACCCTGCGGCCCATGCCTTCCTATATCGATCCGCGCTCCGGCCGCACCTACCCCCTCGAGACCCCCCGCTGGTGCGGGGATGACGGCGCCCCCTTGCTGGTGAGCGACCTGCCCGGCATCGGGCGGGATGAGATCGCCGGCGGCATCCGCAGCATCTGGCGCTACGCCGCCGCGCTGCCCTTCCTGCCCGCGCAACCCATCACCATGGGGGAAGGTTGCACGCCGCTGGTGGAGCACGAGGTCGGCGGGTCGACGGTGCTGCTGAAGTGCGAATGGTTCATGCCGACGGGCAGCTTCAAGGATCGCGGCGCCTCGGTCATGCTCTCCCTCCTGCGCGAGCAGGGCATCGACGCCGTGCTGGAGGACAGCTCCGGCAATGGCGGCGCGGCGATCTCGGCCTATGCCGCGGCGGGCGGGATGGCGGCGACCATCTTCGTGCCGGCCAGCACCAGCCCGGCCAAGACGGTGCAGAGCCGGGCGGTGGGCGCTGCCATCACCCTGGTCCCGGGATCGCGGCAGGACTGCGCGGACGCCGCGGAGGCCAAGGCGAAGGAGATCTTCTATGCCAGCCACAACTGGCAGGCCTTCTTCCTGCAGGGCACCAAGACGCTGGCCTATGAGCTCTGGGAAGACCTGGGCTTCAAGGCGCCGGACAATGTGATCGTGCCCTGCGGCGCGGGCTCCAACGTGCTGGGGGCCTATATCGGTTTTTCGGAGCTGCTGCGGGCGGGCCAGATCCGGAAGCTGCCGCGCATCTTCGCCGCCCAGCCCGAGAATTGCGCGCCCATCGCGCGCGCGGCGCTGGGGCTCGATCCGGTCGAGGCGAAGCCGACCATCGCGGAGGGCACGGCCATTTCCAAGCCGCTGCGCACCGCCGAATGCCTCCAGGCCATGCGGGAAAGCGGCGGCGGCGCGGTGATGCTGAGCGAGGCGGAGATCGCGGCCGCGGCGCTGAGCCTGGCCAGGCGCGGCGTCTATGTGGAGCCGACCTCGGCCCAGGCGGCGGCGGCCGTGCCGAAGCTCATCGCGGCGGGCAAGATCGCGGCGCGGGAGACGACGGTGGCGGTGCTGACCGGCACGGGCATCAAGGCGACGCAGCGCTACGCCGAGATGGTGGGGGTGAAGATTTGAGTTTGGGCATGAGCGAGCGCGCCGGCGACGCGATGAGGGTATGAAAATGAAGAACCCGCGTATCGCCCTGCTGGGCTTCTCCATCGAATGCAACCGCTTCGCGCCCGTCGCGACGGAAGCCGACTTTGCCTATCGCTGCCTGCTGCGCGGTGACGCGATCGTGACCGATTCCCGCAGCCCGTCGCCCCAGGCGCTGGGCGAGACGCCGGGCTTCGTCACCGACATGGACGCCGCCGGCCCCTGGCAGCCGCGCCCCGTCCTGCTCGCCATGGCCGAGCCCAACGGCCCGGTGGACCACGCCTTCTTCGAGGCGCTGATGGCCGAATGGCAGGCCGGCCTGCGCGCCCTGCGCGGCCAGGTGGATGGCGTCTTCTGCGTGATGCACGGCGCGGGCCTCACCACCGTGCTCGACGACCCGGAGGGCGCCGTGCAGGCGCTGGTCCGCGCCGAGCTGGGCGAGCTGCCCTTCGTCTGCAGCTACGACCTGCACGCCAATGTCTCGGACGCCAATGTGGCGCTGAACGACGCCTATGTCGGCTACCTCACCAACCCGCACATGGACATGCGCGAGCGCGGCGCGGAGAGCGCGCAGCTGTTGCGCCGCCTGCTCGCCGGCGAGCGCTTCGTGCGCGCGCATCGCCGCCTGCCCATCGTCGCGCCCACGGTGTCCCTGCTCACCGCTCAGGGCCCCTATGCCGAGGTCATCAACCTCGGCCAGGAGCGCCGGGCCGCCGATCCGCGCATCGCCAATGTCTCCGTCATGGCCGGCTTCGCCTATGGCGACACGCCCTTCAACGGCATGACGGCCGTCGTCACCGGCACGCATCAGGGCGCGGTGGACCGGCTGGCCGACGAGTTGGCGGAGGCCGCCTGGGCGCGGCGGGACCGTTTCGTGGCCAGACTCACGAGCCTGGAGGAGGCGACCGAGAGCGCGCGGACCAGCGACACGCCGCTCGCCTTCGCCGATGTCGCCGACAATCCCGGCGGCGGCGGAAGCGGCAATACCATGTGGCTGCTCGAAGCCTTCCACCGCGCCGGCGTGCAGGGCGCGGTCTTCGGTGTGATCCATGATCCGGAGCTCGCGGCCGAGGCGCATGGCCTGGGTGTCGGGAAGACCTTCGAGGCGCGCTTCAACCGTTCCGCCGCGCAGGATCCCTTCCGCCGGCCCTTCGCGGCCGAGGCCAAGGTAATGGCGTTGTCGGACGGGCATGTGACAGGCCGCCGCGGCATCTTCGCCGGCACGGCCATGCAGCTTGGCGAGACGGCCTGGATCCAGATCGATGGCATCTCCGTCGTCGTCATCAGCCAGCGCACGCAATGCGCGGACCCGGCCTTCCTCGAGCATCTGGGCATCGATGTCGGCAAGGCCCGCGCCGTGGTGGTGAAGTCCCGCGGGCATTTCCGCGGCGGCTTCGATGAATTCTTCAGGCATGAGCAGGTCGTGGAGGTCGATGCCCCCGGCCTGACCTCTCCCATCCTCACCCGCTTCGACTGGAAGAAGCTTCCGCGGCCCGTTTTGCCGATCGACCAGGACACTGACCGATGAACCTCGACGACATCCAAACCCCGGCCCTGGTGCTCGACCTCGGCGCGCTCCGGCGCAACCTCAAGCTCATGACGGATGCGCTGGCGCGCCATCCCGGCGTGGTGCTGCGGCCGCACATGAAGACGGCGAAGTCCGTCGAGGTCGCGAAGCTGGCCGCGCCGGATTTCGGCCCGATCACCGTCTCGACGCTGGCGGAGGCCGAATATTTCGCCAAGGCTGGCTGGATCGACCAGATCTACGCCGTCGGCATCACGCCCCAGAAACTGGAGCGCGTGGCCGCGATGAACGCGGCGGGCGCCCGCATCAAGATCATCACCGACGACGTGGAGATGGCGGAGAAGATCGCCGCCCATCCCGGCCAGCTGGCGGCGCTGGTCGAGGTGGATAGCGGCGAGCATCGCGGCGGCATCGTGCCGGAGGGGGCGATGGCTGTGGCGCAGGCGCTGGGCAAGAAGATGCTCGGCACCTTCACCCATGGCGGGCATTCCTATGCCGGCCGCAGCGAGGCCCAGATGGCCGAGGTCGCCGAGGCCGAGCGCAAGGCCGTGGCCGATACCGCCCAGGCCATGCGCGACGCGGGGCTGAAGGTGAAGATCGTCTCCATGGGCTCCTCGCCCACCGCGCTCTACGCGAAGAGCCTGGAAGGCGTCACCGAGGTGCGCGCGGGCGTCTACATGTTCGGGGACCTGTTCCAGGGCCAGATCGGCACGCATCCGCTGCAGGACATCGCCGTGACCGTGCTGGCCAGCGTCATCGGCAAGCGGCCCGATCGCGGCACGGTGCTGCTCGATGCCGGCGCAATGGCCATGAGCAAGGATCGCAGCACGGAGGCCGCGCCCAAGGATTACGGCTTCGGCCTGATGCTGGATATCGATGGCCAACCGAGCTTCGGCGATGCCATCATGCGCCGTGCCTATCAGGAGCACGGCGAGGTGGTGGTGCCGGGCGGCGAGACCTTCCGGATCGGCGACAAGGTGCGGGTCGCGCCGAACCACACCTGCATGACCGTCGCCGCGCATACGCAGTACCACGTCGTGGACGGCAGCAAGGAGGTGATCGGGGTGTGGGACCGCGTGAACCACTGGTGAAAACGGCGCCTCACGCCGACCTGGCCGCGCTGCGGGCAAGCGAGACGGCGCGCATGCTCGCCGCCTGCACGCAATGCGGTGCCTGCTTCGACGCCTGCCCGATGATCCCCTACGCGCCCGACGCCAAGGGCGCCGACCCGGCGCAGACCGTCCGCGGCGTGCTGGACGTGCTGACGGGCGGGGAGGGCGATGCCGCGGCCCGCGGCTGGATCGCCGCCTGCACCCGCAGCGGCAGCTGCAACGACGCCTGCCCCGAGGCCGTCGATCCCATGTTCATGCTGCGCCTGGCCAAGTACCGGGCCAACGAGACCGGCATGCTGCCCAAGCGGGATGCGATGGAGGCGATGTCGCGCGTGAAGGTCTTCGCGCGGCTGCTCTTCTCCGAAGACGAGCAGAGGGACTGGCTATGACCAAGAGCGTCTTCTGGTACGGCTGCAACATGACGCGCCACAGCGAGATCATCCGCCTGAGCGAGCGCATGCTGGCGGCGGTGGGGGTCGAGGCCGCGCCGGTGGGCGGGCCCTCGGCCTGCTGCGGCAGCACCAAGGAGAGCACGCCCCCGATCGCCGAGGCCATGGGCGACCGCACCATGAAGGCCTTCAACGCGAGCGGGGCGCCGCGCGTCATCACCTGGTGCCCCTCCTGCCATATGAATCTCGACGACTTCATGGGGCAGACCAACGACCAGAATTTCGACAGCCAGCACCTCTGCGAGGCGCTGTACGAGCGCCGCGCGGCGCTGGCCCCCCTGCTGACCCGGACGGTGAAGGCGCGCTTCCTCGTGGACCGGCATGTGGGCTTCAACGGACGCGTGCCGGTGAACGAGATCATCCCGGAGCTGCTGTCGATGATCCCGGGCGTCAGCTTCGCCGACCATGCCTATCGCGCGCCGAGCTACATGTGCTTCGCCCTGGCCCCCATCCCCGGTGCCCTGGCCGACGTCCAGCGCGCCACCCTGGCGGCGATGAAGGAGACGGGGGCGGACACGCTGATCACCATCTTCCACTCCTGCCACCGCGAGATGATCGGGCTGGAACGCGACCACGGCATCCGGGTGGTGAACTGGGTGCATCTCCTCGCGGAGGGCATGGGGCTGCCCTACGAGGACGAGTACAAGGCCTGGCGCAATGCCGAGGACCCGCTGGCGGCCATCGGCCCGGCGCGCGTGGCGGCGGCGGGCGAGGCGGCGGTCAGGAAGCTCGTGGTGCCGGAGCTGACGCGGCCGCGCCAGGTCTGATCGCGACGTTCCGACCGGTCAGGCCAGGTCCTGGCTGGCGACGCGGTTCCGCCCTTCCAGCTTCGCCCGGTAAAGCGCCGCATCCGCCGCCGCGACCAGCCGGGGCCAGATTCCCGGCTGGCGCTCCGCCTGCGCGGTGCCGAAGCTGGCGGTGACCTGCACGGTCTGCCCGGTCTCGAGCTGATAGGGGAAATCCTGCACGGCCCGCCGCAGCCGCTCCGCGGATTCGGGCGCATGGTTCTCGTCGCAGGCCAGGATCACGCAGAATTCCTCGCCGCCGAAGCGGGCCAGGATATCGTCCGACCGCAGAACGGCGCGCAGGCGCCGCACCGTCTCCTTCAGCACCTCGTCCCCGCTCATATGGCCGAAGGTGTCGTTGATTTTCTTGAAGTGATCGATGTCGAGCATGATGGTGCTGATGCGCTGCGAGGCGTCGCCCGCCTGGGTCATCTTCTCCGCCAGTCTTTCCAGCGCGTGGCGGTTGAGCGCGCCGGTGAGCCCATCGGTCTCCGCCTGCTGGCGGAGCTGTTCGGTCATGGCCATGCGCTCGATCAGCTTGGTGCGCAGCGAGGCCAGCGCGTCGTAGAGGTCGCGCATCTCGCCGTGCGGCGGGGTGTGTTCGGCGGTCTCGTCGAGCTTGCCGTCGGCCAGTTCGACGACCCTGTGGCGGGCGCGGAGCAGGGGGCGGAAGACGCGGGTCTGGCTGGCGACGAGCAGCAGCAGCACCAGCATCAGCGCGAGGCCGGAGACGGCTGCGACGAAGAAGAGCGACCGTCGTGCGGCCGCCGCACGGGTCTCCAGGAGGGCGATGGTCGCGTCGATATAGGCGTCGCGCAGTTCCTCGAGCGGCCGGAAGGTCGGCACGATGGAGGCGGTCAGATCCGTCGCGGTCATGGTATAGGCGCCCGACTGCGCCTCATCGATGGAACGCGTCAGGAGATCCATCCCCTCGCCCATGAAGCGCGCGGCGACCGCCGCATGGGCCTCGCGGGTGGCGCGATCGCTGCTCGGGCCGGTCAGCTGCGACGCCAGCTGCCAGAGCTCGCGGACCCGACCTTCGGTACGGTGGAAGGCCAGGAGGTCCTGAGGGGCGATCGGCTGCCCATGGACCATCGGGATGACGAGATAGGAGCCGAGCCGCCCCGCGAAATCCCGGAGCTCGCTCAGCATGCGCATCACCAGCGCGCGGCCCACGACATCGGTCTCCGTGTCCAGCAGGACCTCGATGCCGCGGTCGATGAGCAGCCGCGTCGCATCATAGGCCGAGAACATGCCTTCCGCCGCGGCGCCGACATCCTCCATGCCATAGGCGGCGACCGCGAGGTCGCCCAGCCGATCGACCTCGCGGCGGGCGGTCGCCAGGGCCCGCCGGAGTGGGGGGATGGAGAGCGCGAGGGCCGGCGTCCCCGCAGCCCGTTCGATGACGGCATCGGTCGCGGCGCGGGCGTCGCGCAGAAGTCGGAAGGAGGGGCCGTCGGGGTCGGGATCCTCGCTCATCACCCGATTGGACGGACCACGCTCCGCCGAGACCCGGTTGGCGACGTCGAGGGCGATGCGGAAGGCGGCCAGGCTGTCCAGGCTGCGCCGGCTGGCCTGCAGGTCGCGATGGGACTGAAGGATCAGGCCGGTGCCCAGCGCCAGGCAGCAGGCCATCACGAGGATGATCGTTGTCCAGAAGCGGAAGATCATGCCGTGCCCGTCCTCGCGCTGCTGCGCATCCGTCCTCCCAGGGCCGAAAGCGGCCGTCGGGATGTTCCAGCTGAAACCGGGCCAATTTCATGGCGGGTCGGCAAATTTTGTCTGAAATTACAGTAAAAAGCCCTGCGCCTGCCAGTCCGGATCTCAGCTTCGCCAGCGAAGGGCCGCACCATCTCCCCTTGGAGGAGAATTGTCGGATGGACCAGACAAAAAAGAAGCCCCGCGAGGCTTTCGCCAAGCGGGGCAGTCATACAGGGAGACTTCACGTCTGGAAGACGCAGGATCGGGAGACCCTATCGACGCCGAAGCATCGATGCCTACGAATTTAGACGGTTTTGAACTCTGTGTAAGATGGCTTTCCTTGAGTCAGCATTGCACGAAATGCATGCAGGGCTTCAGTTGCTGTTCCCGGTCAGTTCCGAGACCAGGAAGTCGCGGAAGACCGATACGCGCTTCGACGACCGCATTTCTTCCGGATAGACGAAATATGCATTGATCTTGGGCGCCTTCAGCTCCGGCAGCACGGTCACGAGGCCTTCGAGCTCGTGGCCCATGTAGTCCGGCAGGGCGGCGAGGCCGAGGCCCGACTGCACCGCGCGCAGCATGCCGTTGAGGCTGTTCACCTCGACCGTGCCGCGGCGCGCCTGGCCGGGGCGGCGGCCCACCTCGGCGAGCCAGTTGATGTCCTCCACCGGCGGGCGGTAGTCGCCCCAGATGATCAGGCGGTGCGCGTCCAGGTCTTCCTGCCGCTGCGGGATGCCCTGCTTCTTGAGGTAGTCGGCGCTGCCCACGACCCGCCACGCGAAGGTGGCGATGTGCCGCTGGATCAGGTCCGGCTGACGCGGGGCGTGCATGCGGATGGCGACATCCGCCTCGCGCATGGCGAGGTCGAGGTCGGCATCGTCCAGCACCACGGAGACGTTGATCTCCGGATAGGCTTCCAGGAAGCGGTGCAGGCGCGGCGACAGCCAGGACCCGCCGAAGCCGGTGGTCGTGGTCACCTTCAGCCGCCCTGCTGGTCGTTCCCGGCCCTCGGTCAGCAGCGCCTCGGTCATGGCGAGCTTGGCGAAGACGTCCCGCACGGTGCGGTTGAGCGTCTCGCCGGCCTCGGTGAGGATCAGGCCGCGGGCATGGCGGTGGAACAGCGGAACCGACAGCGCCTCCTCGAGGGCCTGGATCTGCCGCGAGACCGCGGATTGCGAGAGCGCGAGCGTCTCGCCGGCATGCGTGAAGCTTCCCGCTTCGGCGACCGCGTGGAAAACGCGGAGCTTGTCCCAGTCCAATGGCATCAGGCGACGGCCTTCTCTTGGGCGTGTTCCTGCTCCGCCAGGAATTTTTCCGCATCAAGGGCTGCCATGCAGCCCGTGCCGGCGGCGGTAACGGCCTGGCGGTAGATTTTATCCGCCACGTCGCCGGCGGCGAAGACGCCGGCGATATTGGTTCGCGTGCCGCCAGGGGAGACGGCGAGGTAGCCCGACTCGTCCATGTCGAGCTGGCCGCGGAACAGCGCGGTCGCGGGATCATGGCCGATGGCGACGAAGATCCCGTCCACCGCCAGCTCGCGGCGCTCGCCCGTCTTCACGTGGCGCAGGCTCAGCGCGCGGGCGACGGGGCGGCCGGCATCGGTGCCGAGCATCTCCTCGGTCGCCATGTCCCACAGCACGGTGATGTTCTCCTTGGCGAAGAGCCGCTGCTGCAGGATTCGCTCGGCCCGCAGCGTGTCGCGGCGATGCACCAGTGTGACATGCGAGGCAAGGTTCGAGAGGTAAAGCGCTTCCTCCACGGCGGAATTTCCGCCGCCGATCACCGCGACGTCCTTGCCGCGGAAGAAGAAGCCGTCGCAGGTCGCGCAGGCCGAGACGCCGAAGCCCGAGAGCTCCTGCTCGCCCGGAATGCCCAGCCAGCGGGCCTGGGCGCCGGTGGCGATGACCACGGACTCGGCCAGATAGGTGTCGCCGCTGTCGCATTCGGCGCGGAAGGGCCGACGCGAGAGGTCCACCTTGGTGACGATGTCGTACTTCAGCTCCGTGCCGACATGCTCCGCCTGCGCCCGCATCTGCTCCATGAGCTCCGGACCCTGAACGCCCGTGGCGAAGCCCGGATAATTCTCGACGTCGGTCGTGATGGTGAGCTGCCCGCCGGGCTGCATGCCGGCGACGAGAACGGGCTTGAGACCCGCCCGGGCCGCATAGATGGCGGCGGTGTAGCCGGCGGGACCGGCGCCGATGATGAGGAGACGGGTCGACAATATAGCGGGCACGATTGAATCCGGTGATGGCGTGTGTTGGACGCATATCTGCCCATCTTGCCCTGCGGGACAAGGCTGCGGCTTGCATATCCGCGCTTCCGCAATGATATTGCGCAGTAATCTTATATCGGGCAATGAATCTACGCGCCGTAAAACGGTTTGGGGACACATGGCAGAGCTGGACGCGATCGATCTGCGAATTCTCGCTGAGCTTCAGGCAGATGGGCGGATCACGAACGTGGAGCTCGCGAGTCGCGTGGGCCTTTCGGCGCCGCCTTGTCTCCGCCGGGTGCGCCGGCTCGAGGAGGCCGGGGTCCTGCGCGGCTATCACGCCGATGTGGAGCCGGCCGCGCTCGGCTTCGAGGTCACCTTCTTCGCCATCGTCGGGCTGGAGAGCCAGAAGCAGGCCGTGCTCGACGCCTTCGAGGCGGATGTGGTCGCCTGGCCGGAGGTGCGGGAGTGCCACATGATCCGCGGCGGGGGCGACTTCCTGCTGCGCCTCGTGGCTCGTGGCACGCCGCACGAGAACGAGCTGACGAACCGGCTGACCAGCGCGGCGAATGTGCTGAAGGTCCAGACCCTGCAGACCATCCGGACGGGCAAGAACGCGGCCGGCGTGCCGTTTTAATCGGACCTCAGGCGCCGGCGCGCCCTTCGGGCGCCTGGCTTCGCCGCGCTACGGAGCGCCAGGCCGGTAGGTCACTGGGGCGGCGCCGGCCGCTGTGCGGCCGGATTCCCTGAACGGGTGCCCTGGTCTTGGCGGCCGCCGGCCGGGGCTCAGCCCCGCCGGACGACGTATTCGCCGGCTTCCAGGGCCGCCACGATGGCATCCGCCTGGGCGCGATCGCGCACCTCGATCATGAGCTCCAGCTCCGCCGTCTGCACGGAGGGGGCTGCGAAGAGGCGCTGGTGGCTGACCTCGATGACATTGCCCCCGGCGGCCGCGACGCGCGTCGCGATGTCGGCGAGCACGCCCGGACGGTCCGGGATGTCCAGGTGCAGCCGCAGCAGCCGCCCGTCCCGCAGCAGGTTGCGCAGCAGGACGTTGGAGAGCATGCGCGGGTCGATATTGCCGCCGCAGACCGGCGTGGCGACCCGCTGGCCGGCAAACCGGTCCGGGTAGGTCAGCAGGGCCGCGACGCCTGCGGCGCCGGCGCCCTCGGCCACCGTCTTGGCGCCCTCGACCAGCAGGGCGATGGCCTGCTCGACGGCGCGCTCCGGCACCATCAGCACCTCGATGCCGAGGCGCTGCAGGATGTCGACCGGCATCTCGCCCACGTCGCGCACGGCGATGCCCTCGGCGATGGTCGGGCCGCCCACGCTGACGGGCCGGCCGGCGAGGCGCTGGCGCATGGCCTGGTAGCCCTCGACCTCGACGCCGAAGACCTTCACGCCCGGCCGCAGCTCGGCCGCGACGATGGCGCAGCCCGCCACCATGCCGCCGCCGCCCACGGGCAGGATCATGGCGTCGAGCTCCGGCGCGTCCTCGAACATCTCGAGCGCCATGGTGCCCTGGCCGGCGATCACCGCGGGGTCGTCATAGGGATGGATGAAGGTCAGGCCCTGCTCGCGCGCGAGCTGATGGGCATGGGCCGCGGCCTCTGCCAGCGTCTCGCCGTGCAGCACCACGCGGGCGCCGAAGCGCTCGGTCCGGACGACCTTCGTCGCCGGGGTGAACTTCGGCATGACGATGGTGGCCGCGACGCCGAGCAGCGTCGAATGCCGGGCGACCGCCTGGGCGTGGTTGCCGGCCGACATGGCGATGACGCCGGCCGTGCGCTCCCGCTCGGTCAGCAGCGCCAGCCGGTTGGCGGCGCCGCGTTCCTTGAAGGCCCCGATGGCCTGCAGGTTATCCAGCTTCAGCAGCACCTGCGCGCCGCAGGCGGCGTCTACCGCCGGGTTCTGGATGCTGGGCGTGCGAAGCACACGCCCCTGGATGCGCGCCGCGGCGGCGCGCACATCAGCCAATGAAACGGGCATCGGTTCAGGAGAACGCGACGGCGGTGATCTCGATCGCGCGGGCGCCGCCGGGGGCGGGCACCTCCACGCTGTCGCCCACCGACTTGCCCATCAGGGCCTTGGCCAGCGGGGAGGAGAGCGAGATCGAGCCCGCCTTCATGTCGGCCTCGTACTGGCCGACGATGCGGTAGGTCGTCTCCTTCTCGGTCTCCTCGTCGACGATGGTCACCCGGGCGCCGAAACGCACCTGGCTGCCGCTCATCTTGGAGACGTCGATCACCTCGACCGAGGGGATGATGGATTCGAGTTCCGCCAGGCGGCCCTCGATGAAGGACTGGCGTTCGCGCGCGGCATGATATTCGGCGTTCTCGGAGAGATCGCCATGCGCGCGTGCCTCCGCAATCGCCACGATAATCGCGGGGCGCTCCACGGACTTCAGTTGCTTCAGTTCCTCTTCCAGCTTGGCCAGCCCTTCGGCGGTCATCGGGAACTTCTGCACGGCAGGGTCTTCCTTCGCAGCAATGCCTCCCCCGTCGGCAACCCCGTTGCGAAAAACGCCGACGAGCAGGGAGGAGAGGGGAAGCTTGATCGCCTCCCCCCGAATGTCAGAATGACGCAGTAGAGTAGGATTGGAGCGGCGCCACATCAAGTGTTCCCGCACGAAGCGCCTCAATCGCCCCCGCCGCGGCCCGCGCGCCGGCGATGGTCGTGTAGTGCGGCACCCCCTGCGTGAGGGCCGAACGGCGGATATCGAAGCTGTCCGTCACGCTGCGGCCGCCGCCCGAGGTGTTGATCACCAGCTGGATCTCGCCGGACTTGATGGCGTCCACGCAGTGTGGGCGGCCCTCCAGCACCTTGTTCACCACCTGGACCTCCAGCCCGGCCTCGCGCAGCCGCGCCGCCGTGCCGCGGGTGGCCATCAGCTTGAAGCCGAGGCCGGCCAGCCGCCGGGCGATGGTGACGGCCGCGGCCTTGTCGCTCTCGCGCACCGAGACGAAGGCCGTGCCGCTCTCCGGCAGCTTCACGCCGGCGCCGAGCTGCGACTTGAGGAAGGCGCGCTCGAAGCTGGTGTCGAGGCCCATGACCTCGCCGGTGGACTTCATCTCTGGCCCAAGCAGCACGTCCACGCCGGGGAAGCGGTTGAAGGGGAAGACCGCTTCCTTCACCGCGACGTGCTTGGCCACGGCGTCATCGTCCAGGTTGAATTCCGAGAGCTTGGTGCCGGCCATGACGCGGGCGCCGATCTTGGCCACGGGCACGCCCGTCGCCTTGGCGACGAAGGGCACGGTGCGGCTGGCGCGGGGGTTCACCTCGAGCACGAAGATCTCGCCGTCCTTCACGGCGTACTGCGTGTTCATCAGGCCGCGTACCTTCAGCGCGCGGGCCATCGCCTCGGTCTGGGCCTTGAGCTCGGTGACGATGGCGGGCGGCAGCGAATAGGGCGGCAGCGAGCAGGCGCTGTCGCCGGAATGGATGCCGGCCTCCTCGATGTGCTCCATCACGCCCGCTACGTAGACCGCGCCATCCGCATCGGCCACGCAATCCACGTCCACCTCGATGGCGTCCTGCAGGTACTGGTCGATCAGGATGGGGTTCTCGCCGGAGACGCGCACCGCCTCGGCGCCGAAGCGGCGCAGCTGCTCGGCGTTATAGGCGATCTCCATCGCGCGGCCGCCCAGCACGTAGCTGGGGCGCACCACGACGGGGTAGCCGATGCGCGCGGCCTCGGCCTCGGCCTCGTCCAGCGTGCGGGCGATGCCGTTGCGCGGCTGCTGCAGGCCAAGGCCCTTCAGCAGCAGCTGGAAGCGCTCGCGGTCCTCGGCGATGTCGATGGCCTCGGCCGAGGTGCCGAGGATGGGGATGCCCGCCTTGTCCAGCGCCTGGGACAGCTTCAGCGGCGTCTGCCCGCCATACTGCACGATGCAGCCGAGCAGCGTGCCGTTCTGCTGCTCCTTGCGGATGAGGGCGATCACGTCCTCGGCGGTCAGCGGCTCGAAGTACAGCCGGTCGGCCGTCTCGGGGTCGGTGGAGACCGTCTCCGGATTGCAGTTGACCATGATGGTCTCGAAGCCCGCTTCCTTCAGCGCGTAGCAGGCATGGACGCAGCAATAGTCGAACTCGATGCCCTGGCCGATGCGGTTCGGCCCGCCGCCGAGGATGACGACCTTCTTGCGGTCCGTGGGCCGGGATTCGCAGACAGGCTCGCCGAAGCCGCCCTCATAGGTCGAGTACATGTAGGGCGTGTCGGAGGCGAATTCGGCGGCGCAGGTGTCGATGCGCTTGTAGACCGGCCGCACGCCGAGCTTCTCGCGCAGGGCGGTCACCTCCGCCTCGGCCTTGCCGATGAGCTTGCCGAGCTGCTTGTCCGAGAAGCCGAGCGCCTTCACCCGGCGCATCGTCTGCGCGGTGGTGGGCAGGCCCTTGGCGCGGATCTCCTTCTCGGCGTCCACGATGCGCCCGATCTCGCGGATGAACCACGGGTCGAACTTGGTGGCGGCGTGGATGTCCTCGACCGAAACGCCGGCGCGCAGCGCCTGGGCGACGGTGAGGATGCGGTCCGGCCGGGGGATGGCCAGCGAGGCATGGAAGGCCTCGGCGCTGCCGTCGCCGGGGGGGACTTCCTCGTCGAGGCCGGAGAGGCCCGTCTCCAGGCTACGCAGCCCCTTCTGCAGCGCTTCCGCGAAGGAGCGGCCGATGGCCATCGCCTCGCCGACCGATTTCATGGCGGTGGTGAGCGTGGCCGGCGTGCCGGGGAACTTCTCGAAGGTGAAGCGGGGGATCTTCACGACCACGTAGTCGATCGTCGGCTCGAAGCTCGCCGGCGTGACCATGGTGATGTCGTTCTTGAGCTCGTCGAGCGTGTAGCCGACGGCGAGCTTCGCCGCGATCTTGGCGATCGGGAAGCCGGTGGCCTTGGACGCCAGCGCCGAGGAGCGCGAGACGCGCGGGTTCATCTCGATGACGACCATGCGGCCGTCCTTGGGGTTGATGCCGAACTGCACGTTGGAGCCGCCGGTATCCACGCCGATCTCGCGCAGGCAGGCGATGGAGGCATCGCGCATCCGCTGGTACTCGCGGTCGGTCAGCGTCAGCGCGGGCGCGATGGTCACGCTGTCGCCCGTGTGCACGCCCATCGCGTCCAGGTTCTCGATGGAGCAGACGATGATGCAGTTGTCCGCGGTGTCGCGGACGACTTCCATCTCGTATTCCTTCCAGCCGAGCACGCTTTCCTCGACGAGGACCTCGCTGGTCATGGAGGCGGCGAGGCCGGCGCCCACGATCTGCTCGAACTCCTCGCGGTTATAGGCGATGCCGCCGCCGGTGCCGCCCAGCGTGAAGGAGGGCCGGATGACGCAGGGCAGGCCGACGATGGCGAGGCCGGCCCAAGCCTCCTCCATCGTGTGCGCGATCTCGCTCTTGGGGCTCTCGATGCCGATCTTGGTCATCGCGTTGCGGAACTTCTGCCGGTCCTCCGCCTTGTCGATGACGTCGGCCTTGGCGCCGATCAGCTCGCAGCCGTACTTCTCCAGGACGCCGGCCTCGGCGAGCTTCAGCGCCGTGTTGAGCGCCGTCTGGCCGCCCATGGTGGGCAGCAGGGCGTCAGGGCGCTCCTTGGCGATGATCTTCTCGACGATCTCGGTCGTGATCGGCTCGATATAGGTCGCGTCCGCCAGGCCCGGATCGGTCATGATCGTGGCCGGGTTGGAGTTCACGAGGATGACGCGATAGCCCTCGGAGCGCAGCGCCTTGCAGGCCTGGGCGCCCGAATAGTCGAACTCGCAGGCCTGGCCGATCACGATGGGGCCGGCGCCGATGATGAGGATGGACTTGATGTCGGTGCGCTTGGGCATGGTTCAGGGCCTTTTGGGCGAGAAGAGAAGAAGGATGAGGAAGAGGGCGCCTTGCAGCGCGCCGGAGGCGAGGGCGGCGAAGAGCACCGTCTCGGTGAGGCTGGAGGCGTAGAAGACGAAGGGCAGGGCGAGCAGCCCGGCGAGGCCGATGCAGGCGAGGTTCACGGCCAAAGGGGGTACGGCCAGGGCGCGCCCCGCAGGCGGCACGCCGCGCAGCAGGCGCCACAGGGCCGGCGTGCCGAGTAGCGCCACCAGCAGGCCGATGGCGCTGCCATAGAACAGCGGATCCAGGTTGATCCTGACATCGCTCATGATCCGCGCAGCTTCTGGCGCTGCCACATCGCTGTTCCGGCGATGGCGTGGCTCACCGCCACGAGGATGACCACCGGCCAGGGGCCGGTCCCGGCGAAGAGGCCGGAGACATGCAGCGCCGAGCCCATGAGGAGCATGGAGAGGCCGAGCGCGGCCTCCAGCCCCGGAATGATGCGGCGCAGCGCGGTGGTCAGCACGATCGCGACCAGGATCGCGACGACGACCCCGCCGAACCAGGCGAAGGCGGCAGCCATCAGCCGCGCACCCCGCGGAAGCTGTCGCCGAAGGCGAGCTTGGCCGCGATGAGCGCCAGGGCCACGCCCAGCACGTAGCGCTGCGCGGCGAGCCAGGCCGGCCGCGTGGCGAGGAAGCGGGCGGCGCCGGCCGCGCCATAGACCAGCAGCGCGTCGAAGACGACGCCGATCGCGACCTGCAGCCCGCCCAGGACCGCGCCCTGCACCAGCACGTTGCCGGCGGAAGCGTCGATGAAGGGCGGCAGCACCGCCATGTAGAAGAGCGCGACCTTGGGGTTGAGCGCGGCGGTGGCGAAGCCCACCGCGAAGAGCTTCCCATTCGACTCGCGCGGCAGGCTGCGCGGCGCGAAGATGGGCTCGGCACCGGGCTTCAGGCACTGCCAGGCGAGCCAGGCCAGATAGGCGGCGCCGCCGATCCTCAGCGCGTCCCAGGCATAGGGCACGGCGACCAGCGCCGCCGTGATCCCGGCCGCGGCGCAGAGCATGATTGCGGCCGAGCCGAGCGCGCAGCCGGCCAGCGAGATCATGCCGGCCCGGGTCCCCTGCGCCAGGGCGCGGCTGACCAGGTAGATCATGTTCGGCCCCGGCGTGACCGCGAGGCCGACCGCGAGCGCCGAGAAGACCAGCAGGGCTTCGATCGAGGGCATCAGGGCCGGGCCTCCGTGGCCATGCGCGCCGCGAGGCCGGCCAGCACCGTCCCCATCAGCCAGCGCTGGATCCGGGCGAAGAGGGGGCGGCCGGCGAGAAAGGCCGCGACATGTGCCGCCGCCATCACGATCGCGGCATTCACCGCGACGCTCACGCAGATCTGCACGAGGCCCAGGGCCGCGGCCTGCCCGAAGACGCCGCCGCGCGCCGGGTCGATGAACTGCGGCAGCAGCGACAGGTACATCACCGCGATCTTGGGGTTGAGCAGGTTGGTCAGCAGGCCCATCGCGACGAGGCGCCGCCCGTCATGCGGCGGCAGGTTGCGGGGCGCGAAGGGCGCGGCGCGGCCGGTGAAGGCCTGCCAGGCGAGGTACAGGAGATAGGCCGCGCCGGCGAAGCGGATCGCGTCATAGGCCAGCGGCACCGTGGCCAGGAAGGCCGTGATGCCAAGCGCCGCGCAGAGCATGTAGAAGACGAAGCCCAGCGCCACGCCGATGAGCGAGAGCAGCCCGGCCAGACGCCCCTGCGCGATGGAGCGGCTGACGAGATAGACCATGTTCGGCCCCGGCGTGAGCACCATGCCGAGGGAGAGGGCGGCGAAAAGCAGCAGGGTTTCGGTCGCGGGCATCAGCGGAACTCCGAACTGCCGGGCAGCAGGCCCAGCCATGAACGCCAGCGCCACGCCGCATTGGCGAGCCAGCGGGGCAGGGACGTCCCTGCCTCGTTCAGATCGAATTCCGCGGCCAGGGGAAGCCGCGCGCGGTCCGGCGTCCATTCGAGCGGATGGCCGATCTCGCCGAGCATGGAGAGCTGCACCGCCCCCTCGATGGTGCCGCCCGCATCGCGCAGCACGACCAGGGCCGGGGCGTCGCCGCCCTGGCCCGGCATGGCGAAGAGCCGGGGCTGGCGGCAGACGGTCACGCTGTGACGGCCATCCGGGCTCTCGCTTTGCAGGAAGGGCGTGCCGCAGCCGAATCCCTGCTGGGGCCATGCCGCGCCGATCGCGAGCACCGCCAGCGCGGCGCCGGCCGCGCCCCACAGGAATGTCGGCCGGGCGTTCATCCCTGCGTGGAGAAGCCGCCGTCGATCGGGATCGCCGTCCCGGTGACGTAGGCCGCCTCATCGCTGGCCAGGAAGGCCGCGATGCCGAGGAAGTCGGAAGGGTCGCCCCAGCGGCCCACGGGGGTCCGGCGCAGCACGTTGTCGTGCAGGGGGCTGGAATACTGGCGCGCGCGGCGCGTGAGCTCGGTGTCGATCCAGCCGGGCAGGATGGCGTTGGCGGTGATGCCGTCCTTCGCCCAGGCCACCGCGATCGACTTGGTGTACTGCACGATCGCGCCCTTGCTGGCGCCATAGGCCGGCGAGAACTCCATGCCGAAGATGGAGAGCATGGAGCCCGTGCTGATCACGCGCCCATGGCCGCTGGCCTTCAGCGCCGGATAGGCGGCGCGGGTGAGGCGCATCACGCTGTTGAGGTTGATCTCGAGCACCGTGTTCCACTGCTCGTCCGTTACCTCGTGCGGCGGGACGCGGAGATTGGTGCCAGCATTGTTCACCAGGATGGCGAGGCCGCCGCCCAGCGCCAGCGTCTCGGCCAGCACGCGGTCGGTCTCGCCGGGCTGGGCCAGGTCGGCCGCGATGGCATGGGCGTCGCCGCCCAGCGCCTTCAGCGCCGCGGCGTTCTTCTCGTGGTCCCGGCCGGTGATGACGACGCGTGCGCCACAGGCCGCGAGGCCCCTGGCCAGGCCGAGGCCAATGCCGCCATTTCCGCCGGTGACGAGCGCGACGCGCCCGCTGAGATCGAACATCCGCGTATCCTTCCCTGTATCAGGCGGCGGGGTTCTTCCCCTGCGCCTTGTCCATCATCCCCACGAAACGGTGGAACAGGTAGTGGCTATCGCTCGGGCCAGGGCTGGCCTCGGGGTGGTACTGCACGGAGAAGGCGTGCTTCGCGGGGGCCGCGATGCCCTCGTTGCTGCCGTCGAAGAGGCTGACATGCGTCACCTCCACGCCGGCGGGCAGGGACTTCGCGTCGACGGCGAAGCCATGGTTCTGGCTGGTGATCTCGACCTTGCCGGTCGTAAGGTCCTGCACGGGCTGGTTCGCGCCGCGATGGCCGCGCTCCAGCTTGTAGGTCTGCGCGCCGAGCGCCCGGGCCAGCAGCTGGTGGCCGAGGCAGATGCCGAAGATCGGCACCTCGGCCTCGAGCACGCCCTGGATGGCGGGCACGGCGTAGACGGCGGTCGCCGCCGGGTCGCCGGGGCCGTTGGAGAGGAAGACGCCGTCCGGCTTCTCGCGCAGGATCTCCTCGGCCGTCGCCGTCGCCGGCAGCACGGTCACGGCGCAGCCGGCATCGGCGAGGCAGCGCAGGATGTTGCGCTTGGCGCCGAAATCGATGGCGACGACCTTGTGGGTCGGCGCGGTCTGCTTGCCGAAGCCCTTGCCCCAGGACCAGACGGTCTCGTCCCACTGGTAGGACTGGCGGGCGGTGACCTCCTTGGCGAGGTCCATGCCCTCGAGGCCGGGCCAGGCCTTGGCCTGCGCCAGCAGGGCGTCGACGTCGAAGCGGCCATCGGCGGGGAAGCTCAGCACGCCGTTGGGCGCGCCGCCGTCGCGGATGCGGGCGGTCAGGGCGCGCGTGTCGACCCCGGAGATGCCCGGGATGTTGTGGCGCTTCAGGAATTCCTGGAGGTGCAGGGTCGCGCGGTAATTCGCGGGCTCGGTGACATCCTGCTTGATGATCAGGCCGCGCGCGGCGGGCGTGGCGCCTTCCATGTCCTCGACATTGGTGCCGACGTTGCCGATATGCGGGAAGGTGAAGTTGATGATCTGCCCGGCATAGGAGGGGTCGGTCAGCGTCTCCTGGTAGCCGGTCATGGCCGTGTTGAAGCAGATCTCGGCGACCTGGGTGCCGTGGGCGCCGATGCCCAGCCCCCAGAAGACCGAGCCGTCGTCGAGCACGAGGCAGGCGGTGGCGCCATCGGGCGGAAGGTTCGGCATGGTCGTGTCCTGAGAAGGGGCGGTCGCGCCGGTGGGCGCCGAGGTGAGGTCGGCGAGGGACAGGCCGGTGGCGGCGAGGATGACGGGCCAATGCTTGGCCGGGATGGAGCGGGACTGCCGCCATTTCCGGACGGCCTCGGTCCCGACCTTCAGCTGGCCGGCGGCGGCCTCGGCCCCGCCCAGGAGGGCGAGGATGTCTTCCACACTGCGCATGGGCTAGACTATGTGGGAAATCTTTTCCCAGTTCAAGCAAGACTCAACTGGTCTGGGAAATTCCCTCCAGAATCACGATGCAAGGAATTCAGACGATGGATCTGCGGAGCCGTTTCACCACCGAGCTGAAGACCGCGATGCTGGCCCGCGACGCCGCCACCACCGGCACGCTCCGCCTGATCACGGCCAAGTTGAAGGACGTGGACATCGCCGCCCGCCCCGGCCCGCCGGTCGATGAGCCCGCCATCATCGCGATGCTGCGCGGCATGGCGAAGTCGCGCCGCGAATCCGTCGAGCTCTACCGCCAGGGCGGCCGCGAGGAGCTGGCGGCGAAGGAGGAGGCCGAGATCGTCGTGATCGAGAGCTTCCTGCCGGCCCAGATGGACGAGGCCGGGCTGCAGGCGGCCGTCGCCGCCGCCGTGGCGGAGACGGGCGCGACGACGATCAAGGACATGGGCAAGGTGATGGCCGCGCTGAAGGCGAAGCACGCCGCGAGCCTGGACATGGCCAAGGCCGGTCCGGCGGTGAAGGCGGCGCTCGGCGGCTGAGCGGCGCGCCCGGAAGGGCGGGCCCGGCGGTCCTGCGACCGCCGGGCCTCGCGGCTTACTGGAGGGGCAGGTCCTCGGCGAGCACCGTGATGGTGACGTGGTAGGCCACCTCGCCATCCTCGGCATCGCGGTCGACGGTGCCGATGGTCTCCGCGCCGGCCAGGACTTCGACGGGGCCGTTGCGCGTCTGCGCGGCGCGGATCATGAGGTTCGGGCTGCCCAGCAGGCGGCGGAGATGGGCCTGGACGGCCTGGATTTCGGCGGGTTTCATGCGGCGCCGATTAGACCCGTGGGCGCGCCTTGGCAATCGAGATGGTGGTCGACCTTCTCTGGCACAGGCCGATGACGCGTGGCATGGTCGGCGCCTGCTGCTTTCGTCACCGTCGATTCCGGGAACCGTCTTCATGATGCATTTTGGCCGTCTCGCGCTGAGCGTCCTCACCCTCACCGGCGGGGCGCTCCTGGTCACCGCGTGCAGCCCGAGCTTCGGTGGCGGCGGATCGCCCAGCCGCGAGGTCATCATCCTGCCGGCCGGCAGCCCCATCCCGCCGGGCGCGAGCGTCCGTTGCGTCGACGGCCGGACGCCGCCCTGCTGATCAGGCGGCCGCCGATCGGGCCGGGTTGACCGGGCCGCGCGGGCGGCAGGTCCCGGCCAAGGGAAGAAGCTGGCGCATCACGGCGCCAGGCAGCATGGCGGGCTCGGCATGGACCGGGAAGCCCGCCGCCGTCAGCATCTCGGCCGTCCAGGCATTGCAGGTGTAGGCGAGGCTGTAGCCGCGCGCCGCCTCGTAGAAGGCGCTGCCCTGGACAAGGTTGAGGAAGACCGGCTCTCCCTGCGGGCCGGGCGCGAAACTGCGCCAAAGGGCGGCCACCAGCCCCTCCAGCGCCGCCGATGTCGCAGGGAGCGCGATCATCGGGGCGTCGAAGGCTTCGGGCGGCAGGACGTTGAGCGCGGTGACCTGCATGACCGCCGGGCCCGGAAAAGGGCCGGCGAGCCATTCGGCGAAGCCCCGCGCCGGCGAAATCATGAAGTTCCGCTTGCCGAAGCCGAACATCAGGGCGGCCGCGCCGGGGAAGACCGTCGCGAAGGATCCCATCGCGGCGGCCGGGATGCCGATCTCCGTATGCCAGGACCGCTCGACCACCCAGATCGCCGGATGGCCGGTTGCGGCCGTGCAGGCGGCGGGCTCGGGCAGGGTGGCGCAGGCCGAGAGGCCCGCGGCCCCGGCCAGGAAGGCGCGTCTCGGCAGGCTCAATAGTACTTCAGCTCCCGTGCCTTGCCGCCGAAGATGCGCCAGATGAAGAAGGTGTAGACGCCGATCAGGGGCAGCACCGCCAGCGCGCCGACCAGGATGATGATCAGCGATTCCGGCGCGCTCGCCGCCTCGAAAATCGTCATGCGCCCGGGCACGACATAGGGCCAGAAGCTATAGGCCAGCCCCTGGAAGCACAGCACGAAGATCGTCGCGGTGGAGGCGAAGGGCACCCAGTCCAGCGAATGGTCGGGCCGCGGGTAGCGCTTGAGGAAGATGTGCAGCAGCAGGAAGAGCGCGCCGCTCGCCAGCGGGATGGGGGCGAGGCCGAAGATCTGCGGCAGGCCGAACCAGCGCTCGAAGATGCGCGGGCTGGCCAGCGGCGTGGCCGCGCTCACCGCGATCACGCCCGCCCAGGTGGCGTAGAGGGCGCGGCGGGCCCAGCGCGCGGCCATCAGCTGCAGTTCCCCCTCGGTGCGCCAGATCAGCCAGCAGGCGCCGATCAGCGTATAGCCCGCGACGGTGAAAAGGCCGGTGAGCAGGGCGAAGGCCAGCGGCATCCAGCCCGGCGCGAAGCCCAGGATATAGGAGCCGAGCATCCAGCCCTGGCTGAAGGCCGCCAGGATGGAGCTGCCCTGGAAGACCATGTCCCAGCGCGGCTTCTGGGCTGCGGGCGCCTTGACGCGGAACTCGAAGGCCACGCCGCGCAGGATCAGCCCCATCAGCATCAGCGCCACGGGAACGTAGAGCGCCGTCAGGATGAGGCCATGCGCGGCCGGGAAGGCCACGAGCAGGATGCCGACGCCGAGCACGAGCCAGGTTTCGTTCGCGTCCCAGAACGGACCGATGCTCGCGATCATCCGGTCGCGCGTCGCCTCGTCCGAGGTGGAGCGCAGCAGGACGCCGACGCCGAGGTCGAAGCCGTCGAGTACGGCGTAGAGCAGCATGGAGACGGCCATCAGCACCGCGAAGGTGATGGGCAGCCAGGCGCCTTCGGGAAGGAGTTCCATCTCGGTTACTCCGCGACCAGGGGCTTGAGGGGATCGGAGGGGCCGAGCTCCTCCGGCTCGGGGGAGGCGGGCCGCTTGGCCAGGTGCATCAGCGTCAGCACATAGGCGATCAGCAGGCCGCCATAGAGCAGCAGGTACATGATCAGCGAGCTCAGCACGGTCCCGGCCGGGGTGGGGCCCACCGCGTCATGGGTGCGCAGCACGCCGGTGACGAGCCAGGGCTGGCGGCCGATCTCGGTGACGTACCAGCCGGCCAGGGTCGCGACCCAGCCGGAGAAGGTCATCGCCGCCAGGGCCCGGGCCATCCAGGGCGTGACGCCGCGGCGCAGCTTCCACAGCGACCACCAGGAGACGAGCAGCATGAGCACGCCCATGCCGACCATGATCCGGAAGGCGAAGAAGACCGGCGCCACGGGCGGGTGATTGCCGATGAACTCGTTCAGGCCACGGATCTCGCCATCGGCCGAATGGGTCAGGATCCAGCTGGCGAGGTTGGGGATCTCGATCTCGAAGCGGTTGCTGCGGGTCGCCTCGTCGGGGATGGCGAAAAGCCGCAGCCCGGCGCCGCGCTCGGTCTCCCAGACGCCTTCCATCGCCGCGACCTTCTGCGGCTGGTGTTCCAGCGTGTTCAGCCCGTGCAGGTCGCCCACGAAGATCTGCACGGGAACCAGCACGGCCGCGACGGTCACGCCGGTCCGCAGCGCGCGCAGCACGCCGGCCGAGCGGTCGCCGCGCAGCCAGCGCAGGGCCGAGAGCCCGGCGATCAGGAAGGCGGCGGTCAGGCCCGAGGCGAGGAGCATATGCGCCAGGCGGTAGGGCATGGAGGGGTTGAAGACGATGGCCCACCAGTCGACGGCATGGGCGATGCCGTCGCGCATCTCGAAGCCGGCCGGCGTCTGCATCCAGGAATTCAGCGCCAGGATCCAGAAGGCCGAGAGCGTGGTCCCGCCGGCGACCAGCACGGTCGCGAAGGTGTGGAACCAGTTGGGCACGCGGCCGTAGCCGAAGAGCATGACGGCGAGGAAGGAGGCCTCGAGGAAGAAGGCCGTGATGATCTCATAGGCCAGCAGGGGGCCGGCGATATTGCCGACATGCTGCATGTAGCCCGGCCAGTTGGTGCCGAACTGGAAGCTCATGGTGACGCCGGAAACCACGCCCATGGCGAAGCTCAGCGCGAAGACCTTCACCCAGAAGCGGTAGGCGTCCATCCAGGCGCTGTCCTTCGTGGCGTCAAAGCGCAGCTTGAAGAACAGCAGGAACCAGCCGGTGGCGATGGTGATGGTGGGAAAGAGGATGTGGAAGGAGATGTTGGCCGCGAACTGCATGCGGGCAAGCAAGAGCGGGTCCATGGTCAGGCGTCCTTCTTCTTCTCGTTCTCCGCCGAGCGGCGTGGCGCCGCATCGGCCTTGCCGCGGCGCCGGCCCTTGCCGGTGACGATCTGCTGGAAACGGTCGGTCGCCTCCAGGACCTTGGCGACGCGGCCCCCCATCTTCAGCAGCGCGATGAGGCGCTCGTCCGGGAGACCCTGCACGTCGTTGGCCCATCCCGTCAGCAAAGAAATGACGTCATGGAGGTTGTGCATGCGCCCCTGGGCATGGCGCTCGGCCTCGGTCGAGGGCTTCTGCAGCAGGACGTCGCGCAGCAGGGTGAGGGTGGGGTCGATCTCGCGCTTGCGGCGCTCCTCGGCGAGGATGCGGACGATCTGCCAGACGTCCTCGGGCGTGGAGAAATGCTCCCGCCGGTCGCCGGGGAGGTGCTGCAGCCGCACGAGCCGCCAGGTCTCGAGCTCCTTGAGGCCCATGGAGACGTTGGAGCGGGAGAAGCCGAGCGAGGCCACGATGTCGTCGGCGTTGAGCGGCCGGTCGGAAAGGAAGAGCAGGGCGTAGATCTGGCCGACGGTGCGGTTGATCCCCCATCGGGAGCCCATCTCGCCGAAATGGAGGACGAAGGCGGCGGTGGCGGGAGGGAGATCCATGAGCGTCAGTATGTTCAGTAATTTCTGAAAATTCAATATAGGGAAATCGCGGTTCCGTACCGAATTCCGAACCACTAGGATCGCAGCCCCCATGGCACTCCCACAAAACTTCCTGGACGAGCTGCGCGTCCGCACGCCGATGGCGAGCCTTGTCGGCCGCCGCGTGCGCCTCTCGAAATCCGGCCGCAACTGGAAGGGCCTCTGCCCCTTCCACAACGAGAAGTCGCCCTCCTTCTATGTCTACGAGGACAGCTTCCACTGCTTCGGCTGCGGCGCGCACGGGGATGCCTTCGCCTTCGTCATGCGCGCCGAGGGCGGCGGCTTCATGGAGGCCGTCGAGCGCCTGGCGGGGGAGGCCGGGCTCGACATCCCCAAGCCCACGCCCGAGGCCGCGGCCCGCGACCGCCGCGCCCGGGACCTGCATGGCGTCCTCCAAGCGGCCGAGGCCGCCTATGCCCGGCGGCTCCACCTGCCCGAGGGCGCGGAGGCGCTGGCCTATCTCCGCAACCGCGGTCTGACCGACGAGACGATCCGCAAGTTCGGCCTCGGATGGTCCGGCGCGGGGCGTGGCGCCCTGGCCGCCGAGCTGCGCGAGGAGGGCATCCAGCAGTCCCAGCTGCTCGAGGCCGGGCTCATGCAGGAGCGCGAGGAGGGGCGCGCGGTCGACCTCTTCTTCAACCGCGTGATGTTCCCCATCCGCGACCGCCGCGGGCGCAGCGTGAGCTTCGGCGGCCGCATCCTCGGCGACGGCCAGCCCAAATACGTGAACGGGCCCGAGACGGCGCTCTTCTCCAAGCGGCGCAACCTCTACGCCCTGGATCTGGCGCGGGAGGGGGTGTTCCGTGGCGCGAGCCTGCTCGTCGTCGAGGGCTACATGGACGTGATCGCCCTGCACCAGGCGGGCTTCGGCGGCGCGGTCGCGCCCCTCGGCACGGCGCTGACCGAGGAGCAGCTGAACGCGCTCTGGCAGGTCAGCCCGGAGCCGGTGCTCTGCTTCGACGGCGATGCCGCCGGCACCCGCGCCGCCGCCCGCGCGGCGGAGCTGGCCCTGCCGCTGTTGGCGCCCGAGCGCTCGCTCCGCTTCATGACCCTGCCGGCGGGCGAGGACCCGGATACGCTGATCCGCCGGAGCGGCGCGCGGGGCTTCCAGGCGGCGCTGGAGGCGGCGCAGCCGCTGTCCGAGGCACTGTTCGGCCTGATCGTCGGCGGCAAGGCCCCCACGGCGCCGGAAGCCCGCGCCGCGCTGCGGAACCGCCTCTCCGCCGCCGCCCAGACCATCCCGGACAAGGCGCTGGCCTCGGAATTCCGCCGCTCCCTGCTGGACCGCTTCTTTTCCCTCACCAAGCGCCCGGGCCTCCGGGCCGTGCCGCGCCACCCCCGGCCGGAGCCCGACCGGGAGGCCGCGCAGGCCAAGCGGGCGCGCATCCTGCTGGCCATCTGCCTCCATCACCCCGAGCTGCTGGCGGACATCGAGGAGCCCCTGCTGCTCCTGGATTTACCGGCAGGAGCGCCACAGCAGGTGAGGAATGCGCTTTTGGCCTGGGTTCCAGAGGCTTCACGCCTTGACTCGGATGAGTTGATCGCCCACCTCGCGAGCGGTGAGGCCGCATCAGCCAGCCAATGGGTGTTGAAGGTTCCCGACCTGCCTCAGGAGGCGGGTCCGGGCGGGCAGCCCAAGGAGGCGCTTGATGCGTTCTGGCAGTTCTTTGGCTTTCTGCGAGGCGAGGCGGAGCTGGCCGAGGATGCTCGGGCAGCGCGGGAGGCGTTTGAGGCTCAGGGCGACGTCGCCACCCAAACCCGGCTGATCCGGCTGACCGAGGCGCTCGACGCGCTGCGGCGCGGTGAGGTCGAGGCCGAGCCGAACGAGACGATTGAGTAGTGAGCTAGAGGGGGAGGGCTCCCCCGTGACGAAGGAGCAGCGGATGGCGAGCAAGACGGCGAATGGCAGCGAGACGGCCGAGGCCCGCGAGGAAGCGGTCGAGGGCGTGCTGCTCGATATCACCTCTGCTGCCGTCAAGAAGCTCATCGCCCGGGGCAAGGAGCGCGGCTACGTCACCTATGACGAGGTGAACGCCGCGATGCCCCAGGAGCAGGTGAGCTCGGAATTCATCGAGGACACCCTTTCTTCCCTCTCGGAAGCCGGCATCAACGTCGTCGAAGCCGAGGAGAGCGAGGACGGCGAGGCGAAGACCGCCAAGGCCGAGGGCGAGGGCGAGGAAAAGGAGGACGAGGAGTCCGGCGGCAATGTGGACGAGGAAAGCCTCGGCCGCACCGACGACCCCGTCCGCATGTACCTCCGCGAGATGGGCAGCGTGGAGCTGCTCTCCCGCGAGGGCGAGATCGCCATCGCCAAGCGCATCGAGGCCGGCCGCGACATGATGATCGGCGGGCTCTGCGAGAGCCCGCTCACCTTCAAGGCCATCGTCGCCTGGCATGACGCGGTCAAGGAAGGCCGCATGCTGCTCCGCGACGTGATCGACCTCGAGGCGACGAACAACGCCGACAATCCCGAGGGCGCGCCGCCGGAGCCGGAAGAGTTCGAGGAAGGCGAGGAAGGCGAGAATGTCGGCCTGTCGCTCTCCGCGCTGGAAGAGAAGCTGAAGCCGGAGGTCCTCGCGAATTTCGAGGCCATCCAGACCATCTTCACCAAGCTGAACAAGCTCTCCTCGAAGCGGATGGACGCCTACACCTCCGGCGAGGAGCTGGTGGGCCGTTCGGAGAAGACCTACGAGAAGTCGCGCCAGGAGCTGGTGCTGCTGGTCGAGAAGGTCCACCTCCACAACAACCGCATCGAGGAGCTGGTCGAGCAGCTCAAGGGCCTCAACCGCAAGCTCAACACGCTGGACGGCCAGGTGCTGCGCATGGCGCTGGCCCAGAAGGTCCGCCGCGAGGAGTTCCTGGAGAACTGGATCGGCTCCGAGCTGGATCCGGGCTTCATCGACCGCGTGGCGAAGCTGAAGGGCAAGGCCTGGCCGGCCTTCGCGCTCAAGTCCCGGGACGACCTGGAGCATGTCCGCGTCGAGATCGGCGCCATCGCCGGTGCGACGGGCCTGCCGGTCGGCGAGTTCCGCCGCGTCTACAAGACGGTCTCCGCCGGCGAGCGGGACATGAACCAGGCGAAGAAGGAAATGATCGAGGCGAACCTCCGCCTCGTGATCTCCATCGCCAAGAAGTACACGAACCGCGGCCTGCAGTTCCTGGATCTCATCCAGGAGGGCAATATCGGCCTGATGAAGGCCGTGGATAAGTTCGAGTACCGCCGCGGCTACAAGTTCTCGACCTATGCGACCTGGTGGATCCGCCAGGCCATCACGCGCTCCATCGCCGACCAGGCGCGGACCATCCGCATCCCGGTCCATATGATAGAGACGATCAATAAGCTGGTCCGCACCAGCCGCCAGATGCTGCACGAGATCGGCCGGGAGCCTCAGCCGGAGGAACTGGCCGAGAAGCTCGGCATGCCGCTGGAGAAGGTCCGCAAGGTCCTGAAGATCGCCAAGGAGCCGATCTCCCTCGAGACGCCGATCGGCGACGAGGAGGACAGCCACCTCGGCGACTTCATCGAGGACAAGAACGCGATCATCCCGCTGGATGCCGCGATCCAGTCCAACCTGCGCGAGGCCACGACCCGCGTGCTCGGCTCGCTGACGCCGCGCGAGGAGCGCGTGCTGCGCATGCGCTTCGGCATCGGCATGAACACCGACCACACGCTGGAAGAGGTCGGCCAGCAGTTCAACGTGACGCGCGAGCGCATCCGCCAGATCGAGGCCAAGGCGCTGCGCAAGCTCAAGCACCCCAGCCGTTCCCGCAAGCTGCGCAGCTTCCTGGAAACATGATCCGGCTGGTCGAACCCACCACGCGGGTCGCCGTCGAGGTGACCTTCCTGCGGATGGACGAGGCGCCCAAGGAACGCGCGCCCGCCCTGCCGCCCGGGCTGGAGGTGGAACGCCTGTTTCCGCGCTGCAGCGTGCCGCATTACCGGCACCTCTACGCGGAAGTGGGCAACGACTACGTCTGGTGGCTGCGGCGGACGCTGACCGACCGGGAGCTCGACCAGATTCTGGACGACCGGGCGATCAGCATCAGCGTGCTGCGGGACGCGGAAGGCGAGATCGGCTTCTACGAGCTCGACCGGCGGTCCTGGCCCGTCATCAACCTGGCCTATTTCGGGCTGATGGGGCGGGGGATTGGCCTCGGCGTCGGCATGCCGTTCCTGCATCACGCCATCGCGACCGCCTGGGGCGAGAATTGCGCGGCGCTGACCGTGAATACCTGCACGGCCGATCACCCCCGCGCCCTGCCCAACTATGTCAGGGCCGGCTTCCGGAAGCTGCGGACGGTGCGTGAGGAATGGCCGGTGCCCGACCGGCTGGGCCTTCCCATTCCGGACCGGCTGAAAATCTAGGGCTAAACCGGGCCGGCGACGGCCCGGGTAATTCCGGCCTGGGCTAGCTCAGCAGCCAGCCGATGACAACGATGCCGCCGCAAAGCAGCAGCGCGGCCCGGGCGACCACCCAGAACTCTCCGTTGATGGTGCCTTCCTCCGGCTTGCTGGAGCGGATGACGCGGTTGCGGCTGGGCCGGAGAAACATGGCCGGAGCCATGGCGCGCTGTGGGGGCATCGCGATCGGACCTTCCTGGATTTGAACCATGGGACCGGTACGGCGTCGTCCTTCGGGCAGGACGGCAACCTTCGGGGGTGTTTGTGACCCTTATAATACTCCTGGTTGCATGTCCATGAATATCACCCGCTCTGCGTGTGGCTCCGCAGGCGCGTGAACGGCGCGGGACGGCAGCACGGAAATCCGGAGGATGTGGGGGTCGGCTCCCTTGCGCCCGGCAGGACTTGAACCCGCAACCAAGCCGTTATGAGCGGCCCGCTCTAACCAGTTGAGCTACGGGCGCGAAGGGGAGGCGTTTTGTGCGGCATTTCCCGGCCTGACGGCAAGACGCCGGGCCGGGACGATGACGCGGAACCCGGTCATGCCGTTGGGCAGGACCGGGGGAAGGCTTAGGAAGAAGGCGAGATCAGGCCTGCTTGTCCGCGCGGGCGGCCTTGGCGCGGTCGATGGCCTGCTGGATCAGGACCTTCGCCTCGTCGGCGCCGCCCCAGCCCAGGACCTTCACCCACTTGCCGGGCTCGAGATCCTTGTAGTGCTCGAAGAAGTGCCGGATCTGGTCGAGCGTGATCTGCGGCAGGTCCGAGATCGTGTTCACGTTCACGTAGCGCTGCGTGAGCTTGGGCGAGGGCACGGCGATGATCTTCTCGTCCCCGCCGCCGTCATCTTCCATCTTCAGCACGCCCACGGGGCGGACGTTGATGATGGCGCCGGGCGCGATCGGGCGCGTATTGGCCACGAGCACGTCGATCGGGTCCCCGTCGTCGCTCAGCGTGTGCGGCACGAAGCCGTAGTTACCCGGGTAGCGCATCGGCGTGTACAGGAACCGGTCGACGAAGAGCGCCCCGGCCTCCTTGTCCATCTCGTATTTGATGGGCTCGCCGCCGATGCTCACCTCGATGATGACGTTCAGGTCTTCCGGCGGATTCTTGCCGATGGGGATGGCGTTCAGGTTCATCAGATGGGCTCCGAAGCGGGGCGGATGGCGGTTGTGCGAGGGTCAAACCACAAAAACGTTCCGCGCGCGAGGGATGGGCGCCTTTTGTTGCGCGGCGCGCGAAGCGCGGCCTAACCTCCTGGAAACCGCTTCCAAAAGGCGGCGAAGCAAAAGAAGAAGAGGGGAGTCTAAGTGATCACAGTGACGTTGTTGCTGGTGATCCTGCTGGGGGCGACGTCGCTCGCCTATGGCTGGATAACCACCAAGGAGATCATGGCCAAGCCGGCCGGCAATGCGCGCATGCAGGAAATCGCCCAGGCGATCCAGGAAGGCGCCTCGGCCTATCTGAAGCGGCAGTACCTCACCATCGGCGCGGTGGGAATCGTCCTTTTCATCCTTGTCTTCCTGTTGCTGGGGGCCACGGTCGCCATCGGCTTCCTGATCGGCGCGGTGCTTTCGGGCCTGGCGGGCTTCATCGGCATGAACGTCTCGGTTCGCGCCAATGTCCGCACGGCCGAGGCCAGCACGCACGGCCTGGCGGCGGGGCTGGACCTCGCCTTCAAGTCGGGGGCGATCACCGGCATGCTGGTGGCCGGCCTCGCGCTGCTGGGCGTCGCCGTCTATTTCTTCGTGCTCGTCGTGATCAGCGGCTATGCGGTCAATGACCGCGTCGTGATCGACAGCCTCGTGGCGCTGGGCTTCGGCGCCTCCCTCATCTCCATCTTCGCGCGCCTCGGCGGCGGCATCTTCACCAAGGGCGCCGATGTCGGCGGCGACATGGTCGGCAAGGTCGAGGCCGGCATCCCCGAGGACGACCCCCGCAACCCCGCCACCATCGCCGACAATGTGGGCGACAATGTCGGCGACTGCGCCGGCATGGCGGCCGACCTCTTCGAGACCTATGCCGTCACGGCGGTCGCCACCATGGTCCTGGCCGCGATCAGCTTCACCGAGGCGGGGCGCGTCAATGCGATGCTCTTCCCGCTGGCCATCGGCGCGGTCTGCGTCCTGACCTCCATCGTCGGCACTTATTTCGTGAAGCTGCCGGCGAGCCAGTCGATCATGGGCGCGATGTATCGCGGCCTGATCGTGACGGGGCTGCTCAGCCTCGTGGCGCTGCTGCCGCTGTCCTTCATTTTCTTCGGGACGGGCATGGTCACGGCAGGCGGGCATGTCTTCGGCGCCTTCAGCCTCTTCCTCTGCGGGGCGGTGGGCCTCGGGGTGACGGCGCTGATCGTCATCATCACCGAATACTACACCGGCACGCAGTTCCGCCCGGTGCAGAGCATCGCCGAGGCCTCGCAGACGGGGCACGGCACCAACGTGATCCGCGGCCTCGCCGTCAGCATGGAGAGCACGGCCATCCCCGCGCTCATCATCATCGCCGGCGTCATCTGTTCCTACAGCCTGGCGGGCCTCTACGGCATCGCCATCGCGACCACGACGATGCTGGCCCTGGCCGGCATGATCGTCGCGCTCGATGCCTTCGGCCCGGTGACGGACAATGCCGGCGGCATCGCGGAGATGGCCGGGCTGCCCCCGGAGACGCGCGTCACGACCGACGCGCTGGACGCCGTGGGCAACACCACCAAGGCCGTCACCAAGGGCTATGCGATCGGCTCGGCGGGCCTCGGCGCACTGGTGCTCTTCGCGGCCTATACGCAGGACCTGGCGCATTTCATCGCGAACCCGACGCTCTATCCCTATTTCGCGGGAATCGGCGCGATCGACTTCTCGCTGGCCAATCCCTACGTCGTGGTCGGCCTGCTCTTCGGCGGCCTGCTGCCCTATCTCTTCGGCGGCATGAGCATGACCGCGGTCGGCCGCGCCGCGCAGGCGGTGGTCGAGGAGGTCCGGCGCCAGTTCCGCGAGAAGCCCGGCATCATGGAAGGCACCGACAAGCCCGATTATGGGCGCGCGGTGGACATGCTGACGAAGGCTGCGATCCGGGAAATGATCATCCCCTCGCTGCTGCCGGTGCTGAGCCCGATCGTCTGGTACTTCCTGATCTATTCCATCGCGGGCAAGTCGGCGGCCTTCTCGGCGCTGGGGGCGATGCTGCTGGGCGTGATCGTGACGGGCTTCTTCGTCGCCGTCTCGATGACCACCGGCGGCGGCGCCTGGGACAACGCCAAGAAGTACATCGAGGAGGGTCACTACGGCGGCAAGGGCAGCGAGGCCCATAAGGCCGCGGTGACCGGCGACACGGTGGGCGACCCCTACAAGGACACCGCCGGTCCGGCCGTGAACCCGATGATCAAGATCACGAACATCGTGGCGCTGCTGCTATTGGCCATTTTGGCGCATTAGGTTTTGCCCTCAAACGCCGGGCGCGCGCTCCGCGCGCTTGGCTTCGCCGCACGGAGGGCGTGCTGACGGACAAGTCGGTGGGGCGGCGCCGGCCGCGTTGCGGCCGGATCCTCTTAGGGAGTGGCTCCGGCCTTCGGCGATGCCGCTGCTGCCAAAAGAAAAGGGCCGCCGGATTGCTCCGGCGGCCCCATTCGTTTCGACCTGCGGCTGGATTAGCGCAGGACGATCTCCACGCGCCGGTTCTGCGGCTCGCGGACACCCATGGCCGTGGGAACCAGCGGACGCTCGAAGCCGAAGCCCTGGACCGTGATCTCGTTGCGCCCGATCCCGTGGCGAACCAGCTCGTTGGCCACCGCCTCGGCGCGGCGCACCGACAGGCGCTGGTTGTAGACCGCCGTACCGGTGCGGTCCGCATGGCCCGAGACCTCGATCCGCGTCGAGCTCACGACCCGCGCATTCTGGGCCGCGTCGGCGATGATCTGGCGGGCACGGTCGGTCAGGTCCGCACGATCCCAGTCAAAGAAGACCAGGTAGGTGCGGGCCGGAGCCGGCTGAGCCACGGCAACCGGGGCCGGCGGCGGCGGCGGGACAGGCTGGTTGAAGGCGTAACGAAGACCCACGAGGACCGAGTGGTTCTCGTTCACGGAGCGGATGCGGCCCGCCGCAACCGTCGCGCCGGACGCGTTGATGACGCTCGTCCGCATGTCCGTCGGTTCCATGGCGAAGTAGCGATACTCCGCCGTGATCGCGAGGCCGGGCACCGAGGCGATCGGGAAGGCCGCGCCGCCGATGGCCTGATAGGCAAAGCCGCCGCGCGAGGTATTGGAGATCGCCGCGCCGTCCGGCCCGTTCACCCGCAGCGGATCCCAGTCGCGCCACGCATAGCCGACGCCGCCGCCGACATAGGGGACGAACCAGGGCACGCCCGGGATGCGGAAGTCATACAGCGCGTTGGCCATGGCGCCGTAGGTCCGCTGGAAGCCGCCAGCGCGCCCGTTCAGGTTCGCGCCGTTGACGCGATTGACCTTGTCGAAGTCGTTCTGGCGGAAGTTGCCTTCCACTTCGACGCGCAGGCCGTTGCCGAAGCCCCAGCCCAGGGACGCGACGCCGGTCCAGCCCGTCTCGAACACGGCGCGGCCACGCCCGCCGATGCCATTCGCGGCAAGGCCGGCGGCGAGGCTGCTGTCGCTGCGAAGCTGGGTGTTGTTGGTGAAGTTGGCGCCGGCGCCCGCGCCGATATACAGGCCGCTCACCGTCTGCTGAGGCGCGAGACGGAAGCCGTCGAAAAAGCCTTCTGCCGGCTGCGCGCTGGCAACCGCTGGCAGGGCCAGCAGGGCAGCGCCCGCCAAAAGGTGGTTCTTGAGATGTGACATGATCGCTCTCCGGATACTCGGTGGTCTCGACGTCAACCGAGTGAGGAGATTGGGGTTTCCGGGATTATGTCAACTTGAATGCCCTGTGATGTTTTTGTCACGCCCTCCCGCATGGGAAGGTGGGGAATTGGCGCTTGCCCCTGGCAGGGCCCCGGCGTTAGCAGTTGCCGCATGCGCGCTCTTCTCGCCGTCCTCGGGTTTCTTCTCATGGCCCTGCCGGGCATGGCAGGGGCGCTGGAATCAGCCCCGGTCACCTCGCCGCGCGCCACCGTCACGCTGGTTTCCGACGTGGCCGCCATGGCGCCCGGCCAGCCTTTCCGGGTGGCGCTTCGCCAGCGCATGGCGCCGGGCTGGCACACCTATTGGCGCAACCCGGGCGATGCCGGGCAGCCGCCGGAGCTGACCCTGCAGCTCCCCGAGGGCTGGACCGCGGGCGAGCTGCAATTCCCCGCGCCCCACCGCATCCCCTTCGGCCCTCTGGTGAACTTCGGCTACGAGGACGAGGCGGTCTTCCTCATGGAGATCCGCCCGCCGGCCAACCTCGTGCCCGGCCAGGTCCAGCGCCTGGAGGCCAGCGCGGACTGGCTGATCTGCGAGCGCGTCTGCATCCCCGAGGAAGGCAGCTTCACCCTCGACATCCCCGTCGAGGCGACGGCCCGCCCCTCCGCCCAGGTGCTCTTCGCCGCGGCCGAGGCGGCCCTGCCGCGCGCCGCCGCCTTCACCGCCCGCATCGGCTTCGAGGGCGGGCAGGGCGCCATCAGCCTGGAAGGCCCGGGCATTACCGCCCAGGCGCTGCGTGAGGCCTTCTTCTTCCCGCTGGAGCAGCTCGTCGTCGAGAATGCCGCGCCGCAGCCCCTGACGGCGCGGGAGGGCGGCTTCACCCTCGGCCTCACCCGGGCCGCGGGCGCCATTCCCGCCACGGTCGAGGGCGTCGTCGCCATCACCGATGCCGCCGGCGTGCGCGGGGCCTATTGGGTGAGCGCCGTGCCGGGGCCGATGCCGGCGGCTGGCGGGGGCATGCCGCTCTGGCAGGCGCTGCTCTTCGCGGCGCTGGGCGGGGTGATCCTCAACCTCATGCCCTGCGTCTTCCCGATCCTGGCCATGAAGGCCATCGCGGTGGCCCGCCTCTCCGGCGCCGACCGGTCCGTGGTGCGCGCGCATTCGGCCGCCTACACGGCGGGCGTGGTCCTTTCCTTCGTTGCCATCGGCGCCGCGCTGCTGGGCGTGCGGGCGGCGGGGGCGGCGGCGGGCTGGGGCTTCCAGTTCACCTCGCCCCTCTTCGTTGGCGCCATGGCCTGGCTGATGCTGGCCGTGGGCCTGAACCTCTCGGGCGTCTATGCCATCGGCGGGCCGGTCTCGGCCGGCTCCGGCCTCGCGGCCAAGGGCGGCAAGGCCGGCAGCTTCTTCACGGGCGTGCTGGCCGTGCTGGTCGCGACGCCCTGCACCGCGCCCTTCATGGCGGCGGCGATCGGGGCCGCGCTGGCCATGCCGCCCTCCTCGACGCTGGCGGTCTTCGCCGCCATGGGCCTCGGCCTCGCGCTGCCCTATGCGCTGCTGGGCGTCTTCCCCGGTTTCGCGCGCGTCCTGCCGCGGCCCGGCGCCTGGATGGACCGGCTGAAGCAGTTCCTGGCCTTCCCGATGTACCTGGCGGCCGCCTGGCTCGTTTGGGTCGTGGCCCAGCAGGCGGGGCCGGACGGCACGCTGATGGTGCTGGTGGGCGCCGTGCTGGTCTCCATGGCGGCCTGGGCGCTGGGCCTGGCGCAGCAGGGCTCGGCCCGGCGCTGGTTCATGGCCGGTGCCGCCCTTTCCCTCATCGCCGCGCTGGCGCTGCTGCCGATGCTGCGCAGCGCCGGCACCGCCGGGGCGACGGCCTCGGCGCAGCTCGGCGAGCCCTGGACCGCGGCGCGCGTCGACGCCCTGCGCGGGGAAGGGCGCCCGGTCTTCGTGAACCTGACGGCGGCCTGGTGCATCTCCTGCAAGGTCAATGAGCGCGTGGCGCTGGACACCACGGCGGTGCGCGCCGCCTTCGCCGCGTCGAACGTCACGGTGCTGACCGGCGACTGGACCAATGGCGAGCCGGCGATCACCGCGCTGCTCCGCGCCCATGGGCGGGACGGCGTGCCTCTCTACCTCTTCTACCCGGCCGGCGGCGGGGAGCCTGCCATCCTGCCGCAGATCCTGACCGAGGGCATGGTGCTCCAGGCGATCGCGGCGGCGACGCCGGGCGCGTAACGCCGGCATATTTGCCGGGGCCGCGGCGGCGCGATCATGTCATGAATTTCATAATTCATTTGCCGCGGCGGGGCCGGGCGCGGTAACCATCGCGCGAAGCCCATATCGAAGAGGAGCATGAGATGGTCCAGATGACCCGCCGAGGCGCCCTGCTGGGTGCCGCCACGCTTCCCCTCATTCCCGCCCTGGCCTTCGCCGCGCCTGCCGTGGGCGCCGCCGCGCCCGACTTCGCGCTGCCCGACCAGGACGGCACGGTCCGCCGCCTGGCCGATTTCCGCGGCCGCGTCGTCGTCCTGGAATGGACGAACCATGACTGCCCCTATGTGCGGAAGCACTACAACAGCAGCAACATGCAGAACCTCCAGCGGGAGGCCGCCTCGCGCGACATCGTGTGGCTTTCCATCGCCTCGTCGCCGGAAGGCGAGCAGGGCCATGTGACCGGCCCGCAGGCGCGCGAGCTCACCACCAGCCGCAACGCCGCGCCGACAGCTGTCCTCCTCGACCACCGCAGCCAGGCCGCGCGCGCCTATGCCGCGACCACGACGCCCGGCATGTTCGTGATCGATGGCGAGGGCAAGCTGCGCTACATGGGCGCGATCGACAGCATCCGCTCCACCCGCGTCGAGGATGTGCCCCGCGCGGAACCCTTCCTGCGCGACGCCATGATCGCCGTGCGCGAAGGCCGCCCGCTCGAGCGCGGGGTCACCCCGCCCTATGGCTGCGTCATCAAATACGTGAACAGCTAGGCCGCCATCCGGGATAAGCGCCCAGGGCCTCCGGGCCCGGGTGTCCGCCTGTCTCGCCCGCCCCGCTTTCGCGGGGCGTTTGGCGTTGATGGCCCAGGCCCCCTCGCAGGGCCCGGGCACCCGGCTTTTCCGCTGGCCACCCGCCCAAGCTTTCCCCCCCGGCCCACAGGGGGTAGAAGCGCCCCACGTTTCCAGCACTGAGGCTCCGCGCGCCATGCCCGCTTACCAATACGTCTATGTCATGAAGGACCTCACCAAGTCCTATCCGGGCGGTCGCGAGGTTTTCAAAGGCATCACGCTCTCCTTCCTGCCGGACGTGAAGATCGGCGTGCTGGGCCCGAACGGCGCCGGCAAGTCCACGCTGATGAAGATCATGGCCGGCATGGACAAGGATTTCGGTGGCGAGGCCTGGGCGGCCGAGGGCGCGCGCGTGGGCTATCTCGCGCAGGAGCCGCAGCTCGACCCGACCAAGAACGTCGGCGAGAACGTGCGCGCGGCCTTCGCCACGCTCGAGGCGCAGCTGAAGCGCTTCAACGAGATCTCCGAGCGCTTCATGGAGGAGATGACCGAGCAGGAGATGAACGATCTCCTCGCCGAGCAGGGCACCCTGCAGGAGGCCATCGACGCCGCCGACGGCTGGGAGCTCGACCGCCGCGTGGACATCGCGCTGGACGCGCTGCGCTGCCCGCCCGCGGAATCCTCGGTGGAGCATCTGTCGGGTGGCGAGCGGCGCCGCGTGGCCCTGTGCCGCCTGCTGCTCGAGAAGCCGGACCTCCTGCTGCTCGACGAGCCGACCAACCACCTGGATGCGGAAAGCGTCTCCTGGCTCGAGCACACGCTGCGCGACTATCCCGGCGCCGTGCTGATCGTGACCCACGACCGCTACTTCCTCGACAACGTGACCAACTGGATCCTCGAGGTCGATCGCGGCCGCGGCTTCCCCTACCAGGGCAACTACTCCGCCTACCTCGAGCAGAAGCGCAAGCGCCTCGAGCAGGAGAACCGCGAGGACACGGCCCGCATCCGCACGCTGGCGGCGGAGCAGGAGTGGATCGGGCGCAGCCCCTCCGCCCGCCAGGCCAAGAGCAAGGCGCGTATCTCCCGCTACGAGGAGCTGCTGGAGCAGAGCCAGGACCGGGGCCTGGGCGAGGTTGAGATCCTCATCTCGCCGCCGCCGCGCCTCGGCAACATCGTCATCGAGGCCGAGGGCCTGCGGAAGGCCTATGGCAACCGCCTGCTGATCGACGACCTGACCTTCAAGCTGCCCCCCGGCGGCATCGTCGGCGTCATCGGCCCGAACGGCGCCGGCAAGACCACGCTGTTCCGCATGATCACCGGCAACGAGACGCCGGATGCCGGCACGCTGAAGGTCGGCGATTCCGTGCGCCTCGGCTATGTCGACCAGTCGCGCGACAGCCTGGATGACAACAAGACCGTCTGGCAGGAGATCTCGGGCGGCGACGACCAGATCAACATCGGCAAGCGCAGCATCGCCTCGCGCGCCTATACCGCCGCCTTCAACTTCAAGGGCAGCGACCAGCAGAAGCGCGTGGGCGTGCTCTCGGGCGGCGAGCGCAACCGCGTGCACCTCGCGAAGATGCTGTCGGTGCCGCACAACGTCCTGCTGCTCGACGAACCGACCAACGACCTCGACGTCGATACGCTGCGCGCGCTCGAAGAGGCGCTGATGGAATTCGCCGGCTGCGTGGTGGTCATCAGCCACGATCGCTGGTTCCTGGATCGCCTGGCGACGCACATCCTGGCCTTCGAGGGCGACAGCCACGTCGAGTGGTTCGAGGGCAACTTCCAGGCCTACGAGGCCGACAAGAAGCGACGTCTTGGTGCCAACGCGGATCAGCCCCATCGGATCAAGTACCGGCCCCTCGTCCGGTAGCGGGGAGATGTCGACATGCATGGCCTGATGTCCTCGCCGCGGACGATCGCCACGGCGCGGCTCTCGCTCCTGCCTCCAGGGCGGGAGCAGCTGCCGGAACTCATCCGCCTGAAGACCGACGAAGCCGTCTTCGGCTTCATGCTGCACGGCACGCGCTCGGCCGAGCGCGTGCGCGAGGAGCTGGAGGACGACATCGCCTTCTGGCAGGTGCGCGGCTACGGCACCTGGAGCGTCTTCCTCCGGGAATCCGGCGATTTCCTGGGCATCGCCGGGCTGATGGAACGGCCCGACGGGCGCGGCGTCGCCGTTCGTTTCGCGCTCTGGCCGGCCTGCCGCGGCAAGGGCTATGCGCGGGAGGCCGCACGGGCGGCGCTCGATTTCGGCCATGCGGCGGGGCTCGGCCGCATCATCGGCGTGGCGCGGGAGACCAACCACGCCTCGCGCGCGGTGCTGATGGATATCGGCATGCGGGAATGCGACGAGTTCGAGAATCGCGGCCATCGCATGATCGTCTATGAGAGCTTCGCGCCCGCCTGAGTCAGGCTTTGGGCGTCAGGTCTCGGCGGCCAGGGCGAAGTGAAGAGCCGGCCGGGCGACAGGCTCGGCCGGGACCGTGGGCGCCAGCGGCCGTGCGCCGCAATCGAGAAGATGTCGCGCGATCCGATCCATCTCAGCGCTTGGCCGGGTCGGGTCATGGAAGGGATCGTCCTCGGCGCTGCCGGGGGGTACCCAGATCACCGTCTCGTAGCGCGCCCGGGTCAGCAGGACGCGATAGGTGTTCCTGACGAACTCGATTTCTTCCGCGGCCTTTACGGCCTGCCAGCCGCGTCCGGCGAAACGCCGGCATCCCCATCCCTGGCTGGCCCGCATCAGATCGCCGCCCCAGGCCAGGCCCACGGCATCCAGCTCCAGCCCCTGGCAGGCATATTCCGTCGCGCAGACTTCCAGCGCATCCGAGGCGCGGACATCCGGCCAGCGTTCCAGGAACCAGGCGACCGGCTCCTCAGTTCCGACGAGCTGGGCATCGAAGCCCTCGGCTCGCAGGCGACGCGCGCCGGAGGAGCGGACGAAGCCCGCCCGCCGCAGCCCCGGCGTCATGTCGCGCAGCGCGGCGCGCGCGGCAGTCAGCGAGCGCGTCACGAAATAGGGAACCCCGCCGGCCTCGGCGGCGATGCGTGCGGCCAAGGGGGCATCGTTGCGGAGAGCCGCATCCACCCAGGCCGCGCCGGCCGTGGAGCGCACGCTGCGGATCGGCACGGTCAGGTCCAGGGCATCGTCAATGCTGAGCCAGGGAGCCGGGCCTTCGCTGAGCCGCTGCGCCGGCTCCGGCGAGGAAAGCGCCCGGGACGCGGCCACCGCGCGCCATCCCGGTGAGGCCGCGATGACGCGGCCCCATTCGGCGAGCCCGGCCTCGCCGGTATTGATCTCCTGCCCCTGGCCGATGAGCGCCACGATCGCGGTGAAGCCGTCATGCCGCGCCATGATGGCGAGGGCGTGGGCGGGCTCGCTCAGCGTGAGGACGCTCTTGCGGCGCTGCGTGTCGCGGCCGGCCTGCGCCGCGTCCCAGGCGCGCTGCGCTTCGTCGAAGACGATGACGCGTTCGGCCGGAGGGGCGGCGGCATGCGCATTATCCGCCAGGAAGCGATGCACGTTCTGCAGCGCCTGCGAAGTCTCGTGCCGGGCCTGGCGCAGCCTTCCGCTGCGCGAGCGGCGATCGGGATCGTTGCTGGGGCCGATGGCCAGATCGATGCCCGCGCGGTCGCAGGCCAGCGCCTCCCGCAGCACCGCGACCAGCGGCGCATTGCCGGTGAGGAAAGCGGTTCCCTCGCGGCGGGCCTCGCCGAAGACGATGTTGAGGCCGCAAAGGGTTTTCCCTGCCCCCGGCACGCCGGTGACGAAAATCACCACCCGTTCCTGTTCTGCGCGGGCGGTTTCGAGGGCACGGAGGATGGCGGCGGTGGTGGCACCCAGATTGTCGGTATCCGCCCGGGCCTCGGCGATGTCGGCCACGCTGTTCCGCGCGAAGAGCCGGGCCGCGGCCTCCACGATGGTGGGCACCGGCTTGTAGCTGGCGTCCAACCACGCCTGGCCGCGGAGCGGACGTACCGGGGCGGGCAGCGCGTCATGCAGCGCGGCGAGCCTTTGGCCGAGATTGACGGCATTGGCCTGCGCGACCGGCGCGACGCCGCCGATCGGCAGGCCGAACTGGAGCGGCGCGACGCGGGCGGCCTGGGTCAGGACCAGGACCGGCAGGATGGGATGGCCGCGGCTCTGCGCGTGAAAGTCCCAGAGATCCTGGGCGTAGTCCTCGACCTGGGCGAGCATGGCCGGGGTCACGCTGCCCTGGCCGACCTTGAACTCCAGAACGAAGATGGCGCGTTCGGTGAGCAGCACGGCATCGATGCGCCGCTCGAGGCGCAGCATGTCGTATTCGAGCGCGAGGGTGGCGCCCTGCCAGCGCGGCGCGGACAGCACCTCCTGCAGCAGCGCGACCTCGGCCTCCCAGGCACGAAGCTGGGCGGGCTCGCCGGCGAGCCGGCGCGACATCTGCGCCGCGGCCAGGCTGGCCGCGATGTTCTGCGGCGAGCGCTGGAGCAGCTCTCCCACCGTCATCGACAGCCAGGCCCTCATGCCGTTTTCCGCGGCCAGGTCGCGAGCATCACGCTGGCCATCATCAAGGTGAAGCCGGCGAGGTGGACGGCGCCGAAACTCTCGCCGAGGAAGAGCACCGCCGTCACCGCGGCGGTCGCCGGCAGGAAGGCGGTGAAGACGCCGGCGACCCCGGCCGGGACGCGCTCCAGCCCTTTGTACCAGAGCAGCAGGCACAGCACGCTCGCGGTCAGGGAGTGGAAGAGCATCAGCCCGAGCATCGCGGGATCCGCCAGCGCGGCCGTCGCGCCTAGGCCGGGCGCCGCGAAGGGTAGCAGGACGAGCGCGGAAAAGGCCTGCATCCACAGCGAGGCCGTGATCACCGGCACGGCGCCGACGATGCGCTTGGCGAGCAGGACGTAGATCGCCTCGCCGCCGACGCCGAGGAAGATGAGGAAGTTCCCCAGCACCGAGCCATGCCCGCTCGCATCCAGCCGCGCCAGGGTGATCGCGGCCATGCCGAAGCCGGCCAGCGCCGCCGCCGCCCACTGGCGGCCGGACAGCCGCTCCCGCAGCCAGAGGAAACTGCCGATCGCCACCACCGCCGGCAGCGTCGCCAGCACCATCCCGCCCTCCAGCGCCGAAGTCAGCCGGAGTCCGGCCAGGAGGCCCGCATTGTAGATGGCGGTTCCGAACAAAGCCTGAAGGAAGAGGTTGCGCTTCGCCGACGGGGAGATCCGCACGCGCCCTTCCATCATGCGCGCCAGCGGCCAGAGCACCGCCACCGCCAGCACGCAGCGCAGGAAGGCGACGAGCGCGATGGGCAGCGCCTCGGCCAGGACCTTGGCGACGGCGACATTCGCGCCGACCAGCATCATCGAAAGCGCGAGTTGCGCGTAGGCGAAGCGAAGGGAAATGGTTCAGCCCTCGTCGTCGTGCCGATAGGGGGACAGCGTCGCCAGGTCTTCCATGCGCTCGCGGATCGCCGTGCGCTCGGCCTCCAGGAATTCCGCCACGGCGCGGGAGAGGCCGCGATGGGCGATGAGATGCGCGGAATAGGTGGGGGCCGGCAGGTAGCCGCGCTGGATCTTGTGCTCGCCCTGCGCCCCGGCCTCCACGCGGCCGATGCCGTGCTCGATGGCGAAGTCGATGGCGCGCAGGTAGCAGAGCTCGAAATGCAGGAAGGGCACTTCCTCCTCGCAGCCCCAGTTGCGGCCGTAGAGCGCCTCGTCGCCCAGCAGGTTCAGCGCGCCGGCGACGGGCGTGCCCTCGCGCTCGGCCCACATGAGCACCACGCGGTCGCCCAGCCGCTCGCCGAGCAGGGGGAAGAAGGACCTGGTCAGATAGGCGCCGCCCCAGCGGCCATCCACCGTGTTGCGGTAGAAGCGGTAGAAGGCCTGCCAATGCGCGGGCGTGATCTCGGCGCCGCGCAGCGTGCGCAGGGTCAGGCCGCTTTCCGCAACCGACCGCCGCTCGCGCCGCAGGGCCTTGCGCTTGCGGCTGCTGAGCGCGTTCAGGAAATCGTCGAAATCCTTGTAGCCGTGATTGTGCCAGTGGAACTGCAGGCCGAGGCGCTGCAGCCAGCCGGCCTCGCCGAGCGCGTGCCACTCCTCCTCGGTGCAGAAGGTGACATGGACGGAGGAGCACTCGATGGCCTGCATGGCCTGGGCGAGGCCCTGCGCCAGCGCCGCGACGGGAATTCCCGGGCGCCGCAGCAGCCGCGGGCCGGGGACCGGGCTGAAGGGCACGGCCACCTGCAGTTTGGGATAATAATGCCCGCCCGCGCGCTCATAGGCATCGGCCCAGCCATGGTCGAAGACGTATTCGCCCTGGGAATGCGACTTGGCGTAGCAGGGCGCGCAGGCCACGATCTGGCCGCCGGCGTCGCGCAGCGCCGCATGCTGCGGCAGCCAGCCGGTCTTGGTCGAGACGCTGCCGCTATCCTCGAGCGCCGAGAGGAAGGCGTGGGAGACGAAGGGATTGTCGCCCGCGCAGGCGTCCCAATCCGCCGCCGGAATTTCGGCGATGGCCCGGTGCAGCGAGAGGGTGAGCTCGGGGAGGGAGTCCATTGCCCCGATTATGGGCCCGGTCGCCGGAAAAAGCAGGCCATCCCCTGGTGGGAGATGGCCGCTTGTCCTTCGCCGGAGGCCCGGCTTCCGCTCAGCCCGCGGCGCGGAGCTCGAGGATCGCCTCGACCTCGACCGCGGCGCCGCCCGGCAGGGCCGCCACGCCGACCGCGCTGCGCGCATGCCGTCCGGCCTCACCGAAGACCTCGACCGCGAGGTCCGAGGCGCCGTTGATCACGGCCGGCTGATCGCCGAAGCCCGGGGCGGAGTTCACGTAGCCGGTGACGCGCAGCACGCGGGCGATCCGGTCGAGGTCGCCGCCGGCCGCCGCCTTGGCCTGCGCCAGGATCGACAGCATGCAGTTCTTCGCCGCGGCCTGGGCGTCCTGCACCGAGACGGCATCGCCGACCTGGCCCACCGGGAAGATCTTCCCGTCCTTCCGCGGCACCTGGCCCGAGATGTAGACAGTCGTGCCCGTGACGGTGAAGGGCACGTAGTTCGCGATCGGGGCGGTGGCCTCGGGCAGCGTCAGGCCGAGCTCGGAGAGGCGGGCTTCGATCTTGGACATGCGGAAATCCTTTCTGGAACGCGGCCCGCGAAGCCGGGGCCGCCGAGGCAAGGGGGGCGTCGCGAAGGACGCCACCCCATCCGGGCCACCCAGGCTGGGCGCCCCGATTCGAAAAATGCCGGCTCTAGGCGACGATGCGCAGGTGCCGCCCCTTGGGGGCGACGGCCGGCAGGTCGAGCGGCAGCAGGGGCGACTGCTCGATCGCGCGGGCGGCGCTGTCGGGCGCGACGTCCTCGGCCTCGGGCTGGGGCAGCGCGCCGCCGAGATAGTCGATGGCCAGCCGCCGGAAGGCCCAGTCGAGCACCGAGGTGGCGCGGGGGATGTCCGGATCGCCCTCCACCAGCCCGGCCGGGCCGAAGCGGGTATAGGCGAACGCATCCACGTAGTCGGCCAGGGGCACGCCGCGGGCGAGCCCGGTCGAGACGGCCTGGGCGAAGGCGTCCATCAGGCTGCGGTAGTTGGCGCCTTCCTTCGAGAGGCTGAAGGCGATCTCGCGCAGCGCGCCATCCTCCTCGGCCGTGCGCAGCGCGACCTTATGGCCGCCGACCGAGACATGCAGGGTCTGGCCGGCCTGGCGGCGCAGGGCGGGACGCGGCGCGGGCGCCGGGCGCGGGGCGGCGGGCGCGGCCACCGGGGCCGGCGGGGCCGCATGCAGGAAGGGCGAGACGACGGCCATCATGGCTGTCCGCGCGCGTTCGCTGACCGGACCGAGCAGCGCGGGGACCCGGGCCTGCGGCGCACGCAGCGCCGCGCGGGTCGGCACGTCCACGATGCCGGCCTCGGTCTCCACCGTGCGGGTGGCGCCGGGGGCAGGGGCGATCCCGGCCGTCTCGGCACCGAGGAGGGCTTCGGTCGCATCGGCCGGCGCCAGCGCGACCAGTCCGATATGGCGCAGACCGGGGGCGGCGGCGGCCGAATCGAGCGCCGCGCGGGCTGCGGCGGCAAGGCCGGGCAGGGGGGTGGAGGCGGGAGGCGTCGGCCAGATCAGCGCCACGGGCTCGCGCGCGCCCAGCCGGGCCGCGAGGCGGCCGCTCTGCGACTCGGCGGCGCCGCGGGTCAGCGCCGCGATGCCGGCCGCCACCTGGCGCGCCTCGGTGCTGTCATAGACGAGATCGAGCATGGCCAGCAGGCCGGCGAGGTCGGCGAAACCCAGCCGAAGCCGGGCGGATTTCCCGCCGGTCACGGCTTCCAGGAACATCACGCCCAGGGCGCAGGCCTCGGCATAGCCCTCGAGGTCGAAGGCGCCGTCGGGCTCGAGGAAGGCGGGCAGGTTCAGCACGAAGCGCGGCTCGGCGCGGGCATCGCCACGCCAGGTCTCGGCACCCGGGCTGCCGCGGCGGCTGAGCAGCAGCGCGCGCCAGCCTTCGGCCAGATGCGCGGCCTCCTTCGGCCCCAGCAGGCCGGACTTCTCGCCCCGCGCCAGGGCGCGGGCGATCCACGACTCGGCCGCGCGCGGCAGATTGGCCGGGCCCGCACCGGGGGCGAGGGCGGCCAGCGCGGCGGCGGCTTCCTCCTCCCAGTTGGCGGGCAGCGCCAGGGCGCGCGGCGGCGCGTCGGGGTCCGCGCCGATACGGGTGCGCCGAAGCGCCACCCCTTCCCACAAGGTTCCGTCGAGACGTGCCATGGGAGGGAGCCTAGCGAGAGGCGCTTCTCAGGTGAAGCCGCATGATGTGGCCAGCTGACGAATCAGCCACAACATCTTGTGGAAAACTTGCGGCGCGCCCGCCTTTTCCGCGAGGCGATTTCGTGCGATGCTGGGGCATGTCGTTCCTGCAGCTTCTCTCCACCAAGTTCACGGCCCGCAAGGTCGGTCGCGACGACGTCGGCAACACCTATTACGAGAGCCGCCGTCCGGATCCGATCTATGGCCGCCCGCGCCGTACGGTGGCGCTGGCCCGCGGCTCGGACAGCTCGATCGTGCCGCCCGAGTGGCATGCCTGGCTGCATCACACCACCGACGCGCCGCTCGACGGGCCGAAATACGCCTGGCAGAAGCCGCACCAGCCGAACCTGACGGGCACGCCGATGGCGTGGCGCCCGAAGGGGCACGACTATGCCGGCGGCCAGCGCCGGGTGACGGGCGGCGACTACGAAGCCTGGACGCCGGGCGCCTGAGGCGCCATCTCTCCCGTGATGGCAGGGATGGGCTGATGAGGATTTCTCACGCATGAAGGGCCGCAGCATCGCCGAGGTCGCCACGGGCGCCGTGGTTCTGGCCGCCGCCGGGGCTTTCCTGGTCTATGCCGTCGTGCATGCCGGCCGCACGCCGCAGACCGGCGGCATCGCGCTCTCGGCGCAGTTCGACCGCATCGACGGCCTGAACGACGGCGCGGATGTGCGGATCGGCGGCGTGAAGGTCGGCTCCGTCACGGATCTGCGCATCGATCCGCGCAGCTTCCAGGCCGAGGTCACGCTTCGCGTCCGCTCGGACCTGGCGCTGCCGGCCGACAGCTCGGCCGAGGTGACCTCCGAGGGGCTGCTGGGCGGTAAGTACATCTCCATCGTCCCTGGCGGCAGCGATACCCTGCTGCGCAATGGCGGCCGCATCACCGAGACCCAGGGCTCGGTGAGCCTGGAGAGCCTGCTCGGCCGCTTCATCTTCTCGGTGACGCAGATGAACTCCGCCAGCGCCGCACCCGGCGGCGCTGCCCCCGCCCCCGCAGCTCCGGGCGGCGCGGCGCCCGCGCCGTGACCGCCGTGCCGACCATCTGGCCCGGTGCCGATGGCGAGCCCGTCTCCTGCCGCGAGAAGGTCAAGGTGCTGAACGAGAACCACGCCGAGGCGGAGCAGATCCTGCGCGACGCCTTCGAGGACGCCGTGCTGATGGGGGTCGACGAGGCCGCGATGCGCCGGATCCTCACCGAGATGGTGGCCGGCCTGCCGAGCCCGAGGCGCCGATGATCCGCGCAGCTCTGCTGGCGCTGCTGCTGGCCCTGCCCGGCGTCGCGAGCGCGCAGGAATGGACGCCGCGCCGCACGGCCGAGATCCAGGCGCTCGACAAGGTGAATGCCCGCGTCCTGACGCTGACCGCCACGGTGGGCGAGCCCGCGCGCTTCGGCACGCTGACGATCCTCGTCCAGGCCTGCCATGCCCGCCCGGCCGACGAGGTGCCGGATGCGGCCGCCTTCATGGAAATCACCGACGAGCGCAGCGCCCCCGGCGCCGGCCCGGTGTTCCGCGGCTGGATGTTCGCCGACGCGCCCGCGGTGAACATGTTCGAACATCCGGTCTACGACCTGCGCATCCTCAGCTGCCGCTGAGGGCCGGTTGCCCGGCCCCGCCGGGGATCAGGGCAAGGCGGGCTCGCCGAGCGAAAGCATCAGCCGGTTGGCCCAGTTGAAGAAGGCGGCGGACTGGATGACGTCCGCGATGGCGAGATCATCCAGCCCATCGGCGCGCAGGCGCGCGACATGCTCCGGCCCGAGGGCCAGCGGCGTCTCCGTCAGCGCGACCGAGGCCGCGACCACCGCATTCCAGCTCTCGCCGAGATCCGTCCCCACGCCCTCGGCCAGCAGCCGGTCCACGTCGGCCTCGCGCTTCGAATAGGTGGCGGAGAAGCGCGCATGCACCGAGGCGCAGTAGACGCAGCCGTTGAGGCGGGACACTGCGGTGGCGGCAAGCTCGCGCTCGGCGCGCGGCAGGCCGGCATTGGTGTTGTAGAAGATGTCCTTGTCGGCGCGGGTGCGCGCCTCGAGCGCATCGGGGTCGCGCGCCAGCAGCCGGAAATAGGGCGACTTGATCCGCACGGCGTCGACCAGCGCCAGGCGATGCCGCTCCGTCATCTCCTCGGGCGCCATCGGCTCCAGCCAGGGCAACCAGTCGACCTGGGCGCGGGTGAAGGCGACGGGCACCGTATGCGCGGGCGGGGTGAGGGTGGTGTCGGGCATGGGGCTCTCCTCGGTCAGGATGCGCGGCGCAGCACGCGAAAGCCCGCGACCACCCGGATCTGGAAGGACAGGAAGGAGACGATCTGCGACAGGGTGACGACGTCCGTCGTCGTCCAGCCGGCGGCGAGCATGGCGGCCAGGGTGTCCGGCCCGGCATCGCGCGGGTGGTAGACCAGCATATGCGCATGGGCGAAGGCGGCGGCGAGGCGCGGCCCCAGGGCGGAGGTGGTCGCGGCGTCGACCGCATAGGCGGGGCCCGCCTTGTCCTCGCGGCTCAGCGGGCCGGCCGGAAAGGCGCCATAGGGGCCATGGGTGCGGGTCTGGGCGACCGCCGACTCCACGGCTTCACGCAGTCCGCCAGGGGGCAGGCCCTCGCCGTAGAAGGCGGCCGTCTCGGCCTCGCCATGCAGCCCCACGACGTAGAAGGCGAGGGCGAAACGCTCGGCGGAGGTCACGCCGCCCGCATCAGCGGGGGTGAAAAGCGCCTCGTAGCTCTTCTGCGCATGGGTTCGTGCCTCGGGCCGCTGCGCGCGGATCCCGTCCAGCGGCGAGCCCGGCGTGATGCCGACGAGCCTGTCGATCACATCGACGGTCATGTTGGTTCCTCCCTCTCCGGCCAGGTCAGGCGACCTGGCGCATTCCCTCGGCGTCGCGGCGCCAGCCGAATTCCGGCGCCACCTTCTCGGCCACCAGTTCGATGGACCGCAGGATGAAGGCGTGCGGCGGGTCGATGGAATGGACCTGCACCGCGAAATCCGTGGAGCGCGCCAGCGCGCTGTCCTGCCTGAGCGAGGCGACCACCGCCTCGACCGTGCCGAGATGCACGTCCATCGAGGCGATGAGCGAGGTGGTGCTGGCGCTCCCCCTGGCGCGGCCGAGGCCGACCAGCCGCCGGTGGTAGCGCTGCAGCCCGCTCTCCGCGAAGCGAAGGGCGTCGGCCGCCTCGTCCGCGACGAAGACGGTGCGCGAGGCGAGGATGCGCGGGGCGCGGCCCGGCGGCAGCGCCGCCAGATAGGCATCGATCATCGGATTCTGGATATCGGACAGCGTGAGGCCGGGCTGGTCGGCCGGGCGCGGCTGCGTGCGGGAGAGCAGCAGCCCGTCCCCGGCGGCGCCGGCCCGCCGCGCGCCTTCGACCGTGAAGGTCGCCTGCCAGATCCGATCCGGCAGGCTGGCCGGCGGCGGCGGATACAGCTGGTCGCCGCCTGGCAGGGCCTGGCCGGCGAGCGCGTCCCGCAGCGCCTGTGTATGGGCCGCGAAGATCGGCCCGCGATCGGTGCTGTCCAGGCCGAAGGCCCGGAAGGCCGAGAAATTGCCGCCCGGCCCGATTCCGAGCTCGAGCCGGCCGTTGCTCATCAGGTCCAGCACGACGGCGTCCTCGGCCACGCGGAGCGGCAGCTCCAGCGGCAGGGTGACGATGCCGGTGCCCAGGCGGATCCGCGAGGTCCGCGCCGCAAGATGGCCCAGGAAGACGAAGGGCGCGGGCAGGCCGCCCTCGTCCTCGTGGAAGTGGTGCTGGGCGATCCAGGCCGAGTCGAAGCCGCAGCGCTCGGCATGGACGATCTGTTCCGTGGCCAGCCGGTAGCGCTCGGCCGCCCCCACCTCGTCCAGGAGACGCGTGAAGAAGCCGAGGCGGGGAGGGCTGCTCATTCGGCCATACTAGGCAGCCCTCGCGGCCCCCGCCCAGATGGCTGCGCGAAAGGCGCTAGGCGGCCGCAAGGTCGATGTTCCACATGACCGTGACCGGCGCCTGCACCAGCCCCTGCACCTGCCGGCGATGCACGATCGGCCGCACGTATTGGCCGAGCAGCGCGGCCGGAACCAGCCGCGCCGCCTCCACCTGCATGCGCTCCACGAGCTGCCGCCGGCGGGCCGGGTCGGCTTCGCGCAGCCAGGCCTCCCGTGTGTCGAACAGGGCCGGGTCGCAGGCCCAGCCGGCATAGCCGCTGCCGTCGCAGGGCGTGGAGAGCAGGAAGTTCGAGGCCGGGCTGTCCAGCTCGAAGGCGAAGGCCTGCATGGGGAACATGTTCCAGCCGCCCTGGGCCGGCGGTTCGCGACGGTTGCGGCGCGCCATCATGGAGGCGAAGTCCGAGAATTGCAGGTCCACGGTGAAGCCGGCCTCGCGCATCTGCCCGGCCGTGACGGTGGCGATGATCCGCAGGATGTCGTTGTCGCCCGGCGCGATGAAGACCACCGGCGTCCCGTCATAGCCAATGGCGCGCAGCAGGCGCCGGGCCTCGTCCCGCTCGGCCCCGCGCAGCGCTTCCGTGGCCGCCTGGCTTTCGTTGGCGCCGCCGCAGCCGAAGTAGCTGTGGCATTCCCGCAGGCCATAGGCCTCGTCGGCGCCCGCGGCCCGGACGATATCCGTCTGCCGGACGGCGAGCTGCAGCGCGCGGCGCGCCTCCGGCCGGTCGAAGGGCGGGTGCAGGAAGTTCATCCGGGCGAAAGGCACCCAGCCCTGGGGATTGGTGGTGGCGACGACGACGTCCCGCCGGCCGCGCAGCGTCGGCAGCAGGTCGAGCGGCGGGGCGGAGCAGATGTCGAGCTCGCCGCGCTGCACGGCCGCGAAGGCGGTGGCGGCATCGGGCATCGCCATCCATTCCACGCGGTCGATCTTCACGTCCTTGCCGCCGGACAGGTAGGAGGCCGGCTCCGCGCGCGGGCGATAGGCGGCGTTGCGCTCATAGACCAGGCGATAGCCCTGCCGATGCTCCTCCTTCACGAAGCGGAAGGGGCCGGAGCCGACGATCTCGGCCACCGGGCGGTTGGCATCCCCCCGCGCCTCGCGCTCCCGCATGATGAAAAGCGCGGAGGAGGTCGGCTTCGCCAGGGCCTCGAAGAGGAAGGGCGTGGCGGTGTCGAGGCGGAGGCGGAAGGTCCGGGCATCCACCGCCTCGGTCTTCAGGCCGAGCGTGGCGAGCTGGCGCCCCGCCGTGTCGCGCGTGGCCCAGCGCGCGATCGAGGCCAGCACATCGGCCGAGGTCACGGGCGAGCCGTCGTGGAAGGCGAGGCCCTCGCGCAGGCGCATGGTCCAGGCGGCGTGGCCCGGATCGGCCTCCACGCTCTCCACCATCTGCGGCTGCGGGCGGAACTGCGCGTCCAACGAGAAGAGCGTGTCGTAGACGAGGTAGCTGTGCTCCTGCGTGACCAGGAGGGGGCTGACCACGGGGTCCAGCGTCGTCGGCTCGGTGGAGGCGGCGAAGCGGATGACCTTGGACCGCGCCCCGGCGGCAGATTGGGCGGCGGCGGGCAGGGCGGCGGCCATCGGCAGGGCGCCGAGCCCCGCCAGCGCGGCGCGCCGGCCCAGGCCCGCCGCCGCGTTGTCCTCTCGTTGCATGGTCCGTTTCCTGCCGGTCTATCTGGGGGAGGGGATGAAGGCGCGGCCCGCGGCACGCAGCTCGGGCGCCTCGGGGTCGGTGCCGTCCTCGGGATAGGGGACGGGCGTCGTCTCGGCGGGATCCGCGTGGCGCGCCCAGTAGAATTCGCGCAGGGCCATGGAGACGGGGCCCGGCGCGCCATTGCCGAGGATGCGGTCCTCGATGCGGACGACGGGCATCACGCCGCCGGCGGTGGTGCAGGTCAGGATCTCGTCGGCGTCGAGCAGCTCCTCGCGCGAGACGGGGCGCACTTCCGTTGGAATGCCGCGCTCGGCGCAGATGTCCAGGACGGTGCGGCGGGTGATGCCCTCCAGCGCGCCGGCATCGGGCGTGATGACGCGCCCGTCGCGCACGATGAAGACGTTGAAGCCCGGCCCCTCCGCCACGCTGCCGTCGGGCGCGAGCAGGATCGCCGTGTCGGCGCCGCGGTCATAGGCCTCGAAGAGGCTGCGATCGAGGTCGAGCCAATGGTAGTTCTTCACGGTGGGATCGACGGATTCCGCGCCGATGCGCGGGATCGAGCTGATGATGGCGCTGATGCCGCTGGCCTGGCGCTCGGGCGGGACGACCCACACGAAGGGCACCGCATAGACGATCAGCTTGTTGCGGCAGAGCCTGAGGTCGCGCGAGCCCTGCGGCGGCCGCCCCCGGGTGCAGAGCATCGCCACGAAGGAATCGCGCAGCCCCGACCGCGCGACGCACTCCAGCAGCACCTGGCGCAGCCCCTCGCGGTCGAGGCCCGGGCTCATGCGCAGCGCGGCCATGGAGGCCATGAAGCGGTCGAGATGATGCTCCAGCCGGAAGAAGCGGCCGTCCCACACATGCACCACGTCGTAGGTGACGTCGGAGCGGGAGAAGCCGTAGTCGAAGACCGAGACCTTCGCCTCTTCGGCCGGTACGAAGGCCCCCTCGACCCAGGCGATACCGCGATAGGCCGTCTGCACGCTGGTTGCCTGATCCATTCCCATTCTCCTGTCTGATGGCGGCAGCCTAGGAGGGGCGTCCCCCCTTCTACTTGACGAAACCGGCGGCAGATCTGACAGATTCGGCGGTCCGCCGAAGGAGCCGGTCCGTGGCCCGCATCGCCCTGCTCGTCATTCCGCCGGTGACGGACCTGGATTTCGCGCTCTGCCACGGCCTCCTGCGCGTGGCCGGGCTCTTCGCAACGGCCCCGCCCGAGATCGTCGTGTTGACGGCGACGGGCGGGCCGGTCCCCTGCATCAACGGGCGGATGGTCGAGCCGACCCAGGCCGAGGCGCCGGCCGGCCTGCCGGACGTACTGCTCATCCTTTCGAACCTCCGCTCGCCGCGGGCCTCCTGGCAGCGGGTCAGGCCGTGGATCGCGAAGGTCGCGCGGCACGGCGCGCTGATCGGCGGCGCTGACTACGGCACGCAGATCATGGCCGCCTGCGGCCTGCTCGACGGCCATGTCGCGACGACGCACTGGGACATCGGCGAGGCGATGCGGGAGGAATTCCCGCGCATCCGCTTCGTCGAGACCCTGCGCGTGCGCGATCGCCAGCGCCTCACCTGCGCGGGGCACCTCGCCTGGACCGAGGTGGTGCTGGAGGTGATCGGCGAGCTTTGCGGCGAGGATGTCCGCCGCCTCGTCGCGCTGGAGATGCTGGCGCCGCCTCCGCGCGAGGCCGCGACGCCCCAGCGTGTGGGCGCCGCGACCGAGGTGCGCGCCGCGCGCGACCCGCGCTTCCTGCGGGCCGTCGCCCTCATGGAGGAGCGGATCGAGAATCCGCTGCCCATCGGGGCCATCGCGGCGCAAGCCGGCCTTTCCGCGCGGCAGCTGCATGCGGTGTTCCTGCGCGAGGCCGGGCGGGCGCCGCGCGACCTCTACCTGGACCTCCGGCTCGACCGGGGGCGGACGCTGCTGCGCTTCTCGCCGCTGAGCGTGGTGGAGGTGTCGCTCGCCTGCGGCTTCGCCTCCGCGACGGCTTTTGCGCGCACCTTCCGGGGCAGGGCCGGGATGTCGGCGCGGAAGTACCGCGCGCTCTACGCCAATCGCCTCGCGCCCGTCCTGGCGGGCAGGTTTCGCCTGGGCAGGGTACCGACGGATTGACGGGCCGGGCCGGGCCGCCGAGGCTGGGCCGCTCCGCGCCTAGGGCGCCCGACACCATCCTGAGGCCGAAAACTTGAGCATCCTTCTGATCGGTTCCCTCGACGCCGAAGAATACGCGGAATGGCGCCAGCACATCCTGGCGCACCTTCCCGCCGGCGAGGAACTCGTCCTGGCCGGCGAGCCGCATGATCCGGCGGCGGTGGAAGTCGCGCTCGTCGCCAATCCGCCGCACGGCACGCTGGCGCGCTATCCGCGGCTGGGCTTCGTGCAGAGCCTCTGGGCCGGCGTGGACCGGATGCTGTCAGACCCCGAGCTGCCGCGGAAGCTGCCCATCGCCCGGCTGGTCGATCCCGCGTTGACGCAGGCGATGATGGAATGCGCGCTGGCCGGCGTGCTGTTCCTGCACCGCCAGCTTCCCGCCTATGCCCGCCAGCAGGCCGGGGCCGAGTGGCGCCAGCTGTCCCAGCCCCTGGCGAGCCAGCGGCGGGTGGGCGTGCTCGGCCTGGGCGAGCTCGGCAGCGCCGCGGCGCGCGGGCTTTCAACGGTGGGCTTCAAGGTTTCGGGCTGGAGCCGCAGCTCGCGCGAGGTGGCCGGCGTGAGCTGCCTCAGCGGCGCGGAGGGCTTCGACCGGCTGGTCTCGGAGGCCGAGATCCTCGTGAACCTGCTGCCGCTGACGCCGCAGACGGCCAATGTGCTGGACGCGAAGCTCTTCGCGCGTCTGCCGCGCGGCGCCGGCGTGGTGAACCTGGCGCGCGGCGGCCATCTGGTGGAGGAGGACCTCCTCGCCGCGCTCGAGAGCGGCCAGGTCAGCCACGCGGTGCTGGACGTTTTCCGGCAGGAGCCGCTGCCGGCCAGCCACGCCTTCTGGCAGCACCCGCGCATCACGGTCCTGCCGCATGTCGCCGCCTATAGCGAGCCGAGCACGGCCTCGCGGATCGCGCTGGAGAATGTCGCGCGGTTCCGCAGCGGTCAGCCGCTGACGGCGCTGGTGGATCCGGGCCGCGGCTACTGACGGCCGGGCGTCGTGCCGGCTGCCTCGGGCGGCGGCGCGCGGCCCTCTTCTCCCTTCCTGTGAACCCGGAGGAAACGTGACCGGAAAATCCTGGTCCGCCGCGCCGATCCGGGCGCGCGCGGTTGAAGGCGTGCCGGCGTGAGCCAGACCCCCCGCCCGTCCATGCTCGCGCCCTTCGCCATCCGCAGCTACCGCTTCCAGTGGCCCGCGGATCTCGCGACCTCCTGGGCCTTCGAGATGGAGACGCTGATCCTGGGCTGGTTCATCCTGGTCGAGACCGGCTCCGTCCTGCTGCTGACGCTCTTCGCCTCCCTGCAGTTCGGCGGCACGCTGATCGCGCCGGCCTTTGGCCTGGCCGGGGACCGGATCGGCCATCGCAACGTGATCGTGCTGATGCGCCTGCTCTATGCGCTGCTGGCCGTCGTGCTCACGGTGGTCATCCTTTCCGACGGGCTCACGCCGGTCCTGGCCCTGGTGGTCGCGGGCATCGCCGGCATGGTGCGCCCCTCGGACATGAACGTCCGCAACGTGATCATCGGCGAGACCATGCCGGCCGACCGCCTGATGAGCGCGGTCGGGCTTTCGCGCATCACCACGGATTCCGCCCGTGTCGCCGGCGCCATCGCCGGGGCGGGCATGGTCGCGGCGGTGGGGATGGGGCAGGCCTATATCGTCGTGGTCCTGCTCTATCTGCTGGGCGCCCTGCTCACGCTGGGCGTGGCGAAGCGAAGCGTGGAGGCCGCCTCGGCGGCGCGGGCGCAGCCCTTCGCCCCGCTCCAGGGCCTGCGCGACGCCGCCCGCGCCGTGTGGGAGGCGCCGCCGCAGCTTGCCGCCATGGTCCTGGCCGTGCTGGTGAACCTCGCGGTCTTCCCCTTCACCATCGGCCTGCTGCCCTATGTGGCGCGGGAGGTCTATGGCGCGACCCAGGCCGACCTCGGCTACATGGCCGCCGCCGTTGGCATTGGCGCCATCGCCGCCTCGCTCATTGTCAGCCGGATGGGCACCTCGGTGCGGGCGGCGCGCATGATGGTGATCTTCTGCTTCGTCTGGCACGCCATGGTCATCGCCTTCGGGCACACGACGAGCCTGGAGGCCGGCCTGATCCTGCTGGTGCTGACCGGCCTGGCCCAGGGCCTCTGCACCCTGCCCATGTCGGTGCTGCTGCTGCGCGGCGCGCCGCCGGCGCTGCGCGGGCGGATCATGGGCATGCGGACGCTGGCGATCTACGGCCTGCCGGTCGGCCTGCTCGTCGCGGGGCCGCTCATCGAGCGGATCGGCTTCGCGGGGACGGCGACGCTCTATGGAGGCTTGGGTGCTGCCTGCACCCTGGCCGTGCTCCTCTACTGGTGGTCGGACCTCTGGCCCAAGCATGCGCCGAGCAACGGCGGGTAAAACGGCTTTTCTCCCAAAGGAGAGGGAGAGGCAGAAAATTTGTCCGATTATCCGGAGTAGGTCGTTTTCCGCGCGGCAGCTCAGCGTTTGGTCCTATGGACCGGTCTGGACTTTCCCTCGCTTGATGATTTGATCCGTAATGCGCGCAAATCGCGAAGGTTCCATGACCAAGCCTCAACACGCCGCGCGTTCCCAATCACCGGAACGGGGCGATGCGCCGGGTGGAGGGGCTGACCAGCCCTCGACCTTGTCCGGTCGAATGAGACGCAACCTCTTCCTGCTCGCCTGCTGCCAGGCGATCGGGCAGTCGAGCAATACGCTCATGTTCTCGGCCACGGCGCTGTCGGTCATCACCTTCTACCCGGACCGCGACCTCGCGACGCTGCCCATCACCATGCAGCATCTCGGCGTCATGCTCTGGGTCTTCCCGGCCGCCATGCTGATGCAGCGCCGGGGGCGGCGCTTCGGCTTCCGGATCGGATCGCTCTTCGGCATGGCCGGGTCGGCGGTGGCCGGGACCGGTCTCTACCTGGCGAACCTTCCGCTGATGTGCGTCGGCGGGGCGCTGCTCGGCTATGCGGTCGCGAGCCTGCAGATGTACCGCTTCGCGGCGGTGGAACTCGTGCCTTCCGGCTATCGCGCCAAGGCCATCTCCTGGGTGACGGCCGGCGGCGTCGTGGCCGCGATCGTCGGCCCCGGCATCGCCCGGCTGACCTACGACATGTGGATGCCGCTCTACCTCGCGACCTTCGCGAGCATGGTCGTCGTCCACCTCGTCGTCTTCACCATCATGTCCTTCATCGAGTTCCCCTCGCCGCAGCAGCAGGCGGCGGCCAGCGCTTCCGCGGCCCCGGTCGCCCCGCCGCGGCCGCTGCACGTCATCGCGACGCAGCCCCGCTACATCGCCTCGGTCATCGCCGGCATGGTGGCCTTCGGCACCATGTCCTTCCTGATGAGCGCCTCGCCCCTGGCGATCGTCGGCTGCGGCCTGCCGCATTCCGAGGCGCATTGGGTGATCTTCCTGCATGTGATGGGCATGTTCGTGCCGGCCTTCTTCACCGGAAACCTCATCACCCGCTTCGGCACCACGCAGGTGATGTTCTGCGGCATCGCGCTGCTGGCCTTCGGCGTCGTGGCGGCGGTGACCGGGCTGAGCGAGTGGCATTTCCGCACCGCGCTGATGCTGAACGGCGTGGGCTGGAACTTCCTGTTCGTCGGCGCGACCGCGCTCGTCACCACCTGCTACACGCCCAATGAGCGCGGCAAGGCCCAGGCGCTGAACGACTTCCTGATCTTCGGGACGACGGCCTCGGCCAGCTTCCTGGCGGGCATGCTCCAGGAACGCCTGGGCTGGGTGCAGCTGAACGCCTTCGCCCTGGTGTTGCTGGCCGTGGCGGTGGTGGCGGTCAGCTGGCTGCAGTTCCAGGGCCGGCGCCGGGTCGCGGCCTGAGGGAAACGGCGGTGACCGAACCGGCCGCCGCCATTCCCGGTCAGGAGGCCGCCGAGGCCATGAGCGGCGGTGCGACGGCGCTGACCGCGGCGAGGTGATCGGCCAGCACCTCGCATTGCCGGCGGATATCCGGCACGGCCGTCATCTCCCAGAAGGCGGCCCGGGTCACCGGCCCGATCGCGAAGACCCGGCGCGAGACCGCGCCATTCGCATCGCGCAGCGCGCAGGCCGAGGTGACGTCCAGGCCGAGGCGCAGGGCGTCCAGCCGCGCATGGCCGCTGGCCAGCAGGTCCCGCACCAGCGGATCGTCGAGGTGATCGTAGTCCCCGGCGGGGCCGGCGCAGTTCACGAGCCGCGCGGCCGTCAGCGTTTCCTCCACGCCGTCCTGGCGGCGGCAGAAGGTCACGGCCGCGCCGCCCGGGGCATCGGCGATGGTGCGCAGGTGGCCGGCATGGATGCGCAGCTGGCCGGAGGCGCGGGCCTCCTCGACCCTCCGGGCGACTGGGTTGGCCATGCGGTGGCGATGCACGTCCCACCAGGGGCGGAGATGGCGCAGGAAGCGCGATTTCTCCTCCAGCGTCATGGCCTGCCACAGATCCTGGGTCGAGGGCCGCAGCGCATCCACCACGGCGTGCCAGGATCCGCCATCGGCCAGACGCCGGCGCGCCTCCTGCCGGACCAGGCGCAGCAGCTCGGACATGTCGGTCGGCAGCGGCGGGATGGGGGAGGCCGGCAGCGGATCGGCCTGCGCCGGATGGGGGCGCGGCACGAGTCCTCGGCGCGAGACCGCATGGATCGGCCCGCGATGCCCGAGGTCCAGCAGCGAGACGACGCCGTCGATCATGCTCAGCGCGGTGCCGATCAGCAGCACCGGTGCCTCGGGATCGAGGCCGGTGAAGGCCTCCGGCGCCCAGGGGTCGGGTCGGTACCAAGGGCGGTCGGCGATGTCGGGATCGGAGCCTGGAGGCCGCCCGGGCGGAAAGTTCCCGACCGCCAGCGCCGCCAGCCCCGCGCGCAGCACGCGGCCATCGGCGAGATCCAGGGACAGGCTGTCGGGCTGCTTGCGCAGCGCCACGACCTCACCCCGGAGCAGCGTCAGCCGGCCGCCGCGCTCGGGGATGCTCCGCTCGACCTCGAGGAGGTGGCGCATGTACTGCCCGAAGAGGGCGCGCGGAACGAAGGAACCGGGGCTCACGCCGGATAGGGCAGGGTCGGCGGCGGCGCGCTGGCGCAGCCAGTCGATGAAGTCGTCGGGCCGGTCGCGGAAGGCGCTCATGCGCCCCGCCGGCACGTTCAGGAGGTGGTTGGGGTTTTCGGTCGAATAGGCCTGGCCACGGCCGAAGCCCCCGTTGCGTTCGATCAGCGTGACGCTCGTCGTCGCCGGACATCGCCGGAGCAGCTGAAGCGCCAGCAGCACACCGCTGAAGCCGGCGCCGATCACGGCGACAGTCTGCTGGTTCATATGGCTTTCCTGACCTGTTCTGTCGGGAAGCCTACCACATGGCGCCGGCGCGATTCGGGGAGCCCCGGGGCGCGGCGCCCCGGGAGCGTTTCAGCGGTCCCATCCCCAGCGCAGGGTGACCGCCGCGGTCGCCATGCAGGCGAGGCCGAAGACCCAGCCGGAGAGCGCGGCGGCCATGCCGCCGGAAAGCAACGTGCCGACCGTGCAGCCCAACCCCGTCATCGAGCCCCAGCCCAGCAGGACGCCGCCGGCCAGGGTACGCCCCTGCTTGCGCCAGCCCGGCCAGTCGAAGCTCACCTGCCGGGCGATCCCCGCCGCGACGAAGGAGGCCGCGACCATGGCGCCGACGAAGGTGGCGTTGCCGATGATCGCATCCGGCGCCGTCCCGCAGCCGGCGAAGGCGTCGAGGCCGGGCAGGCGGTCCGGCACCAGCCCCAGGCCCGCGCCGGCCTGCCGCGACCAGCCGCCGATCGCCGCCGTGACGCCGAGGGGCTCGGTGCGCAGATAGGCGACCGTGCCGATGGCGCCGACCGCCAGGCCGCCCAGCCAGGCCGGCCAGCGCGCCCGGAACACGCGGTGCAGGACGTCGCCGAGGTCGAGCCCGCCCGTCCGGCCGGCCTCGGCCGCCGGCAGCCGCCGCAGAAGCGGCAGGGCGAGCAGCGCCAGCACGGCCAGCGTCAGCAGGATGCTGCCGGCATAGCCGAGGTGATGCGGCAGCCAGACCACCGGCGCGTCCCGGATGCCGGCCTCGTAGAGGCCCGGCCAGCTCGCCAGCCCCGCCACGAAGCCGATCCCCGTGCCCAGCAGCGCGACGGGCGCGCGCAGCGAGCCCTCGCCCAGGCGGTAGAGATGGCCCGAGACGCAGGAGCCGGAGAGCGTCATGCCCAGGCCGAAGGCGATGCCGGCCAGGACAAGGACCCAGGAGACCGGCCCGATATGCGCGTCCGGCGGCAAGCCCGGGCGCAGCGGCACCGGCAGCCAGGCGCCGAAGACCACCGCATAGCCGAGCGTGCCCACGGCCAACGCCGCGAGCAGCCCGAGCAGGCCGCGCGGGTCGCCGCCCGTGACCGCGTCGCGGAGGAGGCAGAGGAAGCAGAAGCGGCTGCGCTGCAGCACCAGGCCGAAGCCCGCGCCCAGCACCAGCGCGAAGACGAGGGCCCGATCCTCCGCGACGGCGGCCCAGATGGCAGCAAGGGCGACGACTCCCGTCGCCGCCGCCGCCCATCCCATCGTCGCGCGCGAAGGGGTCAGGTGGCGCCCCAGACGGTGCCGGCCGGATTGCTGATGGGCACGCCCACCGCATTGCCGTACTCCGTCCAGGAGCCGTCGTACTGGCGCACATTCTGGTAGCCGAGCAGGCGCTTCAGGGCGAACCAGGAATGGCTGCTGCGCTCGCCGATGCGGCAATAGACTACGATCGGCTTGCTGCCGTCGATGCCCACCGCGGCGTAGAGGGCGCGGAGCTCGTCGACGCTCTTGAAGGTGCCGTCCGGGCGGACCGCCTGACCCCAGGGCACGTTCACGGCGCCCGGGATGTGCCCGGCGCGGATCGCGAGCTCCTGGAAGCCCTGCGGCGCGAAGATGCGGCCGGAATACTCGTCGGGGCTGCGGATATCGAGGAGCTTCACCTCGGCCGCCTGGTTCTGCGCGATCGGCACGACGTCGGTGAGACGGGCGCGCAGTGCCAGGTTGGGCGCTGCCGCAAGGGTCAGGTTCGACGCCGTGGGCTGCACGGGGCGGGTCGAGACCGCGCGGCCCTCCGCCTCCCACTTGCGGCGGCCGCCGTCGAGGAGGCGGACGTCGCGCACGCCGTAGATGTCGAACACCCAGGCGCCCCAGGCGGCGAACCAGTTGTTGTTGTCGCCGTAGAGGACGACGGTGCTGTCCTCCGTCACGCCGGCGCGGCGCAGCAGGTTCTGGATCTGGTCGCGGCTGGCGATGTCACGCCGCACCGTCTCCACGAGGTCGCGATGCCAGGAGACGTTCGTGGCGCCCGGGATATGGCCGCGCTCGAAGAGGCCGGGATTCACGCTGACCTCGATGATGCGGACCTTTGGGTCGCGCAGATTCGCGGCGAGCCATTCCGTGGAAACCAGCGCCTGGGAGGCCGGGGCGGCGGCCTGCTGGGCCGAGGCGCTGCGGGCCTGCAGGGCGACGGCCGCGCCGCCCAGGGCGAGTGAGGCAATTCCACGACGGGAAAGGGAGAAAGGCTGATCTGTCATGTCGGAAGGCTCCTGCCCGGCTCGAAGCCTGGGCCTGCGGGGATGGAAGGCTGGGAAGCGGCATTCATCTGCCGACATCGCTCAATCCCGCGCCGCGCCGCACACCGCCACATCGCCCTCTCCTCGACTTACAGCCAGGTTACCAACTGACCATAAATCGAGAAAGACGATAAGAAAAGGTGCTTTATGAAATCAGCGTAGTTTTACGATTCTATCTCCGGGTGACCCTTGCGATAATCACGTCTGGCGCTGGACGTTCAGCGGCAATGTTCCGCCGGGACGGCCGAGCCGGAGGCTGCGGCGATAGGCGCTGTCGAGGAAGTACTGGCCCAGCGGCCAGTAGGGCAGGTCCTCGAAGAAGCGGGTCTGGATCTCGCGGCCGATGCGCCGCTGCGCCTCCACGTCCGGCGCCTCGAACCACGCATCGCGCAGCTCCTCGAGGCGCGGGCTGGTGGGCCAGCCGAACCAGGCATCGTCGCCATTGCCGCGCAGCAGGGGATGGCCGCCCGGATTGGTCAGGTCCTCGCCCCCGAAGGCGACAATGACCGCATTCCATCCGCCCTGCGCGGGAGGGGCCTTGCTGCCCCGGCGCTGGAGCATGGTGCCCCAGTCGGAGGTCGCGTCGACGGCATCGAGGCCGATCTTCTTCATGAGGTCGATGGCGACGAGGGTGAGCGCGCTGTTGTTCACCTGGTCGGCCGGGTTGAGCGCCACGACGCGCGCCCCCGCCTTACCGGCCGCCGCGATGGCCGCCCGGGCGCGGCCCAGGTCGCGCGGGCCGCGCAGCGCTTCCAGACCGGCATCCGACGCCAGGGTCGAGCCGGGCGTGAAGCAGCCCACGCCGTCGCGCCACCGGGCACGGTCCGTCCCCATGATGGCGGACATGAACTCCGCCTGGTCCAGCGCCGGCAGCAGCGCGCGCCGGACCGCCGGGTCGTCGAAGGGCGGGTGGAGATGGTTGGGCCGCAGCATGGAGAGGGTGCCGGTCGTCTCAAGCCGCTCGACCACCACCTCCCGCCGTCGCGCCAGGAGGTCCCGCAGGTCGGGCGCCACGCGCTCCCACCAATCCACCTCGCCGGCCTGCAGGGCCGCCGCCGCCGTCGAGGGATCCATGATGATGCGCCATTCCAGGCGCTCGAAATGCGCGAGCTTGGGGCCCGCCGTCCCGCCCGGGGTGCCGACGGGCGTCGGGCTGTAGCGGTCGTATCGGCGATAGACGAGCTGCGCGCCCGACAGCCGCTCCTCCGCGACGAAGCGATAGGGGCCGGAGCCCACCACCTCGGTCAGCGGTGTCGTCGGCGGCGTGACGGCGAAGCGCTCGGGCATGATGAAGCAGGGGTAGGAGGAGGTCTTGCCGAGCGCGTCCAGCATCGCGCCGAAGGGCCGCCGCAGCCGCAGGGCGAAGCGCCGGTCGTCCAGGACCCGGATCTCCTCGAGCCGGGCCTGCAGAGTCTGGCCGTGCGTGTCGCGCGCCATCCAGCGGCGGAGGGAGGCGACCGCGTCCACGGCGCGGATCTTTTCGCCGTCATGGAAGGTCGGGCCGTCGCGCAGGGTGAAGATCCAGCGCAGGCCGCCCTCCTCCACGACATGGCCTTCCGCGAGCTGCGGCTGCGGCAGGAAGGAGGCGTCGAGGCCGTAGAGCGTGTCCCAGCACAGATGCGCGTGGTTGCGCACGGCGTAGGAGGTGGTGGAGAGCGGGTCCAGGCTCGTCACATCCGCCTGCGGGATGTAGCGCAGCGTATGCGCAGCGGCGCCCTGCGCCAGGGCCGGCCCGGCGAGGAGCGGCAGCGCACCGGCGCTGCCGAGGAGGGTGCGGCGGCCGATCATGGCGCGCGCCGCACGGCGGTGGCGAGCGTCTGCTCATCAGCCCGCGCCTCGTATTGCAGGCCGCGGCGCACCGCCCAGGCGTTCCGCAGCAGGAAGAGCGGCACGATGCCGAGGTCGTCGGTCTCCACCTTCACGGCCTGGCGCAGCAGCGCCTCGCGCTGCGCGTCGTCGATCGTGGTGACCGCGCGCTCCGTCAGCGCATCGAGCTGCGGATTGCTGTAGCGGCTGAAGTTGGGCGAGCCCCAGCCGCGCTCGCGGTTGAAGGTGCCGACGACGTTGCGCAGCAGGTAGGAGGCCTCGCCGGTCGAACTGCCCCAGCCGCCCAGCCGGAAGCCGAAATCCTGGCGCGGCCCGCGGCTCAGATAGGTCGCCCAGGGGAGGGATTCGATCTCCGTGCGCACGCCGACGCGCGTCCAGAACTGCGCCACGGCCTGGGCGGTGGCGGCGTCGCCGGGATAGCGGTCGTTCGGCGTGCTGAGCGTCAGGCGGAAGCCCTGCGGGAAGCCGGCCTCGGCCAGCAGGCGCCGGGCCTCGGTGGGGTCGAAGGCGGGAACGCCGACCTCGGGATTGTAGGAAAAGCTGCCCTCCGGCAGCCATTGCCCGGTGGGGACGGCGGTGCCCTGCATGACGCGCTCGGCCAAGGCGCGGCGGTCGATGGCAATGGACAGGGCCCGGCGCACCCGCACGTCCTGGAACGGGTTGCTCGCCAGCCGCTGGCCGTTGTTGTCGGTGACGCCGGGTACGTCGCCGCCCTGGCGGGAGAAGTCGGGCTGCAGGTAGATCAGCCGCACGCCGGTGATCTCGGAGATGGTCAGCCGCGGATCCCGCCGCAGCCGCGGCAGGTCGGCGCTCGGCACCTGGTCGATCACGTCCACGTCGCCCGCCAGGACGGCGGCGCTGCGCGAGCCGTCATTGGCCATGAAGCGGAAGTTCACGCGGGACCAGGGCTGGGCCGGACCCCACCAGGCGTCGTTGCGCTCGAAGACCGCGCCCTCGCCCGGGCGGTAGCTCACGAAGCGATAGGGGCCGGTGCCGATGGCGGCGCGGCCGCTGTTGTAGTCGGGCGGATTGGCGTCCGTCCCGACATGGCGGGAGATGATCTGCACCGAGGCGAGGTCGTTCGGCAGGAGCGGGCTGGGGCGCGCGGTGTGGAAGCGCACCGTTCGCGCATCCACGACCTCGACGCGCGTGATCGCCCGCACCGCGCCGCCGAAGCCGCCCGGGCTGCCCTGCACGTTCGGGACACGGCTGATGGTGAAGGCGATGTCGTCGCCCGTCAGCGGCTGGCCGTCATGCCAGGTGACGTTGGGGCGCAGGCGAAATTCCCAGATCGTGTCCTCGACGGCCGTCCAGCTCTCGGCCAGCGCCGGCGTCAGCCGCGCCTGCGTGTCGCGATCCACCAGCGTGTCGAAGATGTGGTGGGTGAGGGCGAAATTCGACGTCGTATTGGAGAAGTGCGGATCGGCCGAGTTGACCGGGGTGGCGAGGCCGACGGTCAGCGTCTGCGCCATCGTCGCCGCCGGCGCGAGGGCGAGGCCGAGCAGCGCCGCGGCCAGGCGCGCGCGGTGGCCCCGGGAGGAAAGGAGATGGCGCATGGGGTGGGGACCTTGTTGTCGCATCGAAGGGGAGCCTTGAAGCAAGGACGCCGCGCGTCCAGCCCAGGCATGGCATGGGTCGGATGCGCGGCGGGAGGAGGGTGACCCGGCCCCGTAGTTCAGGGCGAGCGGAATTGGGCGGGCGTCAGGCCGCCTGCTGCTGTCCTTGCGGCCGGCCCTGCCGCCAGGCGGGCGTGCTGGTCGGGTGGTTGCGGCGCAGATAGTTGCGCGCGGCGCGCTCGACGGCCTCGACGCTCGGGAAGTTCACGCGGTCGAGCTCCTCGAGGCGGGTGTCGATGGCGAGCAGGAACCAGCCGGAATCGCCCAGGGCCGCGGCCGCGACGAGGACGCCATTATCGGTGATGGGGTGGGAAAGGCGCATGTGATCCTCCAGCGCCGCGAAGGCGGCGGTTGGACAGGTTCGATGAAGGAGGAAGGGTGGTCGGCTCAGCCGCGGCGACAGCGCGGACAGGGCATCCTGTTCGTCATCGGGATCATCCGGGCGCTAGGGCGACCGAGGCGGGGCATATCCATTTCCCTATCAACTCAGGATCCAGGCGGGGCCGCCTGATGAGTGGCAGCCCCATAAATGCGCATGGAATGCGGCGCCTCGTCAATGGAATTTTTCGCTCAGAAAAGTGAATTAAGAAAACAACATTCACGTCAGGTGATTGGTGGGTGGGGTGCCAAGGGGAAGCGCGCCCTCAGCGTCCTGGCTTGTAGATGCGGTCGAAGATGCCGCCATCGCTGAAATGGACGCGCTGGTCGCCGGCGGCGGGCCCCCCCCCCCCCCCCCCCGCGGGGGGGGGGGGGGGGCCCGCCCCCCCCCCGGGGGGCGGGGGGGGTGGAGCCGGGGTGGGGGGGGGAGGTTGAACAAAAACCCGGG
>NZ_JAHCDA010000010.1 GCF_018413645.1 Roseococcus pinisoli
AGTGCTCCAGGGAGCGGCGGATCCGGCCGGCCTCGATCCGTACGATTGAATCCAGCTGCGGGTCAAAGCTCGCATCGCGACGAAAGACGGTGGTGGCGATCGTATAGGCTTTGACGCGGGCCGATCGGCCTTCCAGGGCCTCCTCGACGACATAGGCCAGGAAATTCCGGTTCCGCTCGGATGCATCGAAACCGGGGGAGTCAAGGATCCGGCGAAGCTGTTCTCGGACAGCATCTGGCGGCACGTCATTATTATGATCGTCGCCCATCCGGCCCCCCCTGAACGGGGCATATTTGCCCCCGTACTTCCTGGTGTCTTGGGCGCTGTCCGACAGCAGGAGGGTTTTGGCGCAAAATAAGACGGGGGCGCAATGATTTTGGAGGGGATCTGCGACCTGAAGACCGTGGGCGGATCGGTCAGGCCACACGGGTGGCCCTTGCGCTAACTGTTACGTACGTGAGGCGATACCTGCCCGTGGCCAAGATCCGTCTTGGACGGCGGCGCGGTTGTCGATCGTCGCCTTGCTGTCTTTCGATCAAATGAACGCAGCCGATCGGATGCCCCGCTCATCCGTGGGACGGAACCACCGTGGTCGATCCTTCACTCAACCTGGACGCCGTCATCGCCCGGTTTCCCGAACACGGTCTGCTGATCCGCCTGCTCTGTCTGTCCGATCCCCGGTTCCGGAGCCTTTGCGAGGAGTACGGGCTTGCCTGCATGTGTCTCGCCAGGTTCGAGGGGCTGGGCGGCGTGGCACACGCGTCGGAGATCGAGGAATACCGATCGCTGATCGCTTCTCTGGAAGCGGAGATCGCGCAGTTCTTTTTGAAATCCGCCTGAATTCAGCGCCGCAGGCACAGGCGAACGTCACCGTGAATGACATCGAATACCTCGTCCAAGCGTTGTTGCGCCTTCCCGACGTGCCGCATCGTTTGGCCGACCGGAATCGAACTCGATCACGGCAAGGGGAAGCGCCTTCCGCCTACAAGGCGGTGATCGTGTCGGGTCACAACAGCAATCTCTCTCAAGGTTGGGACCTCCTGATGGCAATACGGAAATTCCTCTGGGCCACGGCCGCATTAGCCTCGCCGCTGGCGGTACAGGCGCAGCCGGTGTCGGGTCTCTATGTCGGAGCCGGAGCTGGCGCGAACTGGGGTGACGCGACTGATCTGCGCCAGAATGGCAGCATGACGGCTGGCCTGCGCAGCGCCGGTTTCCCGGCCAATAACGGCCGCACCACTTTTCAGACCGGATACGTCGGCGTCGTCAGCCTGGGCTACGGCTTCGGCAATGGGCTCCGGCTCGAGGGCGAGATCGGCTACCGCAATAACGACACCAATGGCATTTCCGGCTTCGGTCCGCTGGTGAACAGCGGCCGCATTCCCGGCACCAACGGCACCCGGCATTCGGGCAGCTTCATGGTGAACGCTCTTTATGACTTCCATATCCCCGCTGCGCCCTGGGTGATGCCCTATGTCGGAGCCGGTGCTGGCGTCGCCCTCACCGGCTACACGGGCAACGCCTCGAGGTTCACGGTCCCCGGAACCCTGGTGCGGACCGACTACAATGGCGACGTCGCGGTCTTCGCGTACCAGGCGATCGCCGGCCTGGCCTTCCCGATTGCCTCGGTGCCGGGCCTCGCGGTCACCGCAGAGTATCGTTACTTCGCCACGACCGAGGTGAAGTACTCGTCGACGGCGAGCTTTGCCCCGACCGGGCGCCAGCTCGCCACGGGCTCCATCACGGTGGACAACGGCAACCACAGCGCGCTGCTCGGACTGCGCTATGCCTTCAACGCGCCGCGTCCGGCTCCCGTGGTTGTCGCGCCTGTTGCCCCCGCGCCGGCTCCCGCCCGCACCTACCTGGTTTTCTTTGACTGGGATCGTGCGGACCTGACCGACCGTGCCCGACAGATCATCGCCGATGCAGCGCAGAACGCCCGCACGGTGAACTCGACGCGCATCGAGGTGTCCGGCCACGCCGACCGCACCGGTACGGCTCAGTACAACCAGCGCCTGTCGGTGCGTCGCGCCGAGGCGGTTGCCACCGAGCTCGTCCGCCGTGGTATCGCCCGCAACGAGATCACGATCCAGGGCTTCGGCTTCGATCGTCCGCTCGTTCCAACGGCGATGGGTGTGCGCGAACCGCAGAACCGCCGCGTCGAGATCATCCTGCATTGAGGAACGGCCATGTGCCGTGCACCCGGCCTTTCGACGTTATTCGCGCGAGACGCTCTACGACGATAGAGCTGACTCTTTATCGGCCGTCTTTCCGTCAAAGGGCCGGGTCCGACATTCTCACGCGAATGCCGAGATCCGACCAACCCCGTTTCGACGAATCTGCCACTGGGCCATCGAGATGATGGGCGATCGGCATGTTGGGGGAAGCGCTGAGCTCTCGCCCTTGGATCGGGGCTGACCTCGAGGTCCTGCTTGGTCTGCCGCTGCCGCTCAGGCTTTACAAGACTGGCGATGACTTGCCCCGTTGCGCCATCCTCGTGGTTCGCCGCGCGCGGTGGTCGCAAAACCCGGACCGACGTCCATGGCCGCCAAGGCCAACGCGTCGGCCGGGGTGCACCACGGATCCTAATGCCCCGACAAAACGAGCAACCTAAACGGCATCAGCAAGGCTTGTATTCGTAGCAGGATGGCGTGGACCAGCCCGACCGCATCCACTGCGTGCAGGGCGATTCCGCGCAGAGTGCCGACGCCTGGCTGCGACAGAGCCTCATGATTCGAAGTATAGGCATTGGCGATGCAATGACTTCCCGGAACGACGCCATCCAGCCCGCCCTCGTAGAGCGGGTCCAGCGAGACCAGGACGGTACCCGGCTGGCGAAACTGCTGAACATCGAGCAACTGCTCGCCGCCGCGAATCTGCCCGCCCGCCACGAAGGGCTGCACCTGCGTGACCACCATCGGGATTACGACCCAGGGCTGCGAGATGCAGACGGCCTCCGCGATCATTCCGACCCGCATCACCTTCGCCTCGATCTGCCCGAAGCCCGCGGCCAGCGAGCGATTGCGGATGCCCAGCCCCTCGGGCACGAGCACGCCGGCCGGGCGCAGCATCGGGTTCACGATATCGCCTACCTGAAGCAGGAATTGCTCGACTCGGCCGCTCACCCCGGCGCGGATGATCGTCTTGTCCAGCTCCGCCTGCGCCTGTGCGAGGGCGGCCAGGGCGCTGGCCCGCTCGGCGGGCAGCTGGTCCGAGATGCGGGCCGCCACGGCCTGGCTCGCCGCCTGCGCGGCCGCGACGCCGGCTTCCCGCGTCTGCACCAGCACCTCCACACGCTCGACTTCGCGCCGGGCCACGACATCGAAGTTCCGCCGGGTCAGTTCCCTCTTCACAGCCAGCTCATCGGTGGCCTGGCGCAAAGCGCCTTGGGCTTCGAGGATCCGTGCACGGCTCGAGGACAGGTCCGCCTGTGCGACCAGCATTGAGGCATCCACCTGGGCGATGGCGCGCCTGGCCGCCTCCACCGCCGTCTGCTGCGTCTCGTCGGCCAGCCGGAAGAGAGGCGTCCCAGCCTCCACCGCTTGGCTTCCGCGCACGAAGATCTCGGCCACCCGTCCATTGGTCTGGGGAACGATCGGCACGGCCCGGAACACCGAGACGACGTAGTTGCTCGAAGGGTGGAAGTAGAAGACCAGGGTAATCAGGCTGATCGCCAGCAGCAGGCAGGTAACGATCCCCCAGCGGAGCTCGAACCAGACCGAGAAGAGTGTGATCTCATGCCCGATCCGCTTGCCCTGGACGTAGCGACGGAAGAGGTAATCCGGCAGGATCGTGACGAGCGAGCAGAGCAGGATTTCCAGCATGGCTCAGTGACCGTCCTGCTCGACCGACATGGCCGGCGGCACCTTTTCCTCCAGGGGCGCTTCAGTGGTGTCGCCACCTCCCGGGGGTAATCCGGCGATCCGCTCATTCGAGCCGGCGATCCTCCGAAGCGGGCCAGTGAAATCCGGTAAGTCGATCAGGGCCAGAAGTAGGCCCGCCACCCAGAAGATGTGGAGATGGGTAAACAGGGCCAGCAGGCCGAGCACCGCGACGATCTCAAACTGAAGTTTGTGCCCTCTATGCGCCATTCGCTCCGGAAGCGTGTGCAGTCGCAAAAAGAGGATGCCGAAGGTCACGATTGCCGCCAGCAGGAAAATACCGGTGGCCACCATCACCACGTCCGATCCATCCGGGCCAGCAACGAAAAGGGGCAAGTGGTGGGGAGCGGCGGGGTGGAGTGTCGTGCTCATCGCAATTCTCTCCCAATATGACTTCGACCCTTTCCGGCAGCAGCTCGTCCCGGGACGGCCGGCTGCGCCGAAGGACCGAAAGCGAGAGGAGGCAAAGTCCACTCGCTCGGTCTGGACGAGAAATAAGGCCCGATTTCCTTTTCAGCCCGGGCGTCACTGGCTTCGCGAAGGTAGCCGGCTCGTCCACCGGCCCAGAAAGGACAGGTCGGTGCCTTAGCGCATCGGCTCGATGGAAACTGCCAGGGCTTCCTCGTAGACCATGTCCACCTGATCGCCCACGCGCAACGTGCGGACGAACTCCAGGACTTCCGGGTTCCGCGGGGTGACCGTGCGGGAGAGATTGCCCGGCCCGGTGAAGGTGACCGCGCTCGTCTCGCGATCGATCGCCGTGATGGTGACGCGGGCGGCGTGCACGCGGGTCATCTCGCCCCCCGGGCGAGCCGCCTCGCGCGAGATGCGCTCCCCGGCAAAGGGCGGTTCCGCTGACCCAGCCCGCGGGCGAGCCACTCGGGCAGCCAGCGCCTGATAGTAGTGCACCGTCACGCGGTCGCCGGGGCGGATCTGGTTGAGGCGCTGCACACGGCTGCCGACGACCATGCTCACCAACCTGCCGGACTGGGCGCCGGACTGGCCGCGTATCAGCACCTCCCGGGAGGTGGGATCCACCGTCTCGATGACACCGTTGAGCGTGATGGACTCCTCGGTATCTATGGAAGACTGGCATGCCGAGATCGCGGGGAGGGCAAGTGTTAGTGGCAGCGTTAGGAAGAGGCGGCGGTTCATCGAGATCCTCCCGATCTGGTGTTTCGCAGGCGTGATCGCCCTTGAAAACCTAGAGCCGGCTTGCGGTCGCCCGGCAGGGAGTTGACGTT
>NZ_JAHCDA010000011.1 GCF_018413645.1 Roseococcus pinisoli
GCTTGACTATGTTGTATCGCTCGACGGACTGCCTCAGTCGTCGTGGCGCTCCCGTGAAGAACCTAGCCCATAGCGCGTCCCTCGATTCCTGCAGCGAGAGTGCACCATCAAAGCCCGGGATCAAACAACTAGCCTCTCTGCTCATAGGCAGCAGAGCGCGATCGCGGATGCAACGCCAGGACCATGGATACGGCTCGGGGGACTGCATCTTGCATGCCAGCCGTATCCCGCAGGATCAGTCGGCGATCACATCAGCATCTGATCGAGACACGGTCATCCCTCAGCCTCGGTCTCGCCCAAGGTGTCTGCGCGAGAAGAACCGTCGTCTCACCAGATCCTACACGAACCGTAAATTCGCCCGAGTAGTTCTGCTGCCCTGTCTGGCCGTACTGAGTATAGTCAAGGGTAAAAGAGTAAGAGCAGGTCACTGGGATCTGGTTGTAATTGCGACCATATATGACGAAAGACGAGCCATTGACGCCGTACCGAAACGTTGGTTCACGAAAAAATGCCGGTTCTGAGGTGCGGTTGGGCCGGGTATTCGGCAAAATTGTGGGCGGGGGGCTTGGCTCAGGCGTAGGAGGAGGTGGGGGTGGGGGTGGGGGCGCCACCCAATTCAGGTCTCGAGCACACATAGATACTCTGACCCAACATTGATTTTCCCTGTTAGACGTACAATTTAAAGTGCTGCCGCTGTGGCAGTACATTCTTACGTCGTATCCTATAACGATTCCATTTTGGAGTACTGGAACGGGTGAATGTACAGACCAGCCTTGACACGCCATCGACTGGCTCCCGGACGCGTAAAGGCGGATACCTCGAGGAACATGGGCCGAGGTCATGACGGCCCGTGCAGTCCCGCCACTCGCTCCGTGGTGAAGCTCGCCTGGTCGCGACGTGTCTGGCCGGATGGATTGCGGAAGATTGATGCGACCTACGCTCGTATTAATCTTGGCTTCCCGGCCAGGGACTTGCCTGTTTTCTGCGTTTACTTGTCCTAAATATGTGTACCCGCTGGCGCATTCTTCTTGCGCACTCACCTTGCACGCGACAGACAGCAAAATGCATACCGATAGTCAAAGCCTCGCAGCCGAAACCATTGCTGTTTCCCCTATGACCATGACTATTTGCCAAACTTTGTCGTTTGACAGTTGCTCGTCAATCGAATTGTGCCGCTGGCTATTCTTGCCAGAGCCATTGCGAGGCTGACCACATCGACATCGTACTCGCTCAGCGGATCCGAGAATCTTCTAATCGTTAGTGACCGTTTGAGAATTCATCGATTTGCGATCCTGCGCAGGAGGAGAGCCCCCATGGCGAGGTGGATCATGGCCTCGGATACGTCGAGGCGTTGCTCGTAATCTCGGACGAGGCGGCGCCAGCGGA
>NZ_JAHCDA010000012.1 GCF_018413645.1 Roseococcus pinisoli
AGTGTTAGTGGCAGCGTTAGGAAGAGGCGGCGGTTCATCGAGATCCTCCCGATCTGGTGTTTCGCAGGCGTGATCGCCCTTGAAAACCTAGAGCCGGCTTGCGGTCGCCCGGCAGGGAGTTGACGTTAGTTACTGTGACATTCCGCGTGCGAGGGTGGGATGTCCGGGCGGGTGGACCCTACATCGAAAGTCGTCCGGGGGACGGCCCCGGTCCGAGCCTCCCCCCCATTTCACGGCCCGTGAGCCCCGCCTTGCGCAAGCCGTCCAGGACCGCGCTGATGATGTCGGCGTGGATGTGGCGCAGGGTCAGGTCGGAGACGATGCGATCGCCGAAATTCGGGTCCAGTGCCAGGAGCTGCTCCAGCGCCTCCCGGGCCTCCTGGTGCAGGTCGAGTTGCGCTGCCGCGGCGGCGATCAACACAAAGCCGTACAGCACGTGGGGCGCGTTGATCTTCCGCGCCTCCGCGAGGGCGTCCTCGTAGCGGCCATGAACATAGTGATACTGGGCCAGCCCCACGCGGTAGGTTCCGGGCTGCGCCAGGTTCCGCGCATAGGACCCCTCCAGCAAAGGCAGCGCATCCTGCCATCGCCCGAGGTTCGCATAGCGAAGTCCGAGATCGGCCATCAGGTCTGTGTCATTGGGGTTCAGGGTGAGCCCCGCCCCGAAAGCGGCCAGCGCGCCGGCCACGTCGCCGTTGAACCAATAGGCATGTCCCAATGCGTGATATCCGCGGCTGGAATTCGGCGCGAGCTGGATCGATCGATGCGCGAGCAGCAGGGCCCTTTGACGCGGATCGATCCTTGGATCGGGCAGGGCGTAGCTGAATCTGAAGGCGTCCGAGTAGATCTGGGACAGGCAGGCAAAGGCATCCGCATAGCCCGGATCCATCAGGACAGCCCGCTCCAGCCCTGTCCGGACGCTTTCGAAGACGTTGTAATCGAAGGTGCGATAGTACTGATAGAAACGGATGACGTAGTCGTAGGAGTCCAGGAACTCCGGTGGCCGGCCATCGGTCTCTCGTGCCTTGTTGCTGAAGATGATGCCGTAAGGCTGCGCCAGGGTCCGAGCGATGCTGTTTGCCACCTCGTCCCGGACGTTGAGGATTTCGGTGGGTATGAGTTTCCCCTGAAAATGCTCGGCCCAGAGGTAGCGCCGGGTTCGAGCTTCCAGGAGCATGACCTCGATGGCGAAACTCTCCTCGGAGACGGTCGTGCCGCCTGTCAGGACAAAATCGACGCCAAGTTTCGCAAGATATTCTCCTGAAATCATATTGTTCTCAGG